>NZ_SSOB01000001.1 GCF_004801405.1 Cohnella fermenti
GACCTGCCGTTTTTCCACTCCCCTGATGATTGGCGTTAGGCTTCTCAGGCAGCTGTCGTGCCTGACGCACGAACGCCCACGTCATTGTCGGTGATTCTTTCACCGACAAAGTACGTGAGCGTTAACAGGATGCAATGCATTCTTTTTTGTAATTTTCAAGGTTGAAGTCGTGCTTTAACATTGCACGAAGGAAGCATAGAATCCTAGGCTTTGAATTTAGTTCATCGGAAGAGTAGGTAGAGAAAGGTATTTTATGGTTTAAGACGTTCCTTGCACTTGGAGCATTTTGAATCATATTACAAAAATCAATAAACTTCTGAGGGTACGAAACTTCACATGTCGGACTGTCCATTGTATCATTCTTTAGTCGCAGGTATGAGTTTTCAAAATCTAACACATTAATACCGATAAGATTTTGTGCTATGACATGTAAGTCCGACTTATTTCTTGACGTAGTAAGATTCCAGTTTGTCTTTTTTACAAGAGCAGTTGGGTCATATTTCTGAAAGGTTAAGTGTCTAAAGCCCATTCTTACCCAGGTCTTAAAATTATGTTCGTGTATAAGTATCTCTTCCATAATGTCGTCCTGAAGTCCACTTACCCAATCATTAGGTGGGTTCGATATACCAACTCCTAACTTAGTTGAAATAATGACGGGCTCTATTTTTCCATACATATTTAAAATAATCATAGTAATCTCCTTACAAAGCGTTATAGAGTGCATTATTATGTGATTATCGCACAATAAGTGAACTTTGAAGAAGGTAAATGTATGGCGAATAAAAAATCCAAAGTAAATTCTTTTCAATGAATAAACAAATAACGGGGATCAATTTGTTTTTGATCTCCCGTTATTTTTTGCAATTATCTATTTTATACTATTATTTTGCCATTCTGGTTTTTAACAATCCCTGATTCGACCAAATACTCACATGCTTGTTGCATTGCATGATTGATGTTGCCGCCAATTCTACTGAACCCAAATGCACGTGCAGTAACCAAGTAAAGGTCGGTGATAGTTATGCCAATACTCTTGCTCACTATCTGGAACATTGCTTCAGCGATTTCTTCCTTTGAAATGTGAGTTACTGTCCTAACCCCAACGTCATTAGAAAGGGGTACTCTCGCTTTGATGTTATCGGCCCCCTTGATCCAGAGGAAGTCATCTCTTTTTTTCAATATATCCGCAAGATACCTATCGATCACATAATTGACTGAATCTCGGACTTTGACAGTTACCTTCTGATTGCCAAACAACCCGGCTACTCTTTTGCACAGCAATTCAAAATGGATAGGGTATTCCTTCTGGACAACATATTTGATTACGTTCTTCAAGTACGTCGTGTCATCGGAAGGGCGTTTAACTTCATACACATTGGCCTCTTCGTAATAATCGAACGAATACGGATTGCCATAAGAATGCTCATCATTCGATACGGGACTCTCAATGACCTCAATGCTTATCGATTCTTGCAAAAGTTCGTCTTGAAATCTGTACATTGCTCCAGAATTAATGCTGCTTTCTTCTGAATATTCATCTAAAGCTTTATGGACAGCTTCGAGTAGCTTCCGGCCCTCCGTTAAAGGATCTTTAATCCAGTCGGTAGACCATATGCGATAGATCCTCCAACCTATATCTTCTAAGACAGTTTGACGCAGCCTATCACGTTCTCTAGCTGTTCGAGCTGAATGGTAAGTGGCTCCATCACATTCTATCCCTAGAACGAACCTACCGCTTAACGTAGGATGTTTAACGGCAAGATCAATTCGATATCCGGAGCAACCCACTTGGGTAGCTATAGAGAATCCATTCTTCACTAAGAAGTCGTAAACAGATTCTTCAAATGGGGAATCTACGTTTACCGTTTCGGTGAACGTCAATTCGTTAAGAATTGCGTTAGGACCATTGATAGCAAACTCAATGTAGGAGCGTAGCATTTTGACACCCTCGGCGTTTGTGCTCTCCAGCTTTATGTCGGTTGGACGAATTGATCCTACTAATTTCACGTTATACTTGGCTCGGGTTATGGCAACGTTTAACCGGCGAAATCCGCCCGATCTGCTTAAAGGCCCGAAGTTCATGTACATTATGCCGTTGGGATCTTTAGCGTAACCAATGCTGAAGATAATCGTATCACGTTCATCACCTTGCACATTCTCCAGGTTCTTGATAAAGAATGCTTCTTCTTTATCCTCATTAAAGAATTTCTCGTACTCTTGGTTTTGTAAACGTAATTGACGAATTGCTGTATCAACGGCTTGCTGTTGGGCTTCACTGAAAGTGACAACTCCTAAGGACCTGTCGGGATAATTACGGAAATGCTCATAAACCAATTCTGCAACACGTGCAGCCTCTTTGGAGTTACACTTTTTGCCTCCCCGATCATAAACTCCGTTTTCAACATGAATGTATTCGACGCCGTGATTAGGAACCTTATCGATGTGAGACGGAAATGTGATCAGATCATGATTGTAGATCTTTGCATTCGAGAATGCGATTAGATGTTCATGTCGGCTTCGGTAATGCCATCTTAGTGTACGCTCTGCAAGAACAGTTAAAGATTCATCAAGGATGGACTCAAAGGCGTCTGTATCGTCTAACCCCTCATCAACAGAATCGTCCACATCAAAGTCACCATCTGATGTACTCGCGGCGAAGAAATTTGTTGGAGGTAACTGTTTATTGTCACCGGCTATTATAACCTGGCTCCCCCTCATAATGGCTCCGATTGCATCTTCGGTACAAACCTGTGAGGCTTCGTCAAAAATTACAACATCAAAATTGTAATTATCTGCGTCAAGAAACAGGCTTACAGAAAGAGGAGACATCATAAGACAAGGTTTTAATGTTAGCAAAAGGTTAGGAATCACCCTGAATAGCTTGCGAAGAGGAAGTATTTTACGCTGCTTTCCTAATTCACGTTTTAATATCCCGACTTCATCTACGGCCATTGTTGCTGTGTTCAGATCCGGTAACCTCGAGACCAACCGTTCTTTAATCCTTGTTCGGGCTAGAGTAAGCTGAGTCAGATCAAGGCGATTAAATTCACGAATGATCTCATCGTGACTTCGACTACGGAATGAGTTAACTGTGGGAAACTTAAGGATCACTGAGTCTACCCAAAGTCGGTAAAATCGCTTTAAGAAAGTACCTGAAATCTGGTTCTTGTCGATCTTAAGCTCTTCTATCTTCTGGACATACTCCGCTAGGCCTTCTTTATTACATTCATCACGACAACTACGGAAATCAATCCATTCTTCCAATGAGGAGATATTATTTAAGCAATTGTCGATCTTTAAGGATAACACTGTTAAGTCTGTCCAGTGTAGCTCTTCTTTATTGTCGAAGAGGTCTGCATACCAACGCCATTCCTTTTGTATCTGGGACAAACTGTCTTTTAAGCTTTTATTGTATGTAGAGACCTCAGTGATGAATGTTGTGTCGGAACAAATGCGAGCAATATAATTCAGTGGTAAAGCGTATTTTTCGTGTATTTTTTTAAGATCACCAGTCCAAGATAACGAGCTTAAGATTGAATTCCAGTCCGTCTGGATACTACCATTGAAGAAGTTTTGATAAGTCTCTTTAAGACGTTCACTCTCCGTATTGATCGTAAGATCAGTAATCTGAATGATTTCGAGCTTGGAGAGGTCGTCCATTACTTCATCAAATGAAAGCTCTTTACTGCTAAGTCTAGTCACCTCTGTAAATAACCCATCTAGATCCTGTAGTAAATTAGTTACTTCAGTAATCGTTTCAAGGATTGCTGATAAATCCATGCCCTTATAATCCGAAGTTGTTGAGAGTACTCTTTGAAGAATAAGCGGTAAATCATTATCCTTAATGATTCCTAAGTTCTCATGGTACGTTTTAAGACTTTGATAGCTAGAATCACTGCTAATAAGGAAGTCCTTAACACTCGAGGGTATTGGTTCACCCGAGAACGAGTTAATGATGCTTGAGAAATGTTCAAGTGATTGTTCCAACAGGCCCCAGTCTGTTAGTTTCCCCGAGTAATGGCCTCCAAGCAGTTCAGTCAAGAGGGGATCATTCTCTTTTAGCCATATATGCTTATCGGAGAGATCTTTTAACTGATTTAAAGCGGTGATAATTGTTTGATCGTCGATCTTTTGATTACTGCCCTTCATTAAGCCAAGGATATGTTTCTTGTCTGATCTGTAGCTCTTCTTAAGATGTTTAACCCAAGAGGTATATTGCACTTTGAACCGTTTAAGCATAGATGAGAAATCCAACTCAAAGATTTCTTTATCAAAGAGGCTGCTGATTGAAGCTGTAATTTCATTGATTTGGTCGTAGGTAATCTTAGCCTCTAAGGATATCTTCTTGATAGCAGTGTATTTGCCAGGCTCAAACCACGCTTCGGTTGGCCTTGGATTAAGAAGTATATGACTCATTAACATGAATAGGCTTTCTAAGCCGACAATAGATGATTTGTATGGAATTCTGAGCGTTTCAACAATACTTTCAGCCGCGGCAGATGCGGCTTCTAATCTTTTGGAAACCGTGGATAATTCGTTTATGATTGATCTTGCAAACTTTATTACATCATTTTCAGTAGGAAAACTTTCAGAGTCTAATAGCTGCTTGGTGTCTGAGATTTTTGTTTGGAGTTGTAACTTTCTAGCTTCCGCTTGCATTGTGAAGTAATCGCTATGGTACATCTTACGCAGATGATCCCGACATTCCTCATACTCTTGTTTCATCCCAAGATACTTCTCTGCTTGCTGAATAAGCAAGGATATGTCGTCCGTTGTTACCCAATGAATCGGAATACCCGGTGATTTCTCAGATATATTGAGGATCTCAATGAGATCGCCTATTTCGGATAAGCTCGATCCCCTATTCAAGCCAAGTGTTATGTTAGCTTTGTTGAAATTCTCCAAAAGTGTTTTGAAGGCAGGGGACAGTTTCCTTAGATTCGTTTCAATATCATGCCTTAATTCGTGAGAGACATTGGGAACAATGCAATTTTTCCATGGGTTAAGAACATAATCTGCGGTCATTTTTCCAATGGTCTTGGATAACTCATTCAGGAGATATTTATATCGATTCAATTGTTCCTGTGTTGTTCCAGCAACGTTGTTAATGGTGAATATCACGTCGGGGGTCTCATACAAGTTTGCCAATTTCCCATTAACCATATATAGAGATTGATTGAGTGGCTGTATGATCGTATGGAGCTCCGCAACATAATGGTTCAATTTTTCTCTTTGTCTCTCTAGTAATTCAAGCTGTGAGATTGCCTCTTCATGAACCTTAAATCTGTTTAAAGCTAATGTACGTCCAAGATCATTCAGAACCTCTTTCTTATTGGCCTTATGGCTGTGTAGAGTCAAACAAAAATCTGAAAGGCCGGCCTGAGACAGACGTTTGTGTACTACCTCAAGGGCTGCCATTTTCTCAGACACAAAGAGGACTCGCTTACCTTCAGCAAGACTCTCTGCGATTATGTTTGTTATGGTCTGGCTTTTCCCCGTGCCTGGGGGGCCTTGCAGCACAAAACTGACACCCTTCTTTGAATAAAGAATGGCATCTTGCTGGCTGGAATCAGCATCTACAACTTGAAACGTATCTATAGCCCGTGTCTTCTTATCATGATTATAATGATTGAATTCAGTTGGCAATGTTTTAATTTGAGTTCTGTCTCCAGATAACCCAAGAAGAACGGGATGGGTTTTAATTTTGTCTTGATTCTTATTCAGGTCTTCATACATATTTATTTTCAAAAATGAGAGTAGACTTAGTCCCGTTTCAAGGACAACTTCCCATTGGTTTTTGATAACTGTTTTGCTGAGGGTTGTGAGATAATCTGTTATGCTGTCTTCATGTGCATCAAATTCAGGTAGAGTTACCCCAAATTCGTGCTCCATCTTATATTTTAATGTTGGGTTGATAACAACCTCGTCTTCATGTAGACGCAGGACGAAAGGGGACGTAATGGACTCTAATGTAAGAGTAACAGGAACAAGCACGATAGGGGACGTGATCGTTTGGTCAGAGTCCAGGCTTTCCTTCCATTTAAGAAAGCCAAATGTAAGATATAGAATATTGACACCTTGTTCTTCAAGTGCTGTCTTAGCTTTATTTCTAAGATTCCTTAAAGTCTTCTGCTGCTCTTTGATTGATTGGTTAGTTTGGATATCACCAAGTGAAGTAAATGGCTCCGTAGCTTCATTGTCCTCATCTTCGAGTTCTTCATAAGGAAAAGGGAATTCTAAGGCTGTCTCATTCACGACTAACAGCCTGAACAATTCAGCAAGGTCAGGACTTACAATCTTTATATTGGAACGCTTGGTTTCCCGATAATTAATGAGTCTGTTTTTCTTGCCCAAATCAAGGAGCCGCTTTTTCCATTTATCTATACGGACATCAATTGCAGCCATTATTAACACCTCAATCATCCTAGGACTTTAATCATGCGTATGCAGGCAACAAAGTTCCTATAAATAATTTCAACAGATAGAAAAAAACTCCTTCTTTCGACTCGAAGTGCTGTTAATTGTCAACATTTATATTATATATAAATTGAACTGAAGACTTTACTACTCGAGTTGGTTCAAGTTAACAATCGATCGATTACCTTTTGAGGGTAACGATTAACTTGTTTGATGAAATCAGTGACATGCTTGCGAATGTGATAGAACTTGCTGAAGAAGACATTGTTGACGACGTCATGCTTGAGCCACTTCCAAAGCCCTTCTACCGGATTTAGTTCGGGACTGTACTTCGGCAGAAAAACGAGCGTCAAACGTTTCTCCTGTTGGAGAAATGGCTGAAGCCGCTTTGCATGATGGATGCGAGCGTTATCGAGTACCATGACGATCTTGCCTTCCGGGTACGCCTCGAGTATTTGTTCGAGAAATTGCCGGAACGCAGCGGTATCACATTCTTCGACTTCTCGATGAGTGACGCGCCCAGTTTCGTAATCGATGGCCGCCAACAGTTTGGCACCTTCGTGACGCCCGTACGTCGGAATTTTCCGTTGCTGTCCCTTGAGAAACCAGTTATATTGCAAGGCCAAATAAGCGCGAATCATGGATTCGTCTTCAAAAAGCAAATGGTCGATTTGTCCCTCCACAATCTGCTCTTTCAGCTTGGGGAGCGTGATTTCACGAAATGCTTTTTGCTCGACCGGGTTGGCGTGTGCAAGCGTATAAGTCGCTTTGGTGTAACTGAATCCAAGCCGTTTAAGTAGTTTCGACACCCCCTTTTCTGTGAAGGATTGTTGAAAGCGTTGCTCGATCCATGACACCAAAATACCAAGCGTCCATGTATGTCGGGCCTCAATGCCAACATCGACTGGCTTCTTATGAACAACCGTTTCAGCAATCTCTTGTTCCTGCTGCTCGGTCAGTTTTTTGGGTCCGCCGGGAGAATGCCCCATATCGAGAGCGGACAACCCGTTTTCTTCGTAGCACTTGCAGTAGCTGCTAATCGATTGGTAGGTTCTTCCGAGAATCTCCGCGATCTCGGTGTAGGTTCGTCCCTCTAAACGAAGTCGAACGGCCAAGTACCGCTCGTACTGACGTTTGTTGTTCGTCTGCTTCATCGCTTCCGTTACTTGCTGAATTTGTTGTGCTGTCGTCATGTGCTTCCCGCCCTTCGGTCGTCTTTCTCTCTTTTACCCGAATTGGGGGGTCAGGCGATTTGTTGGAATCATGAGTTCAATTTATATAACGAAATAGCCGACAACTGCTTTGACAGTCAATTCTTGATATGAGAGCATGTGATTAAGACATGTAATATTTTTGAAGGGACTGATATAGTTGTCGGCTGAACTTCACGTAAGCATTCGAGGTAAGAATCCGCCAGAGTGGGCGACAGGAGATCAAATCCATTCTTTGTTTATATTATGAGAATGAGCATGGGAGTGATAGTGTAGAAGCTGGTTGAAATGATTTTTCGGTTCTAAACTTATAATAAAAACGCAGGTGAAGATGTATGAATGTTTTAAATCTAGTAAGAGAAGCTATTAGAGATATTGAAGAAAGACAAGTTCGAACCAGTTTAGTAATTCAAAAATGTTTACGAATAGCAAGCTATAATCATGACTTTTATCATCTTACATTATTTAGACTGATTATGAGGGATAATGATAATAAGCAGGAAACTCTTAAAATAAGAGATTTCTACCGAACTAATCTTTTGAAAAAAGGGATTGCAGAGACGGAAATTAGAGATAATTATAGTAGGATAATAGAAGAGTACATTCAATTGAAAGCGATTAATTTTGCATTTAAAGACATTAAAGGGGGGGTTCTATCTTTTTCGTTACCTGAAATAGAAACAAAATTAGAAGGGTTTCAAACCAGTTTAGAAAGAAACATTGTTCCAGAAGGGTTACATCCATTAGATTCATACTACGAAAACAAGAGTAAACAGAAAATTGATCAGTTGCTTATAGACACTATTGATGCATACAGAGCATTGTTGCAAAAGATTCGTACCAAGGCCTCAATTTATTTATTAGACACTGAAATGGACTTGATTGAGAATACTGAAACCATTATAGAGGAGCCTATAATGAATAAAAATGTTTTCATAATTCATGGACATAATGAAGCGAAGTGGAGAGAGTTAGAAAAGATACTTAAGACAGATTTTGGACTGAATCCAATAATATTGGGTGAGCAACCTGATAAGGGCATTACAACATTGATTGACAAGTTTGAATTTTATGCTGATCAATGCTCTTATGCATTTGCCCTTTTTACCCCTGATGATATTGTTGAAAATAAGGGGAATAAATATTTTCAAGCTAGACCTAACGTTATATTTGAATTAGGATGGTTTGTGGCAAGGCTAGGAAGACGGAATACATGCCTTATTCTTCAGGATAACCACGAGACCATTCAAATGTTTAGCGATTTTCAAGGAGTAATACAAAAGAGATTTAAACAAGATGTCAAAGAGTTATATCGTGATATAATGCTCGAACTGAAAGATGTGGGAGTTATACAGTGATTTTATTAAGAGTGTAGTCAAAGTATATTTTCTAAACTATAGATTACAATAATAACAGGTATATTGGATAAGTATGAAAACAGGTAGGTGAGAATGGTGAAAGTAACAATACAAGATTTTAAGTCTATTCACAATGTAGAAATTGAACTCGGGTCTGTGAACGTTATGGTAGGGGCTAATGGTGTTGGTAAGAGTGCGTTGCTGGAAGCGGTAGGTATTCTAAGTGCTGCCGTTTCTGGTGAAGTTGGAGATGAGTCGTTGCTCCGCCGCGGTGTGAGATTAGGAACGCCTGAATTATATAAATCCTCATTTAGCAATGGAGAGCGTTTATCCAATACTCTTAATGTAGGCGTTCATCTTGAACTTGATGAAAATATTTTTGATTATCGTGTTCATCTTCAAAACCCTAGTAAAAATCCTAGTCCTTACTGGAAGTATTTTTCCGAACAGCTTGAACGAAATGGTGAAAAAGTCTTTGGACGTTCACGTGCTAGCAGGCTCCAACTCTATGGGATCCAAGATATCGATGTTATTGATGAAAAAGGATGGCTCGCATTTATACAAGGAATTGGTCCTGAAAAAGAAAGTCCTGGTGATGTGAGAACATTCTATGAGTACTTGCGACATTATTCTATTTTCAGTCCGACCACGCTGGTATTACGGGGGTTAGCCTCGGATTCAACACAACGAGAACCCTTAGGGTTACTAGGAGGTCGGCTTCCTGAAGTTGTAGCAGATTTATTAAACAATGAAAAAGAAGAATTTGGTTCGCTTATGATGGATGAATTGCTAGAATTACTTGATTGGGTGGATGCTATTAAAGTTGGGCCTCCTAATAAAGGAAACCTATCCTCTAGTGTATCATTGGGACGTCAAACGATTATTTTTACAGACACATTTATGCGAGACAATAGAAATGAGTTGACTTCATACGATGCAAGTGAAGGGGCATTGTATGTTTTGTTTTTATTATCTTTAGCAATGCATCCTAAGACACCATCTATTTTTTCTGTTGACAATTTTGATCAAGCGTTAAATCCCAGACTTGCAAGAAAACTAACTAAAGTATTTGCTGAAAAAGTAATCGCTCATAATAAGAGGGCGATTGTAACAACACATAATCCCCTTGTATTAGACGGGCTTGATTTGGAGAACGACTCTATTCGTCTTTTTACAGTCAATAGAGATAAAAGAACAGGTAATACTCATGTGGAGCGGATTATAATTGATGAAAATCTGCGTAAACTGGGCAAACAAGGATATACTTTGTCCAGGTTATGGCTAGAGGGACGTCTTGGAGGTGTACCTGATCTATGAGTCGTCTTCATATAGGAATTGTCAGTGAAGGGAACACGGATCAAGCTGTTCTTGAGGGATTATTGTTACATATAGTAAAAGAACATCAATTCATTTTTAATTCTCTTCAACCTGAGCAAGGTGAAACAGAAGGGTTCGGGATAAGGGGAGGTGGGTGGAAAGGAGTTGCTCGTTGGTGTGAGACTATTCCACAAAAGGGTGGTTTAACTACGTACCTATCAACAGGAAGCTCACTAGATCTACTTATAATTCAGATTGATGGTGATGTAGTAAGAGAAGCTGACTCTCTGGAGTACAATGGAGAAAACACGGTTATAGAAATCTCATTGGCGTTAGAGAAATGGTTAAAGAGCTTGTTAAATGAGGATGCACTCCCAGATGGAAGTTTATTCGTTATTACCGTCGATTCATTAGAATCTTGGGCATTAGCTGCATTTATTGCTGAGAAGGGGCTTGACGTTACCGCAATTGAGCCTATTGAGCTGGTAAATAATCCTGCAAGTGTACTGATACGTAATCCGTATAAACTGCTGAAAACAAAGGATGGGGCTCCTTTTAAAAATAGAAGATATTACGAAAAGAATGTAGTACCATTAATCATTAAACACTGGGAATTTGTAAAGCAACATTGTATTCAAGCAGCAAAATTCGATCAAGCAATAACAGGATGGTTGGCTGCAATGTAGGATTTGGTTGTAGATCAATGTTAGAGTTTGTTCGGGTACGGGTAGCGTTAAACGGCAAGAAACAACCAACCTACGCTGTAGCAGCCTAAGAAGCTGCTCACGTGCTCCTACCTTCCATTGCCCATGTGGCGGGATAGGGGCTCAACTTTAGTGGGATACGCTGTCTAGTCTCCGCCTGGGGCTAGCTGAAGAAGACAATCAGGCTGACCCGAAGGGAATCCGGTGACAGGGAGTCTCTAGGGTGACATCAAATCTGTTACTACACCCGTAGAAGCTTATGTTGCGTTATCTTCGGACAGGGGTTCGACTCCCCTCGGCTCCACCATAAGAAACTCTGACCGCATGAGGTCAGAGTTTTTTTGTGGGCCAAATTGGGGAGTCGCCCCGATTCGGAAGAGGACATTAGGGTTCGTTCCACGCGCAGGAAGCGAAGCGGGTGAGCATGGCATCTATGGCCGGATACGATCGGGGCTAGGCACGCGATTCGCTTTCGCGTGTCTGCTTCGTGTGTCTAAGAATTAGCAGGCATGATATACTATTGACGAATGGAGTTGATTGCAGATGAGCAAACTGCTTGATCCTCGCAATGATTTTTTATTCAAACGGATTTTCGGCAGCGAGGAGAACCGGGGGATACATTGGAGTTTCTGAGTCAGGATGCCGAGGCCCGTCGATTGTATGAAGATAGGCAGAAATATTTGCATGATGAAGCTTCCATGATTGAAGGAGCGTTGGCTGAAGGAGAGAAAAGAAAAACGATTGAGATGGCTCTGGAACTTCTTAGGCTTGGAGTGGATACAGCAATTATAGCTAGGGCATCAGGATTATCTGAGGCTGAAATCATCGCTCTAAGAAAGCAAGTTTTGGAGGATTTATAAACCTTATCAAAAACGAACACAATCTTAGTTGGTGGATGTTAATAAAAGGACAGCAAGGGCGATTAAGACGTTTTAGCTGCCCTTTTATTCATAATACATAAGGCTTTTTAATTAAGCTAAGGTGCAGAATAGCGCAACTCTTCTTCTCTACAAACGTCCTTATTTTGTTATTTAACCTGTATTCGAGTGCCATTTATAATTATTGCTTTAACTTTGGTAATATCTAAAGGAGCTTTCGTATTCCAGCTTGAATTGAAGGTATGCTTATCAGGGTTTTGGCTGCCTCCCCCACCTTCCAATGGGATAATACCGTCTACTGTTTCAATTTGAAGCAGCATATCACTGACCATGGAATTCTCACCTTCATAGGTACCGATTACTTGTAAGCCTAAAGGACTAAGGGTTATATATTCAAAAAGCTGATTTTCTACTGAAATATCATTTTTCCAAGTACGTACATTGGCAGTTGTATCCCTTGTATTTACCGCCACCTTCCATTGGCCTTCAACCCCGGAATAAACGGAACCCGTATAATAAAGAGTGTAATGACTAAGATTTTCGCTGTTTACAGGAAATACAAATTCTTCATATTTATATTTAGCATCATCATAATCGTTGAGAAGATTATTTTTCTTATCACTGAGAAATACCAAGCTATAATCATAGGAGATTACATTACCGTCTGGCCCCTTTAGAGAAAGCATGGCATCACTAGGACTGAATTCTTTATTGAAAATTTTTCCTATCTGCACATGCAATTTTCCATCTATAATACCGATATTTGAAACCCATTGATCTTTTTCACCATGGGGCATGGAAGCATAATCCCCGGGCATAAGTGCCTCTGTTAATGAACTGAGGTCACTTGGTACATTACTGCCCCCAAAAATCTCTGCTTGTTCAATAGGAATCGTGTCTGCATCTTCAATTCCTTTAAGAGATACGGAAAGGGGTTCGTCTCTATAGGCTTTTTCGTTAAAATAAACAAGGAAGCTGCCAAGCTCCAACAGATCTGATGATGGTGTGTTTGGATCAACCGTTATATTAAACTCATAATAAATGGTATTCGTGTCTTTATCAAAATAAAGCATTTTTTGTTGCCATGACAGGTAGGATGATAAAACTTCGTCTCCGCCTTTGGCTCCTTCTTTTGTTTGTGAATGCATTTTTACATTGAATCCGTCTCTAAAATCAGTCTGTTCCGTCAATCGGTTTTGACCTGATCTATCCTGAAGAGATAGGTAAACAATCGCCCTATTATCATATTTCTGTGCACCAATGACCTCCATGCGAATTCCTTCGTCCTCACTATAGACTCCAACTGGTTCAACGATCTTGCCGAAATCAGGATTAAATCTCTCCATGAACCAATTAAAATTCCCTAAAGATGCAGCAGTTGCACTAGTAACTAATACGAACGACAGCACAATAGCTGCAATTATTGACTTTGTCCACCGTTTGCGGTGTCTAGCAGGCCTCTTAGAGCTACCTTCGTACAATCGGTTTTTCACCTGCTTGGCAAGTTTACTTGGATCAACCTTGATTTTGGAGAACATGTCATGTATGTGTTTTTCGTCCATATCAAATTTGTCCATAGTTAGACTCCTTTCTGCCATATTCAATATTAAGATATTTAACTATCTTATCTTTGGCTCGTTGATATTGTTTGCGTAATGCAGTTGGAGAACTTCCTGTAAGCTGAGATAGTTCCTCGTAACTCTGCCCATCTATAATCTTCCCATATAACAAAGCACGTTCCATAGGTTTAAGCTTCTGTAATGCACGAAGCATCTCATCACTTAAACCTGTATCTTTCTCTGGTAAAACGACTTCGCTACGAATATCATGGAAATACAGGATCTTACGCTTTTTTAGTTGATTTAAACAACGATTATATGTAATTTTGTACAACCATGCGGATAGGTTATTGCCATCAAAAATATTCCGATTTTGATAGGCTGCAAGAAAAACTTCTTGTACAATATTTTCTGCTTCATGATAATCACATAGAATCGCCGTTGCATAGCGAAGGAGTTTTTCTCCATAGAGATTGATTATCTCTTCCAGTTCATTTTCTCCGCCATTAACAAACCTTTTTCCAATATCTATTTCCTCCATAAGTTCACCTCCTATTATTTATTCGTCGATGTTCCCTTATAACAGTTCAAAGAGCTGGTTTGTGACATATTTTTTATTTAATCGATATTTTATTAATAGTCAGCTCATGTCGGGGTACACTAAAAATAGCCAACCCCTTGATGGTAAGGGATTAGCTATTAAGACGTTATAGCGGCTTCAAAATACCGGAGGACGCCCTAAGCGCTCCTCCAGCATCGTGCGAAGTTCAGCAGGAATCCGTTCAAACTCGACTCCTCTCCCCAAAAACAAAAGCCAATCGACGTAATATGCCAGCGTCTCGACATCGGTTACGTCCAGATGAACATTAAAAACTCCGCTCGACTGAAACATCCCGGTAAAGGACAAAATAATCCCCGGCGGGTGCATGCGTTTAAAGCGCTGAATCCCCGTCTTATCAAGCCTCACAACAAGATTGGACTCACGTGCGCCAAGTCGTTTTTTGCTCAAAATCTCTTGTTCGGACCACTTCATCTCTTGCTCGGAAATAGCCGAATCCCTTAGCAGTTCAACGGGCAAATAGCGGAACTCATCGGTATCAAAATCATAAACCTCGGCCAGCCACCGGGCGTTCGAGTTGAAAATATGCAGTAAAAAAACGTCCATTAACTGCGGCCAGCCAGGACTCATCTCATAAGTCAAGCGCAGGTGCTTATTACGCACAGCAAGCGAAATAAGCTGGTTCAGCTCCGCAGGCGCCGCATCATCAAGCTCCAAAAGATTCGGATTGGCAGGATTCGTATTTTCAAAAAGTAAAATATTATTCAACTCGATCAGCTCGTCTTGTTGGGTTTGAGACGCGATGCCGATGAGTTTCTCCGTGATGGAGCGGCGATTATGCAGATAAGGCAACTGCGAATTCCTTGAGGCGATAAAGCTGATAAAAATCGCCTTCAGCTCTTCCGGGGTGAAGCGGACGGCGGGCAGATACTGATTCTGCAGGACATGGTAGCCGCCACCGCGCCCAAGCTCTGTCGTCAGCGGAAACCCCAATGCCTGAATCTCGTTAATGTCGCGGATCGCCGTCGCGCGGGAAATCTTGAACTCCCGCTGGATCTCGGCAATCGTAAAATGCGCCCGGTTATTGATATAGCGCATGATCAGGTTTACTCGCTCTGTTTTTTTCATTTTAAAAAGAGTATCATTTTTTGATACATTCTGCAAATAGAATCAAGCTTGTAATAATCAACCCACAAGGGAGAGAATAATATGTCTAATTATTCAATCAAAACCATCTCGGAAGACTACAAAATGACGGCTTTCGGTGTCTTATTTGAAGACTTTAACGACTGGGCAGGCAATGCAGCGAAAACGGCAGCGAAAAAAGCGGAAATCACTGAAAACGGCAAGCTTGCTGAACTTCTCGCGCTCGCTGATGGGCAAGAATATCAAATCAATTACGTGCTCGATGGCAAGGCTTGGCGCGGCTTCGGCGTGATGGGCGAGTTCGAAGTGGAAGGGGCAGTCGTCCTTCACTTCCTCGCTGGAGACTACCTCGTCATACCGGGCACAGGAACTGACAAGGACCGCCTTGCTGACGAAATTACAGGCAAAGTGTTCGGCGGCATGATGAACGAAATCACTGACTACAAGTACGTGGGGCCCGGCAACTCGACATTCGTCAAGGCAGCAGGAAACGGTGAATTCTACGGCGAAATGTGGCTTCGTGCGCAAAAAGTTGAAGGCTGATCTTGGATAAAGGAGCACTCACATGGCGAATTACACACTGGAACAAAAAAAGTCATTCACATTGACCGCGTATGGTTTTTCAATCCAGTCGAATTTTCAAGACGTTCCGGCCTTGCAACAGGAAAAAGCCGAGTTTTGGGGGAGACTCAAAGCCGACGGGCGGTTTGATAAGCTCAAAGACGCCGCAAAAGACGATCGCGAATGGTCGGTCAACGAGGTTTATCAAGGCAAACCGTGGAATTATTTTGCGGTAGAAGCCGGAAGAGCGGTGGCTGACGCAACGCGCATTATCGAGTTCCCGGAGAGCGAGTACATCGTAGTTGCAGGAAAAGGCGACAAGGATACTCTATTCGATCAGTTGACTTACCGCGCTTTTGGCGAAGTTCTGGCCCAAGTCACCGACTATGCTTACATCGGCGGGCCCAATGCGACTTTTCGCCAAGATAACGGCGACGGCACTTTCTACGGCGAGTTCTGGGTACCTGTTGTCAAAAGGTAATCGTTAGGCTTGAACCTCCTTGGCACGAAAACCATCCGCATGAGGATGGTTTTTTTTACGTGGAGAAAGAGGTTCGGTGAGCGGGCTTCGTCGGCAGGCAATCAGGAACAGAGGAAGCGATTTCATTTTTGCTCCTACCTATCATTTTTGATACAAAATCAAAAATGATATCGACAATCAATAGTCATGATTTACGGTGAAGTTGGCGATGGCCTACAATGCAGACACATCCTTGCCACTGTAAGATCAGCTATATTCGGGTGAGTATGGTTGAGTATATGCCTACCAATGTGAGGTGAGAGAAGGAAAGTTGGAAGCGTTTCACTTCAAAGTGGAAGCGCTTTATAACGGGGTGAAGCCGAGAACGGGCTTCATGCGGCGGCAGGACTGGACACTCAATGCATTGCTACAAGGAGCGAAGTAAATGAAGAGAAGACTTAAGAAGATCACGTCGATGTTGCTCGCAGTTTCCATGGTAGTCATGCTCATTCCCTCGATGGTTTTGGGGGCGGAAGCAGGCGACGCAACCGGCACCAATACTGACACCGTTCTCTTCCAAGACGACTTCAGCAGCTATACGCCCGGCTCATCGTTTACGATTGGTACCGGCAACAAGTGGACGTCCAAGGGTACGGCTGCTGTCGGCACGGTCGTTCAAGACTCCGTGACCGGTGCCACCTATGGGTCCTTCAACAACGATTCGGTCAATACCAGCTATCTCGGTTTCTCAGGTTCGGCGCAGTCTGGAGGCATGGTGCTGGAGTTCGACATCAATATTCCTTCGAGCAAAGGCGTAACCTTATGGACGACAAGCAGCAGCGATATAAGCAATGTCGGCAAAGGCAACAACCCAATGAGATACGTCCTGAATGGTGGGAAGTTCTATAATTACGGCGACTCTGCGAATCAGATCGCTTACGACGTGACGCATTGGTACCGCTTCAACGTGGTATTCAACATTCCGAACCATACGTATACGATCTCGATCAAGGATCTTACCGCCGACAATCAGCTTGTCACCAATAAGCAGGAGACATTCTACAACGCGGTGGATACGATCAGCAGCTTCATGATTGCTTATGACAAGAATGCACAAGGAGCGACGGTTAATCTGACGAATGTCAGATGGACGGCACTCGATTTGGGCTTGAGCACCTTCCAGTTGGCTGCGAATGGCTCTTCTCTAGTGCTAAACCCTTCGTTCGATCCGAAGGTGACACAATATAGTGTTGATGTTCCTTATTCGACGAGCAGCATTGCGGTTACCGCTGCCGCAGGCAACACGGACAACGTAACCGTGTCTGTCGGGGATAACGATGACGCGAACGGGGCGAGCGTCGATGTTCCTATCTCGTGGGGTTCGGGGGATACGGTTAGCGTTCCGGTTACGGTAAGCTATACTGCGTTCGCGGACATGGTCAAGACGTATACGGTTAACGTCAATCGCTTGGAGAAGTCGCCTAATTTGCAATATGTTGTAACAGAGGCTCATGATGGACAGGTGAAGATTGGGTGGGAAGAACCGCAGGACCCGAGCTACACCGAAGCACGTATTTATCAAGTTGGGGAAGACAACAGTGAGACGCTGGTCAGTGTGGTGCCTCAAGGCAAATACATTGCGACAGTGAATGGCCTGACCAATGACACCGAATATACGTTTGTGGTCAAGGCTGCTTTCTCGGACGATTCGGAATCCAACGGCGTAACGGTTACGGCAACACCGATTAAATTGGACCCTCGTCTGATGGAGAACTTGAACCGCGGGCTTGTCGCGATGAAGCAGTCGGACGGCGTATATGTCGGTTGGCGTCTGCTCGGAACAGATCCCGACAATATCGCCTTCAACGTTTACCGTGACGGAGTGAAAGTGAACGCTTCGCCGATAACCGATAGCACGAACCTGCTGGATTCGGAAGGAACCAGCAGCTCGAATTATTTCGTCCGTACGGTGTTGAATGGGGTTGAATCCGTTCAATCGGAGACGGTCGGCACATGGGATTCGAACTATTTGAGCATTCCGCTCAACAAGCCGGAGGACGGCGTAACGCCAGATAACGTAGCGTATACGTATCGAGCGAACGATGCGACGGTTGCGGATCTGGACGGCGACGGCGATT
Organism: Cohnella fermenti; assembly: GCF_004801405.1. GTDB lineage: Bacteria > Bacillota > Bacilli > Paenibacillales > Paenibacillaceae > Cohnella > Cohnella fermenti. The sequence goes on from NZ_SSOB01000001.1 coordinate 18,309, forward strand.
ATGAGGTCATCCTGAAGTGGGACCCGAGCAACTCGAAGGATAACTCGCAATCCGGCTATACGGGCAATACGTATGTAGACGCCTATGAGATGGACGGCACCTTCCTGTGGCGGATCGACCTTGGTCACAATATTCGCTCCGGTGCGCATTATCTGGACGTCATGGCTTATGATCTGGACGGGGACGGCAAGGCCGAAGTGACCTTCCGCACAGCGGATGGCACGATCGATGGACAAGGCAATGCCATTGGCGATGCTGACGCCGATTACCGGAATTCGAGCGGTTATGTCCTTGACGGGCCGGAATACCATACGGTCTTTGAAGGGACAACCGGCAGAGCGTTGGATACGGAAAATTATGAGCCGGCACGCGGCAATGTCGGTGATTGGGGAGATACGTACGGGAACCGTGTAGACCGCTTCTTGGCGACAATCGCTTATTTGGATGGCGTACATCCGAGCGTCGTGATGCAGCGCGGCTACTACACGCGTATGGTGATGGTCGCTTACGATTTTATTGACGGACAATTGGTGAAGCGATGGACGTTCGATTCGAATGATTACCCGGCTTACGCTGGCCAAGGCAATCATAACTTGTCTGTCGCGGACGTGGACGGGGATGGCAAAGACGAGATTATTACAGGTGCCGCCGCTATCGACGATGATGGCACTCCTCTCTGGAATTCCGGACTTGGTCACGGGGACGCCCTGCATGTCGGCGATCTAGACCCGACTCGTCTAGGACTTGAAGAGTGGGCTGTACAAGAGGTTACAAGCGCGCCATACTCCGCCGACCTGAAGGATGCTCGGACAGGTCGCGTGCTGTGGGGCCAAGCGCAAGTTGGCAAGGATATAGGTCGCGGTCTTAGCGCCGATATCGATCCGACGCATATCGGCGAGGAGATGTGGGCGATCGACGATGCTTGGAATAGCACGACCGGTGGATTGTACACGGCGCGGGGGGAGAAAATCTCGACTTCTATTCCATCTTCGAACTTTGCGATCTGGTGGGATGGTGATCTAAGCCGCGAGCTGCTTGATCATAATTATGATGAGGCACTGGGACTGGGTGTTCCGACGATCGATAAGTGGGATTATGTGAACAATCGGTTGGTAAATCTGGTTACCTTTGATGGTATGCGGTCGAATAACGGTACAAAGGGGAATCCATCCCTGCAAGCCGACTTGTTCGGCGACTGGCGCGAGGAGGTGATGGTTCCGACTGACGACAGCACGGAGCTTCGGATCTTCTCGACAACGGATCTGACATCGTATCGTTTCGTGACTCTTATGCACGACCCTGTGTACCGCCTCGGAGTGGCATGGCAGAATACGGGCTATAACCAACCGCCGCATACGAGCTTCTATCTCGGCAATGACATGGAGCAGCCGGATAAGCCTAATATTGTCCCCAATGCGCTTGAAGCGCAAAGTCTGACTGTATATTCAGCGGTCAATGAAGTCGAAGTTGGCGGACAAGTGAGCTTCTTCCCTGTCATGTCATCTGCTTCGAGTCTTAGCAGTGTGACTTGGACGGTAACGAACGAAAGCGATGAACCGACAGAGCTGGCTTCAATTGACCAGAACGGCAGTTTGACAGCCATTGGTGCCGGTACTGTGAAGGTTACAGTAGTCTCTGGCGATCTGACAGGCAGCCAGCTCATCACGATTAATCCTTTAAGCGCTAAACTCTCGGCAACGACGGCAACATACTACACGAATGCCGGAGCCGACATCACCGTGACCGTGACATTAAACGGCAACACGCTTACGGGAATCAAGAACGGCGATACGACCCTGGCCGACACCGATTACAGCGTCGCTGATGCAACTTCGGACGGCAAGCAAGTGGTTACGATCAAGAAGAGCTACTTGGCAACGCTGTCGAATGGCGACGTCCTCACCTTCGAGTTCAGCGCGGGTGAGCCTGCGGAACTGGCGATTACGGTGACGACGCAGCAGACGAATAATCCGACGCCTGATCCGGTAACTTCGACCGATCCTGACTCCGCAACGGATACGGATACGGATTCCGGGACAGATTCCGGAGCCGTGACGCAGACGCCAACTCCGGAGAAGCCGGTGCTGAACAGTGCCATTGCGAACGCAGAGAAGATCAAATCGAATGTGCAGCAAGCGCTGCAGACGAATGCGGCGGTCCACTTCCCCGACGTAGCGGCGACGCATTGGGCGGCCAAAGCAATCGAATACGCTTCGCAGCTTGGCATTGTCGAAGGCGCTCCTAACGGTGAGTTTAAAGGCTCGGCTAACGTAACGCGAGCTGAATTCGCTGCGATGATCGTCCGTGCGCAGGGGATTGATACGACAGGAGAGGACGGCTCCTTCTCCGATACGACCGGTCACTGGGCGGATGCCGTTATCCGGGCCTTGCATCGTGCGGGTATCGTGAACGGTACAGGCAATGGCGCGTTTAATCCCGACCAAGAGATCACTCGCGCCGAGATGGCTGCAATTCTGGCACGTGTGCTGAGCATGAGCGCGGCCAACGGAGCATCGAAGTTCTCCGATATCAACGGTCATTGGGCGGCGGAAAATATCGAGCAGCTTAACCGGGCGGGTATCGTGGACGGTGTAGGCGACGGTAAGTTCGCACCGAACAGTACCGCTACCCGCGATCAATCGGTTGCGATCATCATGCGGATGCTGAACATCGTGCTTGATCTCGATCTGTAAGATTGTTATGCAACAAGCGGCCTCTCGGCGAATGCCGGGAGGCTGTTTAATCAAGGTTGTCCTTCCTAATCTCCTACCCCATACCTGCTTAGCGCTTTGGAAGCCGATTCGCTCATGCGGTCCTTAAGGCGATCCCCTTCAACGATTCTGACACGCAGGCCGAGGAAACGAAGTTTGGACAACAGGAACTCGCTCTCATCGGCCAGATAGGTGACATGTACCCGATAGATGTTCGAACCTTCGTCATACGACACGGACTTCTCGAAGCAGGAGAAGGCATACAGAATGCGCGAGAGCTCGGCGTTATAGGCAGGGATGATCTCGATGACAGCATGTTCTTTGCGCGCTTCCAGCAAGCGGCGAAGCAAGTCCTTCACAGCATCCGCCCGTTCCGCAGACAGCACCGTCTCTTCGGCCGCAACGATATTTTGCAGCTTCGTGGACATCAGAGCATGGTGGCGTGTGTTGTACCAGAGCAGGTACCATTCGCGCTTGACCATGTTGTACTCCAGCTTATACGGGAAGCCGGATTGGTTGGATTTGATTCCGCCATGCTTGATCCTGTAGGTCAGGCGGATGCCTTGATCGCGCATAATGATTCGACGGAGCACGCGAAGCAGGGGATGATAGATTTGCCGCTCCCGGCTCTTGGCCTTCTCGATAATAATGTTGCGTATGTCGGCGGCGTCCTCGTTCTGCAGGATTTCTTCCAACTTGCCGAGCGTATCCGGGGCAAAGGCTTCGGTCGATGCGGCGTGGTTCAGCGTCATTCGGAGCCATGTTCGTTCCTGGGCGGTCAGAGCGAAGGAGCCTGTCTCGTCGAGACGGGAGATAATCTGGTAATTAAAAATCTTCTCGAACAGATTCATAGTAGTTCCGAATCTCCTTCCACTCCGCAATGAACTCCCGGCGAAGCCATGCAGGCTCCAATACTTCGCAGCTTGAACCGAAGCTTCTCAGCCAAGGCTTAATCTCGTAAATTCCGTTAACCGTGATCTCGTACAGGAACGTGGAGTCGGATTCTTCGGTTATCGTCCCCCATTGCCCCTGCGCTTCGACCCTCTCCCGCACGAAGTTCGCGCCGGATCGATCGGGGTTGAAGAAGCGTGCGACGACTTGGACAGGACGCAGCGTATCGGTTACCCAACTGTGCTGCAGTTGCGCTTGCGCCGCGGCGAGTCGCCTGGCGAATTCCTCCTCCGATACCGGCTCGCCTTCCTCGATCTGCGTCAGCCCTTCCATGCGGAACTTCATGAGACCCAGTCGCGGGCTGTGTCCAATCAGATACCAACGACCATATTGGTGATCGTAGACGACCCGAAGAGGGAGCGTCGATTGGGCGACTCCTTCGGTCTCCCGCTCGAACAGCGGATTCGTATTCTGAGAAGCGTAGTTCTTCCCTTTCTTCGGGGACAGGTACAGGAAGTGCAGTCTCCTGCAGTGCCGAATCGCTCGGAAAATCGTATACAAATGAGCTTCGTCGAGAATGCGAGAGTGATAGTGATACTTGTAGCGGTGGGTCTCCATGGTGTCCGGATGATAGCCGCGCTTGATCAGCGCTTTCTTCAAGGTGGACCGAAGCAGGTAGCCTTGAACGGACGGCACCTGCGTATTGGCGATGACATCGACGTAATCGAACAGGTCCAGCAGCTCGTCGTCGGACAGCCGATCAATCAAGTCGTTAGCGGCTATGTATCGGTAAGGACGTCCGCCGCTCAGGCGAACAATGACGCCAACCTCCTCCAGATACTTCAGATCGCCTCGTACCGTTTTCTCATCAGGCAACGGCAAGTCGACAGGCATCTGTTCGCTGCAGATGTCCTGCAAGTCCCTGGCCGTTCGTTCCTGAGACTGAAGCGCAGTCAGCAGCAGCGTCAGCCGAATGGTCTCCGTCTCCTTCAGCGACTTCGCACGGAACAGGAAGAGAAGCAGCGGATCGGCGGATTCGTAGTAATTGTAGCGGAGCCCTTCCGACAACTCGTTCCCGTGTTCCTGCGGCCCCCCTTGTTGAAGCGTGCTTAACATCTCCTTGAGATACCGGAGCGTCTTATCATATGTATGGACGGAGATGCCGAGACGATCGGCGAACTGCTGCCTGCTGTATGCGCCGCCGGCCAGCGCCAGCATCCGAAGGAACCGAATCTCTTTGTCGAAGCTTTCCCGTGCCACTCGCGTCTCCTCCACCCTGTGCCGAATACCGGTATGCTGTCTATTGTATCAAGTGCGGAAGCTGGGGGAAATGGAAAAATTTTAACCCGTCGCCATACTTTCGCCCTGTTCGCCGGATGTTTTGTCAACGATAATCAGGTTACGAGAACGAACACATTCCATTCGAGAAAGGAGTGCAGAAGCATGCATGAGATGAATCGACTTCATTGGGAACAGGAAATATCTTGCAACGATTACCCGATCAAGAGTGAGCAGCAGGAGAGCAACGATTCGCATGACTTCTACATTCAATCTCATACGGGCATTCTTTACAGACGCAGATTCATGAGGACTCGCCGGTTGTTATCTACAGCCTGACGTCGTTCGCAGTGGACCTACATAGGCGTTCTTGTAAAGACTGCTTGAAGCTGAGCGGTCTTTTTCTATGGCTGAATTTGCCATAGGGAAGGATCTCAGGCGACCAGTTCGAGTCTGGTTGGTCTCCCCATATATTGCTCGGTAGCCAAGCGGCAAGGCAGTGTGCGTGTCCACGCCTCCATAAATCAAACTCCAAGAAGAAAGGAAGAAGCCAACCTTGCGTTACAGGTGACACTCATGAAAAGACGACAATTCCCTGCGATTCACGAAAAAGTATTCCGCAACGTCTCCGAGACGGGCATGACGCTGGATGAGGTGTTCGGCCGTAATCAGCGGTTTATGAAACACGATCCCCGCGGGCCTATCAACTGGTTATCGGAACGGATGCCCAAGTGCATGCCGGTCATACGAAGTTCATCACATCGATCGTCATTCTTCGCCCGGGACGCGGTGCGTGCAACGGCTCGAGAGGGTCGTCAAAGTCCAGGAGGGCGAAGTACCGGCCGAGGACCCTGCGGTGCTCATCGCGGAATTGGAGCAGACGCTGAATGAACAGACCGCATGGATTCGAAGAATCAATAAAACCAATGCATTAACGCCGTTTAACGTCGAACTGAGCATTTCGGATGCCCTGGCAGAAAGGGATCAGTTGATGCAGCATCGCAAGCTGTTAAGCGACCTGCTCGAGCATGCGTCCATTAAGCAGGACCGATTCAGCCGTTCCGAAGTGAAATATCAAAGAACGGTGGACGTGGCGCAGATCCAAGCCCAAGTAGATGACCTGTCCAAGGCCTATCGTGAGTTCGACTTCCGCATTCAGGAGACCAATTGGAAGACGGATTTGATCGAGGAGTAGCTGCGAAGGTAACCCATCTCGGCAAAGGCGAGCACAACCTGCCAACGGGTAGTTGGACCTCCGATTAGACGCGGGGCCATGTCTAAGCTATTAATGACGAGCCCAGTAATGTAACAAGAATGCGCCTAAGCATGGAAGTAAAGTGTATCGCGTAATGTGACGACCGCGTGCTGATTTGCTGGAATGGGTGAGGGTGGGGAAGGGGAATTTGCAGCAACCGCCTCATGTGAGAAAGCAAGAACAAGCTGTTTGTTCTACATAGGGGTGAATCGATGATGCAAACCGTACAAGAAGCCATAGCCAAACAACTGGACCGCCTGGAGAGCGAGGAGCAAATCCGCATTCTGTACGCCTGCGAATCGGGCAGCCGCGCTTGGGGATTCCCGTCGCAGGATAGCGATTACGATGTGCGGTTTATTTATATTCGCAAGCCGGAGTGGTACTTGTCCATCTTCGATAAACGGGATGTCATCGAGCGCCCGATCAGCGATAAGCTCGATATCAGCGGCTGGGATTTGCGCAAAGCGCTGAACCTGTATCGCAAGTCGAACCCGCCGCTGCTCGAGTGGCTGCAGTCGCCGATCCGGTATGCCGAGAATTATCGTGTGACGGAGCAATTGCGTGAGAACTCTCCGCTAACCTTTTCGCCGAAGTCTTGCATGTACCACTACTTGAATATGGCACGGGGCAACTATCGGATGTACTTGCAGGGAGAACGGGTTCGGATCAAAAAGTATTTCTACGTGCTGCGTCCTGTTCTGGCTTGCGAGTGGATTGAGCGGTATGGCGAGATGCCTCCGATGGAGTTCGACGTTCTGGTCGAGCGGCTCATACCAAAGAACGGCGAGTTATGGCAGTACGTCCAACAGCTTCTTGCCCGGAAGAAGTCAGGCGAGGAGCTGGATTACGAGCCCAAGCTGAGTCCGATCAACGATTACTTGGAGGAGCGGCTGCGGGAGTTGGAGCAGAGTGCGGTATCGTTAAACACGGTGGAGAACAAGCTGGATGAGCAGCTTGACGTCTTGTTCCGCTTATCTCTGCAGGATGTATGGGGTTAAACTTTATGAATTAGGTGAGCGCAGATGTTTTCATTATTTAAAAAAGAAGTGTTGTACCCTTGGGCGGAAGGTGCTTCGATTTACGAAACGATCCGATCAAAGATCGATGAACGTGGTCGACTACAGGACGACAAATTGCCTGACGATGAGTCGTATTGGGAAGGCCGGCCCCTTCGCTGGGTAGCCGGGGGGCTTGATGGCGCTCTTGGTCATCATGCGGGCGGCGGTAAGGACGAAGAGAAGGTGACAGAAACGCTTCGTTTGCTCGCTCATCTCAGCAGGAAACCAAATCTTAAAACAAGACGGGCAGCGTATCTGAAGCTCATGCAGGCAGACGTGCTTAGCGTCATTGACCCTTTATTGGAAGCGCTGCGTCATGCTCCCGGACTGAACGCGCAAAATTTATACAATGAAGCGCTTTGGCTAACCGAAAAAGGCGCTCACCGGAATGTGATCAAGTTCGGCATTGCGCTGCTGGGCCAGTTTGAAACAGAACATCATCGTGAGTTGATCCTGACCTTGGGCAGGCATGACGAATTCACGCTTTACTCGGCTGTTGCGATTCAAAACAGCTTGAATGCACCGAATGCTGCGCTATTCGAACTTGTCCAAGCGGTGAATGGATGGGGGAAAATTCAACTGGTGGAGCGGCTGGAGCCTGAGACGCAGGAGATGAAAGACTGGCTGCTGCGTAAAGGGTGCCAGAACAGCGTGATGTATGAATATTTGGCCTATATTTGCGCGTTAAAAGGTGAGTTGCACGTTGCGTTGACGGCGGATGAAGTGGATGAAGCACTGTATAACGGAGCAGGAGACATTCTATCGGCCTTGACTCATGGTGGGCCAGCGGAAGATATGGATGACTATGAGCACGCTCCCGCCGTGATTGGAAACTACTTGCGGCTGTCACGAACGATGTGTAAGGATGTCTCTCAACTGACCGTCATTCTCAATCTCTTGGATTGGTTGAAGCAGGACGCTAAGCCGTGGGAGAAGCGATTGTCTAAAGGCTGGGCGGAGGAAACGCGCGGCCAATACAGGGAGATGGCGGAGAATATCATCACCGCGGAAGGCTGGGCGGAAAAAGTATGGACTGCGTTGCGTTCTGGAGATGATCGGCAGCGGTACTGCTCCATTCGCGCGGCGAAAGCGTTGGGACTCGATATATGGGAAGAACTGTTCGAACAACTCCGGCTATCTCCGATGAACGGATCGCTGATCTTCGAGTTGATGCGAACGGACAATGAACAGCGCGTGCGAAAGCTGGTGTCTTTTGCGGAAGAATCACTGCCATTGACGGATATCGCGTCGGGTCCTGCCGATGAGATGGGGCTTGGTCTCGGCTATGAGGCTCACAGCGCATTGGATTTTCTGGTGCAGGAGTTGGATCGCTATCCGGGCGTCGGAAGAAAGTTGATTGCGACGGCATTGCACAGTCCGGTCGTGCGCAACCGTAACATGGCGCTAAAGGCACTGGAAGCTTGGCCGCTTGCCGACTGGGAGGAGTCCCTCGCTGCTGCGGTCAATCGGCTGGCCGAGATTGAGCCGGTATCCGATGTAAAAGAAACAATTGCGGAAATGATGAAGGACAAGAAATTCTGAATCGTTATCCGTCAGCAGAACGGGAGTGTTAAGGAAAATGACTTACCAAACGATAGACGGCGTGCGTGTCTGGGGCAATCCCGATCCGGGTGCGCTGGCTCAGGCCAAGACGTGTGCGGAGCATGGGAATGTGGTGCAGACGCTTCTGATGGCCGATCACCACAAGGGATACAGCCAACCGATTGGCGGCGTAGTAGCGTACGAGGGGCAGATCTCGCCATCGGGCGTCGGCTACGACATTGCGTGCGGCAACAAGGCGGTGCGGACGAACTTGATAGCGGCGGATATCAAGCCGAGGTTGTCTGCGATTATGGATCAAATTGCCCGCAAAGTTTCGTTCGGCGTGGGACGCGTAAACAGCGAGAAGGTGGATCATGATCTGTTCGACGACCCGGATTGGAGCGTCTATGCTTCGGTCGGTCGTCAGGAGCATGACAAGCTGAAGGCGCTGGCTCGCGATCAACTCGGGACGGTCGGCAGCGGCAACCACTTCGTGGATCTGTTCGAAGAGGTGGGAACCGGGAGACTCTGGGTGGGGAACCACTTCGGCAGTAGGGGCTTCGGTCACAAGACAGCCAGCGGGTTCATTAACCTGGCGGCAGGGCGCGAATTCCTGGCGAAAGCACCGGGCGAGAAGATGGATCAGCCGCCTGTGCTGCTCGATCTGGACAGTGAGCTGGGCGACATGTACTTCCGTGCGATGAAGCTGGCCGGCCGTTATGCCTACGCCGGGCGGGACTATGTCATTGCACAGGTATTGTCGATGGTCGGCGCGGCAGCGGACTTTGCAATGCATAACCATCACAACTATGCGTGGCTGGAGTCGCACGGCGGGAAGGATACGATCGTCGTTCGCAAAGGCGCGACGCCTTCGGCTCCGGGACAGGTCGGCTTCATCGGCGGCAGCATGGGGGATATCTCAGTTATCGTGCAGGGCAAGAATACGAATGAAAATCGCGATTCGTTCTACAGTACCGTGCACGGGGCCGGTCGAATCATGAGCCGAACGCAAGCCGCTGGCAAGATGAACTGGAAAACCCGTGCCCGTGCCGGTGGACAGATCTCTTCGGAGCAAATGATGCAAGCCGTCCACAGCTACGGTGTCGAATTACGAGGAGCCGGCACGGATGAAAGTCCGTTCGTCTACCGGAAGCTCCAGGAGGTGCTGGATGCACATGCGGAGACGATTGACGTGCTGCATGTGCTGAAGCCGATCGGCGTGTGCATGGCCGGGGCGGATGAGTTCGATCCGTATAAGGACTAACCTCCGGAACACCTTCTTTTCGCCTTGAGGAAGGTGTTTTTGTTGTAGCGCCGAATATTTAATTTTGTAAAATACTTGTAGCGGTGGGGGTTTTCATGATATCGATAACGGAAGCGTATGTAGACAGCGTGGCTTTGAATGCCGCTGCAAGCAAGAATGGCCGTGATCTCGTGAAGAAGAACAGCTTCCCCCTATTGTGTCGGACGGAAGACGATACGCTTCTGTTCGGCGAGTGCAAAGGCAGCGGCAGCGAGCCTTACCGATGTTCCGCGGATTTTCTCAAGCCCGAAGGTCCGATTTTCCGCTGCTCTTGCCCGAGTCGGCAATTCCCGTGCAAACATATTCTTGGAATGTTATACGCCTATGCGGGTGGAAAACCGTTTGCAGTGGCCGAGGTTCCGCAAGATATTCAGGACAAACGGGACAAAGCCTCGCTTCGCGAGGAGAAGAAAAAGGAAGCGGGGGCGACTGAGGGAAGCGAAGAGAAGCCCCGCAGACGACAGACGAATAAGTCCGCCCTGATCAAAAAGATAGTCGCACAGCTTGAAGGAATCGGGCTGGCGGACAAGCTTCTTACAGGTATCGTGCAGTCCGGTCTTGGCGGCGTAGACAAGAAGGCCGTGCAGATGATGGCCGATCAAGTGAAACAATTGGGTAACTTCTACATTCCCGGCATCCAGGCTTCTTGCCGGGCGCTGCTGCTTGAGCTGCAAACCGACGGCGATCGGGAATCGATGTATACTGCAGCGATCCCTCACTTGACGGTGCTTCATTCTCTGCTGAAGAAGGCCAAGGAATACTTGGAACGTCGAATGGCCGACCCCGACGTGACGCCAATGGATACCGCCTCCGTGCTGGAGGAAGCAATCGGTCATGCCTGGCAGTTGGCGGAGCTTAAAGAATTAGGACTGGTCGATAACGACGCAGCACTGCTTCAGCTTTCTTTCCGCTCTTATTTCGACTCCTCCAGAGAAGAGTTCGTCGATGAAGGACATTGGATTAGGTTGGGCACGGAGCGCATCCATATGACCAGAACGTATAGGCCTTATCGCGCTGCCAAGTACATTCGAGAAGAGGACTCCCAGTTCCAATTGGTGCAGATCAAAGAACTATTCGTGTATCCCGGTGAGCTGAACGCCAGGGTTCGCTGGGAGGATGCTTCCTATTGCGACCCGAATTCGGAAGATATGAAGATGGTGCAAAGCCAAGCCCGTTGTTCCTTCTCCGAAGTCGTTAAGCAGGTTAAAAATCATATCAAGAACCCGCTCTCTGACAAGCATCCCGTCTTGCTGCTCGCTTATCGCGAAATCGTGAGCGTAAATGGGCAGTATGCGCTTGTGGACGAGCAAGGCAAACAAATTCCGTTGGCGGATATTTCCTATTTGAACCATGCGACAACCTCTCTGTTGCCGCTTCTTAAGCAGGACGATTTGCGGAATGGAGCGATGCTTGTCATGTTCGAGCATGATTTTCAGCGGAATGCGTTATCCGCTCAGCCGCTTAGCGTGGTTACCGGTCAAGGCGTTATTCGTCTGTTGTACTAATTCATGCGCAAGGAGGCAATCGGATGAGCATCGAGTTGCTGAAGCAATTGGATCATGAGATACGCCGACTATTTGTCGCCGGCAGCAAGCTGGCTTCGGGCGACGTGCGGCTCGCCAAGCTGCTGCCGGCGCTTGGTCAAATCGGACAATCCAGCCCGGTGTTTGCCAGAATCGCGCAAGCGGTCGAGCAGACGATTGATCCGAACACGGAGCGGTCATCGGCTAAATTGCTTGAACTGGCTGTGCTGATTCGCTCGATCCTATATACGCAAGGTCAAACGGAACTCGCTGGAGTGCAGACTCCGATCACAGGGACCGACCATTTTCCAATCACCTCCCTTCCCTTCCGTGAGCTGAATCCGGTGCTGCTTGCCTTGACCGTCAAAGGACAGGGAAGATTGGAAGTGATCCACCAAGCGCACAAGGACGGTATTTTCCGCGATTACCGCCTGCTTATCCCCGCCGTAACCGCGCTTGATGAGAGCTATTCCGAAATCGCCGACTACTTGGAGGCCTCCATTATTCCGCAGTACGGCGCGGACGCACTCCCGGTGCTGCAGCAGCAGTTCCGCCCAGACGGAGGCAGAGGCCATGCAAGGAGATTGCAGCTTATTCATCGTATCCTCGGCCGGTCGGGCATACAGTTATATGAGCATGCCGCTGCCACGGGTTCGTTGGAGGTTCGGACAGCCGCTATTGGTCTGCTCGGGCATTATCCGGAACAGGAGCCTTTCTTGCTTGAGCAGGCGGACGAGCGCCGCAAAGAAGTTCGTCGGGCCGCCCTGCTGGCGTTGTCTAACGGATACACGTCGAAAGCATCGGACCGTATATATGGAGCGCTTATCTCGAAGGATAGGGAGCTTGCCGTGGAAGCGATTCGCCAATCATCCGATGATAGTCTCAGAAGGCGGACAATCGATTTTGCGGCAGCTATGTTTGATCAATGGAGAACCGGCGCCAAGCAGGAAGAAGCGCTCGATCAGCTCCGCACGGCTTTGGAGGCGTTGCGCGGCCACCGGACGACAGGGCTTCTCGAGCTGCTTCGTTCCTTGCTGTCCGATCCGACATTCTTCACACAAGATACTTCGCAGCTTCAAGAGACTGCTGCGCAGTTGCTGTTAAGCCTGGATACAAGTGAGGCGCAGGCGTTCGCGGTGTCTCTGAAGGACACGAATAAAAACAAGCTTGTAGACTACAGCTTGCGAGCTGCCGTCCGAAGCTTGTCTCCAACCGAAGTGTACGATCAATTTCACGGCTATTTTGCCAAAGGAGCGGGGACGGCGGCAGCCAAACTGTTGTCGGGAGTGTTCCATAGTTTGCTGCCGAGCGTTTATGCACGGATGACGGATGAAGCGGGTCGTGCCGAACCTGTCGTCATCGACCCCAGATGGGGCGACATCTTTATCAAAGCAGATATCGCTGAACTCGTATGCAGAACGGCCCATAAGCCGAATGGGGCTATTATTCGTTATTTGAAGAGCAAGTGTCAGGAGAGCAAGACAGGGCTCGGCAACGATGTGGCCGTCAACGCCTGCTTGGCCTTGTTCCATATCGGTTGCGAGGAGGCGCCTGAGGTGCTGATGAACGATCTTGTTCCGAAGACGCGTCGTACAATCTACTACCTGAATCAGGCCCAATTGCTGCTGCTAGGACTGTTGCCCGCATCGTATGCCAACCGGCTGGCAAGCTTTGCCGAGGAAGCGATCCCTTACGAAAGTGTGCGGAAACAAGTGGCCGAAGTGGCGGATTGGGTACGAACGAGACCGCAGGATGAACAGAGAGGGTGGGTGCAATGGATAACAAGCAGAATGTTCTAAGGCTTCCGTCCGAACGGCTGTATGCCGAGGAGTTGGAGGCTTTGATAGCATCCGACAAGGAATCAAAGCCGGCAGGCTGGCAGCTTTCTCCGCGCGCCGTCCTGGCCTTCATTACGGGGGGTCAGGCCGGGAGCACACGCATTACGCCCAAGTATATCGGTAATCGTCGGCTGGTCGAGATGGCGATTGCGACGCTCTTGACGGATCGGGCGCTGCTGCTTATCGGAGAACCGGGGACGGCCAAGTCGTGGCTGTCCGAGAATTTGACGGCGGCCATCCACGGAGATTCCTCCAAGGTCATTCAAGGCACGGCCGGCACGAGCGAGGAGCATGTTCGCTATTCCTGGAACTACGCCATGCTGCTCGCGCAAGGCCCGTCGGATCAGGCGCTCATCAAGAGTCCGATTTACCGTGCTATGGAGGAGGGCGGCATCGCGAGATTCGAAGAAATTTCCCGCTGTGCATCGGAGGTGCAGGATGCACTGATCTCTATTCTGTCGGAGAAGACGATTGCCATTCCCGAACTGGGGAGAGAAGTTTCCGCAACCAGAGGATTCTCTATTATTGCAACCGCGAATACCCGTGACAGAGGGGTTAACGAGATGTCGGCGGCGCTCAAGAGACGCTTTAACATTATCGTGCTGCCTTCTCCCGCCGATGTGGAGACGGAGGTCGACATCGTCAAACGGCGTGTGGCCGAAATCTCGACAAGCTACGAATTAAGAGCTTCGTTGCCCGAGGAAGAGGCGGTTCGCCAAGTGGTGACGATATTCCGCGAGCTTCGGAATGGGGCCACGCTGGACAATAAGGAGAAGCTCAAATCCCCATCCGGCGTCATCTCGACGGCAGAAGCGATCTCGCTTCTAACCGGCAGCATGGCGCTGGCTGCAAGCTTCGGCAACGGACGCATGACCGAGGACGATCTGGCCGCAGGGCTTCAAGGTGCCGTTGTGAAGGATGAAGAGAAGGATCGGGCGGTATGGAAGGAATATTTGGACAACGTCATGAAGAAGCGGGGATCCGAATGGCGAAGCCTGTACAACGCTTGTCGGGACATGAACGGTTGAATGATGCGGCGGATGGCGTTCACCTGTTCGGCATTCGACATTTGTCGCCGTCCGGCGCTCGCCATCTGCTGTCTTTCTTGAACGACATACGGCCGACGGCCGTGCTGGTGGAAGGACCGAGCGATGCGAGCCACCTGATCTCCCAGATCGCTTCCCGAGGTGTTGTGCCGCCCATCGCTCTGCTCGCATACACCGAAGAGATTCCTGTTCGCTCTCTGTTGTATCCGCTCGCGGCGTATTCCCCCGAGTATCAAGCGTTCCTGTGGGCGAGCCGCGAAGGCGCGGCTTGCGAATTCATCGATTTGCCGTCGGGCCACGCGTTGGCATTGCATGGGCTTAAAGAGAAGGAAGCTGCCGAGCGGGACGAGGAGGAGCGTGCCCGGTATATCCGATACCACAACGGAATCTATGAGCATATTGCCGAGCTTGCGGATGAGCCGGATTATGATGCTTACTGGGAACGGTACTTCGAGCATAACGGCAATATCGGCGCCTATCGCAGTGCCATTCAAGCGTTCTCGGAACGAATGCGCCAACTGACGGCAGAGGAAGAGCTTGCTTATTGGCCACAAGAAACGGCCTATACGGACATTCGCGAAGCTTATATGCGCAGAAGGATTCAGGAGACGATCGCGGCCGGTCATCTCCCTGCCCGAATTGTGGTTGTGACGGGAGCGCATCACGTTTCGGCGCTCGGAAGCGACAAGCCGGCGATGACGGATGAGGAACGGGAACGGCTACCGCTTGCTCCGACAAGACTGACTTTGATGCCTTACACGTACTATAAGCTTTCCTCCCGCTCGGGTTATGGAGCGGGCAACCGGACGCCGGCGTATTTCCAACTGTTCTGGGAGTGTCTCCACGAAGACCGGTTATCCGAATTACCCAAGCGGTACATGTCCAGCCTGGCGGCCGTTCTGCGCGACAAAGGCACCTATCGCTCGACCGCTTCCGTCATCGAAGGCGTCCGAATGGCGGAAGCGCTGGCTTCCATGAAAGGCGGCAGCCAGCCGACCTGGCAAGATCTCCGCGATGCCTCGGTTGTTTGCTTGGGCGGGGGAGAAGTGTCCGTTGTCTCCGAAGCGCACGCTCGAATCGATATCGGTACGGCGATCGGCCTGTTGCCGGAAGGTGTAAGCCAGACGCCGGTACAGGACGACTTGAACCGCGAGCTGCGCCGATTGAAGTTAGACAAGTACAAGACGCCTGTCGCCCAGAATCTCGAACTGGATCTCAGGGAGAACCGTCGTGTCCAATCCGAAGATGCGGCCTATCTGGATTTGAACCGGTCGGTGCTGCTGCATCGGCTTGAATTGCTCGGCATTTCTTTTGCCCGCAAGCTGCCGTTAAGGCAGGACGCCGCCACATGGGCGGAGCATTGGACACTGCAGTGGACGCCGGAGACGGAGATCGGTGCGGTCGAATCGACCCTTAAAGGCGAGACGATTGAGATCGCTGCCGCTTACGTCATTCATGAACGGCTGCAGACGTGCACGAACATCGTCGAAGCCGCCAGAATCATTCGCATGGCGAGCCTATGCCGATTGCTGGGCGCGATGGACGAAGCGCAGCGAATGCTGCAGACGCTCACGGTCGATTCCGACCACTTCGAGGGAATAGCCGAAGCGGCATTTGAGCTGTCCGCGCTTATCCGCTACGGCTCGATCCGCAGGCATGACACCTCGTCTCTCGTGCCGCTGCTGCAGCGGTTGTTCCTTCGCGGGGCGCTTTCCTTGGGCGATGCGGCGAACTGCAACAATGACGCGGCCGCTTCCGTGTTATCCGCCGTGCAGATGCTTCATAGCGTTGCTCAGGAGCACTACCAAGACGTTGACGAATCCCTATGGATGCGCGAATTGCGCCGATTGGCTTCAAGAGACGATCGCAACCCTAAACTATCGGGCTTCGGCTTTGCGATTTTGCTTGAGCGTGATGAGTACTCGCCTAAGGATATCGAGCAGGAAGTATCGCGTCGGCTGTCCCCGGGCGTGTCGGCCGACCTTGGCGCAGGCTGGTTCGAGGGGGTGGCGCTGCTCAACCGTTATGCGTTGTTGTCGCGTGCGTCGCTATGGGGGCAACTGGATACGTATATCGGCTCGCTTGACGACGATCAATTCCGCAGATCGCTGGTTTACTTGCGCCGAGCCTTCTCCTCCTTCGAGCCTAGGGAGAAGGCCGCCATATCCGATATGCTCGGCGACTTGTGGGGGGCGGGAGCGGACGAGACGAGTATTCTGCTCCAGCGCCCTCTTACCGAAGAGGAGAAGGAGAAGTTGGATGAGCTTAACGATTTCGATTTCGGAGAACTTTAGCCTATGACGAGGGATGATCAGATCCAGTTGAGAAGATGGCGGCTCATCCTCGGAGCGGCGGCGGACGAATCGCTGACGGCCATGTCGCAAGACGGAGGCATACTGTTGTCGAATGAGGAAGCGGCGATGGACGCTGCGTTAGCCGCTATCTACGACGAGACTTACGAGTCCCTTCAAGGCGGCGGGGGCGCTCGTTCCGCCGGCCTCGGCAAGTCGTCTCCTCGACTGGCGCAATGGCTGGGAGATGTCAGATCGTTATTCCCCGCAGACATCGTGTCTGTTATTCAGACAGATGCAATCGAACGCAAAGGCTTGAAGCAGCTCTTGCTCGAGCCGGAGATTTTGTCCCAGGTAAAGCCCGATATCCATATGGCAGCCACGCTGATGTCGCTCAAGGGACAAATTCCGGAGAAGGCCAAGGAAGCGGCGAGACGGCTTGTTCGATCGGTCGTCGATGACATCATGAAGCGAATGGAACAGGAGCTTCGTCGTGCCGTGACGGGGGCGCTTAATCGGAGGCAGCATTCGCCGCTTCCGTCGGCGAGCGGCCTGGATTGGAAGACGACGATCCGCCGGAATTTACGGAACTACGACCGCGAGCGCCAGATGCTCGTTCCGGAGAAGGTGTATTTCTTCGACCGGTCGCGTCGGAGCAAGGAATGGACGGTTATTCTCGACATCGACCAGAGCGGCTCGATGGCCGGCTCCGTCATCTATGCCTCACTCGTCGGCTCGATTTTTGCCAGCATGCCCGCTCTCGATACAAGGGTTGTCGTCTTCGATACGGAAGTCGTCGACCTGACGGAAACTTGTGCGCAGGACCCGGTTGATATGCTGTTCGGCATTCAGCTCGGCGGGGGAACGGACATTAACAAGTCCATCTCTTATTGCGAGCAGTTTATTCGGGAACCGAACAAAACATTGTTTATCCTCGTATCCGACTTGTTTGAAGGCGGCAATCAAGCCGAGATGATTCGCCGTCTTGGGGAGATGAAACAAGCGGGGGTCAAAGCGATATGCTTGCTCGCCTTGTCCGATGAAGGAAATCCTTCCTATGACGAGAATGTCGCCAAAAGACTGGCCAAGTTCGATATCCCTTGCTTCGGATGTTCCCCGAACCGACTGCCCGAGCTGGTTGAAGGCGCACTGAAGGGGATGGACTTGCAGGTGTTGGCGGATCGTTTGACAATGTAACTCGGGGAATGTAACTTGGGGGATTGACATTCATTCCCTTCCGCCCTTATGATAGCTTTATCTTGAATTTGGAAAGGAGGTCGCTTGGACATGATCGGAATTGACAATCGTCGCAACGTCGTTCAGCCGCAATTGAATAGTTCGTTCATTGTCCATCGGCCTCTACGGGCCCAAGCAAGGGAAAGACAAGGATAACGCCGCTTCCCGCCTCAGTCGAGGGGGAGATTGCGCGGACGTCCTCTAATTTCACATTGCGAGAAGACCGTAAGCGAGTGGGCTTGCGGTCTTTTTGCGTTCTCATTTATTTTCCAATACAGAGAGGAATTTAACAACCCATATGAATAACAACGTTAACTATTATCGGCGAATCGATCTGCCTGCGGGGGATCTGCACGTGTTCGCCCACGATGATCTGTATCGTGCCATGGGAGCCAAGGTGCTCGAGATGGCGAACAACAATCTGCAAATCCCGAACATCCGGTACATGAGCTACACGCCCGATGCCCATGTCGGAGTCGGCACGTGTATCGGGACGACGGCGGTGTGGGGAATGGAGGCCGGCTTCGTCTCCCCATCCATCGTCGGGAGCGATATCGGGTGCGGCATGCGGGTGCATCTGACGAATCTGCAGGCCGACGATCTGCAGGATGTGAAGCTCCGCCGCAAGCTGGTCAAGGCGATCGAGAAGCGGATTCCGGTGGAAAATCACGCCAGAGGATATTTCTCGGACATTCGGCTGGAGGACGTCCTGCGCAAAGGGCTTCACGGTCTGCCGGGCAAGTACGTGCCGGACATGTACACCCCGCGCAGAGCGACTTCGCTTACGCACGTGGAATGCAGCCGGTTCCGGTTCGACGAGAGCGAACTGGATCGTATCCCCGAACCAGTATGGCACAGGGCCCACCGCCAACTTGGCACGCTCGGCAACGGCAATCATTTTATCGAGATTCAAGCGTTAAGCATTCATGAAGAGAACCGCCGCATCGCGGAGCAATGGGGCTTGAGGGATGGGCAAGTCGTTGTGATGATTCATTCCGGCTCCCGCTCTTGGGGCGGAGCGGTCAACCAGCACTGCGGCTCGCAGGTGGCCAAGACGATGAGCAGGCTTGGGATGGGCACGGCCGATCCGAAGCTCGCCTATGCGCCGCTCGACAGCGAAGCCGGACGGACGTATGCGAACCTGATGTATTCCGCGCTCAACTATGCGGTCGCCAACCGGCACTTGATGGCGTTCGCCGTTCGCGACGCATTGCGGGAGACATTCGGTTCCCAGGCGGAGACGAGCACGCTGTACGACTTGATGCACAATTACGCCTGCGAGGAGAAGCATGGCGAAGATTCGGTGCTCGTTCACCGCAAAGGGACAACGCGGGCTCTGCCGGCCGGACATTCCGGCAATCCGGAGCCTTACCGCGAGACGGGGCATCCCGCACTTATTCCCGGCTCGATGGGGACGGCTTCGTATCTGATGGTTGGGGCGCCCGAAGGCTTGCGGAACTATCATTCCATCTGCCACGGGGCAGGCCGGGTTCGCTCGCGCAATGCGACGAAGCAGCTTGTTACGGTAGACGAGTTCGCTTCCTCGATGCGCATCGGGCAGGAGGACGAGATTGTGCTGAATCACCGGGCGCTGGAATCGCTGATTGACGAGTCGCCTCAAGCATACAAGGACGTAGATCAAATTATCGACAGCGTCGTTCAGGCGCGGCTGGCTTCCGTTGTAGCCAAATGCCGTCCGCTGGCGGCGGTTAAAGGGGTGTGACATGGCTTATGACAATACAATTTATGAAGAAAGAACCGCCGTTTATCGTACGGACGGATCGTGCGGACGGCGGTGCGCTTAACGCGGCAAGCTATTTTAACTATATTTCGATCGTGCAGGCTATCGTTGATTTGCTGCGGGAGCGGTTCGGGGACGGCTTCCGCCTTTATTATCAAGACGATGGCAACGAGGTGTGGAACGGACTCGAAGAGGACCTTCGCAGCGGATTCCCCGGTGTCGAGCATGTGGCCAGCCTGTTCGACCTGGTGGAGACGAGCATATTCGAGTACACTTCCGACGCCGATCCGCGACAGAATGGATATGCGATCCGGCCTGCTGTGCGGAACAATCTGTTTGTCTATCCCAAGCATCTCGTCGCTCTTGCCAGAGTGCCGAGGATGACGCAGCATGGGCTGGGATGCGAGGACCTGATCTTCTGCAAGTCGGATGAGGGACTTGTGCAGTTTCTGGAAGAGATGAGAGCGCGCCAGCTTGCCAATCCGAAGATCGCGGTGTTCACCGATACCCGAGACGGGCTGGAGCAGACCCGCGAACCGGCCGCTTACGCTGTTAGTCGGAGCGAGGTGTTCATGGAGGAAGAACTGAAGACACAAATTTATCGCTCCATCGACGAGTTTTTCTCCAAGGACCGCACGTTTTACCAAACCTACGGAATTCCCTACAAGAGAGGCATTCTGCTGTACGGGAAGCCGGGCAACGGCAAGACGACACTGGTCAAATCCATCTCGTCCACGACAAGTGCCCCGATCGCCTATTGGCAGATTACCGAGCATACGAGCAGCGGATCGATCAAGGAGGTATTCGAGACAGCGGGCCAGATGGCGCCGATGGTACTCGTCATCGAGGACATTGACTCCATGCCGGCCCATTGCCGCTCTTACTTCCTGAACACGTTGGATGGCGCAACGTCGAAGGAGGGGATTTACTTAATTGGGACAACAAACTATCCGGAGAAAATCGATCCCGCACTCATGAACCGAGCCGGCCGCTTCGACCGGGCGTATGAGGTGAAGTCCCCGAATGAGGCGCTGCGCCGTTCGTACTTGATGCATATCGGCATGTTCCGGCTTGCAGACGAGGAGACGATCGACCGGGCCGCCCGTGAAACGGAAGGGTTCACGCTGGCTCAGCTTAGCGAGCTCTACGCTTCCGCCGCGCTGCAGATGCATTACGAGAACGAGACGGATCTCGATCGATTGATTGCCGGAATGAAGTCGGACTATGCCAAGGGACGCAGCCGCGAGTGGATGACGGACGGGCAATCTCGAAAGCTTGGGTTTATGCAAGGGGAATAGCGTCGAAGCGCCATAATTGCTGCTGTGTAGAGGAATCTGCAGCGGGTATGGCGCTTTCGAATGTCGGTGCAAGTTAAGTTGTTGAGGGGAATTCAGAGAGCCCTATGGTTAGAATGACTTAGGAAGACTATAATTTGGCGTGACAGAGGCGTTTGCACCGTTTCGTTTGCAGAGGACGGGCAGTGGCCAATTATTTACCGAGGAGAGTGCAACATGACAGGAAGAAACGATCCATGCCCATGTGGAAGCGGAAAAAAATATAAGCAATGTTGTTTGGCCAAGGGAGCAGAGAATCAGGCGGGGCAGGTACAGGAGAAGCATTTTTTTGATCGGAAGCATAGGTTGACAAACGATTTGTATGGCTTTCTGGCTAAGAAAGATGGCGGGGAATGGGTATTCGACCGCAAGAAGGTTCAAGTATTCGACTCTTCTATCGGAGGTTTGAGAGACGGGGCCGGCAACTTATGGGCTTACTTCTTCCGTAAGTATGATAACGGGATGCGCGGAATCGACTGGTTTCTCGAAGAGAGGGGGAAGCGGTACTCTGCGGAGGAACGGGCCATGCTTGAAGGGTGGGCGGCAATGAGGATTACATGCTTCCAATTGGTCGATCATTATGAGCAAGGCGCGATTATCGAGGACATTTGGTCCGGCGAGAGGTATCGCATGCCTTACTGTGAGACGATGATAAAGCTTCCTCCTTGGGCTGTCTCTATCGGCATGATTGAGCCGTATGCCGGAGAGTGGTGTATTCATGGTGTCTTTGTATGGGGCCATCCGGATGTTAAATCGGAGGTCATGGCTCGGGTACAGCAACTTCAAGAAGAAGCGCTGCAGAGTTCCGGTCGGAAGCTGTCGCCTTCCGATATCATAGCCGACAACTATCCGGACATGATCCATATGTGCCACAGGATTAATAGGAAGAGCGGAGCGAATATCAAGAGTTCAGCACATACGCGCGAGCAAATTTATGTAACGCACAAGTATACTTGCGATAAGCCCGAGCGGTTGATAGATATGCTGTTGGACATAGAGGATAAATATATTTTGCTCCCCGGCACAGATCCTGCAGAAGACAAAATCGTGATTCGCCGGGCAGATAAGCTGGATGATATATTCAGCGCGATACCGGCGGACCTTAGAGAGCCGATAGGGCTGGATGAGATCCAAATATTCCGTGATATGGGCGGCATTGCCATCGACAAACAGGGGGTAACCGTCTCCGGATGGTGGAGCGACGAACTGGCAGCCACGCTGGAGCTGTTGGAGTCGGACATAGCGTTGGCCGTTGGTCTGACTCGGGACGATGAACGAAGAGAATCTCATCAGATCCCCGAACAGCTCGTAATGCAATCGCATAATGTCATTGCGGCAAGGAGCCTCTCCGAGCAAGAGGTTCAGGCATATAGCAGTCTTCCCGAGCTCTTGCAATGGATTCGCGATGAGCAAGAGAAATATCCCGGGGAGAGCATAGAAGTGCTCGTAAGGCGAAGGGAATATGAGCAATACCGAGCCAATCCGAAGATCAAGAATACGAATTTGCTGCGTATTGTGCTAGGGCTGCCTGAGACTCCGTTCGCAACGAATTGGTGATTGGCCCGGCGAATCCGAAGATTAGGCAATCAATCAGAAGTTAGTATCGTTGTTGGGGCCGGGGGGCGGGGGTATACTGAAGTCACTTTGAGAGAAGGGTGATTTCCATGCCTCCCAGACAGGCTGTCAAGAAGCAATTGCTCGCTTACGCCATGATCTTCCCGGCCCTGTTTTTCTTCGCGCTGTACCTGGTATTCCCACTTGTCAAGTCGCTTCAGATGAGCTTCTACGATTACGACGGGGTCGGGCCGCTCAACAGCTTTATCGGTCTCGGCAACTTCGCCGAGGGGTTCCGGGACTCCCGATTCTATGAGGCGATGGGGCATAATCTCATCCTGATGGTTGTCGAGCTTGTCGTCTCGATGAGCGTCGCCTTCGTGCTCGCCTACTTCCTCTTCCGCGGCGTGTTCGCCTGGAGATGGTTTAACGTCGTGCTGTTCCTCCCCTATATCATTCCTCTTGCCGTGTCCGCCGTTATCTGGTCTCTGATCTTCGAGCCGACGATCGGGATGCTGAACCAATTGCTGGGAGCGCTCGGTCTCGACTCCTGGCAGCGTGTCTGGCTGGGCAGTCAGGACACTTCGCTGCTATCCGTTATTCTCGTGTGGATATGGAGAACGATTCCCTTCGACATGCTGATTCTGCTTGGAAGTCTTCTTAAAATCCCGAAGGAACTGATAGAAGCGTCGAAGATCGACGGCTGCACCGGGATCAGAACGGTTTGGTCGATCATTCTGCCGCTCATGCTGCCGACAATTGTGTTATTGTCTATTATATCGATCGCCAACGACTTCCGTTCGTTCGACATTGTCTGGATTATGACGCAAGGCGGGCCGATCGGCTCTACGGAGATCGCTTCCACCCTCGTCTATAAGCTCGGCTTCCAAGAGAATCATTACGGCTATGCCAATGCCGTCGCGTTCATGGTGTTCGTAATCGTTACGGCGATGGTCGGGCTGGTCAGCTTGATTCTAAGGTCTTGGAATGGGCCGAACGAGCGGGCGGGAGGGTGAGAGGGATGATCAAACGTTCGTGGATGACGGCTGTCGTCGCTTTATTCGCCATAACCTCACTTTATCCGCTTATATGGGTCGTTCTTCAGTCGCTGAAGACGGACACGGATTTTTTCGCAAACCAATGGGGATTGCCTGAACGATTCATCTGGGGGAATTACGCTACAGCCTGGGAGCAGGCGAACTTCGCTACCTATTACGCGAATACGGGGCTCGTGACGCTGGCGAGTCTGGTCGGCGGGGTGGCCGTGTGCATCGTGGCGGGCTATGCGTTCGGGAAGATCCGGTTCAGGGGGAGACGGTCGCTTCAGGTTCTCTTCGCTCTCGTTCTGTTCGTTCCTTCCCCCGTTCTGCTGCTTCCCGTATTCTTCATCAACCGGGACTTGGGCCTTCTCAATACGTATGCCGGGATGATCGGGCCCTACATTGCTTCCATCGTGCCGATGGGCGTCCTGCTTATGCAGTCCTCCTTCGCGGGATTGCCGAACGAGCTTAGCGAATCGGCGAAAATCGACGGGTGTGGGGAGTGGCGGACATTCTATCGAATTCTGCTGCCTCTTACACTGCCGACGGTCGCTACGCTCTGCATTCTGCAATTTATCGGAGTCTGGTCGGAGTACATGTGGGCGTTCATCTCCAATACGAATCCGAAGATGTACACGATAGCGGTCGGCATGGCCCAGATGGCTTCCAAAAAGTACGTGTACGGCTTCGGCCCGGTTTTTGCCGGAATGGTGATTACTTCGATTGTCGTTATTCTTGTGTATGTCGTCCTGCAGAAGTATTTCGTACAGGCGTTATCCGAAGGAGCCGTTAAAGGATAAGGCCGAAGACCGGAGGGAGAGCGTTGGTCAAGAGGCTTCTGGGCACTTACATCCTGTTAATCGTTCTGCCTACGCTGCTGGTCTCTTCCGTAGCCTACTACTTGTTTAAGCAAAGCATGGAGAAGGAAGTGTCCGTCTCGATCGAGCGGACGGTTCGGCTGCTGAATTCGGAGATCGACGCGTACTTCACCGATCTGGTCCGTCTGGCCGCTTCGGTCATGACGGAGGATACGCAGCTTGACGACGATCGCAATCTGCTTCGTATTCTGAAGCTCAGAGCATCGGGGGAGATCGCACCCGGTTCCATGGAATCCTACACGCAGACGCAGCGGATCAACCATTACCTGGACGACTTGCTTAACCGGAAGCGCGATCTCGATTCCGTCTATCTCCATACGGCTTCGAAGGAGCTGTTCGCCAGCCATCGTTCGGACGAGCGCATCGCTCTTCCCCAACTGGAGGAGATGGAGGCACGGCTGCTCGCCTCCGGCCGAGAGTGGATTGTGGAGACGGCGGCGGACAAGGAAACGGACAAGGAAGCGGACAAGGAGACGATCTATCTGATTCGGAAGGTGAACGATCCTGCTCATCAGTTCCTCGGCTCTATCGTTCTAAGTATCGGAACGGACGGCCTCGTGGGGATGATCGGCGGAGCGCAATTGCCGAAGCAGGATATCATCGCGCTGTGGAATCGCGAGCTTCCGGTCTACGACAAGACGGGGCGCTGGGAGAACGACTCCTTCGGGCTGTCCCCTGCTCGCATTCGGTCGTTGAACCTCACGTTCGCAGAGGGCAGCACCTTGGTCACCTACGCCTCGCCGATGCAATCGGAATGGTCGTTGGTGGCTTACTTGCCGTATCGCGCGTTGACGGAGAATATCCGCACCGTACGCTTCTGGATGCTTGCGGCCGGAGCGCTATGCGTGCTGATCTCCATCCTGGCCGCATTCCTGCTTGCGCTCGGAATCGTGAAGCCGGTCCAAGCCGTTCGCAACGCGATGCGCAAGATGGAGAAGGGGCTTCTCCATACGAGAGTCAAGGTCCGGGGGAAGGATGAGGTGGCGGAGCTGGCGCAAGGCTTCAATTCGATGTCCGGTCAGCTTCAGGAGTCGATCGATCGCGTCTATCGTTCCGACTTGGCGCACAAGGAAGCGGAATTGAGGGCGCTGCACGCGCAGATCAACCCGCACTTCCTGTATAACACGCTTGAGGCGATCAGCATGGTCGCCGAGATGCAGCGATCCTCGGAAGCGGCGGAGATGGCTCGCGCTCTGGGGCTGCTATTCCGGGCCGCTACGGAGTTCGAGACATTGGTTCCGGTGCGCACGGAGATCCTGCTGCTGAAGCAATACCTGCTTCTGCAGGAGACGAGATTCGACGGAACGCTGCGGGTTCATTGGGAGGTCGCCGCGGAAGCGGAGGAAGCGCAGGTGCCCAAGCTGTCGCTTCAGACGATCGTCGAGAATTGCTTCAAGCACGGCTTCGCGCCCTTGAAGGCTCCGCGGAAGGCGACGATCCGAGTCCGGGCCTTCCGGGCGGAGCAAGGCGTGTCGATCGAGATTGTCGACGACGGGGTCGGGATCGGGAACGACCGGCTGCACGAGCTTAACCGATTGCTGCGGATCGGGGCGAGCGGGGGAGAGGGAGCTCCGGTAGGTCTCGTCAACGTGCATAATCGAGTTCGGCTGCTATGGGGATCTCCTTACGGGATCGAGCTCTCCAGCCAGCCGGGCATCGGAACGGCTGCCAGACTGAATGTTCCCGGAGAGAGGAGGGGCGAATCCGAATGAAGATCGTGATAGCGGACGATGAGAAGCTGATTCGGCAAGGCCTGGCCTATATTATTCGGCAGATGGAGGAGTCGGACGAGATCGCGGCATCCTGTTCGGATGGGGAAGAAGCGCTGTCTTACTGTCTACGGGAGGGAGACGACGTCGATGTTCTGATCACGGACGTATGCATGCCCGGCATGGACGGTCTGGATCTGATCGCCGAGCTGGCCCGGCGTTGTCCGCATATTCAGACGGTCGTCATGAGCGGTTACGGCGAATTCGATTATGTGCGACGAGCCATGCGCGAGGGAGCGATCGATTACCTGCTTAAGCCGATTATCAAGAATGAGCTGCAAGAGGTGCTGGAGCGGATGCGTCAGCAGAAGAAGCTCGCGGCCGGCTCGAAGGAAGACAAGCGGGAATCGCCGATGATCGCGGCCATTCACCAGGATCATCTGCTAAGCGCCCTGTTCCATCCCAATCCGGGAGTTGCTCCCGATGCCCGGGCCTATCTGGAGAACGGCTTCGGCATCGCGGAAGGGGAGGTGCGCTTGTTCGCCGCCGGCGTGACAATCGACGAGAAGGCGGACAGCCGCTTCCAGGAGGCGGATCGGATGCTGTTCCAGTATTTTGTCCGCAAGATGGCGGAAGAGGCGCTCTTCCAGCAGCAGCCCGCTTGCGGAACCGTCTGGCAAGGACAGGACGACTTCGTTGTCCTGCTGTTCTTCGTGCCGAAGGGAGAGGAGGAGCGGGAGACCGCGATGGCGGATTCCCTTAAGCAATTGCTGGCGATTCTATCCTCCCATGTCCAATATCCGGTCACGATCGGCGTCAGCTCGGGGGCGGAGAGGTTCTCCGACATGCCCAAGCTGCTGCTTGAGGTTCAGGCCGCGTTGCGGGCGCGGCTGACGATCGGAACGGGTCAAGTGATCGGCTACGAAGCTTCGCAGAACCTGCAGCGCCAGTGGAGCGTGCAGCCGGACGCCTTCCACAAGGTCGTAACGGCGACCGTGCTGGGCGACGCCGAGGCATTGGAGAAGGAGCTTGGCGTCTTCATGGACGATCTGTACGAGGCGGGCATTCATCCCGAGGTGCTGTTGGATATCGTGCTCCGGCTTTTCCTGCGTGTGGAGAGCATGATGGAAGCCAAGGGAATCGTCCGGACGGGCGATCCGGGAGCTGCCGATCTGGGCAAGCTGCTCGGAGAGCTGCAGCGGTGCCCGACCTGGAGCGTGCTGGAGAGCGAAGTGAAGCGCAAGCTCGCGGAATGGTCGAGCCTTATTCAGGAGCATTCCCGTCAGATCAAGCCTACGTTCATCACCGATGCGGTCCATTACATTCACGAGCACTATCGGAACGATCTGACGCTGGCCGAAGTGGCCGATGTGGTCGGCCTGTATCCGACTTACCTGAGCGAGCAGTTCAAGCAGCATATGGGCGTGAAGTTCGTCGATTACGTCATCCAGGTGCGAATGGACCGGGCGAAGAAGCTGCTGCGCGAGACGAACAAGCCCTCCTTCGAGATCTGCGAGAAGGTCGGATACGCGACGCCTGCCCACTTCACGAAGGTATTCAAGAGCAAGGTCGGCTGCACGCCGCTCGAGTACCGGGAGGGCTGGAGAGGCATCCGCAAGATTTGAAGCAGCTCGAAGGAGCTCGAAGGAGATCGGAAGAGTGCGGGGAGCCGTTATCCGAAAAAAGCGCAATCATTCCGAAGCCAGTCGAGTTCTCAGCCGACAGGGGCGGTGCTACGATAGGCTCGTGTTCAAACGACCTATGGAGGAGATTGCATGAAGAAGAGGGGAACGCTGCTTACGCTCTCGCTGCTTATCGGAATGGCGGGAGCATTGTCGGGCTGCGGGGGCAATCGGAACGGCAACGGCGCCGCCGAGCCGGGAGCCGCGTCGGGAGCCGCGCCGAGCTCGCAGGCAAGCGGAAGCTCGGCATCCGAAGAAGACGTAACGCTAAAGTTCATCTCGTGGTGGTCTTATGTGAAGCCGGAGCTGCTCAAGAAATTCGAGGACGAGAATCCCGGCATCAAGGTGGATTATGAATATGTCGCCGTCGGCGACGCCTACAACAACAAGATCAAGACGTTGACCGCATCCAACGAGCTGCCGGACGTATTCGGCATCCAGGGAGTCACGTTCGAGTCTCTGATCAAGACGAACGATATTCTGGACCTCAAGGAGGCGTTCCAGACCCCCGCATACGATAAGGCCGACAACTGGGGGGATACGATCAACCCCGTGCTCATGACCAACATGAATTCCGGTCTGACCTCGGAAGTGGACGCGGCCAATCATGTATGGGGCGTTCCGTTCGGAGCGGTCAGCGTCGTCGTCGTCTACAACAAGACGCTCTTCGACGGGCTCGGATTGGCGGCCCCGCAGACGTGGGACGAGTTCGAATCGAACAACAAGACGCTCAAGGAAGCGGGCCTCATCCCGATGTCCTACGCGAACAAGGTCGGCTGGGGAGACTGGTGGCTGCGCTTCCTGCTCGATCAATCGACAAGGGACGTCACGACCGACGACTTCCTGACAGGCAAGGCGAAGGTGACGGACCCGGGATTCGTGGAAGCGGTACAGAAGCTGAAGCAGCTATGGGACGACGGAACGTTCGATCCGGCGGGAATGACGAACGGAATCGACGAGACGCAAGCGCTGTTCGTGCAGCAGAAGATGGCGCAGTACATGGTCGTGCCGGAGAACTTCGTTCAGTATCTGCAGGACAACATGCCGAAGGACGTCGAGCTCGGCGCTTACGCGCTTCCCGCCTGGAAGGGCATCGAACCCAGCCGCACGCTCGGAGGAGCTTCGAACATCGTCGCGGTGTCGGCCAAGACGAAGCATCAAGAAGCGGCGATCAAGCTGGCCAAGTTCATGACGTCGGAGACGACGTTCCAGAGTCTGGCCGACAGCAACGTGGTGCCGAGCACGAAGGGGTATACGCCTCCCGAAGGCGACAAGATCATGGGCGCCTACGCGGAGGCCGCCGAGAACGGCTTTATCGTCGAGCATACGCCGGGCGACGAGGCGGGCATCAAGCTGTTCCAGGATGCGCTGCCGAAGATTCTGCTCGGCAACAAAACAATCGACAAGGCGCTGAACGAGGTTCAGGAGCTGATCGACAAGAACGCGAAATAACGGGCAACAGGCGGCGCTTGCCTGCGCCGGCCTTCGCCCCCATCGTACCGGAGTCTTCGAATGGCCATGGCTGAAGGAGAACTCCGGTTTTTTTCTATCCACTAAGAGAGCGGGGAAAAAGACATGAATCATACGCTTGAGAACTCATTCGGCAAGCCGTTCCGCAAGCTCGGGTATCTGCTCCTGCTGGCGCTTGCCGCGGCCGCGGGGCTGCTGCTCCTGTCGTCGGCCAGCGCATCGGCTGCGAGCTACTATGTCAACAACCAAGTTGGAAGCGCTTGCTCGGATGCCGGCTCCGGAACGTCGACGGCGGCGCCCTGGTGCAGCTTCGCTCCGATTAGCAGCCACGGCGCTTTCGCCGCAGGGGATCAGATTCTGCTTGCCAAGGGGGAGACGTGGAACGAGCAGATGTCGATCTCGGGCACCGGAACGGCCGCGAATCCGATTGTGCTGGGAGCGTACGGCTCGGGCGCC
Organism: Cohnella fermenti; assembly: GCF_004801405.1. Classification (GTDB taxonomy): domain Bacteria; phylum Bacillota; class Bacilli; order Paenibacillales; family Paenibacillaceae; genus Cohnella; species Cohnella fermenti. The sequence continues at coordinate 48,145 of NZ_SSOB01000001.1, forward strand.
AAGCCGAAGATTCTTCGGAACGGTCTGGAGTCGGATAGGGCAATCGCGCTTGCGAATCCCAGCCATTGGACGATAAGCGGGCTTGAGATCGGTCAGGCCGGCGCCGGTATTGTCGTCAGCTTCTCGACGGCGGGCCATGAAGGCCTCGTCTTCAAGGACCTGTATCTGCACGATATCAAGGGCATTCACCAAGGCTCGGGAAGCGGCAACGACGTTACGGGCGACGCGGTGTGGAACTCGGCCGGCATCGAGTTCACATCCAAGACATTCGACGATTCCAATGACGCTTCGCTGCCGATCGTCAAGAACGTCCTCTTCGAGGATATCGAAGGAAGCCGCAATCTCGACACGATCTCCATCGATTGGTACAACGGGACCTATTCGTCCGTCACGGGTTACAAGGCGGCCGAGCAGGTCGTGATGAGGAACTTGAACTTCCACCGCAACGATGCGGGAGGGGGCAGCGCGACCGGGTGCGACGATGGGATGCGGATCACGGACGTCCGCTACCTGACTCTGATCGATTCGAGAATCGACGGGGACGCGGGCTGTCACTCCGACACGGGGACGGCGGCCATTTACTTGGCCGGCGTGTATGACGCGAATATTTTCAACAATGTGTTCACGAACGTTCCGCACACTTCCTCCCCGGATATGGTGGCCTTCGACTTCGAATGCTGCACCAATAACGTGAACATCAGCGAGAACTACTTCGCCGGCAACGCGGGAGCGGGAATCTCGTTCCTGGCCATTCATCCGGGGCTGGGCTACGAGCTGAACACGACGGCGGCCGGCAATACGTTCGTCCAGAACGGCAGCGGGTCGTTCCGTCGGGCGGGGACGGCGGATACGCCGACGGGCGCGATCCGGGACAATCTCTACCATGAGGCGAATGCGTTCCTGTACGAGGACGGCGCGGATTACAGCGGATTCACCGTCTCGAACAACCAGCCGATCAAGTCGGCCTCCGCCATCTCTCACGCATCGGCCAGCTTCGGCTCGTCGCAAGGCGCGGGCAATTGGACATCCAGAGCCTACGACGGCACTTCGTGGACGAATCTGGCTTATTATGACGCGGCCAAGAAGCAATGGCAGCCCTCTTCCTCGGCAGCCTCCCCGAGCGTCTCCGCGTTCGAGCTTCAGCCCTCGGCTTGCGCAAGCTGCGCCGTTGCGCGGGTATGGACGGCACCGCTTCAAGGAACGGTCAGCCTGCGCGCACGCGTTCTGATGGCGGAGGAGGGCGGAGACGGCGTCGTTGTCCGAATTACCAAGAACGGAACGCGAATCTGGCCTGTCTCGGCGGATCAGTCGGTCGCCGGAGGGAATCGGACCGGCTATGAAGCGATTCTGGACGGAATCTCCGTGAACGCGGGCGACGAGTTGCGGTTCGAGGTATCCGCCGGTTCGGCGGGGAATAACGTATCCGACGCGGTCAGTTGGGCTCCGTCGGTCGCTTATACGAACTATGGCTTGCAATGGGACTTCGCCGCGGCCGGCAATCTGGAGAACTGGACGATGGCGAGCCAAATCTCCGGTACCGTCTCCGGAGGCGTCCTGACGCTCACGAGCAGCGGAAGCGATCCCTACATTGTCTCCGCAGACAACCTGAACAGTCCGGCTTCCAATCGCTATCTGAGAATACGCCTGAAGAACAACACGAACGACCCGATGGCGCAGCTCTTCTTCACGACGACAACGGACACCGCCTGGAGCTCGTCGAAGTCGATCACCTTCGCGACGAAGGAGAACGCCTCCGGCTATATGACCTACGTCGTGGATCTGAGCGTCAACCCGAACTGGACCGGCACGATTAAGCAGCTTCGCTTCGATCCGATCTCGAAGAGCGGCACGATGAACGTCGACTTCATCCAGGTGACCGCACTCGGCTCCGGCACGAGCAAGAGCTGGGAGTTCGGAACCGACTCCGATGCCGAGGGCTGGACCTCGGGCAACCAGATCTCGTCCATGACGGTGTCCGGCGGCAGCTTGACCTTAACCTCCGGGGGAACCGATCCCTACATCTACTCTCCGGACAATCTGGGAATCGATAATGCCTTGATCAACCGTTACGTCCGCATTCGCTTGCAGAACCAATCGACCAACACGACGGCGCAATTCTTCTTCACGACGACGACGGATACGACCTGGAACGCGGCGAAGTCGGTTACGTTGCCGATATTGGCCACCAGCGATTACATGGAGTATGTCGTGGATATGGGGGCGGTCGCCGGCTGGACGGGCACGATCAAGCAGCTTCGGTTCGATCCGCTGACGGCGACCGGAACGGTCCAAGTCGACTTTATCCGGATAACGGATTAACGAGGGTAATGACGGAGGGGCGGGGCTGATTGGACCCCTTCCCTATAATCGAGATGTAGTGTAGCAAAGCAACTCAAGGCAACTATTGACGGGCTCAACGCGAAGGCGTGCAGGAGGACTATCTCCTGCACGTCTTCTGCACTTCTCCTGCACGCCTCCTTCCGTGAGCACCGCCGTATTCGAACTCCTTTCAGGCGCCGCTCGGCAAGTGGTCAAAGAGGAAATAGGAAGGGTGTTGTCGAAATTTAATGGAAATCTAGGACTCCAGAACTCCAGGCTTTATGGACTTTCGGTGAACTGGAGAACATCCATTCGTCAGAGGTAACAAGCATGCGGAAGATTTGGGCGGCTATCCTGATCGTTTGTTCGATCTCTTTATTAGTGCCTTGGGGGGCTACCGTTCTCAGGCAATCGGGGGACTCCGGGGCGCATTCCGACTTGCAAGAACAAGCCGGCACGCAGCGTCAAGCCGCGAATGGCGTTCTCCAGCTCGAGGGTTGGGACTTCGTCAGAGATGGCATGGCATCCTTGCAGGGGGAGTGGCAGATCGAATGGGGAGTGATGGGCAATCCGGGCGCACAAGCGGCGGAGGGCTCCTTGGGAACGGTCCAAGTGCCAAGCTCGTGGGGGAGCTTGCCGGAGCCTCGGTCGAATTACGGAGTTGCCACCTATCGATTGCGTGTCATGCTGCCGGAGAAGTGGAAGGGAACCGATCAGGTCAAGACGCTTGCTCTCTATATGCCGGATGTAGCGACTGCGTATGCATTATGGGTCAATGATCAACGTGTCCTGCAGGTTGGCCAAGTGGGCTACAGCAAAGCTGAGATGGTTGCCCGGAATGTGCCTCAGACCGTCTCCTTCGCCGTTGCGCAGGACTGGTTGGATCTGACGATTCAGGTGTCGAACTTCGTTCAGCGCAAGGGCGGGCTATGGACGACTCCACTCTTGGGAACCGAGGAGCAGATCGAGCGGTATCACCAGAAGCGAATGATCTTCGATGTTACCGGGGCAGGCATCCTGATCGTGATGGCGATGTTCCATCTGTCGCTGTATTTGTGGAACAGGAAGACCAAGAGCCCGCTGCTATTTACTTTAATGTGTCTGGCCGTTGCCGCTCGCACCCTTGCGTCGGAGCAAATGGCGTTGTCGTACTTCTTCCCCTCATTCCCTTGGGAATGGAATACCAAGATCGAGTATATGTCCGTTCTTGCCGCGAGTCAGTTTACGCTCCTGTTTGTCCTGCAGATACGCAATGCGGAAGCAAGCTTGCCGCGGCCGGCCTCTCTTTTCGTATGGGCAGGGTGCGCCTATCATCTGTTCGTGCTTCTGCTCCCGGCCTCGATCTATACACCGACGATGAATTTTCTGATGACGTATCTTGTTCTTATCTCCACCTACATCGTTGTCACGGTTGTTCGTGCCTTCGTCGAGAAAGCGGAGGGCTCGGGTCTGGCTCTGATCGGCATGAGCTTCTTCTTTATCTGTGTCATCAATAACGTTCTCTATTACAACTTCATTATCGATTCGATCGACATGACGGCCATCGGCATGCTGTTCTTCCTGATCGTTCAGTCTCTGAACGTCACCAATCGATTCGCCAGCGCGTACAACCGGGCGGAGAAGACCTCTGCCGAGCTGGTTCAACTGAATCAGAGCCTGGATAGGCAAGTGGAAGAGCGGACGCAGAAGCTTAAGATGAGCCATGATGAGTTGGAGCGGGCTTACGGGGAGCTGACCAAGATCAACGAGGAACGCAGGCGATTGTTCACGGACATCTCGCACGAGCTGGCGCATCCCGTTAATTCGATTCAAGGGTATATTCGCGGAATGATTGATGGAGTTCTTCCCTCCGGGAAGCCGGAATACATGCATATTGTCTATGAGAAAACCTTGTATCTGCAACGAATGTTCCATGATTTATTGGAGCTGGCGCGACTCGAATCCGGGCAGATCGAATTAAACAAAAGGCCGATGGATCTCGCTCTGTATCTTAAGGAACTGGTTGAGAGATACCGTTGGGATATAGAGGAGAACGGGATCGAGTTTGTCCATGAGGATGGGGAGTGCGCCGCTCCTTATCGTGCCCATATCGACCCTGACCGGATCGAGCAAGTATTCTGCAATCTGCTGTTTAACGCCAAGAAATTCACGCCTGGCGGAGGGCGGATCACGCTTCAGACCTCTATCGTCATGGACCGATCGCCGTGTATGGAGGTTGCCATACGGGATACGGGCCCCGGCGTGCCGGAGGCGGACATTCCCCATCTGTTCGGTCGCTTCTACCAAGTGTACAAGGGCGATCGCAATGGGAGCGGCTTGGGATTGGCCATCGTTAAGGGAATCGTTGCTTCGCATGGCGGCTATGTGGGCGTGCAGAGCCGAGTAGGCGAAGGGAGCCGCTTCTTCTTCGGCATTCCCGTAACGTCCGTCTCCGAACAAGCTCGGGAAGAGGTGCGGAATGAAGAATAAGGACCGAATCTTAATTGTCGAAGACGATCCGGATTTAAGCGAACTCATACGGCTGTATTTGGAACGGGATGGATTCGATGCGGTGAAAATAGACCGGGGGCTGCAGGCCGTAGCGGAATGCCAAAAGGAGAATTCGCCGGATCTGATCTTGCTTGATATCATGTTGCCGGATTGCAATGGAATCGAGGTCTGCGGAAGGATTCGCCAGCATTCCAATGTCCCTATCGTATTCATCAGCAGCCGGCAGGAGGCCGACGTCATGATCCGCGGGCTGGAAGAGGGCGGGGACGATTATGTGCTCAAGCCCTTCCATCCGAACGTATTGGTAGCGAAGGTCAAAGCATTGCTGCGTCGAGTGCACGGTCCTTTAACGGAGCAATTGGAGTTCGAGCACATTAAATACGATTACAAGAAGGCCGAGCTGCTTGTCAACGGAGAGGCGATTCCGCTATACACCAAAGAAAGGCAGATGCTGGAGTTCTTCTTAAGGAATCCCCATCAGATCTTCCACGTGGAAGAATTGTACCAAGCGATATGGGGCTGGGACAGTTTGAGCGATATAGGGACGGTAATGGTCTATATCAGTCACTTGCGCAGGAAAATCGAGGCTGACCCTTCCAAACCGCGGTTTATTGTCACGGTGAGAGGATTCGGCTACAAGTTCGTGCTGCCCCCTCCGAAATGATAAACATGCTGGTAGCATCGGATCATTATCTGATTCGTAGTGCCTATTCCGTTCGGGCGTACGCCTAGTCCCTTTAAACCAGGTTTAAACTTGCTCATTTATACTGATGACTAGGATGGTTATTGTAACCACCTAATCCCCCCGGCAGCAACGAGTCCGGGAAATTCGTATAGATGAGGAGAGCTTATGCCTAATTATTACTTTGATGAGATATGGACGCCGCTTAAACTGGCCGGCATTCGGTTTTACCGAGATGATCAGGGCGATGTTTGGGTCAAGTATTGGCATAAGAGAAGACGCCGAGTCCGCAAGTAATATAGAAGACCGTAAGCGAGTGGGCTTGCGGTCTTTTGACGTTGTCATTGCCCGCCCCATATGTGTTGGAGAGAAATAAAGGGCAGATTATAATAGAATTGAGGAACGGAGCTGCCTGCAATGCCTGGGGCCAAAGGTGAGGCTCCCGATCAGTACGGCGACTTCTTCGAAGATGAAGATGAGGATGGAGTGGATTGAAGCTATGCCGGTATACAATAAGCTTGTTCGAGATCTTATTCCCCAAGTGATCCAGTCGACGGGGAAGGAATGCCGAACACGTATTCTGGACGAAGAAGAGTACAAGATCGAGTTGACCGTCAAGCTGAGGGAAGAGTCCGAGGAATACTTCTCCGCACAGAATTCAAGAGAGTCGTTAGAAGAGCTTGCTGATATGCTCGAGGTTATTCGGGCGTTAGCTTCCGCACATGGCGCAACGTGGGAACAGCTAGAAGCTATACGGGAGCAAAAGGCGGCAACCAGAGGCGGATTCCAGAAGCGGGTGTACCTGATCGATGTCGACGACAACACTTAATGTTAAACTCATCACCGAGAATCTGGCAGATGAGCTGATAGCCGGGATGCAGAATGCATCCGGTATTTATATCATGACCTCCTTCGTTATGCAGTCGGGAGTGCGTCTGCTTGCGCCCCATCTGCGAAGAGCGGTAGAGCGCGGAGCGGAAGTGAAGGTTCTGGCCGGCGATTATCTATTTGTTACCCAACCGGAAGGTTTGCAGGCATTACTGGATATCGACCCACGGTTGGAGGCGCGGCTGTGGCGAAGTATGGGCACGTCTTTTCACCCGAAGGCGTATTTATTCGATTATGAGAACGGGGAAGGGTTGCTTATCGTCGGCTCTTCCAACTTCTCCATGTCTGCCATGCGGATGGGGATGGAATGGAATCTGGCGATGAACGCCAAGGCGGAGCCTTACACCTTCCAGGTTGCACTGGACAAGTTCATGCAGAACTTCTATCACGATTCCACCTTGCCGTTGAATGAGAATACCCTTCTTCTCTATGAAGAAGAATATCGGACCTGCCATCGCAACAACCCAGAGTTAATCCGCATGATCACAGAGATGGAAGAGGAAGAATACCGTGTCGGGAGTGAGGACCATCTCCCCGAGGAATCCGATGAAGAAGATGAACGAGCCGAATGGGCTGCGATTCATCCCAGGTTCGCCCAAATTGATGCACTGGATGCCTTGGAGAGAGCGCTGGATGAGGAATATGACAAGGCAATGGTCGTCATGGCTACCGGTCTGGGGAAAACCTATCTGGCAGGCTTCTTCGCGCAGCGCTTCCATCGAGTGTTATTCGTGGCGCACCGGGAAGAGATTCTGCATCAAGCGAGAAGATCATTCCAGCACGTCATGCAGGACCGAACATTCGGTATCTATAACGGGGTTCTAAAAGAAGGAGATGCGGACTGCGTATTTGCTTCCATCTATACTCTTGGGATGAAGAAGCATCGAGAATCCTTCGCGCAGGACCGGTTTGATCTTATCATAGTAGACGAATTCCACCATGCGGCGGCGGCCTCCTATCAGTCGGTCATCCAGTACTTCAAGCCGAAGTTCCTGCTTGGCATCACGGCAACGCCGGAACGGATGGATGGCAAGGACGTTTACGCTCTATGCGACGGGAATGTCGCCTACCAGATTCATTTTGTCGAGGCCATCCGTCGCGGCTGGTTATCTCCGTTCCATTATTACGGTGTCTATGATGATACCGACTATTCGTCGATCAGGTGGCTGGGATCTCATTATGACGATGAGCAACTGACTGCAGCACAGTTGAAGCAGACACTGGCCGACAAGATCTACGATGCTTGGACGGAGCATAAGCAAACAAGAACGATTGGGTTCTGCTCATCCATTCGACAGGCGGATTTCTTGGCAGGTTATTTTCAAAACAGGGCAGTCTCGGCAGTCGGCCTTCATTCAGGTACGGCAGGTATTACGAGGGAAGAGGCCATTGCCCGTCTAGCCAGAGGCGAACTGGAAGTTATCTTCACCGTTGATCTGTTTAACGAGGGCGTCGACATTCCCAGTGTAGATACCTTGTTATTCGTTCGCCCGACGGAATCCTTAACGGTCTTCACCCAGCAAGTCGGTCGAGGTCTGCGGCTGTCGGAGATGAAGACGCATTGCACGATCATTGATCTTATTGGCAACTACCGCAATGCGGACGTCAAGCTTCAGCTATTCGCGAGTGCCAAGGATGCGGAAGGCAAAGCGGCTGCGGCACTCACTCCCATCGTGCCCGCCGGATGCGAGTTCCATCTGGAAACAGCAGTTATTAACCTGCTTGATGAATTACGCCATAAAAGAATGCCGCATCGGGAGCGGTTGCATCGTTCCTTCCTCGACTTAAAGAATGAACTCGGCCGCATCCCTGCATATCTGGAGCTTCATCTCTACGGGAGATCAAACAGCTTAGAGTATCGGAATGAATTCGGCTCCTACGTTGGCTTCCTTGGCTGGGCGGAATGCTTAACGCAGGAAGAAGAGGACGTTTATTATCGACACGAAGCCTGGATTCGGGATGTCGAGAAGACGGTCATGACCAAAAGCTACAAAATGATCGTGCTCCTCTACATGCTGGAACGAGGGCCGGAACGCTGGGCGGAGCCCGTAACTCCGCATGAAGTCGCTCCCTTCTTCCACAGGTACCTCATGGAGAAGGAGTTCCGGAAGAGACTCGACTTCTCTGACAAGGAGTCGCTGCGGCTCTGGGAATACAACGAGACCGGAGTCAGCCAGCTTATTGAGCGGATGCCGATGACAAAGTGGAGCTCGGCGAAGGGGAGTATGACCCGATTCGAGGACGGATTGTTTGGCCTGCGAATAGAGCCAGCTCCCGAGCATCGCTCTATTCTGCACCGCTGGACAACAGAAATTTGCGAATATAGGCTTCATCATCATTTTGAGCGTAAAGAGCAGAAGCGGAGTCCCCTGCATTAAGCGAAGTCCCCTGCATTAGTGAGGGGACTTTGTCTTGTGTGTGGTTTGGCGTGATTGTGGAAAAGGCGTGTTCGGGATTGGGGGTTGCTGAACTGGATGTTCTGGATGAAAAGCTTGCGGAATTGTAACCTCGAGACTTAGTGGGGCTTGGAAGCACATGTAAGATAGCCTGCTTCATCCCAAACAAGCAATCGAAGTGTTTTTTTCGATTGATCAAGCAACCTCTGAGAATGTATCCATCTCATTTGGCACAACGGAGAATGCCGTATACGGACAATTATTCACTGTCTTAATTGCTTTTATTCTTCTTAAATGGTTGCGCGACAGCACCAAATCATCCATACTCAAGTGCAATTCGCTGATGATCGTTTCTTTCGTTCGCTTGTTCCTACTCGGACAGCGTTCAAACGAATGGAGAGGTGCCATCTCTCTACCTCTGGATCGGCACAAGAAAAATGATATACCAATAACTGGAAAGTTGGTGGATCTGTAACAAGCGCGGGAAAGACGATTGGGGAGGCTACAATCAAGCTTACTATTTGGATAGCGGCAAGGTAGGCATCATTGGTCACATCTGCTACAAAACCATTGAGAGGACAGTCATTTGAAGCAGGTCTACATGAGCTGTTCCTTCGTGATGGACGCGGACAAACATGAGGGCTGGATCAGAAAATCATCGGTACTCGCTCCAGTTATCCAGAAGGTCCGACGAAGAAACCGGATTTGACCGATTGCGCATTCACCTCAGGCATCGCCATGCGTAATGACGGAAGATGCAATCTATATAGCGGCATCGGAGATTTTGGCGATAAGCTCGGTTTCGTTAATTCATTAGCTGCAGCTTATATAGACAATGGACTACAAGGATTACGAACACTTTATTGAGATAGCTGCAGAGATAATAAGTGAAACACTAGCCACGAGGGAAAAGAAAGAGAAGAAAGAATAAAATGGGGGTCAAGTCTTCCTTTATGAATAGATACAAACTGTTCAACATACAGACGTGAACTTCAATTAACGACATTTTACATGTAACTTATTGGAAGGACGTCGGAACATAGTCTATACTGAGTATAAAGACTTGGTCTGCAGTGAGAAAAGGAGCGCATGGAATGAGTATGACTTATTTTGAATCCCATTTAGTGTTTGATGAATATATAAGTAAGACTCATCTCCGTGGCTTCTCTGTGGGTTACGAATTAAATGAGTATAGATATGACTCGATTGTCGAATTAATATTTAATGCATTACCTGATTTTGCACTTAGCCATAGTGAGCTTGCTACTTTGGGTTCTAACAACTGTGTTAGAAAAATGAAAAAAGCAGCGAAGTTAGTTTACGAAAGTGATAAATATACACGAAGAGGAGAATTCGGGGAAGTATTGTTACATATAGTTATGAGGGACTATTTTAATACAATCCCGGCTATATCAAAGCTATATTATAAAGATAGCTCCAATGATACTGTTAAGGGTTTCGATGCCGTTCATATCGTTCCTATTAAAGATGAGCTAGAACTATGGCTAGGTGAAGTGAAATTTTACAATAACTGTTCAACTGCAATTAGAGATGTGATCAAGGAACTATGGGTCCATACAGACAAAGATTTTCTTAGAAAAGAATTTCTATTTGTTAGTAATAAGATTGATGCCTCTTGGCCACATGCAAGCCAACTACAAACGTTAATAGATGATAGAACATCATTAGATAAAATCTTTTCAAGACTAAAGATTCCTGTGCTATTAACTTATGATAGTGACGTAATTAAAAAACATAGAGTAGTAACAGATACATTTAAGGATGAGTTAATAACCGAACTTGAGGCGAACCACCAGTTATTTAGAAATGGTGGTTTGCCCACTACTGTGGAATTCGTATTGATATTAATCCCTCTTGAGGAAAAGAAGATATTAGTTGATCAATTACATCAGGAATTAAGGGGATGGCAAAGATGAGCAAATTAAATTTTTATGAGATAAAAACTATCCTTAGCCTTCCTGAAGTTTCTCTTGATCAATGCTCTGAAATATTAGCATGGATTGATGTTAATGAAAAAATTTCTGACCAACAGAAACATGCTAGAGAAATATTGTTTCGTCTTTTAGACAGAAAGCAATCACTGCCTCAGGCGATTTTACCTGTTCTTTTTGATTACGTCGAAAACTTAGGATATTACCCATATTTAGAGGCAAATAAAGAGGGGATGTCTTTAAAAAGCACACTTCATTACGAATTTTTCCGTTCAGAGAATATACCTGAAATTGTAATGCACCAGAAACAGGCTGAGGTGTACAATTTACTTTCAAATGAAAGGAGTGTTATTCTTAGCGCTCCTACCAGCTTTGGTAAGAGTTTGATTATAGAAGAGATCGTAGCTTCAAACAAATATAATAATATTGTAATTATTTTACCAACATTAGCTTTAATCGATGAGGTGAGGCAAAAGCTTTCAAGGTATGCGGGGGTCTACAAACTCATTTTTACTACTAAACAGCGAATTGGAGAAAAAAATATTTTTATTTTGACTCCCGAGAAATTTATTGAACTTGAAAATTTTCCGCAAGTTGAATTTTTCATTATCGATGAGTTTTATAAAGTGAGCTATAACAATGACGATGATGAACGAGTAAATGTACTCAATCATGTATTCTATAAGTTAATGAAGCAGACTAAAAGTTTCTATTTACTTGGCCCTAATATCGATACGATCCCAAATACTTTTGAAGAGACCTATGGATGCGAGTTTCTTTCTACAAATTATGCAACTGTTGCAACAGATGAAATTTATATCAATAGAAATCCTGGCAACGAATTCGAGCAACTAAAAGAACTATTAGATCAGCTAGAGGAGCCTACATTGATTTATTGCCAATCACCTGCGTCATCTGAAAAGCATGCAAAATTACTTGCTGAAATATATCAAGAACAAAACCGGAATCAAACCACAGTTCATATAGATGCAATTGAGTGGATAAAGAAAAATATACATCCTGAGTGGTCTTTAACGAAGACATTAGAGTCGAAGATTGCATTCCATCATGGTGTAATTCCAAGGTATCTAGGGAGATATATTGTAAACGAATTCAATAAAGGAAATATAAAATATTTGTTTTGCACAAGCACATTAATTGAGGGAATTAATACATCTGCCAAAAATGTGGTCATATTTGAAAATAAAAAGGGCAGAGGGAAGATAACCCATTTCGATTACAAAAATATATGCGGCAGAGCAGGGCGAATGAGAAGGTATTTTGTTGGCAATGTATATAGTTTTCATACACCCCCTGAGCAATTAAGCATGCATGTAGATTTCCCTTGGTTTACACAGGATAGCTCTTCTGAAGAAGTGCTAATCCAGTTAGATTACTCCGATTTAAAGGATGGTTCAAGACAAAAGATACAGAATTATATTGATCAAGACTTTCTAGATTTAGATGTTATTAAGCGAAATAATAACCTAACGGTAAGTGGCCAAATTGAATTGGCTAAAGAACTAACTAATAAAATTGATTACTACCATAGGTTTTTAAATTGGTCACAGTTCCCGACCTCTATTCAGTTAAAAGTATGTTGCGAGTTAATTTGGAAATATTTTGTTGTAAATCCTAAGGATGGAGTGTTCTCAGACAAGATGCTCCACTACTATGTGAACAGTTACCGAATGTCTCAACAGCCGATCACTGCCTCATTTATAAAGAATATATTAATGAACGACAAGAAGGTAAAAGATACAGATGATGCAGTACAAAAGGCTCTAAAGATAATTAGAAAGTGGTTTGAGTTTAGATTCCCTAAACTATTACTCGGATTAGAACAAATACAAAAGTCGATATTCTTAAAACATAAAAAGACATATGGCGATTATAAGATGTTTGCTTCATCTATTGAATCAGGGCTAATAAATCCTACGCTTTCCGATCTTGAAGAATTCGGTTTACCACTTTCACTTTTGAGAAAAGTGGAGAAGTATTTGAATAATATCGAAGATCAGGATCTGGATGGTGTAATTGGCCAGATAAAAAAATTAGATATATCCAAAATAAACTTAGACAAATTCGAAAAGAAATTGTTAGAAGAGTTTATAGGAAGTTAATTAATGTGACGCTGTTATGATAAATAGTCTTTAAGGCTACTCAACAGATTTCTCTTCAACTTTCTTCAAAATGTTATCATTGCTTCAATTTAACCAATAGGGGCGCGTAGCAATCTTCGGATTTTCGTCGAGTTCAAAGATTAATTAGTTTAAGGGAATCGCCCAATTGTTTTTTTTGACGCTTCAAGCGTAACAGGAACCATACAGAAGAGAAAAGGGATGCTTCAATTTATGAAGATTATTCATAATACAGGAACTGAACGTGTTGTCGATCTGCTCCGCCCATGGATCAGAGAGGGCAATCAGATCGACATTATGACCCCATATTTCTCGTTGTTCGCATTTTTGGAACTTCTTGAGGAAGTTTCAAAAATGAGTAGAGTCCGTTTCCTTTTGCCTGCAGATGGAGCCGATTTAGCATTGCTGGGCACGGAAAATGACCGTACTGTACGCAATAAATTGCAAAACCGTTGGTTGGCAATGCGTTGTATGGAGTGGATTCAGAAGAAAGCTGAATTGCGTCGTGCAACTAGTGGAATACCGCAAGGAGCAATTGTGATTCGTGATGCAGAAGGGAGTCCTAAACAAGCGATACTAGGCTCATTAGCATTTAGCACCGATGGGCTTGGTATAACACCAGGGAATCCGCTTAGCCTTGTTCAAGTATCTGAGAATGCAGAGGAAAGCGAATTTCTTACTCAGTGGTTCGATAGGCAGTGGGAGGCGCTACAAGCTCAACCAGAAGCTCAAGCTGGATTGATTGCGACATTGAAATCTATTGCAGCTAAACATGATCCTTACACCGTATACACGTTGATTCTCTATCATCTTTTTCGGGATGGTGGAGAAGAGATGGATGAGGAGCGTATTATTAAATCAGCTACTGGAATCCGAAACACAATTATTTGGAATAAGCTCTATAAGTTCCAACTTGATGGTGTGATCGGAGCCATCGACAAGCTTAATCGGTTTGGTGGATGTATTATTGCGGATAGTGTGGGCCTCGGAAAGACGTTTGAGGCACTTGCCATAATTAAATATCATGAATTAAGGAACGATCGTGTTTTGGTACTTTGTCCGAAACGCCTGCGTGATAACTGGACATTGTACAAGTCAAACGATCGACGCAATATTCTTGCTGCGGACCGCTTTAATTTCGATGTGCTTAATCACACGGACCTGTCTCGTGATGAGGGGAAGACTGGAGATATTGACCTGTCTCAGTTAAATTGGGGGAACTATGACCTCGTAGTTATAGATGAATCACATAACTTTCGTAACAAGCAAACTCCACGTCAAGGCGGGGAGACCCGTTATGATCGATTGATGCGCAAGATCATCAAAGAAGGAGTCAAAACACGGGTATTAATGCTTTCAGCAACACCAGTGAATAATAGATTAGCGGATTTGCGCAATCAGATAGTGTTCGCCACTGAAGGGGACGATGTTGCTCTTTTTGAGCATGGTATTTCAAGCATTGACAATACTACCCGGCTTGCACAAAAGCAGTTCAATCGTTGGTTAGAGCTGGATGAGGATGAAAAGACATCATCTCGTTTGATTGAGATGTTGGGATTTGATTATTTTACATTATTGGACCATCTAACGATTGCTCGTTCTCGCAAGCATATAGAGAAGTATTATGGAATAGCTGAAACAGGCCGCTTCCCGTCTCGTCTGAAGCCAATCAATATCAAGCCGGACGTAGATAGCGCCGGTCAATTCCAATCCATCCGGGAAATTAATCAAGAAATTCGGAAGCTTAATTTGGCCTCTTATGCGCCTTTGCGCTATATTTTAGCCACTAAACAGGCAGCCTATGATGCTAAGTACAGCACTAGAATCCGTGGTGGCGAAGGTTTATTTCGTCAGGTAGACCGAGAGGAAAATCTGATCCACCTGTTACGTGTTAACTTGCTTAAACGAATGGAAAGCTCCGTCTCTTCATTTGCTCTGACTATCCAGAGGCAACTTAATGACGTTGAAACAACATTAACCAGGGTAGAGGCACACGAAGAAGAAATTGAAGAGTTGGATATCACCGACGTAGACATAGATGATCCTGCTTTCGAGAGCCTGCTGGTAGGGCGTAAGGTAAAGGTGCTGCTTGGAGATGTTGACCTTATAAGGTGGAAGCAGGATCTTATTGAAGATCGGAATAGATTAGCAACATTGCTCTCAGCCGCAAGACAGGTTGATGCCACTCGTGATGCAAAGCTGATGGCACTAAAGGAAGTCATTGTACACAAGTGTATGAATCCTCTCAACACCGGTAATCGTAAGGTGATTGTTTTTACGGCCTTCGCAGATACGGCCAAATATCTTTATGAGCATTTGGCGGTATGGGTGAAAGAGACGCTTGGCATTAATGCTGCTCTCGTAACGGGATCTGGCGGTAACCAGGTTACTTTACCTGGATTGCGTAAAGATTTGGGTGCAATTCTGACCGCGTTCTCCCCCCGCTCGAAAGAGCGTCCAGAAGAACTCAATAGCGAGGGGGAGATCGATCTATTAATCGCTACGGATTGTATTTCCGAAGGTCAAAACCTTCAAGATTGTGATTGGTTAATCAATTATGATATCCATTGGAACCCAGTACGCATTATCCAGCGTTTTGGACGTATTGACCGACTTGGTTCACCTAATGAACAAATACAGCTAGTTAACTTTTGGCCGAACATGGAATTGGAGGAATATATCAATCTTGAGCAACGTGTTAGTGGCCGTATGGTGCTGCTCGACATTTCTGCCACCGGCGAGGAGAACTTAATTGAACAGCAATCTGGCAATCAAATGAACGACCTAGAGTATAGACGTAAACAATTGCTTAAGTTACAAGATGCAGTAATAGATTTAGAAGACCTATCGTCGGGAGTATCCATTACTGATCTCACACTAATGGGATTCCGAATTGATTTGGCACAATATATAAAGATGCATCCTGGCAGACTCGAATCGTTGCCACTAGGGACCTGTGCAATCACTACTTCAAATGAGGTGGAGATTTCGCCTGGTATTGTTTTTTGCTTGCGTGGAGAAGGTGCAGCTTCAGAGATTGCCGAACCTGGCTATCCACTTTCACCGCATTATTTGGTATATATAGGTGATGAAGGGCCTGTTCTGTTACCGCACACGCAAGTCAAGAGGATTCTCGATCAGATTAAACGTCAATGCATAGGACGTGATCTTCCGGACGCTGAGGCGTATAATCGCTTCGAGCAAGCAACACGATTTGGTGAGGATATGCGGCATGCTCAACGCATGTTGTCAGCGGCGGTGGCATCCATTGTCGGCAAGAGTGAAGAACGTGCTGTAGCTAGCCTGTTTTCACCTGGTGGTACCCATGCTATCAGAGGTGAGTTCGCTGGTATTAATGATTTTGAAGTTGTCGCATTTCTAGTAGTGTTGCCGGAGGATGGGGCATGAATGTCACAGACTTATTATCTGCGATGGAACTGTCCAAAAGTACAGCTGTAAATCAGCGTGTTCCGAAAAAGCTCTTCATTGAAAATGGTGCAAAAACTACTGCTGACAAACGCCAGATCAATGAGGGTATCGATGAAATATATTGGCTGGCTACGATTAAACCATCCACAGTTGGAGTGCCGGAATATCGAGATGAAATGCGTGAGTATCTTGAGATCGCTATTCTTAACGTAACCGTGCGTTCAGGGGCTAATGCTAGGCGTATTGCTGAGTTTGTGCATCGTGCAATACCTTATCCTGTGTGGCTGCTGCTTGCACAAGACAAGGGGATAAAGATTTCACTTGCTCACAAACGTTGGGCTCAAAATGAGAAGAGCAAAGTAGTTCTGGAAGGTGAAATTGTAGAAATTGATTTAGAAAGTCATTCAAAGGCGACACTGGAGTTAGAAAAACGTTTTTTGGATGGACTATCCTTGACGAATCAGCGTCGATCAAACATTATGATCCTGTATCAAAGCTGGATGGACGCTCTTTTGGCTTGGCAGGCTGCTCTCCTAACAGGTCAATTTGCCCAAGCGAGAACAACAGAACAAGCCATTATTCGTCGTGAATCATTAATAAAATATAAACATTTGATTTCTCAGATTGAGACGCTTCGTTCGCGTGCCATACGTGAGCACCAAATTAGTCGACTCATAGAAATAAACATGGAGATAAAGCGCCTAGAAATAAAGCTTGATGAAGTCAAAGCAAACATTTAATGGAGGATTCCAATGAATAAATTTACTACAGACGATCCGGAGACGAAATCAAGTGATATCATTTCTGAAAATATCGGACGCTTGAAAGAATTGTTCCCGGAGGCATTCATCGAAGGGAAGATTGATTTCGAAGTTTTGAAGCAGTTATTGGCTGGTGTGATAGAAGAACGGGAAGAGAAATACGGCCTGAATTGGCATGGTAAACGGCAAGCTCGACAACTAGCGCTCACTCCAAGTACAGGAACGTTGCGTCCCTGCCCAGAAGATAGTGTGGATTGGATAAATACAAAAAACTTATTTATTGAGGGTGACAATTTAGAGGTCCTGAAACTCTTGCAGAAAAGCTATGCAAATAAGGTAAAACTCATTTATATTGACCCACCGTACAATACAGGTAAGGATTTTATCTATTCTGATGATTTCCGAGACAGCATAAAAAATTACCAGATGCTTACGGGCCAATTAAATAGTGATGGACGAAAGATCTCTAGTAATTCTGAAGCTTCAGGACGTTTCCATACTGACTGGCTCAACATGATTTACCCTCGGATTATGTTAGCAAGACATTTATTGCGCGAAGACGGAGTCATTTTCATTAGTATAGATGAGGCGGAGTTTAAAAACTTAAAATCCGTTTGCGATGAAGTCTTTGGTGAAGAAAATTACATTGCAACATTGATCTGGGAGAAGGGAAGAAAAAATGATGCGAAGTTAATTTCAGTAGGCCATGAATATATGCTTGTTGTCGCCAAAAACAAGTCGTATTTCACTGCGAATAATATTAAATGGCGTGAAGCAAAGCCAGGAGCGAAGGAAATTCTTGATGAGTATCTGAGATTGAGGTCAGTTCATAAAACGGATAATTTTTCTATCGAACGTGGAATCCGGGATTTTTACGAATCGTTGTCCAAAACCCATCCTTCTAAAAAGCATACTAGATACAATAAAGTTGATAACAAAGGGGTGTGGAGAGATGATAATATGTCGTGGCCTGGTGGCGGAGGGCCGGATTACGATGTAATACATCCCGTTACAGGGAAAAAGTGCGCTGTTCCAGAAGGGGGATGGCGTTACAGCACTCCTGAGAAGATGGATGAAATGATTAGAAAAGGTAAGGTAATATTCCGCGAAGATCACACTGAACCTCCAATCAGAAAAACCTATTTAGTGGAGGTCGATGATGAACAAGATGTCGGAATAGAGGAATTTGAAGCATCGGATGACTCTGATGATCTACCCATTCAAGTGGCTGGTAGCTATTTTTACCGAAGTGCACTTCAATCAACAAATGAACTTACAAGATTATTCGGTAAAAAAGTGTTTAACAACCCGAAAGATCACGAAGTGCTCGCTAGATGGATTTCTTATGTTGGCGTCGGACAGAATGATATTGTAATGGATTTTTTTGCAGGGTCTGGAACAACTGGACACGCTGTTTTTTATCTAAATTTGATAGACAAAAAGGATATCCACTTCATATTAGTGCAGATCCCCGAACCCATAGATCCAAAAAATAAAGCAAGTAAACCTGCAGCTGCATTGTTGGAAAACATGGGGAAGCCCTTTAATATAGCGGAATTAACCAAGGAGCGTCTTCGTCGTGTAATTGCAGGGATTATTGATGATAAATCCCAATCCACGAGTGATTTAGGATTTCGTGTCTTCAAACTGGACTCATCAAATATCCATACTTGGGATCCGGATCAGGATGATATTGGAAAGACATTGCTTGACCATCTTGAACATATTCGTGCGGATCGTAGTGAAAATGACATCCTTTACGAATTGTTGTTAAAGCTTGGTTTAGATCTCTGTGTACCGATCGAAACCCGCAAAATTTCCGGAAAATTGGTACATGCTGTAGGTGCCGGTGTTCTCCTTGTTTGCCTTGATATGCATATATCACAAGAAGAGGCTGAACCATTAGCGACTGGCATTGTTACATGGTACAAGGAACTGGATCCAGCTGGCAAGGCTACTTGCATATTTCGCGATAGCGCCTTTGCAGACGATGTTACGAAAACCAATCTTGCAGCAATTCTCCAGCAGAATGGGCTGGACAAAGTGCGGAGTCTATAGGGAGGGCCGCTTGTGAAACTACAGTTTGAGTCCAATCTTGATTATCAGCTAACGGCTATTGATTCGGTCTGTGACCTGTTTCGTGGGCAGGAGATATGTCGTACTGAGTTCACCGTAACCAACGCTGTATTAGATGATCAGCTATCTTTTGCCTTCGAAGAGAACGATCTAGGTATTGGTAATCGTTTGAGCCTACTGAATGATGAAATTATAAAGAACCTTAACGATATTCAACTAAAGAACGGGCTTCCTCCCTCGGCAACACTCACCTCTGGTGATTTCTCTGTGGAGATGGAGACAGGAACCGGAAAAACTTATGTTTATCTACGCACGATATTTGAGCTCAACAAACGATATGGCTTTACTAAGTTTGTCATTGTCGTACCATCAGTA
The DNA here is from genome assembly GCF_004801405.1 of Cohnella fermenti. Classification (GTDB taxonomy): domain Bacteria; phylum Bacillota; class Bacilli; order Paenibacillales; family Paenibacillaceae; genus Cohnella; species Cohnella fermenti. Next base: position 67,654 of record NZ_SSOB01000001.1, read on the forward strand.
GCAATTAAGGAAGGAGTATACAAGTCCCTTCAACTTACTGATGATCATTTCCGTGGATTGTATACAAACACACCGTTTGAATATTTTATTTATGACTCCGCAAAGCTTGGCCAAGTGCGCAACTTCGCGACTAGCCCGCATATTCAAATTATGATTGTGACGGTTGGGGCCATAAATAAAAAAGAGGTCAATAATCTATATAAAGATTCGGAGAAAACTGGCGGCGAGAAGCCGATAGATCTAATTAAGGCCACTCGTCCAATTATTATTGTAGATGAACCACAAAGTGTTGATGGAGGTCTAGAGGGACGAGGCAAAGAAGCACTTGGGGCAATGAATCCGTTGTGTACCCTTCGCTATTCGGCTACACATGTGGACAAACACCATATGGTATACCGTCTGGATGCGGTTGATGCCTATGAGAAAAGGTTGGTAAAACAAATCGAAGTCGCCTCAGCAACGATTGAGGAGGCGAATAACAAGCCGTATGTACGGTTAATATCAGTAGATAACAAACGAGGAATCATCAACGCCAAAGTAGAATTAGATGTGGACACTACTAACGGCGTACAGCGTCGCGAAGTAACCGTGCAGGACGGGGATGATCTCGAGCAAACCACTAGGCGAGCGATTTATCAAGGGTGTCGTATTGGTGAGATTCGCGTGGGGAAAGGCAACGAGTTAGTCGAATTACGTGTGCCAGGTGACGAGCGCTATCTCAAACTCGGGGAAGTCTGGGGGAGTGTAGATACACTGGCAGTACAACGTCATATGATTCGTCGTACCATCAAGGAACATTTAGATAAGGAGATGCGCCTTAGACCACAAGGAATCAAAGTGCTATCATTATTCTTCATCGACGCAGTGGACAAGTACCGTCAATATGATGAGAACGGCAACCCAATGAAAGGTGAATATGCCCGGATTTTCGAAGAAGAGTATCGAAGGCTCGCGAATCATCCTGATTATCATACATTGTTCCAAGAGGTAGAACTGAGTCGTGATGCTGCACTAGTTCATGATGGATATTTCTCTATCGATAAAAAGGGTGGTTGGTCGGACACAGCCGAGAACAACCAAGCCAATCGAGATAATGCTGAGCGTGCGTATAACCTAATCATGAAGGAAAAGGAGAAGCTCCTAAGCTTCGAGACGCCACTTAAATTTATTTTTTCACATTCGGCTCTTAGGGAAGGTTGGGATAACCCGAATGTATTTCAGATTTGTACGCTTAGAGAAATTCAGACTGAGCGTGAGCGGCGGCAGACAATTGGCCGCGGATTACGGTTAGCAGTTAATCAGAACGGTGTAAGGGTACGAGGATTTGACACGAATACGCTTACGGTTATTGCCACGGAGAGCTACAAGGACTTTGCAGAGAATCTGCAAAAAGAGATCGAAGCAGACACTGGTATCCGCTTTGGTGTCGTGGGGGAACATCAGTTCTCAGCGATTTCTGTGATCCAGCCGGATGGTGAGAAGACACCACTAGGGTTCGAGCGTTCCAAGATTTTATGGGAGCATCTTAAGGTTCATGATTATATTAATGGACAAGGAAAAATTCAGGACAAGCTTAAAAAGGCGCTTAAGGAAGGGACATTGTTCTTATCTTCGGAGTTTGAAACTCTAGGCAGCCAAGTTACAGAGATATTGCGTAAGCTCGCAGGCCGGCTAGAGATAAAAAATGCTGATGAACGCAAACAAGTTCGTGCTAGGCAAGCTGTCTTACAAAGTGTAGAGTTCAAGGCGCTGTGGGATCGAATTAAGTACAAGACCACCTACCGTGTGAATTTTGATAATGAAAAGCTAATTCAGGAATGTATCCGCGCCGTTCAAGGTATGCCGTCAATTTCCAAGACGCGTCTTCAATGGCGAAAGGCTGATATCGTCATCGGTAAGGCTGGCGTAGAGGCTGCTGAGAGAACCGGGGCAGCAACAGCAGTATTAGAGGAGTTCGATATTGTGCTGCCAGATTTACTTACTGACTTGCAGGATCGAACGCAACTCACCAGACGTAGTATTCAGCGCATACTCTCGGAGAGTCAGAGGCTAGACGATTTTAAGCGTAATCCTCAACAATTCATTGGGCTAGTTGCTGAAACAATCAACCGCAATAAACGATTAGCATTAGTGGATGGTATCAAGTATCAGCGATTAGGTGAAGAATACTATTATGCGCAGGAACTAATTGAACAGGAAGAACTGACCGGATATTTGAAAAATATGCTCAACGATACCATGAAATCGGTTTATGAGCATGTTGTATACGATTCGGAGACGGAACTACACTTTGCAGATCAGCTCGAGAAGAATAGCTCCGTCAAGTTGTATGCCAAACTGCCTGGATGGTTTGTCGTGCCGACCCCCCTTGGAGGCTACAACCCGGATTGGGCTGTGCTTATTGAGAAGGACGGAGATGAATTGTTGTACTTTGTAGTTGAAACGAAAAGTAGTCTCTTCACGGATGATCTGAGAGATCGTGAAGGGGCTAAGATCGCGTGTGGCAAAGAGCATTTCAAATCGCTTTCTGTGGGGGAAGCTCCAGCCAAATACGTCGTAGCTCGTGGAATAGATGATGTGATAAATTTGATTCCGTAGAGTCAGATGAATGAGTTGAATGAAACGAAACGCAGTTGAAGGTGTTGATTTCTCAATGCCCTTAACTGCTTTTTGATTTTGGCTGTATTGAATATTAGTTTAATCTTTTTTATTTGTTGTGCAACAGGGTGCACGAATACTTATGTTTGCCATTAGATAATTACTAGAGATCAAATCATATTCGTTGCCTAAGATGCCTCTGGTTCGAGCGGGTTTTGATGAAGGGCTCATGTGGTATTACAGGAATCCAATTGAGCAACCTATTCGTCCGACTTATCATCCAGAAATGTTTCGAGGTCGATATACGATATAAGGATAGCAAGGAAGGGAGACGAACTACGTGAACCAAGGCCTCTACGAACAAGTCATCAACCAACTGACGGCCAGTCAGCTCTCAGGTCTTGATCTTTCCACTCACGAGATCGGCAAGGAGAAGCTCGACGTCGAAGAAGCTCGCAAGCTCCTCTCCAATTATATCGCACTCGTGACGCGTAGAGCCTTGAAGCTGGTGCGAGAGCAATCGGGTTCAGATAACAACGGGGACGCCATCCTGGCCCAGGTGCAGACCTGCAACGAAATGATCGAGACACTGAAGAATAGCCTGGGGCAAGAGGAATGCGATCAGCTTAAGCTGGACGAGCAGGGAGAGGTCCTTACTTACATATACAGCAAGATGAATCATATCCGCTCCTTCAAGAGCGAGAAGGTCATTCGTCCCGCGACGCCGCTGTCTCAGAGTTCGCTGTTCACAGGTGCGCATTCGGAGCCGAATATGCTGCATGAGTTGAAGCATGAGATCGTGACCTCCGACCGGATCGACTTCCTTGTGTCGTTCATCAAGTGGAGCGGGTTGCGGATTCTGATGGAGCAGCTTGAGACGTTCACCAATAACGGCGGACAGCTTCGGGTTATTACGACGACGTACATGGAAGCGACTGACTACAAGGCGATCGTGGAACTGAGCAAGCTCCCGAACACGGAGATCAAAATTTCCTATGACACAGATCGGACCCGTCTGCACGCCAAGGCATACGTGTTCAAGCGGGACACGGGCTTCACGACGGCGTACGTGGGTTCTTCGAATCTCTCCAATCCGGCGCTCACGAGTGGCCTCGAGTGGAATGTGAAGGTGACGGAGAAGGATTCGTACGATGTCTTGATGAAGATCGAAGCGACCTTCGAGAGCTACTGGAACGATAGAGAATTCAAGACGTTCGTTCCGGAAGACACCGCGCATGAACAACTTCTCCTCCAAGCTCTCTCCAAGAACAAAGCTGCCGAGCAGGGCTCGTCGGTTTATTTTCCATTCGAGATTACTCCCTACGATTATCAGAAGGAGATTCTTGAGAAGCTGGAGGCGCAGAGAACGTTATACGATCGGCATTATAACCTCGTTGTGGCGGCGACGGGAGTGGGCAAGACGGTGGTGTCCGCATTCGATTACAAGAGGTTCGCTAATGTTCATACTCGTGCCCGATTGCTGTTCGTCGCGCATCGGGAGGAGATTCTGCAGCAGAGTCGGGACACGTTCCGGTATATCGTGAAGAACCTGAACTTCGGGGAGCTGCATGTGGGCGGCAACCAGGCGGAGTCGCTGGAGCATCTGTTCATCAGCATTCAGAGCTTTAACGCCATGAGGCTGACGGAGCATATGACGCCGGACTTCTACGATTACATTGTCGTGGATGAATTCCACCATGCGGCAGCACCGTCGTACCAGAAGCTTCTGTCGTACTACAAACCGAAGATTCTGCTGGGCTTGACGGCGACTCCGGAGAGAATGGACGGCAAGGATATTCTCGGCTACTTCGACAACACGATTGCGGCCGAGATCCGTCTGACGGATGCGATTGATCGGAAGCTGCTCAGCCCGTTCCAGTACTTCGGTGTGACGGATCAGGCGGATCTGAGGCAGGTGAAGTGGTCGAGGCGCGGGTACGATCTGGCGGAGCTCGAGAACCTCTACACGAACAACAAGATTCGAGCGGTTCAGGTTCTAAACAGCATGAGGCGATACGTCACGGACATGGACCAGGTCAAAGGGCTTGGGTTCTGCGTGGGCGTGGATCATGCGAAATATATGGCGAAGGTGTTCGAAGAGGCCGGCATTCCGGCGATCGCGCTGCATGGCGGGTCCGACGACGGGGAGAGGCAGATGGCCAAGGTTCGGTTGACGAACGGTGAGATCAAGATGATTTTCGTGGTTGATCTGTACAATGAAGGGGTCGACATCCCGGTCGTGAACACGATTCTGTTCCTTCGTCCGACGGAGAGCTTGACGGTATTCCTCCAGCAGTTGGGACGCGGACTGCGCCTTGCCGAGGGCAAGGAATGCCTGACGGTGCTGGACTTCATCGGGCAGGCGCACCAGGAGTACAACTTCCAGGACAAGTTCCGGGCTCTGATCGGTCATACGAAGCATTCGGTTCAGCATTATGTCGAGAACGGATTCTCGACCTTGCCGCGGGGGAGCTTCATCCAATTAGAGAAGCAGGCGAAGGCTTATATTCTCGGGAACTTGAAGCAAGCCGTCGTGAACCGCAGGAGCCTCATTAATCGGATAAAATACTTCGAAGAAGACACGAGTCTGGCGCTCAGTTTGAGCAACTTCGTCAGTTATCATGGGCTGAGCTTGTACGAGTTATATGGCGGCCGAACGGGGAATCGGACGTTTACCGGCTTGCAGGAGGAAGCGGGAGTTGTGGAAGTAAGGGCAGACTATACGTGGGACAACGCCGACTTCGTGGCGAAGAGGGTCCCGGCTCTGCTGAACATCAATTCGCGGAGATGGCTCAAGTTCCTGCTCGCCTATCTCGAGGATGGATCGCTCCCAAGCTGGGAAGAAGAACGGCTTATGGTGAACATGCTGTTCTACACGTTCTACCGAACCGAACCTTCCCGGAATGGATACGCCAGTGCGCATGAAGCCATTCAAGCGACGCTCGCATACCCGGCCTTCCGCGAAGAAGTTGTGCAGATCCTCAAGATCAAGCTGGCTCACCTGGATTTTGTGGATAAGCCGAATGATTTTCCATACATGTGCCCGCTCGATATTCATTGCACCTATTCGATGGACCAGATTCTCGCGGCATTCGGGTATTGGAACGAGGAGAAGGCGCCGAGCTTCCGCGAGGGAGTGAAGCACTTCGAGGACAAGCGGACGGATATCTTCTTTATCACCTTAAATAAGACGGACAAGGACTTCTCGCCGTCAACGCTGTATGAGGATTATGCGATCAATGAGAGGCTGTTCCACTGGCAGACGCAGAGCCGGACGTCGGAGGAGTCGAGGACCGCTCAGCGCTATATCCATCATCGGCAGATGGGAAGTCGCATCGCCCTGTTCGTTCGGGAGTACAAGGAAGAGCACAACTACACGTCCCCGTTCGTCTTCTTAGGGGAGGCAGAGTACGTGAAGCATGAGGGGAACAAGCCGATGAGCTTCGTGTGGAGGCTTCAGCATGATATCCCTCCGGGGATGATTCAGGCGGCGAATAAGGTGATTGTGTAGAAGGAGATAGAGTGAAGTCAGTCGCTTACCTTAGTCACCTGCACCTACGAGGTTAGCGATGCCGAGTTGATTATTTATGCGAGACGAGTATAGTTCATTGACATCCGGTTTACAATAGGTTGACAACTTGTTGAATATAATTGTTTGGGATATACTTAATTCAATAGGATGCTGAAGGAGGCCATTTAGATGACCACCAAACAGGAAATTCAACATCGCTTGGATCAATTAATTATTAGGGCGGATCCATCGATTGCTATTGAATTACGCGAGTTGAAGCGTCAGATAGCGGACTCGAAGGAGATTGGCGTGTCCATTCTTAGTATTTCTTCCGAGAAACTCAAGAAGACTATGGCTGGATCAGGACAACTTAGGAGTAGACGACCTCATAATGTGTTAAAAGAGGTTCTTCTTCCTAATGAAGATTACTACACCGTTGAGGAGGTGGCTAAGCGGTTTGGCGTCACGAGGCAAGCTGTTCATAAGTGGATTAGCATGGAGAAGATTAAATACCTGGCTCCTACGGATGGGAAGAAAAAGGGATACCTGATTCCTAAAAACCAGTTTAAGCTAGAAAAGTCACGAAGCGCAGAGTTTCGCAAGCGACGAAATGCCATCTTCGGAGAAGGAGAACTTTCGCTTACAGATGCACATGATGTGTTTCGCAATGGTGAGGTGGAGGAATGAGTCATTCGGCTCGACAAGAACCATTGGTGCGAATTCTTTGGGACACCAATTTATTTGTTTCGCTTCTTGTCTTCCAATCGGAGTCTCTGAATGACTACTTGGATAAATTAATATACCAACATGAGCACGGGTTGATACAGCTGATCGTTCCCAAAGCAGTGCAGGCTGAGTTGTACGGTATTCTGCAGGCTGGAAGAGTGAAGAGAAGCAATCAACCCGTTTTTTTATCCCACGAGCAAATTTTGTATCTACTGGAGCCTTATTTGGACCTCCTTTTTGATCGGGATTACTTGAATCAGTTAGGGAAACGTGCTTGGCCAAGCGGCGAAGCCTATAAAGAGCTTCTAAAACAGTTGCTGGCAGAGGAGTACGGCTGGCATGATTTCGGACAGGCCTACATAGAGAGAAGGCTTCGTCATACGGTTGAGATGATGGGGCTATTGGATCGTTATGATTTTCCTATTATGGCATCAGCTTTATTTCATGGAGTTGATTTAATTGTTACTCATAATATGCAGGACTTCATCGATCCCCTTGGCAAGATAAGAGTTATGAATTTTCGCGAAGCTAGTCGATTTGATCATTTCGAATTACATCTTCCTTATGAGTCGTGGGAGGATCCTGTCGCAGAATAGAATTGTCGGTTAATCGATTGCCCCACTGGCTTGCGCGCGGCAATAAACGAATAAGAATCCCCAGCAGCCCTATGTTCAGGACGTTCGTTCTGGATGCAGGGCTTTTTTGACGATTCAGAATGTATAAGTTTCACCTGTATCATTGCCTGAATCATCTCCGCAAAGCTTCTCCGGCGTCTTGAGGACGCCGAAGGCGTTTTTGCTTGGCCTGCGGCAAATCAGTGCCATCCCCTTCCGTATGCGACTATCAGAAATTGTTCAGATGAATGAACTAGAATCAATCGCTGATGAGTGTACGATAGGAGGGAGAATTAATTTTGCGGAAGTATGCGAAGATTGCAATGCTTGTTTTGCTGATTGCTGCACTTCAGGCCGGCCCTGTATCATCCATGTTTCTTGCGTATGCAGCGGGCACTGACGTGACAAGCCAAGTGGCATCTCAGTTTATCACAGGTGTGGATATTAAAGAGAAAACAGGGACGACGGTAGGGAGTACGCTGGTAGGCCAGCAAGATCTCGACACAGCAACACCGTTTTATTTGTGGTACGACTTTACCGTGCCTAATGCTCACTCTATTGAAGAGGGAGACTACATCGCTTTTGATGTGCCGCAGGCCATTGTTTTTCCCGGCGGCGGTGCTTCCACCATTCAATTGCCGGATCTGATCACGGAAGACGGGGACTCTATAGCAGAGGCTTACCTGGACCCGGGCAATCGAATCAGGCTTGTGTTCACAAGTGCCATAGAGACACTATCGAACGTCGGCGGCGCTTTCTATATTGCGGGCAGCTTCGATCAGAGTGTCATTAACACGGATGGCAGCGATACAGATATTAACTTCACCGTACCGACGCGGACGGTAACGCTGTCGTTCAAAGCCGCCCCTCCTCCCGAGCCGGAGCCGGTCACGGTCAAGAAAGACGGCGCAATCTCGAACGGAACGAGCATTGAGTGGACAATCACCGTCGATAAAGCTGATTTTAGCGCCGTGAACGTGGTCGAGAATGCGGTGTTGACCGATGTTATTCCAGCAAGCCAAAGCCTGGATGTCTCATCGATCGAAGTGAATAATGCCGCTCCTGATGTCGGCGACATCAGCTTGGAGGGCAACACCTTAACGCTGTCGCTGGGCACCATCTCGACGAAGCAGGAGATCACATTCGTTACCACTCTCACGGAACAGGCATTGCTGGACGCTCTGGCTGATGGCCAAACCTCGATCGATGTAACGAACGACGCGCAGCTTAAGCATGACGATAATCAAATCACCAACGCAGATCACCCTAAGACGGTTACGATTCCCATTAATATTTTGAGCAAGTCCGGCAATTATCTCTCCGCTACAACCGTCAATAACACGAAGAACATATCGTGGACGATTGTCGTCAATGAGGACGAGTTAACGTTCGACAATGCCGTTATTCAGGACACGTTGCCTAGCGGACTCACCTTCATAGCCGGATCGGAGACGATTACGGGCGCATCCGGCGTCACGCCAACGGTAAGCGGATCGGATGTTGCGTTTAGCCTTGGGAATATTACGGGCAAGGTTACGATTACGTACCTGACGGAGATCGATCCGGCACGGTTTACGGCGAATGGTTCCTATAACTTCAACAACACCGCCGTGCTTACGTGGGATGGCCTTACCGGAACGGGAATCGCTAAACACGCCAATGTCGGCGTCGGAAGCAACCTGTTTACGAAGTCCGGAGCAGGCTACAACCGATCCAACGGCGTCATCTCCTGGTCAATGGTGATCAATAATGAGAGCATTAATCTGGCAGCTCCGACGATTACGGACACCATTCCGGCCAATCAGCAATTTATTGAAGGCTCCGCCAGAATCGTTGACCATCAAGGCATTGTTTATTCGGGCGGGACGTTCGATTATGATGCAGCGACCAAGGTGTTGAGCTACGAGTTTAATTCGGCGATAAATTCGAAGTACACCCTTACTTTCGATACCAAGCCGGTTAGTACGGAGAACATTACATCGAACAGCAGCGGTCAGTTTACGAATACTGCCAAATTTACTAGCGGGGCAATCTCATTCGATAGCCCGGGGACGCAGAGCTTCTCAAGCAACGTCCTCCGCAAGGAGCAAGCGGGCTACAATATCTCCAATCGTCATGTGACATGGAGATTTATTGTGAACGAGAACGGAGACACGACTCCGAGCAGCAATGCCGGCGCTCTTGATCCCAGCTTCTATCAAGCCAATCCGCTGACTAACGTTGTTATTACGGATGAGATTCCGGCAGGTCTTGAATATGCAGATAACTTCAGCATTGTCGACAGTCTCGGAGCGGATGCAAGCAGCCTGGTAACGGTTAACGACACCAATGGCACATTAACGATCTCCTTTAACCAACCGATTACCAAGAAGTATGTGATTCTATTCGATACGAAGATCGTGGATGAATCGCAGTTTACGGAACAGAACAGCAGCCTTAATAACGGCAATTTCAACATTACCAATGAAGCTGCATTAACTCATAACGGGACAACCAAGACGAACAAGATGTCGGCAACGCAAGAGATCAAGAACCGTATTGTCAGCAAAATGGCCGTCCCCACAGCGTTCGGCAATAAGTATATCGATTGGGTCGTCTACCTGAACTCGAATGCGGTAAATCTGAATTCGTTGTTGAACGTAGATAACTTCTGGCTGATCGACGATTTGCAAGAAGGTCTGGAGTTGGATACAACAAGCGTATCTCTCATCGCCTACGACCAAGCGGTTAACTTGCCGAATTCCATTCCGGCTAACGGAGATGACGGACTAGGCTCCGGCAGAGATATCCCGCTGGACGGCAGTCATATTAAATACGATGCGACAACCAGACAATTCAGACTGAACTTCCCGGGCGATCTTACTACGGCGTATAAGCTCTCGTTCCGTACGTACGTAACCGAGAGCGTTGCTTCGGGGGCTCAATTCTCTAATGGCATCAACCTGTACGGCTCCAAGGACGGCACTCCGGTTAGCATTGACAGCGTCTATCAATCCAGCGATGCTCGTCAAGTGTCTTTCCTTGAAGTGGGCAGCTTGGGATACGGCAACCTGGGCAAGCTTATCGTCAAGAAGGTAGATCTGGAGGATACGAACAAGAAGCTGTCGGGCGCTACATTCGCGTTATTCGATCGATACGGGAACAAAGTTCAAGAGAAGGCGACCGTAAATGGCGAGCTCGAGTTTAATCGTATCAAAATCGACTTGCCCTACTATGTCCAGGAGGTAGAGGCTCCGACGGGTTATCTGCTGAGCGGCGACGTGAGCGTAGACGGGGCCGCGGCAACGTTTACCGGATCGAGTGCGGCCGTAGCGGATGCCATTGAAGTGCAATTGGATTCGGCAATCAATCAGAAGTCCATGGAGTTGCTCTTCAAGAACCAAGCGATCAAGGCAACGATCCAGTTTGTGAAGCAAAATGAAACGGGAGACGCGTTGGCCGGTGCACAGTTCGGATTGTTCGAACGCGGAGCGTCCGCAAGCTCCACGCCATTGGCTACAGCAACGAGTACAAGCTCGGGTGTCGTATCCTTCGCGGATGTCCTCTATGGACAGTATGATATCCGCGAAATCTCGGCGCCAACCGGCTATCGCACGTTAACTGGCGTGGTTCATGCGGCAGAGGTCACTGCCCAGGATCATGGGCAAACCTTGAGTCTCGCTCCTGTGGCGAACGAATTAATTAAAGCCAATATTAAGTTCGTGAAGAAAGACAGCGCAGGGACGGGGATTGCCGGCGCCGAGTTCACCTTGTATGACAGCGGTAATCAGCCGGTAGCAACAACCTTGAGCACGGCTGATGGAACGGTAGAGTTCAAGGATGTATTGGCAGGACCATATACGATTCGCGAGACGGCCGCCCCGTTCGGTTATGTGCCGCTTGCCGGTGTTGTCGGAACGGCTGCCGTTACGGAAGCGGAGCATGGGACAACGATTCTGCTGGCCGATGTCGCCAATGAGCTGATTCAAGCGGATATCGAGTTCGTTAAGCAGACGGAGAACGGCTTGCCATTGGCTGGAGCAAAATTCGGTTTATATGGGGCCTCCGATGAGCTGGTGCAGTCGCAGGTCAGCCAATCGGACGGCAAGGTGAAGTTCACGAATATCGGTCAGGGCACATACACCATAAGAGAAATCGAAGCGCCGTACGGCTATCTGACCGATAGCAATGACATCTACAACGTAACGGTAACGGCGAACGATCACCATCAAACGATCTCGCTTAACCCGGTAATCAACACGCTGATTAAGGCCAACATTGCATTCAAGAAAGTGAATGCGAAGGGGGACGGGCTGGCCGGCGCGGAATTTGCGCTGCTGGACGTTAATAATAGCGAAGCTGTCGTTCAGACGGCAACCAGCGGCTCCGATGGCCAAGTTGTGTTTGCGGATGTTCACGAAGGCCAGTACTTGATTCGCGAGATAACAGCGCCTGTCGGGTATAATCCGTTAACCGGCGACGTTGCGGCAGTAAACATCGATGCGCAGAAGCATAATACGACCGTAGCGCTTCCGGATGTAACGAACCAGATTATTAAAGGCGATGTCGAGTTTGTTAAGGTGGCCAAGTATACCGGCTTGCTATTGAAAAACGCACGTTTTGCTCTCTATGCGGCAGACGATACCACCTATGATCATGAGATCGCAACCGCAACATCCGATGATCAAGGGATCGTTCGCTTCGAAGACGTCGAATATGGAGACTATACCATTATTGAGGTAACTCCGCCTGGCGGGTATAACCTCTCCAAGGACAAGCTGTCGGTGTCCGTTCGACAAGAGGGGGAGACGTATCGTCTTGGGAACTTTGAGAACGAGCCGACACCTGCATATCTTATTATAGGCACAATCGAAGTAAATACGGTTAATGTCATCGGAACTCCGCTTGCGGGAGCGAAGTTCGGTCTCTACGATTTGCAAGGCAAGCTTGTGAAGGAAGCCGTTACGAACAGCTCGGGTATTGTCCGTTTCCTGGAGGTGCCGGCAGGAGCGTATACCGTTAAGGAGCTTGAAGCGCCTGCCAATTATGCGAAGACGGACAACATAGAGAAGGCTGTTATTGCAACGATGAACAATGAAGTGAAGCTGACGTTCGTCCATGAACGCAGCGGCGATGCGCCTTGGCCGGACGTAAGTGTTCACAAGGTTGACGATGCGGGCAAGCCACTGGCCGGCGTAAAGTTCGCCTTGTACAAAGCTGCGGATGCCTCATTCGCAACGCCGGTAGCGACCGGTACAACCAATTCGGAAGGCGTTGCAACGTTTACGAATATCATTCCGGGCCAATATGTTGTAAAAGAAGTCGAAGCTCTTGAAGGGTATATTCCTTCCGATGTCGCGTTGCCGGTGACCGTGGCTGAAGATGCTAAAATGTATGATGCCGGTACGGTGGTGAATCAAAGATCGAATGCTGCACCGGAAGGCAACGAGGGGACATCGGACGACCAGGTTAAGGGAAGCAACGATGAGGGAGCTTCTGAAGGCGGCAGTGCTGGCAACGGCAGTGCTAATGGCGACGGCAATGGCAGCGGCAATGGCAGCGGCAATGGCAGCGCTAATGGCAATGCCGGCGGCAATGACGATACAGCAGTAGCCGGAGCTCATGCGCATAACCAACTGCCCAAGACAGGAGACACGATTGCTCCGATGATCTGGCTGTTTGTTGGCAGCGGAGCGCTGATCCTTGCCTTGCTGGTGATCGGCAGAAGAGCGCGTAAACAGTAACGCCATTTATTGCAGAATGCGTACGTTCCTGTCGGAATGTACGCATTCCTTATTTGGCTGTCATCGGAATTGAGGGATAGGATGGGGAAGGCAATCAGGCGAGTCGTGCTGCTTATTCTTATTGCCGTGTTCGTGTACAGCGGCTATCGAATAGCGTTATATCTGTATGACGGTTATGCAAGCAGTAATTTGAACGATCGTATGAAGCAACAATATGAGGCTGCACAGAACGTGCAGGAAGAGACGAACCGTGCAGAGCAGGGACAGTCGACGGAGGAGCCAGGGAAGACAAGCTATCAGGAGCGATTCGATCCCTTGCTGGCGATCAATCCGGATATTGTAGGTTGGCTTCGCATCGACAATACGAACATTGATTATCCTGTCGTGCAATCCGGCGATAATCAATATTATCTTACCCACAATGTGGAGAAGCAGCGATCACAGCGAGGCGCGATTTTTATGGATTATCGATATACGGATGCGAACGACAACGCCCAATTGGTCATTTACGGTCATCATATGAAGGATGGCAGCATGTTTGGCGAGCTGGCGAAATATAAGGATGCTGCCTATTATCAGGAGCACGATAGGATCACTTTTGAAGGACTTAAGGAACCGGCGAGCTATCAGATCTTTGCCGTCTATATTTATAGTCCCGAGAGTCGCTTCTTCGAATATGACTTCGCAGATGCACAGCAGTATCAAGCCTATCTGGATACGATCAAGGGACAATCCTTGTACGATACAGGAGTCGAAGCGACTTCGGACGATCAACTTCTTACCTTGGTAACCTGCACCTACGAGGTTGCCGATGCCAGATTAATTATTCATGCGAAGCGAGTGCAGTAATGTCGTGGCAATTGGAGAATGGGATGGAGTATTATAGATAGTGACTTGGAAAATGACGCTGCGAGAAGACGCGAAGGAGACTCCACATGCAAACATTCATCGTCCTGGGAAGCATTCTGATGGCCATCGCGGTAGCGGTGGGGGCGTTCGGAGCGCATATGCTGAAGAGCAAGCTGGAGCCGGACAAGCTCAAGGTGTACGAGGTTGGCGTGCAATATCATCTGATCCATGCGCTGGGCCTTATCGGGGTAGGCCTGTTAAGCGGACAGTACCCGGAATCGGGGATGATCGAGGCGGCAGGCTGGTTGATGTTCGCAGGGATTGTGCTGTTCTCAGGAAGTCTGTACGTGTTGAGCTTGAGAAGAGTTCGGCTGCTCGGTCCGATTACGCCGCTTGGCGGATTGTGCTTCATGGCGGGATGGGTGCTGCTGGCTCTAGGCGTGCTGTAGATGGCGAGACGATAGCCGCTCGCAGATGCTCGCACATGCTCACGCAGAACAAGCTGACGACGGAAGCGTTCCGTCGTCAGCTTGTTGCGTCTCACACGCTATTATTGGATAGAATCGGCCAGTTGAAGGGCGCCATCGGCCGACAACGGACCGACGATGGAATAGTTAACGCCGTCAACGCTCCAGTACAGTTCGACCAGCTCGGGCTGCTCGAACACGAACCCGTCCGCATCGCCGACCTGCACCGGGGTGAACATCTCGGCGGGGAACGCAGCGGTCATGCGGCTGGCCGAGAACGTTAACGTCTTGTCGCCTGCCGCATACGTAAGGACGATATCTCTGGCGGGCTGACCGTCTTCCCCGACGGCAACCGTCTCCGCCAGCGCGAAGCCTTCCGGTGCGGCGGCAGGCAGCCGCAGGTCCTCGCCGAACGCCGCCTTCGCGTCTTCTGCGGAGCTTAGCGTTGTCGTCACGAGCAGAGACAGCTCGGAGCCCGAGGTCGCCCCGGTTCCGCCGGCCGACTGGCTTGCGCTCGGCTGACCGCCGGGATTCGCCGCGTTCTGGTTCTGAATCAGCGCATACCCGGACCCGATCAAGATCGCGACCGCCGCCGCAGCGGTGCCCAATCTCCAACTCTTGGGCAGAAGAGAACGCCGCGCCGTCTTTTCCAACCTTGCCTGCCCTCCTGTCTCCATCCGCTCCGCATCCGCTTGCTCGCGGATTCGCTGCTTCGCTTGCCCGCTCAGTTCCATGTTCTTAAATAACATCTCATCCGACTCCTCTCTCAATTGCCTTCGCAGCTTATAATCCGTATCCGTCATCGCTTGTGCCCTCCTTCATCTCCCTGGCCAGCGTCTCCCGAGCACGATGCAGGCGATTGCGCACGGTTCCTTCTGGAGTCGACGTTGCCAACGCGATCTCCCGCGTGCTGTAATCGAGGTAATAGTACAAATACAACGCTTCCTGATACGGCAGGGGCAAGCGAAGCAGGTACTGAAGCACCTCGCTCCTCTGCAATTTATCCAACGCTTCCTCTTCCACGCTGATCGTGCGACCGAGCTCTACGCGGCTCAGATCGGCGGGCTGCTCCGTGAACATGCGGACGCCCATCTTATCCCTGCATACATTGACGGCGATCGTCGTCAACCACGTCTTAACGGAGCTGTCTCCCCTGAACGAGGTCCAGGAACGATAAGCTCTCAGGAACGTCTCTTGGCTGATATCCTCGGCAAGATGACGATCGCCGGTATAGAAATAAGCGGTTCGCATGACCGTCGCGCCGTAACGTTCCATGAGCTGTTCCAAGGCTTCCGATGGTTGCGGGGAGAAGCTGTTTTTGTCGAAGTTGTCTTGGTCTCTCGAGCCGGCCGGCTTCACAGGATCATCACCTCCAACCTTATAGACGGCATGAGCGCGAAATCCGCTGCATCGAGTTAGAACTTTGTTCGGGCAGTTCGGGCAGTTCGGGCAGTTCCGGCGCATTGTATCCGGACGTCGATTTACTGTAGAATGATTTGAATGCGGAGCAGGGGCGGAGGGGCACTATTGGCTAAGAGGTCGAAGAAAAAAACGAACACGCCGAGGGCGAAACGAATGAACCGGCATGGACGGCTGCAATCGGCGGCAAGCTGGCTCAAGAAGTATCCCGGCGAGCGGTACATCTATGGATACCGCAAACATTTTGGAGTAGATACGGGAACGGCGATTGCCGAGCTGAAAATATTAGGTGTGCCGTTGTCGGAAGAAATGATTCAAAGTGCGAGAGCAAGTGCCGAGGCCTTGGTGAAACAAAAGCAAGCACGCAAGAACAAGAGAATGTTACGCAGGCAAGAGGAAGAATCGTCCGAATTCCCGGATTCCGATGAGACTTATGCTTACATAGCCGGGTACACAAACTGGGGGTTCCCTTATGGAATTACCTGGGCCGAGATGGAGCGGTTCGCCGATCAGGATAGTCTCGACGATCTGGTTCCTCCCCGCCCCCCATCGCAGCCTTGTACCTCGGCGGATGAGAGGGAGCGGCCGTACGTTGAAGACGGGGGGAGGGAAGAGGTTCCGTTCGATATCGAAGAATTCATCCGATATTATTCCAGTTCTAGGAACGAATTTATGTGAAATTTCACATTCGCGCCCCCGATAATCGGCGGTTTGGACAATTCTATGTGAAAAATAGCATACATAGAGAAAATTCCGGGTCGAGCTGCCGGATATATGCGAAAAATCACATAAAACGCCTCGATTCGCCGGAAACGAAGCCGATGAATGTGAAAAACCACATAAAATCGCAAAAGACGGAAGCATTTCAAACCGCAGAACGAAAGCGGGATGGGATGCTTCTTTTTTTACCCCACAAATCTAACGTTTGTTGACCGCGATCTCATGTTTGTTGTCTGGAATGGAGGGGGCGAATTTCATTACAATGACATCAATCGGTTGCATGTAAGCGTGTACACGGTGCGTGTACCAATGGGTGCGAACAACGAAAGGGGCGGTTCATATATGGACACCAAGAGCGGGGGCAAGCGCGTGCGGGCGCGATGGCGGACGCAGGACACCGAGCTGACGCTGTTGGCGTTGCCGACGACGATCTGGTACATCTTGTTTTGCTTCTTGCCGATGTTCGGTCTCATTATCGCCTTCAAGGACTTCAAGATCCACGGCGGATTCCTGAGCAACGTCATCCACAGCGAATGGTCCGGGTTCAAGAACTTCGAATTCCTGTTCAAGTCGAACGACGCTTGGGTCGTGATCCGCAATACGCTTGGGTACAATGCGATATTTATCGTCCTGAGCATCGCGGTCCCCGTCACGCTGGCGCTGATGATCGGCCAGTTGCACAGCGGCAAGGCCGGCAAGTTCTATCAGACGCTCATGTTCCTGCCGTACTTCCTCTCCTGGGTCGTCGTCTCCGCCATTGTCTGGGCTTTTCTCAGCTTCGATAAGGGGATCGCGAATCAATTCCTGGCCGACCTCGGCAAGGACCCTGTGAACTGGTACATGGAGCCTAAGTATTGGCCGTACTTCCTCGTGTTCATGAATGTGTGGAAGGGGCTCGGCTACGGCATGGTAGTCTACCTGGCGACCATCTCCGGCATCGACAGCACATACTACGAGGCTGCCGTCATCGACGGCGCGACCAAGTGGCAGCAGGCGCGGTTTATCACCTTGCCCCTCATGAAGCTCGTCATCGTTATGATGTTTATCCTCGCTGTCGGTCGGATTTTCTACACGGACTTCGGTTTGTTCTTCCAGGTGCCGCGGGACTCCAACTCGTTGTTCAATGTGGCGACGACCATCGACGTTCTCGTGTACAAGCAGCTTAAGACGGCTACGGTCGGGATGGCTTCGGCTTCCGCGTTCGTCCAATCCGTGCTCGGCTGCGTGACCATTCTGACGGCCAATTGGATCGTACGCCGCATTGATCCGGACAGCGCCATGATGTAGAGGGGGGAGCGGAAAAATGAGTACGAGGAACAGAGTGGAGGCTGAGACGGGGCTCGACAAATTTAACCGAATCGGAACCTTCACCAACGTGGGCTTCCACGCGATCTTTATCCTGTTGGCGTTGGTCTGCCTGGTGCCCGTCCTGGTCGTGCTGTCCATCTCGCTGTCGAGAATAGCTGGAGCAAGGATCGCGGCTACAAGCTTGTTGCAGAGCCGGTGACGCCCGCAATCATCACGACGGAGTCGATTCGGGGCGGGGTTATGGCGGTCAGCGCGGATACG
This sequence comes from Cohnella fermenti, assembly GCF_004801405.1. Lineage (GTDB taxonomy): Bacteria > Bacillota > Bacilli > Paenibacillales > Paenibacillaceae > Cohnella > Cohnella fermenti. The sequence goes on from NZ_SSOB01000001.1 coordinate 85,850, forward strand.
AAGCACCCGCTCGAAGCCGTCAAGTTCCTGAATCTGCTCAACACGGACCCGACGGTGCGCGACCTGTTCAACTTCGGAATCGAAGGCGTGCATTATACGTTGGACAGCAACGGCCAGGTGGTGCCCATCGCTGCCAAGGACGATGACGGCAATCCGATTCCGGACGCGCTGCCCAGCTATGGAGGCGTGCAGTACACGCAGGGCAATTGGTTTATTCTGAAGACGATGGGCGGAGAGTTCCCGGACCCCTTGGACAAGTGGGACCGGTTCCGCGAGAGCAACCGGGAGGCCGTCGCTTCGAGCACGCTGGGCTTCACCCCGGATCTGTCGCGGATGCCGCTCCAGATGCAGAACATCGAGATGGTCTGGGAGAAGTACTTCCCCAGTCTGATGACGGGCAGCGTAGACGTCGATACGGTGCTGCCGCTGTTTAACGAAGAGCTCCGGCAAGCAGGCATCGACGAGGTGCGGGCCGAAGTGCAGAGGCAGCTTGATGCCTGGCGAGCCAATCTTGCGCAGAATTCAGGCGGCCAATAAAACAATCGTGTACAATAGAATCCACAGACGAGAGGGGGAAGCGAATGGACTGGGAAGCCCACATCGAGCGGTGGAGCCGGGTCGCTGTCAGGCTGGCGGATATTCGGGAGTGCAGCGCGGAGCAGGGGACGGTTCCGAAGCGCGGTGCAGCGCCTTCCGGCTTCTTCCTGATGACGACCCGCGGAGAGGCCGAGGTGAGTCTGGCGGGAACCGTCTATCGCAGCCGCGCTCCTCACGTTCTGCACGGGGGCAAGGACTCGGAGCTGGCGGTTCTCCCGTTGGGGAGCGACTTCGCCTGCTGCATCGTTCTGTATACGGCCGATGCGCAATCGCCGGAGGATCGGGCGGGCTTCCGGCTGCCGTACGCCTTCACTCCGTATGCGCTGCTGCCTCTGCAGGAGAAGTGTCGGACCATGTATCGCTTGTGGCAGCAAGGGGCTTCGCTGGACAAGCTGCAGGCGCAGGCGCTCTTCCTTCCGTTCGTATACGAGCTGATGCGGCAGATTCGCAAGTCGGCAATGGGCAACAGCCGCTCGAATCTGGTAACCGAAGCGATCCACTATATTCACGAGCACTACAAGGAGCCGCTGACAGCCGAGGGATTGGCCGGGATGTACAATTGCAGCGCAAGCTCCATGGCGCGGCTGTTCAAGAGTCAGATCGGCGTCGGTCCGATCGACTACCTGATCCATGTCCGCATCCGCAAGGCGAAGCAGTTCCTGCAGCAGTCGGAGGCGCGAATCCAGGAGGTCGCAGGCGGTGTCGGCTATGCGGACGTGTATTACTTCAGCCGGCTGTTCAAGAAGCATACGGGCGTGTCTCCCCTTCAATATCGGGAGGACCAGCGGAAGGCGCGGAGGAATAATCCATTCGATCTGTCAGAATCGTCTATTGTTTCCCCTGCCCTCGGTTACCATAATGATAATGATAGTTATTATCAACAGGTAGAGGAAGGGGAACCATCGATGTTCAGATTGGCAAGACCTGTATTCGGAGCCATGCTGTTATTATGCACAACCTTAATTCTGAATGCGTGCCAGGCAGGGGGCAACACAGAGACAACGTCCCCGTCGCCTGCTTCGACGGATAGCGCCGCGGAGAGCGCGGCGGCGGGCACCCGGATGTACGAGCACTTGAACGGCCGGACGGAGATTCCCGTCAAGCCTCAGCGGGTAGTCAGCCTGTTCCACCTGGGCGAGCTGATGGCGCTTGGCGTGAAGCCGGTCGGTGCGACAACCCATATTCTGAACAATCCGCTGATCGCCGACAAGGCCGATATCGTGGATGTGGGCGTTCCGCCGGAACCGGAGAAGATTCTGGCGCTCGCGCCCGACTTGATCGTGACGACGGCACCGTTCGCGGAGATTGTGGAGGGCGGATACGAAGCGCTGAACAAGATCGCGCCGACCATCGTTGTGGAGCAATACAACGATCCGATCCAGGATGTCGAGATGTTCGGCGATATTCTCGGCAAGCAGGAGGAGGCGCGGCAATGGAACGAGGCGTTCGCGGCCAAGATCGCCGAGTACAAGGAGAAGATCGGCCCATACGTCGGGCCGGAGGAGACATTCTCGATTCTGAACGTGCGCCCCGACGCGATCTTTATCTACGGCGATACGAATATGGGAGGCAACATTCTCTACAAGTATCTGGGGCTGAAGCCGACCGACAAAGTCAAGACGGACGTCATTAACGGCGAGACGTGGGAGATCTCGAGCGAGGTTATCGACCAATTCGTCGGCGACCGATTGTTCCTGGCCGTGAACGAAGGCTCGGAGGAGCAATTGAAGGTCGTGGAGAAGTTTATTCAGAACACGCCGGCGGGCAAGTCCGGCAAGATCTACAACATCGACTTCAATGAATTCCTGTACAGCGACCCGATCTCGGTGGATCAACAACTGGACATCATCGTCGACTTGCTGACGGAGGGCAACAAGTAGTCGAGCGTTGCCCCGCATCCCTTTATACGACAACGGACCCTCGGCCGATTCGGCCAAGGGTCCGCTCTCTTGTGCACCCAAACCTCTTATTTGGCATTCAAGACGAGGACGATAACGCTTTTGTCCGAGTCCAGGTTCCAATCCACGAAGCAATCGACGACGCGCTTGCCGAGCATGTTCTCGAAGTTGTCGTTGTTGTGCAAGTAGCTGTTCTCCAAATCGCGTTTAATGCCCTTAAGCAGTTCGCTATGCCCCAGACGAATAAGTTCCTTCTCGATGCGCACAAGAATGCCGTTGCGGATAATAAGAATCGTGCGAGGATTGACCTCGTACGAGATAATCTCCTCCGGCGTCTTCTGCGCCATCTGGCTGATGCTGACGATCTCTTGTTCCAGCTCCGCTTTGCCTTCGAACTCCTGGCTGACCTCTTGGCCGCCGGGAACCGGTTCGGGACAGAAGGCGAGCAGCATGCCCGATTTATTGGGCAGAGACCAATCATAATAGAATTCATGAGGTTTGATGCCCGTCACGGACTCGATGTAGCTCGCAAGCTCGGGAATCATCGCCTGGAACAGGGCCTGCCTCAATTGATGAATGATCGTCTCTTGATTCTGCTCAAGCAGAACGCGCTCGGAAGGCGTCAGGAAATTGCGGAAATAAATCGTGATGGAATTCGAGCCGATGGACACCATAGCGGATTCCGGGCCTTTGCCGAAGTGATCCCGGAATAGCTTGCCGACATAGCTCGCGATAAGCTGCTGAAATTGGTTGATTTGCTGATTCATCAGATCGAACTCGACCATGCGTTGCTCCTTATGCGTGCCGGTCTTGCACAAAACACGCCTAAGTATATGGAATGGCGAGTCACCTTATCCTCCTTCGCGATTAATCGGAAGTTTGACGGCAACGACCGCCCCGCCGGCAGAACGATTCCGGAAGCTCATGTGCCCTCCGTGGTTGTCCAGAATCGTCTGGCTAACCATGAGCCCCAATCCCGTTCCCTTCTCTTTGGTACTGCTGAACGGCTGGCCGATTCGCTGCAATTGCTCCTGAGCGATGCCGGGACCGCTGTCCGCAACCTCGACATAAACCCATTCTTCGTCCGCAGAGACCTCGACGGCGACCGTTCCGCCATCAGGCATCGCTTCTATCGCGTTCTTAATGACGTTAAGAAAGACTTGTTTTAACTTGTTCTCCACGCACAGGACTTCCAATGAATCCAAGTGCGGCGGATAGAGATCGAGCAACTGGACATTGAGGAGGATCGCCTGAGGGTTGACCAAGGTGAGGACGCTCTGCAGCAACGTCCGCAGCTTCTTGCGTACCTGTTCGCCTCCCTGGGGTTTGGCCAATATCAAGAGCTCGTTGACGATGTCGTTAATCCGGTCAATCTCCGCCAGCATGATCTCGGAATGATTTTTGGAAGTGGCTTGGCTTAACTGAACGAATCCCTTCAGGCTGGTCAATGGATTTCGGATCTCGTGGGCGATCGACGCGGCCAATGTTCCGGCCATCGTCAGCTTCTCCGATTGCTGCCTCTCCTTATGTAGTCCGATTGCCGTCTCCTGCCTGTTGCGTTCGATTTCGTTGATGGAATGAGTGTGCACTCTCCGGAAGACAAACCAGAAGAACGCGAGACTGGTCAAGGTTCGCGCAATTCCCCAGATCTTTATCCACCCATTGAGGTGCAACGCCCACAATATGCTTTGATCCGCCGCGATGATGACTAATCCAGCCAGAATAAACACGTTCAGGTCGCGAATTTGTCGTCTTCTTCTGTCCATTGATAAAACTCCATCTATGGATTGGGTAATTATGGCAAAGCATAAAGAGACCTAACTTTCCCTGTTAAAGAAAGTTAGGCCATGAACGTGACTTTTATCCGGAGATAGATTCACTCATTTACCTTATATGAAGAAATGGAAGCTTGCAGAAGCTGCACACAATCTGTATACACTATAACACAATGACTTGGGTATTAAAAGAGCGCCTTCATTCTTGGCTTAAAGAGATTCGGCCGTTTGGACCGACGCCGCGCTTGGCGATCCGTCCTTATGCGAGGCTGCCAAGCGCCAGGTCGCCAAGCCGCATCGCCAAGTCGTACCGCCAAGTGGCATCGCCAAGCCGCCGAAGCCATCGGAGCATCGGAGCTGCTGGAATGGCCGCTGGTTGCTGATGGGTGTTGCTGGGTGTCGCTGGATGCTGATGGGTGTTGCTAAGCTACCGCTAAGATAGCGCTAGGCTACCGCTGAGATTCCGCCGACACCGCTGCCCGCCGAATTTTATGTGAAAACCACATTCGCGCGGCTCGGAAACGGGTGCTTTGTCCGGTTTTATGCGAAAAATCACATTCGTGGAGAAATTTCCGGGCCGGAGTGCTGGATATATGCGAAAAATCGCATAAAACGCCGAAATTGCCGCCAATCCAAGCCGATGAATGTGAAAAACCGCATAAAATCGCAAGAGCCGCACCAGTCGCTGGAGTCACCAGAGTCACCAGAGTCGCCGGAGTCGCAAGAGACGCACAAGCCGCCGGACCCGGGTCTCGACTATTCTTCCCAACCCTCCCCAATCCTCCCCCTGCCTCTCCAACCCTCTCAGTCCCAAGGCCCCGCCAGCGGAACGAAGATCGCCCGAAGTCTCTTTTCCGCCCCCCGGCCTATTCAACTGTCTATTAACGCAATAAATGGTATAGTTAAAGGAGATTAACTCTATTCAACAGAGGTGCCGAAGATGAATCCTCAATTGTTACGCGACTTCCCGCTCTTCGAGAACCTGACGGACGAGCATCTGGCCGAGATTGCCGAGCTATGCGGCACTTCCGAGTATGCCAAGGGAGAGTCGATCTTCTTCGAGGGCGACGAAGGGGACGGGCTCTATCTCATACTGTCCGGCGTCGTTCAAATCTATCAGGATAATCATACCCGGGATGTTATACTATCGATCTTCCGAGAGGGGGACTTCTTCGGGGAGATGGCGCTGCTGCAGAACGAGAAGGTGCGCTCCGCTTCCGCGAGAACTATCGAGAAGTCGACTCTGTGCATTCTGAAGAAGCATCACTTTCTCGCATTGGTCCAGAGCAGGCCGGAGATTCTGATCGGGATTCTGGAGACGGCGCTGGATCGGCTTCGGGACGCCAACAAGCTCATTACGGACCTCACGATTCTCGACGTGCGCAAGCGGATGGCGCGGCTGCTGCTCCGGCTGACCGAACAGCACGGAGTGCCTTCGGCAGAGGGGACCCTCATCGATGTGAAGCTGACGCACCAGCATCTCGCGGACATGATGGGGACGGCGCGCGAGACCGTGACGAAGCTGCTGCTGGAGCTGCAGAACGAGCAATGGATCCGAATCGATCGGAAAAAAATCATCGTGTGCGACATGGCCAGGCTGCGAGCGACAGTGGATGCCATGTGAGCCCGATAGCCGGGCTATTGAGAGGCGGCGCGGTGACTAGGGCAAGCGGGCCGGTTTTTGCGACGATTTTGAGTCTACTCCTCGAACCCGTTGGCCCCACCAACCCCACAAATCCCGCAAACTCCACCGTAACTCATCGAACCTGCCGACCTCGACCAACCCGCCGAGCCGCCGAGTCTGCTGAATCCATCGCTCCCGTCGAACCCACCAACCCCATCGAACCCAACAAATCAACCGAGTCTGCCGAACACGCTGAACTTACCGTCCTCGCCTCCTCTGTCGCTCCCACCGCCTCCATCGCCCCACCGACTCCACCGCTCCACCGCCTCCATCGCCCCCACCGAAGCCGGGATGCCGAGTTTTATGTGAAAAACCACATTCGTGATGCCCCGATAACGGTAGTTTAGGCGATTTTATGTGAAAAATAGCATACATAGAGGAAATCCCAGCTCGAGGCGCCGGATATATGTGAAAAACCACATAAAAAGACGCGATTCCCCTCCAAATCAGGCCGGCGAATGTGAAAATTCATATAAAATCGCCAAAGTCGTAGGCGCGGGGGAGCGACTGGCGGCCTAAAAGGGGCCACGGGAGCGACTATCGGCCTAAAAGGGGCCATGGGAGCGGATAGTGGCATACAGGGGGCACATGGGAGCGAATGCAAACGTGAGCGGTCCTCAGGAGCGTATCGCATTGCGTGAGGGATGCCCCCGAAGCCAACCGTTCGGGCGATCCCCCAAGGCGGCTTTGTTTACCCATCCATCCGTGTCAAAAAAATTGCAAACGAGTCATAAACCGGCCTTATTGCCGATGAAGCGGTTTCCTATAATGAATTCATACCCTTATTAGCGAGGAGGCGACAGCCTGTGAGTCAAGCGCGCATACCGGCCAAGACGAACGCAGCCTCCCTGCGGACGCAGGAGGGGCGGCGGCGCAGACGGCGCGAGATCGCAGCCGGCTACGTGTTCATCGGTCCGATGCTGATCGGCATTCTGTTGTTCACGATCATTCCGATGCTGATGCTGTTCCTGTTCAGCCTGACGGACTGGTCGTTCTTGACCGGCTACGATAAGCTGAAGATCGTCGGCTTCCACAACTTCAGCAGGCTTCTTCACGACCAGGACTTCGGACAGTCGCTTGTGCACAACCTGATTATGCTGCTGGCCGTGCCGATCGGAATGGCGCTCGCGCTGCTGCTGGCCGTCATCATCACCGAGCGGGTGCATCTGTCCGGCTTCTTCAAGGTGATCTTCTTTATGCCGCAAATCTCGAGCATCGTGGCGGTGGCCGTCGTCTGGCAGGTGCTGTTCCATCCTTCGTACGGGCCGGTCAACGGCATGCTCTCCGCGATTGGCATCGACAGCCCGCCCAAGTGGCTGGCCGATCCCCATTATGCGCTGCCTTCCGTTATGCTTCTGATGATCTGGATCGACCTGGGGGTTGGCCTGATCATCTATATCGCCGGGTTAAAAAATATCCCGAGAGACTTGTACGAGGCAGCCGATATCGACGGTTCTTCCGCGTGGACCAAGTTCCGCAAGATCACGTTCCCGCTGCTCACTCCGACAAGCTTCTTCCTGCTCATCACCGGCATTATCGCCAACTTCAAGGCGTTCGCCCTGATCAAGGTGCTGACCGACGGCGGTCCGGCGCATGCCACCTCCGTCATCGTCTACGACATGTACGAGCAGGGCTTCGTCAACCTGAAGACCGGGTATGCCTCGTCGATGGCGGTTGTGCTGTTCCTGATCATTCTGTTCATCACGTTCCTGCAGTGGATGTTCCAGCGAAAGTGGGTGCATAACGGATGACAACGGCTACGGCAAAAGCCAAGACAACCAGGCGCAGACGCGCCGTCTCCGTGCGCAAGCTGATCTATACGATTCTCATGCTCGCGGCCGGCCTGGTGTTCCTGCTCCCCTTCCTCTGGATGCTGTCCACGTCGATGAAGCCGGAAGTCGACGTCTTCATCTATCCGGTCGAATGGATTCCGAAGCATTGGCAGGCTGCCGAGAATTACGCCAAGGTGTGGAGCGGCAAGGCGAACTTCACTCTCTATTACTGGAACTCGATCAAAGTGTCGGTGCTGACAACGCTGCTGTCCGTCGTCGTCTCCGCAATGGCGGCCTACGGGTTCACGAAGATCCGCTTCCCCGGACGCAACGCGTTGTTCTTCCTGGTTCTGACGACGTACATGATTCCCCCGGAAGCGACGCTGGTGCCGTTGTTCGTGCTTTATCGCTCGATGGGGCTGTACGATACGCATACCGGCCTGATTCTGCTCGGCGGCTTCAGCGTGCTCGGCACGTTCCTGCTGCGCCAGTTCGTCGACGGAATCTCGAACGATTATATCGAATCGGCTCAGATCGACGGCGCCGGCCACCGTCAGATTTTCTTGCGAATTCTGCTTCCGCTCATTCGGCCGGCGGTTGCCACTTACGCGATTCTGCGTTTTATCTGGACATGGAACGATTATCAGACGCCGTTTATTTTCCTGAGCGACAAGGCCTTGTACACCATTCAGCTTGGCATGAGCGCGTTCGCCGACCGCAACGGCCAATTCTACTCGCTGGTGATGGCGGCTTCCGTCTCGGCCATCGTGCCGCTGCTGATCGTGTTCATCATCGGCCAGAAGCAGGTCATCGAAGGCATCAGCTTCGGCGGAGTCAAAGGCTAAGACGGTGGAGAAGGCGGAGCTTCATATTGTCAATATATTTTCAACATAGTAAAATCCGACCCCTTCGCAATTCGCCGCCTAATGTTACGATTGTGTTACAAGAAGGGGATGCCTTCGAAGATAACGAAAGCGAGGGAGGATATTCATGTTCAAACTTAAAGGAACGCTTGTCCCTGTGTTAGCAACCGGTCTCATGGCAAGCCTGCTGGCTGGGTGCGGCGGGAACAACGCCGACAACAACAACGGTGGCAACAGCGCAGCGCCGTCTTCATCCGCTCCGGCAAGTCAAACCGCGAGCGAGTCGCCGAGCGACGAGCCGGTTACGCTCCGCTTCGCATCATGGATTCCGAAGTCGCAGATGGAGCCCTTGCTGGCCGAGTACAAGAAGGAGAAGCCGAATGTCACGGTCGACTACACCGAGCTTGTCGAAAACAACGATTCGGATGAAGGGCTGAAGAAGCTGGACCTGCTGGTCGCTTCCGGCACGGAGCTGGACGTCGCCATGTTCCCCAGCGCCACCGAATATTCCAAGCGCGCCGGGCTCGACTTGCTGGCACCGCTTAACGATCTGCTCGCGGCCGAGGGCATCGCATCGGTCACCGACGAGTACACCGTGGATCCTTCCATCGACGGACAAGTCTTCGCTCTTCCCGACACCTATGAGAATTACTTCGTTCTGTTAAATAAAGACATGCTGGACCAAGCCGGACTGGCGGTACCGACGGACTGGACATGGGACGACTTCTACGACTATGCGCGCAAGCTGTCGAGCGGCGATGGGGCTAACCGGGTATACGGCACTTACTTCCATTCCTGGCCGATGTACATGGAGCTGGCCTTGTTGAACCAGAGCCAGGACAACAACCTGATCAACAACGGCGTGCTTAAGGTAGACAGCCCGGAGATTCGCCAGTCGCTTGAGATTCGCCACCAGATGGAAGTCGTGGACAAGAGCGCGATTCCATACAGCGACACGATCTCGCAGAAGCTGGCTTACCGCCCGGTATACTTCTCCCAGAAGGCGGCAATGATCGTCACCGGCAACTGGATGATCACGGAATCCGGCGGCTCGGACGAATTCCCGGCTACCTTCGTCAGCGCGTTCGCGCCGATGCCGGCCAACAAGGAAGGAGATCCTTCCGGCGTCAGCCCGGCCAACGGCAACTTCATGTCGGTGGTGAAGAGTTCCAAGAACCAACAGGCGGCCTACGAGTTCATTCGCTGGTACACGACGAAGGGCGAGGAGTTCAACAACGTCTATTCGGCCTGGAAGAAGCAGGACGTGGACCGGTTTATCGAAGGCATCAAATCCAAGGTTCAGAGCCCGGATATGATCGATACGGAGTCGCTCTCGTACGTGATCAAGAACAGCCCGACGACGCCGCTCAACATCCCTCCGGCTTATCAGTCAGAGCTTGACGACGCTTACGTCAAGGAAGCGGAGAAGTTCGTGCTGGGGCAGCAAGATATCGAGACGACGGTCAAGAATGCCGCAACCGCGCTGCAGAAGATTGTCGACGCCAACAAGTAAAACAATTGACGACGCGCGTTGTGCGCAGTCGCTGCGGGGAATCGCGACAAACGCGGTTTCCCGTTTGCGTTCCCTGCGGGGGGCCCGCCTTCGCTTGTTCCGGATCATTCGTGTGATAAAATAAAACAACGAAACGACACCGGAACGAAAGTTGACATGGGGAAGGGGGCGGCGGCCGTGTACAGAAGAAGATCGGGACGAACGCTGCGGAGGAAGCTGGCGATCGCCGCGGCGCTGTGCTTGCTGCTGCCGGCCGTATTCACCCTTATCGCGGGCGATTATTTAACCCAGCGAATCGTCCGCGCCCAAGTTGTCGACAATGAGAACAAATCGCTCGAGCTGACGGATGTGTACATCTCCAGTCTGCTCGACAACATGATCCGCGTCTCGAACGGCATCATGTTCGACACCGACATCAATCTGGCGCTCAAGGAGATGTGGCAGCGCTACAGGCTGGGCCAGAGCGATCCGGCGCAGGACACATACGACACGAAGAACATCGGCTACATTCTCAGCAGTATCGCCAATACGATGGAACCGGTCTATGTGACGATTCTGACCTCCCAAGGACGTTATTTTACCAATTACCAATTCAATCTGTATGGAGGGTTCAACCCCTCGGAGTTTCTGGATATGGCCTGGATGAAGCAGATCGAAGAATTGCCTGCTTTCGACATCGGCTGGGTCGGGCTGGTGGACCAATACACGGCAGGCTCGGTCGATGCCGAGCCGTACCTGCTGACGATGGCGCGCAACCTGCGCCTGGCTTCGTCCCGCGAATCCTACGCCTATATCATCATGAGCATCGAACCGGCCGCGCTCGGCGAGATATTCAAACACGATGTAGGACGTCAGGACACGGTGCTGATCGACCGGGAAGGGCGGATTCTCGTCAGCAAGGACCGCAGCGCGATCGGGCAGCAGTTCGTCTTCCGGGACGAGGTCGACAAGGCGGACAAGCCGCTGTCCGTCCGCTATGACGGCGAGGAATTCCTGCTCAGCCGCCACGATCTGAATTACGGCGGCTACCGCGTCGTCAGCCTGCGGCCGTACAAGGAAGCGGTCGACCAGATCCATTCGGTGTCCCGCCTCAGCTTCCTGATCCAGATTGGCGCCGTTGCGATATTCCTGGTGCTGTTTCTCTACATGGTGCGCCAGTTTACGAAGCCGGTCGTCAAGCTCGGGGAGACGGCAATCTCCGTAGAGGCCGGAGATCTGTCCGTGCGCTCCGGCGTCCGCGGCAGGGATGAGATCGGGCGGCTTGGCAAGCTGTTCGATCAGATGCTGGAACGAATCGAGCGGATGATCGAGGAGGTCAAGGACGAGCAGGCGCTCAAGCGCAAAGCCGAGCTGGCGATGCTGCAGGCGCAGATCAATCCCCACTTCCTGTTCAACATTCTGAACTCGATCCGGCTGCGCATTCTGATGAAGGGCGACGAGGAGAACGCCGAGCTGCTCTCTTCGCTGTCCGGCCTGCTCCGCATGACGATTCGCCGCGACGAGGAATTCACCGCGCTGCACGGAGAATTGGAGATGCTGCGCCGTTATATCGAGCTGCTTAACTTCCGCCAGCAGGAGAAGGTCGAATTGGTCATCGACGCCGCTTCCGATACCTTGCATCTGAAGCTGCCGCGATTCCTGCTGCAGCCTGTCATCGAGAACGCCTACATTCACGGCCTGCGGCAGGAGCGGGGCACCATTGAGATCAAGGCGATGCGCACCGGCGAGGAACTGCTGCTCACGATTGCGGACAACGGCGTCGGCATGAGCGAGAAGAAGCTCGAGAAGATGCGGTCCGAGTTCCGCGACCTGGGAGGAGCGTTGCCGGAAGAAGGCGCCGGACGTTTGTCGGGCATCGGGCTGTCCAACGTCTTTGAGAGGTTGCAGCTTATCTACGGCGACCGCTTCCGGCTGACGCTCGACAGTCGGCAAGGGCAAGGAACTCGAATCGCAATCGCCATTCCGATTCAATCCTAGGTAAGGAGGTGCGGAGATGCACACGGTTATGCTGGTAGACGACGACTACCCGGTGCTGGAATTTCTGACCTCGGCCATCCCGTGGAGTCGGCTGAATCTTAAGCTTCATTCCTCCTGCAAGAACGGATTGCTGGCATTGAAGGCGGCCGAGGAGCAGATGCCGGACATCGTGGTCACCGATATCGGAATGCCGCAGATGGACGGACTTGCCCTGATCGCCAGGCTTAAAGCGATGAAGCCCGACATTCGGTGCATCATTCTCTCCTGTATGGAGGACTTCGCCTACGCCCAGCAAGCGGTTCGGCTGCAGGTGGACGATTACGTGCTCAAGGAGACGATGCGGCCGCAGCAGATCGCGGATTTGCTTGAGAAGCTTAAGGAGCAGATCGCCCTTGCGGAGCGGAATTCGTTCCACCTGGCGAAGCTGGAGAGCGCGGCGGAAGACAATACGCTGCTGCTGCGGCAAGGGCTGCTCGAACGCATCGTCTCGACTCCGGCCGACGAGGAAGGCGAGCCGAACTGGATCGGAGAAGCCGCTCGGCTCGGCATCGAGTTCGACGGCCGCGAGCTGCTGCCGGCGCTCGCCGTCGTCAACCGCTGGGCCGCCTTGACGCAGAGCCCGTCCCCGGCCGACGAGCGGAGCGTTCAACTCGCGGTGGCGGACGCCGCACTCGAGCTTGCCGCTGCGCACCCGGGCGTACAACTGCTGCCCCATGGGGCGCGCGAATACGTGCTGCTTTTCCCATTCCGCCGTACGCTCAAATCAAGCGCCTCCACAACCGTTCATTCGCTTCTGCTGCAGCTCGGGGAGAGCTTCCGCCAGAGAACGGCGCGGGCGGGCGGCCTGTCGCTGACGTTCTTCACAGGCGCTCCCGCAGCCAGACCGGCGGCGCTTGTCCGCTCTCTCTCGCTGCTGCTGGCATCGGAAGAGCGACGATTCTACCTGGCCGAAGGGGACGTCCATGCGCTCTTCCCTTCCGCCGCTTCCATCCCCGTCTCCGCCGCCGCTTCGTTCGAAGACGATTCTCTGCATACCTTATATCCGGAAGCGCTTGCGGAGATTCGCGAAGCGTTCCTGGACGAGAACGAGCCCTTGCTGGAATGCCGCATCCGCAAGTGGATGGACCACATCCGCGAGCGGCGCTACCCGCCGGAAGCCGTCAAGGAATGGGCGCTGAAGCTGATGTACGACATTCAATCTCGCTTCCAGTCGCTGCAGCATTACCAGTCGCTATTCTCGATTGAAGTGCTGCACCGCACGCTGGCGGCCATTGCGACCGTCGAAGAATTGACGGAGTGGACGCTGAAGTTCTTTAAGGAGCGGTTGCCTCATCTCAGCCTGCTCTACGGCCAGTCGCGCCGCTCGGAGATTCAACGCGCCCAGCAATATGTCGCCAAGAATATCGGCAAGAAGATTACGCTTGAGGAAGTCGCCGATCTGCTGCACATCAACTCGAGCTACTTCAGCCGGCTGTTCAAGAAGGAGACCGGGCACAACTTCATCCATTACGTGACGCTTGCGAAGATGGAGCGGGCGAAGGAGCTGCTGGCGCATAAGACCGTCAGCGTCGAGGAAGTGGCGGACCGCCTCGGCTACGAGAACAAGAGCTACTTCACCAAGCTGTTCAAGAAACATTGCGGCACGACGCCGGGGGAATACCGGGGGGATTAGCTTCCTCGCTTATGCGCCGCGCAAGATGTCAAATCCGGCTCGGAATCGGTCAAATCATTTCCGTCGCGTCTTGCTATAGTTCAAGATAAGACAGCACGGCACCACGCCGGACGGAGGGATCGAAGATGAGCTTGGAACCGCCTATTCCGCTTTTTTTTGCCCTTAAGGAACGATTGAGAACGCAAGTGTATCCGGACAGAGCGCAATTGGGAGCGGCCGCCTGCGCCGAGTTCGTCCAATCGCTCAAGCAGAAGCTGCAGCTGCAGCAGGAGGTGCGGATCGTGTTCGCGGCCGCGCCGTCGCAGAACGAATTCCTCGACGCCGTCGCCGACGAACCGGACATCGATTGGTCTCGTGTAACCGCCTTCCATATGGACGAGTATATCGGATTGCCGCCGCACGCGCCGCAGCGCTTCTCCGCCTACCTGACGGAGCGGCTGTTCGCCAAGGTGCGCCCAGGGCATGTCCACCTGCTCGATCCCGGCGCCCGCGGACAGGAGGAAGCTCCCCGCTACGAGGAGCTGCTGCGCGAGGCGCCGATCGACTTCGTCTGCCTCGGCATCGGCGAGAACGGCCACATCGCCTTCAACGATCCGCCCGTGGCCGACTTCTCGGACCCGCTGTGGGTCAAGGAGGTGGAGCTCGATCTCTCCTGCCGGATGCAGCAAGTGAACGACGGCTGCTTCCCGTCGTTGGAGGAGGTGCCGACTCGCGCGCTGACGCTGACGATTCCTGCACTGATGTCGGCGTCGCGATTGTTCTGCATGGTTCCGGGGGAGCGCAAGCGCCAAGCGGTGGAGCGGACGATCAACGGACCGATCTCAACCGAGTGCCCGGCCTCCATCCTGCGACAGCATGAATTCTGCACCTTGTACACCGACGCGGACAGCTTCGGCTATTCGTCGGAGACCGGTGAATGAACAGGCTGACGGGAGCGGAGGGAAGGGCGAGGGAGAGGAGCGGACGGGATGTCGGGGAATAACGAAGCTCCGGCCGAACTAACGCTGATCGGTCGGCATTATGCAAGCGGAGAGCCGGTGGAAGTCGGGATATCCGGGGAGAAAATCGCATACGTGAGGGAACGGAACAACGAAGGAGAGGAGTCACCGGGCAAGGAAGGGCGAACAAGCTTCGGCGCTGGTGCCGACGACGGTGTCGACGATTCCCTCTCCTTCATTGGACCGGGGCTTGTCGACTTGCAGATTAACGGTTATCGGGGGAGAGACTTCAATCTCCCGCCGCTTCGGCCGGGATTGACCGACGAGACCACGCGCCTGCTGTATGGCGAAGGCGTGACCGGGTATTGCCCGACGGTCATTACGAATAGGCCGGAATCGATCGAGCAGGCGATGCGGGCCATCGCGCGCGATTGCCGCGAAGGTCGGGACGCGGCGCGTTCCGTTGCGGGCATCCATCTGGAGGGGCCGTTCCTCTCGCCGGAAGACGGGGCGCGCGGCGCCCACTCCGCCGCGGACATCCGCGCGCCGGATTGGGAGCTGTTCCGGCGGTGGCAGGATGCCGCCGAGGGACGCATCCGCATCCTTACCATGTCGCCGGAATGGCCGAACAGCGCCGACTTTATCGAGCGGTGCTCGGACTCGGGCGTCATCGTCTCCATCGGACATACGGCCGCTTCTTCCGAGCAGATCGCGGACGCGGCAGCCGCCGGCGCCCGCCTGTCGACTCACCTCGGCAACGGAGCACACCTGCAGCTCCCGCGGCATCCGAATTATATCTGGGAGCAGTTGGCCCAGGACGGGCTGAGCAGTTGCGTCATCGCGGACGGCTTCCACCTTCCGGACCAAGTGCTCAAGGTTGTGTTGAAGGTCAAAGCCGATAAGGCGCTGCTCGTCAGCGATGCGGTGGCGCTGAGCGGCATGCCGCCCGGCCGCTATGAGACGGCGGTCGGCGGGCAGGTGACGCTTACTCCCGAGGGCAAGCTTCACCTGGCGGACAACGAGCGGCTGCTCGCGGGCTCGGCCCAGATGCTCTCCCGGGGCATCGAACGGCTCTTCTCGCGAGGGCTGGCCTCCTTCGCCGACGCCTGGGAGATGGCGTCCGTCCGCCCCGCCGCTCTGCTCGGACTTGAAGCTGCCGCCGGGCTGACGCCGGGAGCGCCGGCGGATATCGCGGTATTCCGGCGAGCGGAGACGGGGCGGCTGACGGCTGAGGCGACCTGCGTTCGGGGCGAGCTGGCGTACCATCGTGCGGAACGGGAATAGGTGTGGGAACGGCAAAGAGGACGGATATGGGAACGGGAATGAAAACAGGAACGACCATGACAGGGAGGTTCGCTTATGAACGCGCAATCCGACATTATGTCCGCTTATCTCGATCATATCGCAGGTTTGCTTGATGAGATCCGCCGCGAGCCGCAGGAGAAGCTGCGTCAGGTCGCAAAGCTGCTCGCCGATCATATCGCCCAAGACAAGCTTGTCCATCTGTACGGGCCGGGCGGCCATTCGAACATGAACGCCACCGAGGTCTTCTTCCGTGCCGGCGGGCTGATGCACATAAGCGCCATTCTCGATGAAGGCACCCTGATCTCCAACGGCGCCCTGCGTTCGATGGCCGTGGAACGGACGCCGGGCTACGGCAAGCTGGTCATTGAAGACAACCGGCTGCAAGCGGGCGATATTCTCATCATCGCCAATGCTTACGGCATCAACACCGCCTGTATCGATGCCGCCCTGGAAGCGAAGCGCAGAGGCGTCACGACGATCGCCGTCACCTCGGTCGGCCATGCCGATGCGACGCCGCAGGATCATGTCGCGCGGCATCCGAGTCGGCGCAACCTGTATGAAGTATGCGACTATTATCTCGACAGCAAGGTGAAGCCCGGCGACGCCGCGCTGCAGATCGACGGCATCGAGCCGAAGATGGGCTCGACGTCCACCTTCGCCAATGCGTTCCTGCTCAACTCGCTGATGATGACCGTTGCCGCCTATCTCGGCGAGCTTGGCGTAGAGGTCCCGGTCTGGCGCAGCGGCAACGCTCCCGGAGGCGACGAATGGAACAACCGGTTCATCGAACGCTTCAAGGGCCGGGTACGCTGGCTATGAAGACGACCCTCATCCCCGAGCCGCAGTATGCCGAATCGCTCGGCGACCGAGCGGCGGAAGCTCTCGCCGCCTGGCCGGTTGTGCTGCGGCTGCCCGCTCCCGACGAGCGGCTGGCCAAGCAGGCGGCCTCCCTGTTCGACCGGGTAAAGCTGGAACTGCCGGGGACAGCGGAGGACGGCAACGGCGATGGCGAAGCAGAAGCTGATGCCGATGGCGTCTACGCGCTTATCCTCGACGGGCTGGAGCTTCGTCCGCTGACGGCGGAGCGGGTTGCCGGGAGGTGCGACGGCTACGTGCTTGAAGTCGATGCGGATCGCCTAGAGCTGTATGCATTGTCCGCATCCGGCCTGTTCTACGGCATGAAGACGCTGCAGATGCTGCTGCGCGGCGGAGGCGGCTCCGTCCCCGCACTGTCGATTGCCGACTGGGCCGATCTGCCGCTTCGCGCCGACTATCTGGACCTGCGCACCGTCTACCCGACATACGAGCATATCCTGGCTTATGTCGCGGAGATGGCGGACTACAAGATCAATACGCTCGTTGTCGAGTACGAAGACAAGCTGCCTCTGCGCAAGCACGCCTTCCTGCGGCATCCTGAATACGCCTTCACGGACGAACAGCATATACGCTTCCTCGAAGTTGCGCATAATAACTTCATCCAGATTATCCCGAAGCAGCAGTCGTTCGGCCACCTGGAATACATTCTGAAGTATCCCGCCTACATCCGGCTTCGCGAGACGCCGGCAAGCGTCGCCGAGCTGTGCCCGCATCGCCCCGGCTCCTTCGAGATGATGGCCGGCATTCTGGAAGAGGTCGCCGACCTGCATCCCCACAGCGACTATCTGCACATGGGCTGCGATGAAGTGTGGTCTCTTGGCACATGCGAGGATTGCCGACGGTCGGGCATGACCAGGGAAGCCTCGTTCATTCAATTCGTCAACCGCTTGGCCGCCAAAGTAAGCAGCCTCGGCAAGAAGCCGATGATCTGGCACGACATGCTTATGCATGCGACCGAGGAAGAGCTTAACCGGCTCGACCGCAGATTAACCGTTGTCGTCTGGATTTATGGCGGCCATCGGATGAAGCGGGATGCGCGCGAGATGATCCGCAAGCTCCGTCGCTGCGGCATCGCGGTGCTCGGCGCGTCGGCCGTTCGCTGCTGGGACGACAACGGCGACCAGAATTACCCGGTTATTGCGAACCGGGTGCGCAACATTGTCGATTGGACGGAGCTGGCGAAGACCGAACAACTGCCGGGCATCGTCAATACGAATTGGGGAGCGCCGTTCTCGCTCGGCAGTCCGTACGGGCTGTTCGAGACGTCGCGGTACCCGGCCTTCCTGGCCGCCGAGCTGAATTGGAACTCCCGCGCCGACATCGACACGTACCTCTTCCGCTTCTTGGCCCAGTATCATGGACTCGATCCTTCCGGGGAGAGCCGGGCGGGCATCGAGGGCTATGCCGTCACGGACTACTACGCGCTCATTCCCGAGCTGCATCCGGCGCTGCGCAGCAACCTGCCGACCGCCGAGCTCATTGCCGCCATGGTCCAATTCGAGCTCCCCGCGCAGCGGAAGTTCCCGCTGCATACGTTCTTGTTCCGGGGCCGGCTGTATCCGGACAGCGAGGAAGTCATCACTTGCCTGCGCGACAAGTACCAAGCGGGCTACGAGGCTCTTGCGGCGGCTCGCGTGCGGATGCAGGCAATCGTCTCGCAACTGCTGCCTCCGTCGATGACCGAGCTGTACGTCTATTCCCGTTACTACCGGTTCGCCGTCTACGAAGAGAAGCTGCTCGAGATGGCGCCGGGCCCGGCTTATTCCGAAGCGAAGGAAGGGATTCCCGATGCCTGATATGCTCGTGAAGCTGTACGACCTGCCGGACAACAGCGGACTTCTTGCCGGACTGCGCGAGAAGAACATCCACATCAAGCGGGCGATGACCGCCGACAAGAGCAAGCTGGTCGACTTCGTCGGCGCGCACTTCCCGGAGAACTGGCGCAACGAGAGCGATTGCGCGTTCTCCCGGCTGCCCTCGAATGCCTTCGTCGCCATCAAGGACAAACAGATCATCGGCTTCGCCCTGTACGACGTTGTCGTGCGCAACTTCTTCGGACCGACGGGCGTGCTCGAGGAATACCGCGGCCTCGGCATCGGCAAAGCGCTGCTGCTGGAGACGCTGCACGCGATGCACAATGAGGGCTACGCCTACGCCATTATCGGCTGGGTCGAAGCGGCGCTCGACTTCTACGCCAAGACGGTCGGCGCCATCGCCATTCCCGACTCCTTCCCCGGCCCTTACCGCGATCTGCTCGCTCTAACGTAGATTATGGTATAATTCATTTAAAATCCGCCAAACTCTAGCCTACTCGGTTAGAGTTTTTTCCTTCATAAGGATGTGAATCCTCCATGAGCGACTTGCAGAAGAAGTACGAGCGCGCCTTGATGGAGATCGAGAAGCTCAGGCAGGAGAACATGCGTCTGCAAGCTCAACTTATCAAGCTGACCCGATCTTCGGACATTCAGGGCGGGCCTGTTGAACCTCCGCATCCCCCGCAGCCATACGCCGGTCAAGCAGCGGTCCACCGCTTCTCCTCGGTCGAAGAGAAGCTTGCACTGTTCGGCAGCTTGTTCCGCGGCCGGGAGGATGTGTATCCCATTCGCTGGGAAGGGAAGCAAGGCCGAGCCGGGTATTCGCCCGCATGTGCCAATGAATGGACCTCCGTATGTCGGAAACCGCAAGTCAAATGCTCCGCGTGCTCTCACCAGCATTTTCTGCCCGTGACGAATGAAGTGCTGTACAAGCACCTGGATGCGCGCGAGAACAGAACGGTCGGCGTATACCCGATGCTGAAGGACGAGAACTGCTGGTTCCTGGCCATGGACTTCGATAAAGAGCAGTGGCAAGAGGATGCGGCGGCGGTTATGCAGATATGTGGAGAACAGCGAATTCCCGCGGCTCTCGAACGCTCCCGTTCCGGGAATGGGGGGCATATCTGGCTCTTCTTCGAGAAGCCGGTGGAGGCTTCGACCGGACGGAAGCTGGGGGCCATCCTGTTGATGCTGTCGATGAATCGCCGATACCAGTTGGGACTTGATTCGTTCGATCGCATGTTCCCCATATTGAGAAGGGCGGGCTGGACTCGCAGGCCCTTAATCGATTGCGGGGCTTGGCTTCGCTCTCGAACCCGGACTTCTATAAGGCTCAAGCGATGCGAATGTCGACCTACGGCAAGCCAAGGGTGATCTCATGCGCGGAGGACTTGCCGAGTCAGCTTGCGCTGCCGAGAGGTTGTTATCCTGCGTTGCTTGAGCTCGCTGGTCGACACAACATAACGGTTAACCTGGAGGATCGGCGGTTTGAAGGAACGACGATCGACGCGTTGTTCTCGGGGCAACTGACAACCCTGCAAGGCACGGCCGCCAGAGCCATTCTCGCCCATGACACGGGGATATTGGCCGCCGCAACCGGGTTCGGCAAGACGGTCGTGGCCGCCTCCATCATTGCGAAGCGCCAGGTCAACACCCTGATATTGGTTCATCGCAGAGAGTTAATGGATCAGTGGAAGGAACGGCTGCAGAGCTTCCTCGATCTTCGGAAGGGGTCGATCGGCTTGCTGGGCGGCGGCAAGGACAAACGTACGGGGCAAATCGACATAGCCGTCATCCAGAGCATGAACCGGAAGGGACACGTTCACGAGGCGGTGAGCGAATACGGTCAAGTTATTGTGGACGAATGTCATCATGTGTCGGCCTTCAGCTTTGAACAGGTTCTTATGAAGGCCAGAGCCAAATTCGTTTTCGGCCTGACTGCGACTCGCAAGCGGCAAGACGGCCAAGAACCGATTGTTGCGATGCAACTGGGGCCGATTCGGATGAGGGTCGATGCGAAGATGCTTAGTCAATCCCGTGGCTTCTCGTTGACCGTTATTCCTCGCTATACGGCTTTTGTGCTGGACAAGGATTCCCCCAATCCGGGCATTCAGGAGATCTATGGCCAACTTGTCGCGGACGAGGCTCGCAATACGCTCATCTTCGACGATCTGCTGCATTGCCTGGAAGAGGGGCGCTCGCCGCTGCTGCTGGTCGAGAGAACGGCGCATGCGGAATACTTCGAGGAGCGGCTGCGGAATTTTGCCAAGAATGTGATTGTGCTTCGAGGTGGAATGGGCAGGAAGCAGAGAGAGGCGATACGGGAGCGGATTGCGGCCATACCGGACGACGAAGAGCGTGTATTCATCGCCACGGGCAAGCTGATCGGCGAGGGCTTCGACGATGCCCGGCTCGACACGCTGCTGCTTGTTCATCCGATCTCGTGGACGGGCACTCTGCAGCAATATGCCGGCCGCCTGCATCGCTCCCATGCGAACAAGCATGAGGTTCGAATCTACGACTACGTCGATGCTCATGTTCCTATGCTGATGAGTATGTTCCGGA
The DNA here is from genome assembly GCF_004801405.1 of Cohnella fermenti. GTDB lineage: Bacteria > Bacillota > Bacilli > Paenibacillales > Paenibacillaceae > Cohnella > Cohnella fermenti. The sequence goes on from NZ_SSOB01000001.1 coordinate 107,099, forward strand.
AGCGGGTCAAGGGCTACAACAAGATGGGGTATCGGGGAGTCGGGGAGATCAAATAAACGCTGCATGCCGCTAGTACCCCCGGAGCCCCGGCGGTAGGATGCGCTCTCGCGAAATGTATGCGGTTTTTCACATTAAAATGGTCGTGCGAGGCGGTTGGTCGGGGATTGTATGCGGTTTTTCGCATTAAAATAGTCGTTCGAGGCGGTTGGTGGGCGATTGTATGTGGTTTTTCGCATAAAAATGGTCGTTCGAGGCGGTTAGTGGGCGATTGTATGCGGTTTTTCGCATAAAAATGATCAACCGAGGTCGATCTCCTCATGGCGGGGGGAAGCCGGGGTGATCTTGGAGAGAAGTGTCTTCAGATGCATACGGAGCTCCTCATTCGATTCCGGAGGTTTAATCACCGGGCGGAGCAGAATGTGATTCTCGGGGGTCAATATCGCTTCCATCTCCATGCCGTCAACCAGATTCAACCGCTTCATAAACTGATTCGGAATACGGACCGCGCTGCTGTTGCCCCATCGACTGAGCGTTACCGTTGTCATAACGATCATGTCTCCCTTTGTTCTATGATGCTCCAATTATAGCTCACCTTCTCGTTCGCGTATATCATCAGAATATACAATGGCGGTGTGAATGATACGAGGATGCAACGGAAATCAAACAAATGATTGCAAAATTTTCCCACAGATGTTATTCTAGCCTCAATACGATATTCAGGTGAAGCACACCTCTATGGAAGCGCGCGGCGCTCTCTTGGAGGTGTTTTTTGTTGTCCCTGACCATAATGCGAAGAGGAGAGAGCGCCGATGTATGCGAAGGTGGATTACCCGAAGGGGGAGCCGACGAAGGAGTGGGAGGAGCGGGCGTTCGCGCCGCTGCGCGATTATTTGAGGAAGAGCCGTCCAGACGAAGCGGCTCGCATCCTGCCTTACCTTATGTTCATGCACAACGAAGAAGGACAATTCGTGTACAAGAACTGCATATCGAGGGCATCTATTATTTTCGACCAGAGCGGCGATCTGGTTACCCTTGACAACGAGGCGTTGAGGTACGAGTTCGAGGAGCTGAGGGGGACGCCTGTGGAGCGGCCTCCGGTCTCCGAACGGTTCATTCATCCGAATGTGGAGAAGTGGATTGCAAGCCGTCTCACTCGCGAGGAGGACAGCAAGTATGGCGAGGACGTGCGGACATTCCTTCAGGAGCTGTGGGGGCCGATCGCGAATTACGACTTCTCGGACCTGCGTGCGGAGTATCCGCTCTCGCCCCAGGGGGAGCAGCCTCCCTACTGCTTGTTCGTCTACCCCTCGGAGTTCGAGAAGCGGGTGGGCTACTTGTTCGTCGGCGACGAGATCGTGGAGTGTCGCTGCACCCGCAAGCAGTTCCAGGAATATCGCGATGCCGAGCAGGACCTGATGATAGGCGGCTGGAAGGTCATCCCTCTATACCGGGAAGCGTTCGACGCCGAATTGCCCTACTGCGTGCATCGGTTTATCGAGCTGGCAGAATGGCGAACGCCGAACCGGCCCAAGAGACAGTCTGCTCGGAGGCGGGCGTAGTCTTCGCGTCCACTGTTTATGGCATTCTGCATCAAATCACCATTCGGCAAGAATGACCAATTTACAGACGAACGAGAAAGACTCATCATAAAGAGAGGACCGCCCAGAGATTGCCCAAGCACGTATGGAGGAGGATGCTGATGTTTATTCGCCATTTTCGCTCGCGCCTGTTCCTCACGTATCTCCTCTCCAATGTGCTCGTATTCTTGCTGCCTGTGGCGGTGCTCGGCAAACTAATGTACGAGAATGCGGTTGTGAATCTTCGTTCGGAGATCGAGTCTGCGACCATGAGCAAGCTGGCAGAGGCGAGGGACGTTACGGAACGGAATATGAGAGAGCTCAGTCGAATCGCGGCCAAAATCTCCTACGATCCGTCGCTGACTCCTTATATGGTGCGCAACGATCGGTATTCCAGCCTGGAGGCGATTGAGGAGCTATCCCGTTACCAGGCCCTCAATGGGGTCACGGAGGACGTCTTTCTTTATTACCGTGGGGACTCCGACATTTATTCGGGGATCGGCGTCAGCAGCGTCGAGACGTTCTTGAACAGTCATTATTCCCTGAATGACGAGGACAAAGCGGAATTCGCCAACCAGATCAATACGATTGAGCGGCCGTACATCTATCCCGTTCAGAGCGTCATGTTCAATTACGAGCCGACGAGAATGTTGACGTATATGTTCCCGATCAAGGAACTGACTCCTTACGGCACCGTGCTGTTCTGGATTCGCGAGTCCAAGATGACCGATCTGGTCGAGAATACGCTCAGCGACTTCCAGGGAAGGGCGATTATCGTTCAGGATACGGGAACGGTCATTGCGGAGAGTGCTCGGGGGTCCGAGCTTCCGGAAGAGAAGATGCTTGAGCTTGTTCGACAAACCGAACAGGAGGGGCTTCGCCAGTTCAAGTGGAACGGGGAGAAGTTCTCCATCGCCATGGTACGCTCGGAATCGATGGGGTGGAAGTTCGCCGCGATCATGCCGACGGATCAGTTCTTTGGGCGGGTTTTCGAGAAGCGGACATTTATCTTGCTTGTTCTCTTGCTCGTTCTGACGACCGGGCTGTTGGCCGCTCTGTTCATGTCGATGAACCTGTACCGTCCGATCCGGAAGCTGACGAGATTTACCCGGGAGAAGATCGGGCTGGCCGATGGAGGAACGAGGAACGAGCTGGAGCTGATCCGGCATTCTCTCGAAGCGACGGTCGACAAGCAAGCCAATCTGGAAGAGAGGCTCGAGACCCAGCGCCCGTGGGTAAGGGATTTGACGCTGATTCGGCTGCTGACCGGCGGGCTGGGCGAGAACGATAAGGAAGTTCTGGCTCGCCTCGTTCCCGAGCAAGAAGGACGCCCATTCCAATTGAGCTTCGTCATGCTGGTCGCTCCCGCGGACTCTTCGTCCGGCAATCCTGCGGAGAGATCGGGCGCCTTCGACAGGGAGCAAATTCTCAAGCAGCTATACAAGTTCGATTTGCCCGGAGGAATCGGCCTTGGCGTAGAGCTTATTCAAGAGCGCGCCATTGCCGTGTTCATTCTCGTCTTCGATGGGGCCGGCGACGATCATCCGAAGGCGGTGCAGCGGCGAAGCGGCCTGCATGTGCAAGGGTTGATTCAGGACAATCTTGGCCTGTCCTGGGCGCTCGCCATCGGCAATCCGGCCACGGAGCTGCTGCAGGCCAATCGCTCGTTCATCGAGGCTTCCGCAGCTCTGGAGTATGCCGTTAAGCTGGACCGAACCGGAGCGGTGTTCTTCGATGAGATGCTGGAGCAACAGGGACAATCGGCGTGGTTCCCGGCCGAGGAGCAGTTGAAGCTGGTACACAGCTTGAAGAAGGGCGATGAAGCGGTCGCCTTGGAATCTCTGCGCATTATGATTGCGAGCATCTCCGGTCAGCAGCAATCCCTCTTGCTGCTTAAGTGCATGTGTATCGACATCGTCAATACGCTGTTCAAGACGGTCCGCGAGTTGAACTTGAAGCCGTTCGACGCCGAGATCAAATCGCTCGTCGAGTTCACCTCGTTGGCTGCGCTCGAGGCGGAGGCCGCAGCGCTCGTCAGGCGTGTCTGTGCTGCGGTAACGAGCCGGAAGGAAGCCGAATTCGACCATCTGCGCGCGCAAGTGACCGAGTATATTCATAAGCAGTATTCGTCGTACAGCTTGACGCTTGAGAGCGCGGCCGACCGGTTCGGGTTGTCTCCCTCCTCGATGAGCCGGCTGTTTAAGGACACGACAGGCTCCGCCTTCACCGACTACGTATCAAAGCTAAGGATGAAGGAGATCAAGCGCCAACTGACCGAGACGGGACTGCCGATCAAGGACATTATTGCCAGTGTCGGTTATGCAGACGTGTCGACGTTCGTACGCAAGTTTAAGAAGTCGGAGGGGCTGACCCCCGGCGAGTATCGCAAGCTGTATGGCCGTTCGAGTATCGGATAATGTATTCCGCGACAGCCCGCCAGGGCTGTTTTTTGTTGAACCTCAGAGGGACTGACCGGAATTTATGTGAAAATTCATATTGATGAAGCTTGATACCGGGCGATTTGGGCGATTATATGTGAAAAACAGCATACATGGAGGGAATTCCGGCTTGAGTTGCCGTATGTATGCTAAAAATCGTATAAAACGCCGCGATTGCCGCCAAATCCGAGTCGATGAATGTGAAAAACCACATAAAATCGCAAAAACCGTGCCCCGCGCTCCACATCTGCACCTTCACACCCCACACCCCGCGCTCCACCTCTGTACCTCTGCACCTCCGCACCTCCGCACCCCGCACCCCACACCACATCTGCACCTCGTCCCCCACATCCGAACCCCGCAAACGGCATCGCGCCGGAAGCGCGAACCGTGCTGCAGAGGACCGTCAGGGCGAGTTTTCCTGGCGGTTGTTCCTATTCCGAGGCCGTCTGGATCGAATACCTAGCGTGCATCGATGACCAATTTACAGTTGGCGCGAGGATCGCCTATCGTTAGGGCACCGGAAGACACAACGATGGAAAGGAGCAGAACGATGATGCAACAACAAGCGAAGCTGGCTGCGCCGAAGCTGAGATCGCCGGAAACAAGTCTTGGACGGCGCAAGGTAACGAAGTACTGGCAATTGTATGCGCTTGCGCTGCCGGCGGTCGCTTATTTTGTCCTCTTTTGTTATGTGCCCATGTACGGGGTGCAGATCGCGTTCAAGGATTTTGTGCCCGTGAGGGGGATATGGGGGAGCGAATGGATTGGGTTCGAGCACTTCGACCGATTCTTCCATTCCTACTACTTCGGAACGTTGATCGAGAATACGGTGCTGATCAATCTGTTCCAGCTGGCGTTGTTCCCCGTCGCGATTATCGTGGCGCTGTCGATCAACGAGCTGAAGAACGGCCCGTTCAAGAAAATCGTGCAGACCATCACGTATATCCCGCACTTCATCTCGGTTGTCGTGCTGTGCGGGATGATGATCGCCTTCCTGAACCCGTCCACGGGCATTCTGAATCGGGGGATCGAGGCGCTGACCGGTCGAACGCTGCCGTTCCTGACCGACCCGAGCTGGTTCAAGCCTGTCTTCGTGCTGTCCGGCGAATGGCAGAACCTGGGGTGGGGAGCCATTATCTATCTGGCCGCACTGGCGGGAGTAAGTCCGGATCTGCACGAGGCCGCTACCGTCGACGGCGCCACAAGGTGGCAGCGCATTCGTCACATCAATATCCCTTCGATTCTTCCGACCATCATCATTCTCTTTATTCTCAGCACCGGCAATCTGATGAATGTCGGCTTCGAGAAGGTGTTCCTGCTTCAGAACGAGTTGAATATGGAGGGCTCCGACGTTATTCAGACCTATGTCTACCGGACAGGGCTGCTGAGCGGGCAGTATAGCTTCTCCTCTGCGGTCGGCTTGTTCAACTCCGTTGTCAATCTGGCCATTCTCGTTACGGTGAACGGAATTGCCCGCAAGGTCAGTCATACGAGTCTTTGGTAGGAGGAATGCCGAATGCAAGCAATAAGAATCAAGCCGAGTCGTCCAGATCGAATCTTCGAGCTCGCGAACATGTTTTTCCTCTGTCTGCTGCTGCTTGTTGTGCTGTACCCGCTTGTCTATGTGACGAGCGCATCCGTCAGCGATCCGCAGGATGTCAATTCGGGCAGCATGTGGCTGTATCCGATGCATGTCACCATTGAAGGCTATCATCGCGTGTTCCAGAACCCCGACATCCTTACCGGCTATCGCAACACGATTCTGTACACGATACTCGGGGTGCTGATCAACTTGGCGGTTATGGTTCCGTGTGCATACACGCTGTCGCGGAAGGACTTGCCTTACCGCAATGCCATGATGATGTTCATGCTGGTGACGATGTTCTTCAGCGGCGGTCTTATTCCAAGCTATCTGTTGGTCAAAAATCTCCATCTCCTCGACACGTTCTGGGCGCTCGTCATTCCGAATGCGGCCAATGTGTGGAGTATTATCGTGATCCGAACCTTCTTCCAGAGTACGATACCGCGCGAGGTCGAGGAGGCCGCCGAGATGGACGGCTGCTCGGTATTCCGGCTGTTCGGCCGCATCGTGCTTCCGTTGTCTGCTCCGATTCTGGCTGTCATGGCGCTGTTCCAGGGCGTCGGCCACTGGAACGCCTACTTCAACGCGATGATCTACCTGTCGAACCGGGACTTGTTCCCCCTGCAGCTCGTCATTCGGGAGATTCTTGTGCTCCAGGAGATGAGCGTCAGCATGCTGATGAACGGCAGCGGCGATATGGAGGTAATGGCGGAGCAGGCGCGTATTGCCGACATTGTGAAGTATGCCGTCAAGATCGTCTCCGCGCTTCCTCTGCTTATCGTGTATCCGTTCCTGCAGCGCTTCTTCGTTAAAGGGATGCTCATTGGATCGGTCAAAGGTTGAAAGCGCTATCTATTGAGAGGGGTGATGCTATAAAATCGATAGCAATAGGAACAATAGGCGCAAGCAGACAGAGGCTAGAGAGTTGACGATGGCGGTTCATTCCAAAGGGAGGGTAACGAACTTATGACATCCATGACAAAGATAAGCAGTATTCTGGCGGCAACTCTGGTCGCCGCGCTTGCGGCAACGGGCTGCAGCAGCAACTCCAACAACGGGGCCGGCTCCGCCGAACCCGGCTCGCCGTCGGCATCGGCGAGCGGTGCCGCGGTCGAGCCGTCCGGCAGCGCCTCGGCCGAAGCTTCCAAGGAGCCGATCACGCTGAAGCTGATGGGACCGAAGCAGCCGATACAAGGTCCGTGGGAGCAGATGGACTTCTTCAAGGAGATGGAGACGCGGACAGGCATTCACTTCGAGTTCGACAACCCGCCAAGCACCAGCTTCGCGGAGAAGAAGAATCTCGCGTTCGCGAGCGGGGAGCTGCCCGATGTCTTCTTCGCGGCGCAATTGACGGCGTCGGAAGAGGTCACGTACGGGCAACAAGGAAGCTTGATTCCGCTCGAGGATCTGATCGAGGAGCACGCGCCGAACATCAAGAAGCTGCTGGATGCCAACCCGGACATCCGGAAGTCGATTACGACAACCGACGGCCACATCTACTCGTTGCCTCAAGTTACGGAGCTTGCGCACAACTTGATCAACAAGACCTGGATCAACGGCTCCTGGATGAAGAAGGTCGGCGTCGATCAAGCTCCGACAACCGTCGACGAGCTGTATGAGATGCTGAAGAAGTTCAAGGAAGGCGACGCCAACGGCAACGGCAAGGACGATGAGATCCCGCTGTCCGGAAGCGATATCGGCGCGGTGCGCCAATCGATTCTCCCGGCCTTCGGCCTGCTGACGACCGATGTCCAGGTCAACGACGGCAAGGTCCTGTACGCGGCGACATCCGAAGGCTACAAGCAATATTTGAGCTTTATGAACAAGCTGTACAAGGAGCAACTGCTCGACAACGAGATTTTCTCCCATACGAACGAACAATTCACGGCCAAGGGCAAGAGCGGACAGCTCGGGGTGTTCCTGGCGGCGGCGCCGTTCCTCGTGTTGGACATTAAGACGGATGAGGACAACTTCCTTAATCCGACGCTTCCCGCTCTGACGAGCGAGTACAATCCGAACCCCGTCTATATGCTGAACAACGGAGTTCAGCGGGGGACATTCGCCATTACGAGCCACAACAAGTATCCGGAGCGCACGATGGAATGGGTCGATTATCTCTACACGGTCGAGGGAGCGGCGCTGGCGAACTCGGGCATCGAGGGCAAGGGCTGGAAGTGGCTTGACGACGCCCATACGACGTGGGATCGAATCGCTGTGGAGGGCAAGAACATCGAAGAGACCCGGGCCTCCAATACGCCGGACCCGGGCAACGTGATTCCGACGTTCAAGAGCAAGGAATTCAATTACAAGATCAACAATCCGGTGACGCAATGGCTGCATCAATCGTCCGAACCGTACTTGAGCATCGCCCGCATGGCGTATCCGCTCGTGTACTTCACGGACGAGGAGCAGAAGCGGCTGAACGTGCTGACGACGGATCTGAACACGTATGTGAGCCAGATGGAGGCGAAGTTCATTCTGTCCAAGGACGTGAACGCGGGATGGGACGACTACGTCAGCACGATTAACAAGATGAAGGTCAGCGAGCTGCTGGACATTTATCAAGCGGCATACGATCGCTGGAGCCAATCGCAATAAGACAAGAGCAGCGAATTAGGCTGCGGGGGCGAAGTACTATCGGGTCAAGCGAAGCGACTCGGAAGCGGGACCGTTCGTCGCGATCGGCAACGCGGTGAAGGCGGCAGATCAGCCGATCGGCTGCACGGATCGGGGTGCGGAGGACGGTCATAGCTATGATTACAAGGTTACGACGTTGGTGTCCGACGGAGTCAAGTGGGGTTACGGAGACGAGAGCTCGGCTTCCTCCAATGTGATCGCCTACCCGGAGGAGACGGCGGAAGCTCCGGCTCCGGCGGCTTCGCTGACGGGGCCTTCCCAGACAACGGCGGGGCATCGCCGTCGCTCCCGATACCGGTGGCAATCCGATTATCCTCGCTCATACGTTGACGGGCAAGCGGGCGGCGCGGATAAGCGGTGACCCGAGAGGAATTGGCGTTGATGGCAAGCAGGGCGCTCGATCTGCTTCAGGCGGAGAGAACGCAAGAGTCGACCGGCCGGACATTCCCGGACTTCGAGCGCGTCAGCGCGTGGGCGAAGGAAGGGGTGCAGACTTCGGTCCAATTCGGCATTCTGCAGGGCAATCCTCGCGGGGAGCTTCACCCCGGAGCTTCGACTACCCGTGCCGAGGCGGCCGCTATGGTAAGAAGATTGCTCAACCTGGCGGCTGGTTGACGGGGGGCGTTCGAAACTGAGTTTAAGATCTTTACGAGAGCCATCCATAAAGGATGGCTCAGAGGGGGACCTCGAGCTTGCCGTAACAGACAGAGCGGGAATCGTATCATAGCAATATTGGCGGTATCGGCCCGGGCGTAAACTTCCTTCCGGCAAAGCGGATATGATAAACTGACATCATGGATACGAGAATATACGAGGAGGCTCGACATGCTGGCTCGCGAGAGGCATAACAAAATTATTCAAATGCTGCATCGTCAGCAATTCATCAAAGCAAACGATTTGATGAAGGCATTCGGCGTTTCCTTTGAGACGATAAGAAGAGACCTGGATCACTTGGAGAAAGAAAATTATCTAAGAAGGGTGCATGGCGGGGCAACTCTGCCGGAGAACGATTATCGAATCGAACTGCCGTTCACGATTCGCGAACATAAGCTGAAGGAGGAGAAGAGAGAATTGGCGCTGACGGCATCCCGTTTCGTTACGGAAGGCCAGTCCCTGATTCTCGATGTCAGCACGACCAACACAGAGTTCGCCAAGGTGCTGTGCGAGAAGTTCGAGCGGTTGACCGTCATGACCAACTCATTCGTCATTGCGAACCTGTTGATGAATAAACCGTTGTTTACAATTATCTTCGTAGGCGGAGTCGTACGAAATTCGGAGCAAAGCATCGTAGGGGATTTTGCGGAAGCCTTTGTTGCACAGTTCCATGCGGATACATTCTTCATGAGTACCAGCGGAATATCCTTGGAGGAAGGATTAACCGATTATGGCATAGGAGAAATCCAACTCAAGGTTAAAATGCTGCACCGTTCCAAAAGGGTCATCGCGCTTGCGGACAGCAGCAAATTCGAGGTCGTCTCTCTTCATCCGGTCTGCTCTCTTCGTGAAATAGACAAAATCGTCACGGATTCCAAGGTCTCGCCGGAAATCGTTCGATTGTACAAAGCAAGAGGCACCGAGATCGTCTGCTCCTGATTCCCGTTGGGGGAAGCCGCTGCGTTTATGCGTAGCGGTTTTTTTGTGCACGCAATAGTCGTTTGATGGAATAGTCGTTATTGACGCCGGCGTCAGCAGGTGATAATATTCAGAACGAAATGTGTGGATTATTGTGTTTATGAGTGAAAATGTGTGTTTGGTGGAGGTGATGTTCTGTCTATATTATTGGTGTTGGCCTCCGGGATCGCGCATGCGATCTGGAACATGCTCACCAAGCGCAGCGGCAATAAGCAAGCCTTCCTGCTGTTGATTCTTCTTCCGAGCATTATGCTATTACTGCCGGTCTTGATTGGCGAACTGATTCGCAATGGGATCTCCGGCCAAGGGGGCTTATTGCTGGCGCTTTCCCTGATGGTTCAGGCGGGGTATGGTTGTTTCCTGTCCAAATCGCTGGAGCAAGGAGACATGTCCCAGGTGTATCCGATGATGCGGGGGCTCAGCGCGTTTCTGCTTCCGTTCATCGGAATCGTTTTTTTACATGAGACCTTGACGGCGTGGGGATGGATCGGTCTGCTGTGTATTGCGGCCGGTTTTTTTATGACAAGCGGTATCGCTTCCCGGATGAATCGGCAAGCCGTTCCCTTTCGGGTCGTTCTGTACACGGCTGGAGTGGGCTTGTGTACGATGTCGTACGTATTGATCGACAAGCTCAACCTGCAATACTATACTCCGTTAATGCTGCTTGAAGTGTCCAATATCGGATTTGCGTTGGGGCTCATTCCGTTTGTCCGTATGGGTGAGCTTCGCAAGCTTTTTCGCGGCAAGGACGTCCTTGGCATAATGGCATTGGGCTCGGTGCTATCCCCGGGGTCCTACTTGTTGTTTCTGTTGGCCATGAATTTATCGTCGCTGGCTTATATAGCGCCTCTTCGGGAGTTCGGAACCGTGTTCGGAGCGTTCGCGGGCATCTATCTGCTGAACGAGCGGAAGGAAGCCGTACGTCTCGTTTCGGCCGGCGTCATTTTTGCAGGGATATTGCTGATTGGAATTTGGGGGCGTTAGTGTTTATAAATTCAATCGGACCATCAGGAAGGGGTTAGGTTATGGTTCCTATCGATGAGCAATACAAGAATGCGGTGGAAGAGACCATCCAAGCTTTGTCGGGCAAGCAACAAAGTTCGACACTGAATTTGATCTTCGTTACGGATTTGCACCACTCCTGCGGGGGGAATCAATTGAGGGCCGCTCGTGCTATACGAGAATTGACTTCGCGCCTGCCCTTGGATTTAGTTCTGAATGGAGGGGACAGTGCTGTCAATGCTCCCAAGGATTACGTATTGTCCGCGCAACGGGAGATTTACCAGGCGCTTCAAACTCCTGGAGTTCCGTTATTGAATGTCAAGGGCAACCATGACGACAATTCTATATACGGACACAATCAGCAAGGGCTCCGCGGGCTGAATGTCATTTATCCTTCCGAGACCAGACTTCTGATTCAAGAAGGGGTTCTCCATGCGGCTAGTTGGGATGATGCGCGTCCTGACAGCTTGTATTATTTTGTGGATGTGGAAGCCAAGAAGACAAGAGTAATCGTATTGGATACGACCGACATTCCGTATGCCGACTCAAAGGACGGCAACATAAAGTACTTTGGGCAGTGGGAGTACGCCTTCTCTTCCGGGCAATTGAACTGGCTCGCCCATAAAGCGCTGAACTTGACCGGTAAATCGGGGTGGCGGATATTGATCGTTTCTCATGTGGCGATTGTGCAGGAAGGAGTGCACGGAACGGATTACCCGGTCAAGAATGGGGAAGCGTTGTGGGAATTGGTCAAGGCTTTTCGAGAAGGCGGCTCATACTCCTCGGAAGGCGGGGCCGGAGAATTCGCTTATCGGGTGTCGGTGGACTTCAAACATCAAGGGAACGGGACCGTCGTCGGTTGCCTATTCGGGCATGTTCATTTCGATCAGACGGTTTATCGGAATGGGATCCCGATGATATCCAGTCTTAATGCTTGTACGAATCAGGATTTCCCTGAATCTCCAGAACGAACGCCTGAGACGATAAGCGAGACGGCCTTCGACATCATGACGGTGGACTTCGAACGCTCGTGCATTGACGCCTACCGATTCGGGGCCGGAGAGCTTCGAACGATTTCGTTCTGAATAATTTCGGTGAGATACGAATTTTTGTGATAATCCGTGAACCGTATCGTTATGTGAAGGAAGAGAACGATTGAAAAGGAAATAAAGGTCAGCTCGCATTGTAAGGTGTCGCTAAACGGTTATGAGAAATGGACCGCAGGATGATCAAATTACAGCCTATTATTTTCTGAATGTTAAGACAGCGTAATTGACAAGGTTGGTGTTTATCTTGTATAAATTACTAGAATAGGTTCCAAACCTGTACTATATAAAAGGGGGCTCCAAGGGCGAGCAGGGATTTTTGACGGAAAAACAAATTTAGGAGGATTAAAGATGAAGCAAACGTTCGACAAAGCCATTGCGGTTCTGTTAATGGCCATGATTGTATTTTCCCTTCTGCCGCAAGGCGTCGCGCTCGCGGATGGAACAGGAGGGAGAGCAACCTATTATGTGTCCAACGATGGCGACGACGCGAATTCGGGAGGCGCGGGCTCGCCGTTCCAATCGTTATCCAGAGGCGTCGCGCAGTTGCAGCCCGGCGACACGCTGGTTATTCAAGCCGGGGAGTACTCGGAAGCACTCGTTGTCGATGGCTTGTCCGGTACGGCGCAAGCTCCGATTACGATTCGCGGGGAGGATGGGGCGAACATCACGGCAAGCGCTTATGTGAACGCGCCATTCTGGAAGAACTTTACGCTAAGCGTGACGAACAGCGAATACGTGAATATCGTCAATCTGAACCTGACCTTCGGAGGGACGCCGACTACAGGCGATAGCTACACGGTAGGGATCAGCAACGCGAAGCATGTAAGTCTTCAGAACAATTATTTAAATGCCGGGAGCCCGGCTTATGCGGTATTCTACCTGAATACCAATAATGAGAATCTTGTTCTCGACGGCAACTATATTGAAGGTTCGGACAACGCCTTCTATGGCTACGGAATCAACAATACGACCGTTACGAACAATATTTTCACAGAATGGTGGGCGTTCCACTTTGAATCAAGCACCTCGACGAACAATGTGATTAGCAATAACGTATTCGCGGGTACGGGAGAACACTTCTACGGCGGAGCTTATGCGAACAGCACGATCACGAACAATATTTTCCTGGGGAATCCTACCCTGACGCAAGACTCCGGCAATACGATCAGCCATAACAGCGTCATAAGCGAGAGCTATAAAACCTCCGCTGAGGATGTGGTGGCTTCGGCAACGGAGTTGTTCGTCTCGGCCTCCGATTATCATCTGAAGGATGGAAGTCCGGCGATCGATGCGGGAACCTCAACGGGCATGCCGCAATATGACCGGGAGGGAAGCGTTCGTTACGGAACACCGGATATCGGCGCTTATACGTATGGCAAGGTGTATTATCTGGATGGCAGTGCCGCTCCCGGAGGGGACGGGCTGAGCGAGTCTACCGCATTCAGTCTGTTGACGGAAGCGAATACGGCGCTTGAGCCGGGGGCCACCCTCCTTATCAGGCCGGGAACCTATTCCGGCAATCTCTCGATCTCGGGTACAGGCACCTCGGATACGAAGCCGATTGCGATTCGCAAGATGGGCCAAGGTACGGTTCAAATCAATGGAGGCTCCAGCCCTGCGCTCTCTCTGGTCGACATCGCGAATGTCACCGTCGACGGCTTGTATCTAATGAGCTCCGGCAATTCCGCGTTATTGGCGGACGGACTGATCAACGGCGACATTACGAATTCGACGTTTACGACGGCGGTTCACGGTATCGAAATTACGGGCGGCACAAGCGGCTCCAAGATTCATAGCAACACCTTCAAGCAGGTCGATCAGAAGGGGATTCTGCTGAAGGACTCGGCAGGCAATCAGATCTATAACAACATCTTCGACAACTACAAGAATATCCTCAACGAAGGCGGCAGCTTCACGAATACGTTAATTATGAACAACGTCTTTATCTCCCATTACGGCGACGGCTCCAATATCATTCTGAAGGGAACCGATACCGGCAATACAATCGCGAATAATATTTTCCAAGCGGAAGGCGCTCTAGCCATCCAAGCTCCGGTTGCCTTCTACGAAGCGACAGCCGACAATATGGTTGACTACAACCTGTATGACAGCACCAGCTATGGTTTGTCGGGAGGAACGCCCGCGAACGAGATTAACAGCGTATACGGAAATCCGCTGTTCGCAAGCGCGGCCGATTATCACCTGCAGTCGGGCAGCGCCGCCATTAACAGAGGGACGAACGCAAACGCACCGGCGTTCGATAGAGACGGCAACGTCCGCTTCGGGACAACGGATATCGGCGCTTATGAGTATGCGGGCGACTCCTCGGCTTTCTATGTTGTCTCCCAGTCTCCGCAGGGAAGCGGGAACAGCGTTCAATCCAAGATTGACATTGTGCTATCCGAGCCGGCAACGAACGATAATGGGAATATTGCGAATAATCTGACCATAACGACGACAGTGGACGGCAATCAGGTATTGGTGCCCGGCGGCATTAGCGCGACGGCCGAAGGCGCAGGAATCAAGATCACGTTCACGCCCGCGAGCGCATTGAATTATGATGCGACGTACACTGTTCAGGTGAAGAAGGACTTGATGAGCACGAACGGCAATTATCTTCCGGCCGACGTCGTATGGAGCTTCAGCACGGAAGCTTTCATTATGAGTGAGTACTATATTTCTCCGAACGGCAGCGACGCCAACTTGGGGACAATCGACAGTCCGAAGAGGACCGTATCGTCCGGGCTGATCGCCAAGCTGAAGGCCGGAGATACGGTGTACTTCCGGGAGGGTACTTATAACGGAGTCATTGTGCTCCAGTCGTACTCCGGTACGGCGGACAAGCCGATCACATTCAGAAGCTATCCAAATGAGAAGGCCGTCTTGACGTCGGACCATTCGGACTATATCATCTATCTCGGTCACAGCCAGAATATCCGGATCGAAGGCTTGACGTTCGCTCCGAATGCCTCTCAGAACGGCTCCCGGGGGCCCGCGATTCGAATCGACAATCATACAGCAGGTGGGCAGCAGAGTGCAGGCCTCGTCGTTACCGGCAATCGCTTCGTTAATTGCGGAACGGCCATCGCGACGAGAGATCTGGTGAATGTCGGTTATGGAGACTTTGAATTCTCGAACAATGTCATTCTATCGAACGACAGTTGGGGGTTGTATTTCCAAGAGGTTAGAGTCAAGGAAGGCAGCTATGGGAAAATATTCGACAATGTGATCTACGGTGCTTCCCGCAGTCTTAATCTATGGGGGAAGAGCTCCAACCTGCTGTTCTACAACAATACGTTCGCCGATACGTACGATGCGGTAGGCGGGAGCGGCCGGTTCGATGTGTATCCGGTACAGGGGACATACGACGCCGCCGCAAATCCTATCAATATCTCGACGAATCTGGTGTTCAAGAACAACATCTTCACCAAGCCGATCCGCACGCAGCTTGAAGGCGGCAAATCCATTATTGACGCTTCACAGAACGTTGTGTTCGACAATAACGTTTACTCGATTAATGGCACTCAGCGCGTCACCTACAATTACGGCGGCGAAGGCCCGACTCTAACGCTGTCGGAATTGCAAAGCGGCACAAGCTGGGCCAATCAAGGGCGGCCATTGGAGACGAACGGCATATCCGGTGAAGTCACCTTCGTCGATACGGCGAGCGACGCCCGGATTATCTTCGGCACGAATCCTGCAATCGGTGCGGCTGATTCGACAATCATTCCCGGCGTTACCGCACCGGCAACGGATATTAACGGAAATTTGCGTACCCGGAACGAAGCGGGGGCCTTTGCTTTCGATCAGACCTTCGCGTTTGTAGGCGCTAATGACGGAGTGGCGGACGGCTCACCGCTGAGGCCATATCCTTCGATTGGCGCCGCGATAGATGCGGGAGCCAAGAGCATTCAAGTTATGGCGGGAAGCTACGAGGACGACGAGACCATTAATATGGCGACTTCGACCGGCGAAGGCGATGTCAAGATCGAGTCTTACAACGGTGAAGTCATTCTTAGAGGGGCTGTGCAAATCAATGGAACGGCGGGCAAGTCCGTTACTCTGCAAGGCTTGACTTTGATCGGCGATTTGACGTTAGCCGGCTCGAATATCAGACTGGACAGCAATCATATCCAGGGCTCCGTCACCTTGAATCAAGCCAATGGCGCAGAGGTTGTCAACAATATCTTCGCGCCTGCAGCCTCGGTTGCCATCGGGATCTCCAATACGGACGACAGTTCCATCGCCAATAACGTCATTACGGGGAGAACGACGGCTATTCAACTGTCGTCCGGCTCGCAGGACAACAAGATTTACAACAATACTCTGTACGGCAACACCAAGGACGTTGCGGTGAGCGGCAATTCCGCGAACAACGCGTTTAGGAACAACATTTTCTCCACGAAGATTGACAGCTATTCCGATAACGAGTTCGATTACAACCTGTACAATGCGGATACGATCGGGCAAGCCGATTTGAACGCTGTATCAGAGGCCCATGCCGTCAAGGCATCCGCCCAATTCATCAATGCCAAGGCGAACGATTTCCGGATTTACAAGCAAAGTCCTGCCATGGGCTCCGGCATCATGGATTCGAACACGCCTTCTAAGGACATCAACGGGAATGTGAGAAACACTCCTGTCGATATCGGGGCTTATGCGGTCGCTGCGATACAAGTGACGTATTATGTCGATGGCTTGATGGGCGACGATGCGAATTCAGGTACGCAAGATGCGCCGTTCGCAACGATTGCTGCTGCGCTGAACGCATTGCGGAATGGCGAGACGGTCATCGTCAATGCGGGTACCTACAATGAAGACATTACACTAATCAACCGCTCGGGACAGAATGCCGGCGAGTATGTTATCCAAGCGAACGGCAAGGTTGTGCTGAATGGCGTTATCGCGCTGAACAATGCGACCGGAGTGACGATTGAAGGCTTCACCGTTAATGCGGGAAGCGATGCTGATGCCGTTACGTTAAGCGCTTCTCCGAGAACGTCGTTGAATCAGCTTACAATCACTGGTGCCAAGAGCGGGATTCATTCGGTGAACAGCTCGGAGCTCTTCATCAACAAGGCAAGCATTCAGCAAGTAGATAAGGGGATAATTCTCGAAGGCACGGGCGCTTCGACGGCTTCGATAACGCAATCGGCTGTCGATCGGGCGAGCGTAAGAGCAATCGAAGCGGGCACTTCCGTCTCCCTGACAATGAATACGAGTGTAATCACCCGCTCGGCAGAGGGCGTGTCGGGGACGAATGCAGACGGGCTGTTTCTGTTCAACAACACGTTCTATGACAACACCGGGTACAGTATCTCTGCTGATGCGGCAACCGAACTCCGGCTTGCGAATAATATTTACTCCAGAAGCGGGAGCTGGCAAGGTTCGTACCTTCTCATCGGACAAGCCGGGCAGCTTGCTTCCGATTACAACTTATACGACGCTGGGGAGAACGAGAAGATCGTCAAGCTGAACGGCAACGATCTGACGCTTGCGGAATTCGCGGCCAACAGCGTAGAACAGCATGGTCAAATTGGAGATCCGGATTTCCAAGACGCGGTTAACGGAAATTATAAGCTGGCCAAGGGAAGCGCAGCGGCAAGAAACGGAGCGAAGGTGGTTGGCGGCCAAACGGCCCCCGATGTCGATTTGGAGGGGACGGCGTATAGCGAGCTTGGGCAGGACATCGGCGCGTACTATTCGCCCTACAGCATGAAGACCCTGCACTTGGCAGGCGACAACGTCGGTTCGCTGACCGGCGACGGTTCGGCGGAGCATCCGTTCCGAACGTTCGCCCAAGCGATCGACGCAGCGGATTCCGGAGACACGATTATCGTCCATAAAGGAATTTATTCCGGACGCTATGATATTGTCGACAAGCACGGGGTCGCCGACGCTCCGATCGTCATCAAGGCCAGCGCGGATCCGAACGATCCGCTGGATATGGCGAACGCATCGCTGCCGGGACCGATCTTCACAAGCAAGACGAACTATCAGGATCGTGACGAAGAAGCGTCGGCCGAAGTGATGACACAGATTGCGAACAGCTCTTACCTGACGATCGAAGGACTCGATATTACCGGATTCCGCGGCGCAGGGATTTGGACGATGAACAGCGATCATCTGACGTTGAGAAACCTGAATATCTGGGATATCGATACGCCGCAGGACATTACGTCCGGGGTGCAGGGCTTGCTGGTCAACTATACGACGAACTCATTATTCCAGGATATCCGAATCTGGGATATCGGTCAGACTCGCAAGAGCCAAGCAGACCATGGCGCGTATATTGGCCACAGTTCGGATCTCGTCTTCGACCGAATGAAGGTGTCGGATTCGCCTGGGGGAGGCATGCAGTTCTATTCTGGAGATAACTACGAGATTCAAGCTACAGATGTCGTTATCAAGAACAGCGTATTCTCCGAATCCAAGTATGGCTTGATTCTAGTCGGGATTCAGGGGTTCACGATTACGAACAACACGTTCTACAATAGCTGGTCCAACGATTTGTATTTAGATTGGAACGTACGCGACAATCTGTTCCAGAACA
This sequence comes from Cohnella fermenti, assembly GCF_004801405.1. Taxonomy (GTDB): domain Bacteria; phylum Bacillota; class Bacilli; order Paenibacillales; family Paenibacillaceae; genus Cohnella; species Cohnella fermenti. The sequence continues at coordinate 125,572 of NZ_SSOB01000001.1, forward strand.
ATATCTTCTATAACGACCGTACGGAGGAGTACGATTCGGTCGATGGCCAGGTGAAGCCGGTTATCGTCGGATACCAGTACAATGTCGTTCGAACGAATCCCGACCAATCGACAACCGACATGGTTGTGAACAATACGTTCCGAAATAACATGTACGACTATAAGACGTTCTCCGCGAGCGCGCAATTCCGCTTCGACGTCAAGCCGATTGCCGAATTTATGTTAGCCGAGAATGCGGCGGCAACGAACAACCGTTATAGCAAGATGTTCGCAGGAGAGGCAAGCTTCAAAGGCTCGCTCGTCGGTTCGGCGGATGACTATGAGGAGGCCGAGCGAATCTTCGATGGCATTCTGGACCTGAACGACGGCAGCGAAGCGATTGATCAAGGCGTGCTCGAATTCGCGCCGATCTCGGATATTCTCGGACGCAACAGGGTGGGCATGCCGGATCTGGGCGCGTATGAGAATCCGAATGGCGGCAGCGACAACGGTAGCAATAATGGCAATAACGGCAATAACAACAACGGCAATGGCGGATCGGCAGTTCCGTCGGCCGGGACGATTGCTGCTCCGTCGCTGAATGCCGATACGGGCGTTGCCAGCGCCAACATGAGCAGTCAAGAGATGGCAGAGGCGCTGAAGTCGGCTTCGGCTGGCGAGAATGGCGAGAAGTCGGTTCTTATCACGCTGCCATTCTTGCAAGGGGCGACCGCTTATTCGGTCGAGCTCCCGAATCCCGTCGAATTCACGGCGGATGCGGTAGAGGTTGTCGTGAGCACTGCGAAAGGCACGGTTGCCATTCCAAGCTCCATCTTGGGCAAGGCCGGTCAAGGCAGGTTGACGCTTAGCATCGGTTCTCCGGAATCCTCGGTGGATGGTTCGCCGGATGGGGTAACGGTCATTCTGATGCAAGGCGGCAGTCCCGTATCATTATCTGCAGGGAATTCCGTCAGCGATAAGGTCAAGGTCTGGGTGCCGTATACGCTGACGGCTGAACAGCTTAATCATCCGGAGAGCATCGCGGTATGGCGTTCCGACAGTAATGGCAACAAGCTCTACGTGCCGAGCGCCCATTACGATGCGGCAGCGGGAGCGGTAGTGTTTGAAGCAGAGGCTGCGGGCAGCTACTGGATCTCCGATGGATACAAGACCTTCAATGATATTGTGGGTATCAATTGGGCTAAGGGAGCTGTAGAAGCACTTGCTTCCAAGGGGATCATCAGCGGAGTGTCGGCGGACTCGTTCGCGCCTGCGGAGCCTATCCGCAGAGGGGATTTCGTAGCGCTTCTGGTTCGCGCGTTGGGCTTGCATTCCCAGGCGAACGACAACTTCATCGATGTGAAGCCGGGGGACTATTATTATGAGGAGATCGCGATCGCCAGGAGCCTCGGCATCGCGACGGGAGCCGGCAACTCCAGCTTTAACCCGAAAGACAGCATCAGCAGGCAGGACATGATGGTGCTTGCTTACAGGGCGATGCAGGCCGCGGGCATACAGATGGTCGACGAAGCAGACAACGTACTTGACCAGTTCGCGGACAAGTCCAAGGTATCGACCTACGCGATTGCCGGACTCTCCACTCTGGTCAACGAGGGACTTGTATCCGGAGCGAACGGCAAGCTGAACCCGCTCGGCAGATCCACCCGAGCAGAAGCGGCGGTGCTTCTGTACAATATTTACGGCAAGAGATATGAGAATTAACTGTGCAAGGTATTGATCCGAACAACTCTCAAACAACTCCCAAACAACACGAGAACGGCGGCGCAAGGAATTTCCTCGCGCCGCCGTTTGGCGTACAGCTTCTTCGTTACCTGCGTTTAAACATATTCCAGCCGCCCATCGTGGTTGGATTCCCGGTATCTCCCGCCAGGAGCTCCTTGTAGCTTAATGCTGCTTTGCGGAAGGCCAGCGCGTATTGCTCTATTGACTCGGGCCGGTAATGCTTGAACCACGGAATCGCGTATACGCGCGAGGAGATTCCGTTGCTCACGGGAAGGCTGTCATCCAACAGCCGAACGTCCCGGTTCGCGTTGGCGATTCGAGTCGGACGGCCATGGCCGTATACATCCGCTTGTTGGAACAATGGATGGGTATGGAGCGGCAGATTGCAGCCCGGAACACAATCGGCCACTCCTTCGGCTCTGACGGCTTCGCAGAATCGGGACACGGAGAGACCGCCGAGCTCCTCGGGGCGATAATGACCGTGAGCGGCGTACCAGCCGCCCATCAAACTGTCGGAGCCGGGAGGGGTACGGTGTGCTCGAAGGCCAGGGACGTCTTCGAGCAGATCCCAGAAGTAATTCATGGCGCGTCGAATCTCCGCCTGTCTGGCTTCATAATGCCGAAGTTGTACGCGTCCGACCGCGGAGCTGAGCTGATGCATGCGATGCTTGACGCCGCCAAGCGGCAGTCCGGCGAACGGTTTAAGCGCTTCGGATTTAACCTCTTCATTGAAGCGTTCATAATGGCCGAACGCAAGCGCGCGTTCGTAAATCTCTCGATCGTTTGTAACCAGCATGCCGGCTTCGCCGACGGCCAACGACTTGCCGGCCATCAGCGACATCGCACCGACATGACCGATGGTGCCCAGCTTCCGTCCCTTGTACAGGCCGCCTTGGGCATGGGAGACATCTTCGATAACCTTGATCTTGTGCTTCTTGGCGATGGCCATTATTGTGTCCATGTCGGCGGGATGCCCGAAGTAATGAACAACGACAATAGCTTTGGTCTTCTCTCCGATCCGGTGTTCGAGATCGAGCGGATCCAGACAGAGGCTATCCGGATCAATGTCCGCGAACACGACCGTCGCTCCCAGCGAATAAGCCGGGCCTCCCGTTGCCCAGTACGTGATACTGGGGCAGATGATCTCGTCGCCAACGCCAATGCCGCAGCCGTACATGGCCGCTTGAAGCGAAGCCGTCCCGTTGTTGAACCCAAGCGCGTAGTCGACCTCCAGCCATTGCCTGAAGTCTGCTTCGAATTGCTTGGTCACTTCCGTGCCGGACATGGCTCCCCGGCGAAGAACCTCCAGGGCCGCATCCTCGTCTTCCTTGGTGACGATCGGCCAGGTGAACAGGTCTCCAGGCGCCGCTGTTACCGCCTTCGAGCCTCCGAGCAAGGCTAATCGGCTCTTCGTATTAGACATAATGAATGACCTCCGATTGCGGAATCGTCTTATGATTATTTAACGAGCTAAAGTTCAGGTCGCAGCTCTACGCTGCGGCCCGTCTTGCGGCTCTCATTCGCGCACTCCATGAAACGAACGATCTCCAGCGTCTCGCGGATGTCGATATCGGCTTCTCCGGTATGGAGAAGGTGAATGACCTTCTCCAGCATCGAGGCGTAATACGGCTTCGGGTGGGAAGCGGCGTTCGCATAATAAGTAGCAGACTCGCCATGAATAAGAGCTCCGAACGACGAGTTCCCTTTACGATTGCCGCGAATGGTGCCGATCCGTCCGTCCGCCCAGGTGCCTACAATGAGATCGTAGTCGTTATTCGTCTCCGCCAGCACGCGAATGCAGCCCGTACCTAACACACGATATAGCATCTCGACCATGTGGATTCCGTACCAGAACAGTCCCGGCTGCGTGGGTTGAATAGCCATAGGCCCGTAGCAGTCCGCGCCGGCGATCGGTTCGTCGCCCATTCGGCGAAGCTGCTCGGAGAGCGCTTCCGAGTAGCGCAGCGACGAGCAGCTCATAAGAGGAACTTGATAGCGCTCCGCGAGCGCTATCATCTCCCGGGCATCCTGCGCGGTAAGCGCGAAAGGCTTGTCGATAAAGACGGGCTTGCCGTAAGGGACGATCTTGCGGAATTGCTCCGGATGAACTCGTCCGTCGACCGATTCGAGCAGAATGGCATCGCAGCATTCCGCAACGGCTTCCTCGGAGTCCAACAGATTGACGTCGAACTTGTTTGTCAATTCTTCCGTAAAGGGCTGCAGTCGGGCGCAGCTAAGCTCGAAGTCGGGCGAAGCGGTTCCTGGATACGCGGCCTGAATGCTCCCTCCCGGTATATGATAGGGATGGTTCGGATCGTTGAGCAACTCGGCGAACGCGACGACGTGAGAGGTGTCCAGGCCGATGACGCCCAGCTTTAACGGGCTGCCCATGCTTAGTTCCCCTCTTCCTTCTGATAGAAGGCGGCTACCTTGCGGATTGCGTCGATCATATCGCGGATATCGCCTTCCGTATAGAATTCGCTAATTCCGATTCGTACCGAGGTCTGCAGAATCTCTTCCGCGTTCGGGCATATGCCTTGCTCGTAAGAGACATCAGACAGGCTGAACGGATAGTTCGTACCCGGATAGGCTTCCTTCTTCTGGAACATGGGCTGCAAGTAAACCGGCTGCGGAATGTATCCGCGAATGCAGGGGATGCCTTCCGCATTGAGCGCGGAGACGAATTCATCCACGTTAGCGTTTAATAGATGCGTGTTCAACCGGAACAAGTAGAACCAATAAGTGCTTGTTGCCCCTTCCGTCACGGCAGGAGGGAAGAGGCAACGGAAGCCGGCAAGGCCTTCGGTCAGCATGGCGCCGTATTCCTTGCGCTTATTGCAGATGCCAGCCAGCTTGTCCAGCTGAGCGATGCCGACCGCTCCTTGAAGCTCGGTCATGCGGTAGTTGGGGGCCAGATGATGAATGTCGCGCGCGACCTTCGTGCCGATCCGCTGATAGTTTTTGTCGGCGAAGGCGTGCGCGATTACGTAGTCTTCCTCGTCTGCCGAATTGATCGTGACCATGCCGCCGTCTCCCGTCGAGATATGCTTGAAGTCATTCGTGCTGAAGCAGCCGTAATCGCCGATCGTCCCGACCAGCTTGCCTTTGTATTCGCTGAGATAACTTTGAGCGCAATCCTCGATGACCTTCAGGCTATGCTTGTGCGCGATCCCCATAATGGCGTCCATATCGCACGGATTGCCCGCCAGATGAACGACTACAATGGCCTTGGTCCTCTTCGTGATTCTTGCCTCGACAGAGACGGGATCAAGATTGTACGTATCGGGAAGAACATCGGCGAACACGGGAATGGCGTTCTGATAGAGAATGCCGATAACTGTCCCTTGATCGGTAATCGGGCTGGTAATGACTTCGTCTCCTGCGGTAATGCCGGCCGCTCCGAGCGCGACATGGATCGCAGCCGTCCCTGAACTGACCGCGACACTGTGGCGGACACCGTACATCCCGTTAAACTTCTTCAGGAAGCGCTTAACCTTCTCTCCGTAATGGTAGAAAAGGGTGTCTTGTTCCAGCGCCTCCCGCAACTGTTGGAGTTCCTCCTCTCCGAAGCGTTTGCCTGTTCCGAATGGAGTTTCCTTGGTCTTGGGGCCGCCGTGAATGGCTAACTTCTCTGTCATTGCAATCCCTCCGAGAAAGTTCGATTAAATACGTACAAATGAGTATCGACCGCGAAATACAGCTTCCCGTCTTGCATGACGGAGGCTCTCACTTCTCCGGGAACCTCGGTTATAAAATGGCCCGTTCCGGAAGAAACGTCAATCTCCCAGTATTGATTGTTACCGAAAGCGCCGGCTGTTCGTTCTCCCGTCTCGACCAGCCAATGGCATGAATGCCCGATCGGCACCTCATGCACGAATGAGAGGCGGATGGGATCGAAGATCATAATGTCATTGCCGACGCTGACCAGCACACGATCTCCGAGCGCAAGAATGCCGTTTCCTGCTTCCCGTCCCATCTCGAACGTCCTCTGATGGACGATTCCTCTTCCCGGCTTCCATACGTTGAAGCTGCAGGCTATTTCGCGATGCGCAAGTCCGCTGGCCCCGCCATTCGTCGTGAAGTATACGTACTTCCCATCGGCAGCCATGCCCGCAACCTGTTGACCGGGCACGGGGTCGATCCAGCTCTCGATAACCAATGTATCTGGGGAGATTCGCGACAAGCCCCCTCCATAATGGCCATATTCGGCTGACCATCCCGTCCAGATGCCGCCGTCGGGACCGATCACCGAACGACCTTCCGGTCGAATGAGCTCGGGGGCAACGGACTGCAGAGTGCGAGGATTGATATTGTTAATTTGATCCCAAGGGACTTCGGGGTCGTAGACGAGATGATCTCCCCCTACGTATGAGGTCAGGAACAGTCGGTCGCCGGAGAACTGCATGCCGTAGACTTCGCCCCCCGCATTGCATACCGAGGAAGAATTCCAACTGTCACCGGATGCAGGGTCGTAACGGAATATCGTTTGTCCGAACCCGCTGGATCCCCATAGCAGCCCCTTACGGTCTGTTTGCAGCGAGAAAATCGCCGTTGGAGGAGCAGAGACCGGAATTCGAAGAAGATCGACTTCGATCGGCTCTTCCGAATCGACGTCTCCGATCGGTTCCGGAAGGACGAAGTAGTCTTGTCCCCTTACGCCCGCCAGCTTGTTCCCTTGTAACCGAAGCACGGGAATTCGTTGGCCGTTGGTCAAAAGGACCGAAGTGCGGGGAAGCAGTTCCTTCCCGGGAGTGTCATCGAACGGAAGCAACGTCGCCGCGTCATAGTAACAGAGTGTCCCGTTCTTCTCCGTGCAGACGAATCGAGCCGTTACCCAACGGATTTGCTCGTCCGCTTCGCCGAATGGAAGGAATGCCCCGGCTTCCAGGTCATAGGCAATCATACCGATCGAATTATATCCGTAATTGCAGAGGATGTAGCCGGCCGCCTCCCCCCACACGGGTCTGCTGTAAAGATTGGCCGAATCGTTCGATATTTTGCCCAGACAGGTTAGCGAATGGTTATCCGGATTGTAGCGGATCAGAGAGCAACCGGGATAAGTGCCGCCATAGACGTTGCCATCCGATCCAAGCGTTAATTGCCAAAAGTAAGTTTCTCCTTCGGCAACGAGCGGGGGAGCCCAGAGCCTCGTTCGCAGATCCAGAACATGAAGGTAGGCCTGACCGACGCAGGTACCGACGACCAGTTTCTCGTTGTTCAAGTTTACAAGCCCCCAGGCCCCCGCCCCGGCAGGCAACTCCAAGGACGAGCCTTCGCCTGTCAGCGGATCGATCAGAATGAGGCTTCCCGTCGCCCCCATTGCATAGTTTGAGAGAACCAGCTTCTCCCGATCATCCAGAGGATCGGTTACGATGGCGCTCGCCAATATATTGAAGTTGCGGCAGGGCTGACCTAAGCGGGAGAACGGCATATGCGGCATTCGTTGATTTTCTCCCCTTTGCGTAATGCTGGTTTGGCGTTGCCGTCCTCCTCAGTGCTTGCAGAAGGACGGGATAAAAAAAGCCCAAGCAGCACTTGGGCCAGAATAGGAGCGTTATTGTCCCATTTTTTTGAAGCCTGTCAATGTTCTGCCCTGCAAGCTCTCATTCATTTCTTTAATAATGTCGGAGCCTCCGCTCTTCATGTAGTCGGATACGACATCATCCCATGAGGTCAAGGGCAACTCGCCCATGATCATCTTGACTTGCGCATCCGCTACTTTATTGATGGCTTCCGTTCCCTTGCTGCTATTATTGGTAGGGGAATATCCGATATAGCTCGGGTCGACATATTCGGGGAAGTCGACATATTCCTGTTCCAGTTGCGCAACGTAAGGCTTGAGCAGCGGATTGTTGGTCGTCTCGGAGTATTTGTTGTCCAGAACGGATGGCGCCCACATATTGGAATCCGGGAGATAGCTGAACGGAGTCAATCCTTGATCAGGCTGCGCGAATGTCGCTGCTCCGTTGTCGAAGGTGTATCCCGTCCCTTCCTGGCCCGAGCGGAAGTCGAACGTTTCATTATCCGGCGTGCGTTCATCAACCGGAACAAAGGTGCGGCCATAGTCGATCAGGGACAGGATGCGATCGATCTTGCCTTCGTCCCCGGCGAGCTTGGCGTTCAGAACAGTGATTCGGTAATACCCTCGTTGAGCAGTCAAGCCCTGGGAGCCGTCCGGCGCAACGAACGGCGGAATGGAGCTGAGCTTGGCGTCGGGAGCAACCGAGAGCAAGGAATTGGCCAGATTCTCATCCATGCCGCGAATGCCGCCCATGTAAATCCCGGCCTTATTGTTGTAGAAGTCCGACTGTCCGACCTCGAAGCTGGCATTGGCGCCGAAGCCCTTGGTAATCGCTCCCTGCTTGTACAAGTCGGCATAGAGAGCAACCTGTTCCTTTCTTGCGTCGCTGATATAGCCCGGAATCAGATTGCCGTCCGCGTCTTTGTGATACCAGGCATCGCGATCCCAATAGGCTCCCATGGCGTAGGACGGAGCGCCGCCCGGTCCCATGACAAGGCCATACGTATCGTTCTTGCCGTTCTGGTCCGGATCGTCGTTCGTGAAGGCGAGGGCGACCTGAGCCAGTTCTTCATAGGTCGTCGGCATCTGCAACCCGAGGTTGTCCAGCCAGTCCTGGCGGATGACCCAGTTCTGGGTTGGATTGTTGGGATAATAACGCGGAATGCCCCAGATTTGACCGTCTTTATTCGTAACCGCTGCCCAGATCTCGTCGGGCACCTCGGCCAGTGTCGGGTATTTGTCGATATAGTCGTTCAGTGGAAGGAACGCCCCCATATCAGCCCAGGTATGCAGAGCGCCACCGGCCAGATACTCCTCGATGCCCAGCACATCCGGCATGTCTCCGCCGGCGATCGTTGTTGACATCTTTTCCTGATAGCCGTCGTAAGGAACAATGGTCGGCTTGTAATCGATATTGAATTTCTCGTTGATTTGGCTGATGGCCGCCCCGTCCGTAGGAGGGATTTTGCCATACGTGAAGTCGAGCATCGAGATCGAATATTTCTTGCTCGCATCGGAGCTGGCGGATGCAGAAGCAGAAGAGCCTGATGGGGAAGCGGAGTTGCCGTTCGAGTTGCTGTCATTCGAAGAACAAGCCGCCAAAGAGAACATTAGAGAGAGCGAAAGTGCAGGTATTGCAGCATTTCTCATTTTGAACGTGGCCATAGTACATCCCCTTTTCCAATAATAGATGGTTTTAAGAGCTCCATGCGACATACCTCTGACGGGATTAACAAGCGATTATCCTTTTACCGATCCAAGCATCACCCCTTTGGCAAAGTGCTTTTGCAGGAACGGGTAAATAATGAGTATGGGCAGCGTGGCGACAAGAACGGCTGCCATTTGAACAGTTTGCGGCGGAGGCGGGTCCCGCAGCAGACTGGACAACAAGTTGTTGTCGGGCGGAGAAACGATGACCATCTGACGGAGAACCACTTGAATCGTCCATTTCGTCGTATCGTTAATGTAGAGAATAACGTTGAAGTAGGCATTCCAGGCATCGACCGCGTAAAATAACGCGAAGGCAGCCAAGGCCGGTTTCGACAAAGCAACTGCTATTTTGGTGAAAATCTGGAGCTCGTTGGCTCCGTCAATGCGGGCGGCTTCGAACACTTCCTTAGGGAGTCCCTGGAAAAATTGGCGGATGACAATGAGGTTGAACGTGCTGATCGCGCCGGGCAAAATAAGAGCCGCATAGCTGTCGATGAGATGCAAATTTTTGACCATAAGATAGCTGGGGATCAGCCCGGGAGAGAACAGCAGCGTAAATACGATCATTCTGATGACCAGCTTGTGACCGGCAAAGGGATGGATGGTGGCGAAGGCCATCGTACTGGTCATGAGAAGATTGAAGACCGTAATAACGACAGTGAGACAGGCACTGACAATCAAAGCCCGGCTGAAGGTTTCTGTACCGAATATATACTCGTAGGCTCCCAGATCCCACTTGGAAGGCCAGAGAACGATTGTCTTCTGAACGAAGTCGGAGGTAGTGGAGAAGGATACGGAGAAGATATAAAGCAAGGGGAAGATCATGCACAAGCTTATTACGGTCAATAACAAATAGTTGATTCCGTCAAACCATCTGTCCATTCTGGTTTTGAAATGCATAGCGGGCTCTCCTTTCTTCCGTAGATGTCGAATGCTTAGAACAATCCGTCATGTCCGAACCGTTTAACAATACGATTGGTCGTATACACGAGAATAAGTCCCACAACGCCTTTGAACAGGCCGACCGCCGCGCTGAAGCTGAAGTCGCTTTGCTTAAGTCCTTTCTCATAAACGAAGGTATCGAGAACTTCCCCGATGTCTCGGTTAAACGGGTTAAGCATAAGGAAGATTTGTTCGAAGCCTGTATCCAGCACGGTGCCGATACGAAGAATCAACAGAATGACAATGGTGGAGCCGATTGAGGGCAGGATAATGTAGAAGATTCGTTTCCATCGGTTGGCCCCGTCGACAATGGACGCCTCCAACAACTCGTGGTTCAAGGATGCAAGCGCGGCGAGGAAAATAATTGTGGACCATCCCGTTTCCTTCCAGATCAGCTCCGCAATAACCGTTGGCACAAACAGGCTTTCCTTGGTCATAAACGGTACCCAGTCGTAGCCCATGCCCATGAGCACCTGATTGATAATTCCTTCCGGCTTGAGGAAGATCGTCGCGATACTGATAATGACGACCCAGGAAAAGAAGTGAGGCAGATACACGACGGATTGAATGAACCGCTTGACTTTGTCGTTCGCGACTTCATTCAACATGATGGCCAAAATAATCGGAGCGGGAAAAACAAAGAGAATTTGCATCAAGGAAATAAATAGCGTATTGCGAATAACGCGGAGAACTTGTGTGTCTTCAAAGATCCTTGCGAAGTTGTCAAATCCGATGAATTCGCTCGCAAGGATCCCTTTGAACGGATTGTAGTTCTGAAACGCAATGATATTCCCGAGTATCGGAACAATCTTGAACGTCAGAAAGTAGATCAGCCCCGGCAACAACAACAGATAAATGAAGCGGTCTTTCCAAATTCGATGATATAGCTGCTTAAGGAAGGGAGTGCGAGCTTGAACCGACTTTGAACTTGTTTCTTTAGCCATCATGGATCGAGCCTCCTGCTGATGGTATGTTTTTTGCACGCGAATCCGAATCTGGTCTCAAGTTCATCGTCCAATAAGGCCGGGGATTCCGATACGGGAACATAAACGACAGCGTCTTGAGGAAGCGTTGCGGCATCAAGAACGGGATGACCGATATCGTCGATTCCAATAATGTTTATTTTCCGGCGTGCCCGCTCCCATTTATTCACTTCGTCGACCGTCCATATTGCGAAATTTCGTTGCCTGGCTTCCGCGACTACCTTACGAATCGCGTCTCTGACGGATTCGAACCGATGAATATGGGCCTGATGGAAAAGGAAGTGGGCTACGCCCCGAGCTTGTCCGATTGCTTCCAGGAAAGGTTCGACGGTGCTGTCATCGTAGAGCTCGGGATGATTGAGATCCTGGCTAAGGAACCCGATCTCCAGCACGTCGTAGAAGCGATTGCCTTCCGTAAAGTCGCTTATCGGATAATAAGGATGGCACGTTCCGAATAGAAGGCCGATATTTCCTCTTTTGCTGGGACCGCGCGTCTGATCGGATTCAATCCCGTTCTCTTCGCACCAGCGGAATAGTTCGCCCCAGCCTTCAAAGCGGGTATAATGATTTTTATTGGAAGAGATCCGTTCCAGGCCGGCAGACTGCTTCAGCCAATCGCTTTGATCCCGGAATGCCTCCCTGCCCCAGGAGCCGCCGTCCATGTCCAACGCATTATAATGAAGACATAGGTCATGGCCTGCCGCTTTGACTTCCTCGTATATGTCAATCGTGTAACCGGGTTCGATCATGCACCAGGTCGAACGAATGTTGACTTCGCGAAGCAATTGAAGTGTCGTTAATGCATGCTCGTCCTCATTGAGATCGCTGTCGTGGGAGATAACGGCCACAGAGGGAACACCCTCCGGCCAATAATCAAGGAAGGGAACGGTTTTGCCCTTCTTCAAGGCAAGGGAGATCAATTGTCGAATCACGGCCGTCTGCCACCAATCCGAGTACGGATAAGCGTAATAGTTCATGCCGGTGTCGGTCGTCAGACGATCATATTCCCAATCCATTCCGCAGCGGTCGTCCGCTTTCAGGATGTCGTCCTGCACCGGAATAGAACCGTCTGGCGCCGAGGGTCCGTCGTCATGCACGGGGCCAATTCCTTGTTGCATGGCGACTATCGAACCCATGATATCGACCGACCAGCGTTCGAACGTTCCGCTGCCCCAAGGGATAGAGAGCAGGGCCGGACCGTCTTCTCTCCCCGCTGGACTCCCGCTTCGCAAGCTTCCGTACGGAACAGCGTTCGAGGGGCGGCTGCCGTTAGGGATCCAACTTGTCGCCGAGAGGAATCGAATCGGCGAGGGCGAATCCGGAACAATCGCGTAGCCTGTTCCCATCGTTCGATCCTCGTAGTATCCTAGCTTGTCCGCCATTCCGCGAAGTCCGGCGTATGAGACAACCGTGCCTCCATTCTCGACGTAGGTTTGCAAGAGCTGTCTGTTAAGGGGGCTCTCCTCATACAGCGAAGGAATCAAGATGTCTGGCTGCCATTTGAGCGCTGCTTCCAAGGACATAAACACCCGGAATGGAATACGAACATGATGAAGGGTTTCTTCGACATAGCATTCGAAGGAGTTCACGCCATAGAGCGCTCGCCGTTGCTGGAGGGGACGCTCTTTGATAATCGCTATTCTTGCCAATTCCATATGGTGACACTCCCTTGTGAAAAAAACAGATGCATTACGCGTGAGGAAAACTGACAAACTAAACAATTTTCATTTCTTAAAATGGTATAGGTTTAGAACCGATTCCATTATATCACGATTACTTTCCGGTTCGTCAATATGGAGCGTCATAATTTTTTACACAAATAAAAAAGAAACCGCTTCATAAATGAGCGGTTTCTTTGCAAGCGCAATCAACTGACATGGACTTACGGTGAGATCTCAGACATGGCAACGTCCTGAGCGAGAGCGTTGTGCAGAATGGAGGTCATGCGATCGATAAACTCCCCGGAAGATTCGATCCCGGCCCAGAACTTGTTCATCTCCTGTTCAAGAATTTGTTCGAGAAGCGGGTTGGGCAGCATCTCGTTCATGAAGTAGAACGGCTCCGAGCTCGTCTCCGTCATTCCCAGCACGTTCCGTTCGCGTTCCGTCCACACTTCTTCGTTTACCTGGGAGTAAATCGACAGGAACTTGGCTTCACTTGCCATACGCCGCTGATAGTCGATTCGCAGCGTAAACTGGGCGAACTGCTTCGCGAGCTTCGCATTCGAGCTTGTCTTCGGAATCATCATGCCGTTTGAGATCGCCAGGTTTCCTTGATATGCTTGGGGACCGGTAGGCAAAGGGATGACGGTAACGGGGAACGATGCATTGGTCATGCTGGTGGTCAGCGTCGTAGTCAGAAACATCCCGAGACGACCTTCATCGAACAATTGCGCGAGAAGCTCCCAATCGTTCACCGCCAATATTGGACTGACCCCTTCCCGGTAAATGAGCGATTGGAGGATATCCAGCAATTCTTGCAGTCCTTCGGTATTGAGCATGCCGGACGGCTCCTGCCGCATCTGGTAGCTATGCTTGCGGGCGAGCACCGGCCAGCGATAGATGGAGGAGGAGAGACCGAAGCCGTAAATATCGTTTAAACCGTCGCCGTTCGAGTCCCTTGTCATCGCCTTGGCCGCTTCGACGAATTGCTCCCAGCTCCAGTTGGACTGCGGCAGCTCCAGTGAGTTCGAAGCAAACAAGAGCGGATTGCAGGCAAGGAACACAGGAGAATACGTAAGCGGAATGGCGTAAGGCACGGACGAATGACTAAATACCTGCAGGAGCTTATCTGTCACGATAGTCTGCTCGGGAACGATATCCTCCAGCGTCAAGAACTTGTCGAGCGGCAAGCGCTGCATGTCATGGTTGCTCATAATTACGATGTCGGCGTTCACGCCGAAGTTGGCCAGATCCTGCAAGAACTCCTCGTAGCTTGCCGCTGTTGCGAATTGACGGAATTCAACATTCGGATAATGCTCCTTGAACATATCGATGAGAATTGGCAGCGCTTTGAGCACGTAAGAGGAGTGCTGGGGACAGACGATGTTAATGACCGTGTTTCCATGCCTGCTGATGTCAAGCTCCTTGTTGACCATAGTGCCTCGTCCGACCATCTTGACAAGCAGGCCCTCGTTCGTCAGCAGTTCAAGCGCCTGGCGCAACGAGTTGCGGCTGATATCGTAAACCTGGCAGAGCTCCTTCTCGGGCAACAGGAACTGTCCCGGCTTTAAATATCCGGATAAAATATCCGTGCGAAGCTTCCCTGCCAACTCGATATATCGAAATTCTCTCATGTCTCCCAATTCCCTCCATAAAGTATAAACAGTGGTTCTGTCCTTATTATAATATTTCTAAGTTGTTTGGTATAGGTTTGGTACAAATGTCGTTGACACCGTTTTGAATCGGGTGCTATATTTAACTCGTTCAATCACCTAAATGATCTTTTTGTATGCAGAAAATGATTCCGGGAGGTACCGATCTTGAAGGGAAACATACCTGTAATTCCGACGCCGTTCGTTGATGGCAAGATTGATTATGAGAGCTTTGAGAGCTTAATCCGCCATACTTCCGATTATGTAGAAGGTTATGTCATCGGCGGAAGCACGGGAGAATCGCCAGCGTTGTCCGCGGAGGAACGCATTGAAATCGCCCAGTTCTTCTCGAAGAGCGTACCGAATTTGCACATCGTGATCGGTCTTGGCCACACAAATCTGGCGGAAGCGGTTCGCATCGGCAAGGCTGCGGCGGAAGCCGGCGTGCGCACCGCCCTCGTTCCAAGTCCTTATTATTTCCCGAATTCTCTGCAATCGGTTAAAGCTTATATGGCAAGTCTGGCCGAACAGACGGGACTGGAGATCGTCTTCTACGACAACCCGGTCACGACAAATACGAAGTACACGGCCCAGCAACTGATCGAATTGGCGGAAGCCGTACCGGCGATCAAGGCGATCAAGATGACGGATCATAACATGGATAAAATTCGGACGCTGAAGAGACTCACTTCTCTGGCTGTATTCGGAGGGGATGACATTATCTGCTTCCGGGCGTTCGAAGCGGGAGTTGACGGGAACATGATCATTGCGCCGATTATCTTCCCGAAGGAGTTCAAAGAGTGTTGGGAACTGTATCAGTCGGGTAAGCGTCAAGAAAGTTTCTCCGTCTTCAGCCGCCACATTCTTCCTTTTATCCACATGTTCGGTCCGGGCGACGAGATCCCGACGACCAAGATGCTCTACCACAAGATCGGTCTGTTCAAGAGCGCGGAGACGAGACTGCCGTTGCTGCCATCCGACGAAGATCGGACTCGTGAAACGCTGCTAGGCTATCCGCTATGAGCGCTTTGATCGATTTAACCGGGAAGCTGGAGAACGGCAGTTGGAATTATGGAGATCCGTTCCCGGATATCGTCATCGAGAAAGTCGCTACTGCCGAGAAATTCGGCTATGAAGGACATGCCTTTCGACTGCACTCCTTGGCAGGCACGTATCTGGAAACGGCCAACCATCTGTTTCCTGACCGAGAGACCCTCGGCAACGTCGCTCTTGAGCGTCTGAAGACGAGGGCTTGGGTAGCTCAATTGCCGGACAAGAAGCCGCTGGAGATCATCGAAGCCGTCGAACTGGAACAGGCAATAGGTTCCGTGATCGAGCCCGGCGATGCCCTGTTGATCGCGACCGGCTGGGACGCTTATTGGGGGAAGCCGGGCTTTACGGACAGCAGTCCTTATCTCTCGCCGAAGGCTATGGAGTGGATTATTGCCCGTGATGTCAGCTTGCTTGGGATGGACATTACCTCCATCGAGGATCCTCGCAAGCCCGGCGACGAGATGACGCTGCTTGCGCAATATTATGCCAAAGATCGGTTAATGGTCGCGCCTCTGGTCAATTTGCGGAAGGCGGGGAAGGGTCCGTGGACGCTTCTGACGCTCCCCCTTAACATATCCGATACATGCGCCGCGCCTTGTCGAGCCATCTTGCTAGAATCATGACCCGCCTCTCAAGGCTCGTGGCCGTACCCCAACTTGGCGGACACGGTCAGAGCCTTGGCGCGAACCTGATTGCCGCAGTCGTCAATATCATGGACAGGAAGCTCGCTGCGGAGGGCGGTAATTCCGAGCGCTCCCGCCACCTTCCCGGAATGGTCGAAGATTGGAGCGGCCAAGCATCGAATTCCGGCCTCACCTTCTTCATCTTCAACGGCGAAGCCTCTCTCCCTCACGCTGGTCAGGAAGGACTTGAATTCCTCGATCGTCGTCATCGTCTGCTTTGTCGACTTGGGCATGCCGTGTTTGGCGATCGCCTGTTCCAGTTGATTGTCTGTCATGTAAGCCGCCAGAGCTTTGCCGACGCCAGAATTGTGCAGCAACTGCGTCTGACCGATTTGAGTGGAGAATTGCACGAAGCCAGGTCCGTTCACTTTATCGATGTACAGCGCTTTGTCATTCTCCAGCTTGGCCAGATGGACAGTAAATCTCAGGTTCTCCGCCAACCACTCCAACTCGGGTCTGGCAGCCTTGCGGATATCCAGCCTGATCAGCCGTTCTAATCCGATACTGTAGAGTCTCAGAGTCAGTTCGTATTTACCTTCCTCCGTTCTGGCGACATAGCCAAGATGCTCCAATTCGCTCAGGATCGTAAAGATAGTCGACTTGGGCAAGCCGGTCCGATCGTACATTTCCGTAATGCCGAGCGCATCCTTTGAAGCGGCAAGCATCTCCATGATCAACATTCCTTTAACCAGAGCGGGAACGCTGTATTGTCTCTTCATCTTAACCTCTTTTTCAATATGCTGAAAATATTTCTGAAGTCATTAAAGCACATTCTCATGAATCTCGCAATCGTAAAGGAGCGATAGGCTTGAAGCTGCGTTTTGTTGGAGACGTAAAAGAAGTTGAAGCGGGGCTGGCTGAGATAGCGTTGGAAGCCGGGATCGAGCTTTCTGCCGATGGACGCGAAGTCAGAGTCGTACGACATGACGAGAACCGAATCATCGTGGAGGCGTCGACTGACGGCTTGTTCCTCTCCTATCACCACAATATTCACTTTTTCCGAGCTGTAAGCCTGCTGTCAGAGTCTCTCCGCGAAGGAGGTCGATTCCGGCTGGAGGAAGAACCGCAGTTCGACATGAACGGTCCGATGTTTGACGTCTCCCAAGGCGGCGCCGTCATCCGGGTTGAAGCCGTCAAGGCGATTCTGCGCAAGATGGCATTGATGGGACTCGATATGATCATGCTGTATGCCGAAGACAGCTTTGAGCTCAAGCAGCAGCCGTACTTCGGCTATATGAGAGGCCGATATTCCCAGGCAGAGATCAAGGAGATGGACGACTACGCGCATATGCTGGGCATTGAGATGATTCCTTGCATCCAGACGCTGAGTCATCTGGCCGACGTGCTCAAGTGGAGCGACTTCTATGATCTGCGCGACGATCATGAGACGTTGTTGGTCGGCTACGATCGGACCTACGAATTTGTGGAGCAGATGATCGTGGCGGCCTCCGAGCCTGTCCGTTCGAAGCGTATCCATATCGGAATGGACGAAGCCTGGAAGCTGGGGCTTGGCGAATATTTGGTTCGCAACGGCTTGCGTTCCAAATTCGATATTATGAACGACCACCTTCAGAGAGTCATGGAGATCGTGGAACGACATGGTCTTAGGCCGATGATGTGGAGCGACATGTACTTCCGCGCGGGCTCGCCTAAGGGCGATTACTACGATCCCGATTGCTCCATCTCCGATGAAGTCATCGCAGACATGCCGAAGAACATTCAATATGTCTACTGGGATTATTATCACTACGATGAGAATTTCTACAGCGAATGGATTCGACAGCACAAACGGTTCGGCTCCACCCCTATCTTCGCGGGGGGCATCTGGAATTGGAAGGGGTTCGTTCTGAATTACGGCGCCACCTTCGAATCAACTAATGTGGCGCTTAATGTCTGCAAGCGGGAAGGTGTCAGAGAAGTGATCGCTACACTATGGGGCGATGACGGCACCGAGTGCGACTGGTTCGCGGCTCTGCTGGGGCTGCAGTTGTTCGCAGAGCACGGTTACGCCGGGAAGCTTGACGAGGAGAAGCTGGCCCGGCGCTTCCATTCTTGTACGGGAGCTCGAATGGACGATTTCATGGCGATCAAGAACATTGATGAGCCGCCGGGCATCCGGCCGGGCAATCTGGAGACGTACAATCCTTCCCGTTACATGCTGTGGCAGAACGTTATGCAAGGACTGTTCGATGCCAACATCGCGGATCTGGACGTCGCTGGTCATTATGCCGGCCTCAAGAAAGAGATGGCCTTGTACAAAACGCGCAACGGGGAGTACGGCTTCGTGTTCGAGATTCTTGAGCGGCTGTGCGCGGTGCTGGAACTGAAGGCGGATGCCGGCATCCGGTTGACGAACGCCTATCTCGCCGGGGATAAGACAGCATTGTCCGTTATGGTCCGCGAGACGCTGCCGGAAGTCCGATCACGAGCCGAGAAGCTTCGGGCTTATCATCTCGAGCGGTGGTATGTTGTCAATAAGCCGTTCGGCTGGGACATTATCGACTTGCGCTATGGCGGACTGCTGGCCAGCTTGTCCACGGCGATTGAACGTATCGGGGCTTACGTTGAGGGGCGTATCGAGAGACTGGAGGAGCTGGAAGAGAAACGGCTGCTGTTCCAAGGCCAAGAAGGGCTTGTCGATTGCTATCTGTATAAGCATATGCCGACGCCGAGCAGAATCTCGCAATAATTCAGGGATCAGAGAGGAAGGCGACATCCATGAACGAGATCCAATCGCTGCAGCGTTCGGTGCGGCAATGGGTTGCATCCAACCGGGAACGAATGACGGAACTGCTATTCGATCTCATTCGCTTCGATACGGTCAATCGGATCGTCGACGGAACCGAGCGGAAGTGCCAAGAGGCGCTGTGTGCGAAGCTGCTTAAGCTTGGCATGGAAGCGAAGTTGTACAATCTCGAGGATGTTCCCGGATTCCGGGAGCATCCTGCCTACTACCCCGGCAAGGATTACCGGGACAGGCCGAACGTTATCGCTTCGTGGAGGGGAACGGGAGGCGGACGATCGCTTCTGTTCTCGGGACATATCGACACGGCCGCCATTGCTCCGGGCTGGACAACCGATCCGATCGAGCCGTTCGTTACGGGATCCAGACTATATGGCCTGGGCTCTTATGACATGAAGGGCGGGCTAGTCGCTGCGATTATGGCGGTCCGCTGTTTGATGGAGCTGGGGGTCAGGCTGCACGGGGAAGTAATGATCGAGTCCGTCGTCGACGAAGAATTCGGCGGAGCGAACGGCACCGTCGCAGGTCGGGCTCGGGGAGATCACGCGGACGCGGTCATCATCCCCGAACCGACGAATCTGGCGCTTTATCCCGCTACGCGGGGAGGGGCGCTGTGGCGAGTTGTTTTCGAAGGGACGACCGGGCTGTCGTTCAACGGAGAAACCGTCCGGAACCCGGCTGTCGATGCGGCTCGGTTTATCGTTTATTTGGAACAATTGGAGCAGGAGCGATCTCTGAAGTCCGGGCCGGCTCCTTGGTATTCGGATTCGCAGACCACGCTTCCGATTATCGTAACCCGGCTGGAAGCGGGAGATCTCGGCTCGCCGCTGTGCGACGTCGGTCCGGTCGAATGCCGTGTCGATATCTGGGTCGAATGCTATCCCGGCGTAGATGAAGAGGGGCTTCGCGAGGAATTGCTAAGCGGCTATGAACGCTTCTGTGGCCGCAGATACGAGGAAGGCTTGGCTCTGCCGTCGTTCTCCAGGATGATTCGCTTCTTGCCGGGCAGCGCAGTCGAGCCGGAATTCGCTCTTCTGCCGATTCTGGCGCATGAGATGGAAGAGGCCATGGGAAGGCCCGCGACAGTGGCAGGCTCTCCATTCGCATGCGACGCCTTCGTCTTTAACGAGTACAGTCCGTCCAAAGCGCTTGTTCTCGGTCCATCGGGCGGCAATGCCCACGCGCCGGGAGAGTTCGTCGATCTGGACAGTCTGGATACTTTGGTGGAGATCTATGCGATGACCATGGTCAATTGGTGCGGATGCTCTTCGGCCGATCGACATGGATAACGAACAGGGGGAAGAGGGAATGAGACGGGAAGTCAACGCGAAGGAAGCGTCAATTGGAAGCGGGCCTTACTCCCAAGCGATTAAAGCGGCCAACATGCTGTTTGTCTCCGGACAAGGTCCATTGGACGAGAGAGGGGCGATCGTTGCCGGGGATATCGAAGCGGAGGCAAGACTGACGATGGACAACATCAAGGCGATCGTCGAAGCGGGCGGGTTCGCGATGGATGACGTTGTTAAGGTAGGGGTCTATCTAGCCGACTTGGCGGACTTCGATCGCTTCAATGCCGTGTATACAACATACTTCAAAGGGCCTTATCCGGCACGCACTTGCGTCGAAGCGGGCTTGGACGGAATCAAGGTCGAGATCGACGCGATTGCGTGCAGAGACAACTAATGGGAGGGTGACGATGTACATGCGGCGGTTCGCTGGACTTACGGCATTGGTCACGGGAGCAGGGCAAGGCATCGGGCTGGCCATTGCCGAGAGGTTTGCGGCAGAGGGGGCCCACGTCCTTCTTGCGGATATTAACGAGTCGGCGATCGGAGAAGCGGAGAAGAAGCTGCGGAATGCAGGCTATTCGGCATCAGGATATCTTCTCGATGTATCGAATCCGGACGAGGTCGATGAGGTTGTCGACAGGATTATTCGCGAGCGCGAAGCCATCCACATTCTTGTCAACAATGCGGGCATTGCCTCGGAAGAGCCGTTCGTCGCAATCTCCGACGATCGTTGGCGCCGAATGATAGACGTCAACTTGAACGGAATGTTCTACGTAGCGCAGCGAGTCAGCCGGTGTATGGTCCGGCAAGGCAAGGGAACGATCGTCAATATGGCTTCGACCAATGGTTTGGTTGGCGAGGCCGGGTATGCCCATTACAACGCATCGAAGGGCGGCGTCGTGCTGCTGACGAAGACGATGGCGATCGAGCTCGGCCGATCCGGCATCCGGGTCAATGCGGTTTGTCCGGGTTATATCGTCACTCCGCTGTCCGCTTCGATCGACAACGATGAGATTGTCGGTCGATATGTCGAACGCTTTATTCCTCTCGGAAGAACAGGCAAGCCCGAGGATGTGGCGGGCGTGTTCGCCTTCCTCGCTTCGGACGATGCAGCCTTCATTACAGGCGAATGCATCGTGGTAGACGGCGGGCAGTTGGCATTCTAGAAAGGGGCTGCAGCATGTTCAAGCAGGAATTGGATACGCCATGCATCTTGGTCGATGAGGACAAGCTGAAGAACAATATCGTCAGAGTCCAACGGATTGCCGACGAGGCGGGAATCGCGCTTCGACCGCATGCCAAGACGCACAAGACGCCTCAGATCGCCAGGATGCAGTTGGACGCCGGAGCGGCAGGCATCACGGTGGCCAAGCTCGGGGAAGCGGAAGCGATGGCGGATGCGGGAATAAGCCCGATTCTGATCGCATACCCGATTATTGGGAGATTCAAGCTGGAGCGCTTGATGCGGCTTGCGGCCCGAGCCACAGTGACGGTTGCCGTGGACAGTCTGGAGGCGGCATTCGGCATCTCCGAGGCTGCCTTGAATGCGGGAATCGTGATGCCAATATGGGTGGAGATCGATCCGGGATATGGACGAGCGGGCGTTCAACCGGGTGAGGCTCTTATCCGGCTCGGGAACGAGTTGGGCAAGCTGTGTGGCGTTCGCGTAACCGGCGTTCTTGTCTTTGCGGGTCAGTCGTATGACGAGGACAACGACGAAGGGCGTATCCGGGTAGCGAAGCGCGAGGCGGCGATTGCCAAGGAAGCGGCCGATTCCTTGCTCGGGCTGGGCTTCCCGAT
This sequence comes from Cohnella fermenti, assembly GCF_004801405.1. Lineage (GTDB taxonomy): Bacteria > Bacillota > Bacilli > Paenibacillales > Paenibacillaceae > Cohnella > Cohnella fermenti. The sequence continues at coordinate 147,330 of NZ_SSOB01000001.1, forward strand.
CGAATCGGTGAGCGCGGGCTCGACGCCGGTCAGTCGGTTCGCATCCGTCATGGAGGGAGTCACGGAGATGAGGCCCGGCACTTACGTATTCGGCGATTTGACTCAGGTGAAGGCGAAGGCGATTGGCTTGGAGCAATGCGCGTTGACTGTGCTGGCAACCGTCGTTAGCCGTCCGGCACCGGACCGCGCCGTCATCGACGCCGGCACGAAGGTGTTCACATCGGACGGGGAGGATTCGCCGATCGGAACCGGTCGCGGGTTCGTCGTCGGGCATCCGGATATTGAGGTCTCTTGGTTCAATGAGGAACACGGTGTTCTGCACCTGCCTCCGGAGGAGCGGGGGTTGAAGGTCGGGGATAAGCTGGAGATTGTTCCCGTCCATTGCTGCGCGGTGATCAATATGCTCGATGAATTCAACCTAGTCGCCGGAGATGTCGTACAGGAAGCTGTACCGATTCCCGGGCGGGGGAAGGTGAGGTAAACGATGGACTTGAGAGAATGGACGCCGATCCCTTTAGCCGTGCCATCTTCCTTGCTGGGCGAGGGCCCATGTTGGGATGCGCGTTCCGCTGCCCTCCATTGGGTCGATATCGTCGGGGGGCTAATTCACCGTTTCGAACCGGAAGGCGGTCGGCATAAGGCTTACTCGGCGCCGGAGTGGATCAGCGCGATCGTGCCGGGCGGTGGCGGAGAATGGTTCGCGGCCGCCTACCACAGCTTGTATCGATGGGAGTCTGTGACGGAGAAATTCGAGGAAATCCTGCGTCTGGACGATCTGCCCGCGCACGTCCGCTTTAACGACGGCAAAGCGGGTCCGGACGGAAGGCTCTGGCTCGGGACAATGGACATGCGGGGGGAACAACCTCTCGGGGACCTGTATCGGATCGATCGCGATTTAAGCGTCTCGGCAGCCTTGCGGGGAGTGACTTGCTCCAACGGCTTGGATTGGAGCCTGGACGGTCGCGAGATGTATTATATCGATTCCGCCGTGCGAGAGGTTCGAGCCTTCGACTTCAACGTTAGTCGAGGTGAATTGGGAGCAGGTCGCACTGCAGTTCGTCTGGAGGAAGAGACGGACGGTGTACCGGACGGCATGACGATCGATTCCGAGGGGATGTTGTGGGTCGCCCAGTGGGGGGCCGCACGTATAGCCCGTTGGAATCCGGCGAATGGATCGCTGCTGGAAGAGAGGCGTCTTCCCGCTTTGCAGCCTACAAGCTGTTCGTTTGGAGGAGAGCGGCTTCAGACACTTTATATAACCAGCGCGTCAGACGGCTTGAAGACGCCGGAGTTGGCCGCCTATCCGCAATCCGGTGCGCTGTTTGCCATGGATATGGGCGTTGCGGGGTTGTCCGGCCGACAACCGTATCCATTCAATATTTCTTAATTTAGAAGGAGTAAAATATAATGAAGCTTTTGCACTTTCAAGAAGAAGGTCGGACCAAATTAGGAATCTCGACCGTTCATGGCGTGATCGACGTTGGAGCCGCTTTGGGAGCCAACGCGGCTCCGGAGCTGAAGGACGTCGATTCCGCGCTCAAGGCCGGCAATAAAGCGCTGGACGTTCTGAGAGCGCTGGATAGCCGAATCATAGAAGAGGGGGGGGCCGCGTTCGCGGGTGCCGTGCGGAACGAGGAGGAGCTTACGCTCGAGCCTTGCGTTCTGCAGCCGGGCAAATTGATTTGTGTCGGCCTGAATTATCGGAGGCATGCCGAGGAGACGAATTCTCCCATCCCAACGTACCCGATTCTGTTCAATAAATTCGAGAACGCCCTGTCCGCTCACGGCCGCGAGGTTACGATTCCGAAGACTTCAATCAAAACCGACTATGAAGCGGAGCTCGGCATCGTGATTGGGCGGACGGCCTTCGAGGTATCGCCCGAGGAAGCCCTGGACTATGTGGGCGGCTATTGCAACGTGAACGATGTGTCTGCCCGCGATCTGCAGATGAGAACCTCGCAGTGGCTGCTGGGCAAGAGCCTCGACGGGTTCTGTCCGATCGGCCCGTACCTCGTAACCGCGGATGCCGTTCCCGATCCGAATGCGTTGGGCATTCGATGCACGGTCAACGGCGAGGTTCGCCAGAACTCCAATACCGGCGATATGATCTTCGATTGCAGGACGATCATCAGCTACATTTCCCATCATATGACACTGCGGCCGGGCGACCTCATTATGACCGGTACTCCGGAAGGCGTCATGATGGGCTATCCCGAGGACAGACAGAAATACCTGAAGCACGGGGATATCGTTACGGTAGACATCGACGGTCTCGGTTCGCTTACGAACCGCTTCGTCTAAGGAGGGGGACACATGAAGGCGTTGGTCTATACCGCTCCCGAGGTGATGGAGCTGATGGAATGTCCGGTGCCCGAGCCGGGGGAGAACGAGGTGCTGATTCGGGTCGCTTATTCCGGCATTTGCGGATCGGAATTGAGCGGCTTCTTGGGGCATAACTCTCTGAGGAAGCCGCCGATGATCTTCGGGCACGAGTTGTCCGGATTTATCGAGAAGGTTGACGCCACCGGCGAGGCTCTTGGCTTACGCAAGGGAATGCGGGTAACGGCTAACCCGCTCGTGACCTGCGGACGTTGCAGCTACTGCCTTGCCGGTCAAGAGCCGCTGTGTCCGGAACGCAAGCTGCTCAGCGCCGCGCTTCCCGGCAGCAATGCCGAATTCGTCAAGCTTCCGGCATCGTTCGTTCACCCTCTGCCGGATCACGTATCGCTGATCCAAGGGGCATTGACGGAGCCGGTCGCTTGCGGAGCGCGCGTAGCGGAGCTTACGGCGGCAGGGCCCGACGACACGGTGCTTGTTGTCGGAATGGGGCCGATCGGCGTGTTCGCGCTTCAAGCCGTGCTGCTAAGCGGGGCCGGGCGGGTAATCGCTGTGGATTTGAGCCATGATCGCCTGTCGTTCGCTGCTTCGTTGGGGGCGATCACCGTAAATCCGCGAACGGAGGATCTTGCATTGCGCATCAAGGAACTGACGGACGGCCGAGGTGTCAGTGCGGCCATCGACGCCGTCGGAGCGGCCATCACTCGCCGCCAGTGCGCCGAATCGGTCATGGCAGGCGGGCGACTTGTCTTTACAGGGCTGCATCAGACGGAGACTTCGTTCGACTTCAACGACCTTGTGCGTCGGGAGCTCAAGATCTTCGGATCCTTCGCCTATTCCAAGGCGAACTTCAAGGTAGCGCTCGGTTGGATCTCCGAGGGGCGAATCGGGCTGGAGGACCGAATCGAGATCGCCCCCCTGTCGGATGGAGCCCAGTGGTTCGAGCGATTGATCAAGGCGCCGGGCCGAGAGATCAAAGTGCTGTTGAGAGTCTCGGAGGAGCAGTAGGCATCCGATAGGAAGGGAGATTCCCGTAGTGATTATTTCTTCTATAGAAGTATATCCGCTAAGGCTTCCGATGAAGTCCGACTTCGCCATCTCGGGAGGGGCGGTAGGCAATCAAGCCGAAGGAGCTCCTCATGTATACGTACGTATTGAATCCGATACGGGGGCGGTGGGCTGGGGAGAGGCTCGTCCGAGTCACCGTTGGAGCAGTGAGACGTTGGAATCGGTTGTATCCACGATCGAGAAGTATTTGAAGCCGACTTTGATCGGTCTGCCAGCCGGAGATTTGAGGCAGATCGAGCGGATACTGGCCAAACAGATCGCGCATGGCTATAATGCAGGGCAGCCGATCGCCAAGGCCGCTGTGGATATGGCATTGCACGATCTGCTTGCGGTTGCCGAAGGCAAGCGGCTGACCGAGTTGTGGCATGCTCCGTCCGCCGATCGCATCGATCTGTCTTATCTGATCAGCACTTCCGATCCGGAGGAGGCGCGAGCCAAGTCCGCATATGCCAAATCCCAGGGCTTCAAGGGAGTGGACGTGAAGATCGGACTTGATCCCAAGAGGGATGCGGAGATCGTACGCGCGGTCAAGGAAGCGGCTCCGGACTTGTTCTTCCGTGTCGACGCCAACCAAGCCTACAGCTTGCCGGAAGCCATCAGAATCGCCAAAGAACTGGAGGCAATCGGGATCGATGTGTTCGAACAGCCGATGCGGGCGAACATGCTGCAGGAACATGCCTTGCTCAGACGCAAGACAGATCTGCCGATCGCGTTGGACGAGAGTATCTGGACGCCCTCCGATTTGTTGCAGGCGATCCGCTTGGAAGCATGCGACTACGCGGTTGTTAAGCTCACCAAAATGGCAGGCTTCCGCGGGGCCAAACTCTGTGGGGAGATTGCGCATCATGCCTGTCTGGGGCTGCTTGGAGGCGGCTTGACCGAATCGGGCCTAGGACTCGCGGCCAGCGCCCAGTTGTTCTTAGCTTTGGATATCCGCTCGCCGGTTGACTTGAACGGTCCGTTCTTCCTGGCCGACGATCCGATACGGGAGAAGCCGGTACTGGCGCGGGGGACCGCATTCCTTCCGCAAGGGCTCGGAATCGGATGCGTTCCTGACGAGCGGCTGCTGGATCGTTATCGCTCGCCGGTATGTTGCGAATAGCTCGTAACCGGCAGATCCGGCGCTGACAGGGCTCGATAAATTAGGGGGGACCGATATGAAGTCGACATTCGGCGTGAACGCAGGGAAGTTTGTCTTCAATGGACAAGCCGTTCGCTTAATAAGCGGAGCGATGCATTATTTCCGAATCGTTCCCGCGTACTGGGAAGACAGGCTGTTGAAGCTGAAGGCATGCGGATTTAACGCCGTCGAGACCTATATCCCTTGGAATTTGCACGAGCCGAAGGAAGGAAGCTTTAACTTCGAGGGCATTGCAGATATTAAGCGTTTTATTGAGTTGGCACACAGGTTGGATTTATTCGTCATCGTGAGACCAAGTCCTTATATATGTGCGGAATGGGAATTCGGGGGCTTGCCCGCGTGGCTGCTTGCAGACGCCAATATGAAGCTTCGTTGCATGCATAAACCGTATCTGGACAAATTGGATGCCTATTACGACGTATTGATCCCTTTGCTAACGCCATTGCTCTGCACGAACGGCGGACCCATCATTGCCATGCAGATCGAGAATGAGTACGGCAGTTACGGCAACGATAAAGCTTACTTGGCGTACATAAAGGACGGCCTGGTTCGACGTGGCGTCGATGTGTTATTGTTTACATCCGATGGTGCGGAAGATTATATGCTCCAAGGAGGCATGTTGCTCCCCAAAGTGCTTGCGACGGTGAATTTTGGTTCCAAGCCGGAGCAATCTTTTGAGAAGTTGGGACAATATCAGCCTGATAAGCCGAAGATGTGCATGGAATATTGGAACGGATGGTTCGATCATTGGGGAGAGATTCATCACGTCAGGGAAAATGAAGATGTAGCGGTCGAATTGGACAGAATACTGAGCTCGGGCGCCTCGGTCAACTTCTATATGTTCCATGGAGGAACAAACTTCGGTTTCTATAATGGCGCCAATTATTTCAACCGTTACGAGCCGACAGTAACGAGCTACGATTACAATGCTCTGCTTAATGAAGCAGGAGACATAACGGAGAAGTATCTGGCGATCCGTGAAGTCATTGCCAAGCATGTCGGAATGCCCGAAGCCCTGATGCCGGAGCCGATAAAGAAGAAAAACTATGGTGTTGTTCGGTTAATCGAGCAAGCAAATTTGTTCGCACAATTAGACCTATTGTCCCAGCCGGTGTACAGCGTCTACCCCGAGACGATGGAGAGGCTCGGGCAGAGTTACGGATTCATCCACTATCGGACGATAGTATCGGGCCCAAGACCCGAGAGCAAGGTTGTCATCCAGGAAGTGCGAGACCGGGCATTGGTGTACCTGGACGGCGAATATCAAGGGGTCATCGACAGGAACGATCACGACATTGGCTTGGATATCAGAGAACACGACATTGTCGTGGCTACTCCTCCCGAAGGCTCAACGTTAGGAATTCTGGTTGAGAACATGGGGCGAGTCAATTATGGATGGATGCTCAAGGATCCCAAGGGGATTACCGAAGGGGTAAGGCTTGGAGGGCAGTTTTTGTTCGGATGGGACATCTTTACGCTTCCGATGGACAACTTGACCAATCTTGAATTCGAGCCCTTGGCCGCACAAGATGAACGCTCGGGCCCCCTCGCTTCTCCAACTTTCTTCAGAGGTTCGTTTGAAGTGGCGGAGCCGGCCGATACCTTCTTGAAGCTGGAGGGATGGAGCAAGGGAAGCGTCTTTATCAACGGATTCAACATTGGGCGCTATTGGAACATAGGTCCGCAGAAGACGCTTTATGTTCCAGGGCCGTTGCTTATAGAAGGAACAAACGAACTCATTGTGCTGGAGCTTCATGCCATGATTGAGCCTGCAGTTCGATTCCAGGACTTCATGGAACTGGGCTAGTTCATTCATCGGTTGGAGTCGAGGTGTGAATACAGCGTGTCTGGGGCTCCAGCCGATTCGGCTGGAGCTTCTGTTATGAATTGGGCAGTTGCGCTTCATTCAATTGCCCGCTCGAGCGGTTCTGCGATATAGTTACTAGAGATAATTGGAAGAAGATATTTGCGGAAAATGTCGAGCGGGGAGCTGGAGCGGTTGACGTCGAAGGTTGCGAAGCTGAGCGGTTGGAAGCTTGCCGTATGGGTGGGCCTCTTCTCGCTTGTTCTGATAGGCGCGCGTATGGCGTGGATCGCTTCCTTCCAGGCAGCGGATCAGCCGCACGCCGTGAATGGGGAACTGGATCTGAGGAATTGGGAATTCTCCTCGACCAGGGCATTGGTTCTGGACGGCGAGTGGGAATTTTACCCGCATATGCGATGGATGGAAGAGGAGCGGTCGGCAGAAGCTCCGGGAGATTCGCATGCGACCGTTCAAGTCCCGGGCCCCTGGAACGACGCCATGCAGCCGGACAATCCCACGCCTTACGGATACGGCTCCTATCGCTTGCGCATTTACGTCAATCCCGCTAACGAAGCCTCGTACAGCATACGCGTGCCTAGTGTGCGCAACGCCTCAATGCTCTATATTAACGGTCGACTGCATCGGACGATGGGCAAGCTCGCGGAGACGGAGAGCGAGTATGCGGCCTACAATGTTCCTTATACGGCCACGTTCCTCGCGGATGGACAAGGCGTTATCGAAGTGGTCGTGGAAGCGGCGAATTACAAGGACCCGCGAGGAGGAGGCATCGTGCGCTCCTTACGGTTCGGCACGGAAGAGGCGGTTGATCGGGAGACGAAGTTATCCACGTCCATGCAGCAACTGGTTACTGTAGTCTTGATGATGCATGCCGTCTACGCGTTCTTCCTGTATCTGCTCGGAAGGCGGGAACGAATTCTTCTGCTCGTGTCCCTCTTGGCGGTCAGCGTGATGCTGTTGTTTATGCTGAGCAGCGAAGAGAAGCCGTTGAGCTTCTGGTTCCTGATCAATTACGAGTGGGGCTTCAAGCTGGTCCATCTGTCGATGGTCGGGATCGCGTATGCCTTGATGAATTGCATCAAGAACTGGGCGCCCCGGCGCTGGCGAACCATCTATCCGGGGCTTGGATCGGTGTGCGCCATTGCGACCGCTCTGGCTCTGATTCTGCCCGCGCACCTCCTCATCCTTATTCAGCCGGGGTACTTCCTCCTGACGGGCGGGGCCCTCTTTACCGCTATCGTCTTCATGCTTCGGGCTTCCGTGAACAATTCCCGGGACAATGTATATCTTCTGTTGGCGGCCATTGCCTTGACCAACAACGCGGTGTGGACGTACGTCGGAATGAAGATCAAGGTGATGTACTATCCGTTCGATCTGATCGTTGCAACGCTGTGCTTCATGCTGGTCTGGTTCCGGGAATACTTCCGAGCTCATATGGAGGCCAAGAGGATGGCTGCCAAGCTGCAGGAGGCGGACATTCAGAAGGACCGATTCCTGGCGAACACCTCGCATGAGCTGAGGAATCCGCTTCACGGCATCCTCAACATGTCGCAGGCGGTGCTGGATCGGGAGCGGCAGTGGATGGACGAGAAGAGCGTCAAGGATCTGGGGGTTGTGCTCACCGTCGGGCGTCGAATGTCGCAGATGCTCGACGATCTGCTCGATGCGGTGAGTCTGAGGGAAGGGGCGCCGCGATTGCTTCCGCAACGGATCGCGCTGCAGGCGATCGTTGCCGGAGTGATGGACATGCTGCAATTCATGACGGAGAGGAAGCCGGTCCGGATGGACAATCGGATTCCGGAATCCTTCCCGCTCGTATGGGCGGACGAGAATCGGGTCGCTCAGATTCTGTTCAACCTGCTGCACAATGCACTGAAGTTTACGGAAGAGGGAGAGGTTGTCGTCATGGCGGAGGTTCGCGGCAAGCTGGCCTGCATCCGTGTCCGCGACACGGGCGTCGGTATGGACGAATCGACGCTGCAGCGTGTCTTCGAGCCTTACGAGCAGGGCCAATCCGGAAGCCGGGTGTTCGAGGGAGGATTCGGGCTTGGACTTGGCATCTCGAAGCAACTGGTGGAACTGCACGGCGGCAAGCTTCACGCGACATCGAGAGCGGGAGTCGGCTCGGAATTCGTCTTTACGCTTCCGTTGGCCGAGGACCAGACCTCAAGCTGCGCTTCCGAGAGGGAAGCCCACCGCCTCCCGGCAACAAGCCGGCCTCTTGCCGCTTCCGAGGCGGCTGCAGCGCGGGAGCCCGCCGCCATCGCCGAACCCGAGGATACGATCGGCCTGCGTCCCCGTATTCTGGTTGTGGACGACGATCCGGTCAATCTGAGCGTGATGGAATCGATCCTGTCGTCGGAGAACGCCGAGCTCTTCTTGGCGACCAACGGCAAGCAAGCTCTGGAAGCTCTAGAGCGTCAGGAGTGGGACTTGGTTATTGCGGATGTGATGATGCCCCGAATGTCCGGGTACGAGCTGGCGCGGGCGATTCGCGGCCGCTTCTCGGTGACGGAGCTCCCGATTCTGCTGCTGACGGCCCGCAGCCGGACCGAGGATATCGTTAACGGCTTCCTGTCCGGGGCGAACGATTATGTCACCAAGCCGATCGAGGTTCTGGAGTTTAAGGCGCGAGTAAGGGCGCTGACCGAAGTGAAGCTATCCGCACACGAACGCCTGCAGATGGAAGCCGCCTGGCTTCAAGCTCAGATTCAGCCGCACTTCCTGTTCAACACGTTGAATGCGGTCATCGCACTAAGCGATATCGATCCCGAGCGGATGCGGGGGCTGCTGGAGATTGTCGCCGAATTCCTCCGAAGCAAGTTCAGGCTGCGGCAGATGAATGCGCTCGCTCCGATCCAAGAGGAACTCCAGCTCGTTCGGACTTATCTGGACATTGAGCAGGTCCGGTTCGAAGAGCGGCTGCAAGTCGTCTGGGAGGTCGAAGAGTGCGGCGATCTGCAGATTCCTATGCTGACGATCCAGCCGCTGGTCGAGAATGCGATAAGACACGGCGTCATGCCCAAGCTCGGAGGAGGAACCGTCCGGATTCGGGTTGTTCGCCGAGATGCTCATGCGGAGATTACGGTGGAGGATGACGGCAACGGAATCGAGGAGGAGAAGCAGGCGAGAGTTCTGGACCCGCGGACGAAGCCGGAAGTCGGAGCCGGGGTGGGGCTGCTCAATACGGACCGCCGACTAAGACGCATCTACGGACAAGGATTGCATATCGACAGCAAGCCCGGCCAAGGCACGAAGGTGTCGTTCGTCGTAACGAAGGAGCTTGAAGAATGAATGACTCAGGACGGGCTCCTGTGGGGAAAAAGCAACAGCGGGAGCACAAGGCCAACTTTAGCGGGGGGAGTTAATCATGCCGTTCACCATCGTTCGGAACGATATTACCGCGATGCAGGTCGATGTTATCGTCAATGCCGCGAACACGTCTCTGCAGCAAGGGGGCGGCGTGTGCGGGGCCATCTTCGCGGCTGCCGGCGCCGGCGAGCTGCAGCGGGAATGCGATGCCATCGGCGGCTGCGAGGTCGGCCAGGCCGTGCTTACCAAGGGCTATCGGCTGCCGGCTCCCTATATCATTCATACGCCGGGGCCGGTGTGGCGGGGAGGCGGCCAGGGAGAGGCTTCCCTGCTGCGGGACTGCTACCGGAATTCGCTTCTGCTGGCTGAGCGGCACGGCTGCGAATCGATTGCCTTCCCGCTGATCTCCTCGGGGATCTTCGGTTACCCGAAGCAGGAAGCGCTGCAGGCGGCGACGGAGGCGATCCGTTCCTTCTTGCTCGGAAGCGATCTGGATGTCTACCTGGTCGTGTTCGACTGGGGGGCCGTCGAGGTCGGGGAGCAGTTGCTGGGCGGCGTCGAGGCGTTTATCGACGAGCACTATGTTCGGCAACATGCATCGCTTCGCCGGAGCAAACTTCCGGTGGAACGGCAAGCCCTGCAAGAAGATGCGCTCCTGCCGCCCCAATCTGCGCCCGAACCGGACATTCCTCATCTCGATGAATGGATCGGACGGCTCGACGCCTCCTTTTCCCAGCAATTATTGAGGCTTATCGACCGCAAGGGAAGAACGGATGTCGACGTCTACAAGCGCGCCAACCTCGACCGGAAGCTGTTCTCGAAGATTCGAAGCAATGCCTCTTACGTGCCGAGCAAGAGGACGGCGGTTGCCTTGGCGATTGCGCTGGAGCTGGACCTCGAAGAGGCGCAGGACCTGCTGGAGCGGGCCGGCTATGCGCTATCCCGGAGTCAGAAGTTCGACGTCATTATCGAATACTTCATCGGGCGGGGCAAGTACGATCTGTTCGAGATCAACGAGGTGCTGTTCCACTACGGCCAGCCGTCGCTTGGGCCCGGATGATCTCCGATTCTGGGAGGAATGTCCTCAAGGACGGAATGTCGCCTCGCAAGCGACCTCGCAGGGCTCGCCTTCGGTTAAGCTGGAGCCATACCGATTGCGAATGGAGGACTTCCTAATGAAGACGAACAGAACGGAACTGGTGTTTATTCTCGACAAGAGCGGCTCGATGGGCGGGCTGGAGGCCGATACGATCGGCGGCTACAACGCCATGCTCGCCAGGCAGCAGGCAGAGGAAGGCGAGGCGCGCATCACGACGGCGCTCTTCGACAACGATTATGAGCTGCTGCACGATCGGCTCGACATTCGGTCCGTAGCTCCGATCACCGAGAAGGAGTACGTCGTGGGAGGCTCGACGGCGCTGCTGGACGCGATAGGACGAACAATTCACAAAATCGCGAACGTGCAGAAGAACACATCCGAGGCTTACCGCGCGGACAAGGTGTTGTTCGTCATCACGACCGACGGGATGGAGAACGCCAGCCGCGAATACAGTTCCGCCCAGATCAAGGGCCTGATCGAACGGCAGCAGACAAAATTCGGCTGGGAGTTTATTTTCCTGGGAGCCAACATCGACTCGGTCCAGGTGGCCGGCCGCTTCGGAATCGCCGCCAGCCGGGTGCAGAACTACCATGCCGACCGCGAAGGAACGCGGTTGAACTACGAGGTCGTCGCCGATGCCGTCACGCACTTCCGCAAGAGCGGAGCCTTGGCCGACAACTGGGGCGAAGGCATCCGCCAGGATTACGAGAGCCGCGGCGGCCGGCGCGTGCGCTAAGCGGCCGCGTGCTGCCGGAAAGTCCGGGGACGAAGCAGAGCTTCTGACCGTCTTGTTTATCGAGACGGCGGAGGCTCTTTTTGCATGGAATATTCCCCGAACCCCGAACCCCGAACCCGAACCCGAACCCGAACCCGAACCCGAACCCGAACCCGAACCCGAACCCGAACCCGAACCCGAACCCGAACCCCCTCCTCGCATCCCGCCCCTTGTCCAACTCCTGTTCCCTGCCAGCATGAATGGAACCGACTCCCGTCGCGGGTCGCCTTCGACCAGGCCGCAGCGACTCGACCGGCTCGCCCGCCTAGCGGCTCGGCGCCAGTTCGGGCTCGCAGCATGATGCGCCGGTGACTGGGTGAGTGCGTGTGCGTGTGCGAGCGGAGTTGGCGATGCCGTCAGAGTCAGTGATGCCGCCAACTGCCCGGAGTTTATGTGAAATTTCACATTGGTACAGCTCGATAACGGGCAGTTTGACCATTTTTATATGAAAAACCACATACATAAGGGTCACTCCACCTCGAGTCCCCCGTATTTATGCTAAAAACCACATAAAACAGCACAATTCAGGCCAATCCGAAGGCGATGAATGTGAAATTTCATATAAAACGCGGAATCGCCGGAACAAGGGTGAGGTTACGATTGCAAGCCCGTCTCGTATAAGGCGGCGGTTGCCTTGGAAGATAAGTCGCGCGGGGGCATAAAGTATAGCGCTTTATAGCCTCCTCGGCGAAGTTAGCGGCCCGTTGCGGGTATGCTCTCTCTATTAGCGGCAATACTACTAGTAGTGATAGTCATAGGAGGAAGGGGAGAGCAGGATGACGAAGCCGTTTAACGTGCTGCTCACATTCAAGTCCGGCAAGCAGAGAATCGTGACGATTGTCGATTGCGATGGGTTCGTCGAGCTTCAGAGCCGCTGCTACAAGGAGAATTTTACGCTGTATCCGGCGCTGGGCTTCTCGTTCAAAGTATCGGAGATCGCGACGATGGAGCCGACCTCGGAGATGACCGACGCGCTGCAGGGGCAGTTGGAGCTGTATGAATGGTTGGGAATCGGCGAGGCGAAGGAAGGGTAAGAGGAACACGGAACAGGCCATTATTGTTATCGAATTCAGACAACCGCCAACGAGCGAGGGGCTCGAGGCGGTTTTTTTATGATTTTCTGCTCGTTCAAAGAGTCCATTATCGGAAAAACGACGACAGAGCGCTACAGATCCCATTGGAGTAAGCGAGCGGTTGGTCAGGGAACCGTGTTGCTGATCTCCTTCATGAAGCCGTTACGGCCAGCCAGTCCCACCTCTTGCCAGATCGCGTCTTTGGCATCGGTGCTGAATTCATGCCATTGGCTCTTGGTGGCATCATACAGCATAACATCCGAATTCTCGCCCAGTTGGAAGTAGAGAGCATAGCTCTGCAAGCTGGCCCCCTGGCCGTCGACGAAGTCGAGCCGCGAGCCTACATAGTAGCCTCCCGTATCGACCAGATGGAACGACCATGAATAGCTGGCGGGGGCTTCAACCTCCTGGCCTTTGTTCTCCTCCAGCAGTTGATAGAGCGCCGCAATATGGGCGTTCCCGCCGATCTGGTTAACGATGCTGCCCATCGTCGCATAGATTTCGTGCAGGGCGGCCTTCACCGGCACGCCTTCGATCGTCAGCGGTTCGGTGTCCACCGTCACCGTTCCGTCCCGGTAATCGATGGTGGAGCCGAACGTCTCCGCGATGAAGCGCAAGGGCACATAGATACGATTGTTCTTCAAGTACGGCTCGGCGTCGAGGGCGACCGGCTCGCCGTTCTTCGTCGCGGCGCTGCTGTTCGGCTTAAGCTTGATCGTGATGCCGTTGTACGTCAGCGTCGCTTCGGAATTCGCCCAATTCACCTTTGCGCCCAGATTCTCGCCGATGATCCGCAGGGGCACCATCGTCCGGCTGTGTTGAACTTCGGGTTGCACGTCGCTCTGGAGCGTAATGCCGTCAATAACCATAGCCGGTGCTGCCGCGTAAGCGGGCGACGAGAACAGGAGTACAGCAGATGCGACGACCAGCGAGATACTGCTTTTCTTCATGGATTATCCTCCGGAATTAGACAAACGTTCAAAAATTTCGCTATCGCTATAACGATAGACGCATGCCGCCTCGATTTGTTGCACGGCTTGATGTCCCAGCGGCAGGGGAGCGACAGTCTTGACACCTTCGCGCCCGAGGGCTACAATTAACCTCAATTAAACATCCGGATTATGCCGATGAAGAGATTCCAACTCGGAGGCGTTCTCGTCAAGAGCGGTTCGCGCGAACCGACTCCTAAGCTTACCGGCCCCGCCCGTTACCGCGGAACCAAGAGGATCGAATCCGCCCATCGGGCGCGGTTCGATCAAGTTGGGTGGCACCGCGAGCTGACGCTCCTCGTCCCAATTAGGGACTGGGGGCGTCTTTTTGTTTGCCGCACAACCAACGGGAGAGGATGAGGAGCTATGGGTCGAGTGTACAATTTCAACCCGGGACCGGCGGCACTGCCGCTTGAGGTGCTGGAGCAGGGACAGCGGGCGTTCGTCGAATACGAGGGCATGGGGATGTCGCTCATGGAGATGTCCCATCGAAGCAAGCCGGTTGAGAAAATAATCGGAGAAACGGAGGAGCTCCTGCTGAAGCTGATCGGCCTGGATACGGGGTACGAGGTTCTGTTCATGGGAGGCGGGGCGAGCGCACAGTTCGCTCTAGTCCCGATGAATTATCTCGCAGCGGACAAGGTTGGCCGTTACGTGCTGTCGGGAAGCTTCTCGGAGAAGGCGTACGAGGAAGCGGGCAAGCTTGGCCGGACGGAGATTGCGGCCAGCGGCAAGGCGGATCGCTGGGCGAAGCTGCCGGAGCTCGGCGGACTGTCGCTCCCCGCGGATACCGCCTACGTTCATCTGACGACCAACAACACCATCGAGGGCTCGCAGTGGACGGACATTCCCGATGCGGGAGACATTCCGCTGATCGGCGACATGACAAGCGACATTCTCAGCCGCCGCCTCGATTGGACGAAGTTCGCGATGTTCTATGCGGGCGCGCAGAAGAACCTCGGACCCGCCGGAGTGACGGCCGTCGTCATCCGAAGCGATCTGCTGCAGCGGGCGGACGAGGGGATTCCGACGATTTTCCAATATGCCGCCATGGCAAAGAACAAGTCGCTGTACAACACGCCGCCGGTCCATTCGATCTACATGATGAAGCTGATGCTCGAATGGACCGAGAGCCAAGGCGGCATCGCCGAGATGGAGAAGCGGAGCGAAGAGAAGGCTGCTCTGCTCTACGAGGCCGTCGACACAAGCGCAGGGTTCTATCGGGGAATCGTCGACGCGCCGGATCGGTCGCGGATGAACGTGACATGGCGGATGCAGGACGAAGCGCTGGAGAAGAAGTTCGCGCTGGAGTCGGCGCAGTACGGCTTGATCGGCCTGGCCGGCCACCGCAGCGTCGGGGGCATGCGCGCCTCGATCTACAACGGGGTGCCGGTCGAAGCTTGCCGGGCACTCGCCTCCTACATGCGCGACTTCGCCAATCGCCACGGGTAACGGGACAGGCGGAATTTGCTCCTGTGCCGTACAGCAATCTATCGATTGTACAGTAGACACTCCTTCGGCTCTCCCTCATAGTAGCAGCAGCGGCTCCTTCCCCTCGCGGGGAGGGGCCGTGATCGAGAGAGAAGAGAGGGAGCGAGTGAGCGATGAACAACAACCATACTCTTAAGCAAGCTGCGAATGTTCCTTCGGTGAAGCTGGCCGACTTGTCCGTGCGGGAGAAGATCGGGCAGACGGTTGTCCTGCTGTCCGGCCGGGCGAAGGAGATTGAGGCGCACGGCAGCCTTGAAGCTTTCCTCGAGAAGTATCCGGTCGGGGGCTTCTTCGTCGGTGCGGAGATCATCAAGGACGTCATGACGAGCAACGGCTTCGAGCAGGTGAAGGAAGCGACGGAGCAGTACAAGGCGGCGACGAAGATCCCGCTGATCTTCGCTTCGGATCTGGAGAACGGCTGCGGGAGCATGATTCCCGGCTTGACGAAGCTGCCGTTCCCGATGGCGCTCGGCGCGACGAAGAGCGAGCAGCTTGCCTACGATTACGGCAAGGCGACGGCGCTGGAAGCGCGGTTGGCCGGCGTGAACTGGACGTTCTCCCCGGTCGCCGACCTGAACGTCAACCGCTTCAACCCGATTACGTGCATTCGCGCGATCTCCGACAAGCCGGAATGGGCGATCCCGCTGCTGAAGGCGCTGATTCGAGGCATGCAGGACCACGGGCTGGCGGCAACGGCCAAGCACTTCCCCGGCGACGGCTGCGATTATCGCGATCAGCACCTGACGACAACGGTGAATTCGTTGTCCCGCGAGGACTGGCTGCGGCAGCACGGCGCCGTGTTCCAGGCTTTGATCGACGACGGCCTCGCTTCGATTATGACGGGGCATATCTCGCTGCCGTCGTTCCAGGCGGAGACGGTTCTCGGCGGGCGTTATCTTCCCGCGACGCTGTCCGCGGAGCTGTCGGATACGCTGCTTAAGCGTCAGATGGGCTTCCGGGGGGCCATCGTCAGCGACGCGCTTATTATGGGCGGCTACCTGAAGTGGTACGAGCGAAGCGAGGCGTACCTGCGGACGCTGAAGGCGGGCACCGACCTGATGCTGTGGCCGGAGCTGACGTACTTCGAGACCGTGGAACGGGCGCTGGAATCGGGCGAATTGACGATGGAGAGATTGGACGACGCGGTGGAGAGAGTGCTGCGGTTGAAGCGGCGCTTCGGCGTGCTCGCTTCGGAAGAAGAGACGGCGCCTATCCCGATCGAGGAGACGGAAGCCGAGGCGATTGAGGTGTTCGCGAATCGGACGGCACAGCAGGTGGCCGAGCGCAGCCTGACGCTTGTTCGCGACGAGCTTGGCCTTCTTCCTGCGGCTCCCGAAGCGGTGCGCAACGTTCTCGTCATCGGCATTACGCCGTCCGCCGCCGATTATGAGGAGCTGTCCACGCTGAAGGACGCGTTCGAGCGGCGCGGCATCCGGGCGGAGATGATTCGGGGCGTCTGGTACGAGGACCTGATCAAGCGCGAACCGGAGTTCGACCTCATCGTCTATGCGCCGATTGTCCGTCATCATCACCCGATGGGGCCGCTCGCCTTCAGTGCGGATGAAGCTTCCGCCTGCTGGAGCGCGCTGACCGCCGGCCGCTCCAAGTCGGTTGTCGTCTCCTTCGGCTCGCCGTACGTCATGGCCGACTACTTCGACATGGCACCGGTTGCCGTGAACGCATACAGCAACGTGCCGTCTTCGCACGAAGCATTCGTGCGCGCACTGCTGGGCGAGATTCCGTTCGCGGGAAGCGCTCCGGTCGATAATTTATACGCTTAAGGCCGTTAATTCTAAACGATGCGAAGAGAACTCCCCCCGGTTCCAAGGTGCCGTCGCACCTTGAGCCCGGGGGGAGTTTGATCTTATAGGCTAGGGATTACATCCGAACATCCTCGTACTGCGTCGAATGATCATTTTATGCTAAAAACCGCATCCAATTGCCCCACGACGGCACCGATCAGCCAATTGAATGCTAAAAACCACATAAAAGCAGCACAAACGAACCTCGAACGCTCTCATGAATGCTAAAAATCGCATAAAAGCGGCATAGACAAGCCTCGAACGCTCTCATGAATGCTAAAAACCGCATCCAATCGCCGTTTTAGTACACGACTTCCTCCAACTCGCCTTCCAACCCTTCGGGCCAGACGACGTTCACGCTCACCTCGCGCGGATGCTCGACCCTCAGCTTCATCCGTGCGTCGGACCGTGTCCACCGGACGCCGATATGGCCGCCCTGCGGCAGCGGGACGGAGCCGCTCGCCCACGCGAGATCGGAAGGCTGCGGCGCAATCTCGACCGTCTGCCATCCGGCATCCTTCCGGTTGACTCCGAGCGCGCTGGCGCCGAGGAAGTAGCCGGGGGCCGCGGACCAGGCGTGGCAGTGGCTGCGCGTCAATTGCTTCGGATTGGCGCGGTTCTCCGCGAAGTTCGGATACATCTCCCAGCAGGTCGTCGCCTCGTGCTCGATCATCGCGCCGTAGTTGCGGCGGATATCGGCCAGAATCTGCGCGTGGCGGCCGGATCGGACAAGCGCCTCGTAGTAGAAGAACGACATGAACGGGCTGCCGATCTGCACGAATTCGGCGGGGGGAGCCGCCAGATAGCCGTCGATCGTCGCTCTTCGTTCGCCCTCGGCGACCTCGCACAGGTATGCAACGACTTGCGTCTGCATGCTGAAGATGTCCGAGCGCCTGCCGTCCGGGTGAATGCAATCCAGATACGCGCGGCGGGTGTCGTCCCACAGCCGACCGTTGATGGCCTCTGCGAGAGAGTCCGAGCTGGCCGCGAAGCCGGCTTCCTCGGCTTCGTGCGCCAGTCCCGCCGCTTCGGCGATGGCGGCCGCCTTGCGAAGCGCCTTCACGAGGAACAGGTTCTGGTGCGTGACGATGCCGTCGTTCGGCTGGTCGATGGGCGCCCAGTCGAGCAGGTTCCAGCCCTTCATGTTCAAGAGACCGTCTTTGTCCAGATGGGTCAGGTAGTGAACGAGCGTATGGCGAACCGCCGGCCATATCCGCTGGGCGAACGCCCGGTCGCCGGTGTGGCCGATGAATTCCTCGCAGGCGATGACCCAGAAGAACGTCCAGTTCGGAATGACGCTGCTCCAGGCGCTCGGCACCTGGTCGACATACAGCGGAGTCATCTCCGAGGAGCCGGGTACGAGATTGAGGCATCGCTTGACGATGTCGGTCGCGCCGAACACATAGTAGTTGACGAGCGCTTCGTTGCGGGCGTCGCCGACCCAGAATACCTGCTCATAGGCCGGACAATCGACGAACGTGTCCTCCATGCACAGCCTTGTCGTATGGCGGCTGATCTCCCAGATGTCGTTCAACAGCGGGTCGGAGCAGCGGAAGGTGCCCTGATTGGCGACGGGATAGTTGCTCTGATGAATGTAAATCTCATGGAGCTTGACCGGCTCCCGCTTGCCCGAGGCATTGCCCGAGACATTGTTCGAGACATCGGCAGAGGGATCGCCGCCTGCGGCGCTTCGCACCGTCGCGATCAAGTACCTCAGTCCCCGGCGAACCGGAGACAGATAGCGCTGCCGGCCCTCGCGGCATACGTAGCGGAGCGTGTTGTCCAGGCCGTACGTGTGCTGCGTGTAGTCGTCCCGGCGATATTCGACGCCGTACAGATCGAGGATCGTGCCGGCCGGCGCTTCGATCTCGAAGCCGATGAAGCCGGACTGCTCCTTGCCGAGGTCGATGACGAGCTCGCAATCCCCGACGTCGAACCGGGGCAGCGCGGCGGGCTCGGGAACGGGCAGGACGGCCCGTACAAGCTCCGGCGCGACCGGCTTGCGTTCGACGCGGGTGCGCCACACGCTTAAGCCGAACACATCCGCTTCCGTATACATGCCGGGATCGAGCGGTCTGGCCCACTCCCGATAAGCTTCCAGCTCCGCAGCCGAGGAGACGGCTGCCAGCGCCAAATAATCCGCATGATCGCAGCTAAGCTCGCGAGCCCCCTGATGGTCGATATATTCCACATGATCGAACGGCCCGTATGTCGCGAACGGAGTGCCTGCGCCTGCTTCAAGCTCACCGAGCGGCGAGCGAAGGGAGAACGGCGCATCCGCGTCAAGGCCGAAGTGGAAGCTGCCGCCGTGGTTCGACGCCGTCGCGTCGAGCAGCAGCAGATGGTCGCCGGCCGGAAGCGCCAGCTCCGCATACTGCTCCGGCTGCTCTCCGCGCCATTCCTTCACGGCGACTCCGCCGACGTAGAAGCTGCCCGACGGCAAGCCTGTCGGAAGCCCGACGGTGACGGTTCCCGCCCGTTCAAGACGAAGGACGGTTGCGAGATAACCGCAGTACCGGATCGGATTCGCATGGTCCGCACTCTCCGGCACGAACTGGTTGCGCATATCGATCGCGGCCATGAAGGCAGGCGTCTCGACGCGGTTGACCTCCAGAATGGCTGCCGGGTACAGCTTCTCTTCCGTCAGGTAAGGGATATCGCGCGGCACCAGCTTCGTCCACGGAGCCGTTCCGACCGGCCCGATGACGACGGCGCGCTCCCAGGCCGAGTCGTCGTACCCTTCGCCGCTCCAATCGCCGTCTTCTTCCCTGGCGTCGATGATCTCGGAGAAGCCCTGCTGACAACTCATGCGCGGAGCCGCTCGCGAGAAGCCCGCGAGCGGGCGAGTTCTCCACTCGCCATCGGTTGCCGCCAGCGCAACATCGCCCGCCGCGACTTCCGCCAGCAGGCCGCCGCGCCCCCGAATGTAATAGAAGTTCGCAACCCCGAAGTGAAGCACAAGAATCGCGAGCGTATTGACCGCGCCGGGCCGGAGGAGGTGGCCGATCTCATACGTATCGTAGAACTGCTCGTGAGGCCACGAGCGAACCGGACCGCGGCCGACCCGCATGCCGTTCACATAGAGCACATAGCGCGAATCCGCGCACAGGCGAACCTGCGCCTGGCCGGCGAAGTCGGCGGGGCATTCGAACTGCTTGCGGAAGCAGCGCCATTCGTTGCGCGGGCTGCTCTCGCCGCCGCCCCAAATCCAGGATGCCGTCCAATCATGAGTGGTCATCGACCACACCGCCTTTGTCGAAGGAATAGGTGAATACCCTTCCATTCTACGATGCCAGCCCCGGTAAAAAAGAGTTGATCCTGCCATTAAAGAAGGGTAATCTGACAATGAAGGGGGCGGAGAGATGGTAACGAGAATTAGGGAAGTGACGCCGGCGAGCATCTTCTTCGCGGAATCTCTGCCCTATTACGTCAACCGGGTCGAGGAATCGTACGGGCTTCATTACCACGAGCACGAATTCACGGAAGTCTGTTATGTCGGGGAAGGACGAGGCTACCACCATATCGAGGAGGAGACGATCCCGGTGAGCAGAGGGGACTTGTTCATTCTGCCGCTCGGCACGTCGCATGTCTTCCGGCCGCATTCGCCCAGCAGAGGCGACCCCTTGGTCGTCTACAACTTTATCTTTGTCGCCGATCGGGTGGCCGAAGCTCTGCGCGGCTTCCCTGCGCTCTCCCCCTCCGAGGAGACGCTGCGGCTGCTGAATCTGCAGCCCGGTCCTGCGACGTGGAAGCCGATCCGGGATACATCCGGCTTTTTCCGCACTTTTTTCGCGAACGCTTATGAAGAGTTCCGGCAACGGAGGATCGGTTATATTCCGCGGCTGCACGCCTTGTTCGTCCTGCTCGTCACGGAGATCGACCGCCATCTCGAGCCGACGGGCGGCGGGACGGAACGACGCGGCACGGAGCGGTTGATCGGGGACGTTCTGGCTCATCTGCGGGACAAGGAGGCATTCCGCTTGTCCGCGGCGGAAGCGGCAGCCATTGTGCAGATGAGCGAGCGGCACTTCCACCGAATGTTCGCCAAGGAGACGGGGTATACGTTCAACCGTTACGTTCAGAACCTGCGGATCGAGCGGAGCTGCGAGCTGCTGCGAACGACGAGATGGACGGTGCCGGAGATTGCCGAAGCGGTAGGCTACCAGGATAAGGGCTACTTCCAGAAGCTGTTCAAGAAGGCGACCGGACAGACTCCTCGGGCCTATCGCAACGGAGAGTAAAGCCGATTCGAGCGAGAGGGGAACGAACGATGTACACCATTGTCATTGCAGAAGACGAGAATTGGCTGCGGAGCGAGCTGGTCGAGATGGTCGAACGGATCGGCGGGGAATTCTCCGTCGTCGGGGAGGCGATGGACGGGGAGGATGCTTGGCATATGATCCAGGATCAATGGCCCTCCATCCTGTTGACGGACATCCGAATGCCGCGCAAGGACGGCCTGGAGCTGATCCGGGGGATCGCGGACAACGGCATGCCGATCGTTCCGATCATCATCAGCGGATACGACGAATTCACTTACGCCCAGCAGGCGGTGCGCTATGGCGTGTCGGAGTACCTGACGAAGCCGGTTCTGCAAGAGGAGCTGGAGGAAGCCCTGCGGCGTTCGGTCACCCGAATGTCGATGCTCGGAGAGCTGAACGGATGCTTAAAGCGGATCAATTCGTTCCTGGAATCGCTCGCATCCCTCGACTCCGGCGGCAGACAGAGCGAGCTGGACGGCGTGCTTCGCTATGTCTGGAACGTGCCGGTCGCCCATCCGCGGAGCCGGCATTCCGTCCTTGCCATATTCGAACGCAAGTGGGCGGAGCTGATCCGGGACATGAACCCGGCCTATTCGCCCCCGGCCGCCGGAGATTGGGGCGACCGCGCCGCGACGGCGGCGCGCTTCCGCCGGCAACTGGAGGAATGGTCGTTCGCCGCGGTCTCCCTGGCCGGGCAGGATCATCGACCGACGATCGCAAGAGCCTGCGACTACATCGGACGCCACTACATGCAGCCGCTCACGCTCGGCAGAATGGCGCAGCAGGCGAGCCTGAGTCCTTCGTACTTCGGCCAGTTGTTTAAGCAATACGCGGGACAGTCCCTCGTCAATTACTTGAATGCGGTCCGGATCGACAAGGCGAAGATTCTGCTGCTTGAAGAGGACATCAAGATCTACGAGGCGGCCGAGATGGTCGGCTTCGTCTCGCTTCCGCACTTCAACCGGATGTTCAAGTCGCTCACGGGCCTGACCCCGAACGATTACCGCAAGGGGATGGGATTAAAGTGAAGCCGGCGATTCTTACTTCTTACCGAACGCGCATGATCGCGGGCTTCCTGGTCGTGAACATGCTGGCGCTCGCGATCGCGCTTGCGATCGCCGACCGTCAGATCGGCCGGGTCGTCAAGCAGGATGTGCTTCAGCAGTCCGGAGACGCGGCTGCGCGGTTCAATTACGATATGGATACCTACGTCGAAGAGCTCGTGGAAGCGGCCGCTCCTCTGGCGGCCGAGCAGCGGATTCAACAATTCCTCGTTCAGGATCGGACGAGCACGGCGGAGGAGACGGAGGCGATCGAGAAGGAGCTGCAGAACTTCGTGGCGGCGAATCGGCCGGAGATCGCGGGCATGTTCCTGATGTCCGACCAGAACCGGCTGATCTCCATCTTCAGCTATTACTTCTCGCAATCGGACTTCTATTCGGCCGAGCCTTGGTTCACGCTGCCGTTCGGCACGACGGTCGAGCTCTATCCGACTCATGTCACCCGCTATCCGAATCAGGCGCAATTCCCGGTGTTCTCGGTCGTCATTCCGATCTACGACATCGATACGGTCGAGGTGGCGGGCCGGTTCGTGCTGGACATTCAGCCGGAGCGGATCATCGAATCGTTCGGAGAGCGGGGCTTGGGGAGAACGGGGTACCACTTCGTCGTCTCCTCGGACGGCATCGTCGTCTACCATCCGAACAAGGAATGGATCGGGAAGTCGATCGAGGATACTCCGCTGTCCGACTTGCGGCAAGCCTATGCCGATTCTCCGGGTAAGGTCGACTGGCAAGGGGAACAATGGTACGTATCCGTCGACCGGTCCAACCGGATGAACTGGAACATCTATTCCATCGTTCCTTCGAGCGAGATGGAATCCGGCCTGCGCGCGGTGCGGATGTCGATCGTCTGGACGTTCGCCATCGTCTCGCTGCTGATTCTGATCGCCGTTCCGCTCCTGACCGATCGGTTCACGAAGCGGGTCATTGCGCTGAAGAACGTGATGGCCAAGGCTTCGACGGGCGATCTCGAGGTGCGAGCCGAGGAGGGCGGCAGCCCGGACGAGATCCATTATTTGTACCGGGGCTTCAACCAGATGATGGACCGGCTGCAGCAATTGGTCGGAGAGGTCTACGACCTCCAACTGAAGGAGATGCAACTGACGATCCGGCAGAAGGAGGCCGTTATCCGCTCGCTTCAGAACCAGATTAACCCGCATCTGCTCTACAATACGCTCGGAGTTATCAAGAGCATGGCCTACCTGGAGAATGTGCCGAAAATCGAGAGGATCTCGCGCAACCTCGCCGACGTCTATCGCTATACGGCGCAGTTCGAGTATGAGGAGGTTACCTTGCGGGACGAGTTGGACATTGTCGCCAAGTACTTGGATATCGTGCGCTTGCGGTTCCCGTCCAGCTTCACGAGCCTGCTGTCCGTGGCGGACAAGTTCCTCTCCGCCCGCTGCATGAAGCTGACGCTGCAGCCGATCGTCGAGAACGCGGTCAAGTATGCGATCGAGCCGGGAGGCGGCGACGGCGCGATTGTCGTGAGCGCATACGACGAGGGAGAGGACCTGTTCGTCGAGATTGCCGATAACGGCCGGGGAATCGCCGCGGAGAAGCTGAGGGAGCTGCGGGCGGCGCTGGAGGAAGTCGAAGCAGAACCGGGGGAGACGCCGGGCGAGCGCCGCTCCTTGGGACTCGCGAACGTGCACGCTCGGCTGATTCTGCGCTACGGGCCGTCGTACGGGCTGCGGATCGATTCCTTCTCCGGGCAAGGCACCGTTGTCACCGTTCGTGTTCCGCTGCGGAGCCCCGAGAGGCAAGTTCGAGAAAATGAGTAAGGAATCGAGAATTCGTATAAGGCGGCCGTCGGCCGCCTTATTTATACTTGGTCCATGAGTTATCCACTATCTCAAGGAGGGCTTGCAGTGAAGAAGATAGGCATGCTGCTTGCATCGGTATTGATTATGGGAACGGCGCTTGCGGGCTGCGGTTCCGACGGGAATTCCAATTCCGGCTCGGCCGGTTCCGGTTCGACCGGCGGGAGTCCGGCGGCGTCCGGCTCGGCCGCGAAGGACGACCATTCCAAGAAGCTGTCGCTGACGATGATGGTCAGCACGGCGGCGGGCGGGGGTTGGACGGACGATCACCCGATGGTGAAGTACCTGAACGACAAATTCAACGTCGACCTGAAGTTCCAATGGGTGCCGGGAGACAGCTACAACGAGAAGCTGAACGTGCTGGCCGCATCGAACGACTTCCCCGACGTCTTCCAGATCTGGGACGCTTCCACATACAGCAAGTGGATGAAGAAGGGAGTCTTCCTCGACCTGAAGCCGATTCTGAGCGATTACCCGAACATCGTCAACAACGTGACGGACGAAGCTCTCGCCATGATGAACCCGAAGGACAAGGTGTACGGGCTGCCGATGTACGCGCCGGCCTTCCGCAGCAACCTGTCGATCCGTCAGGATTGGCTGGACAAGCTCGGGCTGAAGACGCCGGAGACGGTGGACGAGTTCTATCAGGTCGCCAAGGCGTTCACGACCGAGGACCCGGACGGCAACGGCAAGCAGGATACGATCGGCTTCAGCATGTCCATCTCGACTGCGGGAGAGATCATCGGAATCGACTACCTGAAGGGTGCCTTCGGCTTGGCCAACGCATGGAAGCTGGAGGACGGCAAGCTCGTTCCGCAGCAGACGCAGACGGAGGAATGGAAGGCTCTCGCCACGTATCTGCGTCAAGCTTATGCGGACGGGGTGCTGGACAAGGACTTCGCGGTCAACAAGGAACGCGATCCGTGGAACAAGCTGGAGGGCAATACGAACGGCATCGCCGAGGTCAATCCGAACGAGGTGTACAAGCAATCGCTGCCGGTTCTGCAGAAGCTCGCGCCGGAAGCGGACATCGTGCAATTGGCTCCTCCGGCGGGACCGACCGGTATCCGGGCCGCGAACACGATCACAAGCACAACGAAGATCGTCCTGAACGCCAAGCTTAGCGAGGAGAAGCAGCAACGCATCCTTGAGATTATCGATTACATGTTCTCGGACGAAGGCTATCTGTGGTCGAAGAACGGCATCGAAGGCATTCATTATGAGAAGAACGGCGATACGTACGAGAAGCTGGATGCGTTCGACAGCGACCGTCCGCAGATTCTGTCGACGTGGTTCATCCGCCGCTTCGATCCGAGCATTCAGATCCGGCTGTGGGATGAACAGGAGTACGCCGACAAGGTCATGGCCTGGTTCGAGAATACCGAGCCTTACCGTTGGACGAATCCGGCGGCGGGCCTGATCTCGGAGACGTATTCCAAGAGCGGGATTCAGCTCGACCAGAAGTTCACGGCCGCCATCGTCAAGGTCATCACGGGCAGCGAGCCGGTCGAGTCGATCGACGCAGCCTCGAAGGCTTGGCTGGCCGGAGGCGGCGACAAGATCATCGAGGAGACGAACGCGCTCTACGCGGAATTGAATTAATGGTTTGGGGGGAGAGGGGCTGCCCTCTCCTCCGCTCTTTATAGGAGGTGTTCTCATGCCGTCTTCCGACATCCGCGGAAGATTGCGCCGCGGTCTTCCGCTTTACGCGCTGATCCTGCCCGGGGCGCTCTACTTCCTGTTATTCCGTTATCTGCCGATGGGCGGGATCGCCATCGCCTTCCAGAATTACGATCCGTTCGAAGGGTTCCTGCACAGCCCCTGGGTGGGGCTCGAGCATTTCCGTCGATTGTTCGGGGACAGCGACTTCTGGCTATTGCTTCGCAACACGCTTTTCCTCAGTATGCTTAATCTGTTCGTCTTCTTCCCGGCTCCGATCCTGCTCGCGCTGCTGTTGAACGAGGCTCGCATTCGCTTGTTCCGCCGCGCGGTTCAGACCGTCACCTACCTGCCTCACTTCCTGTCCTGGGTTGTCGTCGTCGGCATCTCGGTGCTGCTGTTCTCCACTCAGGACGGAGCGATCAACGAGTGGCTGGTCTCCCACGGGAAGGAACGCATCGGGCTGCTGACCGATCCGGCGTACTTCCGTCCCCTGTACGTGCTCTTGAACGTCTGGAAGGAATCCGGCTGGAGCGCGATCATCTTCCTGGCGGCTCTGGCTTCCGTCGACCCGACGCTGTATGAAGCGGCTGTCATGGACGGTGCAAACCGCTGGAAGTCGATGCTCCACGTGAGCCTGCCCGCGCTGCGCGGCGTCATCGTCGTGCTGTTCATCCTGCGGCTGGGACAGACGATGGAGACCGGGTTCGAGCAAGTGCTGCTCATGCAGAACACGATGAATCTGGACGTGTCCGACGTGTTCGATACGTATGTTTACCGCAATGGTATCCTGATCGGGGAATACAGCTATACGACAGCCGTCGGTCTGTTCAAGTCGGCGATCGGCCTCGTGCTGATCGTGGCTGCGAATACCTGGGCCAAGCGCAAGGGTGAGGAGGGAGTCTATTGAAGCGATTGTCCATATCCGACCGTCTGTTCGTCTGGATCGTCTACGCGATTCTGACGATCTCCACCTTGGCGGTTGCGCTGCCGTTCTTATACGTGGTCATGGTGTCGTTCTCGACCAAGGCGGAGGTGCTGTCCCGCGGCTTCTTCCTTCTGCCCAAGACGTGGTCGCTCGACGCCTATCAATACTTGTTCCGCGAGAAGAACTTCCTGCTCTCCTTCCGGAATTCGCTATGGATCACCCTGGTCGGCACCGTCGTCAACATCGCTCTGACGAGCATGATGGCTTACGGCCTCTCGAAGCCGTGGATCGTCGGGCGCAGGGCGCTCAACATTCTTGTCCTGTTCACCATGCTGTTCAATGGAGGCATCATTCCGACGTACCTGGTCGTCAACACCTTCGGGCTGCTGAACAGCTACTGGGCGATCTGGCTCACGGCCGCGATCGCACCCTTTAACCTGATCGTCATGCGGGGCTTCTTCCAGAGCTTCCCGCCCGAGCTGGAGGAGGCATCCCGCATCGACGGGTGCAGCGAGTTCTATCTGTTCCGCAAAATAGTCCTTCCGTTGTCCACTCCAGCGATCGCGACGTTCACGCTGTTCTACCTGGTGCAGAATTGGAACACCTACTTTAACGCCTTGATCTACCTGAACGATTCGACCAAGTGGCCGTTGCAGGTGTTCCTGCGCCAGATGCTGATCGAAGCGGCGGACTCTTCCATGACGCTGGAGATCGAAGGCTTCGAATTCGGGCCTCCGGTGAAGATGGCGACGGTTGTGGCGACCGCGCTGCCATTGCTCTTGATTTACCCGTTCTTCCAGAAGCACTTTAATCAAGGCATGATGCTCGGCTCGGTGAAGGGGTGAGGCTCGGATGAACGGAGGCACGTCGATCGTCTTCCTGATCGCGGACGACC
Source organism: Cohnella fermenti (assembly GCF_004801405.1). Classification (GTDB taxonomy): domain Bacteria; phylum Bacillota; class Bacilli; order Paenibacillales; family Paenibacillaceae; genus Cohnella; species Cohnella fermenti. The sequence continues at coordinate 174,867 of NZ_SSOB01000001.1, forward strand.
ATCGGTGCGAATCGCTCGGTTCATCGGGCAATCGGGACGTCCGCACCCCGGTGCTGGACGCGCTGGCCGAGAGCGGCGCCGCGATGCAGGGCACGCGCATCTTCGGCGGCATGACGGGGGCGGTGTGCGCACCGAGCCGCGCGTGCGTCATGACCGGGCAGTCGATCTTCCGTTCGATGATCGGCTGCGATCCGTCCGTGTGGGCGCATTCGACCGACATCCGGGAGGAGGCGCCGCTGTTGCCCGAACGGCTGCGGGCCGCCGGCTACCGGACGCACGCGGTCGGCAAGTGGCACAACGACAAGAGAAGCTTCGCGCGCAGCTTCGACGGCGGGGACAAGCTGTTCTTCTACGGGATGAGCGACCATTGGCGCGTTCCCGTGCAGCCGTTCGACCCTTCCGGCCTCTACGGGAAGGAGCGGGAGCGAATCGAGGAGCGGCATTCGACCGAGCTGTTCACCGATGCGGCGATCGAATTCCTGGAGAAGCAGGACGGAAGCTCTCCCTTCTTCCTGTATGTCGCTTATACGGCGCCGCACGATCCCCGCACCGCCCCGGAGCCGTACGCCTCGCTGTTCGACCCGGAGCGGCTGCGGCTTCCGCCCAATCTGCTGCCGGAGCATCCGTTCGACAACGGCGATATGGGCGTGCGGGACGAGCGGCTCGCGTCGCTGCCGCGGCAGGAAGCCGAGCTGCGTCGGCATCTGGCCGATTATTACGCCATGCTCGCGCATCTGGACGCGCAGGTCGGCCGGATCGTCGAATGCTTGAAGAGCAGGGGGATGTACGAGAGCACGCTGCTTGTCTATACGGCCGATCACGGCCTCTCCATCGGCCAGCACGGCCTCATGGGCAAGCAGAACGTGTACGAGCACAGCGTGCGCATCCCTCTTCTGCTTCGCGGCCCGGGAATCGTTCCGGGAAGGAAGCTGGAGGCGCTGCTGAGCAACATCGACATCGCGCCGACGGTCGCGGAGCTGGCCGGCTTGCCGGAATGGCCGGAGGCGGACGGGATCAGCTTCGCGTCCCTGCTGCGGGAACCTGCCGGCGGGGCTGTAAGCGAAGCCGAAGCCGCAACCAGAGCCGAAGCTGCGGGCCGCGACCACGTCTGCACCGCCTATCAGGACCTGCAGCGCATGGTCACGGACGGGCGCTGGAAGCTCATCCGTTATTATCGCCGCGAGTCGGACGGCGTCGGCACCGATCGTCTTCAACTGTTCGACTTGCAGGCCGACCCATGGGAGACTCGCGATGTCGGCTCCGATCCGGACCAACTTCCCGTTCTGCTGCGCCTGGCGCGAATGCTCGAGAGCTGGATGACCCGTCACGGCGACCCGCTGAGCCGGGTTCCGATACTGAATATTATTGCGCCGGGAGGCAACGAGAATCATGAAGACATCTGATGCGATAGACCGGCTGTTCGCCGAGGCCGATATGCGGCTCGCGTCGCGGCCGAAGCTGCTGGCGATGCTCAAGACCTGCTTCGCCAGCACGCTTGAGACGACGGCGAAGCTGCTGGAGGACGGCACATCCTTCGTGTTCACGGGGGACATTCCCGCGATGTGGCTGCGCGATTCGAGCGCGCAGGTCCGCCATTACGTGCCCTTGGCCAAGGACGATCCGACGCTGCAGCGGCTGATCGAGGGGCTGATTCGCCGCCAGATCGCCTGCATCGGCATCGACCCGTACGCCAACGCGTTTAACGAGGCGGCCAACGACCATCGTCTCGACTGGGACGAGACGGACCTGAACCCTTGGATCTGGGAGCGCAAGTACGAGGTCGACTCGCTGTGCTACCCTCTGCAGCTTGCGTATCTCTATTGGAAGGCGACGGGCAGAGCCGGCATCTTCGACGAAGCGTTCCGCCAGGCGGCAGGGCGCGTGATCGACCTGTGGACGACGGAGCAGCGTCATGCCGAGCAGTCGCCCTATCGCTTCGCCCGCCATACGGGGCCGAAGTCGGATACGCTGCGCAACAACCGAATGGGAATGCCGGTCAATTACACCGGAATGACCTGGTCCGGCTTCCGGCCGAGCGACGACGCTTGCAAGTTCGGCTACCTGATTCCGGCGAACATGTTCGCGGCCGTCGCGCTGGGGAACGTCGCGGAGATCGCCGCGGACGTGTACGCGGACGACGGACTGGCTGCGAGAGCCTTGACGCTTAAGGAAGAGCTCGAGTACGGCATCGAGACCTACGGAATCGTGAACCATCCGCAATTCGGCCGCATCTATGCCTACGAGACCGACGGCTTCGGCAACTATAACCTGATGGACGACGCCAACGTGCCGAGCCTGTTGTCCATTCCTTATCTGGGCTACAAGCCGAAGGACGACGAGGTGTATCGCAATACCCGCCGCTTCGTGCTCAGCGAAGCCAACCCCTACTTCTACAGCGGGAAGGCGGCCCAAGGAATCGGCAGTCCGCACACGCCGAACCGTTATATCTGGCCGATTGCGCTCAGCATGCAACTGTTGACGTCGGACGATATTGCGGAGCGGCAGCAGCTTCTCGAGCTGCTGGTGTCCACGGATGCCGGAACCGGCTTCATGCACGAGGGCTTCGATGCGGACGATCCGACTCGGTTCACGCGGCCGTGGTTCGCGTGGGCGAACAGCCTGTTCGCCGAGGCGGTCGCAAGCATGATGGAGAGCGGCGAGCTGGCATAATCGACATAACCGACATAGTCGGCCTGGAGAGCGACATACGGAAGAAGGGAGAGCGCGATCATGACTTCGACGGCTTCAATGACTTCAATGACTTCGACGGACAAGGCGGCAACGAGCCGCCCCAACATCCTGTTTATTCAGACGGACCAGCAGCGAACGGACACCCTGTCCGCATACGGAGGAAGCGTATGCCGGACGCCGTATCTTGACGAGCTGGCAGAAGAGAGCGTCATCTTCGACAACGCCTACACGAGCTGTCCGGTGTGCACGCCGGCGCGGGCGTCCATCCAGACGGGGCTGTACCCGTTTAAGCACGGCATGCAGACGAACGGCTACGGAATGGGGAGCATGGTGCAGGAGCTTCCCGATACGCCGCGGCTGCTCAGCCGAAGGCTGGAGGGGGAGGAGATCAGCCTCGGCTACACGGGCAAGTGGCATCTGGGCACCTCCGGGCCGGAGGAACGGTACTCCGCTAACAATCTCGCCTATATCCGCTTCCCTGAGCTTACGGCCGGCATTCGCTCCTTGCCGACCGATGTCGGCTACGAGGGAGACGACTTCGGAGGACACGGGCTTGGGGGCATGCACTATCCGGAGTTCCAGGCCTACTTGAAGGAGCGGGGGCTGGAATGGAGCCTGATCAACAAAGTATCGGGCCACTTCGAGAATCACTTCTCCGCCGAGCTGACGACTCCCGTCGAAGGGACAGTCGAATACTACCTCGTCGATCGCGCCATACAGCACATCGACCGGTTCCGGGAGCGCGGCAAACCGTTCTTCTTCTCCTTGAACTTCTGGGGACCGCATGAGCCGTATATCGCTCCGACGAAGCATCTTGACCAGTACCGCGATGTCGAGATTCCGCCGTGGCCGAACTTCGGCGACGACGGGATCGGCAAGCCGTCCATCCATCGGGTGAAGCAGGGGAGCTCCCAATGGGAGGACTTCGTTCCGCACATTCGGCACTATTACGCGTTCATGAGCAGCATCGACGAGCAGATCGGCCGGCTCCTGGACTTCTTGAAGGCCCGAGGGCTGTACGACAATACGATTATTGTGTTCACGGCGGATCACGGCGAATCGCTCGGCATCCACGGAGGGCTGTGCGACAAGTCGTTCTACATGTACGAGGAGACGTGCCGGATTCCGCTGCTCGTCAAGCCGGCTGCCGGCATGGGAAGCCCGCGCCGGGAAGCGCGGTTCGTCGGAACCTGCGACATCCACGCGACGCTGCTCGACCTGGCGGGAGCCGGGGAGCCGTCCGCGGGAAGCGACGGGCGCTCGTTCGCCCCGATGCTGCAGGGAGAGGCGCCGTCCGATTGGCCGGATTGCATCGTCACGGAAGGGGCGGGGCTGGAGAATCTGATGTACACCCAGCGGATGCTCCGCCGAGGCAGGTTCAAGTATGTGTTCAACTGCGGAGATACGGACGAACTGTACGACCTGGAGAGCGACCCGCACGAGCTGGTCAACTTGATCGACGACCCGGGCAGCCGCGACGATGCGAACGAGATGAAGCGAGCGCTGGCGGAATGGATGGTGCGGCACGAGGACGGGCTGCTGAAGCAGTTCAGCCGTCTGCGGCTTGTTAACGGCATGAAGTAATACGAGTACCCGACACGTCAGGGCGTTCCTGGCGTGTCTTTGTGCACGATTGACCCGTGAGATCGAGCCTTCAGAACTATTTTCCGCAATGCCTCTTGACGAATATTAATATTGTCATTATGATAGTATCAACAAGACGAAATAAAACGATCAAGAGGAGTGACGACGATGATCTGGCTGAACGGCGAACCTTTAACCTTCACGACGTTCCCGAACGGGGAGACGCTGGTCGACGGGGAACGAATCCGCACGCTGGCGGGAGAACGCAACGAGGTCACCTTCAAGTACGAGCAGGACGGCGATCTTCTGAAGCTGTATTTTGTGAGAAGCCATCTCGACGATCTGAGGCACTCCGCTTCTCTAACCGTTCAATATATGCCGTACAGCCGAATGGACCGGACGTCCGGCGGCTCCGTCTTCACGCTGAAGCACGTTGCCAAGCTCCTTAATGCCATGAACTTCGACGAGGTGACGATTCTCGAGCCTCACTCCGACGTCACTCCCGCGCTGGTCGATCGGAGCCGTGTCCGTCCCGTAACGCTTGAGCTGCTGGGTCCCGTCCTTAAAGATATCGGCTTCGATGCGGAGAAGGATTACTTGTTCTTCCCGGATGCGGGCGCGCAGAAGCGATACGGCCACATCCCGGGCTACAAGCAACTTGTCGGCTTCAAGAGAAGGGACTTCCAGACGGGCCGAATCGAAGGGCTTGAGGTGGTCGGCCGCGCGGAGGCGGAGGGATTCAAAGCCGTCATCCTCGACGATCTGTGCTCCTACGGCGGGACGTTCCTGCTGAGCGCGGAGCGGCTGAGAGAATTGGGCGCTTCGAACGTCTATCTGGTCGTCGCCCACTGCGAGAACTCCATCCATGAAGGCAAGCTCCCGACCTCGCCGCTGATCGATCGGGTGTACACGACGGACACTCTCTTAAGCGACACAGGCGCTCACTCGGACCGAATCCGGATTTTCCCCCAAGGAGGCTATTGATCATGACAACCCCATTCGTATACCCGGCTACGCTGCTGTGCGACTTCTACAAGGTGAGCCATCGGAATCAGTACCCGCAAGGAACGGAGCTCGTCTACTCGACGTGGACGGCCCGCACGAGCCGCATCGGGGCCATCGACCGCACGGTCGCGTTCGGCTTCCAGGCGTTCATCAAGGAATTCCTGATCGACTACTTCGACAACAACTTCTTCGGCCGCGCCAAGGCGGACGTCGTGAACGAATACAAGAGAGTGCTTCAGTACGCTCTCGGGGCTAACGACCCGGACGCCTCGCACATCGAGCAACTGCACGATCTCGGCTATCTGCCGATCCGGATCAAGGCCGTCAAGGAAGGCACGCTTGTGCCGATCAAGGTGCCGATGCTGACGATCGAGAACACGCTCCCGGCGTTCTTCTGGCTGACGAACTACCTTGAGACGCTTATGTCGTGCCAGCTCTGGATGCCGACAACGAGTGCGACGCTCGCCTTCGAATACCGCAAGATTCTTGAGGACTTCGCCCGCCGCACGAACGGCGACGTCTCGGGGGTGCCGTTCCAGGGGCACGACTTCTCGATGCGGGGCATGGGCTCGCTCGAAGCGGCGAAGGCCAGCGGGGCGGGGCACCTGCTCTCGTTCACGGGCACGGACACGATTCCGGCCATTCTGTACCTCGAGGACCACTACAACGCGAATATGGAAAAGGAACTGGTAGGAACGTCGATTCCCGCCACGGAGCATAGCGTCATGTGCGCGCACGGGCGAGACGAGATGGCGTCGTACCGTTACCTGATCAATGAAGTGTATCCGAGCGGCTTCGTCTCGATCGTGTCGGATACGTGGGATCTGTGGAGTGTGCTCGACGTCGTTATCCGCGGCCTGAAGGACGACATTCTGAGCCGGGACGGCCGGGTTGTCATTCGCCCGGACAGCGGCGATCCCGTCTTGATTCTGTGCGGCGACCCGGACGCGGAGAGCGAATTCGCCCGCAAGGGAGTGATCGAGGTGCTGTGGGACATCTTCGGCGGCACGGTGACGGAGCGCGGCTACAAGCAGCTCGACCCGCACATCGGCGCGATCTACGGCGACGCGATCACGATCGACCGCTGCCGCGAGATCTGCGAGAAGCTGGCGGCGAAGGGCTTCGCTTCGACGAACATGGTGTACGGCATCGGCTCGTTCACGTACCAGTACAACACGCGGGATACGTTCGGCTTCGCGCTCAAGTCGACGTTCGCCGTCGTGGACGGCGTGGAACGGAAGATCTACAAGGACCCAGCGACGGACCCGAACAAGATGAAGAAGTCGCAGACCGGACTCGTGCGCGTGGTGGAGCGGGACGGGGAGCGGACGTATGTTGACAACCTCGGCCGGGAGCAATACGATGGGTTTGATGAGGCCGATCGGCTGGAGGACGTGTTCGTCGACGGACGGTTGGTCCGCGAGCAGACGCTGGGCGAGATCCGCGGGGCGCTGCTTGGGAACTTGGGATAATCGGAACTTGGGGCGGCAGACGGAACTTGAACAATAAATATAGAAGCAAGGGGAACGAACGGGGACGATGAATGAGCACGCGAACGGCCACTACTCGGCAAGCTCTTATCGCACGCCCGACGGGGCTCCGTCGGATATCGTGATTTTCACCATTACCTCAAGCGAGAGAGCGGGCGCCAAGAAGGCATTGCCGACGCGCCGTCTCGAGGTGCTGCTGATCAAGCGGCAGAAGTGGCCGTTCGAAGGGCTCTGGGCGCTGCCCGGCGGGTTCACGAAGGAGACGGAGACGGTCGAGGAATGCGCGCGGCGGGAGCTGGAGGAGGAGACGGGCGTGTCCGACGTCCACCTCGAGTACTTCAATGTGTACAGCAAGCCGGGCCGGGACCCGCGCGGGTGGATGCTGTCCCATGCGTTCGTGGCGCTCGTTCGCGAATCGTTCCTGGCGGGGCGGCGGACATCGGACGAAGCGGCGGACGTGGCGCTGATGCCGGTCGAGGACGCGGTCGGGCTGGAGCTGGCCTTCGACCACCGGAGCATTCTCGAGGACGCGCTGGAACGCATAAGGGTGCGAATGCTGACGACAACGATAGCGAAGGAGTTCCTGCCGGAGGAGTTCACGCTGAGCGAGCTGTATCAGGTCATTCGTGCGGTCATTCCGTCGTTCGAGGAGAGGAACTTCATTCGGAAGGTGACGTCCACGCAGAGCCGCAAGGGCATCCTGGAGGAAGCGCGGGACGCAAGCGGCGAGCCGAAGACGTCGAACCGGTACTCGCAGCGCCCGGCGCAGTTGTACCGATTCACGGATTATTCTCCGATGCTGTCGATTTATGGGTGAGGACAAACTCCGGCCCGGCGACTGGAGTTTTGGCCGTCGCCATCCCCCCGTTCGAGCGCCGATGTGCGGGAAACCCGCCTAACGGCTTGCTCACCGGGCCATTTTAAGAGGTAGCCAAGGGGACTGGCGAGATCGGCAAAGGGCTATTGAAGCAACCGAATGCCAAGGGCTGAGGCCGAAGAGGGGAATTCCCCAGCTTCGGCCTCAGCCCTTGGCCCTTCTTGCCGTCTTACTCCGCCTCCGCCGCACTCTCCGAATACGCCTTCTCGAGAGCCTGCAGGAACACCTCGGTCGGCTGGGCGCCGGATACGGCGTACTTGCGGTCGAGCACGAAGAACGGCACGCCGCGCACGCCGATCTGGGCGGCGAGCTGCTCGTCCTCGCGCACCTGTTCCGCGAAGTCGCGGCCTGCGAGCGCAGCCAGCGCGCCTTCGCGGTCAAGGCCGATCTCCGCGGCCAGGCTCGCAAGCGTCTCGTGGTCGCCGATGTGCAGGCCGTCGGTGAAGTACGCCTTGAACAGCCGCTCCGCCATCTCGTTGCGCTTGCCGAACTGCGACGCATAGTGCGTCAAGCGGTGGGCGTCGAACGAGTTGGTGAGAATCGACTTATCCATATGGTAGTCGAGTCCGAGCGTCGCGGCTTGCGCGGTCAGGTTGCGGTTGTTCGCCGCAGCCTGCTCCACGGTCATGCCGTACTTGTTCGCCAGCATCTCGTTCACATTGTAATCCACGTCGCGCTTCGCGTTCGGATCGAGCTCGAAGCTGCGGAATTCCACCTCGATCTCTTCGCCGTGGGCGAATTGCTCCAGGGCGCCTTCCAATCTCCGCTTGCCGATATAACAGAACGGACAGGCGAAGTCGGACCATACTTCCACTTTCATCGTTGTTCCTCCCTTTGCGGTTTGTGGCTATTATTAAATGTAACACACTTTATTTTCGGAAGAAACAGTAGAACCGAAGTCCACATCTTGCCAGTATGCGCTATAATAGGCCTTAAGAATCAGGTGACAAATAGCGCAGGGGAGGGTACTCATTGACGGAGAATGCGTTGACGGAACGTCTGTCGAAGCTGCGACAGTTGTACGAGCGGCAGCGGGCTGCATCCCGATTGGCGGCTCATCGCGAGAAGTCGCTGCTCGAGTTGGGGCATGTTGCTCACGCGAAGCTTCAAGCCGGAGACATCTCCGATCCCGAGCTGGGCCGGATCTCGCAGGCAGTCGGCAATTGGGACCGTATGCTGCAAGAGCTTCACGGGGCCGAAGGCCGGGCATCGGGGACGGAAGCGCCGGCTTCGGATTCGGTAGGATCGGACCGGGGAAGGAAGGGGGCGGCATCGCTTCCGGACAAGCTGTGGACAGCGGCTCGCCCGGTATGGAAGCATGGAGGCTTCGGTGCGCTGCTCTCGGTTGTGCTGCTTCTGGCACTTTGCCTGGCAATCGTTACGGTCGGGAATCGAGCGTTGAACCAGGGAGCCGATATCGGAAGAACGGCGATTGCCGAGCAGGTTCAAGGCGCTGTCGGGCAGGTGCAGGAGAAGCTTGGAGAGACGGGGCAAGAGAGGCTGAACGGGCCGCTGGGCGAGCGAATCTCGGGGGGCATCCGCGATGCGCTGGAGAGCAAGCTGTCGGCAGTGACCGACCTGAGAAGCGGAATCGACTTCAATCTGCTGAAGGTGCCGACGACCTACCTGCTCGTTCACAACGTGGAATCCAAAGCGGAATTGAACACGGGAGGAGGGCTTGTCGCCAGCGAACTGAGGGTTCAGTCCGGTGTCTATGCCTTCCTTCTTGTTCCGCTGCTTGCGTTCCTTATCGGAGGCTATGTAGCGGCGAGGCGCATGCGGGTGCAGACGGCGAAGCAAGCGGCGGGGTTGGCGCTCGTGATCGGGGCCGTCAACGCAATCGTTCTTGCGCTGATGACAACCCTGTCGGGATTCTCCGCAGAGGCCGACCTGCCCGGAAGGGTCGGAAGCATTGGCATCGATTACAGCTTCTCCTTCTTCGGCGCCCTGCGCAACGGCTTCCTGCTGGGGGCTCTGTTCGGCTTCGCCGGGGCGATGCTCCGACTGTCTTCCTTCCGTTGGGCAAGGCACCTTCATGGAGGCATAATCCCTTATGGAGAGCCGATTCGACGAGCGGCGGCGACCGTAGCATACGGCCTGGGCATTAGCTTGCTCTACTCTCTTGCTGTGCTGTGGGGGACGGGGGCGCCGTCTCCTCTGCTGGTTTGGCTTCTTCCTCAAGTGGCCTTCTATGTATGGGGAATCGCGAACGGGAACGTGTTCCACATGACGAATCTGTTGGCAGGCCAGGGGCGGCAATTGGAGGTATCCGTGTTCGCCGGTATTCAAGGGACGGGAACGGGGGAGGCTGCGGCGGCATGGAACGGGTTCATCGCGGCTTCCGTCCTGATTCCGATCGTTCTGCTGCTGCTGGCGGGAATGAGGATGAAGATGAATAGCGGCCGTTCGTCACAAACGGCGGCGGTATTCGGCCTCGTCTATGCCGGTCTCCTGTCCGTTCTTGCCATGCTGCTGAGGATCGGCGTAACCGCGACGGGAAGCAGCGCCTTGTTCAACACGAAGTCGATCGCGATGACGGCGGGCTTCACTGTTCCGGGCGTGTTCATGACCAGCTTCGTTGCAGCTTACGTGCTCGTCTCGATCGGCTTGAGATGGAGCTTCGGAAGACGGAGCAAGCTCAATTCGAAGGGAACTTCCCCGCTGCAAGAGCTATCCGGCGATCGGCCTCCGATGCAGCCTCCGATACAGTAGAATAATTGAACTTGCACTAGAATCTGGCGTTCCTGGCGGTCTGCTGCAAGCGCGCAACGACGATTCTTCCATTCAAACGGCCAAGCTTTGACTATCTGCCGCAGAGGGATTATCTTATAGGGATAACGGCCTACTGTGGCAGGAAAGGCGTGCAGCTATCGATGAGAATGAACATAAGAGCCAAGCTGACTTTAATCACGTTGATTTTGCTTATCCTCCCCGTCTCCGTCTTGGGGTACGTGACCTATCGGGTCACCGATCAGGAGACGAACTCGATGATCGAGGATTCCTTGAGGAACAGCGTCCATCTCGCCGCTCAGATGATCAAGGCGCTGGACGATTCCGTCACGAGCGGCAATCTGACGGAGGAAGAGGCGCAGGAGAAATTCCGCGAGCTGATTCTCGGCGTTAAATCGGCGGACGGCACACGTCCGATCAACTCCTCGATCGACCTTGGGAAGAACGGCTACTTCTTCGCCTTGGACGAACAGGGGCTGCTGCTGGCCCATCCGACCAAGGAAGGAAGCAATCTATGGGACAGCTCGAACAGCGACGGGTTCTATTATATTCAGAATATGGTCAAGCTGGCCGGCGAAGGCGGCGGCTTCACGAAGTACGACTTCCCTCTCCCCGGCTCCGATAAGGAAGCGCTTAAAATTACATATAGCGAAGAAGCGCCGGCCTGGGGATGGATTCTGGCGGCAGGCTCCTACTACCGGGATTACGATTCCGCCCAGAGGCATATCTCCAGCGCCATTCTGGTCACCCTCTTCTCTTGCGTAGTTGCCGGCATCATCGTTCTCGCGTTCTTCTCGCTCCGCATGTCCCGTTCGATCCGCCAGGTCACCGCGAGGGCGGAGGAGATCGCGGCGGGGGATCTGCGCGGCGCTCCGCTTGCGATCCGGCGCAGCGACGAGATCGGCCGCCTTGGGCTGTCGATCAACCACCTGACGGGCAATCTGCGCGAGCTGGCCGGTACCCAGAACCTGAGTGCGGGCGCCATTGCGGCGTCGGCGCTCAAGCTTAGGACGATTACGGCGGAGACGAAGGCGGCCGCGAATCAGACGTCGATTGCGGTCGGCGAAGTGGCGAGCGGCAACGATGCGCAGGCGGAGAGCATCCGGGCGACGACCCGGGCGATGGAGGAGATGGCCGGAGGCGTTCAGAGAGTGGCGACGACGGCGTCGAACTCCTACGAAGCGACGCTGCAGACGCTTGAGCAGGCCGAGTTCGGCGAGAAGCAGATCGAGCGGTCGACGGAGCAGATGGTGCAGGTCAGCGGGACGGTGGAGCATCTGGGCGGACTGGTCGATCAGCTCGGAACCCGGTCGCAGCAGATCGGGCTGATCGCCGAAGCGATCAAGGAGATCTCGTCGCAGACGAACCTGCTTGCGCTTAACGCCTCTATCGAAGCGGCGCGGGCCGGCGAGCAGGGCAAGGGCTTCGCGGTCGTGGCGACGGAGATCAAGAAGCTGGCCGAGCGATCGACGGATTCGGTCGGCCAGGTCGCGGATCTGATCGAAGGCATCCGGGAGGATATCGAATTGTCCGTCGTCTCCATGAGGAAGGGAGAAGAGGAGGTCAGTCTCGGCGTCAGCGCGATTCGCCAGACGGGCGAGGCGTTCCTCCGCATCCTCGAGTCGGCGCGGGCCGTTGTCGACCAGGCCGAGGAGACGACGGCGGCAGCTCAGCAGATGGCGGCCAGCGCCGAGCAGATCACCGCATCGCTGGAGGAGATGGAACGCCAGTCGGAGCTTGCCGCGGAGGCTTCCCAGTCGGTATCCGCCGCCACGGAGCAGCAGCTTGCCGCCTTCGAAGAGGTCGCTGCCTCGGCGCAGCAGCTTAGCGAGATGTCGGACCGGATGAAGCAGCTCGCGGAGCGATTCAAGGTTTAATGCTGCTATCCGGCAGCAGAGCGGGAGGGACGGGCGTGAGCGAGGAGAAGTCGAGCTTGAAGCGGGCGTACAACAACTTCGCGGAGCAGCGCGAACGGACGGAGCTCGAGTCGTGGAAGCGCGAGGAGCGAGAGAGCTTCCTGGTCCGCCTGAAGGAGGCGAACGCGCGCACGCTGCTGGAGATCGGCGCGGGCACGGGGCGGGACAGCCTGTATTTCGGCGACCGTGGCCTGGACGTGACGGCGATCGATCTGTCGGAGGAGATGGTGCGGCTGTGCACGGAGAAGGGCATTCGCGCTCGTCTGATGGATTTTTACAAGCTTGATGTGCCCGATGGGGCGTTCGATGCGGTGTATGCCCTGAATTGCCTGCTTCACGTTCCGAAGAGCAAGCTGGACGGCGTGCTGCTGGAGATCAAGCGGGTGCTGAAGCCGGGCGGACTGTTCTTCTGCGGGCTGTACGGCGGAGCGGACTCCGAGGGCACCTGGGAAAATGACGTTTACGAGCCGAAGCGCTTCTTCGCGATGTATTCGGATGGGAGAGTAATAGAGGCGTACGGCCGCCAATTCGAGCTGCTGGACTTCCATACGGTGGAGATGGGGCAGGGGAGCCCGCACTTCCAGTCTCTGCTGCTTCGGAAGTAACACAAAGACAAGCACCATGTTCCCGGAGGCGTACTCTAGGGCGTGGTGCTTGTACTATTTTAACTCCTGTTCCATGCCCGTGGCGGCGTCTAGAAGTCTTCCGAAGAATACATAGCGAGCAGAATGATTGCGTTTAAGAGAAGGAGCGTCCAGAGGATTAAACCGGTTTTGTATTTTCTAAAAAAATGCATGGCAACACCAGCTCTCTCAAAGTCGTTTTGCGGGGTCGGCGCAAGCTAGCGGGTTAAATATATTTAATCTAAAGTTTAACAGGAAGTTGTTGTTTTTTGAAGGATAAACAGAGAAAATAAGGGAGTAGGACTAAAGTAGTTGATTGGAGCTGTCGTTTCTTCCGGTATTATTAGGAAATGATTCAAATTTTGTTGGATTCTGAAACCTTCCGTCGATTGTCTTCGTAATATTCCCTAAATCGCTCAATCATCTCTCAAAGGAGGAATCGCGGTGAGCGCATTAAACAAATTCCAGTCCTGGATATCCTCGACACGATCGAACTTGCAGGACCAAGTCAAACGGTTCAAGAACAAAGATTTATTGGAGGCGATCGTTGCCGGCTGCGCGGTGGTATCGGTAGCCGACGGCACGATCTCGCCCGAGGAGAAGCAGAAGATGGCGGGGTATCTGGGCAGAAGCGAGGATCTGAAGGTCTTCAACATGTCCGAGGTCATCGAGAGATTCAACCACTTCGCCGGCAACATGGAATTCGACGTGATGATCGGCAAGCAGGAAGCGCTGCGCGTGATAGCCAAGCTGAAGGGCAAAACGGAGATCGGACGGGTTGTCATCGGGGTCTGCTGTGCCGTGGCTGCCGCCGACAACGACTTTGACGAGTCGGAGAAAAACGCGGTGCGCGATATTTGTCAGGTATTAGGATTGAGTCCGGGCGAGTTCGGGCTTTAATTCATAGACCATTTTGCAGAAAGTGAGGGCGCTGCATGTCCATATCTCTCGTAAAAGGCCAAAAGGTAGATTTGACGAAGGGGAACGCGGGGCTCGGCAAGATCGTGGTCGGTCTTGGATGGGATCCTGCCGAAACCGAGAAACGCGGGCTCTTCGGTATAAAGAAGGCGGCGCCGAACATCGATTGCGATGCTTCCGCGCTGTTGCTTAACTCGGCAGGCAAGCTTGCCAAGGAGAAGAACCTCGTATGCTTCCATAACAAGAAGAGCGGGGACGGTTCGGTGGTGCACTCCGGCGACAACCTGACCGGAGAAGGCGAAGGGGACGACGAACAAATCTTCGTGGAGCTCTCCAAGGTTCCCGCAGATGTCGATAAGATTTTGTTTGTCGTCAACATCTATGACTGCGTGAATCGCAAGCAGGATTTCGGCATGATTCGTTCCGCTTACATACGGATTGTGAATCCGGCCAACGACCAAGAGCTGCTTCGCTACAACTTGTCGGACAACTATGCGGGCCGTACGGCTCTTATTGTCGGAGAAGTGTATCGCCATTCGGGCGAGTGGAAGTTCAACGCCATCGGCGAAGGCAGCCATGCCGCCCATATTGACCATCTGGCACGACAATACCAATAAAAAAAAGCGAGGTAATCATTCATGGCAATCAGCTTATCCAAAGGACAAAAGATCGATCTGACGAAAACAAACCCGGGCTTGACGAAGGTTGTTGTAGGACTCGGCTGGGACACCAACAAGTACGACGGAGGCAAGGATTTCGACCTGGACGCATCCGTGTTCTGTTTGAACGATCAAGGCAAGACGGGCTCCGACACCGACTTTATTTTCTACAACAACCCGAAGAACGCCAACGGCTCGATCGAGCATACGGGCGATAACCGAACGGGCGAAGGAGAAGGAGACGACGAGCAAGTCAAGGTCGATCTGGCTGCCGTCCCTGCCGAGGTTCAGAAGATCGCCTTCTGCATTACGATTCATGAGGCGCAAGAGCGCTCCCAGAACTTCGGTCAGGTGTCCAACGCTTTCGTCCGCATCGTGGACGAGCAGAGCGGCGCCGAACTGATCCGTTACGACCTGGGCGAAGACTTCTCCGTCGAGACGGCTGTTGTCGTAGGCGAGCTGTACCGTCATTCCGGCGAGTGGAAGTTTAGCGCGATCGGAAGCGGCTACCGCGACGGCCTTGCGGGCCTGGCTCGCGATTACGGCCTCTCTGTATCCTAAGGGAGCCGAGCTGAATGGCGGTCAATTTATCCAAGGGACAGAAGGTTGATCTAACCAAGACCAACCCCGGCCTCTCCAAGGTTGTCGTGGGACTCGGCTGGGACGTCAACAAGTATGACGGGGGCTCCGAGTTCGATCTGGACGCTTCGGCATTCTGCTTGCGGGATACCGGCAAGGCGGGAAGCGAGGCCGACTTTATCTTCTACAACAACAAGACGAACGCCAACGGGGCGATCGAGCTGTCCGGGGATAACCGCAGCGGAGAAGGCGCCGGGGACGACGAGACGATCAAGATCAACCTGGGGGCCGTCCCAGCCGAGGTTCAGAAGATCTCGTTCTGCATCACGATTCACGATGCCGAGGAGAGACGCCAGAACTTCGGACAAGTTGCCAACGCCTATGTTCGGATAGTGAATCCCGACAACGGCCAGGAATTGATTCGATACGACCTGGGAGAGGACTTCTCCGTCGAGACGGCTGTTGTTGCAGGGGAATTGTACAAGCATGGCGGCGAATGGAAGTTCAATGCGGTCGGCAGCGGCTATCGCGAAGGACTGGCGGGGCTCTGTCGGGACTTCGGCATCAACACCTGACTTCGATCACTCAGTTGACGGGAGGCAATGGCATGTCCATTAATCTGTCCAAGGGACAGCGTATCGACCTGACGAAGACGAATCCCGGCCTTACCAAGGTTGTGCTGGGGCTGGGCTGGGATACGAACAAGTATAGCGGCGGCGCCGAATTCGACCTTGATGCCAGCGCCTTCCTGCTCTATGAGGACGGCAAAGCCAAGAGCGAGGAAGACTTCGTCTTCTACAATCATCTGAAGGCTTACAACGGTGCCGTCGAGCATACGGGAGACAACCGGACAGGGGAAGGCGACGGGGATGACGAGCAGATCAAAATCGATTTCTCCCGAATTCCTTCCCACATTCACCGAATCGGAATTACCGTTACCATTCATGAGGCGGAATCGCGCAGTCAGAACTTCGGCCAAGTATCGAACGCCTTCGTCCGCCTGGTGGATGAAGCGAGCGGGCGCGAAGTGCTGAGATACGATCTGGGAGAAGACTTCTCGGTCGAGACCGCTATCGTCTTCTGCGAGGTCTATCGGCAAGGTGCCGATTGGAAGTTCCAGGCCATCGGTTCCGGATTCTCGGGCGGCCTCGCAGCGCTTGTTCGCAATTACGGCTTGTCATAAGTATCGAGTGCGGGTATCGGGGCCTTTCTCCTAATGCCCGCATTCTTTCTCTCAAGGAGGGGAGTCTGGTTGTCCGTAAAGATCATTAAAGGGCAGAAAGCCGACGTAACGAAGAATAATCCCGGTTTAACATCCGTCGTATGCGGAATCGGGTGGCAAGGCAGCGCCGGCATCGATATTGACTTCTCGGCATTCCTGCTGGGCGGCGGAGGCAAGGTATCCGGCGATGAAGATCTGATCTTCTACGGGAATCCCTCCGGCGCGGCGGGTGCCGTCCAATTGGTTCAATCCGCCAAGACGAGCTATCTGGGGCTAACGGATAAAGAGCAAGTGCGCCTCAAGCTAAGCGATGTTCCCGCCAAGGTGGAGCGAATCGCGTTCGCGTTGACCATCTATGAAGGGGAGAACAGAAGACAAAGCTTCAAGGATTTGAACGGCCTCTATATCCGGCTTATTGCGAACGACGGGGATAACGAATTGATACGCTTTGATCTGGACAATTCGTTCTCGGTCGAGACGGCGATCGTCGTCGGAGAGCTCTATCGATATAACGGAGATTGGAAGTTCAATGCGATCGCTTCGGGCTACTCGGGCGGACTGGGCGCTCTGTGCGGCAGCTTCGGCATCGAAGTCAAGGAGCCGGAAGCCGCGCCTCCACCTCCCAAGCAGGACACTCCTCCTGTCCCTGTACAATCGGCACCTGCGAACCCTCAACCTGCTCCGCCCGCTTCGCCTCCTCCTTCACCTCCCGTAAATCTGAGCAAGATTTCCCTCAAGAAACGCGGAGACACGATCAACCTGCAGAAAAAAGCAGGGAAATTGGAAGAAATTCTGATTAACCTGAATTGGAATCAGCAGAAGAAGAAGGCTGGGCTGTTCGGTTCATCCGGCAAAGGGGTGGACCTCGACCTGGGCTGTTTATTCGAGCTCAAGGACGGGTACAAGGGAGTTGTCCAAGCGCTCGGCAATTCGTTCGGAAGCTTGAAGGACGAGCCTTATATCGCGTTGGATGGGGACGATCGCACCGGCGCCGTGCTGACAGGCGAGAATTTAAGAATCAACGGGAACAAGATCGCCGAGATCAAACGAATTCTTGTCTTCGCCTTCATTTACGAGGGAGTCGCGAACTGGGCCCAGGCGGACGGAGTGGCGACGATCAAGCACGCCGGAGGACCCGACATCGAGGTTCGGATGGACGAGCACAACAACCGCAAGGGAATGTGTGCGATCGCGATGATCGAGAATGTCAACGACGAGACCTTCAGTATTAAACGCTTGGTCGAGTACTTCGACGGGCACCGCAAATTGGACGAGGCTTACCGCTGGGGAATGAGATGGACGGCGGGGAGCAAATAACGGAGGGAAGAGACCTGAATGGATTTCATTCATAATGTTATCGATAATTTCTCCAGTTTCTTCAACTGGGATAATTTCTCGCAAGTCATAACCGATCCCGTGAATTGGGGGATCATTCTCACCCTCGTCTTGCTGGAAGGGTTGTTGTCGGCCGACAACGCCCTGGTGCTCGCGGTTATGGTTCGGCATCTTCCCAAGGAGCAGCAGCGCAAGGCGCTGTTCTACGGGATCATCGGAGCCTACGTCTTCCGGTTTATTGCCATCGGCGTCGGTACGTATCTGGTCAAGATTACTTGGGTCAAAGTGGCCGGGGGCGTGTATCTCCTCTGGATTGCACTGAGCAATCTGTTCTCTCTGGAATTCAGGATGTACCGTGTCGGCGGCATTCCTCTTCTTCCGTATATCGCCAGGAAGTCCGATGAAGAAGGGGAAGTCCAGAACAAGGGACTTGGCTTCTGGCGGACGGTTCTGGCCGTCGAAGTGATGGATATCGCCTTCAGTATCGACAGCGTCCTCGCAGCCTTCGGCGTGAGCGAGCAGGTATGGGTTCTGTTCCTCGGCGGAATCATCGGGGTGCTGATGATGCGTGGCGTGGCGCAGATCTTCCTTAAGCTGCTGGAGCGTATTCCCGAATTGGAGAAAACAGCCTTCGTGCTGATTCTGATCATTGGGGCGAAGATGATCGCCGCCGCATTCGGCGCTCACATCTCGCACGCTCTGTTCTTCGGAGTGTTGATCGCGATCTTCGGCGGGACGATCGTATGGAGCTTGGTGAAGAATCGCAACCGGCTGCCCGACGTTCAAGGAACGGATGCGGAGACAGACAAGAGACTGCATTAACGACAGGGATCTGAGGCATTCATCGGCCTGCCTGGCTTCGTCGGCTATAGCAGTAATGGCGAGAGAGGAGCGAAGACATTGAGGTACTTTAACTATTTATCCTCGGAAGAAGCCCATTCGATCTTCCACATTCGGCCCGAGGAATTCGATTCTTCTTCAGATAAGGATACTCTTGCCTACGCCGTTGGAGCGGCGCTTTACATGCCGGCCACCAGGGCGACGATAGCTGACGATTTGATCTCTGAGAAGCAAGAAGGTCTCGTGTCCGCCGTCATTGATCTGGAGGATGCCGTCGGGGACAATCAGGTGTCTCAAGCCGAGGAGACGCTGCTTATTCATCTGGATAAGCTGGCGCTCGCCTTGAGGGACGGCTCGCTTCCTCGGGAGAAGCTGCCGCTGCTCTTCGTGAGAGTCCGTTCTCCGGAGCAGCTCTCCCGGCTGCTTCAGGCGCTCGGCGACACGGACAGGGTATTAACGGGCTTCGTGTTCCCCAAGTTCAACGAGAGCACGGGCGTCGCTTACTTCGAGACGCTGGCGGCATACAACGACGCCAGGATGGGCTCCCCTCCGCTCTATGGCATGCCGATTCTCGAGACGCCGGAAGTGATTTACCGGGAGACCCGGAGCGAGAAGCTGTTCGTGCTGTCCGAGCTGCTCTCCGGCTACCGTCCGTACGTTCTGAACGTGCGAATCGGGGCGACCGACTTCTCCAGCCTGTTCGGCCTGCGTCGCAGTCCGGATAATACCATCTACGATATCGGGGTTATCCGCGATTGCATTGCGGACATCGTTAATGTCTTCGGGCGCAGGGATGGGGGCTATGTCATCTCCGGCCCGGTGTGGGAGTACTTCAAGAGCGATCGTCTGTTCAAGCCGCAGTTGCGGCAGACGCCCTTCGAAGAGAGCATGGGGCGAAGCGGCCGCATGCTGCGGATGTCCTATCTCAACCGTTATGAAGACGGCCTGATGCGAGAAGTGGCCTTGGACAAGGAGAACGGGATATCGGGCAAGACGATTATTCACCCCTCGCATATTAAACCCGTACAAGCCATGTATGCCGTGACGCACGAGGAGTACATGGACGCCTTCCATATTCATGAGAATGACAAAGGCGACCTCGGCGTCATGGGCAGCCTGTACGCCAACAAGATGAACGAGATCAAGCCTCATCGCTCCTGGGCCAACCGGATTCTGATGAGAGCGAGAATTTATGGGGTGCTGCATGACTACCAGAACTACACCTGCCTTCTTGCCTCCAACCGAGAGAAAGCGAAGGTATGACATCCTGGGGAACCTGGCCGTCGAAGCGGAGATAAGCGACAATCCGCTTCAGCTTCCGCTCGATGCCTTGTTCGCCATGGCCGCACGCAAGAACAAGAAGAGAGGATTCCTCTTCGTCAGCAAGCTGCTTGGCAAACACATTCCGGTTGAGCCGCAGCTTGCTCTTCTTGCGGGCAGGGCGTTAGCCGAGCTGCTTGCCGCCGGGAACCCGGAACAGCCGAGCGCCGAGCTGGCGGAGATTGCCGATGCCATGAGGCATCCGGAAGCGGCCGCCTCCCTGTATGACAGATTGGCTTCCCGCAGGCTGGCTGTTGCAGACGACACGTTGTTCATCGGCTTCGCCGAGACGGCTACCGCCCTGGGACATGGCATGTTCGCAGCCTTCGAAGGGGCGGTCTCCTATCTTCACACGACCCGGGAGACGATTCCGGGCCGCAGCGTATGCGTCACGTTCGAAGAGGAGCATTCCCATGCCACTTCCCACCGCTGCTACATGGACGAGCCGGAGCGATTTAAGCTTGCGCGCACGATTGTGCTGGTCGACGACGAGCTGACGACCGGAAGAACGGCGCTTAACATCATCGACGATCTGCATCGCAAGTATGGAAGCGATCGCTTCGTCATCGCCAGCCTGCTCGATTGGAGATCGGACGAGGATCGCGCGCGCTTCGCGGAATTCGAGGAAGAACGCGGCATCTCGATTGCGGTCGTTGCGCTCTTGTCCGGACGGCTGACGCTGGAGGGGAGCCCGCTGGAAGGGGAGCAAGGAATCCGAGTTCTCAAGCCGACAAGCGGGACAGCGATACCGCTCCGACGGATCGATCTGTCGGAGTGCTTCAAGCGGGCTCGTTCTTCGGAGGGGGAGCTTGCTTATTTGCGTCTCAGCGGCCGATTCGGCCTCGACCATGCAGGACAGTTGGAGCTGGACGAAGAGATTGGCCGCGCAGCGTCCGTCTGCAAGAGCGCCCGAACGGGTGCGCGGGTTCTCTGCATGGGGACGGGCGAATTCATGTATGTTCCGATGCGCATTGCGGCGGGGATGGGCGAAGGGGTATTCTATCAATCGACTACCCGCAGTCCCATTCATCCGGTGGATCAAGCCGATTACGCGGTTCGGAACGGATGGTCGTTCGAAGCTCCGGACCACCCCGATCTGCTGAATTACATGTACAACATTCCCGAAGGAAGATATGACGAGTTGTTCTTCTTCATGGAACGCCCGGTCCCCCTGACGGAGGAGCTTATCAAAGTGCTTCAGGATCTAAATATTCCGAGCATTCATCTGGTTGCTTGCGGGAAGGAGGAGACGACGGAATGAACAGCTTGGGAACGATCCGCATTCCAGAACCGATGCCTATGGGGAGCTATCCTCCGGGCGATGTAACCTTCCTCTTAAAGGATCTGAGCGACGTCCGGCTCGAGCGCGAGTCGGCGGAGCGGGAGCGCGTGATTCAAGGCGGCGGGCATTATTCGGAATCGCTGCCGATCGAATACAGGCCTACTGCCGAGTATGTGGAATTGTTCCATAAGACGCTGCGGGATAACGCGGAGGCTCTGGCGCTGGCGACGGGAACGGTAGCCGAGTTGATCTTGAGCAAAAGAGGGCAGGGCGTCGTGCTCGCATCGCTGGCGCGTGCGGGAACTCCGATTGGCGTGCTGATTAAACGTTACGTCAAGGCGATTCATGGGTACGATTGGCCGCATTACAGCCTATCGATCATCCGGGGGAAGGGCATCGACGAGAATGCGCTGCTCTATATCCATCAGCGGCACGGGCTAAGCGCCGTGCAATTCGTGGACGGATGGACGGGCAAGGGCGCGATTCGCAAGGTGCTGAGCGAGGCTTGCCGCGACTTCGGGCATAAATACGGCATCGCGATGAACGACGATCTGGCCGTTCTTGCCGATCCGGGGCAATGTGCCGAGACGTTCGGTACGCGGGACGATTATTTAATCCCAAGCGCTTGCCTGAACGCCACGGTATCCGGACTGATGAGCCGAACCGTGCTTAGAGGCGATCTTATCGGTGCCGGGGATTTCCATGGAGCCAAGTTTTATCGGGAATGGCTCGAAGAGGACCTCTCCAACCTGTTCGTCGACGAAGTATCGAAGCACTTCGAAGCCGTGCAAGCCGAAGCGCGGAGCAGGGCGGACAGGCTGCTTGCCGATCCGGCGGCTGCGGAGACCACTTGGCAGGGCTTGAAGGATATTGAGCGCATACAGAGAGACTTCGGGATCGAGGACGTTAACTTGGTGAAGCCGGGAGTGGGGGAGACGACCCGCGTGCTGCTTCGTCGGGTCCCTTGGCGAATACTCGTGAACAAGCTGGACAATCCGGAGCTCAGGCATATTATGCTGCTGGCGAAGGATCGCGGAGTTCCGGTCGAGGTCTATCCCGAGCTGACCTACTCCTGCTGTGGAATCATCAAGCCGGTGAGAGGGGAATCCGAATGATCTTCGCCAGCGACCTGGATTTGACGCTTATCTATTCGGAGCGCTCGATGGGCAGCGTCCCGCCGGAGGAGCTTGTGCCGGTCGAATTGTACGAGGGGCGCTACATCTCTTACATGACCAAGACGGCCATGGATCGCTTGGAAGAAGTAGCGGGGATGGCTGCCTTCGTGCCCGTGACGACGCGCACTCCGGAGCAATACAACCGCATCTTCGCCATCCTGGAGCGCTACCGGCCGGTCTATGCCATTGTCAGCAACGGCGGTACGGTGCTGCAGAACGGACAACCGGACTTGGAGTGGCGGGAAGAGGTGCAGAGAGCCTTGCAGCATGGCTGCGCTTCGCATGAAGAGATCCTGGCGCGCTTCGGCCGTATCTCGAATGAGGATTGGGTGAGGTCGTCGCGGCTCTGCGACGGCTTGTTCTTCTCGATCGTCGTTGAACGAGATCGCCTGCCGGTCGATGCGATTGAGGCCTTCCGAGGAGAATTGTCATCGCTGGGATGGACGTATTCGCTTCAAGGCAGGAAAATTTATTTGGTGCCGAACGCCATCACCAAAGGAGCGGCTCTCGCTTATGTGAAGGAGCGGCTCGCTTCCGCGTTCGTCATAGGCGCCGGCGACAGCTTGCTTGACGAGAGCTTGCTGCTGGCGTCGGATGCGGCATTCGCGCCGGTTCACGGGGAGCTCGGCGTACGGTATTCCGAGCATCCCCACATTCGCTTCACCGGCAGCACGGGAATACGGGCCTCCGAGGAGATCCTGAATGCCGCGGTGGAACGGATAAGAAGCGAACGTGCCCGGTTAGGTGCCATTTCTATCTGAATTTTGGAAAAGAGGAAGCGTCGACGATGACAAAAATCTACATGAATCGGTGGTTCTCAACCGCTTACCACTACATCAATATGATTCGCGGCAATGCGGACGGGCAGGCGTTCGAGTTCTACGGAACGCACCCGGACATCGATCATCTGTCGCTCCTGGCGGCAGACCACCGAGCGACCGAGCCGGCTCTTCTAGGCGAGGAATACGCGAGGTTCTGCGCGGAGCATTGCCGCCGCAACGAGATCGACCTGTTCCTCCCCAGGCTCCACATGGAAGAGATCGCGAGGCATATTCACCTGTTCGACGAGATCGGCACCAAGGTGATGGTGTGCAGGGACTTGGCGCTGCTCGATTCGATGATGGAGAAGGATAAATTTTACGACAAGGTCAGGGCTGCCGGCACCATTGCCATTCCGGACTACGAGGTTGTCCATACGGCGGAGCAGTTTAAGCAAGCCTGCGAGAGGTTAACCGCCGACGGTCATGTCGTCTGCTTCAAGCCGACCAAGGCGGAGGGCGGGATGGGCTTCCGGATTATCGACAATAACCGAGATCCCTTAACGGAGCTGTACGGCTATGTGACGTTGTCGACGACGTTCGAGGCAGCCTATGCCACTCTCTCCAGCGTAGAACAGTTTGACGATTTGATGGTTATGGAGTGGCTTGAAGGGCCGGAGTACAGCATTGACTGCCTGGCTACCGCCGAAGGCTCGCTCCTCGCTGCCATTCCCCGCCGCAAGGCCGAAGGGCGCAAGTATATCTTGGAAGATAGTCCGGAATTGCTCGAAATCTCTCAAAAAATCGCTGACGATTTTAGAATCCCCTATGCCTTTAATATTCAAGTTCGTTATAATAAAGGTATTCCGAAGCTGTTAGAGATTAACCCCAGAATGTCCGGGGGCTTGTATATCTCTTGCTTGGCCGGGGTAAATATGCCTTATCTGGCTGTGCAGACCCTGATGGGGCTGCCGATCGCTCCGCCGGAGCTCCGGTTCGGAATGACGGCCAGCTTCATCGAACAACCGTTGCTGCTGGGTTAGTGGATTTATACAAGATTACCGGAAGGAAGGAGATTCCTTGCATACATTTAAGAGAAACGCCCTCCTGGCGCTTGGAAGCTTCGTCGCCGGTATCGTTGTGTTCCATTGGTACTCCGTTTACGCGGCGCTGGCGGTTCCGACCGTTGTGATGCTCATTGCCGCTTCGCTTCCCTTAAGGAAGGCTGAAGCCGATTCGCGAGCAGGGAATATCGAATCTCCGCAAGCGGCTCCGCCCGCACCTCCACTCGAAGGCTCTCGGAGTCGGCCGGGGAGGCAGGAACCGGCGGCAAGCCCGGCCGGTCAAGCGGCTGCGGCAGCTCCCGAATCTTCCGAGCAGAGGCCGATCGCGGACCCGGAACTTGCTTCGGCCAGCGAGTACATCGGAGTCATCCAGGATATGATCCTTCTGGAAGGCGAGAAGGCGAGCCTGGACGACGAGATCGTGCAGAAGACGCTGCTGCTGCTGTCCCGAATCAATCGGCTGATTCCGGATCTGGACGTGTTGGGAGACAGCAATATGAATTATAATATCGTCCGGCTCGTAAGGAGAGACCTGAATTCGACAATCAACCCATTCCTGCGGCTCAGCGGCGAGGCCAAACGGCAGAACCGGCGTTTGCTTCTGGATGGGATTAAGGATATAAACTCCAAGCTGACTTCTTATACGCAGACCATCGAGCAGAAGGATCTGCTCGAGCTTCGCACCAAGGCGGAATTGATCCAACAACGCTATCGGTACAACGATTAGCCCAGAGGAGGCAGGAAGATGTCCACGACCGCGCAAGCTTTGCAAGTTCAAGTGAAGCCCGACGATATCAACCGATTGGAACAGGAAGCCCGGCTTACCATGCAGCGGGTTGCCACAACGGATGTCGCTCAGCTCGATACACTGATGGACGAGATCTCCAGAAGGGGCCAGAAGACGCTTGATCGCTCCACCCAAACGCTGGGGATGCTGGAGCGGCCATTGAACGACTTGGCTTCGGGCAAGCGTTCGGAGATCACGGCCAACATGCTCAAGCTGCGCACCGAGGTCGAAGAGCTGAGTCGGAGCAAGCAGTTGAACATCTTCCAGCGACTTCTGCGCAAGACTTCGCTTCAGCAATACGTGTACAAGTATCAGTCGGTTAAGACCAACGTTACCGCCATTGTGACTTCCTTGCGCCACGGCCGCGAGAATCTGGAAGAGAATATCGTTCTGATGCGCAACTTGAAGCGGAGCAGCTTGGAGAACGTCTACGATCTGCAGATGCTTATCGAGTACGGCAACCGCTTAAAGGTTCTGTTCGAGCAGGAATTGACCAAGCCCGAGAACGAACCCCGCAAGGTTCAACTTGAGCGGGGCTTGCGCAAGGTCGTTACCCGCATACAGACCTATACGGAGATGATCATGCTCTACCAGCAAGCGATTGCGGGCACGGATATTATTAATGACACGAATGACAAACTAATCGACGCGGTTGACGGCGCCATCGACAAGACGCAGCATCTTCTGTCCGTGTCGGTGCTGATCGCCCAGGCGATCGACGATCAGTTCAAGGTCATCGAAGCCGTTAACTCCACGAACGAGATGCTCGGCAACCAGTTCGCGGAGAATGCGCGGTTGTTGAATGAATCCAGCGACAAGGCGACGCAAGCGCTGGTCAAGCCGGCCATGAGCCTCGAGCTTGTCGAACGCGCGATGGCGGATCTGTTCCAGGCTATGGACAAGTACGAGAATTCCAACCGTCAGATCATTCAGACCGTCTCGGAGCAGACCGTGAAGATGACCGAGATCAACCAGAAGGTCGGCGAGCGGATCGGCCTCCAGCCGGGCAACCAGACGAAGGCAAGCACTCCGCCGGCAGCATTCCCCGAACCCACGGCCAAGGGATTCCTCGAATAATAGAGGAAGGCGGAGCGGGATCGCACACTGCAAGGGTGCAGGGCTGCAAACTGCAAGGGCGCAGGGCTGCAATTCGGTGAACCCGCAGGACGGCAAGACCGTGAAACTGCGGACCGCGAGACTGCAGACTGCAAGACTGCAAGACCGTGAAATCGCAAACCGCGAGACTGCAAGACTGCAAGACTGCAAGACCATGGAACCGCAAACCGCGAGACGAGCAAACGGGCTAATGGCCCGTTTTTTGCTGCCCTATTGCGCTGAAAGGACGAACCGGTATCCCACCAATCAACCTCACCAACCTCGTCAAACTCGCCAACTTCACCAACCTCATCAAACTCGCCGAACTCAACAAACTCACTGAATCTCCGCTGAGCCCGCCGAAGCCGCCGAACTCACCAGACCCGATGGCCGCCGGATTTATGTGAAAAATCACATTGGTGCTGCCCGATAACGGGTGAGTTGCCCGATTTTATGCGAAAAACCACATTCATGGAGAAAAATCCGGCCCGAGGTGCTGGATATATGCTAAAAACCGCATAAAACGCCGCAGTTCCCCTCCATTCCAGGCCAACGAATGTGAAATTTCATATAAAATCGCAGAATCCAACGGGCGAGGATAGGGAGCTGCCCCAAACCTCATCAACCTCATCAAACCCGCCGAACTCGCAGAAGCTGCCGAGCCCGCCAACCCCACCAACCCCACCAAGCCTACCAAACTCCTCATAATGCTCCCAATCTGCCGAAGCTACCACCTCCATCCCCACCAATTTATCGTAGCACTCCATCTCCACCATTCCTAGCAAACTCGCCAGACTAACCAAACTAACCAGACTCACCGAACTCGCCAGAACTCAACTCCGCTGAGCCCGCCGAAGCCGCCGAACTCACCAGACCCGATGGCCGTCGGATTTATGTGAAAAATCACATTGGTGCTGTCCGATAACGGGTGAGTTGCCCGATTTTATGCGAAAAACCACATTCATGGAGAAAAACCCGGTCCGAGTTGCTGGATATATGCTAAAAATCACATAAAACGCTGCAATTCCCCTCCATTCCAGGCCAACGAATGTGAAAATTCATATAAAATCACCGAATTTACCGGACGAGGGGGGGCGTGCAGCACGAGGGAATGCGGGAGCGAGAGGGAGGAGAGAGAGCACGCGGAGTACGAGTGTGAGTACGAGTGGAGTTGTGAGTGTGAGAGCGAATGAAAGTTAGTTTGTTAGACGGAATGAGCAGGTGCGTGCGGTGGACGAGTGTGTAGGCGATCTTCGAAACTTCCCTGACGGTTTTTTATTTTCTAGATGAATAAATTACGGACGAGTTATCCAGAATTATTCATATGAAGACTAGGAGGCGCATAGAGTCTAATAGGATGATCGCTAGGGAGCGTGCAATGTATGATCGAATTTGGCATTATGGCGGCTATTGTTGTTTTCTTGATAGTCGCGGCGGCCTCGGAACGTACCGAGGATATTATGGAGACGCTTGAGCGCCCTTAACCGGGAACGGCCTCGAGACAAGAACAGCGCACCCCTTAGGAGTGCGCTGTTCTGATTGTGGTTGGTCGCATTATTTGCCCGTATACAGCTTGCTCTTCACGAGAGCTTCGACGAACGAGATCTTGCTGTAGGCCGTACCGCCTTGCAGGAGAGGATCGACGATGTTCACGAAGGCGTCGCCGTTCTTGACGGCCTTCAGGTTCTTGTAGATCGCGTTCTTCTGCAGATCCTTAAGCGCGGACGTGTTCTTCGGGTTCTCGTCTTCCGTGAATTGGACGAACAGGTAGTCCGGGTTGATCGCGGCGAGCCCTTCCATCGAGATCAACTGCTGGGCCTTGGCATCCTTGACTTCATCCGGGAAGGAAGCTCCGAGATCGGAATAGAGCGTCGGGTTGAAGAAAACGTCCTTCGGGTAGATGTACAGGTTGCCGGCGCGAATCCGGACGGCCAGGACGGTCTTGCCCTTGAACTTCGGAGCGAGCTTCGCCTTGGCGGTATTCATCGTGTCGATGTACTTCAGGATGATCTGGGTCGCTTCGGCCTTCTTGCCGGTAAGGGTAGCCAACAGCTTCAGGTTAGGCAGCCAATCCGACGAGATGTGGGAGACCGGGATCGTCGTAGCGATCTTCGCCAGCTTCTCGTTCGTCTCAGCCGGGAACTTCGTGCTGCTGAGGATGATGTCCGGCTTCAGCTTAAGGATAGCTTCGAGGTCCGGCTCGCTCTTCTCGCCGATCGGCGTTACGCCCGACAGAATCTTGGAGAACAGCTTCGGGAACTCCCCGCCGACCGTAAGCGAGCCTTGAGGAGTGAAGTTGAGCAGCAGCGCATCCTCCAGCGATTCGACGGAGCCGGTGATGACGATCTTGGCCGTCTTGGTCGGAACGGTGTACGTTTTGCCTTTATAGGTGATCGTCTGGGTCGTTGTCGCCGCTTCCGCGACGTTGCCGGTCGCAGGGACGACACCCAGAATAGGTCCCAACCCGATAGCCAGCACTCCTGCCAGCAACAGAGCCTTCATGCTTTTTCTCATAATGCTTGTAACACCCCTTCATAATAATGAGAATCATTATCATAATAGTAATGGAGATTCTCCCCTCTGAACATGGACAAAATACGCAAAATAACTGGACGATTTCCGGATTGGCTGCGTATCCGAACGGTGGGCCCTCCAAGGATGCGGTTGGGACCCCCACCCGACTAGGCTCATCCACGATCCGGCAGGGAACTCGCGCCATGCCTCATCGCCATCCCCCGCCGCGTGCCCCACCACTATGCCCACCGTCGTATCCCTCGCCATCCCTCGCCATGCCCCACCACCGTCACCCACCGCCTCACCATCGCCGTCCCCCGCTGCCGCCCCGTCGTCATCACCCGCCACCATCACCCGCCACCATCACCCGCCGTAACTCGGCACCCGCCGGCCATTAACAGCGTGCTTGGCAGCTTTAGGTCGGTTCCCAATATCGTGCAGATTTGATACACTCATTATAGTACTGAGAATCAATATCAGCGATGCTGAGGGGGATTCAGCATGTCTTCAAGATTGCTGTCCGAGGAGCATGATCGCTCGCGGGCGGAATTCCGATTGGATCAATTGACGCCCAAGCTGTGGGACATCGATATTCTCAAAGGCGGACCGTCGTGGAGGATCGAGCCGCAGTTGACGGATGACCATACGATGATTGTTCTTCTCGGCGGGGGAGGGACGCTTGTTCGGGATTCGTCCTCCTGTACGATGAACCCGGAGACCGTCTATCTGGCTCCTGCGGCAAGCACGTATTCCTTCGAGGGGGGAGAGGGAGAGAGCGTTATTGCGGTTGTCCGCTTCGGGCTGTTCCGAGAGAGCGACTCCGGCCGGGAGAGGCTGCTTGCCGACCCGGTGAAGTGCCTCCTGCAGCGAATCGACGGCTTGCCTCTCGCTCCGCAAGGTCGTCTGGCAGGACTGTGCCGGTCGATCA
Source organism: Cohnella fermenti (assembly GCF_004801405.1). Taxonomy (GTDB): domain Bacteria; phylum Bacillota; class Bacilli; order Paenibacillales; family Paenibacillaceae; genus Cohnella; species Cohnella fermenti. The sequence continues at coordinate 204,259 of NZ_SSOB01000001.1, forward strand.
AGGAACAACACGGGAGCGAGGACCCGCTCTTGCGCTGGAAATCCCAGGCGACTCTGCTGGAGCTTCTCGCCCTACTGTTCGGGGCCGCCCGCCGGGGGCGGAGAATGGATAGCCGGAACGCCCTGGAGCTGGCGAAGTCGCATATGGACGAGCACTACGGCGAGGAACTGACAATCGAACGGCTGGCGGGCATCGCGGATCTCAGCCCGAAGTACTTCGTCGATCTGTTCAAGAAGCAGTACGGCATCAGCGCTGTGGACTATCTGACGCAGATTCGCATCAAGAAGGCGAAGAAGCTCATGATCAGCTCGGAGATGAGGCTGAAGGACATCGCGCACGAGGTTGGCTACGAGGATGAGTTCTACTTTAGCCGCAAGTTCCGCAAGGCGGTCGGGATCTCTCCTTCCTCGTTCGTCAAGAAGCGGCGGAACCGGCTCGCCGTGTACGGCTCCGCTTCCCTGCTCGGGTATCTGATGCCGGTTCAGGTCATTCCGCACGCCGCACCGCTGCATTCGAAGTGGGCGGGCTTCTATTCCAGCGCCATCGGATCGGATATCGCCGTCCATCTGGACGCTTACCGGCACAATCAGAACAAAAAGTCGAATCTCGGGCTGTTGGCGGAATCGAAGCCCGATCTTATTCTGTGTCCTTCGACGATCGATGCGATGGAGAGGGAGGCCCTCTCCGGAATTGCCGAGCTGTTCGTGATGCCGCCGGAGCGCGAAGGCTGGCGGTCAAGCCTGCTCGCGCTGGCCGATCGCCTGGACGAGAGGGCGGAGGCGGAGCGGTGGATCGGCGAATTCGAGGGCAAGCTGGGCCGCGCGCGCGACAAGCTGGGCTTCGGCAGCCTTGCGCCTGCCCCGCGGGTGCTTCCCGTTCGTCTGATCCACGAGCGCTTCTATATTCATTGCAACCAGGGCATGACCGATGTGCTGTTCGACGGCCTCGGCGCCTCGTTCGCCTATGAGGGGACGCCGCTGCCCTACGATCGGGAGATCGAGATGGAGGAGCTGGACGAGTCCGACGCGGATCTCATCCTGCTGCTCATCCGCAAGGAGACGGAGACGCTGGGGGGATGGAAGGCATTGCAACGATCGCCTCGCTGGCTCTCCTTGAGAGCGGTGCGGGACAACAAGGTTCATCTGATCTCGTCCGAGCCTTGGAGAGAGTATTCGCCGATTGCGGTTGAGCGGATTCTGGATATCTCGATGGAGGTTCTGTCCGGAAATCGTCCATTCTAATTCTGGATTTTGTCCATGGTCCCTGCGCCGGCGATCGTTTACTCTGTTAAATGATATTCATTCTCAATGCTGCGGCATAAGAAAGGTGAGACACCCCTCATGAGAAAAGCAGGATTGACGATAGGACTGGTCCTAATTCTGGCCATGCTGGCGGCGGCGTGCGGCAACGGCAATTCGAATTCAAATTCGGAGTCCGCGTCCGGCGGCTCATCTCCAAGCTCATCCGCGAGCGAATCCCCAAGCGCATCATCCGCAGCAAGCCCGTCCGCAGCTTCCGCAGCGGAAGAAGCAGGCGCAACGAGGACGATCGGCTATCTGGATAAACAATATGTCGTGCCTGCGGACGCCAGCCGCATTGTTATTGTAGGCGCTGTGGAAGCGATGGAGGATTCGATCGTTCTGGACGTTCACCCGGTCGGCGCGATTACGTTCTCGGGCGTCTTCCCCGAGATGTTCCAATCGATTACGGACGGAGCGGAGTCGATCGGCGAGAAGATGGAGCCGGACTTGGAGAAGGTGCTCGAGCTGAAGCCGGACGTCATCCTCGGCTCGTCGAAGTTCCCGGAAGAGACGATGAAGAAGCTGGAGAAAATCGCGACAACGATTCCGTACTCCCACATTGCGACGAATTGGGAAGCGAATCTCGAGCTGCTCGGGGAGCTGAGCGGCAAGCAGGAGCAGGCCGCGAAGGCGATCGAAGACTACAAGGCGGATCTAGCGGCAGCGCAAGCGCAGCTCGGAGAGAAGCTGGCTGGCAAGAAGGTCGTCGCGCTTCGCATTCGCGGAGGAGAGGTCTACGTGTATCCGGAATCCGTCTTCTTCAATCCGGTGCTCTACGGCGATCTCGGGCTGGAGGTGCCGACTGAAGTGCAGGCGGCGAAGGCGCAAGAATCCATCTCGATCGAGAAGCTGGCCGAGATGAACCCGGACTACTTGTTCCTCCAGTTCCTGGACAGCGAGAACGCGGACGCACCGAACGCGCTGGCCGATCTTCAGAACAACCCGATCATCAAGAACATTAATGCCTTTAAGAACGGCAAGGCGTTCGTCAACGTCGTCGACCCGCTTGCGCAAGGCGGAACGGCGTACAGCAAGATCGAATTCCTGAAGGCGGCGGTGGCGAAGCTCTCGGAATAGCCAACCGCCATGAACATGACGTGAACAAGACATGACTAAGGTGTGTTCCCATGCGACTTAAATCCGCGCTGCCGGCGACAATTCTCGTGATCTCCCCGGCGGCGGCTCTGCTTCTTATCGTCCTCTCCGTCCTGTTCGGAGCGAAGAGCATCTCCGCTTCGGAGATCTGGGACGCGATCGTCCGCTTCGACGAGAACAACATCGACCACCAGATCATTCTGACCTCCCGGCTGCCGAGGGTTCTCGGCGCTCTCTTGATCGGCGCCTTCCTGGCGGTATCGGGGGCGCTGATGCAGGGGATCACCCGCAACTACCTCGCATCCCCATCCATCATGGGCGTATCGGACGGCTCGGTGTTTATGGTGACGCTGTGCATGATTTTCCTCCCGGATATGAATTCCATCGGTCTGATCACGATGTCCATGATCGGGTCGGCGGTCGGGGCGGGGCTTGTGTTCGGCATCGCATGGCTGCTTCCGAATGGAATGTCGCCGGTTCGGCTCGCCATTCTGGGCACGATCATCGGCACCTTCCTGGGCGGCATCTCGCAGGCGGCGGCGACCTATTACCAGATCTCGCAAGGAATCGGCTTCTGGTACAACGCGCGTCTCCATCAGATGGACCCGGCGCTGATCAAGCTGTCGCTTCCGTTCGCGGCTGTCGGGCTCGTGCTTGCGCTTGCCCTGTCGAATTCGGTGAGCGCGCTGTCGCTCGGGGATGAGGTGGCGTCGAACCTCGGCGTTCGCGTCCGGCTGATCAAGGGGCTGACGATGCTGGCGGTCGTGATTCTGACGGGAGTTGCCGTTGCGCTCGCTGGGAAAATCGCCTTCATAGGCCTGATCATCCCGCATATCGCGAGGATGCTGTCCCGGACGGTGGATTACAGGTGGCTGGTTCCGGTGTCCGGGGTGCTTGGCGGGTTGTTCCTGGCGCTGTGCGATCTGCTCGCCCGATTCGTGAATTATCCGTTCGAGACGCCGATCGGCATCGTCACCGCTTTGTTCGGAGTGCCGTTCTTCCTCTACCTCATCAAGAAGAGGGGAGGCGGACAGCATGCCTAGAGGGACCGCGTCAAGATTCTCCGTCGTGGCGGTCGCCCTGCTTGCCGTAAGCGCGTTGGCGTTCTACCTCAGCCTGACGAACGGAACGTTCGACATCTCCGTCGCCGAAGTGTTCAAGACCTTGCTGCGCATCGACGCCAATCCGGACTTCGAGCTTGTCGTCTTCGAATTCCGTCTGCCCCGAATCGTGCTTGGCGCACTGGTCGGCTTCGCGCTTGGCATTGCGGGTTCCGTCATCCAGGGAGTCACGCGCAACGCGCTCGCCGATCCCGGCATTCTCGGCATCAACGCGGGAGCGGGGATGGCCGTTGTGCTCTACATGCTCGTGTTCCAAGGGAGCACCGACATGACCGACTGGCTCGGCATCTACGCGATGCCGCTGTTCGGCCTGGCGGGCGGCTTGACGGCCACGGCGCTTATTTACATGCTGGCCAGAAGCGAGGGGAGGATCGACCCGCAGCGGCTGATCCTGGTCGGCATCGCCCTCGCCTCCGGCTTCGGAGCCGTCTCGACCTTCCTGTCGCTCAAGATGAATGCGAACGACTACGAGATGGCGGCGGTGTGGCTGGCGGGGAGCATCTACAGTGCGAACTGGCCTTTTGTGAAAATGGTGCTGCCCTGGCTGCTCGTCTTCGTTCCGCTTCTCTGGTGGCGCGCTCGCGTTCTGGATCTGTTCCAGTTGGAGGAGTCGAGTACGCGGGGGCTCGGCGTAAGGATCGAACGGGAGCGCAACTGGCTGCTGCTCGGCAGCATCGGGCTCGTCAGCGCAAGCGTCGCCGTCTCCGGGAGCATTGCCTTCGTCGGCTTGATCGCACCGCATATGGCCAGGCGGATGGTCGGCCTGCAGCATCGGCTCAGCCTCCCGGCCAGCGGCCTGGCCGGAATGGCGATGGTGCTGGTCGGGGACTTCATCGGCAAGACGGTGTTCGCTCCGGCACAACTGGCGGTCGGCATCGTCATCTCGATTATCGGCGTTCCTTACTTCGTCTATTTGCTGTTCAAGACGACTCGATAACGAGGGTCGGACTTTTATGGAGGTGGCCCGTCGATCATGATTAGAAGTCGCAAGCATACGGCAGCGGGCAGAGAACTCCTCGTCTATGTGCCCCCTTCCTATGAGAACTCCGCCGAAGCGCGGTACCCGGTCGTCTATGTGCACGACGGCGGCGAGCTGTTCCACGCCTGCTTTAACCAGATCGAGCATCGCTTCCGTCAAGGATCGCTGCCCGAGCTGATCGTGGTCGGCGTCGTCTCGCCGAATCGCAACCGCGACTATACGCCATGGCCGGCGGAGTCGCTTGTGCCGGGCTATCCGCCCTTCCTCGGGGAAGGGCGCGCCTATGTGGACGAGCTTGCGGACGTCGTTAAGCCGTTCATCGATGCGAGCTATCGGACGAAGCCGGAAGCGGAGCAGACGGCGGCCATCGGCGGCTCGTTCGGCGGGCTCATCTCGCTGTTCGCCGGTTATTGGCGTTCGGACGCGTTCGGGAGGCTCGGCCTGCTGTCCGCTTCCTTCTGGTATGAAGGCGTGCTGGATTATGTGCGAGAGCACCCGCCGCTGGACGAGAAGCTGAAGGTTTACATGTCCGTGGGCGATTGCGAGGGCATCTACAAGGCGAATGCGCAGCTTAACATGGTCCCGTATACGCGACAGGCCTACAAGGCCTGGACCGGCAAGACGGGGAGCGGCTCCGAACGGCTGCGGTTCGAAGTGACGCCGGGCGGCACGCATGATCTTCATTGCATGGCCCAGCACTTCCCGGAGGCGCTCGAGTGGTTGTTCGGGGAACGGCCGGTCGAGCGGAAGAGCGAATCGCCATCCGAGCATCCCTTCACGCTGCCGGGCACGACAACTTGGGAGATGCATTCGCGGCGAACGGGGCGGCCGTACCGCATCTTCCTGTATGCCCCGACTTCCGGCGAAGCGCCGGAACGGGGCTACCCGGTGCTGGTCTCGCTCGACGCGAACGCATCGTTCGCCACTCTCGCCGAAGCGATGCGGCTGCAAGGGCGTCCGCCGCGCGGCTTCTCGCAGGGAGTGATCGTCGGCATCGGCTACCCGTCGGACGAACCGCTTGTGACGAGTCGGCGGTTCTACGACTATACGACGAAGGCCGATCCCGCGAAGCTGCCGGCTCGGCCCGACCGCTCGGAGTGGCCGGAGACGGGAGGGGTGAACGAATTCCTCGCCTTCCTCGAAGAGGAGCTGCTGCCGGCCGTCGAACGGGCCTTCCCGATCGACCGCGAGCGCCGGGCGCTGTTCGGCCATTCCCTTGGCGGCTGGTTCGCGCTGCACGCGCTGGCCGAGCGGCCGGAGCTGTTCTCCGGCTACATCGCGGGAAGTCCGTCCGTCTGGTGGGACGGCTCGGAGATCCAGGAGCGGCTGCCCGCCGCTCTGGAGAAGCTGGACCTGGCGCAACGGCCGATCTCCCTGCTGATCGGAGTCGGAGCGGACGAGAAGCCGTCGATGGTGGCGGAGGCGGAACGGCTCGCCCGGCAGCTTGAGCCGCTTCGCGAGCGCGGCCTGCGGCTGGAGTTCCGCCGCTTCGAAGGAGCGGGTCACGTGTCGGTCGTTCCGGCTCTGGCGGGAGTGATCTTCCGGTTCCTGTTCGAGCATAGGGAACGGATTTGAAGATCAGGTCATGGAAGCATCGCGTTTGGCGAAACGTTAACCCGAGGAGCAAGAGCTCCTCGGGTTTGTTGCTTTCTCTCCCGGTTGCCGTTGTCGCACCGCACCGCTGCGAAGCTGTCGAAGTCGAGGGCAGCCGGATTTTATGCGAAAAACCGCATTGGCGCAGCTCGATGACAGGGAGTTTGGACGATTCTATGTGAAAAATAGCATAAATGGAGAAAAATTCGGTTCGAGCTGCCGCATGTATGCTAAAAACCACATAAAACATCGAGATTGCCTCCTTTTCCAAGCCGACGAATGTGAGAAATCATATAAAATGGCGGCATGAATAACGCATGTTGGATATCTATCCTCCGGCAAGAGCAACAGCCGTTCGGTCCAAGTCCGACCTGGACTTAAGGAGGGGGCTTCTCCTCACCCGCGGACGGTTCTTCGCTCGGCCCGCATTCCGATATACTTCAGACATTGCAGAAAAATCAGGAGGTTGGCGTCATGACGGAAGCGGTGCTGGAACTTCGCAACTTAACGAAGAGAATAGGAACTCGGAAGATTGTCGACAATCTCACCTTCGACATCCCCGCAGGGGAAGTATTCGGGTTCCTCGGCCCGAATGGCGCGGGCAAGACGACGACGATCCGGATGATCGTGGGACTCATCTCGATGACGAAGGGAGAGGCGCGGATCAAGGGAGTGTCGGTGAAGGAGCAGTTCGAGCTGGCGATGACGCATGTCGGCGCAATCGTCGAGAACCCGGAGATGTACAAGTTCTTGACGGGCTACCAGAACCTCGTTCACTTCGCAAGGCGCCACAGCGGCGTCACGAAGCAGCGGATCGACGAGGTCGTGAACATGCTCGGCTTGCAGAACCGGATTCATGAGAAAGTAAAGCGCTACTCGCTCGGCATGAGGCAGCGGCTTGGCGTCGCGCAGGCGATTCTGCATCGGCCGTCCCTGCTCATTCTGGACGAGCCGACGAACGGGCTTGACCCGGCGGGAATTCGCGAGCTCCGCGATTATTTGCGGAAGCTGACGAGGGAGGAGGGCATCTCCGTCATCGTCTCCTCGCACCTGCTGTCCGAGATGGAGCTTATGTGCGACCGGGTTGCGATCATCCAGGCGGGCAAGCTCGTCGACATCCGCTCGATGCAGGACGCGCGCGAACAGTCGCAGTCGAAGATCGTGCTTGAGGCCGGCGATCCCGTCGCGGCGCAGCACCTGCTCGCTCAATTGTTCGATGCGGCGCAGCTTGCCGTAGACGGTACCCGTATCGAGATCGCCGCCGACAAGTCGGCAATTCCGAATATCGCACGCGTGCTGGTCGCCGCGGATATCGAAGTGCTCGGCATTCATGCCGTGCAGAAGACGCTCGAAGAGCAATTCCTGGAGATTACCGGAGGTGAGATGGTTGTCTAGTCTATCGCAATTGATTCGCAACGAGAACATGAAGATTTACCGCCGTCCCCGCACGTGGCTGATGATCCTCTTCCTGATCGGCACCGTCGCGCTGATGAGCGGACTGATGAAGTGGGACGAGAGCAAGCATGACGCCGGCGATTGGCGGGCGGCCGTAACCGAGCGGAACGCGGAGCTGAGCCACGTGGTTCAGAACAACGCCGAGCTCGGCGAGCAGTCGCGGTCCGATCTTCAGAACCAGATCAAGCTGAACGAGTATTATCTGTCGCAGAACATCGATCCGGACCGACTGTCGGTATGGAGCTACGTGAACAGCTCGGCCTCGCTGATCATTCTCGTAACGCTGCTCACCGTTGTCGTCGCCGCGGACATGATCGCGGGAGAATTCACCTGGGGCACGATCAAGCTGCTGCTCGTCGGCCCGGCTTCCCGGACGAAGCTTATGCTGGCCAAGTACGTCTCGACGATGGCGTTCGCGCTGCTTCTGCTCGTGCTCTGCTTCGCCGCCGCTCTCGTCGCGGGGGGCGTGCTGGCCGGCTTCGACGGGCTGAGCCTGCCGGACATCTCGATCGATGCGAGCGGAATGATCCATGAAGGCAATATGCTGTTCCATGCGCTTGAGAAGTACGGCTACAGCGTCGTTATGCTTGTCATGTACGTCACGATGGCATTCATGATCTCGGCCGCATTCCGCAGCTCTTCGATGGCGATCGCGTTCTCGCTTCTATGCATGCTGGTCGGCAACACGCTTTCGGCTCTCTTAAGCGGGTACGACTGGGTCAAATACTTGATTTTCCCGAACATCGACCTGACGCAGTACATGGACGGAGCGACGCCGCTGCGGCCGGAGATGACGCTCGGCTTCTCGGTCTCGATGCTGATCGCCTATTATATCGCCTTCCAGCTTATCGCCTGGTTCCTGTTCACGAAGCGGGACGTTGCCGGATAATCCGAGATACAGCAACGTTCAGACCACACGCGATATGCTTGCGGTCTGTTCGCTCTGGATGAGAATTCATTAATTTTCGCCACCTCCGCTTTGGAAACGCTGTATAATAACGAGCAGTGTAGTCCAATTGGTCTATTATGGCAAAGGAGCTGGCACACATTAATTGGTTATCCAGATTGGCCGTATTAAGCCTGGCGCTGCTTCTGACCGTAGGCACCGGGTCGGCATTCGCAGCATCGAGTAGTACTTTATTCATAGAAGACGAGAAGGTAAGCCTGAACCAGAGCCTCCGACTGGTGGACGGGGTGACGTTCGCTCCGGTGAAGGAGTTGGCGGCGCTTATGGACTGGCACGTCGCATACGACGCGGACGCGGGTTATGTCGTCGTCATGAACGGGGAAGGCGACAAGCTCGCGTTCCGCAGCGGCGAGTCCGAGGTTCGCTACAACGGCAAGACATACGACATCCCCCAGACGGCGCGGATGATCAACGATACCTCGTACCTTCCGCTCCGCGTCCTGACGGAAGCGATGCACGCGCAGGTCGGCTGGCAGGCGGAGGATAAGCTCTCGTCCGTGACGGATGTCGAGCCGTATGTCGTCCAGAGCGGCGATACGCTCGCGAGCATCGCCGAGGCGAACGGAACGACGGCTGCCGCGCTGAAGGTTCGCAACGGACTGACGAGCGATGCCTTGAATGCCGGCGATTCGCTGAAGATGATCGTGCCGGAGTTCATGGACCCAGCGACTGCCGACGTGGCGCTCCTCTCCAAGCTCATCCAGGTGGAAGCGGGCTACGAGCCGTACGAAGGGAAGATTGCGATCGCGAACGTCGTGCTAAACCGGGTGAAGAGCGGACGGTTCCCGGATACGGTCAGCGGCGTCATCTACGCGGCGGGGCAATTCCCTCCGGCGAGGAACGGCAATCTCCAGACGCTGTCGGCGTCGAGCGAGAGCGTTCAGGCGGCGAAGGCCGCGCTCTCCGGCGAGAATGTCGTGCCCGGCGCGCTGTACTTCTTCAATCCGAAGCTGGAGCCGGCCAAGGCGAAGAAATCCAGCGTCGTCAAGACCATCGGCCATCATATGTTTATCCGATAAACGATTAAGGCAGTTAATGAACGGCGTTTCGGGGAGGAGCCTCCCTGAGCGCCGTTTTCGGCTGATTTGGCCCGCTCAGGGCCGATCCGTTGCGTTGACAGACCGTTCCTCCGATGATAGTATCAAGCCGACTTTTGAATCCAAGCAAAGAATGTGATGAAGTGTCTCAGAACGGAATTCCCTCCGCAGGCCGCTCGGATCCCCGGGTCGGAAGAAGAGAAGCGTTCCTGAATAAGCATCTGTCCGGAGCGGCGTTCGATTATCGCCAGTTGATCGCGCTCTATATCCCTATCCTGATCGACCAGGCGTTCATTATCGGTCTTAACCTGCTCAATACGGCGATGATCTCGTCCGCGGGCGTCGATTCGGTGAGTGCGGTGAACATGGTCGACTCGCTGAACATGTTCCTGCTCAGCCTCATCGTTGCGCTGTCGACGGGCGGGACGGTTATCGTCGCGCAGTTCAAGGGCAGCGGCAACACGGCCATGGTGCCGAAGGCGGCAGCCGGGTCCATCTCGACGGTCTCTTTGTTCTCGCTGGCTGTCGGTCTTGTTATGATGATATGCCACAATTCGATTCTGGAGCTGCTGTTCGGCTCGGCGAGCGAAGAGGTGATGGGTCTTGCCCGGACGTACTTCCTCGGAAGCTGCGCGTCCTACTTCGGCCTGGCCATCGTGGAGGCGGTGTGCGGGGCGCTGCGGGGAATCGGCCGCTCGAAGGCATCGCTTGCGCTGTCGCTGATCATGAACCTGGCGTACGTGCTGCTGAACGTTCTCTTCATCAACATCCTGAAGATGGACGTGGCCGGCATGGCGATTGCCGTCAATATCGCCCGTTATCTCGGAGCCGTCTGCGCGATCGTCTTCCTCTTCCGCATCGATACGGAGCTGAGGGTTCGTCTGGCGAATCTGGTGAATATCAACATCGGCACGGCGCGCAAAATCCTCTCGATAGGGATGCCGTTCGCCGCCGAGCAAATGTTCTTTAATGGGGGGAAGCTGCTCACGCAGACTTTTATCGTCGGCATGGGCACCTACGCCATCGCGACGAATGCCATCAGCAACTCGATCGCCGCCGCGCTGCAGATTCCGTCCAGCGCCTTGTCGATCGCGCTCGTGACGGTTGTCGGCCAGAGCATCGGCGCCCGGAACGTGGGGGACGCCCGCAAGTTCATCCGGTCGTTCCTCTGGCTATCCTCCGGCTTCCTTACGCTTATGATGCTGATCGCGCTGCCGCTGTTCCATCCGATCATCGATGGCTTGTTCCATGCGCCGGATGCGATCCGGGGCGATCTGTTCGTGATCTTCCTGGTCAACGCGCTTGCGCAGATTCCGCTGTGGTCGATGAGCTTTATTCTGCCTTCCGCGCTGCGGGCCGCCGGAGACTCGAAGTTCACTTCGACGGTCTCGCTGCTCTCGATGTGGCTGTTCCGCATCGTGCTCGGCTACACGCTCGGCGTCGTGCTGGACTACGGAATCGTTGGCGTCTGGCTGGCGATGAACCTCGAATGGGGAGTGCGCGGCCTTGTGTTCTGGTTGCGGTATCGCGGCGAGAAGTGGTATCGGAGGAAGCTGGTGTGAAGTATGAAGTATGAAGTATGAAGTATGAAGTATGAAGTATGAAGTATGAAGTATGAAGTATGAAGTGTGAAGGTGGTGCGAGGCTATTCGTGTTCTGGCGCGGAGACGTCGGCGGCTGGCGGCTGGCCGATTCTCCCGCTGGCGTCGGCGGTCCATTCAAGCGATCGGACGGCTTGGCGATTCGCGGCCGGACCCGTGAAGGGGTCCGGCTGTTTGCGTTCAGTCCTTCACGACGAGCCCGAACAGGTTCGCGAAGATGTACGCTTGCTCGCGCGAGATGATGCAGCCCCTCAAACTCTCGGCGTCGACGCTCAGCCCGTCGAATTCGTTGTCGCTCAGGTCGATGCCGGACAGATCGGTCGCGGAGAACTGGGCGTGATCCATGCGGTTGCGATGGAGCTCGAAGCTTTTGAACTTGGAGTAGCTGAAGTCGGAATGGTTCAGCGAGCAGTCCCGGAATTCGACCTGCTTCAGGTCGGCGAACCGGATCGCGGCGTAGTCGGCGAGACAGCCTTCGAACACAACATTGCGGATCGTGGCGTCGGAGAGGTTGACGCCGAGCATCTTGCAACGGCTGAACTCGACCCGGTGAAGGATGGCGCCGCTCAGGTCCATATTGGACAGATCGCACTTCTCGAACCTTACGTCCGTCAGCTCCAGCCCCGTCAATGAGGCTTCGGCGAACGTCACGCTGCGAAGAACCGTCTTCTCGAAGCTGACTCGAGTCGCATGGATCTCATCGAGTGTACAGTCGCGAATCAGCGCCTTGGCGTAGCGGTCGTCGGACCGAATCTGCAGAAGCTCCACCTCGGCAAGCAGGCTGTCGTCCGGAATAACGGGCTCCTCTAGCTTCGGAGGTTGTTTACGTGTGCTCATATGGGGATATCGCTCCTCGTTGGCTGTAGTTGTGCGGGAATAATGGGAGAGCTTGTGCGAGAATAACGGGAGAGCATTGCGAGAATAACGCGAGAGCTTGTGCGAGAACATTTGTTCTCTCATTATATCGCGAGGATGTGCCGGGAAGCAAAGGCCATCGTACAAGCAAGGCCATCGTACAAGCATCTGTCTCCCGATCGCATTTACTGTAGAGTAAACGAAGGGAGAGAGGATGAATGAGGGAAGCGAGAGCGACATACTCGACGGGTATTTTGCGCAAGGCCCCCAAGACGAACTACGCCTTGGTGGATGTGGTGAACTTGAGCGCGCACGCCGCCCGATCGGTTACGGTGCAAGTGTTCGACTGGTCCAGCGGGTCGCCGGTCGCCTTGAAGGTGAGTCCGTGCGACGCGAGAATCTGCACGGTTCGGGTCGGGCCGAGGCGGTCGGTGTTCCTGTTCGCGAACGTCTCGCGCGTGCAATTCAAGTATGAAGTCCGCGTGACCCAATCGCCGGATCGCCGCCTCATCACGAACGTAACCGGCGTGACCGGTTCCCCGTTCGCACCCCAAGTCGGCGAGACGGTCCTGCAGCTTCAGTTGGTCAAGCTGGGAAGCACCCGCAGAGGGAAAGGCGGAGTTAGCCGGCAGAGGTAGCGGTATAGGGTGGGGGGCACTCGCTAAGCCTGGCGAATGTCGGAAAAACCGACATTCAGACCAGCTTGAAGGTGCGCGCCTCCGTCAAATGTCGGAAAAACCGACATTCAGACCTGAACGAGGGTTCACCGCCCCGCTGAATGTCGGAAAAACCGACATTCAGACCAGCTTGGAGGTGCGCGCCCCCGTCAAATGTCGGAAAAACCGACATTCAGACCTGAACGAGGGTGCGCCGCCCCGCTGAATGTCGGAAAAACCGACATTCACTTCTTTAACAAGTAACCATGGACACGTTTAGCGTCAGAGCGAGTCGGTTCCAGAAATCCTTTGGTTACGAGCAGGCGCAAATACTGTTGAGCGGTCCCGCGATGGATTCCTAACTCTTCAGCCACGCTCTTCACCCGAAGAGGCTCTGCGTGCTGCTCGGCTAGAAGCAGGATCGCGCGTTCCGTGGCGCCAAGCTTCGGTTGGGAGGCGGATTCAGAGGAAGCTGCGGCGCTCCACTTGCCGAGCAACTGTTGAAGGAGTTGCTGGCAAGTGCGGGGTTTGTCCACAATGTCGTCGAGCGAGAAGCGCAGCACGAGCCAACCGTCGATGACGAGGTGATTCTGCCGCATCAGGTTGTCCGAGTATTGCTTCCGGTCGATGTTCCGCCAGTGCGTGCCGAACGGGTCGATCTCGATGCACACCTTCATTCCGCGGGTGATGAAGGCGAAGTCAAGGTACCGCCAGCCATCGCGGAAGTCGCGCACCTCGAACTCCGGCTGCAGTCCCTCCAGGCGCCCGAACGCCGGCCACCATACGTTGATGACAAACAGTGTCTCCGCATACCGCTCCCCTTCGATCCTTCTGCGCCGCTCTCCCGTGCAGCTCGCAATCTCCTTCTTGAGCCACTTGGCATGGGGCTCTCTGAGTTCTGCCGGCAGTTCCGCCGTCTTGCGATTGTCCCGATCATCCGTACGCATTGGCTTCATCCTCCAGAGTAACAAAAAACGCGCTAACAGCCCCGGTGTCTACCGGAGGAGTTAGCGCGTTCTTCGCGACTAATATTTGTAAAAATAGTAACAGGTTATGATTCGCGGCGCAAGGGGAACGTGATGCGAACGCAAAGGTTCTACGCGACTCCTCGTCAAGAGCTTCAGCAAGAACTTCGGCAAGCGATCCAACGAGAACCGCAGCAACAACTTCGACGTGTCTCGAAGGAATCGCCGACAGAGGGGGACGGGCGAGTTCCGCGGGACAAGATGGATAAAGCAAGTTACTTGTCTGATGAGCGACTGCGGCGGGGTTGGAGGTCATCAGGCGGCAGCCGTCGTGAGTGAGCGATGGGTGAGTACAGGGATGGAGTCTTTCTCGCATATTGAGTCGTAGGTTGTGGAGGAGAGACGGATATTCCCGCCGCAACCGTCTCATCTTGGAAGCTCCCCCGGAAGCTCCAGCACGAATGTGCTCCCGCTCGGGGAGCTCTCCTCCAGCCGAAGCTCGCCGCCGAGCGCGGTTGCCAGCAGGCTGCTGTAGGTGAGCCCGAGGCCGAGCCCGCGCATGTGCCGCTTTTTCCATTCGCCGCGGTAGAAGCGCTCGAAGATGTATGGGCGCTCCTCCGTCGGGATGCCGCAGCCGTTATCGGCGATCTCAATTCGCACACGACCGGCGGGGACGGCCACGGAAGGGAGGGCGTTTGAATGCGAGGAGACATTCGATGGTTGCGGTCCAACATCCGAACCCGCCCGAACGCCCGCCTTCGCCCCCGATCCCGTCCGAACTCCCGCTTCGGCCTCCGACCTCGCTCGAACCTCTGCCTCCGCCCCCGACCTCGCCCGAACTCCCGCTTCGGCCTCCGACCTCGCTCGAACCTCTGCCTCCGCCCCCGACCTCGCCCGAACCCCCGCTTCGGCCTCCGACCTCGCTCGAACCTCTGCCTCCGCCCCCGACCTCGCCCGAACTCCCGCTTCGGCCTCCGACCTCGCTCTAACCTCTGCCTCCGCCCCCGACCTCGCCCGAACTCCCGCTTCGGCCCCCGAACCCGCCCGAACTCCCGCTTCGGCCTCCGGCCTCGCTCGAACCTCTGCCTCCGCCCCCGACCTCGCCCGAACTCCCGCTTTGGCCCCCGAACCCGCCCGACCTCGTGCTTCCGCCCCCGACCTCGCGCCAACCTCCGCTTCGGCCTCCGAACCCGCCCGAACTCCAGCCTCCGCCCCCGACCTCGCCCGAACGCCCGCCTCCGGCCCCGACCTCGCTCGAACCTCTGCCTCCGCCTCCGACCTCGCCCGAACCCCCGCTTCCGCCCCCGACCTCGCGCCAACCTCTGCTTCGGCCCCCGAACCCGCCCGAACTCCAGCCCCCGTTCCCATGCCCGCTCTCGTCCGCGAATCAACCTGCGGATCAACCCCGCCCCCCGCCAGAAGCCGGACCGTCAACCGGGCCGGCCGAGCCGGCGAGGCGGCCTGCAGGCCGTTGTTCAGCAGATTGACGACGATCTGCTGGATGCGGAGGGCGTCGCCGACGACATACACGGGGCTGTCCGGCAGCTCCGTCTCCACGGCAGCGCCTTCCCCCGCGTTCGGCAGCCCCCATTGGAAAACAATCTCGCCAAGAAAGCCCCCCAACTCCAGCCGATCCCGACGGACCTCGACGTGACCGGCGGCGAATGCGTTGTAGTCGAGCAGGTCGGTCACCATCCGCTCCATCCGGTCCGATTCCTTGAGCGCCAGCCCGAGGAACTCCTTGGCCTCGTCCTCGGTGACGACCTCGTCCCGCACGGCCATCATCAGCCCCTTGATCGAGGTGACGGGGGTCTTCAACTCGTGCGTCACCCCTGCCAGCGACAGCGCCCGCCAGTCCTCGAGCTGCTTCAGCCGGCTCGCCATCTCCTTGAACGAGTCGACCAGTTCGTCCAGCTCCCGCTCCTTCGTCTCCACGTCCAGGCTGACGTCGTACTGTCCGGAGCGAATTCGCCGCGCCCCCTCCGCCACCCGCCGAATCGGCAGCGACAGCTTGCGCGACAGCAGGTAGATCGTCAGCCAGCCGCACAGGATCATCGTCCCGAGCAGCACGCCGATCAGCGCGAGCTCGTTCGGGCTGTAGGCGAGCGACTTCTTGGAGAGCAGCAGCGCGACCTGGCCGAGCGGCTTCCCGTCCGCCTCGATCGGGGTGATGACCGCCTGCTGGTTCGGTTTGCCGGAGGCGCTCAGATCGTCCGTCAAGTAGCTTCGGGCCATCTCTTCGTTCATGGGCGGCCTCGAATATTCGACGCGGCCCGCTTCGTCGGTGATGATCAGGCACAGATCTCCCTTGAAGTTGAACACCTTCAGCCGGCTGTCGAGCAATTGGTCCATCTGCGGGGGAATCGCCAGCGTCCCGTCCTCCGACGACACCCGATCCGCGATCTCCTGGCCGAGCAGCCCCGCCGTCTTGAGCCGATTGTCCTTGGCCGTATCCCGAATCCAGTACAGGGCGCACAGCGCGATAATGGTGAAGCCGACGCACAGAATGACGATATAACGCAGCGTCCAATACGAGAGAATGGACGTCTTGCGCGGCCGCCGCCGAACTATTCTCCAATCCATAGCTGATACCCCGTTCCCCGCAGCGTTCGAATCTCGCCCGCCTCGGCGGGCCAGTTCGCGAGCGCTTGCCGCAGTCTTTTGACCGCGAGATCGACCGCCCGCTCGCTCCCGTCGTAGTCGTTGCCCCACACATGCTCGATAAGCTGCTCTCTCGTGAAGATCCGGTTAGGGGACTCCGCGAGGAAAAGAAGCAGGGCCAATTCCCGAGGGTTGAGCGACACCTCTGCGGCATTCAGGAACACGCTTTTGGAGGCGAAGTCGAGCATCAGATTGCCGAAGTGGCGTTTGCTCTCCCCGTCGGTCCAATGCGGTCTTCGGCGCAGCGCCGCTCTGACCCGGGCGACGACCTCGTCCGGCACGAACGGCTTGGTCATGTAATCGTCCGCCCCGTCGTTCAGGCCGGCGAGCCGGTCCTGGAGATCTCCCTTGGCGGTCAGCATGATGACCGGACACGGGCTGCGGTCGCGGATCGCCCGAAGCACCTCCCAGCCGTCCATGCCGGGCAGCATGACGTCGAGCAGAACAAGCGAGAAGTCCCAAGCGGCGAAGACGGACAGCGCCTCGCTTCCGTCGGAGACGATCTGCGGCCGGTAGCCGGCGCGGCGAAGATAGGCGGCGAGCACGCGCGCAATCGCGTCTTCGTCCTCGACGATCAGGATCGATTGCATGGCGCGAATCACCCTCTCCCAGTGTCGTATATCCGCTACTTTTACATAGGAAGAAGGTCTTCGCAAGGGGGCAGCCGAATTTTCCAACTTTATTTCCTCCGGACACGCGCCGGACTTATTGATCGGCTAGAATGGTCATCAAGCTATAAGGACATAGCCGAGCTTCAGAGAGACAAGGGAGGAACCATACATGAGGATAAAAAAGAAAGGTTGGCTCATTGGCGGGGCGCTGGCGGTCGTCATCCTGGGGACGGGGGCGTATACATGGTCGAACGATTATCTGGGCAATAACGTCGACATCGAGGGAGTCATCCCCGCCGACGCGAGTCCGGCTCCTTCTTCCTCCGGTTCCTCGGCGGAGTCGGCGTCGGGATCGTCCGCGGCTTCCGGGGCGGCGGTCGCGGGAGAGCAGCTTAACGGCAACTGGACGATCTCGGACGGCTCCAAGCTCTATCTCTCCGTAACGACCTCGCGGGAGACGGTCAACTTCGAGGACGAGGCGGTCAGCGGCAGTTGGACGCTCAATGTGGACGATGCCTCGCAGACGACGGCGGAGGGCAAGATGATCATGGACTCGCTCGGCTCCGGCAACAGCATGCGCGACGGGCATGTCAAGGGAACCGAGTACCTGAACGTATCGGAGTTCCCGGAGGCGACGTTCCAGGCGACCTCGTTCGAGGGAATCCCGGCGGAATGGACGGAGGGCGTCGCTTCCGACATCAAGATAACGGGCACGCTGACGGTTAAGGATATCGCGAAGGAAGTGACCTTCGACGCCAAGACGATGTACCGGGCAGGACAAGTTCTTCTGTCGGCAGCAACCGTCGTAACGTTCGCCGACTTCGGCATGGAGAACCCGCACAGCGTGGTGCTCGATACGCAGAACGATCTGACGGTGCAGCTTGAGCTGGTGCTGGAGAAGGCGTAAGCTTCCTTGGAAGAACAACGAATAGAGAAGGGTCGTCCCGGGCGGGGCGGCCTGTTCTGGCTTGCGGCGCCTTGGCGCTCGTTCCCCTCATTCCTCTCGGCCCCTACAGGAGATTCAGCATTCGCTTCAGCTCGTCCATATCGGTGATATAGATGTAGCCGTCCTCCTTCATGATGACGTTCTTCTTGATCAGGATGCTCATGATCTTCGAGACGGTAATGCGGGAGCAGCCCATCAGATCGGCGAACAACTGGTGGGTCATCTTCGTGTTGATCTTGATTCCCTTGTCCGTCTGCACGCCGTAATTGAAGCTCAGGCGGTAAATATACTTGACGATAATCTGCTCCTTGTCGAGGAATACCAGCTCTGTCACATGGTCGACGAGGAATTCCATCAGCTCCGACAGATTGCCCATCCAGTTCTCCACGAGCGTCGGATCGCTCAGCAGCACCTTGACGAACGCCTTCGGCTCCATGACGCGGAACGTGCACTTCGTGATCGTCGTCGCGGACATGAAGTACGGCCGATGGGTCGAAGACCACAGATCCCCGATCAGCTCTCCTTTGTTCACGATATACATGATCTTCTCGTTGCCTTCCGGCGTCGTGATCGAGAACTTCACCCTGCCCGATTCAACATAATAAATCTGATTAAGGTAAGTCCCTTCCTCCGCCACGATCCGGTTCTTGTTCATCGTAACGGCGGGGCAGTCCGCGAAGCGGTCCTTCCACAGATCGTTCTGAATATAATGTGTCTTCGACATTCGGGAGGCCTCCGATCCCTTTGTTCGTGTTAGGTAAAGTGACGTATGAGAGGGCGTTCGGCGGACGAACGGCAGATTTTCCTGTGGCAGAACGAGCCGATCGCTTTGTATTTTATGTACTTAATCATAGCATAATTTGCGCGGAAGATAGATTTCTGAAAATTAAAAACGTTTACATACCCGGGATGTGTAGCGTGCGCTACAGTTTTTGTTCGTCTGTCTGAGTAGAATGTAAATTAATTATCACGGCGATAAGACATGTGATAATAACTAACATAATCAAGGGGTGGGCTTATCGATGACAAAAGGCATGACAGCTTTATTCGCTTCGATCCTAAGCTTAAGCTTGATGCTCGCGGGCTGCAGTTCGAACAACTCGAATGGTGCGAACAGCTCGGGAAGCGCGACTCCGTCCTCGTCCGCATCCTCGTCGGCAACGGCGTCCGCTTCCTCCGAAGGCAAGTCCGGCGGCACGGTAACGGTCGCGCAGGAATCCGAGCCCGGCAACCTGAACCCTCTTATCTACGCGACGACAAGCGACACCAACGTCACTCATATGATTTACGACTCGCTGGTCGAGCCGGACGAAGAATTGAACATGGTCGGCGATCTGGCGAAGAGCTGGGACATCTCGGAGGACGGCCTGACGTATACGTTCCATCTGAACGAAGGCGTCAAGTGGCATGACGGCGAGCCGTTCACGGCCGGCGACGTCGCCTTCACGTTCACCTCGCTCGCCGATCCTCGTTACGACGGCGGCGCCTACAGCCGCGTGCAGCCGGTCGTCGGGGCGGAGGACTTCCATGCCGGCAAGGCGGACGGCGTCTCCGGCATCAAGGTGATCGACGACAATACGGTGAGCTTCACCCTCGCCTCGGCCAACGCCTCCTTCCTGGCCAGCTTGTTCATCGGCATCGTGCCGGAGCACATCCTGAAGGACGTGTCGCCGGCGGATTGGGCGAAGCACGATTCCAATCGCAACCCGATCGGCACCGGTCCCTTCAAGTTTGTGAAGTGGGAGACGGGACAATACATCGAAGTGGATGCGAATCCGGATTATTTCGGCGGCGCGCCGAAGCTGGACAAGGTGATTACGCGCTTCGGCGATTCGAACACGATGCTGGCGGCGTTCATGAATCAGGAGATCGACATCGTGCCGGTGCCGGCCGACCAGGTCGAATCGGTCCGCACGCTCGACTTCGCGGACGTCAAGGCGGCGAACGACCTGTCCGTCTACTACGTCGGCTTTAACCTCAAGAACGAATTTTTCTCCGATCTTAAAGTCAGACAAGCTCTCGCTTACGGGACGGACAAGGAATTGATCGTCTCAAGCGTCATCGGCGAATTCGGCGAAGTGAGCGACGATCTGTTCCCGAACGCGCACTGGTCGCACAACCCGGACGTGACGAAGTATCCGTACGACAAGGATAAGGCGAAGCAACTGCTCGAGGAAGCGGGCTTCACACTGAATAGCGGCGGAATCTACGAGAAGAACGGCAAGGAGCTCAAGTTCACGTTAAGCGTTCCGACCGGCAAGACCGAACGAGAGAAGACGGCCGTGCTGCTGAAGCAGCAATGGGGAGAGATCGGCGTGAAGATCGAGATCGCCTCGATGGACTTCTCGACGCTGGTCACGAAGCTGCTTCCGACCGGAAGCGACGGCAAGCAGAGAGCGGTCGAGGCGAACGATTACGACGCCTACATTCTGGGCTTCGGCGTCGAGGCCGACCCCGACGAGTACCGCTCGTACTTCGATTCCGCGTTCATGCCGCCGAACGGCTACAACTTCGTCAGCTACAGCAATCCGGCGATCGACGAACTGTTCGACAAGGAGCTGACGCAGACGGATCAGACGGAGAGAACCGCAACGTTCCACGAGATCGGCAAGGTGCTGTCCGACGACGTGCCGTGGATTCCGATCTACGGGCAGAAGACGGTGTTCGCCGCGAACAAGAAGATCGCGAACTTCAATCCCGACTTCCGCGGCGTCAGCTTCAACGCCAAGGACTGGAGCCTGAACTGATCGTCGTACCCGCGGCTCGTCCGCACGGGAGATATGGGAATCCGCCGGGATTCCCGTATTTCCCTTTATTCCCCTCTTGCAGAAGGAGCATGACGCGATGAACAAGGCAGACGACATTCAGCAGGAAGCGCTGGCGATGCTCCGCGAGCTTGTCCGCATCGATACGACCAATCCGCCCGGACGCGAGCTGGCAGCGGCGAGGTATATCGCGGGGATCGCCGAGGCCGAGGGGATTCCGTTCGAGCTTGTCGAGACGGCGGAGGGCCGAGGCAATGTAATTGTGACGCTTAAGGGACGGGAGCCGGGGCCGCCGCTGATTCTCTTGTCGCATCTCGACGTGGTGGGGGCCAAGGCGGAGGAATGGAAGCATCCGCCGTTCGCGGGAGAGATTGCGGACGGTTATCTGTGGGGCCGAGGGACGATCGACACGAAGCAATTGACCGCCATGGAGCTGATGACGATGCTCCTGATTGCCCGCAGGAAGCTTGTTCCGCGCCGCGACATCGTCTTGATCGCGACGGCGGACGAGGAGAGCGGCAGCGAATTCGGATTGAAGTCGCTGCTTAAGACGCACGGGGAGCTGTTCCGGAATGCGGACGTCGTCAGCGAAGGGGGCGGGTTCCCGATCCGCGTGAACGGGAAGACGTTCTACCTGTGCGAGGTCGGTCAGAAGGGACTGTGCCAGGTCAAGTTCACGTACAAGCGGGTGCCGAACGCCAATCCGTTCTATCCGGAGAACGCCGGCATGCGCAGCTTCGCGGAGCTGCTTCGGCGCATCGCCGCCGCGAACTGGGAAGGAGAAGTGCCGAAGACGACGGAGCGGCTGCTCGCCGAGCTGCTGGCCGCGTGCGGGCAGCGTGCGGACGGAATGGCGTTGGACGTTCGGATCGATTACTTGAGGGAGAAGGTCAGTCCCTTGTTCGGAAGAATGATCAAGGCGATGACCGAGAGCACGATTGCGCTTACGATGTGGAACGGCGGCCGCAGCCGCAGGGAGCTGATCGGGGAATACGAGGCGACGGCGGATATCCGCCTGCTGCCGGGCGTCTCCCGGCAGGAGGTCGAGAGCAGGCTGAACGCGCTCTGCGAAGGGCTCGGCATCGACTTCGAGATCCTCGTCTGCCAATCCGGCTACGATTCCGGAGCGGAAGGCGAGCTGTACGAGGCGATTCGCGCCGCGATTGCCGTTCACGCGGAAGGGGCGAAGGTCGTCCCCTTCATCGCGACGGGAACGAGCGACGGCAGATATCTCAGGGAATACAACAGCAGGGTGTTCGGGTTCTCGCCGGTGCTCGCGGAGGACATGACCTTCGAGCAGGCCGTCACGATGGTGCACGGCGTCAACGAGAGAATCTCCTGCGATTCGATAGGCTTCGGAACGGCGACACTGCACGAGGCCGTTCTCCATTATGGCTTGGGAGGCGAGCGTCATGATTAAAGAAGAATATCGCGTGGCCGGCGAGAAGCTGGAGGCCGCGTCCAGGCTGCTTCGCGAGAAGGACATCGATGCCTGGCTGATTCTGAATCGCGAGGCGAGCGACCCTTCGCTGCCTCTGCTTATCGGCACGACGTCCATCCATGAAGCGGCCGTTGTCCTGAAGCCGGACGGCGAGCACCTGATTCTGGCTTCCGAGAGCGACCGGGGCAACTTCGAGAACGGCGGGCTATTCGCGGAGGTGATCCCGTACGGGCAGAGCTTCGAGGAGGAACTGACCGCGCTGATCGATCGGCTGGCCCCGAGGAAGCTGGCGCTCAACTTCTCGCTGCACGATCACTTGTGCGACGGCCTGACGGTCGGTCAATATCAGGTGCTCGAGAAGGCGGTCGGGAGGGAGCGGCTGCTTGGCATCGAGGTGTCGAGCGAGGAGCTGCTCAAGGAGATCCGCAGCGTGAAGACGCCGGCGGAGCTGGAGCGGATTCGCCGGGCGATCGCCTTCGCCGAGGAGATCTTCGCGGAGGTTGCCGCGAAGGCGAGCGTCGGCATGACCGAGAAGGAGCTTGGCGCGATGTATGTGGAGGGAATGAAGGCTCGCGGCGTGACGAACGGCCACGAGCGCCCGTTCGATCCGCCGATGGTCAACATCGTGCGCGCGGGCATGTCCCATCGGAAGCCGGGGGACACGAGGATTGTGCCGGGCGATATCGTCATTATGGACATGTGCGTCCGTTACCGCGATTATTGCTCGGACGTTGCCCGCACGATGTACTTCCTGAAGCCGGACGAGACGAGCGCTCCGGCCGACGTGCAGCACGCGTTCGACACCGCGATTCTGGCGATTGACGCCTCGATCGAATGCATCGCCGCCGGCAAGCGGGGCTATGAGGTGGATGCCGCAGGGCGGCAAGCGATCGAAGCGGGGGGCTACCCGACGATCCGCCACTCGGTCGGCCATCAGGTCGGCCGCCAATGCCACGACGGCGGCACCCGGCTCGGACCGCCGAGCAAGCCCGACTCGGGCGGCATCGTCAAGGTCGGCGAGGTATACGCGATCGAGCCGACGGTGCTTCAGGACGACGGACTTCCGTGCATTCTCGTCGAGGAGAACGTCTTCATTACGGAGGCCGGTCCGGAGCTGCTGAGCCGGCGACAGTTGGAGCTGATTACGATCCCATTCCGTTAAATCGCAAAGGAGAGGCTTATGAGCGGCAACATCTGGACCCCCGAATGGGAGCAACACGCGCTGGATATTTTCACAAGCCTTCTCCGCATCGATACGTCGAATCCGCCAGGCCGGGAGCTCGAGGCCGTCCAGTACCTGCTCGGGAAGCTGGCAGAGAGCGGCATCGACGGCACGGTATTCGAGCCGGAGCCCGGGCGGGCGAGCCTGATCGCGAAGCTGGGAACCGGGGAAGAGGCCGGGGCCAATCCCCCTGTCATTCTGCTCTCGCACCTTGATGTCGTTCCTGCGGATGCCGCCGAATGGACCCATCCTCCGTTCGAGGCGCGGGAGGAGAACGGGGTCATCTACGGTCGCGGAGCGCTGGACACGAAGCAGCTCACGGCCATGCAGCTGGCGGCGTTCCTTCTATTGAAGCGGCGGGAGAGCGAGCTCGATCGGACGGTGTACTTCGTGGCCGCTGCGGACGAGGAAGCGGGCAGCCGCCTGGGCATGGCCAAGGTGATCGGGCAATTCCCCGAGCTTCAGAGCGAGGGCTATGTCATCAGCGAAGGAGGGGGCTTCCCGCTGCTGCTCAAGGGCAGAAGCCTGATCCTGTGCGCGGCGGGCGAGAAGGGGGTATGCCGAATCCGGATGAGGACGACCGGGGATTCCGGCCATGCCTCGTGCCCGCCTTCGGAGCAGGCGGTGTTCAAGCTGGCCGAGGCGCTCGGAAGGCTGGCGAGCTACAAGTTCCCGAAGAAGTACACCGAGTTGTCCCGCAATTTTATTCTGGAGACGGGACTAAGCCCGGACAGCAAGCAGGTCGTCGAGTCGACCTACAACAACCTGATGCAGTACATGCTGTACGACGGGCTAATGATCAACGACGTCCGCGTCGGGGAGCGCATCAACGTTATTCCCGGCTCCGCCGAGGCGGAGTTCGAGTTCCGGATGCTGCCGGGCACAACCGTTCGGGATATCGAGAGGCTGATGCGGCGATTGCTCAAGGACGTCGACGCGCAGTGGAGCATCGTCGCCTTCGAGGACGGCTACGAGAGCGGCATCGACAACGAGCTGCTGAAGCTGTTCGAGAGCAATTGCCGGACGTTCGGGCTGGACGCGAAGCTCGTTCCGTTCCTGGCGCTCGGGCGCACCGACGGAAGATTCCTGGGCCCTTATTCGGACCGGATCTACGGCTTCTCCCCGACGCTGCTGGACGATCACTTCGCGGCCGTGCTCGAGAGGGTGCATCAGAACGACGAACGAATAGCGAGAGATTCCTATCTCTTCGGAGCGAAGGTGATCTCGAAGACGCTGCTCGACCTGTGCGTCGATTCCTAACGGAGGTGCAAGATGGATTATTCGGTCAACCGGGAGAAAATGGAGCAGGCATCCGAAGCACTGCGCAAGAGGAATATCGAGCTGTGGCTCATTCTGACGAGCGAGGGCAGCGATCCATGCCTGCCGCTCGTAACGGGAGTGCGGACGGTCGGTCCCGGAGCGTTCCTGATCGCGGCCGGCGGCGAGAGAATCGCCGTCTGCAGCTCGATCGACGCGCAGGATATCGAAGAGAGCGGTCTGTTCCATCGGGTCGTGAAGTACAAGCTGAGTCTGGACGAAGCGTTGCGGGACACCGTGCTCGCGCTGAAGCCGAAGACGATCGCGCTGAACTACTCGGCGGACGAGCATCTGTGCGACGGCCTGACGCTTGGCCGCTATCGCTGGCTTATGAAGACGATGGAAGGCTTCGAAGGCGAATACGTCTCGTCGGAGCCGTTCCTGACCGAGCTGCGCAGCATCAAGACGCCGGAGGAGATTCGCCGCACGAAGAAGGCGGTCGACCTGACCCTCGAGATCTATGATGCGGTGTTCGCGAAGCTGAGGGTCGGCCTCACCGAGAAGCAGGCCGGGGAGCTGTTCCTGGACGAGATGCGGGAGCGCGGCGTCTTGAACGGGCTCGACCGTACGCTGTCGATGCCGATGGTGCTCAAGGAGAACATCTCCCACCGGCAGCCGTCGGATCGGGTGATCGAATACGGCGACCTCGTCATCTTCGATTACAGCGTCGATTACGAGGGCTATGTGTCCGACATCGCGCGGACGGCGTACTTCCTTCGGCCGGACGAGGACGATGCGCCGGAGGCGTTCAGGTTTGCCTTCCGGGCGGCATACGACGCCATAAGCGCGGCGCGGGAAGCGCTGAAGCCGGGGGCGATCGGCCACGAGGTCGACGGCGTGGCGAGAAGGCTTCTGCTGGACCGCGGAATGCCCGAGATCTCCCACGCCACCGGCCATCAGATCGGCCGACAGACGCACGATGGGGGAACGCTGCTCGGTCCGCGCTGGGAACGGTACGGAAGAGCTCCGTACGGGACCGTCTCGGCCAATATGATTTTCACCCTGGAACCGACCATTCTCCCCGGCAGGATGCCCTACATTCTGCTTGAGGAGAACCTGGTCGTCACGGAGAGCGGCTCCGAATACTTGAGCGAGCGGCAAGAGAGCCTTGCGCTGATCCGGTCATAGCCCGCGAGCCCCGCTAGAAGGAGGGAAGTCTCATGCAACGTTATATTGTCAAGCGGCTTCTGACGACGCTGCCGCTGCTGGTCGGGATTACGCTGCTGACGTTCCTGATCATGCAGATCACGCCGGGCAACCCGATGCAGACGATGATCGATCCGCGCATCTCGACGGCCGACCTCGCGCGGGCGCAGGAGAACATGGGGCTGAACGACCCGATGATTGTCCAGTACTTCCGCTGGCTCGGCGAGATTGTTAGCGGCAATCTCGGCTATACGATCAAGACGGGGCAGTCGGTCGCGCAGATGATTCTCGACCGTCTCCCGGCAACGCTGCTGCTGACGGTAACCGCGTTCGTGTTCAGCTTCGTCGTCGGCGTGCCGCTCGGCGTCTACTCGGCCACCCGGAAGTACACGAAGCGCGACTACGGGCTGACCGTGTTCTCCTTCATCGGAATATCGGTTCCCTCGTTCTTCTTCGGGGTCGCGCTGATCTACCTGTTCGCGGTCAAGCTGAACTGGTTCCCGACATCGGGGCTCGCCACGATCAACCTTCAGGGCAGCGGCTGGGACATCCTCGTCGACAAGGCGAAGCATCTCGTGCTCCCGGCGCTCGTCATGGCGCTGCCGAACCTGGCCGTCATCATGCGCTTCACGCGCTCGAGCATGATCGAGGTGCTGACGAACGATTATATCCGGACGGCGAAGGCGAAGGGGCTCAGCGAGCGGGCGGTCAAGTATCGGCATGCGTTGCGCAACGCCATTATCCCGGTCATCACGCTGTTCGGGCTGTCGATTCCGACGCTGTTCGGCGGCGCCTACATCACGGAGACGATCTTCAACTGGCCCGGCATGGGCAGCCTCGGCATCCAGTCGATCACCTCCCGCGAGTACCCGGTCATCATGGGACTGAACCTGTTTACCTCGCTGCTTGTGCTGTTCGGGAACCTGATCGCCGACATCCTCTACGCCGTCGCCGATCCGAAGATCCGGCTGTCCAAATAATCCGTCAGGAGAAGAGGAGGGAAGCTTCCATGGGATGGACAACGACCCCGGAGGGCGCAGCACCGAAGTCGAGCCGGAGCGGCGGCGAAGGGAGCATGGTCTTCCAGGCCTGGCGCCGCTACAAGAAGAACAAGCTGGCCGTGTTCGGCCTCGGCTTCATGGTTCTGCTGGTGCTCATCTCCATTCTCGCCCCGCTGCTCGCGCCGCACGATCCGTTCAGCTCGATCAAGAACGAGGCGGGCACGCTGGATATTATGGCGAAGCCGTCGCAGGAATACCTTCTCGGCACGGACAGCCTCGGGCGGGACGTGCTGTCGAGGCTCATGTACGCGGGGCGCGTCTCGCTGAGCGTCGGTCTCGTCTCCGTGACGATCTCGACCGTGCTCGGCGTGCTGCTCGGAGCGTTGGCCGGCTATTACGGCAAGTGGACCGATTCCGTCATCATGCGCGTCGTCGACGTCGTCTACTGCTTCCCCGTCATGTTCCTGATCATTACGGTGTCGGCGCTGCTGAAGCCGAGCATGTTCAACGTGATGATCATTATCGGCCTCGTCAGTTGGGTCGGTACGGCGCGGCTCGTCCGCGGCGAGATTCTGCGGGTTCGGGAGCTCGAGTATGTGCAGGCGTCCAAGGCGCTCGGCGTGCGAAGCTTCACGATTATCGTCCGGCATATTCTGCCGAACATCATGGCGCCGATTCTTGTCCAGGCGACGCTGATGACGGCCGACGCGATTCTGACCGAAGCCGCGCTCAGCTTCCTGGGCGTGGGCGTGCAGCAGCCGACCCCCAGTTGGGGAAACATGCTGAACGAAGCGATGTCGATCATGGTTCTCCGCTTCAAGTATTGGATCTGGCTCTACCCGGGGCTCGCCATCCTGCTGACCGTGCTCAGCATCAACTTCATCGGCGATGGGCTGCGGGATGCGCTGGACCCGAAGCTGAAGGGGCGCAAGTAGGGAGCGGGCAGGGGAAGGAGAGGAGAGCGAATGAGCCGGCTGGCGAGAATCAGGGAGGTTCTGCGAGCGAAGGAGCTGGGCGCCGTATACGTGTCCTCGTACGAGAATCGCCGGTACTATTCCGGCTTCTCGGGCAGCAACGGGCATCTGTTCGTTACCGAGGAGGAGGCTTGTCTGATTACCGATCCCCGCTACACGGAGCAGGCGGAGAAGGAAGCGCCGCAGTGGCGGATTGCGACGCACGGCCTGGACGCGATGGAGACGATCCGGGAGGAGCTTCGCCGGCTCGGGGCGGCAACCATAGGCTACGAGTCGACGAAGCTGACCGATGCGGAGGTGTCCCGGCTTCGGGCGGAGCTGCCAGAGATCAGTTGGGTGCCGCTTGAGGATTACGGAGTCCGGCATCGCGCGATCAAGGACGAGGAGGAGCTGCGGACGATCCGGGAAGCGGCCGCCATCGCCGACCGGG
The DNA here is from genome assembly GCF_004801405.1 of Cohnella fermenti. Lineage (GTDB taxonomy): Bacteria > Bacillota > Bacilli > Paenibacillales > Paenibacillaceae > Cohnella > Cohnella fermenti. The sequence continues at coordinate 232,398 of NZ_SSOB01000001.1, forward strand.
CGATGCTGAAGCTGGTCGACCGGATTCGCTCCGGAATGACGGAGCGGGATATTCAGATCGAGCTGGAATACCTGATGGCGAAGGAAGGAAGCGAGGCGCCCGCATTCGGAACGATCGTCGCGTCGGGGACGAGAGCCTCGCTGCCGCACGGAACGGCGACGGACAAGCCGATCGCCCGGGGCGAGCTGGTCGTGATCGACTTCGGCGCGAAGGTTCGGGGCTATCATTCGGACCTCACGAGAACGCTGTGGGTCGGCGCTCCGGAGCCGGAGGCGCTTCGGCTGTTCCTGATCGTGCAGAAGGCGCGGAAGGCGGCGATTCGGGCGATCCGCCCCGGACGGACGTGCGGAGAGATCGACAAGGCGCACCGCGACGTATTCGTCCGCGAAGGCGTGGAGGAGTACAGCCTGCGCGGTCTCGGCCATGGCGTCGGGCTGCACATTCACGAGCTGCCGAGGGTCGTAATCGGCGCGAAGGAGCCGCTTGAGCCGGGGATGGTGTTCACGGTGGAGCCGGGGCTGTACGTCCCCGGCATCGGGGGCGTTCGGATTGAGGATATCGTAAGGGTGACGGAGGACGGCTGCGAAGTATTGACCCGCTGTCCGCATGTGCTTCAGGTGCACTAGACGGAAGACCTGACGAAGGAGGGCGACCGGAAGATGGACCAGGTGTTGGAGGTTAGAGGACTCAAGACGTACTTCTATACGGAGAGCGGCGTGGCGAAGTCGGTGGACGGGGTCGACTTCGCTCTCGGGAGAGGAAGGACGCTCGGCATCGTCGGCGAGTCCGGGTCCGGCAAGAGCGTCACCTCGCTCTCCGTCATGCGGCTCGTCGAGGAATCGGTGGGGCGCATCGTCGGCGGAGAGATCCGCTTCGAGGGCGAGAGCCTGCTGGACAAGTCGGAGAAGGAGATGCGGGCGATTCGCGGCAACCGCATCTCGATGATCTTCCAGGAGCCGATGACGTCGCTCAACCCGGTATTCACGATCGGCATGCAGATCGGCGAGGTGCTGAAGCTGCATCAGGGGATGTCGTCCGCGGAGGCGGCGAGGAAGTGCGTCGAGCTGTTGAAGCTCGTCGGCATTCCGCTGCCGGAGCAGCGGGTGCGCGAGTATCCCCATCAGCTCAGCGGAGGGATGCGGCAGCGGGTCATGATCGCGATGGCGCTCGCCTGCAACCCCGCGCTGCTCATCGCCGACGAGCCGACGACGGCGCTGGACGTAACGATTCAGGCGCAGATTCTCGAGCTGATGAAGGAGCTGAAGGAGCGTCTGGGCACCGCAATCATGCTCATCACGCACGATCTGGGCGTCGTGGCCGAGGTGGCGGACGAGGTGATGGTGCTGTACGCGGGCAAGGTGGTGGAGCACGGAGCGGTGGAGGACATCTTCCGCAGCCCGATGCATCCTTACACCCGAGGCCTGCTCGCCTCGATTCCCGACATCGACGCGGAGGTCGAGACGCTCGAGACGATCGAAGGGCTCGTCCCGAGCGTCTACGACATGCCGCCCGGCTGCCGCTTCGCTCCGCGCTGCAAGCATGCGATGGAGCGCTGCCTGCGCAGCCAGCCGGCTCTCGTCGAGACCGCCGGACACAAGACGCGTTGCTTCCTGTACGGCGACGCCAGCGAGGAGGAAGCCGGATGAGCGAGCACTTGCTTGAGATCAAGGGCTTGAAGGTGCACTTCCCGACAGGGGACGGAGGATGGTTCGGCCGCGGGCGCCAATATGTGAAGGCCGTCGACGGGCTCGACTTCTCCATTCGCAGGGGAGAGACGCTCGGCATCGTCGGAGAATCCGGCTGCGGCAAGTCGACGACCGGGCGGGCGCTGCTGCGGCTCGTGCCGGCGACCGAAGGGCAGGTGCTCTTCGAGGGGAGGAACATTCTGCGGGCAAGCTCCGGCGACATGCGGGGATTGCGGCGGGAGATGCAGATCATCTTCCAGGACCCGTACGCGTCGCTCGACCCCCGCATGACCGTCGGCGGCATCATCGGCGAGGCGTTCAAGGCGCACGAACGGCTGAGCTCGCGCGAGCGGGAGGAGCAGGTGCAGGAGCTCCTCTCCTTCGTCGGCCTGCGGCCGGAGCATATTCGCCGCTATCCGCACGAGTTCAGCGGCGGGCAGCGGCAGCGGATCGGCATCGCCCGGGCGCTCGCGCTGCGGCCGAAGTTCGTCGTCTGCGACGAGCCGGTGTCGGCGCTCGACGTGTCCATTCAGGCGCAGGTCGTTAACCTCATGAAGGAGCTTCAGCAGAAGCTGGAGCTGACGTACCTGTTCATCTCGCACGACCTGCGCGTCGTCAAGCACATCAGCGACCGGGTCGGCGTCATGTACCTGGGGGCGATGGTCGAGATCGCGGACAAGCGGGAGCTGTACGCGAATCCACAGCATCCGTACACGCGAGCGCTGCTGTCGGCCATCCCGCAGGCGAATCCGTCGCGCCGGCGCGAGCGGATCATCCTGCAGGGAGACGTGCCGAGCCCGGTCAACCCGCCGAGCGGCTGCCGCTTCCGCACCCGCTGCCCGGAGGCGACGGAGCGCTGCGCGCTGGAGACGCCCGCCTTCAAGGACCTCGGCGGCGGCCATCGCGTCGCTTGCCATTACCGATAAATTCACCGCACCGGAGAGGCAGGTTGGATAAGCATGAAGATCGACGAGAACTGGTTGAAGCTGAAGTCCCCGGACTTCTCGGCTTATGACGGAATGGACCCGGAGAAGAAGCTGATGCTGGTCGGAGCGGACCCGTTCTTCCCGGACCGCTGTATTCCGGAGCACATCATCGAGGCGACGAAGAAGGCGCTCGACGAGGGCAAAACCCACTACGCGCTCGACAACAGCTACGCGGTGCCGGAGCTGAAGCGGGTGCTTGTGAAGAAGCTGAAGGAGTTCAACGGTCTGGACGTCGACCCGGAGAACGAGCTCATCGTCGTGCCGAGCTCCGCATTCGGCCTGTTCGTCGGCATCCGGGTATGCATCCGGCCGCATCACGGCGACGAGGTGCTCAACATTGACCCCGGCTTCGCCGAGAACTTCAACGACGTGTATCAGATGGGGGCGATCAGCGTCAGCGTCCCCACCTATATGGAGGACGGCTTCCAGCTCCGGATCGAGGAGCTGGAGAAGCGAGTGACGCCGCACACCCGCTGCCTCGTGCTGACGCACCCGAACAATCCGACCACGACCGTATACAAGCGCGAGGTTCTGGAGCGGCTGGCCGATTTTCTGAAGAAGCACGATCTGATGGTTGTGGTCGACCAGAGCTTCGAGCGCAATATCTATGAGGGCAACGAGTATATCACCTTCGCCGCGCTTCCGGGAATGCGCGAGCGCACGATCTCCGTGTTCGGCACGTCGAAGGACCTCGGCCTCACGGGCTTCCGCGTCGCCTATATGGTCGCGCCGAAGCCGGTTATCGACATCCTGAAGGTGGCGACGTTCAATTATGTCGGGCCGACGAATACGTTCGCCCAGTACGGCGTAGCCGCGGCGTATACCGATCCTTCTTATGTCGACGAATGGATGACGATCTTCGCCGAGCGGCGCCGGTTCGGCTACGAGCAATTGAACGCGATTCCCGGCGTCGAGGTGCTTCTGCCGGAGGGAGGCTTCTTCTTCTGGGTCAACGTCTCGAGGCTCGGCACGTCGGTCGGCATCCGCGATTATCTTGCGAAGGACGCGAACGTCGGCGTGTCCCCGGGGACGTGGTTCGGCGAGAACGGCGAAGGCTTCCTGCGCATCATGTACGGCACGATGCGGGATACCGGCAAGTACAAGGAAGCGATTCTGCGCATCAAGGATTCGCTGAGCAAGCTTCCGGTCAAAGCTTGAACGGCAGACGACAGACGGCAGGCGGGCGGGTCTCCTCTCGAAGGGGGGCCTGCCCGTTTGTTATCGGGGGAACGGGGTAATAAAGGGCTCAAGGCCGGTCAATCAGACGAAGGAGAGTGATGAGCATGATACGTACGATCCAACTTGAGCCGGAAGCCCGGAAGCTTGCCGAAGAGACGTCGAAGCCGCCTTACTTGTTCCAGCTCGGCCCCGAGAAGGGGAGGGAAGCCGTGGACGAGACGCAGTCGGTTCCGGCAGCGACTCCCGTTCCCCAGCCGATCGCCCAGGTGGAGGAGTTTATTCTGGACACCGGAGAGAACGGACGAGTCGGGCTGCGGATCGTTCGGCCGAAGGAAGCGAAGGGAACGCTTCCCGTTGTCCTGTACCTCCACGGTGCCGGGTGGGTATTCGGCAACGCGCATACGCACGACCGTCTCGTTCGCGAGCTGGCTAACGGTTCCGGGGCTGCGGTTGTTTTTCCCAGCTATAGTCTGTCCCCCGAGGCGCGCTATCCCAAGGCTCTCGAAGAGATCTACTCCGTGCTCGAATGGATCGAGCGGGCGGGAGAGACGCGCGGGTTCGACTCCTCTCGCATCGCGGTGGCGGGGGACAGCGTCGGCGGCAACATGACGGCGGCGCTCGCCCTCATGGCGAAGGAGCGGGGCGGGCCGGCCATCGCCGGGCAACTGATGTTCTACCCGGTGACGGACGCTTCGTTCGATACGGAGTCGTATCGCGAATTCGCGGAGGGCTACTACCTGCGCAGGGATGCGATGATGTGGTTCTGGGATCAGTACTTGCCGGACCGCGAGCGGCGCGGGGAGATTACGGCGTCCCCCTTGCGCGCGACAACCGGGCAGCTTCGCGGCTTGCCGCCCGCTCTCGTCATCACGGCGGAAGCCGACGTTCTGTGCGACGAGGGCGAAGCCTACGCGGAGAAGCTGAAGCAGGCCGGCGTGGAGACGGCGTCCGTTCGTTACCCGGCCATTATCCACGACTTCGTGATGTTGAACTCGCTGTCGGGCACGCAGGCGGCGCGCAGCGCCATCGAGCTTGCCGGTTCGTGGCTGAGGGAGAAGCTGGGCTGAGGAAGATTAAGGATGCGCCGATTCGGTTAATGAGGATCAGATGAGCTCATCTCAACCGAATGGGGGATCGCGATGATGACCGAATGGCCGAGGGAAGCCGCGGAAGCTTGTCTTGCCGAGTTCAGGAAGTCCGCCCGCCAGTCTGCCGATGCCGCCAGCTTCTTCGTCCTCTACAAATTGTATTTAAGCAAGCTCAAGGAGACGCCCTGCCTCGACCGCTTCCTGGTTGCCGCGGAGGCGGCGATCCGCGAGAACGTGCGGTGCCCCCATTGTCGCGGCGAGTATGCCTTCCGCTATTGGACAAGCCTGGCGGGGGATGAACTGGAGCATACGATCGAGCTGATCTGCCGGCCGTGCGGGGACTTCCTGACGCTGGCGGAGAGCAGGGACGCCGTCGCTTCCTTCAACAGCCGTGTCGTTCGCCGGGTGTATCATTTGGAACGGCGGGGGGCGGAGCTTCTGATCGAGGCCGGTTACGGAGACCTGCCCGCCAAGGCGAGCCTCATGTGGGATGCGGCGCGCAAGGCTCCGAAGCTGTGGATCAATCTGAACCGGGTTCGCGATGCCGACGAGGTCAGCCTGTTCTGGAATCGTGCCCGGAAGGAGTTGCGCAGGCGGCGGCAGTTGGCCGAGCGGCTCCGGTGAGCGCGATATGCGAAGGATTGGCGAACAGGGCGCGGGGAGTAGAGCAGAGCATAGGGAGTAGAGCAGAGCGTAGGGAGTAGAGCATAGAGCATAGAGCATAGAGCATAGAGCATAGAGCAGAGATAAATGCAGAGATATAATAAAGGTTGGATACGGAGGCTCTTCCCGTGCGGGAGAGTCTCTTGCGTATGCGGGAGCTCCAAAGTCCATTAGGCGATGAGGCCCAAACCATGTACAATAGAAGCTAGAAAAATCGAAGGGAAGAGATGCGGCGTTATGGCGGTTATCGATCCATCGAGTCAGAGCGAACGGGACAACTATAAGCTTCTTATCGGGAGCATTCTGCCCAGGCCCATTGCGCTCGTGACGACGTTGTCCGAAGATGGTGTCGTGAATGCGGCTCCGTTCAGCTACTTCAACATCGTCTGCTCGAACCCGCCGCTCGTCTCGGTGTCGGTGCAGCGCCGGGGCGGCGTCCCGAAGGACACCGCGCGCAACGCGCAGGCGTCGGGCCACTTCGTCGTGCACATTGTGGACGAGGCGAACGTCGAGGCGGCGAACGCGGCCGCGGCATCGTTGCCGGCTGACGTCAGCGAGCTTGAGACGGCCGGGCTTACGGAAGTGCCGAGCGTCAAGGTGGCGGCGCCGGGCATTGCGGAGGCGAAGATGCGCATGGAGTGCGTGCTGGAGCACAGCTTCCCGCTCGGAGGAACAGAGGGCGCGCCGCACTGCGACCTGCTGATCGGCCGCGTCGTCTGCTTCCACGTGGCGGACGAGCTGCTGCACGAGGGGCGCATCGATGTGCGGAAGCTGAGCCCGGTCAGCCGGCTCGCCGGCAGCCATTATTCGAAGCTGGGCGAGATTTTTGCGTTGGCTCGGCCGGAGTAAGCGATAGAAAATGAAAAGAGGAAGGGCGGAAGAGCGATGAGCCATGCGTTCGTTATCGAGCCTCTGCTGTTCTTCGAGTTCGACTCGGAGGACGAGCAGCTCGAGAAGTGCAGGGAATGGGGGCTGCTGTCCGACAAGGCAACCCGTACGAAAAATTACGTCTACAAGGGCAACGGCCTGAATGAGACGGTAAGCATTGTCGGCTTCGTCGACAAGATGACCGCCGTCATCGAGTTCGAGAACAAGCAGCGCCACTGCATTCACCCTTCGTTCCTGAAGGAGATGCAGGCGGCCAGCTACGGCTTGAAGAGCGCCGCGAGAGCCGAGAACGACGACGACCCGGCAGCTTCGGCGGACGAAGCGGCGGTCTTGGCGGACGAAGCTGCGGTCCTAATGGACGAGCCATCGTCGACCGAGGGGGCGGAGGCGCCCGAAGCGGCATCGTCGATCGAGGTCTCCGAAGCCGCGGCGTCGATCGCAGACTCCCAGGCCGCGGCGTCCTCCTCCGCAGTCTCAAGCCCTTCCGCCGCAGAGGCCGCAGAGGCCGCGGAACCTGCCAAGCCGAAGGCGAAGAAGGGCAAGGCGAAGCTGGAGCTTCCCGAGGAGAAGGTCAAGATGGTCGCTACGGTCCAGGAGTTCACGACCGTGCCGAACCACTTCTCCGATACCGACGACGAGGTCGTCATCTACGAAGCGGTCCGCATCGAGGGACCGGAGGAGCTCGAGCTCGGCACCGCCTGGTCCAGCCACAGCAACACGCTGAAGAAGCTGGAGCTGGCGATCGGAGACACGATCTCCTTCGAAGCCAAGGTCGCGGCCAAGAAGCTGACCAAGCACCCGGTGCCGTACAAGATCAACAACCCGTCGAAGCTCCAGAAGCTGGAGTCGTAAGGGAAAGTTACTGGGCGGTGGAGCGACCGGAGCAACATAGGCGGGCGAGTGGCGGAAGCCGGAATCTGCGAAGTTGCCGCGTCCCGGAGGCTGTCCCCTGTTCGTTGGGGCGGTCGCGGTGCCGGCCTTCGTCGATTTTATGCTAAATTTCACATTCATTTTGCCGATAACCGCCCGAAAATCCGATTTTATACGAAATTTCACATAAAATGCGGATGCGCCACCAAGTTGTCCTCGATTATATGCTAAATTTCACATTCATCCCACATTTCGGCGGGTTTTACGGCAATTCTATGTGAAAAATCATATAAAATGCCGCGCCCATCCCGCCGAACCGCCGCCATCCGGCTCTCTTCCTACCATCCCCCGCCATCTTCCTGCCATCCATCGCCGCTTCCCGCCACGTCACTCCATCGCCGCCGCCTCACTACCCCGCCACCGCACCATTCCATCGCCGCCGCCTCGCCAACCAACCATCCCCCGCCCGCCGCTCCATCGCCCCGCCGCCGCCGGTCCATCAATTCACACTATCCCTAATCGCGATTTCGCTATAATATGGGTTAAAAGCGCTGTCATCTCCGAGAGGAGCCGCCGACTTCCGCCTTCGTTCGATAGAGGGGGTGATCTGTCCCGTGTCCATGCCGCCATCGTCCATGCGTCCATCCCGGCTGTCCCCGGCCTTCGTGTCGCTGCGAACGAAGATGCTTGTCCTGTTCTGCCTGATGATCACGGTGCCGTTCCTGCTCAGCGGCGCGATTACGTATTCGAAGTATTCGTCCCGAGCCGCGAAGGACGCGCAGGCGTACTCCGACCAGCTCGCCGAGCAGGTCGCGATCAACCTGGAGCGGTACGTGCGGGAGCTGGAGCGGATTACGCTGTCCCTCTACTACGACGACAACGCGCTGAATATTCTGACCCGGCACAGCGGCGCCTTCCGCACGGGCAACTACCTCACCTCCGACGAATCGTCCAAAATGAACCAGCTCATCTCATCGGCGATCTACGAGAGAACGGAGGTGGCGGGCGTGTTTATTTTTGCGCTTGACGGGAGTCTGTTCAGCAATCTGCAGGAGACGGGCAGGAGCAACTGGCTGCCGCCGGAGAACGAGTGGATGCGGCAGGCCGAGGCCGACGACGGAGGGCTGACCATCCTTCCTCCCGCCGCCAGTCCGAACTACCTGACCGATCCTCCGCAGGTGGCCTCGATTGCGAGACTGATCAAGAACCCGTATACGAACGCCAAGCTTGGCTTCGTGAAGGTCGATCTGACCAGCTCCGGCTTCGAACGAATTCTCTCTTCCGTCCAGATTACCGAGAACAGCACGCTGTATATTTTCAACAGGAATGGGGATGTCATCTATCCCTTCGAATCCGGAGGCGGGACGGGCGCCCTCCCCGTCAACGACAGCCGGACGCTCGTCTCCGAGCGGGAGACCGACTACGGCGGCCTTCGCATCGTGGGCATCATCCCCCGCAGCGACCTGCAGAAGAACGCGCGCGAGCTGATCTCCTTCATTCTCTGGATCTCGCTGGCCTCGCTGCTGGCGGCGTACCTGATCTCCGTCCTCGCCTCCAACCAGTTGGTCAAGCCCATTCGCAGCCTCTATATGAAAATGAAACGAGTGCAGAACGGCGAGCTGAGCGAACGGGCACCCATCCTGACGAACGACGAGATCGGGCTGCTGACCGCGGGCTTCAACGGCATGGTCTCCCAGCTCGACAAGAACATCAAGGAGATCTACGAGCTCGGCATTCGGGAGAAGCAGGCGGAGCTGTCGGCTCTGCAGAGCCAGATCAACCCGCACTTTCTGTACAATACGCTCGAATCGATCAGCATGGCGGCGGGCCGCGACCGTCACGACGAGCTTAGCCGCGTCATCTCCAGCCTGGGCAAGCTGCTGCGCTACACGGTGAACCGGCAGGAGAGCAAGGTGACGCTGCGGGAGGAGCTGGACTTCGTCGAGAACTACCTCAGCATCCAGTCGTTCCGCCTGGAGGATCGTCTGCGCACGGACATCCGGGTGGACTTCTCCCACGAGTCGGTGCTCGTGCCGAAGCTGCTGCTTCAGCCGCTCGTCGAGAACGCAATCGAGCACGGGATGGACAGCCGGCCGCTGACGCTTACCCTGACGACCAAGGCCGACGACCAAGACCTGCTCATCCGCATCGAGGACGACGGGCGCGGCATCGCTCCCGAGCGCCTGCGCCGGATCGAGTCGATGCTCGCCGAAGCGGAGCCGATCCGGGCGCCATCCGCCGAAGACGCGGCCGCCCCCTCGGGCAAGAAGGAGAAGGGCTTTGCCCTTCGCAACATCCACCGCAGACTCCAGATTTTGTACGGAGACGCCTACGGGCTAAGCCTGGACAAGTCCAGAACGCAAGGAGCGGCGATGCACGTGCGCATCCCGTTCCAATGGGAGGAATCGCAGCAATGAACATTCTGCTGGTCGAAGACGAGCCGAAGATCCGCCAAGGGCTGAGGGCGATCATCGAAGATGTGATCAAGAGCGAGCTGAGAATTATGGAGGCGGACAACGGGAGGGCGGCGTTCGAGCTGTTCCGGACGGCCGAGCGAACGGACCTCGTCATTACCGACATCCGGATGAAGGAGATGGACGGCCTGGAGCTGCTGCGAAGGATCAAGCAGGAGCAGAAGGAGACGCCCATCGTCGTCGTCAGCGGCCACGACGAGTTCGAATATGCCCGCGAGGCGCTGCGATACGGAGTGGTGGACTATCTGCTCAAGCCGATCGAGCGCGTGGAGCTGGCGAAGGTGATCGCGCGCATTCAGGCGGAGGGCAAGGAGGCCGCCCCCGCCGGGGACGAGTCCGCCGAGCCGGACAAGGAGAGGCTTGTCATCCGCAAGGTGAAGGAACTGATCCAGCAGTCGCTCGGGTTGGACATCTCCCTCCAATTCCTCGCGGAGAGAGTGTACCTGCACCCGAAGTACCTGTCCGAGACGTTCAAGCGGGAGACCGGGCAGAACCTGTCCGACTACGTGACGGAGAGGCGGATCGCCAAGGCGAAGCAACTGCTGACCGGCACGACGCTCAAGGTGGCGGAGGTCGCCGCCATGTGCGGCATTCCGAACCACAAGTACTTCGCGTCGCTGTTCAAGCAGCACACGGGAGCGACGCCGACGGAGTATCGGGAGCGGGGGTAATGGTTATTTCCTTGCGCTGGCAGCGTTCGCTGCCAGCCGAATTTTTGATGATATATTTGCGACAGGCCTCTGCCGTAGAATAGTCTTGCCTATCGTTAGTTGGATAAATACAACAAGGCGAAAGGGGGATAAACGGACTTTGCCCCAACAAGCAGACGAATACATGCGTGCAGTTTCCAAGGAGGAGTGTGGCGATCATGGCTTTGACTCGGAGAAAGAATAAGTGGAGTTGGTTTGTTTATTTGATAATGCTATCACTTGTCTTTAACGGGATGACGCTCGTGCCGCAGGCGGCACGCGCATCCGCCGCTTCATTTGTGGGCACGGATACGTCTACGAAAGGCAACTGGGTAGGGGCATACGGCAGTGAAGGCTATTTGCTTCCTTATTATGCCACGACCGTTACGAGCGGCAGGGACAATCCGCTCGCTGCCGATGTTGTGCAGCTGCCTTCTTATGTGAGCGCTTACTCCAAATCGGGCACCGGGTATTATGTATCCGGCAATCAAGCCGATCCGCGCGGTCTGCAATCTCCGGACGGCAGCATGCGCAAGCGCTTTACGGTATATTCGTACAGCTCCATGTCCTTTAACTTCACATTAACAGATAATGAACCGCATCAATTCTCCGTGTACACAACCGATTTTGCAGCGACGGAGTCCATTCAGATGGGATTTGAATTGCGCGACGCGGGCGGAGCGGTCCTCGACTCCCGAACGGTTGCGACAATCAATGGCGGCAAATATGTGACGTATCGTGTACAGGGCAGCTTCAAGCTGATCGTTTCCTTGCAGGCGGGTTTGCAGGCGATTGCGCAAGGCTTTTTCTTCGATGCGCCTGGGCCGGTTTGGCCCGAAGGAGGAGCAGCTTCGTCATCGAATATAAGCGCTACCGGTTTGACGCTTAATTGGCCTGCGGCCATTGACGGAGACGGCGTAACAGCTTATCGCATCTACCGGGACAACACATTGCTGGATTCGGTCAGTGGATCGGTATATTCCTACAATGCGACAGGGTTGTCGCCGGATACCTCCTATACGTTCGCAGTGGAGTCCGGCAATGGCAGCGGTCACTGGAGCCGAAAGCTGACGGTGCCGGTGACAACAACGATGACCACATCTGCCCCGACTTACTATCTGGGACAGGATGCCGCAACTAAGGGCAATTGGATCGGCACCTACGGCGGTGACGGCTACATTCTGCCGTTCCTTGCAGCCACGTCCTCTTCGGGAAGAGACGCAACGACACCCGCTTCCATTGTCAGCCTCCCTTCTTATGTGAGTGCATACTCACTCGGCAGCGCCGGTTACTATATCATGCAGAATCCATCGTCTGACGTGCGTGCGCTCCGGGTGCCGGATGGCAGCATCCGCAAGATGCTGTCTGTTTATACGTACGGGACGATGACATATTCGTTTACGCTGACGGACAACAGCTCTCATCAGGTAAGCTTCTATACGACGGACTTTGCCTCGGCGGAAGTGAATGTTGAGAGCTTCGAGCTTCAGGACGGCAACGGGAATATGCTGAATGCGCAGACAGTCGACACGATCAATGGCGGCAAATATGTCTCGTATCTCGTACAGGGCAGCTTCAAGCTGCGGATCACGAAACTTGCCGGATCGCAAGCTTTTGTACAGGGAATCTTTTTCGATACGCCGCTTGCACCGTCCGTGTCCGACTTGCAGGCGATAAACGCCGGCACTCGTCAGGTGGAGTTGTCGTGGGCGGGTGCGGGAAGTGACGATACGGCCATTCTTCGTAAAAAGCAGGGCGACACTGAGTTGGCCCAGATCGCAGTCGTAACCGCTGGCGTGAATGGGTACGAAGATTCCAACTTGGAACCTGGCGTCGAATACGAGTACGGACTTCGCAACATCCGTCAATTCCTCTATTCGGACATTGCGACGCGCTCGTCGATTGCTATTCCCGCTTATCTGGCGACAAGCTTGACAGCCGAAGACACATCAATCGCTGTCGACCGCCCGAACGAAACGGTACAGCTTCGAGCTGATCTTAAGGACAGCGCGGGCGCTCCGCTGGCGGGGCAGGAAGTCAAGTTTGAGCTGGAAGGCGAGTATGTCGGCACACATATTGACCCCGGCGTCGGTTCCGGGGTAACGGACGAGGACGGCGTGGTCACCGTCGATTATACGCCGATGTACGCGGGCTCATTTACAATCAAGGCTGCATTCGCTATTAATGATGTCCTTTCGCTGAATGCCAGCACGGACACGATCTCGCTGATCGTCCAGGTGGAAGCCTGGGAGCGCCCCCCTGTTGTGCTGCGCCTCTCTGACGCCGTGGCTCCCGGCGTGCTGTTCACCGCTTCGGGCTACGGCATGACGTCATCCGCCATCGAGGTCGCTATCGACGACTACGCACTGCTCGGCGCCTCCGCTCCGTCCGCCGGTGCCCGCACGCTGGATGTCGTGCAGACCGACGATCAGGGCACATATGTCGTGTCGCGCTTGCCGGCGGATATGAGCCCGGGCGCATATGCGGTATGGATTCGCAATGAATACGGCTGGAGCGAAGCAATGCCGCTTAACGATCCTCGGCCGCATTTTATTTCAGAGCGTGAAGCGTTTGAAGGGCAGCAGATCAAGCTGGTCGGCCGCAATTTTGACGCGCGGGAATTCGGCGGTGCGGCCGCCGATACGGCGATCAGGTTGAAGAGCGTTACCGGCAGTGTGTATGAGATGCCGATCGTTGACCTGAATCCTTACGCGGTCACCTTCGCCATCGATCAAGCCCCGACGCAAGCGTATTGGGTCGAGGTGCGCAATCATACAGACGGCAATTGGGTGCGGCTGGATAACGGACAGCTCTTGACCGTGACGGAGACGGGCGACGATCCACTGGGTCTTGGCGTCGCCTGGGCGAAAGATTTCCGTTGGAGCCACGTATACGATGTGACGGATTACGGTGCGACGGCTGATGGCACGACCGATGACACCGCTTCGGTGCAAAGCGCTGTCGATCAGGCACATGAAGATGGCGGCGGTGTCGTGTGGTTCCCGGACGGTACCTACCGAATCTCGACCATTCTGCTGCCAGCCGGTGTCGTGCTGCAGGGAGAAAGCGAAGAGAACACGGTGCTCGCTTATTCCGGCACTAGCACCGGCATGCTGATCGTTTCATCCGGCGACGGTCAGACTGTCGGTCAGGCAGGAGTGGCGCGCATGAAGCTGGGCGTCTACAATCCGTCTGTGTATCCCGATTTCTTCATCTGGCTCGGGCATGCATGGGGATCTGCTGTCGCGGACAACTCCCTTCGCACCGCGAGCGAGCTGTTCGTCGCGGAAGTCACGATCGATGCTCCCCTGGGGCAGCAGACGGGGCGGGCAAACGGAATCGGATTTATCGCCAAGGAACGCACACTGTTTATCGGCAACTCCTTCAAAGGCAAAGCTGCGACCATTGCATCAGGCTACGTCAATGCTTACAGTCAGGTGCGCAACAACATTCTCGAATATTCGGGCGGAGCGACCCATGTGGAGGCTCGATACGCGATTATCGAAGGCAACAGGCTCATCGGGCATCCGGAGCAAGACTTCGAACTGCACGGGTTCAGCGTCCGATCGGAGTACTATCTGGCGGACAATGAGATGGAAGGCATCGGCACAATGGACCATGCGCACAATGATGGCGAGATGGTGCTGAACGAAGTGCCATCCGGCACCTTCAATTATGGAGAAGTCCTGGCCGCTTCCGGCACGGACCTGAAGGTGGCGACTGTCGTTCCGCTTAGTACAGGGGCAACCGTAACAGGCGACGATTACAGCTTCCCGCATCGCTTCAGCCGCTTGGCGGTCGTCATCATGGAGGGTCGGGGAATCGGGCAAGTACGGGACGTAGCACAAATCAGCGGCAGCACGATTTCCGTCACCGCTCCCTGGGATATCCTGCCCGATCGCACGAGCAAATTTTCAATCCTCTTGCCGAACGACAAGGGGACGGTTTACCGCAATACGGGGATGGACAGCGGAGGGCCGATATCGATGTACGGCAACCTCTATGACAGTGTTGTAGCCGACAATATGTTGACCAATACGGGCGGAGCGGTTATGTTCGCCTTCAACTCGCTTGCGCAGCATCGATTGAACAACGCTTATTTTGTCCGCTTTGATAACAATACGATTGTCGATCCTCATTCCGGCGCGGTTTACGGGCTTGGCCTGCGTGCCGATAACACCGGTTATGCGGTGCAAGCATACGGCACAGAATTCCGTAATAATCGAGTCATTGCCGATCTGAACGTCGACGCTTCAGGATTGTTTATCCGAGCCGTTCAAGGTTCTGTCTTTGATGTACCGGTCGTCAGAAATACGCTGATTGAGAATAACCGGTTCGTCGATCTGCAAACCGGCATTACACTGACGCAGGCCATCTATGGGCAGGTGTTGAGCGGCAACAGCTTCGCAAACGTCACAACGCCGATCGCGGATGCCGGCTCGCTTAACACAGTGACAACCTCCACCGCGTACGCGGATGTGAGGGCGCCTTATTGGCCGGCCGGCAGCGGCAGGCTGTCCGTTACCGATGTGACATCCACGGATGCGTATTTGTCTTGGCCGTCGGCTGTCGATACGTCGGGGGCGGCGATCTCCTACCGAATCTATGTAAACGGCGCGCTCCATGAGACGGTATCGAATGTTACCGTCTATGCGTTTGACGACTTGCTGCCGGGCACGGCTTATTCGTTCCGGGTGGAAGCCGTTGACTTGGCAGGCAACGCAGCTCGAGACGCATTGACAGGTTCAGCGGTTACGCTTGCTTAGATCTCAAGACAGCATCCCCCGGACTTCAGTTCGGGGGATGCTGTTTGCGACGTTCCAAAAAAATGATCATTGAGATGAGATCGGGATTGGCTTACGATGGGGGCCTGACAACTGACAAAAGACAGGAGGAGAGCAGAAGGATGTCACGCAATCTGGCTAAAATCATGGACCGGGTTTCGCAAGCGACGAGGCGAATGCCGATGGCGGAATGGAACTGGAGCGAAGGTGTGGCGCTGTACGGTTTGGTGTCGTTATGGAAGACGACGCAAGACGATGCGCTGCTGCACTATTTGAAATCGTGGATTGACGATCAATTGACGCAAGGGCGCGTATTCGAAACGGTCAATGCGACGGCGCCGTGTTTCTCGCTGATTGAGCTGTATGTCGCTTCGGGCGAGCCGCGTTATGCGGATATTATCAAATCGAGAACCGAGTTCCTGATGCAGCGGGCGGAGCGGCTTGCCAACGGCGCGTTCGAGCATACGCTCGTGGAGACGAACTTCGGCGGGCAGATGTGGGTGGATACCTTGTTCATGGCCGGTCTGTTTCTGGTCAAGGCGGGGCTGCTGTTCGAAGATCAAGCGGCGGTCGAGGAAGGAATCAACCAATATTTCCTGCATGTGCGTCACTTGCAGCAGGAGGACGGGCTGTATTATCACGGCTGGGATGAGCACAAGAACGGACCGATCGGCTGCTTGTGGGCGCGGGGCAACGCATGGGCGGCCATTGTGTCGACGGAGCTGCTCGTGCTGCTTCCGGAAACGGAGCCGGCGCGTCAAGCGATCAGGGACACCTTGGCCCGACAATTGTCAGGCTTGTCCCGTTATCAGGATATTTCCGGTTTATGGACGACTGTGATCGATGATTCGAATACCTATTTGGAAACATCCGCAGCCGCCGGCATTGCGTATGCCGTGAAGCGGGCGCTGCGGTTCGGCAACGCGGATGAAGCCCATGCGGCGATGGCCGACCGCGCCGCGCGTGCTGCGCTTGCGCACGTGGACTGGGAAGGCGTGTTCCGAGGCGTATCCGCGGGAACCGGGGTGCAGAAGCACGCCGGAGAGTACCACGTTATCGCGCAGCATCGGACGGAAGGTTACGGTCAAGGCCTGCTGCTGATGCTGCTGTCGGCGATGTGGGTCGAAAGCGGCAGCTCATCGGCAACCGATCTTTGCTATAATAAAGCCGCAAAACCATCCTGATGGACAAAGAGCGGTGATCGGCCAATGAACCTTGTTCACAAACTGCTTCGGCAACGACAAATCGCCCTGCTTTTGTTCCTGTCAATCGTGCCGGTGATCGGTTTCGGGACGTTCAATTATTATACAAGCCTTCGCTTGGTCGAAGCTGAAGTGAAGCGGACGTCCGAGGTGGCGATCGTCCAGATGAAGGAGCAGGTGGACCAACTGCTTAGGCAAATTGAAGAAGTGACGGGACAGCTATCGTTGCAGGCGGGAATGCTTCAGATCGTCAAAGTCCGGGAAACGCCGCTGCTCGGTTCGATGCAGGCGGCCAACGACATTAGACGCGATCTGTTGAATTTCTCTTCTTCGATTCAAACGGTTGACTCGGTTTATCTTTATCACCGTCGGCAGAAGCTCGTGCTGACGTCGAATTTGCTGTTCGACCTGGACCGGTTTGCAGATACGTCGTGGCTGCCGAATTTGCAACAAGCGGCGACCGAGCGCAAATCGAAGCTGTGGATTACGCCCAGAACCATGGGCAGCGACGCGGTGAAAGGCGATGAGGTGCTTACCTACATGCTCCCGCTGCCTTTCTTCTATGAGGAACCCGATGCGGCGCTCATTGTTAACGTCAGGACTAGCGTTATAGCCGACATGATCCGCTCCTTCCCGTTTGTCAGCCGGGGCTGCCTGCTCGTTATTTCCCCGACGGGGCAGACGATTGTGCAGGCTGGCCCGTTGCATCTGGAGACGCCCGACGCCATTGGCGCCAGGCTGACAGATGGCATTGCGGCGGAAGGCAACGGCCCCATCAAGCTGAACACGGAAGCCGGAGCCATGTATGTGACGACCGAACGCTCGGCGTCGTACGGCTTCCTCTTCGCCATGCTGATCCCTGCGGATGCGGCTTCTCACCATGCGCATTTGCTTAAAATATGGATTATTGCCGCGACTGCGGCGCTATCGCTGCTGTCGCTGTTTGTCGCCTACTTCAATGTGCGGCGATTTCAGCGATTCCAGAGCGGGTTGCGGAATTTGTTCTTGACCCTGCGCGGCAAAGGAGAAGCGGAAGGCGAGGATGAGCTTGAGCCGTTCGGTGCCGATTATGCCGAGGGCTTTGCCCGGATCGAGAATGGCATTGCCGCGCTGCTTGAGGAGATGAGCGTCGTACGTTCGCAATGGAACAGCCAATTGCCGGTGCTGCGCGATCATTTTCTGCTGTCCGCATTGCTTGGCAACAACGCAGGCATGGACCCGTGGCTGCGTCAGAAGCCTGCCGAGGCGGAGCTTTTTCCGAACCCGATGTTTTGCGTGCTCGTGGCGGAGATGGATGCGACAGGCGAGAGCGCCCGTTTCCGCAGCGGCGAGGATACGCGGCTGTTTCTCTTCGCCGCGGCGAATATCAGCCAGGAATTGATGCGAGGCAAGTTCGCGACGGAAACGGTCATTTCCCGCCAGCACGTGGCCGTTATTCTGAACCTGCCTCAGCATGAGGCAGATCGCGTGGCGGTCCGGGCGGCGGAGTCGATTCGCTATGCGGTATCGTTGTACTTGAAGCAGACGGTGACGATCGCTGTCGGCAGACCGATTGCCGATTTCCGCGAGCTGTCGATATCGTATCAGGATGCACTTCATGCGCTGCAGGAAAATTGGCCGAAGGCGGGCAATGAGGTGGTGCGAGGAAGTCAGGAGATGGAGAAGCAAGTCCTGGTCCCGTATCCGGTCGAATGCGAGAGCGCGCTGCTTGCGGCCATTCGCGAAGGGGATCGCGGGCAGGTCGCTCGAGAACTGAACGCCTTTTTCGATGGGCTCAGCGGCAGTCGCCTGCCCTTTGCGCTGATCAAGACGTATGCGATGCAACTGCTCGTATCCGTCATCCGGCTGCTGCAGGAATACGATCCCGACCTGACGCAGACGTTCCCCCGGCGGAGTCTGTATGCCGAATTCGCCCAATTGAACGCTGCACCTCCCATGTGCGACTGGTTCGGCGACACCGTTATTACACAGGCGATCGAATTCCTGAACGGGCTGAAGCAATTGCGAATGGAGACCATTATGGAACGGACCCGCAAGCTGATCGAGGAGCGGTACGCGCAGGACTTGTCGCTGCAGCTCGCCGCCGATCAACTGGGCATCTCCCCTTCATACTTGAGCGAGCTGATCAAGCAGCACTGGGGAGAGACGTTCATCGCGTACGTGACTCGCTACCGGATCGACAAAGCGAAAAGCCTGTTGTTCAAAACAGAGCTGAACATCGCCGACATCGCCACCGAGATCGGTTACGGCAATGCGACGCATCTCATTCGGGTATTCAAAAAATCGGAAGGAATGACACCGGGCGCCTATCGCCTGCGGAGCCGTTCCTGATTGCGCCATTTGCGCCGCAAGCCCCAAGGCTGCGGCGCATTTTCCGTTTTATCGGCCGCGAAAATGTGACGATTGCGTTGATATCGGAAGCAGCGATAAGCTGATGACATCGCAAAAGACACGCAAGTCAAACATAAAGGAGGATCGAACAAGATGGAAATACGGCGCGCGATGCCGAGGACCGGCGACTCGGTCAGGACAACCAGATGGCAGGGGCAATGGCGCGTTTACAAGCAGCACCGCGCATTGATTATGATGCTGCTGCCCGGTTTGGCATTATTTCTGTTGTTCAGCTATGTGCCGATGTACGGCATCATCATCGCTTTCAAGCATTTTCAGATTACAGAGGGCATTCTCGGCAGCCCTTGGGCCGGTTGGGACAATTTCGAACGATTGTTCCAGGGGAAAGGCTTTGAGCAAGCGTTGCGCCATTCGGTGCTGATTGCTTTTCTGAAAATGGTGTTTGTGTTTCCGGCGCCGATTGTGCTTGCGCTGCTTCTCAACGAAGTCCGATTAACCTGGTTCCGGCGGACGATTCAGACGGTGACTTATCTGCCTCACTTTTTCTCGTGGGTTGTGCTCGCCGGCATCCTGTTCCCGTTTCTCGGCAGCGATGGCGGCTTCAACAAGCTGCTGAGCCTGTTCGGCATTTCGAATCAGCTGTGGCTGCTGGAGCCTGACTATTTTTACGGCACCATCGTACTGACGGACATCTGGCAATCCGCAGGCTGGGGGTCCATTGTCTACTTTGCGGTACTGGCCTCGATTGATCCAACCCTATACGAGGCTGCGATTGCCGACGGGGCAAGCCGCTGGCGGCGCATCTGGCATATCAGCCTGCCGTCGCTCGCTCCAACCGTCATCATTATGTACTTGCTGTCAATCGGTCACTTCTTGTCGGTGGGCTTCGATCAAATTTACAATCTGATGACGCCGCCCACCTCGGAAGTAGGGGAAATTCTCGATACGTATGTGCTGCGCCGCTTGTTGACGATGGATTACGAGTTGGGCACCGCAGCGGGGCTGTTCAATTCGACCATTGGACTGACGCTGGTGCTTGTCGCCAATGCACTTGTCAAGCTGTACGACAAGGATCGGGGACTATGGTAGCGAGGAGGGGAAGAGGATGAAAACAACTTGGGGCGAGCGAATTTTCGACGGGGGCAATATCGCTTTCTTGACGATTTTCGGACTTACGACGCTGTATCCGCTGCTTTATATCATCACGCTTTCGTTCAGCACGCCGGCGGATGCGATGGCCATGAAGTTTTACTGGTTTCCGCTGCATCCGACGCTGATGTCGTACGAAAAGGTGCTGGCGCACCCCGATTTGGTGTCGTCTTACGTCAATACGCTCATCCGGACCGGCGTCGGCATCGCGATATCATTGACCATGACGGCGATTATTGCTTATCCGTTGTCCAGGCGAACCTTTCCGCACCGGAAGCTGATCATGAAGTTGTTCGTCTTCAGCATGCTGTTCAGCGGCGGTACGATTCCGATGTTCCTGCTTGTCAAAAATCTTGGCATGCTCAATACCCTGTGGGCGCTCGTCCTGCCCGGCGCGGTGTCGGCTTTCAATATGATTGTGATGCGCAACTTCTTCGAGGGAATCCCGACCGAGATCATCGAGTCGGCGCGCATCGACGGCGCATCGGAGATGCGGGTGCTGATGCGCATCGTGCTGCCGCTATCGGTGCCGGTGATCGCCGTCATGGCGCTTTGGGTCGGCGTCGCGCACTGGAATCAATGGTTCGATGCGCTGATCTATACGCAGGACAATCGGTGGCAGGTGCTGCAACTGTTCTTGCGAAGAACCGTCGTCGATGCGACGGTATCGCTGACACCGGGCGAGGACATGAACCGAATTCGCGAGGAATATACGCCGGAGTCGCTCAAGGCGGCTACGATCGTGGCTGTGACGCTGCCGATTCTGTTTCTTTACCCGTTCATTCAGCGGTATTTTGTCAAAGGCATCATGCTCGGTTCCGTCAAAGGCTAAGCGTTGGTCGGAACGGACATGCCGATTATAGAAGCTTAACGACATTCATACAGGAGGCTGCAAGATGCTTGTAAAAAGAGGGGTAAAAGCTTGGGCGACGATGGTTGCTGTCTGTTCACTGATGCTTGCCGGATGTTCGAATGGAGAGGGGACAGGCGCATCCACGGCTTCGTCGAGCGCGTCAACCGCAACGCAGGATGAACCGATAAAGATCAAATGGATGGTGCCATCGGCGGACTTGACGCCCGATTCCCGAACGATTCAGGTGCTGCAGGAGAAATTTAATGTCCAAATCGATTACTATTCGATTCCGCAGGCCGACTATGTGCAGAAGCAGCAAATCCTGCTTACTTCGGGTGACGTGCCTGACGTCATGTTCGTCTTCGACCCGAATCAATTGTTCAAATACGCCAGCCAGGGCCTGATTGCCGAGCTGCCGATCGAGACGATCGAGCAATATGCGCCCAAAACAAAAGAAGTGCTGGACAGCTTTGCCAAGCAAGGCTGGTACTATACCAACCTGAACGGCAAAAATTACGGCTTGCCGACCACGTACTACACGGGTCAGTTCAACGCGAAGCAAGGCTGGCGGGTGGATCTGCTGAAGAAGGCGGGCGTAGATAAAATTCCGGAAACGATTGACGAAATGACGGATGCGTTCGCCAAGCTGAAGGACATCGGCGTCTATGGCATGACGACCAACGGCAACTCGTATTACTTCCAGTTCTGGTCCATATTCGGCGCTTACGGCGTCATGCCAACCCAATGGATGCTGAAGGACGGCAAGGTGGTCAACGGCGCGGTGGTGCCGGAAGCGAAGGAAGCGTTGACCTTGCTGGCGGACTGGTATGCGAAGGGCTACATCGATCCGGAATTCGTTACCGGCAAAGACATGGACAAGAAGCTGATCGAAGGGAAGATCGCTTACACACACGCGACCACGGTGTCTTCGTTTGATTTGAGCAATCCGCAATCCACGATCTCCTCGATGAAGAATATAAATGCGGACGCCGATTTCCAAATGGCGCCGCTGCCCAAAGGGCCGGACGGCCAGCAGGGGGGCTGGGCATGGGGAACCGCAGGCAGCATCTTCGCGTTCGGCAAGCAGATGGAGCAGCAGCCGGAGAAGGTCAAGAAAGTGCTCGAGATCATGGAAGCGATGCGTAATGACGAGCAGGTATTCCTGGATGCAGGGGTCGGCATCAAGGGAACGCATTGGGACTATAACACGCCTTCCGATCCACAGAGCGGCATCAAGTTCCTGCCTCCATACGACGACACCGCCAAGCTTGCGACAGAAGGGCTGAAGAGCAACTTCGACACGCTGTTTGCCGGCGGCCCGGCTCCCGCCATTTTTGCGAAGGCCCTCGGCCAAACGAACGTTGAGCAATCCCTCCTTTACAACAAGCCGATATGGGACATTTTCGGCAAATCCGACGTGCTGCCATTATCGGGCAAATACTGGGCCGACTTGACGAAGCTGAAGCTGGACGCCTACGCTCAGATCGTGCGCGGCGACAAGCCAATCTCGTATTTCGACGACTTCGTCAAGCAGTGGAACGATATGGGCGGCGCAGAACTGGAGAAGGAAGCGAACGAACTCTATCAATCGGTGCAAGGCAACAACTAAGGAACAGCAATAACGGCGGCGCGAGGCGGTGCGTCGCTGTTTTTGTTCCGCCCAAACAAAGCGGTGCGTATTGCTTGGTGCAATATTGCCTGGTGCCATTGAGAGGATGAATGTGATGGAAAAAAAGCAAATCCTCATTGAGGATCAATTGCAGATGGTTGGATACGCCTGGCCGCGTACCCTGCTCGGCTTCGACCGGCCGGACGAAGAAGCGGCGGCGGAAGAGGCATGGCTCGCCGACGCGGACGGTGAAGCCGTGCCGTTCCAATGGCGGCGGACGGATAACGCAACGCGGTTATGCATGGTTGCCGATCTGCCGACGGGAGCCAAGCGGCGATTCGAATGGCGCAGCGGAGCGGCGCCCGCGCCGGGAACGAGCTACGATCGGATGACGGTCGCGCGGGAGAACGATCGCGTGCAGGTGAATAACGGTCGGCTGATCGTCATGTTCGCAGAGCACCCATTCGAGGATGGCGAGCTGTTTGCGCTACGCTTGGCCGGCTGTGCGGCAGAGGGTGTTGCCCGCATTGACGGAGGCGGCCGCAAGCTCGTTGCTGCGGAAGGGACGGTAACAGAGTCAGGACCCGTATTTACGGAATGCGAGTTTGTCTGCCGTTTCGAAGGGGAAGCCGAGTACCGTGCGACCGTAACGGTTGCCGCCGGCATGGACTATATGGAGCTGCGCGAGCGTATGTCCGGTTTTGCCGCCGGCGAGAGCGCAGTGCTTGCGATCGAGTGGCGTTCGTTTGCGCCGAAGCGGAGGTATACGAAACCACGCAGCGTGGAGCCGATCGACCGCTATTTGGAGGGAAACGGCGATTTGCCGTTTCGGGTAACGCCTTACGATAACGCGATATGCTGGCATCAGGCGAAAGCGGCGGCCTTTGCCGACGACGAGGTTGCGGCCGCTGTATTTGTCAAAGATAGCGGCTTCTGGGACGACGGCGAATATGCGCTCTGGGGCTCGCCGCCGTCGCTGGCGCTCCGCTTCCGTTGGTCGCGGCGCCGTCAGGCGCTTCGCTGGGCGTACCCGCTGGCTTCGGGAACCCGCTGTACGGCGATTGCGCTGTATCCGGCGCAAGAGGAAGCTGCCGCGCCTGGCGAATCTTATGTCGAGGAACTGTGGCTGTGGCACGAGTTTCTATCGCTCGATAAAGTGAAGAACTGGAAGCTGGCCTGGGAGGAACGGCAGTCGGAGTATCCGCGTCTATTCCGCGAGGAGTGGCTCCCGCGGCGGATGCATGACTGGTTCGGCGACAGCACGGCCAAGCCGACGCCGGGCGACATGGATGCGATTGTCGATCGTTTGTCCTTTTGTCTGCACCAGCCGGGCAATCTGAGTCCGGTAGCCGCGCGGGAATTTTATGCGTGGGCCTCCACATTTGATCTGGCTGCGCCGGCGATGTCGCCGGGCCAGTTCGACCGGCTGAAGGCAGCTTGGGCGTTCATGGCTTACGCACACAATGAGGAGTGCTTCATGCCCGTAACGAATATGCTCGCCGGGCACCCTAACTTCCTCGTCGATGTAAGAAGTGTCCCTGCGCTCATGGCTGCACTGTTCCCCGCTCATCCCGATGCGCGCCGGTGGAAGGAGGATTTCGAGCGCTCCATGGCGCTGAACGTGAAGTATCACGTCCGGCCCGACGTGTCTTTCTGGGGAACCAGAGGAGGAAGACATACGGAGAACTTGGCGTGCTACACGCTCTATAACCTGCAAGCGATGTTGAATCCGGTCATGGCGATCACACGGGTATGGGGAGAGCATCCTGTCGCTTATCCGAATTATGCCAAATGGTTGTCCTGGCTGCTGAATACGCTGACTGCGCCGGTCGAAGGCGCGCGACATATCCCGTCGCAAGGCGCTCACGCCGGCGGACACATCGATGATTATGCCGCCCCGCTGACGCTGCGCACAGCCGCGTTCGGCTTGCGCGCCATCGAGCCGTTGCTGGCCGAGTATCTGCTCCGTGCAAGTCCAGCCGATGCCAGGGGCTACGCGGAGCGAGAGCCGAATACGGACATCTGGCGCGCTGCGGACCCGGCGCCGCACGACGGCAACACAGGCACGCTCCCGCCGCTCCGCACGGCGGCCTACACCGGGTATGGCTTCGTCCTGCGGTCTGCGGTGGGCGAGCGGGCGGAAGCTTCGGTGCACTTGCAACAGATCGACGAAGGACCCAATTACCGCTGGGGTCGCGCCGGGCGAGGCGGCTGCGGCGTTATTACTTACTTTGCGGATGGCAAGCGGCTCAGCTTCAACCGCAAGGAGGATGTCGGCGACGATAATATGGGCGACGTTCAGGCATGCTGCAACTTCGGCGTTCTGTACGGTCACGAGTTCCGCAGCGTCGGACGTCGCGAACTGACTGAGCCGCTGCTCGATCTCGGCTTCGCGCAGTTTGCACGCGTGCTGGCGGGACCGTACGCCAGTCCGGCCTATCATTCGCGCAGTGTGCTGATGTCCGGGAGCGATTATATTATCGTTTACGATCAGGTCGGCGACATGCGGGTCAGGGGCAGGTTCTCCTGGTTTGTGCATGAGCGCGATCCGTTCCCGACGATCTGCCAACTGAAGCCGGGCGTATCCGGTTACGACGCAGCGCCCGGCATTCCGGTCGAGGTCGGGCCTGGCGCTTACCGCAACGTCAATGACGAGTCGAAGGGAAAATATTACGACGGGCACGGCCACTTCCTGACGCTCGTATCTCCTCACGGCAAGGGCGACTACGGCTACTTGCTCGGCGTTCAAGCGATGGGGTACGGGGCCATGGTGACGCTGAACGACCGGCGCGACTTTGTGTTCCGGGACGAAGCCGCCATTGCGTTCGATGAAGGCGGAATTGTATTCGACGGTCATGCCGGCATTGTCCGACAGTACAGCGCGAAGAAAGCGGAGGCGGCCCTGTTCATTGGCTCGCGCATCGGCGTTGCGGGCGTTGTCGCGGAATTAATCGCCGCAGATACGGAGGATGAGGCGGACGTTGAGGCAGGCGGCGAAGCGCTGCCGGCGGGCTTCTCCTTCGTCCGCAACGGCGACGAGCTCAGCGGCAGTTATGCCGGTCGCGGCGGCGCCGTCGTGACCTTGACACTGCCGGAACCGCTGCGCGGCTTGGCGTATCGGCTGTACGTTGCCGGTATTGCGCTCGAGCCGCTGGAGGATCGCGGGCATCGTATCTCGTTCCGCTTGCCGGCGGGGGGCGGCCAGTGGGAATGGACGGACCGGTTGCCAACTCCGGCTAGGGTGCAGATCGCGGGGTACCTGGCTTCGTCCGGCCTTGCCGAGTTGGTCTGGGAGCCTGCCGCAGGGGCGGAGAGCTACGAGATCGCCGTCAGCGACGATGGCGGGGCAACCTGGACGGCAGCGGCGTCCGGTATTGCCGGCGAGACGATGGACGCGTCGCGGCAATTGCGCACTCGGCTTGCCGGGACGAACGGCACGAAGCGTCATGTACGGATCATGGCCGTCAATCGTGACAGAAGAGGTCCGTGGAGCATGGATTATCCCGTCTACTTCACAGGGGAGCCTCCGGAACGGGCCGACGGGCTGCGAGTTGCGCGGACGGGGCGCGGGTTCCGGTTAACGTGGGGCTGGCAGCTAGGGGCGACGAGCTACCGACTGTACCGGAGGGAGCGCGGCGAGAGTGAATTTGCCCTTGTTTACGAAGGCATCCAGCATATGCACGAAGATGATTCCGCCGATCCGGCGCGTGTCTATGAATACGGTGTCGCCGCCTGCAACGGCAACGGCGAGGGCCTTGTTACACCGCCCCGCGACACCGCTCCCGGCGGTCTGGTCGACTGGGACCCGCGGCCGGACGAGCATTACCGCCGTTACACTCGCAGCCACGAATACGGCTACAACGGGTTCGATCACTGGGCGAACGATGCAGCGCCTGTGCTTGCTTATCCGGCGGTCGATCGTGCGGAGCAGGTCGATTGACAGCGAGCGCCGGAGGCACTGTCCCGGCTACCTTGTTGTTCGACGCTGCAGCATCACAGTCGGAGGATGAATACGAAGGAGAGGAGACGGCACTTGGTTATTGAACTGGTTGTGACAATGGCTACTGTAGGCTTGCTATTGGGATTTGTCGGTGCGGGAGGCTCCGGCTTCATCATTTCGCTCTTGACGGTGGTGTTCGGCTATCCGATCCACACGTCCCTCGGCACAGCACTAGCAGCCATGATTTTTTCTTCGCTGGCCGGTGCCGTCAGCCATTACCGCGAGGGCAATATTGCGCTTGGCACGGGCGCCGTCGTCGGCGGCGCCGGCATGCTCGGCGCCTGGCTCGGCTCGCTTGGTTCAAACGGAATTTCCGGTGAGGAGCTGAAATGGATGACGGCAGGGATGCTTTTGCTGTCGGGCCTGGCGATGTGGCTCCGCATGTGGCTCGTCGCGCGACGCCAAGATCGGGAAGCGTCCGCGACTCGTTCGCGTATTCCGTCCTATTGGGCCGCGGCCTGTTTGGTCGGTCTTGTCACCGGCGTTTTGTCGGGCATATTCGGTATCGGTGCCACGCCTTTTATCCAGATCGGTCTCATGGCTGTCCTTGGTCTATCGATCAGACAAGCGGCCGGGACGACGATGATGGTCATTATCCCTATCGCTATCGGCGGAGGGGCGGGTTATTACCAACTCGGACATCTGGATGTGCGGCTGCTGCTGGAAGTGGCTGGCGGCGTGATGCTTGGTTCCTATATCGGGGCGAAGTTTACGCGGCGCGTCCGGACGGTCGTCTTGCAGACGGCGATGGTGTTACTTCCGATGGTTGGTGCCGCCATTCTTATGCTTTAAGCGATATTCGAATTCATGATGCTACGAATGGAGAATGAGGCTATTGGAGAATGAGGCTATGGAATTCATGCTGCAATGGAAGGAAGATAGGAGCCGATCCCATCGCATTATCGCGTTCGGCTCCAGCAACACGGAATCGACGTGGTCCAGCGGCGGCAGGCACAATTGGGTCGAATGGTTAAATATAAACGTCAGAGATCATATCGGACGGCATGTATGCGTGATCAATCAAGGAATTGGAGGAGAGACAACAGAGGATCTGCTCGGCAGGCTGGAACGGGATGTGCTCTCCTTCAAGCCTGGCGTGGCAATCATCACGATTGGAGGCAACGATGCGATTCAGAGTCTTCCGCTCGAACGGTATGCGGACAATTTACGGACCATTTGTGCCCGCATTCGGCAAGAGAACGCTGAGGTCGTGCTGCAAACCTATTACTGTCCCATGTATCATCTGCGGGAAGTTGGCTTCCGAACCGAGTTTGAACGCTACATGGAGACCGTTCGCATCATCTCTCGGGAAATGGAGGTTCATCTTGTCGATCAGTATAGCCGATTTGAACCGTTCTATCGCCGACAACCGGAGCAGTATGCAAGGCTGATGCGAGATACGATTCATGTGAATCATTTGGGCAATTTGATCATGGGGATTCATCTATCCCAAGCTCTGCAATTGCCTGATCTGCAGCTCCCCCCGGATATCATGCAGGAGGCATTGGAACTGAGGGAGCTAATGGATCGCTGTTTGGATCAGGACTCGGAGGATTGAATACCGGCCTATGGAATGGTTGAGAACCCACAGCGGAGAAGGAGACGGCCCAAGTCATGAACACGAGCTTTCTATATGACACGGTTGTTTATAAAGAAGCGGCCGGCCGTAGGCTGCGACTGTTGATCTGCCGTCCGGAAGGCTGGAGCGCGGCTGACATGAGGCCGGTCGTCGTCTGGATTCACGGTGGCGGTTGGCGGGGCGGGCAGCCAGAAATGCTGCTGCGTCATTGCAGTCTGTTCGCGGAGCGAGGCGCAGTGTCATTAAGCGTCGAATACCGGCTCATGCCGAACGAGGGGCACGAGGCGGAGCCGGGTCAGGCACGCGGCATAGAAACGTGCATCGAAGATTGCCGCTCGGCTGTGCGCTACATACGTCGTCATGCGGCCGAGCTTGGCATCGATTCGCAGCGTATTGCGGTTATCGGAGATTCCGCCGGCGGCCATCTGGCGGTGAGCCTGGCCACAATGGACAACCACGACGCCCCCGGTGAAGACGCATCCGTATCGGCAATGGCGAACGCCGTCGTCAACTGCAATGGCATCGTTGATTTTACGGGGCGTTGGAAAGCGGCGATCCCTGTTGTCGACGCGGAGAACCACGATGAAGATCCGGTGCGCGCCTGGCTGATGCGACACGAGCATGCCAAAGCTCTGTCGCCGCTGCATCACGTGTGCGCGGGTCAGCCGCCGATACTGATCATGCATGGATTGTTGGATGCAACAGTCGTGCCCGAGCAAGCGATGCGCTTTTATGAAGCGTATTCGGCGGCGGGCAACGAGGTCGAGCTTGTGCTTTATCCGCATTTGGCCCATGCGTTCGTCCTATTCGATTACAAGACGGAAGAGTCGGAAGTGTTGAAGGTTATCGAGCGCATTTACCAGTATTTATTATCACATCGCTATTTTCCAGTATTCTCTTAGAATGTGTCTGCAAACGGGCTATAGCTTAAAAATCGTGGTAGATACAAAGGTTAAGGTAATCGCCATGATCCAATAAATATTGGTAATAAGTTCAATTGTTCATATCAGAATAACAGACCCTCGGCCTATGCGGTGAAACCCCTTACGATTTTGAACCATTTCTGGAACCCGTGTCGTTCTCGGAGATGCGGGTTTTTCTTTATAATCACTCATGTAAGCGCTTATCACACAACGGTGAATAGGGGATGCCATATGAACAACCGAATGAACAAAGGATTGGGGATCGGGCTTGCAACGGTGTTGCTGACGGGGGCGCTCGCGGGCTGCGGCTCCGATTCGGGCAGCAAGGAGAGCGGGGCTTCCGGCTCGGGAGCGCCGGCCAAGGAGATCAAGCTGAAGTTCAG
The DNA here is from genome assembly GCF_004801405.1 of Cohnella fermenti. GTDB lineage: Bacteria > Bacillota > Bacilli > Paenibacillales > Paenibacillaceae > Cohnella > Cohnella fermenti. Next base: position 261,754 of record NZ_SSOB01000001.1, read on the forward strand.
CATCTGGGGCAATGACACGCACAAGGCGATGTACGAGACGATGATCGAGAACTATCGCAAGGATCATCCGAACGTGAGTGTCGAGATCATGACGATTCCGTCGGCGGATTACCAGCAGAAGCTGTCGGTGCTGATGGCGTCGAAGACGGCGCCGGACATCGTCTGGCTGATGGAGCGGTCGATTCCGCAATTCCTCGGGGCGGGCCAGCTCGCCGACATCTCGGGGATCAAGGACGACCCGAACTACAAGTTCGAGGACCTTATTCCTTCGACGCTCGAGCTGCTGACGAAGGACGGCAAGACGTACGGCATTCCGTTCTCGACTCCGCCGAACATGATTTATTACAACAAGACCTTGTTCGCGGAGAAGGGGTTAAAAACACCGACCGAGCTGTATGAGGAAGGGAACTGGACGTACGACGAGATGGCGAAGGCGGCGGCTGCCCTTACGGACAAGAGCAAAGGCGTGTACGGCGTCAACCTGATCCGCCCGAACGGCTGGACGACGAGCTGGACGGAATCGCTGCAGACGCTCGTATGGGCGTTCGGGGCCGACTACTTCAGCGCCGACGGCAAGCAGTTCGCGCTGAACACGCCGGCAGGGATCGACGCGCTCCAGTTCTACAGCGATGCGATGTTCAAGTCGGAGATTCATCCGAAGCCGGGCGACCAGACGACGTTCGAGACGGGCAAAATCGCCATGCAGCAAGACCTGTTCAGCTACATGGGCAAGGCGAAGGCGATTGCCGACTTCGAGTGGGACATCGCGCCGATGCCGTCCGGAGCGGGCGGCCAGGGAACGACGCTCGGCTATGCCGGCTACGCCGTGACGAAGGACAGCGAACACGTCGCCGAGGCGACCGACTTCGTGAAGTACCTGACCAGCCCGGAGAACATGGCGGTCACCTCCCAGTTCTTCGTGCCGAGCCGCAAGTCCGTGCTGGAATCGCAGGACTTCCTGAACCAGGGGCCTTCGCCGGAGAGCGTGAAGACGGCCGTGCTCGATCAGATGGCGGGCGCAAGGGTGCGCCCGGCGTTCCAGAACTTCCAGCAGATCGACGAGAAGATGAAGATCGGCTTCGATTCCATCTACACGAAGTCCAAGCCGATTGAAGACATCGTGAAGGATCTGGAGAAGGAAGTCTCGCCGCTGCTTAAGTAAGTGAGACGGCTAAGAGAGACAGCATGGCAAGGAAGGAGTGGACCTCAACATGAGCAAGGCCGCGGCACCCTCGAAGCTGCGAAGGCGCAACGCGTGGTACGGATACCTGTTCATCTCTCCGATGATGCTGGGCTTCCTGATTTTCCTCGCGGCGCCGATCGTCTACGCCTTCGGACTCAGCTTCACCGACTACTCGCTGCTGCACCCGTCCTCCTTCATCGGAGGAGACAACTACGTGCGGCTCGTCTCCGGAGACAAGCAGTTCTGGCATACCCTCGGCAACACGCTGTATTTCTCGGCGGGCCTCATTCCGCTTAACCTGGGGCTGGCGCTCGCACTCGCTCTTCTTCTCAATCAGAAGCTTCCCGGCACGGGGGTGTTCCGCACTGTTATCTTCACCCCCGTCGTCACCTCCATCGTCGTCTGGGCGATCGTCTGGAAGTACGTGTTCGCGACCGATGCGGGGCTGCTGAACCAGATTCTCGCCGCGCTGGGCATCGAGGGACCGGCCTGGCTGTACGACACCGCGCTCGTCATGCCCGTCGTCATCGTCGTCAGCGTGCTGAAGAAGGTCGGGATGAACATGGTTATTTTCCTCGCGGCGCTTCAGGACGTACCCAAGATGTACTACGAGGCCGCAACCATCGACGGAGCTTCGAGGTGGCGACAGTTCCGCAGCATCACGCTGCCGATGATTACCCCTTCGCTGTTCCTGACGCTGATCATCACGCTGATCGGGTCCCTGAAGGTGTTCTCGCAGATCGCGGTCATGACCGACGGCGGGCCGGGCACCTCGACCTATGTGCTCGTCTACTACATCTATCAATTGGCGTACAAGGTGTTCGACTTCGGCTACGCTTCGGCGGTCGCGTTCGTGCTGTTCTTCCTTGTCCTGCTGCTTACCGTCGTGCAATGGAACCTGAGAACAAGGTGGGTGCATCATGAGCAATAAGAGGCAGAGAGCGGTATCCGCCGCCATCCGTTACGTGCTGCTGATCGCGGTGTCCGCCGTTATCCTTGTTCCGTTCTACTGGATGATCACAACATCGCTGAAAAATCAGACGAAGGTGTTCGAGTTCCCGATGCAGCTCTTCCCGTCGCCGGTCGTCTGGGGCAACTATGCCGAAGTGTTCAAGGCGCAGCCGGACTTCCTGCTTCATTACTGGAACAGCTTCTACATCGCCGTCGTCGTCACGGTCGGCACATGCCTGTTCGCCGCCATCGCGGGCTTCGCGTTCGCCAAGATCAAGTTCCCGCTGCGCAACGTCTGGTTCCTCGTGCTCCTGAGCGGCATGATGATCCCGGCCGAGGTGACGACGATTCCGAACTTCATCTGGTTCTCGAAGCTGCACCTGGCGGATACGCACTTTCCGCTGATCGTGCCGCCGATGCTCGGAGCGGGAGGCATCTTCGGCGTCTTCCTGCTGCGGCAGTTCTTCATCACCGTCCCGAGCGAGCTGGACGAGGCGGCGGAGATCGACGGCTGCACGCCGTGGACGACGTTCTGGCGGATCATGGCGCCGCTCGCGGCTCCGGCGTTCGCCACGCTGTCGATCTTCACCTTCCTGAACAGTTGGGAGGACTTCCTTGATCCGATGATCTACATCAGCTCGTCGCGCCTGTTCACCCTCCCGATTGCGATGAAGCTGTTCACGGACACGGCGGGCACGGCCTGGCATCTCTTGATGGCGGCTTCGGTGATGGCGACGTTGCCGCTGTTGCTCGTCTTCTTCTTCGCGCAGCGCCGATTCATCGACGGCATTGCGACTACAGGGCTTAAATAGGAGGCACGGGGGAAAATGACGCAACGAGAAAAGGCAAAACAGCCGATTGAGGCGGACGTGGTTGTTGTGGGCGGAGGCCCGGCGGGCATCAACGCGGCGATTGCGGCAGGGCGCCTTGGCGCGCGGACGGTGCTGATCGAGAGGTACGGCTTCGTCGGCGGCATGTCGACGGCCGCACTTGTGTACCCGTGGATGACGTTCCACACGGTGGAGGGCAAGCAGGTGATCGGAGGCATCGCGGACGAGCTCGTGCGCAGGCTGCAAGCGATCGGGGCTTCGCCGGGCCATGTCCGGGACACGGTCGGGTTCGTCAACACGATCACCCCTTACCATCCCGAAGTATACAAGACGCTGGCGGTCGATATGCTGCACGAGGCCGGGGTCAAGCTGATCGCCCACAGCTTCGTGGATAGCGTCGCCATGGAAGGGGACCGCATTGCGGCGGTCCGGCTGACGTCGAAGTCCGGCAGGCTGGAGGTCCGGGGGAAGGTGTTCGTCGACACGTCGGGCGACGCGGATCTCGCGTACCTGTCCGGCGCGCCGACCCTCCAGGGACGGGACGAGGACGGGCGCACGCAGCCGATGACGATGAAGTTCCGGATGCGCGGCGTCGACCTGGCGAAGGTCAAGCAATACATGCTGGACAACCCGGACGAATTCTATCGCAAGACGCCGATCGACGAGCTGGAGAGTCTGCCGCTGAGCGGGGTCATGGGCTTCTTCAAGCAGTGGAATGCCGCGCAGCTTCCGATCAACCGCGACCAGGTGCTGTTCTTCACCGGGCCGGAGCCGGACGAGGTGCTCGTCAACACGACAAGGGTGCAGGGGCTCGACGGCACGGACGTCGAGGATCTGACGGAGGCGGAGCATCTGGGCCGCAAGCAGGCGCAGCAGGTCGCGGACTTCATGATCCGGGAGCTGCCGGGCTTCGAGCGGGCGTCGCTCTCGCAGGTCGGCGCGCAGATCGGCATTCGCGAGACGCGCCGCATCGTCGGCCGGTACACGCTGGAGGCGGCGGATGTCGTGGAGGGGCGACGCTTCGACGACGTGATCGCCCGCAGCGGTTATCCGATCGACATCCATGATCCGTCCGGCAAGGGAGTGGCCGCCTCCTGGGTGAAGGGCGACGGCGCGTACGACATTCCGTACCGTTGCCTGCTGCCGCAGCGGGTGAACAATCTGCTGGTCGGCGGCCGCTGCATCTCGACGAGCCACGAGGCGCTTGCCACGACGCGGCTGACGCCGAGCTGCATGGCAACCGGCCAGGCGGCCGGAGCGGCGGCGGCTCTGGCCGCGGAGCAGGGGCTTGCGCCGGGCGAGCTGGATGTTCGGCTGCTGCAGGAGGCGCTTCGGGCGGAGGGGGCTCTGTTGGTGTAGCCGGAGAGGAGGTGGGGATGCGAGCGGGCGGACGGGAAGGGGGAGCAAACAGCATGGCAAGCACGCAACTTTATAATGGAAGGGGAACAATGAAGCGATGAAGCATTCCGGCAAGCTGCCAAGAGCGATTGCGGCCGTTCTGGTCGCCGCCATCCTGTTGACGTTCTGGGGAGGCGTCGCCCCGAAGCGCGCCTTCGCCACCGACGAGTTCGACACGATGAGGGACAAGTGGAGCACGATGCTCACCGGAGGCTCCGGCCTCAGCACAACCGATCCGGATATCGCGGCCCGCACGGCGGCATTGGCGACGGAAGCCCAGTCCTACTGGAGCACGATGGACCTGTCGGCGACCCGCACGTATATCTGGTACGCGCTGCGGGCGACGAAGACCTCGGATCAGGTGAACGAGGTATACAGCCGGCTCCGCACGATGGCGCTCGCCGCGACGACGGTCGGCTCCTCGCTCTACGGCAATGCGACGCTGAAGCAGGACATTATCGATGCGCTCGACTGGCTCGGCGCGAACAGCTACAACTCGTCGATCGCCCGGTCGGCCTACAATTGGTGGCATTGGCAGATCGGCATTCCGCTCAGCCTGAACGATATCGTCGTCCTGTTGTACGACGACCTCTCGGCAACCCAGCGTGCGGCCTATATGGACACGGTCGACTACTTCACCCCGGCCGTCAACCTGTCCGGAGCGAACCGGGCGTGGCAAGCGGTCGTGATCGGCGTGCGCGCCGTCCTCGTGAAGGATTCGACGAAGGCGGCCGCGGCCCGCGACGGCTTGTCCGGCGCAGGCATCTTCCCTTACGTGACGAGCGGAGACGGGTTCTATGCCGACGGCTCTTTTATCCAGCACAGCAAGATCGCCTACAACGGCGGATACGGCCTCTCCCTGCTGCAGATGACGTCCGACCTGATGTATCTGCTGGCCGGCTCGTCCGCACAGGTGACCGACTCGAATCAGTCCCACGTCTGGCAGTGGGTGTACGATTCGTTCCAGCCGCTTCTCTACAAGGGAGCGATGATGGACATGACGCGGGGCCGGGAGATCTCCCGCAATTACGCCCAGGATCACGCGATCGGGCACAGCGTCATCGCCGCGATCGTTCGGCTCTCGCAGTTCGCGCCGGAGCCTCACGCCTCCGCCTTCAAGAGCATGGTCAAGGGCTGGATTCAGGACGACACGTTCAGCAGCTTCTACTCGGACGCGACTCCGGAGATGATCGCCCTGGCCAAGGGGATCGTCGCGGATTCCGCGATCTCGCCGCCCGCACCGCTGAACAAGGTTCAGCAATTCGCCGGGATGGACCGCTCGCTGCTGCTTCGTCCCGGCTTCGCCTTCGGCATCGCGATGTTCTCAACCCGAACGAACAGCTTCGAGGCGATCAACAGCGAGAACGGCAAGGGCTGGTACACGGGAGCGGGAGCGACCTACCTATACAACGCGGACCTGGCGCAGTACAGCGAGGACTATTGGCCGACCGTGGACGCCTATCGGCTGCCGGGCACGACTGTCGTCTCCCAGACGGCGAACGCCGCGCAGACGGGGACGACGAGCTGGGCGGGCGGCTCCGTTCTGGGCGGGATGTACGGAGCGACTGGCATGGATCTCTCCTACGCCTCCTACAACCTGACGGGACACAAATCCTGGTTCCTGTTCGACGACGAGATCGTCGCTCTCGGCGCGGGCATCGCAAGCACGGAGGCTTCGCCCGTGGAGACGATCGTCGAGAATCGCAAGCTGAATGCGGCGGGCGACAACGCCTGGGCGATCGACGGAATTGCCCAGGCGACCTCCCTCGGCACGAGCCAATCGCTGACGAACGTTCACTCGCTGCATCTGAGCGGCAACGCGGCGAGCGGCTCCGACATCGGCTACTACTTCCCGGACGGGGCGACGCTGCAGACGCTGCGCGAGGCGCGCACCGGCAACTGGAAGCAGATCAACAACCGCAGCGTGACACCGTCGACGAGCATTACCCGCAACTACCAGACGGTATGGATCGATCACGGACCGGCTCCGACCGCCTCCTCTTACGCGTATACCGTGCTGCCGAATGCAACCGCGGCGGCAACCGGCGATTACGCCTCCAGTCCCGAGACGACCGTCCTCGCCAACACGAGCGCCGTCCAGGCGGTCAAGGAGACGACGCTGGACGTGATCGGCGCGAACTTCTGGACGGACTCCTCGCAGACCGTCGATCTTATCACTTCCAATAAGAAGGCTTCCGTCATGACCCGCGAGACGCCGGATACGAGCCTTGCCGTGTCCGTCTCCGATCCGACGCAGGCGAATACGGGCACGATCCAGATCGAGCTGGCCCGCTCCGCAAGCTCCTATACGGCCGATCCCGGCATTACCGTCACCCAGCTCAGCCCGACGATCAAGTTCGCGGTGAACGTGAACGGGGCGAAGGGCAAGTCGTTCCAGGCCAGCTTCGCGCTCGGAACCGACCCGGGCGGCGGCGATCCCGATCCGGAAGATCCGGAGGAGCCCGAGCTCGTCTCGGTCATCGTCGATAACGCCGATTCGACCGGCGTGACGAAGGTCGGCGCCTGGACGACGGCGAGCACGCAGACCGACCGTTACGGCGCGAACTACCTGCACGACGCCAATACGGGCAAGGGAACGAAGAGCGTCGTGTTCACGCCGACCTTGCCTTCCTCCGGCTATTACCGGGTATCGATGATGTGGCCGCAGCACGCGAACCGCGAGGACGCGGTGCAGGTCGACATCGCCCATGACGGGACGACGAGCACGACGGCCGTCGACCAGCGCTCGAACGGAGGCGTCTGGAACGCGCTCGGGACGTACTACTTCCAGGCCGGCACCGGCGGCAGCGTGACGATTCGCAACGACGCGCTGGCTTCTCCGGACGGGTACGTCGTGGCCGACGCAGTCAAGTTCGAGCGGCTGCCCGATCCGATCATCGTCGACAACGCCGACTCGTCCGGCGTGACGAAGATCGGGACGTGGACGACGGCGAGCACGCAGACCGACCGTTACGGCGCGAACTACCTGCACGACGCCAATACGGGCAAGGGGACGAAGAGCGTCACATTCACGCCCGAGCTGCCGATATCGGGAACGTACGAGGTGTACATGATGTGGCCGGAGCACTTCAACCGGGAGGATGCGGTGCAGGTCGACATCGCTTATAGCGGCGCGACAAGCACGGTCCCGGTCGACCAGCGGTCGAACGGGGGCGTCTGGAACCTGCTTGGCACGTATGCGTTCCAGGCGGGAACAAGCGGCAGCGTAACGATTCGCAACGATGCCTTGGCAACTCCCGACGGCTATGTCGTCGCCGACGCGGTGAAGTTCGTTCCTGTCGGCTGAGCCTTCCCCCCTCATATTCGAAGAGAAAACCTGCCGCTGCCGCAGGTTTTCTCTCGTTTTATGGAGAAGTGGACATTCTGGCGATCGAATTGAGGGATGTTCGAATCGCTGTCGAATTTTATGTGAGAAACCACATTGGAAAGGCTCGATGGCAGGCAGTTTGGGCGATTCTATGTGAAAAATAGCATAAATAGAGGGGGGGATGGTCGGAGTTGGCCGGATGTATGCTATAAATCGCATAAAACGCCGCAATTGCCCCCTACTCCCAGCCGACGAATGTGAAAAAACACATAAAATCGTATGGGGGCGTCGGATCAAGGGGCGAACGGGCGGAGGAGAGAGGGATTCGAATCGGACAGGGGGCGTCTGCCGGTTTTTCTTAAGGCGGATATGTGCGAATTGGAAGAATAAGTTCGATTTATCGTATACAATGGGGGGAGCGGGCAAACTCATCGAAGAGCAGCTCAGATGCCTCTCGGATATGGACCCGCATAGAGTCATGCATAGAGTCATAGAGGAGAGAACGTTTATGCTGGCAGTAGCGGCAGCGATTATCGAGGACGGCGAGGGGCGGGTGCTTGTCGCCAGGCGCAAGGAAGGCAAGTCGCAGGCGGGCCTGTGGGAATTCCCCGGCGGCAAGCTCGAGCCTGGGGAGTCGCCGGCAGACTGCCTCGTGCGCGAGCTGAAGGAAGAGATGGGGATCGACATCGCTCCGTACGAGCCGTTCGGCGAGAACGAGCACGAGTACGGCAGCGTCGCGATCCGTCTGATCGCGTGGCGGGCGACGTGGAGGCCGGGGCCGATCCGGCTGGCGGACCACGACGATTATCGTTGGGCGCGGCCGGACGAGCTGGCGGCGCTCGCCTGGGCGCCCGCGGACATTCCGTTCGTCCGCAGGCTGGCGGGCGGCTAGGCGCGGGCATAGCCGACCAGTTCCATGAAGCCGAAGCCTTCTACGGCTTCGGTTTTTCCCGCGAAGGTGCGCGCGGTTCCGCTTGCGGCGCAGGCTCCTTCCCAGATCGCCTGCAGCGGGCCGAGGATCGGCATCTCCTGACGGTTCGTCAGCGGGGAGACGCGAAGGGAGACGGCGAATTCCGGCAGCTCGATGGACCATTCGACCGGGTATTCCGCCTTCGTCCATTCGCCGCTCCAGACGCGTTCCGGGCGCAGCGTAACCCGCTCCGTCGTCGCGACGGAGCCGTCCGGTCGGATCAGCTTGGCGACGGAGTACGGCTTCTCGCGCGGATTCGCCGGGCGAAGGCGGCTGATCAGCAGCTCCCGGCCGCCGCGAAGCTGCAGGCCGAACCAGTCCCAGCCTTCTCCGCGCAGCAGGCCGTAATGGCGGCCCCATTGGTGGTCGAACCAGCCTTCCCCGCGGACGGTCTCGAAGCGGCCTTCGCGGTACAGCTCGCCCGCGACTTCGTTGCGGGTGGCGGAGTAATACTTCAGGCCGTTAACCTTCCCGACCTCGTCGATAAGAGCGACCGGCTTCGCCGGCTCGAAGCGCAGCCGCAGCCTGGCAGTCTCCGAAGCGAGTTCCAGCCGCAGGCGGGCGCTGGCGTCGTCCTCGAACGAGAGGCTGTTCTCGCCGTAGACGATGCGGGTAGGCTTCCCGGCCACGGAGGCGCCGCCCGGCAGAAGCCGATGGGGAGCGGGCACGGAAGCGCCAAGAAGCTGCTTGTATAGTCCCCACGTGTGGCCGTCGAGCGGATTCGCCGTCAGGTAGACCGGAAGATAGACGGTCGCCATCTGGTAGGCGAGCATTCGGTCGAGAAGCGAGTGGGGTTCGGAGCGCCCGCGGTCCAGATCGATGAACGAATGGATCGCGTAATGGCCCTTGGGGAGGAGCAGCTCCCCCACTCGGAAGAAGGAAGCCATGACCGCATAGCGGCGGCCGCGGCTTCCGGTCAGCAAGGCATAAGCGTACCACCACTCCACGTTCGAGAAGGGATGGCCGGAGGCATCCTCCGGCAAGGAGATCGAAGCAGGCAGGCGAGGCATCGGCGTTCCTCCCATTCGAAGCTACATCCACAGTATGTAGGCGCGTGCGGAGGGGTGAACGGATTGCGGTCATAAGGGGGAAGTCGCCATCGAACCGCCGAGCCCTCGCCGAATCGCTGGGTTGCCGCCGAACCGCCGAGCCCTCGCCGAACTGGCGCCGCTTCGTCCCGTTCGGACAATCCTCTCCAAGGCTGGACAGCTTGGTCTCGCATTTTGTAACAATAATCGCAGTCTCTTTAGAATACAATGTAGCATTCGGGAGGCGATCGTTCATGGTGCTAATGATCCTGCTTATCCTGACCTGCGCGTCGGGTATGGTCCTGTTCCGTCGGAATACCGTTCCCGCTCCTTCATCGCCTCTCCCCGGGGCATCCGTCCCCAAGCTGTCCGTCCTCATTCCGGCGAGGAACGAGGAAGGCAATCTTCCTTATCTGCTCTCTTCGCTTAAGCGGCAGACGCTCCAACCGTACGAGATTATCGTAATCGACGACTTCTCCGAAGACAGAACACGGGCCATCGCCGAGAGCTATGGAGCGACGGTCGTCAGTCCCCCGCCGCTGCCCGCGGGCTGGACGGGCAAAAACTGGGCCGTCTGGAACGGCTACCGGCAAGCGACGGGAGACGTCCTTCTGTTCCTCGATGCCGACGTTCGGCTGGCTCCCGATGCGATTCATTCGCTGCTCGCAGCTCAGGCAACGAGGGGCGGCGCGCTGTCGGTCGTGCCGTTCCACGAGACGGAGCGAGGCTACGAGAGGCTGGCGCTGCTGATCAACATCCTCGGAATCTTCGCGTTCACCTCGCCGTTCGAGAACCGCAACGCGAGGCAAGGGCTGTACGGCTCCTGCATCCTGGCCACGCGAGCCGATTACGAGAAGGCGAAGGGGCACGAAGCGGTGCGGTCGGAGTTGCTCGACGACTTGACGCTGGGAGGCCGGTTCAAGCAAGCGGGAGTTCGTGTCTCCAACTTCATCGGCGCCGGTCTCGTCTCGTTCCGGATGTATCCCGGAGGCATTCGCAGCGCGATTCAAGGCTGGGGGAAGGGGGCGGTTCTGAGCACGGCGCTGCTGAAGCCGCAGACAACCGTCCTGACGGCCGTCTGGCTGATTGGCTTGCTTGCGGCGGAGGCGGCTCCCTTCCTTCCGGCCTTCTCCTGGTCCTGGGCGCTCGGGGTCGGCTATGCGTTGTACACGCTGCAAATTTTCTACTTCGTCCGCTATACCGGCCGCTTCGGCTGGATGGTTCCTCTGGTTCATCTGCTCAGCTCGGCCTTCTTCTTGTTCATCATGCTGTATTCCTTGTTCCGGGTGCTCTTCGTCGGCAATGTTGCTTGGAAGGGAAGAAACATCGAGATAGGAGGCAGGCGGCAACGATGATCATTGTGTGGGTACTGATCGCCTTTCTGGCCGGGTCCCTCATGTTCTCTTATTGGCTCGGCTTGCTCGCGAACGTTAATCTCAGACGGGTAGGGGACGGCAACCCGGGCGCCGCGAACCTATGGGGCTCGGCGGGGTATGCCTACGGACTGGCCGGCGTCGCGCTCGACTTCCTCAAGGGGTATCTCCCCGTGCTTCTGCTGCAGCAGACGACGTCGATCTCCGGCTTCAAGCTGTTCCTGGTCGCCTTGGCACCGATCGTCGGCCATTGCTTCTCTCCGTTCCTCGGCGGCAAGGGGGGCAAAGGGATTGCGGTGACGTTCGGGGTGTGGAGTGCGCTCACGGCTTTCTCCGCCTCCTTGGCCTACGCGGTCATTCTGGCGCTGCTGTGGCTGCTGTTCCGCTGGATGCATCGAGGCCGCCCGATGACCTCCGAGGTGAACGCCCTCCAGGTCGTGATCGGCATGGTTCTCCTCGTTATTTTTCTGTTCCGGGGATCTTATGAAGCGACCATTCTGTGGATCTGGCTCGGCAATCTTGCACTGCTGCTGTTCGCTCATCGAAGGGAACTGGCAGGCTGGCTGTCCTGACGGAAGGAAAAAGAAAAAAATAAAGTGCAACCTAACGCCCCGAATCGATGTTAACTAGGTAGACCGATCGACAAGGAGCAGAGGCATGCCGATGGAGAGGAATTATGCGGAATTTAAGCATGGTGCGGCACGGGACAGGAAGCAGGGGAGCATGGGGCGACTCTTGGCGCCGACTGGCGGACACACGGTCAAGGGGTTCCCGTTCAAGATCGAGGACGTAAGCGGGCCCACCCAACGAACGCTTGTCTACAGAAGCGTCGACCTGTCCATCGAATTGCATATCCGGATCTCCTACAGCGATTTCGATCTGGGGGAGGAGGAGCTGTGCTGGAACTCTCCCAATACGGGGAGCAGGTCCTCTTCTCCGTTCGCGACGAATGTGGATCTGGGCATCTACAGCTTCCGCAACTATATCGTGACGATTGTCCAGAAGGCGGGGACGGAGGCGGACCCCGAGATTACGAGGTTGGCGGCGGTCTCTGTTATCGAGAAGCTTAAAGGGGAATATAACGCTATAAATTCCTGAATATTACTGTGATAAACAAGTCTGTTTTTATCCTTCAATTGTCCCAATATGCAGGCCTGACCTCCTGTCCGCTTACGATAAATTTTCCCAACATTCGACAATAAGATCATGTATAATCTAGAAAAGCAAGCATGATCAACGGGAACGGCGGACGGGCGGAAGGGAGCAGCCAGAGGATATGTCGAGTCCACTTAAGCTCCTTATGGCAGGCGATTTCGAGGGGATGACATCATCTGCTCAGAGGGAGATCTTCAGAGAGTATTACGGATTGGTATATGGAATTATTTACTATATGGTGAAGGATCACGCAACGACGGAGGATCTGATTCAAGAGAGCTTCCTGCACATTCTGAGGCGCATGCCGGTTATCGACGATGAGGCCAAGCTGAAGGGATGGATTCGCACCGTCGTCAAGAATCGGGTCTATACGTACTTGAAGAAGAATCGGAGGCTCCGGGAGGAGATCGCCGACGACAGCATCTTCGTTCAGGACGAGCTCCTCGCCAGCGGGACGGAATCGATCGAAGCGGAGGTTGCGACGAAGCTGATGTCCGAGACGATCGGACAATGCCTGCAGCAATTGAAGCCGGAGTACCGGGCGCTCATCGAGCTGAGATGGCAGCAGGAGCTCAGCTACAAGGAGATGGCCGACATCCTCGAGACGAGCGAGGAATCGATCAAGTACAAGCTGCACAGGGCGAGGGAAGCCGTGCGGAAGAGATTCATTAAATTATGGGGGGAGCGGGAGGATGCAAGACGAATTCGATAAGCTGTTCGACGCGGCATTCGACGAGGCGGTCAAGAAGCATACTGCGGCTCCCTCCCCCGACCGGTTATGGGAGAAGACGGAGCAGCTTCTTCACCGGAAGAGCAAGCGGCGCCGCAGGCTTCGCAGCCTGCCTCTGATCGCCTGCTCGTTCGCGCTCGGAGCCTTCGCGTTCGGGGCTCCGAAGGCGTCGGAGGCGTTCGACCCGTTCTTCCAGAAGGTCAAGCAGTTCCCGGAAGGGATCGTGAACGTCATCTTCGGCACGGCCGGGAACAGCGACGGGGCGAAGACGGCTCCTCCTCCGGAGTTCGAGACGGCAGCTCCGGCGAGAGAAGAAGGAGCTGTTGCAGACGGAACGGAAGTAGGAGCCTCCGACAGGCAGGATCAGTTCACTTCCTGGGAGGAGGTCCGGAAGCTGCATGACTGGCTGGCCCCGGCCGACTCGGCAATTCCAGCCGGCTACAAGAGGATTCGGGTCACCGCCATTTATGAATCGGGAAGCGGCCGCTTGGGGACGGTTATTGGCCAATACGAATCTTCGGACGGGAAGGAGCTGACCATTCATATCCACAAGCTCGTGGAGAAGGAAGGGGGAGGCATGGCGTACGACACGTCGAGCGGAACGCTGGAGAAGGTCGTCATCAAGGGGGAGGAAGCCTACCTGTTCCTTCCTGCTGACGGTTATTCCACGCTTGATTGGATAAGCGGGAAGTGGAGAGTGTCGATCGTGGGGCACTTGGAGCGCGAAGCGCTCATCGCCCTGGCGAACGGGATCGGATAAGTGGGAGAATCCAAGCGACAGCCGCTCTCCGGACGGGACGTGAAGTCTTCGGCCGGGAGCGGTTTTTTTGGCTGCGCCGCGCGCGGCGTGCCATTCGAGCCTATCCAAGAGAGCTGGGGGCCGTCGATAAAGATTGAAGTTACAGAATGTGGAGAAGTTGCCTCAGTCACCGAAGTCGTCGCAGTCACCGCAGCCACTCTACAGTTACCGCAGTCACTCTACAGTTACCGCAGTCACTCTACAGTTACCGCAGTCACTCTACAGTTACCACAATCACTCTACAGTCACCGCAGTCACTCTACAGTCACCGCAGTCACTCTACAGTTACCACATTTACCTCTTACAGTTACCGCAGCGAATCTACAGTTACCGCAGCGAATCTACAGTTACCGCAGCGACTCTACAGTTGCCGCAGTTGCTTTCAGTTGCTAAAGCTCCGAGGTTGCCGAAGTCGCCGAATCCGTCCGAATCCGTTCGAAGTCTGGAATTTATGTGAAATTTCACATTGGTACAGCTAGATAACGGGCACTTTGGCCAATTATATGTGAAAAATAGCATACATAGAGAAAATTCCGGGCCGAGGTGCTGGATATATGCTAAAAATCACATAAAACGTCTCGATTGCCTCCAATCCGCGCCGACGAATGTGAAAAACCACATAAAATCGTAAAAGCAAACGGCCCAGGGAGCGAACAGCAGGTTGGGGGAGATTATGAGGGGAGCAGCGTGCGGAAGATTGAGCGATCGAGAGATTGAGAGGGAGCCGGGGAGACGGGGAAACAGAGAAACAGAGAGAAAGCGAGACGGAGAAACAGCGAGTAAGTAAGCAAGTAAGCGAGTAAGCGAGTAAGAAAGTAACAACCGTCAGGGTGGGCTTCCCTGACGGTTGTTCTTAAACCGCTTGGATCAGGTGGAGAGTACGGAGCTTGTGTAGGCGATTGCGGATTCGGTTACCGTTCCTTGCTTCGCGTAGTGGGTCAGCTTTCCGCGGTAGTAGTAGCCGGAAGAGGTCGTCAGCGTCTTGGTTCCCGAGTACAAAGAAGAATTCGTCGAGCTGGCCGAGAGGGAGGAACCGACATCGATCCATTCCGTGCCTGTCCAGCGCTGCAATTGGTAGATGGCGCCGACCTCCGAGACGCTGGACTTCGTCTGGGTTGTGGCCGATATCGTGACCGTAAGATTGCTGTTGTAGGCGATAGACGCATCGGAATACAAGAGATACGTGTAGCCCGAATAGGTCGTATACGGCACAATCAATGGCGGGGGCGGCGACGTTAGCGCACCTGTCTCGGCGCGCGCGGAGGGCGACGTCAGGGCGAAGGCAATAATGGCGGTGAGGCAGACCAGAAGCAGCGAGCGGAGCGTGGGACGGAGCTTGGGAAGGGAAGCGGACATAGGAATCCTCCTTATAATATAGTTGCTTCACCTATATAACTACTTAAGTAGGGCTCAGGTTGCAGAAAATGTAGGAAAAAAGTGAGAAAAGTCGATCGGGAGCAAATTTGGGCGGATTTGCGAGGATTCTATCGGATTGGAGCTGCGATTGGACCAAAAGAGCCGGAGCCGCGATGCGCGCGGTTCCGGCTCTTCCAAGGATGGTGCTCTTACTTCGCGAGGCTGTCGAGCACGTTGTCGATGATCTGGCCGTTGGCGATCGGGCCGGAGTAGAGCCAGCTCGTGTTCGCGGCGAATTCGTACACGTGGCCGTTCTTTACGGCCGGGAGGTTCTGCCAGATGGCGCTCTTCAGCTCTTCGCTGGCTTCGCCGTCGCTGTTGATCAGGAACAGATGGTCGGCGTCCAGCGTCGCCAGCTTCTCAAGCGAGACGGCATTCCAGCTCGCCGCCGAGGAAGAGAGCTCTGCCACGAGGGACGGAGGCGTCAAGCCGAGGTCGCCGTACAGGACCGCGCCTGCGGACAGGTCCTGGCCCACCAGGAAGAAGCTCTTGCCGACGAGCCAGAGCGCTGCGGCGGATTGTCCGCCGACCGCTGCCTGGAGCTTCTCCTTCGCGTCCTTCGCCTTGGCGTCGTAATCGTCAAGCGCCTTCTGGGCTTCCGCATCCTTGCCGAGAACCTTGCCGACGGCCAGGAGCGAATCTCTCCAGTTGTTGTTCGCTTCGTCGCCTACGACATAAGTCGGGGCGATCTTGCTGTAGGAGTCGTACTTGTCGCCTTCGACCGTCGTGGCGGAACCGACGATGATCAGGTCGGGAGTGAAGCTTGCGACTTCTTCGTAAGGCAGGTCGTACGAGATCGTCGGCACGTCCTTGAGGCTGCCTTGCAGGTAATCTTGAATACCGTTCGAGACGGACCATTGCGCTACCGGAGTGACGCCCAGCGCGACGAGGTTGTCCTCGAGATAAGAAGCGATAACGCGCTGCGGGTTGGCCGGAACCGTCACTTCGTGACCGAGTCCGTCCGTTACCGTGCGGTCGGCCGCCGCAGCCGGAGCCGAAGCGGAAGGAGCGGCGGAAGTGGAAGCTGCCGGAGCGCTCGCCGACGGCGAGGAAGCGGCGTTGTTGTTATTGTCGTTGCCGCAGGCGCCGAGGATTGTGGAGATGGCAAGGATTCCGACCGCTGCGAGTGCGATTTTCTTCGATTTCTGTTGTTTCATTGTGTAGTTTCCCCCTTGTTCTATGTGTGATAAAAAGCGTGTTCGCGTTCATGATTGGACGGTGTATATGATAACAATTATCATTATCGTTTTCAACCGTTTGCTTCGGATTGT
Organism: Cohnella fermenti; assembly: GCF_004801405.1. Classification (GTDB taxonomy): domain Bacteria; phylum Bacillota; class Bacilli; order Paenibacillales; family Paenibacillaceae; genus Cohnella; species Cohnella fermenti. The sequence continues at coordinate 278,186 of NZ_SSOB01000001.1, forward strand.
TCTTTTTTGTTCAAATTCGTTCCCTGACGGAGAGGACGCATGACACGAAGAAGGGCCCCGCCCACCGCGCAAGGCGGCAGGGGGAGCCCTTCCGATTAGAAGCAACTGAACGAGGAGATCCGGCCGAGGTCGAACCCCGAGAATATCCAGTTCCGCCCGGTCCAGCGGAAGCCGGCGACGGAGGTTCGCCCGACGAAGATCGGGTAGAACCAGAAGCCCGGGCCGAAGTCCGGCCAGATATAGGTGTTGCGGAACAAGCAGCCGACGATTGCGCCGGGGTCGATCGCCAGCGCGGAGGCAAGCGGCTTCGGCGGCGGGGCCAGCGGCGGCGGAGCAGTCGGAGGCTGCTGGGAGCCTCCACCGCCGAATGGCGGGGGCGGCGTTCCTCCTCCGCCTCCGAACGGAGACGTTCCCCCTCCTCCTCCGCCGAATGGCGGCGTTGAAGGCGGTGCAGGAATCTGCGGGCCGGAAGGCCCGAATGGCGGCGTAAACACCATGAATCGTCACTCCTTGTGAGCATCTGTACGGATGGGTTCTCGTCTCTGTCGGCGACTTCGTTGGCAACCTTTTTTTTCTACAGCAGGGAGATGGTCAACAGGTTGAACAGCACAAGCGGCAGCACGAAGTTGCTGTAAGGGTTGGGGAAGGGAGTCGGCCCCGGGAAAAAACCGCGTTCCCCCGCGTCCGTCGACAGGTGCAGATACAGAACTCCCTTGTCGCAATGGACGATGCGGCCCTCGAACACGTCCCCGTCCATCATCTCTACCTTCACAAGCTTATGCGTATGCGGTGCGCACACGGCATGGACATGATCCTGGACAGCCTTCAGATGCTGGACCAGCGCGGGGTCGGGCTTATAGATCACTTGCGGCTCCGCGCGCTTGACGACATATGGGTTCATGGGGAGACCTCCGTTCGTTATTCGGAATCGGAATCAGTGTATGCGAATGCCTATCCGGAGGTGCCCGCCGGGCTTGTCGCATCGAATGCGCAACAGTGGTAAAATCGGAGGAAGAATCAGCAAGCGGAAAGGGGCAAGTTCCATGAGCAATTACGAGGCGTACTTCCAAGGCAACCGGGATGAGCACTTGAAGGAATTGAAGGAATGGCTGGCTATTCCGAGCATCTCGGCTCTGTCCGAACATAAGCAGGACATTCAGGCGGCGGCGGGCTGGCTGGCGGATGCGCTGACGCGCGCCGGCATGGACAAGGTGGAGGTTCACGAGACGAAGGGACATCCGATCGTGTACGCGGAGCGCCTGCGGGCACCCGGCAAGCCGACGGTTCTGATCTACGGCCATTATGACGTGCAGCCGGTCGATCCGCTCAATCTGTGGACGACGCCTCCGTTCGAGCCGGCCATTCGGGACGGCAAGCTGTATGCCCGCGGAGCGACGGACGACAAGGGACAACTGTTCCTGCACGTGAAGGCGGTCGAAGCGATTCTCCGCGAGGAGGGAGAGCTGCCGGTCAACGTCAAGTTCTGCATCGAAGGGGAAGAGGAGATCTCGGGGGAGAGCCTGCCGGAGTTCCTGAAGGCGAACAAGGAGAAGCTGGCGGCGGACGCGGTCGTCATCTCGGACTCGTCGCTGCTTGAGCCGGGCAAGCCGTCGATCTGTACGGGGCTGCGCGGTCTGTGCTCGCTGGAGGTGACGGTGTCCACGGCGAAGACCGATCTTCACTCCGGGCTCTACGGCGGGGCGGTGCCGAATGCGCTGCACGCGCTCGTCTCGCTGCTCGATTCCCTTCACGACGAGAAGGGGCGCGTGACGGTCGAGGGCTTCTACGAAGGCGTGCCGGTGCTATCGGAGCTGGAGAAGGCGGATCTGGCCAGCTACAATCCGGACGAGCGGAAGCTGGCGGCCGATCTCGGCCTGGATTCGCTGTACGGAGAAGAAGGCTTCTCGTTCACCGAGCGCACGGGGGCAAGACCGACGCTGGAGCTGAACGGCGTATGGGGAGGGTTCCAGGGCGAAGGCACGAAGACGGTCATCCCGAAGGAGGCCCATGCGAAAATCACCTGTCGGCTCGTCGGCAGCCAGGACCCGCAGAAGACGCTGGACCGGGTGGAGCGGCACCTTAAGGCGAATATCCAGAAGGGGGCGAAGGTGAGCATCGTTCCGGGCGAGCGGGCTTTCGCGTTCACCTGCGACCCGTCCGATGCGATGCTGCAACTGGCCGCGGACGCTTATGAGGAAGTGTACGGCGCTCGCGCGGTATTTACGAAGGATGGCGGCTCGATTCCGGTCGTCGCCACGTTCTCGAACGTGCTGAAGGCTCCCGTCGTCATGATGGGCTTCGGCTTGCCGGACGAGAACCTGCATGCTCCGGACGAGCATCTGAACCTGGACAACTTCGACAAGGGACTGCTGACCCTCGTGAAGTATCTGCACAAGGCGGCGCAGGCGTAAGCGAAGGAAGCGCGCGCTCAGGAGAAACGGTCGATCGGCCGGGGGATGGGGACCGGAGCCCAAGCCCAAGCCCAGGCCCAGGCCCTATCCTCTCCGCCGGCATTAAGCCTCTTCTCCCGTTCGCTCAGAACAGGCAACTTATATTTGCTGACATCGAGGGAACACCCGGCTGCGGTTGGGGTACGGCGATTTATCCTGGATTCTGTAAAAAGAGGTTGGCGCACAAAGGCTCAGCATCCGAATGATCCGTAGAGGGAGCGCAGAGGGAGGTTCCTGAGCCGGGGGGAGAAGAGGCATAAGCGTCCGGCAGTCCGGCAGGCAGGGGAGATAGCGTTCGGTGGGATCACAACATTGGCGCTGCCTCTGCCTCTTCCTTCGCCGGGTCTGTGCGTTGGAGCAGGCGTGGGGGAGGAGCCGCAAACGCGAACGCGAGCATGAATATATGTGAAAAATGATATAAAATTTCTCTTGAGCGCCTCGAAATGGGCAATTAATGTGAAAAATGATATAAAATCGCCCTTCGGAGTGTCGGAGGGGAGCCATAAATGTGAAAAATCACATAAAACCCGTCAGAAGGCGGCCAAACCACAGAGGCGAATGTGAAAAATCACATAAAACAGCGTCAAACATGGTGAACAAGGCACGCAAGTGGGGGAGGGGCGCCAGGAGATAGGTCTGCGGCGGTACTCGAAGTTACTCCAGGCGCACGCAACCGCACGACTTCGCAGCGGGGGCGGAACGTACGAACAGGCCGTGCCCGCTCCGGGACACGGCCTGTTCTCCTGCCTACGCCGGATCTCCTGCACACGTCTGATCTCCAGCACACGACCCGATTCCGCGCTGTCCGCTTGATCGCACGAACCGCCGCTTAGCTCCTCCTGAGAGTAAACAGGTCCTTCAGCTCCTCCGTGGACAGCTCCGTAATCCATCCCTCGGACGCGGAGATGACGTTGTCGCTGAGCTGCTGCTTGCTCTCGAGCATCTCGTCGATCCGCTCCTCGAGCGTGCCGAGGGCGATGAACTTGTGCACCTGCACGTCGCGCGTCTGGCCCATGCGGTAGGCGCGGTCGGTCGCCTGGTTCTCGACGGCGGGGTTCCACCAACGGTCGAAGTGGAACACGTGGTTCGCCGCGGTCAGGTTGAGGCCGACGCCGCCCGCCTTGAGCGAGAGGATGAACACGTTCGGCTGCTCCTCCGGAGGCAGCTCCCGCGATTGGAAGCGGTCGATCATCCGGTCCCGCGCGGTCTTCGAGGTGCTGCCGTTCAGGTACAGCACCGGCTCCCCAAGCTCCTGCGAGAGCACCCTCCGCAGCATCTCGCCCATCCCGATATACTGGGTGAAAATAATACAGCGCTCCTCCAAATCCCGAATCTCCCGGACCATCGCCAGCAGACGCTCCAGCTTGGAGGAGCGGGAGGCGAGCAGCTCGACATCCAGCGGCGGTTCGGCGGAGGCAGAGGCGGGATCGTTCGGTTCGGAAGGGGAGCCGGCGCCCGGTCCGCTGCCGGAACCGGCGACGCCTGCCGTCTCCAGAACCGGCAGATTCTCCTTCAGCAGCAGCGCCGGATGGTCGCACAACTGCTTCAAGCGGGTGAGCGCCGACAGGATCGCGCCCTTGCGTTCGATTCCCTCGAGCTGCTTCATCCGTTCCATCAGCTCGTTCACGGTCTGCTCGTACAACGCGCTCTGCTCGGCGGTCAGGTTGACGTAGCTCTTCATCTCGTTCTTCTCCGGCAGGTCGAGCTGGATGGCCGGGTCCTTCTTCTTGCGTCGCAGCATGAAGGGCTTGACCAGCTTCTGCAGGTCGGTTGTCCGCTTCGGGTCCCGGTCCTTCTCGATCGGGGTGGCGAACCGCTCCTGGAACCCCCGGGCCGTTCCCAAGAAGCCGGGGTTCATATAGTCGTAAATCGACCAGAGCTCGGACAGCCGATTCTCGATCGGCGTGCCGGTCAGCGCGATCCGGTGCTTCGCCGGGAAGCTGCGGACGGCGGCGGATTGCTTCGTCTGCGCGTTCTTGATGTTCTGCGCCTCGTCGAGGCAGACGGCCGACCAGCCGAAGCCGGAGAGCAGTTCCTGGTCGAGCGCCGCCGTCGCGAAGGACGTGAGCACGACGTCGGCCTCGGAAGCCTCTGCGACGAACTCCTCGCCGGTCAGCCTTCGGCCGCCGTAGTGCAGCATGACGCGAAGCGACGGGGCGAACTTGCCGATCTCCTTCTGCCAGTTGCCGAGGACGGACGTCGGGCAGACGATGAGCGACGTCCCCGCGGCCGCTTCCGCATTCTCCTTCCGCCAGAGCAGGTAGGAGATGAGCTGCACCGTCTTCCCGAGGCCCATGTCGTCGGCCAGGCAGCAGCCGAGGCCGAAGCCGCCGAGGAAGACGAGCCAGGAGAAGCCGTCGCGCTGGTAGCCGCGAAGCTCGGCGCGGAGGCCGGCCGGCGGCGCCAGCTTCGGCCATTCCGCCTGCTGGGTAAGCTGCCGGAACAGGCCGAGCAATTGCTCGTTCAGCACGACCTCCAGCTCCAGCCGCAAGGCCCTCTCTTCGGCCGCACCGCCATCCGCGCCGCCGTTCCCGCTGCCCGCTTCTCCCGCCGCGCCGTCCTGCGCCGCCTCCTGCGACAGCAGATGAAGCTGCAGCACGTCCTGGAAGCTCAGCCCCTCCGAGCGGTCCATGCCTTCCATCGCGCGGCTGATCTGGGCGAGCAGCGCCGGGTCGAGCGGCACCCAGCGGTCGCGGAAGCGGACAAGCCGCTCGCCTCTGGCGACGAGCTCCTTGAACTCGGCCTCGCTCAGCTCGGTATCGCCGATCGACACGCGCCAGTCGAAGTCGATGATGGCGTCGAGGCCGAACAGCGAGCGGCCGGCGCGCTTGCCTTCGCCGCGCTCGCGAACCTGCGCGCGCAGACGCGGCTTCTTCCGGCTGGCGGCTTCCCACCACGCCGGCAGCAGCACAACCCAACCGGCCTCGAGCAGCTTCTTGCTGTCGGCCGTCAGGAACTGCCAGGCCGCCTTGTCGTCGAGCGGGGCGGCCAGCACGTCGTCGCCGCGCGCCGACACCCGCGGCAGCGGCAGCGTCGCCCGCAGGCGCTCGAGCCAGCCGGCCGAGCGCTCGCGGACGAACGGCGTCCACGCCTCGGGCCAGGAGCCGAGCGCTTCTCCCGTCTCCGCCAGCTTGGCGCGGAAGACGGAGGCCGTCTGCTGCTTATCCTGCAGCACGAACCGCAGGCGCCACGCGGTCTTGCCTTCCCACGGCTCGATGAGCTGGAGCGCGGGGCGGAACGGAGCCGAGTCGGCTCGCCAGCCGATGGAGAGCAGCCACGCCTCCGAGTCCATTCCCTGGGCGGAGGCGGCGCGGTTCGCGGCGAACAGCGCGGGGAACTCCCGGCGCAGATCGGCTTCTTCCGCTTCCGTTCCGTAGTGCCGCCGGTTAACCGCCGCGGAGAAAACCGCAACGATCCCCTTGAGGAACTCCGGGTCGAGAAGCCGATCCGCAAGCAGCGCTTGCTCTTCGAGCTCGAGCGCGGATTCGTCCCAGATCCACTCGAGCTTGCCGCCCCCGAACGCCTTCAGGCTCGGGGCGAACTTCTTCCGCTCCAGGCACTCCGCGAGCAGCGGCGCCAGCTCGATCAGATCCGCCGCGCGCTCCTCCCACGCCCAGGAGATGTGCTTCGCGGCCTGGCTGCGGTCGGCGAAGAACGGAATGACCTCCTCGGCCGGAAGCAGCACCATCTCGATCTCTCCGGCGGTCTGGACCGCCAGCTCGGTTCCGTACAGCGACGGCTCATGCCAGGCGAACAACCGATGCTTAAGCACAAGGCCGGGCACATGGCTGAAGCTGTCGCTCGAAGCGAACAGCAGGGCGTCGCCGAACTCGGTCAGCATCAGATTGACTTGTATCGTATCCATCAGTTTGGTCATGGAATCAGTTTTCCTCTCCGGAGCTCCTCCTGCAGCGCGCGAAGGCGGCTGTGCCGGAACGTGAAGGAGGCGAGGAACAGCTCCCAGCGTTCTTCGCGCTTCAGCCTCTTGTACAGCTTGGAGGTGCGCTTGAGCAGCTTCACCGCCTGCTTGTAGCCGTGGCGGTTCTTCTGCAGAATATATCTCTCAATGGCTTGATGATAGAAGGGCAGCAGCAATTCCGGAGCTTCCTTCTCGATCGGCTGCAGCTCGCTCACCCGGAACTCAAGAGGATCGCTTCCCATGCTCAGTTGACAGTCCATCCACTCTTGCCATTTTCCATACTCGATGAGCTTCTGTTCGTACATCCGGCGCGTGCCGGGCAGCATGCCGATCAGAATGTCCCACATCTGCTCCTCGGCCTCGGGGAGCTGCTTCGCGGCGCTCTCCCAGAAGCCGAAGTAGTTGTCGAAGACGCCCTGCGTCCGGCTGCCGAGGAGGGGGCCGATGACCTTCAGCCAGCCGACCATCCGCTCCCACTCCTCGTGATGCTCCAGCTCGGCCGGGTAATAAAGCAGCTCGTACGTCAAGTAACCGTCCAGGGCGGACACTTGCCGCAGCAGCACCCACGCCTCCCGGTCTTCGCCGAGGTAGAAGTGCATCCTTGCCCGCGCGAGCAGCCAAGGGGTGCGCTGGAGCGTCTCGCCCAAGTCGTCCTGCGCCTGCGCAAGCAGTTCGAGCTCCTCCCGAAGCAGGGAGAAGTCATCGTCCAGATGCGGGCTGATCCAGCTCGCCCAGAGCTCGTAATAGCACGGCCCGAAGCAGAGCCGATCCTTCGGCCTCTCCTTCAGCATTCCGATGCGAAGACAGTCGAGCGACTGCTTCACGCGTTCCCACTCCTCCGGCTCCTTGTCCAGGGGAAGCGGATGGTCGAAGTAGTCGATGATCGACTTCTGCAATTCCGATGCCGCGAGATCTGTGTTATAAGGTAGATAAGAGCCGAAGTGGTGATCGGTCGAACGGTAAGGGTTCATCAGCTTCGAGAGCACGAACAGCCGCGCATGCATCTGGTAGAGCATCTCCGTCACGGGAGACAGCGCGGGCTTCGGGTCGAGAACGGCGCTCAGGCTGCTGGACGCATACTGCGGATTGCGGTGCATGCTCTCGTACGGCTGAACCGCGCGCTGGAACCAATTCTGCCACTCCTGCACGGTCATCGTCGGAATCCGCAGGGCCTCCTGCTCGATCGCCTGCTGCTCCTCGCTCTTGCGGACGAGGGACAGCTTGGCGGAGGTCCGGTTCTTCATCTTCATCATGGACCGGGCGTTCACGAGCTCGTGCAGCGGCGCGTTGTACTGGTCGGCGATGTCGATAAGCAGCGCGGCCATGTGCATGCAGGGGCCGGGCACCGGACAGGAGCAACTGCTCTTGTGCAGCGCATCGAGCCGGATCTCGACGGAATAATCCTCGTTGCCGTGGACGATCGCGCGGATCTGGGCGCCCTCTCCCGGAGCGTATTCTCGTTGTACTTTGCCTTGCTTGAAGTATTGGAAGCCGCGCTTCAGCGCCAGATCGTCGTACTGCTCCGCGGCCGCTTGGACGATGCTGTTCCACAATTGTTCGGTCATGTAATCGTAAGAAGAGTCCATTCGTGCTTTCTCCTGGTTTTAAGGTGTTCCTATTATAACACGTATTGGCAGAATTCTAGGAAGTCCGATAGGTGGGAAAATCGCGTCATTCAGCAGAAAAAGTTAGGGCGGCGAAGAGAGGCGAGGTACAGCGCTTGACTCTGCCATTGATGTCAGGGTGTATAGTAGGGCTGTCGGAGAGGAAGGGGTGACGCATACGAGAATCGGCGAACTGTCCAAGGCCACGGGAGTGAGCATTCGTTCGCTTCGCTATTACGAAGAGAAGGGGCTGCTCACGGCTTCGCGCCAGGTCGGCAGCGGGTACCGCGAGTACCACGCGCTGGCGGTCGAGCAGGTGAACACGATCCGCCTGTACCTGTCGCTCGGACTCGGCACCGAGCAGATCGCAGGCTTCCTTCACTGCGTGATGAAGAGCAAGGAAGCGTTCTGCGCGGAGGTGATGCCCGTCTACGAGCGGAAGCTGGCCGAGATCGAGGAGCAGATCGCCCAGCTCGGCGCCATCCGCTCCAACCTGATCGATCGAATCGCGTCCATTCGCGAGGAACGGCTCGAGGTACGGTGCGAGGAACAGCGCGAGGAACAGCGCGAGGAACAGCGCGAGGAACAGAAGGAGGGGAACATTCATGGCATTAACTCTGCTGAATGAAGTGGAAGATTTGCGCAAGCTGACGGGCGAGGCGAGCAAGGTGGGCGAGGCGAGCGTGGCGAAAGTGGTGAGCGAGGCGGACAAGGTGGGCCAGGTGAATGGATCGAATGCGGTGGGCCAGGTGAACGGGACGGATGTGGTGAGCGGGGAGGACAAGGTGGCCGGGATGAACGGGGCGAATGTGGTGAGCCAGGTGAGCGAAGTGGATGCGGCGAAAGTGGCGAACCAGTCGAGCGGAAGAGTCGCCGGGAATGCCGGCCTCGCGAGTGACGCTCGGACTCCGGTTGCCGCCGCTGCTCCCGTCGCCCACCACGTCGCGGTCGTGGAGTTCGGGGCCGTGTGGTGCCCGCCGTGCCGCGTGCTGCTGCCGTTGCTGGATGAGCTGTCCGACGAGTACGGGGGCGCGGTGAAGTTCGCGAAGGTCGACTGCGACGAGTCGCCGGACCTGGCGTCGAGCTTCGGCGTCATGAGCATGCCGACCGTTGTTTTCTTCCGGGACGGTGTGCCGGAGAACAAGCTCGTCGGCCTCCGCCCTAAGCAGGCTTACCGTGAGATCATCGACCGACTGGCCCGGGCGTAGACTCCAGCTTGCAGGGCGCGCGGGACTTCCGAATGTCGGAAAAACCGACATTCGCCACGTCGTATGGGCGCGTTTCGCTCCCGAATGTCGGAAAAGCCGACATTTGCCGCGTCGTATGGGCGCGTTGCGCTCCCGAATGTCGGAAAAACCGACATTCGCTACGTCGTATGGGCGGAGGGGCTCCCAAATGTCGGAGAAACCGACATTCGCGGGCCTTGAGTAGAGCTGAATGCTGAAAAAATCAGCATTCAGGAGCCGCAGAGATGCTGCATCGTGCTGAATGCTGAAAAAATCAGCATTCAAGTGTCACGGAGGTGCTGCATCGTGCTGAATGCTGAAAAAATCAGCATTCAGGAGGCGCGAAGGTGCTACATCGAGCTGAATGCTGAAAAAATCAGCATTCAGGAGGCGCAGAGATGCTGCATCGTGCTGAATGCTGAAAAATCAGCATTCAGGAGGCGCGAAGGTGTCTGCATCGGGCTGAATGCTGAAAAAATCAGCATTCAAGTGTCACGGAGGTGCTGCATCGTGCTGAATGCTGAAAAAATCAGCATTCAATCCCAGGGGACGCGAGGGAGACGGGGACCTCGGCGTCGTAATTGCCACGCGAGGCGATAGGCGTCATCTATGCCGCATCTCGCAAGCCTTTCGCATCCCGTCGCAGGTACCTTCCGTGCTGGCAGCCATTCGCCGCGCGTTGAACTGCGCCAACAGCAAAGGCCCAGCAGATTCCCTCTGCTGAGCCTTTGCCCGCGTCTTGGCGTTGTCCGCCTTCCGCTACAACCAATTCCGCGCCACTCGCGATTGCCCCGCCAGTCGCCCGCTGTTCGCGCCACGCTACGAGTAACTAGCTCAACTCCATTCGACTCTGCCCGGACAGTCCGCCGCCACTCGCGATTGCCCCGCCAGTCGCCCGCTGTTCGCGCCTCACTATGACTAGCTAGCTCGACTCCATTCGAATCCGTCCGGCCAGTCTGACGCCACTCGCGATTGCCTCGCTAGCCGCCCGCCGTTCGCGTCCCGCTACGACTAACTAGCTCGACTCCATTCGACTCCGCCCGGCCAGCCTGACGCCACTCGCGATTGCCACGCTAGCCGCCCGCCGTTCGCGTCCCGCTACGACTAACTAGCTCAACTCCATTCGACTCCGCCCGGCCAGTCTGACGCCACTCGCGATTGCCCCGCCAGTCGCCCGCTGTTCGCGCCCCACTATGACTAACTAGCTCGGCTCCATTCGACTCCGCCCGGCCAGCCCCGCCGTTTCACGCCTCGGCAGTTTCGCAGCGCGGCCCGTCACGGCAGCCACAAGCTGTGCGAGCCGAGGGAGGCTATGACAGCCGCGTGTTGATTGCGGAGCGGATTCTGCGCCACTCGGCGGCTTGCCGCTCGAACTCGGCGAGCAGGCGGTCGACGTCGTCGCCGAGGTTCGCGAGCTGATCGTACCGCAGGCTGTCCAGGGCCGGCAGATCGGCGCCGTCCTCGAGAGCGGCTGCGGTCGGGATCGCCGCAAGCAGGCGGGCGATTTCTTGCTCGACGACGGCGACCGGGGAGACGCCGCGTCTGGTCGCGACCGCTCCAATTCCGCCGCCCGCCGCTGCCTCCGCTGCACCATCGTCGCTTCCAGCCCCGCCGCCCACTCCGCCGTTCCCGCCAGTACCGCCGCCCGCCCCAGCATTCCAGCCGCCACCGCTCCCAGCACCGCCGTCAACTCCACCGCCGCCAACGCCAACTCCGCCACCGCCGAGCGAGCCGCTGGCAATGCCCGCGCCTGGCCCGCCGTAAGCTCCGCCGGCCATCCCGGCCCCGAGCCCCGAGCCACCCGCCGCCCCGAACCCGCCCGCGCCACTCGCCGCCGCACCAAGCCCGCCCGAGCCGAGCCCCGCGCCACCTGCCGCACCGAGCCCTGCCGCACTCCCCGCCTGAGCCGCACTCCCCGTCTGAGCCGCCGCCTCCGCCCGAGCCCGCTCCTCGGCTTCCAGCCGGGCCGCTTCCTCCGCCTCGGCGCGCTCCTTCTCCCGCTTCGCGCGTTCCTTGCGGTTGTGCTCGAACGTCGACCACGTCTCCAGCAGCTCGTAGCCCGACTTGTAGAGCAGCTTGCCCTTCAGGCCGTCCGACACGCTCTCATCCTTGAAAAGCTTCGCAATCCGCTTGATATCCGGAACCGGAGTCTCGTCCCGCGCGAACGTGAGCGCAAGCGTGTCGCGGTACTCCATCGGCAGGTCCTTCAGCGGCAGGACCTGGTCCTCGGTCAGCCTGTCCTTGCGGATCTCGGAGCCGGCGACGATCAGCTTCTTGACGGCGCTGCCGAACTTCAGCAGCTCCAGCTTGTTCTTGATGTAGTTCTCCGGCTTGCCGAGCTTGCCCGAGAGGAACTTGGTCGAACAACTGAACCTTGAATCGTTCAGCATTTTGTGGAAGGCTTCGGCTTCCTCGATCGGCGAGAAGCCCTCGCGCGTCAGGTTCTCCGCGATCTGCTCCAGGTAGATCTCCGTCTCGTCGGTGACGGCGGAGACGATGCAGGGCACCGTCGGCAGGCCGAGCATCGAGCACGCCTTGTAGCGGCGATTCCCGTAAATAATCTTGTAGCGCCCGTTCGGCAAGGTGCGCACCTTGATCGGCGACAGCAGCCCGAGCTCCCCGATGCTGTTCATCAGTTCCTGCAGCGCCTCGTCGTCGAATTGATAACGCGGCTGGTCGGTATCTTCGTCGATCAGGTCGATGCGTAGGTTATGGATGTCCATCGGTTAACAATCTCCTATTCTCAATATAAATAAATTATAGCGTAGACTTTAACACGTGGAAATATGAACGCGCTTAATCGTCGCCAAACTCCCACAATATGGAACAATAGAACGATTTGATGCTGCGCCCTCCTCCAAGCTCTACATTTTGATGCAAATACGGCCATTCGACTTCCCCGCGCAACCGGGATGCTATAATGGGAGCATTCCAGGCCGAACGCCGAATGCCGAAGGAGATGCGAGAACGATGCGGAACGTCCTGTCGCACCTGGTGCCCCATACGCTCAAGTACCGGATCTTCGCCGTGTTCGCGCTGATCATTCTGATTCCCTTCAGCGTGCTTAACCTCTACAATTACCAGAAGATCGAATCCCTCGTGCAGAAGAAGATCAGCGAGCAGAGCCACGAGCAGCTCGACAACCTGCACCGTTCCCTGGACGACCAGCTCAGCATCGCGTTCAAAACACTGATCTTCCTCGAGCAGGACTCCGACGTGCGCTCGATCCTCCAGAGCCCGGAGAACAACACCGTGCTGGCGAACAAAGAGCTGATCGAGGACAAGTTCAAGGGGCTGAACAACAGCTTCTTCCTCTATAATCCTTCCGTCTATTACACGCTGCTCGACCTCGGCGGGAACGTCTATACGTCCTACCAGCCGAGGGTGCGGCTCGATTACGACCGGATTCTGGCGAACCCGCGCTTCGCGGAGCTGAAGGAGACCGGCTCCTCCTACGTCTGGGTGACCGACGACGAGAACTACGTGTCCCGCGACATCACGAAGAGCCCGACGCTGCTGTCCCTCTACTCGGAGCTTCGCGACAACCGCAACCGTCCCTACGGCCTTGCCCGCGTCAGCATCGACTTCTCGTTCTGGTTCCAGTCCAACCTGCAGAAGTCGGTCAGCGAGCAGGCTTACTTCATCCTGACGAGCAAGGGAGAGCGGATCGCCCGCTCCGATGCCGATGCCGAGCTGTCCGCCCAAGCGATCGCCCAGGTGTCCGCTTCCGCGCAGAACGGCTACTGGATCGACAAGGAGCGCAAGGAGCTCGTGAACTACAGCTACCTCTCGTCGCTCGATTGGTACATGGTCAACAGCATTCCGCTCAGCATTCTGTTTAATGAGATTGAGACGCTTAAGAAGCAGTATTTTGCCACCTTCTATGGAATTACGGCCGCCTTCATCGTCGTTGCGTTCATGATCGCCCATGCGTTCACCCGTCCGCTCGCGCACATGATGAGGAAGATGAAGGAAGCGGTCCGCAAGGATCTGCGCATCCGCCTGCCGGAGAAGAAGTACAAGGGCGAGATTCTGGAACTGACGAGGACGTTCAACGCGATGATGGTGGACATGAACGGGCTGATCCAGCGCTTGAAGGCCGAGGAGCGGCAGAAGGACGCCGTTCACTTCCAGATGCTGCTCGCCCAGATGAATCCCCACTTCCTGCTGAACACGCTCAATACGATGAAGTGGATCGGCATGAGGGGCAACAACGAAGAGATCGTGGAGATCTGCCTGTCGCTGGGCAAGCTGCTCGAGACGAGCCTCAACTCGGACGTGGACCTCATTCATCTTCACGAAGAGATCGAGCTGACGAAGGCGTTCGTCTACATCCAGCAGACGCGCTACGGCAACCGGTTCGCGGTGGAATTCAGCTATGACGAGAGCGCCCTGTACGCGCTCGTTCCGAAGCTGAGCCTGCAGCCGCTCGTCGACAACGCCATCCGCCACGGCATCGGCAACATGGCCGAAGGAGGCCGCATCCGCATTCGCGTTACGCTTGGAGAGGAGCGGAAGGAGCAGCTTGTGCTGGAGGTCGAGGACAACGGCGTCGGCATCGAGCGGTCGAGGCAAGCCCAGCAAGGGCGCAAGCGGCCGGGCATCGGGCTGTCGAACGTCCGCGAGCGGCTTCGCCTGCTGTTCAAGGACAAGGGAGAGCTGGAGATCGTCTCCCTGGAGCAAGGCACGCTGTCCCGCATGGTGCTGCCGTTGCTCCTGTCCGAGCCTTATGAGGGGAACCGCGAGAACATCTCTTGATTATTTTCCAACGGGGGCAAAAGGGGGCTTCAGCATGTGGAAAGTTCTGCTTGTGGAGGATGAGACGTTCGTGCGGGAGTCGGTTCGCGAGAGTATTCGTTGGGAGGACATGGGCTTCACCCTGACGGGGGAGGCGAGCAACGGCGAAGAGGCGCTCGGGATGATCAAGCGCGACCCGCCCGACCTCGTGCTGTGCGACATCGTCATGCCGCAGATGGACGGGCTCGCCTTGCTGAAGGAGACGAGGAAGGCGGGCATCGCGTCGAAGTTCGTCATGCTCACCTGCATGGGAGACTTCGAGTCGATGCGGCAGGCGATGGAGTTCGGCGCGTCCAACTACATCCTCAAGCTGTCGATGAGCGTGAAGGACCTGCGGGAGACGCTCGGGAAGATTGACGCGGAGCTGAAGAGCGCCGCGGCCGGCTCGGGTTATTCCACCGGCTCCGACTCCCGTTCCGCTTCCGCGCCCGGGGGCGCCGCCGCATCGCTGCAGGACAGAATCACCCATCCCGAAGTGAACAAAATCATCCACTATATAGAACAAAACTACGACCGGGACATCACGCTGAAGTCGCTCGCGCGGTACGTCATGATGGGGGAGAACTACGTCAGCGCCCTGTTCAAGAAGAAGACGGGGGAAACGCTGATCCATTACCTGCACCGGGTGAGGGTGGAGAAGGCGATCGAGTATCTGAAGCACACGGAGCTGCCGGTGAACCGGATCGGCCAGAACGTCGGGTTTATGAACGACAATTATTTTATTAAGATTTTTAAGCGGATGACGGGCACGACGCCGAGCCAGTACCGCCTGACGAGATAGGGCGGAGCGCCGTCAGCTTGATAGAACGATTATTCGCTGAGGATGGGCGTCGCCGGGTGCGCAATTGCACAGTTCTGTTCCATATTCCGCATGATTCTGTTCCTTCCGGCACGGCCTCCCGCCTTGCTATGCTTGAGCTGCACCACCACAATCCAAGTTCGATCAGGGAGGTCATTACTCGTGACAAAGACAAGATTGGCCATGGGAATGTCGGCAATCGTTCTTGCGTCAAGCGTCCTCGCGGGATGCGGCGGCAATAACAATAACGGCGGCAACGGCGGCGCGAATGTGGAAGCGTCTTCATCTTCAGGTGCATCCTCGACCGCCTCGGCTTCCGCCCCGGCGAAGTCCGGCGAAGTCGTCAAGCTGAAGATGTGGGGCGGCGTGCCGGCGGAATCCGGTCCGCAAGCGGTCGTCGACAACTGGAACAAGGAGCATCCGGACATTCAGGTCGAGTACGTGCGGTACGTCAACGACGACGAAGGCAACCTGAAGCTGGACACGGCGCTCATGACGGGGCAGGACGTCGACATCTACGTGAGCTACACGATGAGCCAGGCGCAGAAACGCATGGAATCCGGCTTCATGGCGGATCTGGGCGCATACGGGGACTACAACATCGATGAGAAAATGGGCGCGGACGCCGCCAATTGGAAGATTGACGGCAAGTACTACGGCATGCCGACGACGATGAGCTCGTACTTCGTCGCGCTGAACAAGGATGCGCTGGATGCGGCCGGTCTGGACGTTCCGAAGGAGTGGACATGGGACCAGCTTCGCGACTACGCGAAGGCGCTGAAGCAGGGAGACGGCTACGGCTTCATTCAGAACACGGAGCCTTACGCCGACCCGCTCGATTCCGCGCTGACGAAGGACGGCTACACGAAGGCGGACGGCACGTCCAACCTCGACGACCCGCTCGTCAGCAAGTGGCTCGAGACGCTGAACGCGATGATGTACGACGACAAGACAACCCCGCCGCTCGGCGAGCAGCTCACGAGCAAGATGCCGGTCGAGCAGATGTTCCTCAGCGGCGAGGTGCCGATGCTGAACATCGGCGCGTGGCTGCTGCGCAGCGCGAACAACTTCACGGATTACCCCCGCGACTTCAAGATCGCGTTCGCGCCGGTGCCGCGCTTGATGGACAGCGCGGGCGACTACATCACCCGCGGCGGCCTCGGCGACTTCATCTCCGTCAACGCGAAGTCCAAGAACACGGCTGCGGCGTGGGAATTCCTGAAGTGGTACGCGGACGGCGGCATGGCTCCGATGGCGGAAGGCGGGCGCATCCCGGCCTCCAAGGACGCCGACCGCGACGCCGCGCTTGCGAGCATGCTCGGCTCGAAGCCGGAGACGTACGACAGGGATTCGCTCATGTACGTGACGTTCGAGGATACGACGCCGAAGTTCGTCCGCTCCGTGCCGCAGGAGGTCGTGGACCTTCGTTCGCAGGAGTACGAGAAGTACTTCCTCGGCGCGCAGTCGCTCGAAGACACGCTGAAGGCGATGGTCGCTCGCCACAACGATTATTTGAAGCAGAACGCGAAGTAGGGAGCGGGAAGTTCCGCCAAGCAATTATGGAATGCAAGCGGTTAGCTGACAGGGCGGCGAACATGTCCGCCCTATTTGTCGATGGATTCGCTCATGCCGTTTGCCGACTTGCAAGAGCTTAGCAGCACAAAGTCTACGGGCAAGAATGTATGGCCATCCGACCACCCTATCGTCAGCATTCGGAATCCTTTGTAATACGTACCTGTAGCATGATCTTTGAACCTGGCGAGCAACTCAACGGCTTTGCTGCAATTACGTTCAAACATTTAATCGTCGATGATGAAGACGACATCCCGATCCGCGGACGTCAGCGCATCTACCTTCTTCACGGTAGTCGCGCTAAGCGAAGTCAGAAAACGGCGCCATGCAAAGCCGGCATGATTGAGAAAGCGATGAACCGCATCTTTGCCGGGCATGGAATCGTCTTTGCTGCTCTCAAGCAGGCAAAACCAGTTTTTCCGATGGAACAATAATACGAAGACAAGTTTGAATAGCCGGGCGCAGCTAAAGCCAAAGCGTTTACGAAATCCAGCTTGTTGCAGATGCTGCATGACTTTCAATTCTTGGAATACTGGCTTTAGTTCGTTAGGCAGTTGATTCAATTCGGATGGTTGGGCTATCATTAGGATAGACACTTCTTCGGTTGAAGTGATTGCTCGACATTCTCACTTTAGCAAACGAAGTGGTGTTTTTCTATTTACAAGCCTAATCACTGATTGCCTTTAAAGACTACAACGACATGCTCTCAAGATGTTTTTGCTCTGCGAAAGTTGAGTTACTTACACCTACTTCTGATAGGTATTTCTCTGAGTGAATCGTGTCTCTATTGACAGACTGCAGCATGAATTCAATGTTTATCATCAATTGTCTTATGAATGAATCCCAGTTTTTATATATTCTGATTGATGCCTTCTTAGTGAACGGAGCATTTTTAGTCAGTCTTATTCTTTCATTTAATAGATACATTGTCTGACCTAGATTCTGAGCTGTTGGATAGGTATTCTTATAAGGGATCTTATTATGGTCGATAAATCCCCTTTTAATTTGATTGGGCACTCCATTCTTATTAAGTTTCCAATATTTTTCTTCCTCATCATTTTTTGGATTTACCTTGTCATTAGAATAATCTGAAATCCAACAATTAAAGTCTCCTGTCAACTTTTCAAACAGATCCATAGATATTATCGAGAAATCTAGATCGGAGCCACTGTTATATTCTGCTCCGTAGTTTGGAAATGAAGAAAGCGAATATCCTGTTCTTGCGCTACCGATGATTGTAATTTCCTTCTCATTGATGCCAAGTTGTGCTGATAGCCAAGTCCGTACTTGTTCATATATCATTGGGTTGTTTCGAAAGACATATGGAATTCCTTCTGTGATCCATAATCGTACTATTGATTTTTTCTCACTATCAGTGCTGTTTAATAACGAATGTAAAAGTGTATCTGGGCTTAAATATTGACCATGTATAGTGGAAATTTGTTCGGACAATTCAAATGGTTTAACCATGGTTGCTCTCCTTCCATGTTTTCAATTGACGAATTAAATAGCTCTCTCTTTGATTTATTTTCTTCTCCTGCTCGTCAGATAAAAATCTGGGTTCTGGATATTTTAATCTAGCAATTAGTGCTATGGATTGCTCTAAATTTAAATCCCAAATGTTATAGTTTTTTCTTAAACATGCCTCTTGAATTCCATTCATTTTCCAACCGAAATAAGCTTCATATAAATAAAGTTCAGAGATTATTGTCTTTGAAAGTTTAACTTCCAGAAGCACAGACAGGAAAATCTCTCTCACCTTCCTTTTTATAGTGATTTCTTTATCGTTTAATAAGGTCCTGACCAACTGCTGAGTTATTGTGCTTGCACCTTCTAATTTTTTGTAAAATATTATCCTCTGTAGCGCTCGAACAATTGCGATAGGATCAAATCCATAATGCTTGTAAAAACGCTTGTCCTCAGCAATGATTAGGGTTTCAATTAATAAATATGGAAACATTCGTTTGTTCCCATCGAGATTTTTTGAATACTTTCTTCGAGCCCTTATATAAAGGATTTCCCATTGCTCCTTATAAAAAAACAATGCAATCAATGTAATTAACTTTACAAACATATAAGATATCACCTTATTATCCCTAGCGTATTAGATTCAAAATTAATTCTATATGTAAGTAGGATTAGTTATGTTACTCTGTTTCAGTTCCTGATTCTACAAGCTTATAAAATTTATTTTCCAAAACATTATGAATTATTATTAAATAATTGAAAATATGACCTTCTTCAAATCGGACAGCATATACGTTATTCGGTAACTTATAACATTCAATAACAAACCAAGAAGATGCGCCCAATTGTTTAGGACATGTGATTAGATGTTCTTGTTCCTTTTCGATTTGTTGAATAACAGATCGTTCCGCTTTCCCAGTAGCAGAAATTATTATTTGATCCCACAAATCAATTACATTATTGTTTGTTACTATCGTTAAGTCCATCACTACCATCCTTATTTCAGCAATTGTCTCTTGTTAAACTTTCTATTCTTTCAAACTATACCATGTTATATTAAATTTCAACAATTCAGATTACAAATTTCCACATTTACTGGTCACTACCTCAACTTTCGCAGAGCAAAAACATCTTGAGAGTATGTCGTTGTAGTCTTTAAAGGCAATCAGGGATTGGGCTTGTAAATAGGGTTTGCTGAACGATACTTTACCCGAAATACAGGCTGAGGCGACGGCGGAGCAGGACGGAAAATAGGAAGCCCAAAAGAACGCGCAGCCTGCGTTCCAGGTTCATCACCAGCAGTTGCAGCGTGATGGCGGACAGACTCGTCTGCGCGAGAAGCGAACGGCCAAGCCCATATTGCGCTTGCCTTCTCCAAATTTACCTTCGATGGCGTTGCGTTCGCCGGCATCCCGTTTGTCCTGGTTCCGTTGCCCGTTCGTCGAACTGGCCTTCCGCGGCCGTCCTAAAGCTGGACCGCTGAGCCGAATGCCATGCTGCTTGCAGAAGTTCCGGTTCTCGCGTGTGCGATAGATTTGATCCGCCTGCACGACGGCCGGATACGATGAACGTGGTACTCTCGTTGAAATTGTTCCAGGACGCTCGTTCCATGAACGCGTAGCCCTTCGTCATGCTGACGGCGAGCTTCGCGCCGAACTCTACCCGCGCCTTCGCTTTCCCGCGTACGATCAGCCTTACATGCGGATGATGGATGCTCACGATCCGGTCATCGATCTGGTGCGAGCGTGTCTGGTACATGTGAAGCTGCTGACGGTACAGTGAATCACCAGCAGATCGCGATACGCTTTGCGAGTCAGCCGCGTGAGCGGCTGCGTCTTCACTTGCTCGGCGATGATCGCGAGATTCCGTCCCACAAACCCCAGTTGACGGCGGATCGCTTTGCAGATCACCTTCGGCCCCGGCCGGCGCTGCTTGGATACCGCCAGAACCTGCTTTCGCGCTTTCTCCCGGTAGGTGCGCGGTTTTGCCTTTTGTCCGACCACCGGTTCATGCAACGTATTGATGATCGCTTCGAGCTTCTCCCGCGCTTCGTTCAACAGATTCAGATCGGTCGGATACGCCACATCCGCCGGCGCGCAGGTGGCGTCCGCCAGCATCGCTCTTTGATTCGGTTGCTCCGGCGCTTCAGACACGGCGGTCGATTCCATCGACGTGTCTTCGAACAGCACTTGTTGCCCGATCTCGGATGTTTCCGTCGTTGGACGAGACGCCCTTCGCTTGCGTTCCCCGCCGCCGCTTGTGCCGAGACTATCGTCGTCATCGTCTTTCGTTTCTTTCGCGCCTTCGATGGCGACGATCTCGTTCATCTCGGCCAGCACGTCTGTCAGACGCTTACGGAAATGCGTCATCATTGAATGATGAAACGGCGGCTTCATCGTGAAGCCGGACAGACCGATGAAGTATTGCATGTAGGGATTTTCGCTGATCGACTCCAGCGTCTCCCGGTCCGTCAGTTGCATACGCTCCTGAATGAGGAGCGCGCAGAGCCCTGTTCGCAGGCTAATCGTTTGTTGGCCACGAAAGGTGTTTTTGAAAAAGGAACCATACTTCTGCTCCGCTCCGCCCACGGCACCAATCGCGCCAACCGGACCCAGCGATTCTCTTCGCCCAGCCTGCCGCCGAAGGGCAGAAAGAAATCGCCGGGCAGGAGCAATTGGTTTTCGAGGTGTGCGGTCGGCTTGAACATTTTCGTCACTCCATCTGCAAGGGTTTTGGGCTGCTTTCGAGCATTTCCTTTGCATATGATTTCGACAAATGGGCCTCAAAATCCTTGTTGTTATGCGGTTTTTGTCGGTTTTTCAAGCATTCAGCAAGCCCTACCTATGATCACGATCTCTTATTCGTCCGTTTCCTGGAGCATCGGGAGGCTATCACCGAACTTTATCGCGATTGGGAATAGAACGATTTGATGCATTCCGCCCTCAGGCTGCCGATCCGGCGGCTTTTTTTACATGGATTTGTCGCATGAATCCGATGGTTTTGTTCCTTATGGGGACGCGCCGCGCTTGGTAGACTTGACGTATCCAATCCCAAGCAGAAGCGAGGATGACGACACTAATGAGAACCAATTGGATGAGGAGACAGCGGCTGCTGGGCTACGTGTTCATCGGACCGAGCATGCTCGGCATTCTGGTCTTCTTCTTGATCCCGGCGGCGTATTCGTTCTACCTGATGTTCACGAATTACAAGTTCATGAGCCCGAACGTAGACTTCACGGGTCTCGATAACATCAACCGGCTGCTGCACGACGACCTGTTCTACAAGTCGCTGAAGAACACGATTATTTTCCTGCTTGCCGTTCCCGTCTCGGTCGGGCTCGGCTTCCTCGTCGCGGTTGTTCTGAACGAGAAGCTCTATCTGAAGAAGCTGCTTCGAGGCCTCTACTTCATGCCCTACATCACGAGCGGCGTCGCGGTCGCCTTCGTCTGGATGCTGCTGTTCCAGCCGAAGCAGGGGCCGATCAACGGCCTGCTCCGCAGCATCGGCATCGACCACCCGCCGGGCTGGCTGTCGACGACGACGTCCTCGATGTACGCGATCGACATCATCTGGGTGTGGTTCATGCTCGGCTACAACATGATCATTTACCTGGCGGCCCTTCAGGAGGTATCCCCCGAATTGATGGAAGCGGCGAAGATCGACGGCGCCCGCAAGAGCCAGGTGCTGCGCAAGATCATCTGGCCGCTCGTCAGCCCGACGACGTTCCTGCTGCTCGTCACCGGCCTGATCATGTCGATCAAGACGTTCGGCATCATCCAGGCGATCACCCAGGGCGGGCCGGGCAACAGCACGACCATCCTGTCCCTGTACGTTTACCAGAATGCTTTCCGCTACTATGACATGGGTTACGCCTCGACGATCTCCTGGGCGCTGTTCGTCATCATCCTGCTGATCACGGCGGTGCAATGGATCGGGCAGAAAAAATGGGTTCACTACTAAAAACCGACAACGAGGAAGGAGGAACCCTGCATGGAGCTTAAACGACGAATGAACGGGGACGTGCCTATGCGTTTGCTGCTGACGGTGGTCATGCTTTTAGGCGCCATAATTATGATTATCCCCTTCATCTGGATGCTGACAACGTCGCTCAAGACGCCGACCGAGGTGTTCGAATATCCGATCAAGTGGCTTCCCGCGCACCCGACCTGGGACCACCACATCAAGGTGTGGAGCGGCACGAAGAGCTTCGGAACGTACTACCTCAACTCGCTTAAGATCGCCATTATCGGCACGGTGGGAGCGACGTTCATCTCGGCCTTCGCCGCGTACGGGTTCTCACGGATCGAATTCAAGGGGCGCAACGCTCTCTTCATGGTCTACCTGTCGATGATGATGATCCCGCCGCAGGTGCTGTTCGTGCCGAAGTTCATCATGTTCGAATGGGCGGGCATCTACAACACGCATTGGGCGCTTATCCTGCCCGGCTTCTTCACGATCTTCGGCGTGTTCATGATCCGGCAGTTCTTCCTGTCGGTCC
Organism: Cohnella fermenti; assembly: GCF_004801405.1. Lineage (GTDB taxonomy): Bacteria > Bacillota > Bacilli > Paenibacillales > Paenibacillaceae > Cohnella > Cohnella fermenti. Next base: position 300,518 of record NZ_SSOB01000001.1, read on the forward strand.
CGCACGAGATCTCCGAATCGGCGTTCATCGACGGAGCGGGCCACTTCCGCATCTTCCTGCGGCTCATTCTGCCCCTGGCGAAGCCGGCGCTGGCAACGCTCGCGATCATCGATTTCTCCTGGCAGTGGAACGACTACGAGAACGCGCTTGTTTTCCTGATTGATGAGAAGCTGTACACGGTGCCGCTCGGCCTGCAGAACTTCATTCTCGAGAACATGATCGACTACAACGGCATGATGGCGGCCGCTTCGGCGGGCATCGTTCCGATGATTCTTGTGTTCATTATCGGCCAGCGCTTCATCATCCAAGGCTTGACCAATTCCGCTGTTAAAGGGTGAGAGCGAAGGGGAGGGACCACATGCGAAGCGAGACGATTCAATCCGAATTGGTGGATCGAGTGGGGCGGCGAGCTCGATACGGTTCGCGACAATGTGCGCATTCGCGACGAGCTCTGGTCGGTCATCGCGGAGCTGTTGGAGGTTCGGGTTTACTCATAGTAGCGTGAGAAGGGTCCGGAACCGGTTGGTTTCCGGATTTTTCTATTTTCCTCAGAAGGGGGAACCTTCCAGGGAGCAGGCGCGTCTATAACGGCGGGGGGATGAATCATGAGAGGGAATAACCGCCGGATTCGGATCGCATTCGTCATGGCGCTGCTTGTACTGACGATCGCATTCGGTACTTCGGGTCCTAATAGGCCTGGGTCGTCGATAGGAGAAGGCTCCTGCAAGGCCATTCTGGAGTGGGTCGACTTCCTGATGATTAACGGCATTACCTATCATTACAATGACGAAGGAACGGTCCCTGTCGATGCGGATCAGCTTGGGGAGCAGGTAGGCGTCATTACGTACATGCTTAACAATCATGCTTGCACGGATCACGTGACCAAGAACGGAGATGCTGCATTCCTGCCCATTGGGACCGCTGTTTACGAGTGGAAGGGCTACAAGCCGGAGTTCCGGGTGGTAGCTGGGAATAAGGTGTACCAGGTTAACCGCAATCCGAATGCCTCGATGATGGGAGATCTCCTCGACATTGAAGGCAAGACAGCGAGAGTCAGCCTTGAGAGCGGCATCGACGGCAGTCCGATCGGCGACTTCCGTCCGGAGGCGTCCGAGGAATTCATTCGCGAGCTGCTGCCGCTGGCTTATGTCGGCTTCGACGCAGTGTATGAGAAGGCCAAGCACGAATCGGGCGTGTTCCTGCGCATCCACTTGACGGACGGCACCTCGTTCCGGATGGTGTACTACCCGCAGGCGAACGGGTTCACTGCCGGGGCCTTCGGCACCGAGGCGCTCCGGCAGCTCATCATGACCCAGCGAGCGGCGATCAAGGCGGCGGCGGGCTTGTAGACGCAGGCGAAGTTATGTGCAAGGGCTAACGAATTGTGTAGTAATACTTCTCACGGTAGTTGCCTGGCTTGCGTCAATTGCAAAGAAATTTGCCATAGAACTGCGGAATTTATCGGATTTTGAACGATTATTTCAAAACGGAATAGAAGAATTGACTTTTGGGCATTATCATTCATATAATTATTTTGTGTTTTGCAGTATTTCAGCAAAATGGAGGTGTTTGATTTGCTTCTGGAATTTAGGACAAAAAATTATAAATCCTTTAAAGATGAGCTTGTATTCTCACTGATTCCTGCCCCAAAGCAAAAGGGTCTTGACTATAGTATTTTGCATGAGAAAATTGCTTCTAAAAAGTATAAGGCTCTTTGTTCGGCAGTCATTTACGGTCCTAACGCAGCGGGTAAATCCAATATCATTGGAGCGATGGAAGTTCTTCAGTCCATAGTTTTACGCGGAAATATTCGTGACGGTGAAAGAAGGTCAATACCCAATGCTGCAGTAAACAGTTTGGAGTTAATTCCAAATCGCTCCTATCACCTCGCGGAGCCAGTTCATTTTTCCATAAAGTTTATTGAAGACGGTCTTTTGTTGGAGTATCAACTAGTTCTTGATCTAGGCTTGTTTTTGGAGGATGACTATAAGAGAACGGTATTATCCGAGAAGTTATTTGTAAATGAACGCATGATTTTTTCACGGGAGAATGGCCTTAACTTTGAAGACCTAAAAGTAATTGGGCCTTATTTAAATAATGAGTTTGAAAACAATGCAAATGGTGCTATTTCTTTGGCTAGAGGCAATCTAAATGGCGAAGAGTTGTTTCTTATGAATGGCTTCAAGACCATGTTTAGCTCCAAACTTGTTAGCATCGTGAGCAATTGGTTGGAACACAAATTTATGGCCATCTATAGAGCAGACGCCGTTCAGCTAATCAGACGGTTTTCAGATCCGAAGAAGAAGACGGTTTATGTTGAGAAAACTACCAATGAAGCAGCTCAGTTGTTTGGAATAAATTCAAATGCTTTGGGCTATGTGGTGCATGATGAGGAATCAGAAGCTAGGCTGTATTCTCTTTTTGAGGGGCGGCAATCTTTGCCTGCAGAAATATTTGAGTCACATGGGACTGTTCGGTTTGTTAATATATTTCCGTTGATTATCAATGCTCTGCTAAACGGAGGGACGTTGATTGTCGATGAGTTTGAATCAGCACTTCATCCGATGGCTCTGATGAGTATTGTTAACCTATTTCATAATAATGACCTGAATAAGAAGAATGCCCAACTCATTTTCAATACACATAATCCCATCTTTCTTAATGCCAACCTCTTTAGGCGTGATGAAATCAAATTTGTAGAGCGTGACGAGAATACACATAATAGTATCCATTATTCATTATCGGATTTTGGAACATCAGGAGATAATGCTGTTCGCATCCATGGAGACTATATGAAGAATTATTTCATTGGTCGGTACGGTGCAATTACGGATATTGACTTCACCTCTATTTTTGAAGATGTATTGAAGGAAAGAGAAGAGGTGTAATTATGCAAAGAAAGCCTATTCAAAAGTATTATTATTCAGTGGAAGGAGAAACTGAAGAGTGGTACTTAAGATGGTTGGAGCAGCTCATCAATGATGATTCTAACTCTATTTTTAAAGTCTCAATTCAATCCAAAATCGAGAAAGATCCATTGAAATATGCCAAAAAGCTAAATATGATATCTAGGACTATTGTGACACATTTGTGCGACTATGAAAGTAATGACACGGAACATACAACTCAATTTAGAGGAACGTTGAATTCTTTAAAAGAGACTTCTAGGCAAGGGAAGAAAATTGATTATCGCCTGGGTTACAGCAATTTTACGTTTGAGTTATGGATTACTCTTCATAAGGCTGACTGCAATACTTCATACAACCATAGGCGTCAATACCTAGACCCCATTAACAGAGGGTTTAATGAGAAATTTACAGAACTGGCGCAGTACAAGCGTGAGTCTGATTTCAAGAGAATACTTAGGAAGATATCTTTGTCCGACGTAAAAGATGCTGTTAAACGAGCTAAAATCATTATGCAGAGAAATAAACAAAATGGTCTAGTGCCACATGAATACAAAGGGTTTCATTATTATGCAGATAACCCATCTCTCACAATTGGTGATTCAATTGAAAGTATTCTGAAGGATTGCAAGTTGCTATGAGTTGAGAGATTACAAAATTCATATATCAATCAGATGAAAATTTAAACATATCGAAGCTTGAGGGGGAGATAGCGATGTCCGACAAGTAGGAGGCCGTCCCATACAGGGGCGGCCTCCTTAATCCACTTACGCCTTGCTGCGCTCGACGATCATGTCGGCAAGCGTGTCGATCTGACCGGCGACGGACACCGGGTCGAAGTACAGGAAGGTGTTGTAGTCCAGCACGTATGCCTGGTTGTTCTTGACGGCCGGGAGGCCCTTCCAGATGGCGCTGTTCAGGATGGAGTCCATCTCTTCCTGGGAAGTGCCTTCGTTGAAGCAGATGAAGACGTGATCGGCGCTGGCGAAGTCGGGCAGCGCCTCGAGCGAGATCTCCTTGATGCCGGCGCCCGGATCGATGACTTCCTTCTGCACGATCTCCGGAATCTTGAGCTTAAGCGCATCGTAGAGGGCATAGCCGCCGCGGCCGTAGTTGTCGCCGAGGATGGAGACGGTCTTGCCGCGAACGTTGACGATGACGGCCGAATCGTTCTCGCCGACGATGCCTTGCAGCTTCGCGCGGCCTTCTTCGGCCTTCTTCTCGTAATCGGCCAGCCAGGCGTCGGCTTCGGCGGTCTTGCCGAACAGATCGCCGAACAGCTTGATCTCTTCCTTCACGTTCTTATACTGCGAGTAAGCGACGTGAACCGTCGGAGCGATCTTCGACAGCGCGTCGTAGTTCTCGACGTCGAAGTCCCCGATGACGATCAGATCGGGCTGCAGGGCGGCAACCTGTTCCAGATTGACGGGTGCGCCGACATCCTCGATGCCTTGCTCCTGCTCGGTCAGGTAAGGGCTGCCCATCCACCATTCCTTGTTGGCGCCGATCGGCTTGATGCCGAGGGCAAGCAGCGTTCCGTGGAAGTAGCCGGCGACGACGCGCTGCGGGTCGGCCGGAATCTCGACGTCGCCCTTGTCGGTCGTGACGATGCGGGTTCCGGATTCCGCCGCAGCGGATTCCGAAGGAGCAGCGGATTCCGAAGGCGCGGCGGACGGGCTTGCCGAAGGCGAAGCGGAGCTGCCCCCATTGTTGTTGTTCCCGCAAGCGGCAAGCAGGCCAACGATCAAGGTCAAGCAAGCGATGAGTGCAAACTGTCTAAGACGTGCGAACTGCATGTTTCTGGGTCCCCCTAGGCTAAATGGAATTAAGAATCATTCTCACCCAAGCATCGTACCAACGTTGCCGCATATCGTCCATGCACTTACATGATTAGTTTTCATGACGAATGTGACGGGGACCGGCGCTCCGGCGAACGAGTCGACGATGAATGAGCCGGAGATGAACGGGTCGAGAACCAGCGCAGCGTCTCCTCCAACTGGAGCGACATAGAGAGCGGATCGAAGCCGTAGAAGACGTCGGGATTCGCTTCATACACTTGTCCCTTGCGAACCGCACGCAGTTGCCTCCATTCCGGGGTCCGATAGAGCGTTGTGGACTCGTCTACCCAGTGGGAGCTGTACGGCAGCAGGAAAATATGGTCCGCATCGTATTGCGACAGTTCCTCCAAGGGAACCAGACGATTCAGCAGGCGGCGATCGATGATGTCCGTCTTCACCTTCGGCGGAGGGGAGAGGCGCAGCCATTGGTACATCAGCGGCCCGCTCATGCTCCTCAGATCGCCGTAGACGTAGATTTTGCCGGAGACGAGCTTGTAGATGGCGACCGTGTCGCCCGGGTCCAGAAGCGTTCGCAATCGTTCCCGCGCGTTCGCCGTACTCTCGTCGAATTCGGCCAACCAGCGCTCGGCGCGGCTTCTCCGCCCTGCAATGTCGGCGATGAGCAGGAACTGCTCGCGCCAGCCCAGGTCCTCCAGCGAGACGGGCAGCACCGGAGCTATTCTCTTCAGCAGCGGCAACGGCTCGAAGATCGAACTGCAAGCGATAAGGTCGGGAGCCAGCCCGGCGATTCTCGCTTCCGTTCCTTCGTTCCAGCCGGCGATCCGCTCCATGCCCGAGAGATCGAGCCCGGACCCGGCGTAATGCTCGGCCATCCACGGCTCGATGATGGCGAGCCTGGGGACGATGCCGAGCGTCAGCAGGACCGAGGTCAACTGATGCTGGAAGCTTGCGTACACCTTCGGCTTGGCGGCGTAGGCTGCCGGCGGGACGCCGACCTTCTCCTTGAACTTGCGGCTGAAGTAGAACTCGTTCTTCAGGCCGACGCTCTGGGCGATATCCTTGACGCCGAGCCCCGATGTCTGCAGCAGCTCCTGGGCTCTCGTCAGCCGCAGCCGCAACAGGTACTTGACGAAGCTCGTTCCCGTCTTGTCCTTGAACAACCGGGAGAAGTGCTCCGGACTGATCCCGGCCATGGAAGCGAGCTGCTCCCGCGTCACGTCTTCGCTGTAGTTGTCGTCGATATAAGCGACTGCCCGCTCGATTGCGGGCAGCAGCCGATCCTCCTCGCTCGGGGGACGGGCGGAGGTGAGCGAGTGCAGAAGCTCGCAGAGCAAGGACTGGAACCGCAGGAGCGACTTCGTTCCGCGGTCCGTCATCTCTTCGAACAGCTCCTGGGCGAGATGGAGCGAATGATAAGGGGAGGACAGCCGGATCTCCCCGGCGTCGGCCCAGCCGGCGGGGCGGCGCCGGTAGGCGATCTCCTCGCCGGAGTGCGGCGCGGCGGGCTCGATCGCGTCGAAGGAGACGCGGTCGACGATCAGCTTCCGGTCGCCCGTGTTGAAGATGTGCATGCCGACTCCGGGCGGGCAGAAGAGGGCGGTCTCCCGGTTCAGCGAGAACTTGCGGCCGAGCAGGTAGAGCTCGCCTTCGCCTTCCCGCGCAAGAATAAGCAGGTCGGAATCCGCTACGTTCCACTCCTTCTGGGTAAAGGGAGAATAGACCAGCCGCTGAATGCCGCGCGGGAGAACCGCGGCCGCCGCCAACGGACCAAGCGGCTCGGGGGACGCGGGCGCCTCGGAATAAGCCGCCCGGAGCTTCTTCTGTTCCCGCAGCGACTTCCGCACCTCCTCCGCGGCGGCCTCGTCGAGGGCCCCGAGGTGCTTCACGAGGCGGTGCTTGCTTCGCCCATTCTCGTCCTTGTAGGAGGTGACGATCTTATAGTAGCAATAAGGCTTGCCATTCTTGGTGACGACGCTCTTCTTCAGGAACATGACAGGCACACCTCGGAGTTGGGGTTGGAGTTGGGGACTACTTTCGGGACTTTCTTATATGGACAGTTTAACAGAAACAAGCTTCGTCCGCCTCCGGGAAATGTTGAACCGCATCCCGTTGTCCTTCGTCTAATAGGAAAACAGCTCATTAAGGGAGATGAATGCCAATGCGCATTAATCATAACAACAGATCATCGACTAAGAAACGTACGGCTACACGGGCGGTATCGTTCGCGACGGCTCTGGCTCTCTCGGCCTCCATCTGGGTGGGCGCGATGGGACAGGCCTCGGCGGAGGCCGGCACCTCTTATAAAATCCTGAACCAGTCGTTCGTCATTAACGGAGCTTCTTCTTCCGTCTCCGTCCTGAATTCGTATGATACGACCTACGTCGGCTTGCGGATGCTGAGCGATAAGCTCGGGCTCAAGACGAATTGGAATCAAGCGCAGAAGACCGTCACGGTCGAGGGCAACGGCAGAACGCTTGTCCTTGGCATCGAGTCGGGAGCCATTACGCTGAACGATCAGACCCTCTACGGACTTCCGCCTATCGTCGACAAGAACACCACGTATCTCCCTCTGCGTTTTCTGCTGGAGCGTATGGGGTACGAGATCGTATATAATACTTCGACCAAGGGAATCGAGATCTCGAAGCTTGCGGAGAATGCCTTCGCGATCGGCACGGAGAAGATCGAATACAGCGACGCGAAGAAGAAGCTTGAGCTTGTCGTGAACTATCCGCAGCTATCCGGCCTCAAGGATGCGGACGTGCAGGCGAAGATCAACGACTATCTGAAGCAAGAAGCCGAGACCCAGGCGGCGGAGGGCAAGCAGCAGTTGCTTGAAGCGGCAAGCGACACCGGCGAGTGGGCGACCGAGTTCGACGGAACCTATACGGTAACCTATAACGAGCAAGGACTGCTCAGCCTCTACGTGGATTATTACATCTACATGGGCGGGGCTCATGGCGGCACGGTGCGGGTCCCCTACACGTTCGATCTGGCGACCGGCAGCCTGCTCACCCTCAAGGATGCGGCCAAGCAGAACGCGGACTACGTGTCGATCATCAACAAGGCGATCAAGGCGCAACTGAAGGCAAGGGACCTCGAAGACGGCATGCTGACTCCGTTCGAGACGATCGAGCCGGACCGCGACTTCTACTTGAACCACAACGGCCTCGTCATCGCATTCGGCCAATACGAATACCTCCCATACGCCTACGGCATTCAGGAATTCGTTATTCCCCTGAAGTCGTTCGAATAAGATTTTTGACGAAGAGAGCGGACAGCCTGACGGTTGCCCGTTCTCTTTGTGTTATAATGACGGCAACGACCAATCGGATATTGGAGGACTGGCATGCTAAGTTTCGAGGAGAAGCTCGCCATTGCGAATTCGTTCGCGGAGCTCGAGCGCAGGGACGTGTCGATGGGACGCGTGAATTACCATTATGAAGGAAGCGCATTTGAGAAAAAAACCGTGGTGTACCGGCTTCATCCGAACGGCAACGGGTATGTGTACGCGGGGAGACTGCGGGAATATGACGATGCTGCCGACGAGAAGGGCATGGTCAGCATCCGGGACTTCGGAGCGGAGGAGCTCCGCGAGATCATCGCGAAGGCGATCGCGTCCTTGACGCAGGGCGGAGCGGCGGCGGTCGGAGCGAAGGCGCCGTCCACGGAAGAGCGCTGGGTCAACGCCGAGAAGATGACGCTGGAGCTGAAGCTCGAGGACGAGGAAGAGGGGCTGGGCGGCATGTGGTACGTGTACGCGGGGCTGAACCTCGACGGCGTGTTCGAGACGTACCAGGAAGCGGTGCAGTACCTGGAGGAAGAAGGCTTCGCCCGGGCGTGAGGCCGCAAGGAGGAATCGGGGCATGGAGACGACCGCGCAGCAGGTAGCGGAGTGGATGGTGAACGAGATTCGCGAACGGGGAATGCTCCGGCAGGAGGAGGCGATCGCATACGTGAAGGCCAACTTCGGAGAGCAATTCGTGTTCGTGAACGAAGCGGGCAACGCCTCCCTCGAGAAGGAAGTGAAGAAGGCGTTCCGCAAGCTGCACCGGGGCCGGGTCGCCTGGGACCGGGACGGCTTCTTCTGGGGCTGGACGTAGGGCGGCTGGCCAGCTCGGCAAGGGCAAGGAGCGCCGCTTGCCGCCGGAAGGGGGCTGCGGATCAACCGGGCTGGTCGATGTCGGACATGCCGTCGGATAAGCCCATATGCTCCCAAGCAAGCTCCTTCATCGCAATGTCGGATGAGGGAGCTTTTTTTTGTCATATCGGAGCAAGGGAGGAAGCCGCCGACGAAGTAGATGAAGTTGTTGCAACCACCGAAACCACCGTAATCGTCGCAACCGCCCCCCCTACCGCAACCAACACAATCGCCGCAACCGCTGCCGCCTTTTCCCAGTGGCGGAAGGGAGTATGGACTCTGTTTCAGGAACCGTAATAGTCCGGCAAGTCACGCCACTGCGCTCCAGAACGGATTACTTTGAGTGTGGCATTCAGCATCTTTCGGTTGAATGGAATCGTTCAACAGTAGAATGGGGCGAAATGTCGAAAATGGATGTAAAATGTATTTTTAATGGGATAAATGCACTATTTCTAATAAATGTTTTTTTTGGGACAATTGTTACATGATGTTGGCCAACATCGATAAGCAACTTCACTGCATTAATTTTGATCTAACGGCAACACAAGAGTGCTAAAGTAAAAACGAGGAGGTCAAAAAAATGAAATATCGGAAACTCGCCATTAGTACGGCAGTCGCTTTGGCTATAATGGGTGGTGGAGTCATATCGGCAAATTACTCCCTATTTAAGGTGAGTGATGACAACTATAAGGTGATTAATGTAAATGGCGAGCCTGTTCTTGTTCCCGAGATATCCCAGCAAGAACTCCAGGAAATCGCTGGTAATGCTCTGGACGTAAGTGAGCTTATCGAGGATCCAAACAAAATAAAAAACTACCTGAAAGCTAGCGTTCTAGCTAAAGTCAATGATAATGGCGAAATAGCACAAGCGTATTCGGAGTCGCTTACACTTCCTTATGAAGAAGGCAGTCTCACTTTAAATAAAATGGAGGTAGGAGATACCGTTTTATTTGCAACCGAGAAGGGGGTTCCCAATCCTGAATTGATTAATTCAAGCAATTTTGGTCTTTATGCCTTTTCGAGTGAATCAGGCAATATCTATTTACTTAATCCCTCATCATCCCGAATAACCAAAATATCCAAGGACAGCGTCGGAGAGTTTGATAAAACGGATATAAACAACGCTCCTCACGCTGATGTTGCGCTCCAGTGGGCCTACTCGCCGTTAATTAGTGAAGACAACCAAATCGTTTCCTATATGAGCAACCGCCGTGCTATTCAAAACGGAGATAACTTTGATGATATCTGGACCATTAATCTAAAGTCGGGAGAAGAATCCTTATTGATTAAAAACTCCCGTTCACTATTCTGGAAAGGGAGATCATTATACTTCTTAGATAATTCGACTAATAATATCAAATCCTATAATTTAGATACCGAGCAGGTTGAAGATATTGTATCCAATGCGGAACAATATCAATCGCTTGACAATAAAATTCTTGCATTCAGTCATCCTAATAATGCCACGGTCTACTTTAAGGACCTGCGTGCCACTAAGCAATTTGAATTAGCGGTAGATCAAGCCAGTCGCCTTACCTTCAACTTCCGATTGTCTCCGGATGCGGAAAAATTGTTAGGAACCGTATTTGTTGATCGGAAGGCAGCCTCTTCAAGAAAAATTATCGTGTATAACCTTGAATCCAAATCGCTTAAGTTATTTAATATTCCAAGCGAGAAGCCTGAACTGGCGGAAATCCAAGGATGGATTAACAACGAACAATTCATTGTCACAGTTTATAATGCTGATGGAACATCTTCGAACTCTGTCATTATGAACACTAATGATGAGGAGGTAAAATAAATGAAGCAAAGAAATAGGGCAATTGTTTATTCTCTCGTATTCCTATTATTTTTGAGCGTAAATGGCACCGCAACAGCCAACTCGTTCTCTTATAATAGTGGTTATATTGATTCGAAAGCGGAATGGGACTTATCTTGGATCCAACTTAAAAGTCCAGCGAGATCTTCGACATCCGCAACTACCAGTATTTACCCTGCCGTTAATTCCAAAAACAACTCCCCGCGATCGATCGGTTCTCGTCCCCACCAAGGAACGGACCTAGCCATGAGTGTTAACACTCCCGTCTATACTATTTATAGCGGGACGGTCAGCGCAAAACAAACATGGAAGTTTTCAGTGCTTATTTTCACCAATCAACATGCCAGTTTCCTCCATTTAACTCCTCTTTCTACCTTGGCCGTGAATGATGCGCTTGCAGTGGACGATCAAATTGGTACAATAGCCAGCACAGCCAACAATGGTGGCTATGCGGTGCATTTACATTTTGGAATAACAAATAATAAAATTGACGCATCCACTGTTGATTATGAAACGCTGGGACCGCGTTATGTATCAATTAGCAACTGGAACTACGGGATGGATTTGGATACAATTGCTAAACCGTATTACAATACTTCGTCACATGAATTGTTTATCTCCTCGTACACTTGGAACGACGGCCACTTACAAGAGCATTCGAAAGTTGAATTATGGTATAAGGTAGGAACAGCTAGTACGTGGAGCGTTGCCCAAATGTCAAAGTCGCATTATATGTCAGACCCGATGTCCCCCTATGCCAGCCAAGCCTATAGATGGTCAATTGATCTGGATACCATTGCGACTTCCGGCCAAACAATAAAATGGTATGTTGTCGGATATCGTAATGTTGACAGTCCGACGTATGATACGTATTGCGAAACAGGGGAAAGTAGTAATGCCGGAGGCGCTTGCTCAGTCACGGAAGCGCATAACTGGGCGTTATTCCCGGCAAAATACGATCATCCAGATGCGAATGGGAATAATTTCCCTTCAGCAACTCCAGTAAAATATGAAACTTTAACTGTATAAAAGGATGTTGTTGCAAATAATCGAAAGCCGCCTCTCCTGAACTGGGATTGGCGGTTTTTTCATTCGAGTCTGCCGTATAGGTTTGCATGTGGGCGTTGTGGGCTCTGCTCGTGGAATCGGACTTTTGAATCGTTGAATTGAAGTTATCTATAACACAAAAGCAGGAGCATCTCTTATTATTACATATAAATCCTAGTTGAATACAAGGTATTGGAGGGCGAGGAACATGACAGAGAAAAGAAAGCTGAGATTGGGAGCGGTCATTCACGGTGTCGGGTCCAGCGTATCGGCTTGGAGGCATCCCGACATTCAGTCGGATGCCAGCATCAACATCTCCTATTATCAAGGGCAGGCGCGCAAGGCGGAGGAGGGCAAGTTCGACTTCGTCTTCATCGCCGACGGTCTGTTTATCAACGAGAAGGCGATTCCGCACTTCCTGAATCGCTTCGAGCCGCTGACGCTGCTGTCGTCGCTGGCGGCGGTCACGAGCCGCATCGGGCTGGTCGGCACGCTGTCCACCTCGTATAGCGAGCCGTTCACGGTGGCCCGGCAATTCGCTTCGCTGGATCACATCAGCGGAGGCCGCGCCGGATGGAACGTCGTGACGTCGCCGGGCGAAGGGGCCGCTTCCAACTTCAATAAGGGAACCCATCCCGATCATTCGACGCGCTACGAGATCGCCGAAGAGTACATCGAAGTCGCGAAGGGGCTGTGGGATTCGTGGGAGGACGACGCGTTCGTGCGCAACAAGGAGAGCGGCGTGTTCTTCGATCCGGAGAAGCTTCACCGGCTGAACCACAAGGGCAAGCACTTCTCCGTGGCGGGGCCGCTCAACATCGCCCGCTCCAAGCAAGGGCAGCCGATCGTGTTCCAGGCCGGCTCCTCGGATTCCGGGCGCAACCTGGCGGCGAAGACGGCGGATGCGGTGTTCACCGGACACGAGACGCTGGAGGAGGCGCGGCAATTCTACGCCGACGTGAAGCGTCGGGCGGCGGAGTACGGCCGCTCCCCGGACGACGTGCTGATCTTCCCGGGAATCGGCCCGATCGTCGGGCGCACTGCGGAAGAGGCGGAGCGCAAGTACGAGGAGACGGCGAACCTCGGGTCCATCGAGGATGCGCTGCAATACTTGGGCCGCTTCTTCGACCATCACGACTTCTCGCAATATCCGCTCGACGAGCCGTTCCCGGAGCTCGGCGAGCTCGGCTCCAACGGCTTCCGCAGCACGACGGACCGGATCAAAGCCAAGGCGAAGGAGCTTAATCTGACGCTCCGCCAGGTTGCGATCCGTTCCACGACGCCGCGGGGCGACTTCATCGGCACGCCCGAGCAGGTGGCCGACCGGATTCAGGAATGGTTCGAGGCGGGAGCGGCGGACGGCTTCATCATCGGCTCGAACGCTCCGAACGGCCTGAACGACTTCGTCGAGCTCGTCGTTCCGATCCTGCAGCAACGCGGCATCTACCGCGACGACTACGAATCCGACACGCTGCGCGGCAACCTGGGGCTGGGCTTCCCGGTTAACCGTTATGTCAAGCAGCCTGCCGCGACGATTGAATCGGACCCCGAATTGGAGAGTGTGAAGCAATGAGAACAACGCATAGACAGCAAGGTCGGACTCATCGAAGTGCCTATTGGAGCACGGCAAGCTTGTTCCTGGCCATAGCGCTGGTCCTGTCGGCATGCGCCGGAGGCAACGGCGGCAACAAGAGCAGCGGAGCAAGCGGAGGCAACGGAGCCGCGGGAGAAGCCCAGTCGTCGTCGGCCGCTCCGTCCGCCGAGCAGGCCGCGGCGGAGACGCCGGTTCAAGGGGGCGAGCTGACCTATGCGCTCGCTACCTCCCCGGACACGCTCGACCCTGCCCGGAGCGGGCTCGCGGTCGCCTCGCGCGTCTATCGGTCGATCTTCGACAACCTGGTCGTCAAGGATGCGAACAACGAGATCAAGCCTTGGCTGGCGACGGAGTGGAGCGTGTCCGACGACGGCCTGACCTACACGTTCAAGCTTCGCCAGGACGTGAAGTTCCAGGACGGCACGCCGTTCAATGCGGAAGCGGTCAAGTTCACCTTCGACCGCATTCTGGACCCGAACACGAAGGCGAGCAACTCGGCGTCGGCGCTGAAGCCGTACGCGTCCTCCGAGGTGATCGACGACTATACGATCAAGCTGGTCCTGTCGACGCCGTCCCGGGCTTTCCTCGTCAACCTGACGCAGACGACCCTGGGCATCGTCTCGCCGACTGCGGTGGAGAAGTATGGCGACCAATTCGGCAAAAACCCGGTAGGAACCGGTCCGTTCAAGTTCGTCGGCTGGCAGGAGAACGCCGACATTACGCTGGAGCGCAATCCCGACTACAATTGGGGGCCGGAGACGGCAAGCAACCAGGGGGCGGCCTACCTGGATAAGCTCGTCTTCAAGATCGTCCCGGAAGAAGCGACCCGGATCGGAAGCGTGCAGAGCAAGCAGGTGCTGGCCGCGGAGACCGTTCCTCCGCAGAATATCGCCGCTCTGAAGGCGGACTCCAACTTCCAGGTGCTGCAGGTCGAGACGGGCGGGCTGCCGTATACGCTGTTCATCAATCAGAACAAGGAGCCCTGGAACGAGCTTAAAGCGCGTCAGGCGCTGCAATACGGAGTCGACATCGGCTCCATCGTCAAGACGCTGTACCTGGGCACGTACGAGCAGGCCTGGTCCGCGCTGACGCCAAGCATGTTCGGCTACGACGCATCGCTGGAGAATTCGGTTCAGCCGGACGCGGACAAGGCGAACCAACTGCTCGACGAGCTCGGCTGGACCGTCGGCTCGGACGGCATTCGCGAGAAGGACGGCAAGAAGCTGACGCTGCATTACGTGGACGGGTCCCCGAATCGCGAGAAGCGCAACGACATCGCCGTCATGATCCAGCAGCAGCTCAAGAAGATCGGCATCCAGGTCGACGTCGAGATTACGAAGGACGTGGCCACGAAGGTATTCCAGAACGACGACTACGATATTTACGGCAACAGCCAGGTGAACGTCGACCCGAATGCGCTGAGCCAGTTCTATCACACCGCCGCTCCGGGCGTGCTCGGCAATATCGCCCACGTCTCCGATTCGCAGCTTGACCAGTGGCTCGAGCAGGCGGCGGTCGAGAAGGACGACACGAAGCGCGCCGAGCTGTACAAGAACGTTCAGCAGTTCATCAAGGACAATGCGGTCATCCTTCCGATCTACGTGTTCCCTTATACGGTTGCCGCTTCGAACAAGGTGAAGGGCCTTGCGTTCGACTCCGTCGGGTATCCGCAGTTCGGCGGCGTGTACATTCAGAAATAAGCGTGGAAAAGAGGTAGCGGCCATGGTTCGGACAATTATCGGGAGAGTGCTGTCATCGCTTCTCGTCATCGCGGGTTCCTCCGTGCTTGTCTTCGTCATCATGTACTTGCTTCCCGGCGATCCGGTCGATTCCTTGATCGACCCCGCCTCCGCCACTCCCGAACAGATCGCGACCCTTCGCCATCAGCTCGGCGTCGATCAGCCCCTCTACGCGCAGCTCGCCGATTACTTCGGCAAGCTGCTGCGGGGAGACTTCGGCAAGTCGCTGCTCAATTCCGAACCGGTGCTTCCGAAGATCATCGAGCATTTTCCGGCCACGTTGGCCCTTGCCGCCGCCAGCGCCCTCCTGTCCGTCATCGTCGGGGTGCTGCTTGGCGTTCTGTCCGCGATCCACCGGAATCGCCCGATTGACGTCATCGCCCGAATCGTGGGCTTGCTGGGCATCTCGATGCCGACGTTCTGGTCGGGTATTCTGCTGCTGCTCGTCTTCTCGATCCATCTCGGCTGGCTGCCGGCGATGGGCTCGGACGGCTGGAAGACGCTCGTGCTTCCCGCTGCGACGCTCGGGCTGATCGGAGGCGGCTTCATCGTCCGGATGGTGCGCAACAGCATGCTGGAAGTGGTGAACGAGCACTTCATCGTGACGCTTCGCTCCAAGGGGCTGTCCGAGCGCGCGATCATGTATCGCCATGCGTTGCGCAACGCGCTCATTCCGTCCGTGACGATGATCGGGATGCTGGTCGGGGAGATGCTCGCGGGAGCGGTTGTCATCGAGACGGTGTTCTCGCGCCAAGGGATCGGCCGCATCGTCGCCGACGCCATTATGGCGAAGGACCTGCCGGTCGTGCAGGGCGTCATTGTGTTCTCGGCCATCGTCTACGTTCTGGTTAATCTGCTCGTCGATATCTCGTATTCGTACATCGATCCGCGCGTCAGACGCGCCGCTTAATGCCGTTTAATAATTGAGGAGGAATATTGATGAGGGAATCGGCAACGGCCAAAGCCTTGCTGCAGAAGCGGAAGTGGGAGCTGCCCGCTCTTCGCTCGTCCGGTCGACGGTTCGACTTATCCCGGCTGTTCGCAGCGGGAGCCGTTGCCGTTATCGCGTTTATCGTGCTGTGCGCCATCGTTCCGCAGTGGATCGCGCCTTATCCGCCCACGGAGATGATGACGGACAGCATCATGCAGGCGCCCAGCGCCGCCCACCCGTTCGGCACCGATTACTTCGGCCGGGACGTGTTCAGTCTCGTCGTCTATGGCAGCCGCGATTCGCTGTTCATCGGCCTGATGTCGGTCGTGGTAGGAGGGCTTGTCGGCGGGACGCTCGGCGCTCTGTCGGGCTACATCGGCGGTCGGCTCGACTCGGTTGCGATGAGGCTTGTCGATACCTTGATGACGATTCCGGGCATTCTGCTCGCGCTCGCCATCGCCGCCGCCATGGGGCCGAGCCTGACGAACATCGTCCTGGCCGTCGCCGCGGCAGCCATACCGGGCTATGCGAGAGTCATGCGCGGGCAGACGATGAGCATCAACGGAAGGCCCTACATTACGGCGGCCCGTTCGATCGGGGTGACTCGCTTCGGGATTTTCTGGCGGCATGTGCTTCCCAATTCGTTGTCCCCTCTGCTCGTGATGTCCACGCTTGGCATCGGCAGCTCCATTCTGGCCGGCTCGGGACTCAGCTTCCTCGGCCTCGGCCTGCTCAAGGAGATCCCGGACTGGGGCACCCTTCTCTCCCAGGGGAGGGGCTACCTGACCGTTGCTTGGTGGATCTGCACATTCCCGGGGCTCGCGATTACGCTGCTGGTGCTGGCCGTCAACATCGTCGGCGATTGGCTGAGAGATTACCTGGACCCGAAGAAGAAGGAAGCTTAACTGCCATTTGGGGTAGAAAAAGGGGGATCGCAACGTGGAACCACTTCTGGAGATCAACCGCCTGTCCGTCGACTTTCACACGAGGAGAGGTCCGCTGCAAGCGCTAAGCGAGGTGAGCCTGACGATTCGCCAGGGGGAGACCGTCTGTCTCGTCGGCGAATCGGGAAGCGGCAAGACCGTCGCCTCGAAGTCGGTCATGAGGCTGATCGATTACGAGAACGGCCGCATTGCCGGCGGCCGGATTCGGCTGGGCGGCCTCGACCTGGCCTCCCTGTCCCAGAACGAGCTTCGTTCCCTCCGCGGCAAGAAGATGGCGATGGTATTCCAGGAGCCGATGGCCGCCTTCGATCCCGTGTACACGATCGGGTACCAGATCGTGGAGACGATCCGCCGCCACGATTCCAAGTCGAAGGAAGATGCTTGGGAGCACGCGGTATCGCTGCTGGACCGGGTCGGCATCCCGGAGCCGCGCATCCGCATGAAGCAGTATCCGGGCGAGTTGTCCGGCGGGATGCTTCAGCGCGCGATGATCGCGCTTGCCCTGTCGTGCGGGCCCGAGCTGCTTATCGCGGACGAGCCGACGACCGCGCTTGACGTCACGATTCAGGCGCAGATTCTGCAGCTTCTTCAGGAGCTGAAGGAAGAGTTCGGGATGTCGATTCTGCTCATCACGCACGATCTGGGCATCGCCGCGGAGATCGCGGACCGGGTTGTCGTCCTGTACGCGGGACGGGTGGCGGAGCAGGCGCCCACGGCGGAGCTGTTCGCGAGGCCGCACCATCCCTATACGCGGGGACTGCTGGATTCCATTGCGACGCTGGATACGGAGAAGGGAGAGAAGCTGCATTCCATCGCAGGTTCGATTCCGAGCCTGACGGCGCTGCCGAACGGCTGCCTGTTCCATCCGAGGTGCCCGCTCGCCACGGACAAGTGCCGAAGCGAGGCGCCTCCGCTCGTCGCCAGAGGCGAACGGGAGTGGGCGTGCTGGCATACAGAAGAGCTGCTGAAGACGACGAAGGGGAACAAGCGGTCCGGCGGACTCGACGCGGCATCGACTGCGGTTCCGCCTGACGGAGCGCTAACGGCAACGTCTCCGTCCTCCTCGCAGGAGCTTCTCCAAGTGGAAGGGGTGCGCAAGTATTATCCGGTCAAGGGCAGCCTGCCCGGACGGAAGCGCGCTTACATTCGAGCCGTGGACGACGTCAGCTTCTCCATTCGCCAGGGAGAGACCTTCGGTCTTGTGGGCGAATCGGGAAGCGGCAAGTCGACCTTGGGCCGGGTGCTGCTGCAGCTTGAGAAGGCGACGGCGGGGCGCATCCGCTTCGACGGCCGAGAGCTCACCGACATGGGGGGGACCTCTCTTCGCTCGGCTCGCAAGGATATTCAGATGATTTTCCAAGATCCGTACGGCTCGCTTGATCCGCGCTGGAACGTCGGCGACATCGTCGGGGAGCCGCTTCGCGTGCATGAACGCTTGAACGCCTCCGAGAAGAAGGAGCGAGTCGCCCGGCTGCTCGAATCCGTCGGTCTGGACGCCTCCTACGCAAGCCGCTATCCGCACGAATTCTCGGGAGGGCAGCGGCAGCGCATCGGCATCGCCCGGGCGATCGCGCTGAATCCGAAGTTCGTGCTCGCGGACGAAGCGGTATCGGCGCTCGACGTCTCGGTGCAGGCGCAGGTCGTCAATCTGCTGCAGGAGCTGCAGGAGAAACTGGGGCTGACCTATCTGTTCATCGCCCACGGCTTGCAGATCGTTCGGCATCTGTCCGATCGAATCGGCGTCATGTACCTGGGCAAGCTGGTCGAGATCGCGCCGAGCCATGAATTGTTCCTGCGCCCGGCGCATCCGTACACGAAGGCGCTGATCGCCTCCGTCCCGAGCGCGGATCTCGGAGCGAAGAGAGAGAGAATTACGCTGCAAGGAGAGATTCCTTCGCCGGCCCGACCGCCTTCCGGCTGCCGCTTCCATACGCGCTGCCCGCTGGCCACGGCTCGCTGCCGGGAGGAGGAGCCGGCGCTGCGGGCGGTCGATCCCGAACATGTCGTTGCGTGCCATTACCCGCTATAATAAGAGATAGGACAGACAGATGAGCATGCAAGGAGGAACAGGGAATGTCGGAACGTTGGTTGGATACGCTGTTCGGGGAACTGGAGAAGGCCGAGGGCGAATTGATTAATGTCAGAAGATATTTGCATCAGCATCCGGAGCTGTCGTTCGAGGAAGAGCAGACGGCGGCGTTCGTCGCGGATCGCCTTCGCGCTCTGGAAGGGATCGAGGTGAGAACGAACGTGGGAGGCCGGGGCGTCCTTGGCGTTCTGAAGGGAGGAAGGCCGGGGCCGACTCTGGCCTTCCGCGCCGACTTCGACGCGCTTCCGATCCAGGACGAGAAGGAGACGCCGTACAAGTCGACGGTGCCCGGCGTCATGCACGCCTGCGGGCACGACGGCCATACCTCGACGCTGCTCGGCGTCGCGGGAGTGCTCAGCCGTTACCGGCACGAGCTGAAGGGCAGCATCGTCTTCATCTTCCAGCATGCGGAAGAGAAGCCGCCGGGCGGGGCCAAGTTCATGATCGAGGACGGCGCCCTGGACGGCGTCGACGAGGTGTACGGTGTCCACGTCTCGTCCGACATTCCTTACGGCCGGGCCGGCCTGAAGGAAGGACACGCGATGGCGGCCGTCGACGCCTTCACGATCACGATCCGCGGCAAGGGCGGCCACGGAGCGCGTCCGCACGACGCGGTCGACTCCGTCGTCATCGGCAGCCAGGTGGTCGGAGCCCTGCAGCAGATCGTCAGCCGCCGGGTCAATCCTCTTCAGCCCGTCGTGATTAGCGTGGGGGTTTTCCAGGCGGGGACGGCGTTTAACGTGATCGCCGGAACGGCCAAGCTCGAAGGAACGGTCCGGACCTTCGACAAGCAGGTGAGAAGCCAGGTCGAGGAGGAGATCCGGCGCGTCGTCCGGGGAATCTGCGAGTCCGCCCACGCGACGGCCGACATCGAATACTTGAACGGCTACCCGTCGCTTGTGAACCCGAAGGCCGGCTTCGAGCGCGCCCGGGATACGGTCAAGCGGGTGCTCGGGGAGGACTCGTTCATCGAGCTGCCCGCCGTCATGGGAGCGGAGGACTTCGCGTATTACCTGGAGCATCGGCCGGGCGCGTTCATCCACGTCGGCGCCCGCAATGATGAGGAGCGCACACACTACCCGCACCACCACCCCCGCTTCGACTTCGACGAGAGGGCGCTGCTCGCCGCCGGCAAAGTGTTCCTGACGCTTGCGGCGGAATCGCTGCTTGGCGAATAAAGAGGGGAACGGGGCGCGCGAGTCGGCGCCTGCCTAATGGATCATGCCCGCAGTTGAGTCGTGGTGACTCAACTGGGCCGGGCAACCGCTGGATCATGCCCGCAGATGAGTCGTGGTGACTCAACTGGGCCGGCCGATCGCCGTATGGTGCCCTCAGTTGAGTCGTGGTGACTCAACTGGGCCGGGCAACCGCTGGATGGCGCCCTCAGTTGAGTCGTGGTGACTCAACTGGGCCTATTGCTCGCTTGCTTGCACGTCGTTTTGCCCTTCCATCGGGGCTGGAAGCCGCCGAAGAAGCTGGCAATGCCGACGAAGCCGGTGTGTTGCCGAGGACTGTCCGAATTTATGTGAAAATTCACATTGGCGTCTCACGCTAGAGGGCGAATTGGCCGATTATATGCGAAAAATCACATATATGGCGCCAACTCCGGCTCGAAATTCCGTATATATGCGAAAAATCATATAAAATGCCTCGACTCCCCCGGAATCCGCGCCAACGAATGTGAAAAACCACATAAAATCGTGATGGTGGTCGGAGCAAGGAGGATGAACGGCGCTCCAACCCCCTTCAAAGCGCCGAATAGTGGAGACCCGCCAAGTAACCTCGCTCCTCCCAAGCTTCTCCGACGAACGAGATAGCGGAGATGCGTGAGCACCCCACCCTACCGCCTCAGCCCCTTCAAAGCGCCGAATAGTCGAGACCCGCCAAGTAACCTCGCTCCTCCTAAGCTACTCCGCCCTAGCTCCCCCGATGTACTACGAGACAGCGTAGATGCGCCAGCCCCTCGCCGCACCATTCCCGCACCATTCCGCGCCGCCCCCGCCCGCAGACGCTAGAGTTAGCGGGGGCAACTCATTCATTGAGACTCGAACAAGAAGACTCGCACCGCACGGACACGGAGATAAGGCGCCGCACCCCATTTTCCCAGCGTAAGGATCTGTCCTCTCTCGAGAGGGGCCTCCGAACAGGATCTGAGCAGGGGGGATATGCCACGCCTATTTGTACGCCTATTGTGACGATCTCTTATTTATATGACTCACAAAATAATTTATATTAAACATATTGCATTATATATGAGTCATTATTATAATTAGTACATCACAATGACGAGGCGCATCATGAGCAAAAGCATTCGGAGGTGTCGGCAGGAGAGGCAGTTTATCAACCGAGAGGAGGAGAACACATGCGTGAAGATAGCAGCGCCAGCGCAGTGCAGGATTCCAGCCAGGAGAACGAACTCGGGGTTGTGATCTGCAAAAGCTGCAATGAGGTCATCTATACGCTCCCGACTAACGGGTTCACGAAGATCGCCGGAGTGTGCGGCAAGGCGGAATGCCAGGAAACCAGCAGCAGAAGCGGAGGACGGCCAGTTTGACGAACCAATACGTATACGCGTTCCATGAAGGGAATGCCCGAATGAAGCAACTGCTTGGCGGCAAGGGAGCGAACCTGGCGGAGATGACCCGAGCGGGGCTGCCGGTGCCGCCGGGCTTCACGGTAACGACGGAAGCTTGCCACGCCTACTTCAAGTCCGGCAATCAATTGACGGAGGAGACGATCCGCCAGATTTTTGACGCGCTCGCGCGGTTGGAGAGCGAGACAGGGCAAGCGTTCGGCGACGCTCGCAATCCGCTGCTCGTCTCGGTGCGCTCGGGCTCCGTCACCTCGATGCCGGGAATGATGGACACGATTCTGAACCTGGGGCTGAACGACGAGACGGTTGAGGGACTGGCTGCCGCGACGGGCAATCCCCGGTTCGCTTACGATTGCTACCGCCGCCTGATCCAGATGTTCGGGAGTGTTGTGCTCGGCATCGAAGGGATGCACTTCGAACGACTGCTGCATCGATTGAAGGCGAAGCGGGGGGCGGAAGCGGATCAGGACGTTGCGGCGGAAGGCTGGCGGGAGCTGATCGAGAACTACAAAACGTGCGTGAGGTCCCAATCCGGGCGAGAGTTCCCGCAGAATGTCCGTGAGCAGCTTGGGCTGGCGACGGAGGCCGTATTTCGTTCGTGGAATAATCAGCGTGCGCAGGTGTATCGCCGGATCAACCGGATTCCGGACGATCAGGGCACCGCGGTCAACGTTCAGAGCATGGTATTCGGCAACAAGGGTGACGATTGCGGCACCGGTGTCGTGTTCACGCGCAATCCTTCCTCCGGCGAGGCGAATCTGTTCGGGGAATATCTGATCAATGCCCAGGGCGAGGACGTTGTGGCGGGAGTCCGCACTCCGCAGACAATCGGAACGCTGCGAAGCGAGATGCCGGATATGTATGCGGAGCTGTCCCAGGTGTGCGCCCTGCTGGAGCGCCGTTATCAGGACATGCAGGATATCGAGTTCACGGTGGAGAGCGGCAAGCTGTACGTTCTGCAGACGAGAAGCGGGAAGCGGAACGCCCAGGCGGCGATGAAGATCGCGGTCGATCTGGTGCAGGAAGGCGTCTTAACGATGGAAAAAGCGCTGCTGCGGATCGAAGCGTCCCACCTGGACCAACTGCTTCACCGGGGGATCGACGAGTCGGCGGCGGCCGATGTGCTTGCTGTGGGATTGCCCGCTTCGCCGGGCGCGGCGATCGGCAGGATCGCCTTCGATCCCGACGTCGCTTCCGAGTGGAAGCAGGCCGGCAAGCCGGTCATTCTTGTGCGGCCCGAGACGACGCCCGAGGACATTCACGGCGTGCTGGCGGCGGAGGGCGTCCTGACGAGCCGCGGCGGCATGACGAGCCATGCCGCCGTCGTCGCGAGGGGCATGGGCAAGCCGTGCGTATGCGGCTGCGAGGATATTCGCATCGACGAGGAGCGGAAGCGGCTGGTCGTCGGCGGCCGCGAATTCGCCGAAGGAGAATGGATAACGCTTGACGGAGCCAGCGGCCGGGTTATCGCCGGAGCCGTTCCGCTGAAGGAGGCGACGGCTTCGCCCGAATTGCTGCAGATGCTTGCCTGGGCCGACGAGGTTCGTTCGCTCCGCGTCTACGCGAACGCGGACACGCCGGAGGATGCGCGGATCGCCCGCGAGTTCGGGGCGGAGGGCATCGGGCTTTGCCGGACGGAGCATATGTTTTTTGCTCCCTCTCGGCTGGAGATCATGCAGCGGATGATCGTGGCGGATACGCCGGAGGAGCGCAAGGAAGCGCTGGACGGGCTTCTTCCGATCCAGCAATCTGACTTCGAGGGGATTTTTGCCGCGATGGATGGCCTGCCCGTTACGGTTCGCCTGCTCGATCCTCCTCTTCACGAATTCCTGCCGAAGGCGGGCGAGCTTCAGACAAGCCTTGCAGAGGCAAAGTCGGAGGCGGAGCGAACGGAGATCAAGCAACTGATCCGCAAGGTCCAATCGCTGCACGAGGCGAATCCGATGCTCGGCCAGCGCGGCTGCCGGCTCGGCATCGTCTACCCCGAGATCTACGACATGCAGATCGAGGCGCTGTTCAAGGCGGCCGCCGCCCGGATCGAACAGCAGGCGGACGTGCGGCTCGAGATCATGATCCCGCTCGTCGGAGACGCGAGCGAGCTCAAGCTGCTTCGCGGGCGAATCGACGAGATCGCCGGGCAGATTCTGACGGAAGAAGAGAGGCGGAATTGCCGCTATACGGTCGGCACGATGATCGAGGTGCCGCGTGCGGCGCTCACTGCGGGCCGAATTGCGGAATACGCGGACTTCTTCTCGTTCGGCACGAACGATCTGACGCAGATGACGTTCGGCTACAGCCGCGACGACGCGGAGGGCAAGTTCCTGACCCATTATCTGGATCGGAAGCTGCTGCCGCACAACCCGTTCCAGGTGCTGGACGCGGAGGGTGTCGGCCAGTTGATCGACTTGGCGGTAACATCGGGCCGAGCGGTGAAGCCTGCGCTGAAGACGGGCATCTGCGGCGAGCACGGCGGAGACAAGGATTCGATCGCTTTCTGCCATCGCGCCGGCTTGAACTATGTCAGTTGCTCTCCGTACCGGATTCCGTTGGCCCGGATCGCCGCCGCCCAGGCCGCGGTGGAGCAGGGGGCGATGGTTGCGGAGCGGGGTACGGAGACTGGGGCGGGGATCGTCGAGATTGCACCGGAGACCGGGATGGAGCACGAGACTGCGAACGGAACGGGGAATGAGACGGGGAATGAGACGGCGACCAGGATCGAGACCGAGATAGCGACCGGGGGCGAGATGGGAGCGGACCAAGCCGCGAAAGCTATTTGAATTTAACCTAGCAAGCTACAATCGCACAGAACGGCGAACCGGAAACTCCTGACCCGCGGCCCGAACGAGCAAATAAGCCTGAAATTTCGAGTACACTTCGCGGTCTGAGGCATGAACGAGCAAATAAGCTTGAAAATTCGACTATATTTCGCGACTTGAGGCCCGAACGAGCAAATAAGCCTGAAATTTCGACTACATTTCCACTAGCTTTGCAAAGAAGTTAACATCAATTGGAACAAAAAAATAAAGTTTCATTTTAAGTGAATAGGATACTTATATTTCCATCTATTGCTTTCGGTGAATGGGCTAAAAAGTCGACACCTCATAAAAAATGAGAGCAGTTACCATTTTCAGTTAATATTCCTTTTTATAGGTTGAATTCGTTCGCCAACACGATTTTTTGGGACTTCTGCTTCTTCGGGTGTATCCGGGGTCGGCCTCGTTTGGGTTTCTTCTGACGCCCTTTTGACGTTTTCGTCGGTTTCCGGAACAAGGTGTCAAGCAGTTTCTCCCAACTCTTGGCCATGTATTGACGAATCCGTTTCAATACGGTGCACAGGCCGTGCTTCGTTCCCGTATAAAGCTTTACCAAGATACACAAGGCGTGGGCGATCAGGGACATGTAAATCTGATTCCATACCGCTTGCGGCTTATGGCTGTACAGTTTCGCCAGCCGTAAGTATTGCTTCATCCATTTGAAGAATAACTCGATGTCCCAGCGGGCGTGGTAGATATCCGCGATTTCCCTTGCCGATAGGTCCCAGCGGCTTGTGACCAGTCGGTATATCCGGCCTTTGTCGTCCTTGAACGCCACCAAACGCAGCCTCATGGTTTGATCCGGCTGCTTCGGAACGACCATCAGAACATCCGCATCCAGCAGCAAATCCGTTTCTTCTGACGGGAGCTCGCGCTTCTCCAGGATCTCGGTTCTACTGCGCTGCTGAATACGGGCGACAAAGAAGAGGCCCGCTTTAAGCCACTTCCTGAAGTGCGCATAGTTGATATACCCACGATCCATGACGTAGGTAGTGCCCTGCTCAGTGACCAGTTCAACCGCAACTTCCGTATCGGCAACGGCTCCCGTCGACAACACAACTTTACTCGGGATCGCCAGATCCGGCCACTGCGTGCTCAGTCGCATATGCAGCTTGACCTGATTCTTTCCTTTGCTGGTATACGCCCATTTGCCATGATAATCAGGGAGCGTGATCAAGGAAGAATCGATAAGGGATAAGGGAATCAGTTCCTTTTTCAGTTCGCTGTTTTCCCGTGTTTGCGCAAGCGTATCCTGAATGCGCCGCGTGATGGTCTCGAACTGGTACTGCAGCAGCCACGTTGGCAGCTCGTACAACCTGCGAGAAAACTGGGAAGCGCTCAGTGACTCTATTCCCGTGAGCGCTTGTAGTTCCAAGCTATCGCGAAGGTTTTCTACAATGCAATCGGGGTCTTTTCGATCGGACAACTGGGCTTCGACGAACAAACGGATGAAAGCAACGAGCGTAAGCTTCTGCTTGCGATAATCGAGGTAATCGCAAACAAACTCGGGAATATCCAACCATTCAAGGCATTGACTGATGACGGTTTTTGAAGTATTGTTACCCATGTCTGGTCTCCTTTGTAATGGAGTGGGTAACATGCCCTCTACATTCACAATAGGAGATTTTTTTATTTTCCTCCAGATATAAATCATCAAGAAAATACATTTTTAGGTACATTTTGAAACACAATTTCATGTCAGGTTTGATGCAAAGCTAGTGCTACATTTCGTGATTTGAGGCCCGAACGAGCGAATAAGCCTGAAACTTCGAGTATATTTCGCGGTCTGAGGCCTGAACGGGCAAATAAGCTTGAAAATTCGACTACACTTCGCGGTCTGAGGCCTTAACGAGCAAATAAGCCTGAAACTTCGACTATATTTCGCGACTTGAGGCCTGAACGAGTAAATAAGCCTGAAATTTCGACTACATTTCGCGACTTGAGGCCCGAACGAGCGAATAAGCCTGAAATTACGACTATGTTCCGCGGTCCGCGGCCAAACCGGCCAGCTTCCAGCTCAATCGTAATAGCACCTCATACCATGCGAGAAGTATCGAAACGGGCGAGAAGGCTGTGTGATTGAAGTTCCGATTCGGTTACAATGAAGAAGCAGGAATGCCGTATCGGGAGGGAATCGAGATCGAACTGTCACCCCGTCAATTGGAGATTGTCGAACTGATCAGGATACATGCCCCGATTACCGGGGAACAGATCGCGGAGCGGCTTGGCGCTACCCGGCCGACGATCCGCTCCGACCTCGGCTTGCTCGTTATGCTGGGTTACATCGACGCCAAGCCGAAGGTCGGGTACTTCCCGGGCCGCAACTCCATGAAGGAGCGGTCGGAGGCGGAGTCCATCGCCGGACTCAAGGTGCGCGACGTCATGGGGCTTCCGGTCGTGCTGCGCGAGACGGCTTCCGTCAGCGATGCGGTAGTCGCTCTGTTCCTGGAGAACGTCGGCAGCCTTGTCGTCGTCGATTCCGCCAATATGCTGGCGGGCATTGTCTCCCGCAAGGACTTGCTTAAGGTGACGCTCGGCAATGCGCAGGCGGCGAGCGTGCTTCTCGGCATGGTCATGACGAGGTATCCGAACGTCGTCACGGTGTCTCCCGACGACACGGTCCGCGAAGCCCTGCGCAAAATGATCGCGCACGAGGTGGACGGCCTGCCCGTCGTTCAGCCCGCGAATGCGGGAGAAGAGAGCGGCGCTTCCGAGGCTTCGGCGTCCAAGCTGGAAGTCGTCGGGCGGATGACGAAGACAACGCTGGCCAAGTTGGTATTCGACCGGATGGAGCCGCAATAACGTCGGCGGCGAACGTCGGCCGGCAATCACGAGGAGAGAATAGGTTGAACGAGACAGCGCGCACCATATTTGTCTGCTCCGATTCCGTGGGCGAGACGGCCGAGACCGTCGTTCAGGCGACGATTCGGCAATTCGACGCGGATGGAACGGGGCTGCGGCGATTCTCGCACATCAAGTCGGAGGATGAGATCCGCAATCTGATGGAAGAAGCGGCCCGAAGCGGGAGCTTCGTCGTCTATACGCTTGTGCTGCCCGAGCTAAGGGAGATGATCCGCCAGGAGTCGATCCGGCTGAACGTGTTCGCCGTCGATATCATGGGGCCGGTCATCGAAGCGTTCGTGCGGACGTTCAATACGCCGCCGCCCAAGCAGAAGCCCGGCCTTCTTCATGTCATGGATCGGGACTACTTCCGCAGGGTCGAAGCGGTCGAGTACACGGTGAAGGGAGACGACGGACAGAATTCGAACTCCTGGGCGCAGGCGGACCTCATTCTTCTCGGAATCTCCCGAACCTCCAAGACTCCGCTTAGTATTTTCCTCGCTCATAAGGGGTATAAGGTGGCGAACTATCCGCTCGTGCCGGAGGTGAAGCCGCCGAATGCGCTGTCCGAGCTGCGGGGAGGCCGGTTCGTGGGCTTGACGATGAAACCAGAGAAGCTGATTCAGATTCGCGCGGAACGGCTCAAGGCGATGGGTCTTCCGTTCGGGGCCGCCTATGCTTCGCTGGAGCGCGTTGCCGAGGAATTGGAGTACGCCCACTCGGTCTTCCGGCGGTTGGGCTGCCTGGTTGTGGATGTAACGGACCGCGCAATCGAAGAGACGGCCGGGGTCATCTTGGAGAGCCTGTCGTTGAAGTAACCTATCGAATCCTAACCTATCGAACCTAGCGGAACGGTTGCCGCAGGGTTGCGTCGAGACGGAATGGAATGCAGAGACTGCTTCATTGGGCTTGGGATTCGGTTTGGATTCGGGATGCTTGTCCGGAATTCGTTCCGTTGCGTGAGAGAGGCATGGCCCGTCGGGCCATGCCTCTTCATTGCGAGCCTATCGTTACTGCCGGTCGTCCCCCGCGCTCCGCGATTGCGAAGCCTCTTAGGCATTCTTGCCGAAGGTGGCCCCGCCGTCGATGTACAGGGGAGCGCCCATCATGAACTTCGATTCGTCCGAGGCCAGGTAGAGGGCGGCGTACGCGACATCCTCCGGACGGCCGAGCTCCCCGCCCAACTGCCGCGTCTTGATGGCGGCGATTGCGGCTTCGGGGTCCTCATAGGAAGTCTTTAGGTAATTCTCCACGAACGGCGTCATGATCGTGCCCGGCACAAGAGCGTTTACGCGAATGCCGTAAGCCGCGTAGTCGACCTGCATCGCCTTGGTCAGCGCAAGCACAGCTCCCTTGGTCGCTCCATAAGCCGCTCTGCGGGCCAAGCCGATCTCGGCGACGCAGGAAGACATATTGATGACAGTCCCCGATCTTCTCTCCATCATGTGGGGCAGAATGTACTTGCTGGGCAGGAAGACGCCCTTGACATTCACATTCATGATAGCGTCCCATTGCTCCGCTTCGACCTCGTGAATCGCCCCGACATGGCTGATTCCGGCGTTGTTGAACAGAACGTCGATTCTTCCGAAGTGTTGAATCGCCTGCCGCACCATGTCTTGGACGGATTCGGGATTGCACACGTCCGCATGGATGAACAAGGCTTGATGCCCTTCCTCTTCAATGAGCCTCTCCGTCTCCCGGCCTCTCGACTCATTCACATCGTTCACGACGACGGAGGCTCCTTCTCTCGCGAACAGCTGCGCCGAGCACCTGCCGATTCCCGAACCCGCGCCCGTAATAACGA
Organism: Cohnella fermenti; assembly: GCF_004801405.1. GTDB lineage: Bacteria > Bacillota > Bacilli > Paenibacillales > Paenibacillaceae > Cohnella > Cohnella fermenti. The sequence goes on from NZ_SSOB01000001.1 coordinate 329,575, forward strand.
CAATTTTCCCTTCCAATCTGCCGGACATAGCGTCCCAACCTTTCTTAAGATGATTAACAAATTCAACCTAACATATTGAGTACAATAAAACAATATTGTATACTAAAATAAAAATACGTATTTCATTTGGAGGCGGAATATGAGCTATCGTATTGCCATTGCCGTTACGGAACCTGGGTTCCCGGATTATCGTCAGGAGAGAAGCATTCTGGAACCGCTCCCTGCCCGCCTCGAGGCGCGCACCTGCTGCACGGCGACGGAGCTTGTCGATCTATGTCGCGATGCCGATGCCATCCTGGTTCATCACGCGTCTTTTACCAAGGAAGTAATCGATCAGTTGACCAGGTGCAAGGTTATCGTCCGTTACGGGATCGGCTACGATACGATCGATATCGAAGCTGCGGCGGCAAGAGGCATTCCGGTGGTCAATGTTCCCGACTACGGGGTTCAGGAGGTAGCCGATCACACGTGGGCTCTTCTGCTGGGCACGGTCCGGAGAGTGCCGGCGATGGACAGGAACGTGCGCGCGGGAGACTGGCGAATGGCATCCGTCGGCCCCATTATGGGTCTTCGGGACAAGGTGCTGGGGCTGGCGGGGTTCGGGAACATCGCCCGAGAAGTCGCCCGGAGGGCGCAAGGCTTCGGGCTGAAGATAACGGCATACGACCCCTTTGTGCCGGATGAGGTTTTCGGGGAGATGGGCGTGCGCAGGGTCGATCTTCACACGTTGCTCGGAGAGAGCGACATTATCACCTCGCATCTTCCTCTTACTCCGGACACGAAGCATCTGTTCAACCGGGAAGCGTTCGGGCGAATGAAGAATACGGCTTATCTGATCAACACGTCAAGAGGCGGGGTCGTCCATACGGACGATCTCGTATGGGCTCTGGACAACGGCGTCATTGCGGGAGCGGGGCTCGACGTGTTCGACCTGGAGCCTCTGCCGGAGGGACATCCCTTGCTGAAGGTTGACGGGTGCGTGCTGAGTCCGCATGCGGCATGGTACTCGGAGGATTCTGTCGATCGGCTGCAGCGCTATGCGGCGCTCGAGGTGGAGCGGGTGCTGAAGGGACAGCAGCCCAAGCATGTCGTGAACGGAATTCGAATCGGCGGGCGAGAGGAGCGAGAGGAGAGGAAGAGCGATGCCTAGGGTGTATGGACAATTCCTGGACAAGGCAAGTCTGTTGAAGCGGGTAGGCAGCATGGAACAGCTCGCTTATGTTCGCCCGTTCGTCTATGGGGAAGGCGCAGCCGAAGGGGTGAAGGCGTTCGAGGTGTCGAACGGGACGGGGCTGGAATATACCGTGCTCGAGAGCAAGGGAATGGATCTGATCGGGATGCGGTATAAAGGAATGAATTTGCATTACGCGCCGAAGTCCGGTGTCGTCTCTCCGGCCTTGGCGGACATGAACGGAACGGAGTTCATGCGCTCCATCTCGGGAGGGATGCTGTACACGTGCGGGCTGTCCAATGTAGGGACGGCCTGCGTGGACGAGGGCTTCGACCACCCCTTCCACGGCCGAATGAAGACGACCCCGGCCGAGATGCTGTCGGCGGACTGCCATTGGGAAGGAGACGAATACGTGCTGAGTTTATCCGGTCAGATGCGGGAAGCGGCGATATTCGAGGAGAATCTGACGCTCCGCAGGACGCTGAGCACCTCGGTTGGCAGCAAGTCGGTGCGTATTCGGGATACGCTGGAGAATCAGGGCTTCGAGGAGCGGCAGTTGATGCTGTTATACCATATCAATATCGGGTTTCCCGTTCTGGACGAAGGGGCCGAGCTGATTCTCCCGAGCCGGGAGAAGCTTGCCCGGGATGAGGAATCGGAGCGGCACGCCTCGCGATTCGACGAATTGTCCGGCCCGATTGTCGGGTTCAGAGAGCATGTCTATCGTCATCGATTGTCCGCCGGCCGATCCGGATGGACCGGGGCGGCCGTCATCAACCGGCGGCTGGGGCTGGGCGTTTATGTCAAGTACGATCCGCTCAGACTGCCCTATCTGGTTCAGTGGAAGTCGCTAAGAGCCGGGGATTACGCGACCGGACTCATGCCTGCGACCTGCTTCGTCAACGGCCGGTCGTTCGAGCGGGAGAACGGAACGCTGCAGCCGATCGCGCCTCTTCAGCAGTTGACCTACGAGCTGGAGATCGGTGTGCTCGAAGGGGAGGAAGAATTCGGGGAGTTCATGGACTTCTTGTCCTGACAGTTCATGAGGAGCAACAAGGGAGCGCCCGCTTCATTCCGAGTCGGAATCAGAGCGGGCGCTCCCTTGTCGTCTTGTTCCTTTCTGGTTGTCCCAACTCAACAGAGAGAGGAGTGGAGATTAAAGCCGGGTCTCCAGACGTTCGATGATAATATTCTTGGCCCGGGTAATATGGGCCACCAGCTCGTCGATGCTGCTTCGGTTGCGTTGAATGATAAGATCGGCGAGCTTGCGGTGGTCCTCGAAGAAGTGGCGATAGGATGAACTGGTCATGTTCGTAATCTCCAGCAGCTCCTGGAAGATGTTCGTCATCGTATTCCATGCGACGAGCAGAGGCGTGCTGTCTGCCATCATGACAAGGCTGCGGTGGAACAGAATATCGAGGCGGGACGTCTCGGAGCTGGGAATCTCCGCGGCTTCCGCCTGCGGCAAATACTGCTCCAACTGCTCCATGCTCTCGAACAACGGCCGGAAGACGAAGGAATCGCTGTCCAGAATCAGTTCAAGCGCCCGCTTCTCAAGCAGGAGCCGCAGATCGAACAGGTCCATCGCTTGCTTGATGGAGAAGCCGACCACTTCGGTTCCGCCGTTGGCGAGATTGATTACCAATCCCTCCTGGGCAAGCAATTGGAAGGCGGTGCGGACGGGAGCGCGGCTGGCTCCAAGCGTGTCGGCAATCTTGGATTCGATAAGCCGGGTGCCCTTGGCATACTTGCCGAGAATAATGTCGGTGCGCAAGCTCTTGACGACTTCCCTCGTATGTTGGGCTCGGGCGAGAGGATCATCGATTTTGGTCATGGGAACTCCTCATTCTTCCTTTTTATTTATATGTTATCAATTTAAAAAGAAAATTGTCAACATAAATGAGTCATGGTAGACAAAATGAATGAATTTTATTGACTACAAAATTATAAAATTGTATACTAAAAATGCGAATTGAAGTAAAATGAGCATGCCGGGCTGCAACGGGATGAAGCGTCCGGACTGTGACAAGCGGAGGGATGAAGGTTCATGGAATTTGCCAACAAGGTCGTCCTTGTGACCGGTTCCGGCAACGGGATCGGGCGCAGCATTGCTTCGTCGTTCGCCAGGGAAGGGGCCGTTGTTGTCATTGCCGATATCGACAGACATGCGGCGGAAGCGACATGCGAAGAGATCATCCGGGCGGGAGGGAAGGCCAGGTGGCATGAGTCGGACGTATCCGCTTCCGAGCAGGTGGTTCGGCTGTTCGACAAGGTGATTGGCGAATTCGGCGTTCTTGATGTGCTCGTCAACAATGTCGGCTCGACGATTCGCAAGCCGATTGTGGAGTTCTCGGAAGCGGAGTGGGACTTTGTCTTCGATACCAATGTCAAGTCGATGTTCCTGTGCGCGAAGGAGGCCGGGCGTCTGATGCTCAAGCGGAGAACGGGCGCGGTCGTCAATATCTCGTCGGTGCACGGGCTTGGAGGCATCAGCAGAAGACTTCCGTATTCGACCTCCAAGTCCGCCGTGGAGAGCTTCACGAAGACGCTTGCCTGCGAATGGGCGCTGGACGGCGTTCGCGTGAATTGCGTAGCGCCGGGTTACATCCTGACGGAAGGCATGCGGGGCGCATTCGCAAGCGGCGCGCTGAATCAGGACGATATGATCCGCAGAACGCCGCAAGCGCGGCTGGGAACCCCGGAGGACATTGCCGAAGCGGTGCTCTATCTGAGCTCGAAGCGTGCCGCGTTCGTCACGGGAGCCATCTTGCACGTAGACGGCGGGTACGCGGCTTATCACGGACCGGAGCCGGTCCCTTCCTTCAATCACGTGTTTGAAGACGGGCCGGCCGTATCGCATCAAGCATAATCGATAACGAAGAGGAGCGTTGCCGACATGGGGAAGGGAACGGTCGTACATGCTGCCAAGGTAGCGACCTTATACGTCGATGAGACCTATTCGTCCAAGATGCTGGTCGACCAGACGAATTCCGAGACGAAGAACGTTCAGATCAATATGGGCATTATCGCTCCGGGGGCGAAGCATGCCGACCACAAGCACGATTCCTCCTACGACGAGGTCTACTTGATCCAGCAAGGCCGGGCTTCGGTGCGTCTGGACGGAGTCGAGCATGAGCTGGAGGCCGGAGATGTCGTATTCATTCCCGGCGGCTCCATGCATGCCATCGCCAACCGCAGCGACACGGAAGAACTGGTAATCTTCACTGTGTGGTCGAGATTGCCCGAGCCGGGCGCCAATCCGGTGTACGACTTGAGATTGCAGGAATGGGGCAGGTCGTACAAGACAGTGGACGAGAAGTAGAGAGGGGATCGCTCTCGATGAATTCATTGCTGTGCGAAATACAAGGTTTGACGGTGGACCCCGGCCGCTTGGCCGTGTGGTCGCTGGGGCAGGCCGGCTACGCCTGCAAGCTTCCGACGGGGAGGGTTGTGCTGATCGATCCTTACGTTACCGACTACTGCGGCCGTCAGTTGGGTTCCGCGTTCAAGCGGCTCTATCCTTCGCCGATAGGTCCCGGGGAGCTGGCCCGATTGCCGATAGCGGCATACTTGATGACGCATCATCATGAGGATCATCTCGATGCGGATTGCATCCGGGAGTTGCTGGAGGAGGACTTCCCGTTCTACGGGCCTCCGGAGACGGTTCGCCGATTAAGAGAGTTGGGCGTTGACGAGAAGAGATGCCATTCGCTTGCGGAAGGCGGAGGCGCGACGCTTCGGGATTGCGCGATCCGTGCAGTCCATGCCGATCATGGCGAGCTGGCGCCGGATGCGATAGGCATTATCATTCAATCCGAGCGGAAAATCGTCTACCATATGGGAGACACCTGCTTGAGGGAAGAGCGGCTTCGGGACAGCGTTGCCGATACGAGGGTGGACTTGCTGATTGCCCCGATCAACGGCAAGTACGGCAATATGAATGAAGTGGAGGCGGCGCGGGCGGTACAGATCGCGAATCCCGCCTTCGCGGCGCCGTGCCACTTCTGGCTGCTTCCGGGCAACTCCGGAGGAGACCCGCTGCGCTTCATGGAGGCCGTAACCGAATGGGCTCCGCGCACGACGCCGTTCCTGTTCCGTCAGGGGGAAATGCTGCTTCTATAGGAGGAATCGTATGTTGTCGTTGGAAGGCAAGACGGCGCTTGTCACGGGAGCCGGCGTCGGAATCGGAAGAGGCATCGCTCTGCAATTGGCTGCCGAGGGAGCGAATGTGATCGTGAATTATCGGAGCAGCGCCGCCCAGGCTGCGGAGGTGGCCGAGCGAATCTCGGCAGCGGGCCGCAAGGCGCTGGCTATCCGGGCCGACGTGTCGAAGGTGGGCGACATCCGCGACATGGTCGACCGAATCGAAGCCGAGTTCGGCGGCATCGACATTCTTGTGAACAATTCGGCGATTGACCCGACGGTCGATTTCTTCGAAGTGACGGAGGAGTTGTGGGATCGGGTCATCGACACGAACCTGAAGGGAACGTTCTTCTGCACACAGGCTTGCGCGAAGCGCATGGCCGAGAGGGGACAAGGCAAGATCGTCAACATCAGCTCCGTTCACGGCAATCTGACCATGCCGCTTTATTCCGCGTATGCCGCCTCCAAGGGCGGGATGAACGCGCTGACGCGCCAACTGGCTCTCGATCTCGCTCCGTTCAACATTCAGGTGAATGCAGTCGCTCCGGGAGCGACGGAGGTCGAGAAGTTCACGGTCAATCCCTTGCATGACAAAGAAGCGATCGGGCAGCAGATCCCGATGGGACGTATCGGATACCCGGAGGACGTGGCCAAGGTCGTCTCCTTCTTCGCTTCCCCCGGCTCCGACTTCGTCACGGGACAGGTTGTGACCGTGGACGGCGGATCAAGCACCCGGTTCTTCTTAAGGTGAGAGGCTGACGGAGGCGATGGACGATGAGGCGGTCTGAACTATGCAAGCGCTTGCGGGACAGCTGTTGGAGGTACGAGATCTTGCAGGAGGACGACGGAGGGATCGTCGTTGCCCTGGAGCGGGGAGGAAGGATCATCGGAGTGTACCCGGACCCGGACGGCGACAACCTTCTGTGGGTGTCCCCCTCGCTTGGGGCGGCGGAATCGGAATTGTCGCCGTCGTGGAATGTCGGCGGGGAGCGAACCTGGCTCAGCCCGGAGCTCGAATTCAATCTTCGCGATCTGAACAAGCCGGACAGCTACATCGTCCAGCCGGACATCGATCCCGGCCGTTATCGGCAGTCCGTCCCGGAATCCGGAAGGCGCTCTGTTCGCTGGACGAACGAAGGCGCTGCGAACGCCTACAGGTCGGGAGACAGACGGGATTTCCGCCTGACGAAGCGGTGCAGACTGGTGAGCGACCCGCTCGCAGCGGCCGGATTATCGTCGGACATTCCCGGTTATTCGTTCGTCGGATACGAGATGGAGACGAGCATTCGGCACCTGAGCCGGTCGGCGGGAGGGGTGGTGTCTCTCTGGACCATTGTTCAAGTCCCGGACGGAGGAGTGGCATTGGCTCCGACCTATGGAGCGGTCAGGCCGAAGGACTTCTTCGCGGACACCGGGGAGCATCGTCTCTCGGTCGAGCCGGGGGGCGTTCGGTTCCGAATCGTTGCCGACGAAGCGCACAAGATCTCGCTTAAATTCGCGCAGACGACCGGACGATTCGGTTATTGCAGGAGAGGGAGCGACGGGCTCAGCCGCTTGCTGATTCGGCAGATTGCCGTGCGGCCGTCCTTCGCTTATCTTGACGCGCCGCTCCGGGAGCCCGAGGATACCGGCCATTGCGTTCAATTGTACAGCGACGACGGCGCCCTCGGGGCGTTCGGCGAGCTGGAGCACCATTCTCATGCTTACGGGAGCGCTTCGGATGGGGAGCAAGCGCCGGATGTGTGCCAGATGTGGGGATACAGCGGCCCGGAAGCCGCAATGGAACGGATTGCGGCTCGTCTGCTCGGCATGTCGATTGAACAACTACCCGGAGAGGAGGCGTAATGACCATGAGCAACAGTTGGTTCCCCGATCGGCGTACGCTCGATTGCATCGGCCTTGGCCGGCTGTGCATCGACTTCAATGCCAACGAGATTCATCGGCCGATCGAGAAGACCCTGACGTTTACCAAGTATGTCGGAGGCTCTCCGGCGAATATCACGATTGCGATGGCTCGTCTCGGCCTTCGCACCGGCTTCCTCGGGCGAGTGTCCGACGACGGGTTCGGGCGCTACATTCGCGAATATATGAACAGCGAGGGCATCGACACCTCCCGTTTGGCGACGGACGACAAGGGGGGTGTCACGGGGCTGGCGTTCACCGAGATTTTGTCCCCCGAACAATGCAGCATTCTGATGTACAGGGATAATGCCGCGGATTTGAATCTCGAGCCGGGAGATATTCCCGAGGAGTACATTCGCAGCTCCTCGGCGCTGCTCGTCTCCGGCACGGCGCTGTCGCGCAGCCCTTCGCGCGAGGCCGTCTTCCGGGCGATCGAAGATGCGAAGCGCAACGGCACCGTCGTCGTTATGGATATCGATTATCGGCCCTACTCCTGGAGAAGCCGGGAGGAGACCCGCACGTACTGCCGACTGGCAGCCGCCCAAGCCGATATTGTGTTCGGGGGTCGAGAAGAGTTTGATCTGTTGGACCGCAACGGGGAGGCGGGAGAAGACGACGAAGCGACGGCGAGGGAATGGCTCGACCAAGGCGCCAAGCTCGTCGTGGTCAAGCGGGGCGAAGGCGGGTCGGCCGCGTTCGATCGAGCGGGCAACCGTTATCGGGCGGGCGTATACCCGGCGCAGGTCGTCAAGACGTTCGGCGCAGGCGATTCCTTCGCCGGAGCGTTCCTGTTCGGGCTGTTCCGGAATTGGCCGATCGATCGCTGCTTGGCATGGGGGAGCGCCGCAGCGTCCATCGTCGTCTCCAGCCACAGCTGCTCGGACGCGATGCCTTCCCGGGAGCAGATCGAGAGCGTAGTGGACAGATACGGGGAGGCGAGAATCGATGCTGGCTGATTTGCAGTCCATCGCAGGGAGGGCGGCGGAGAGAAATTACGCCGTGGCGGCCTTCAACGTATTCGGATTCGAGGATGCTTCCGCCGTCGTTCGGGCTGCCGAGCTCTTGGAAGCTCCGGTTATTCTGGCGGCCAATGTGCCTGCCATCCGGCATATGCCCGTGCATCTTATGGGACCGCTGCTGCGGGGAATCGCCGAGCGTTCAAGCGTTCCCGTGTGCGTGCATCTCGATCATGGAGGAGATTTCCACACCGTTATGCAGGCCGTTCGTCACGGCTTCTCCTCCGTGATGTACGACGGCTCGCAATTGCCATTCGAGGAGAACGTTCGCCGGACGAGAGAGATCGCGAAGGCCGCGCATGCCTTCGGCGTATCCGTCGAGGCGGAGATCGGTTCGGTCGGCTACAGCGACCCGGCCTTGAACATGAAGCACGAGCTGTCCGATCCGGAGGAGACGGCGCGCTTCGTGGACGAGACCGGCATCGATGCGGTGGCCGTCTCGGTCGGAACGGTTCACCGGATGGAACGGCAAGGAGCGGCGATCGACTTCGCCCGGCTCGAAGCCATCCAAGAGAAGGTAAGCGTTCCGCTCGTCATTCACGGGGCTTCGGGCGTGCCGGATGAGATCTTCGAACGGCTCGTCTCGACGCGAGTAGGGAAGATCAACATCGGCACGGCGCTTAGAATGTCGTTCGGCGAAGCGCTCCGGGAGGAGCTGAGACGACAGCCGGAGGAGTACGACAGGGTCCGATTGTTCGCGGGACCGATGGCGGCCGTTCAGGAGACGGCTGCCCGCAAGATACGTCTATTGGGATGCGGAGGTCGAGGTCGATGACCATTGAAGCCGGAACAGAGAGACTGAACAATTATATCGGCGGCCGTTGGGTGCCGTCGTCATCGGACAACGAGGATATCGTTCCGAACCCGGCAACGGGAGAACAACTGGCGCGGGTTCCGTTCTCGGAAGCGAAGGAAGCGGCCGAGGCGGTTGCGGCGGCTGCGGCGGCCTTCCCCGAATGGAGCCGCACGCCGGTTCCGAAGCGCGCGCGCCTGCTGTTCAAGTACCAGCAACTGCTGGTGGAGCATTGGGACGAGCTGGCGCGCCTGATTACGCTTGAGAACGGCAAGAGCTATACGGAAGCGCACGGGGAGGTTCTTCGCGGCATCGAGTGCGTCGAATTCGCCGCCGGAGCGCCGTCCCTGATGATGGGGAGCCACCTGCCCGATATCGCCACGGGCATCGAATCGGGCATGTATCGTTATCCGCTCGGCGTTGTCGCCGGAATCGCTCCGTTTAATTTTCCCATGATGGTGCCCTGCTGGATGTTCCCGCTCGCTATCGCATGCGGCAATACGTTCGTGCTGAAGCCGTCCGAGCGTACGCCGCTTCTGGCGAACAGACTGGCCGAGCTGCTGGAACGGGCGGGAGTTCCGGGGGGAGTGTTCAACGTTGTGCACGGCTCCCGCGATGTCGTGAACGAGTTGATCGGCAACAAGGAGGTCAAGGCGATATCGTTCGTCGGGTCCCAGCCCGTTGCGGAGTACGTCTACCGGGAAGCGGCGGCGAACGGCAAGCGGGTTCAGGCGCTTGGGGGCGCGAAGAATCATACGATCGTACTGCCCGACGCCGACCTGGATCTGGCCGTGAAGGAGATCGTCAACGCGGCATTCGGCTCCGCCGGCGAACGCTGCATGGCCTGCTCTGTCGTCGTTGCCGTCGGAGAGACGGGAGAACGGCTGGCTGAGAGGCTGAGGGACGTTGCTGCAGGGCTGACAATCGGCAACGGACTTGAGGAGGGCGTCTTCCTGGGACCGGTCATCCGCCGCGCTCACAAGGAACGAACGCACGATTACATTCGCAGCGGCGTGGAAGAAGGCTGCAAGCTTCTGCTGGACGGAAGGGAGACGGAAGCGGGAGAGGGGAGAGGCTTCTTCGTCGCTCCGACGATATTCGATCATGTGACGCCCGAAGCGACAATCTGGAAGGAGGAGATCTTCGCTCCGGTTCTGTCCATCGCCCGCGCGGCGACGCTTGAGGAAGCGATTGCGTTAGCGAACCGATCGGAATTCGCGAATGGCGCTTGCCTGTTCACGAACGACGCGAAGGCCGTTCGCCGGTTCCGCGAGACCATCGACGCGGGCATGCTGGGCATTAATGTGGGCGTTCCGGCCCCCATGGCGTTCTTCCCGTTCTGCGGCTACAAGAAGTCGTTCTACGGCGATCTGCACGCGAACGGACGCGACGGCGTCGAATTCTATACCCGCAAGAAAATGGTTGTCGCCAGGTATTCTTGAAGAAACTTCCGGACGAGGTGAAGCGTGTGATCGATTCATTATTCGGATTGACCGGCAGGAAAGCGATTGTCACCGGCGGAGGGCGGAACCTCGGCAGGGGAATCGCCGAGGGGCTGCTTCAAGCGGGGGCCGAGGTCGTGCTGCTCGATGTCAGCTCCGACATTGCGGAGACGGCAAGACGGATGGGAGAAGGCGGAGCCAAGGTCCACGGCGTTCAGGCGGATCTGTCGGACCGCGAGCAGCTTCGCCGCGCCTTCGGGCAAGCGTTGGAGCTGCTGGGCGGCCGCGTGGATATTCTCTTCAACAACGCGGGCATTCATGACCGGCGGGCATGTCTGGAGCTTCCCGTCGAGAGCTGGGACCGGGTGCTCGAGCTGAACCTGAACGCCGTCTACCAGCTTTGCCAACTGGCGGGCCGGAAGATGGTCGCGCAGGGAAGCGGCAAAATTGTCAATACGGGGTCCATGCTTAGTTTTATCGGCGGCTACAACGCGACGGCCTACGCGGCAAGCAAAGGGGCGATCGCCCAATTGACCAAGTCCTTGTCGAACGAGTGGGCGGTGCACGGCGTTCAGGTCAATGCCATCGCTCCGGGGTACATGGATACGGCCATGAATGCGGATCTGAAGAACGATCCGGTCCGCTACCCGCAGGTATCGGCGCGCATCCCCGCCGGACGCTGGGGAACGCTGGAGGACCTTCACGGCATTGCCGTGTTCCTCTCTTCCAGGGCGTCGGATTATGTGACGGGAACGATCATTCCGGTAGACGGAGGATATTTGGCGCGCTAAGCGAGGCAGCGCGGGACTAGGCAATAGTTTGACAACACATTTTAAATATTGTATACTAAATTTATAAAATGGATTCATAAAATGAAATATGGTGACGACATTACTTCCGAAGCAAGGAAGGTGAACCCTGTGGCCCAATCAACCGCCGACTCTCCATTGTCGCCGGAGAACGCTTCGTCCCCCTTGCGAACCTTCTTCCAGGTGCGCTTCAAGAAGATGAGGCCGAACCTTTCGTTGTACCTTCTCATCCTGTTTCCGCTTTCGTATTTTCTTATTTTCTGCTACTGGCCCATGTACGGCGTCCAGATCGCGTTCAAGGATTTTTACGCCATTAAGGGAATAACCGGCAGTCCGTGGGCGGGCTTCAAGCACTTCGAGACGTTCTTCCATTCGATCTTCTTCGATCGCGTGGTCTGGAACACGGTGAAGATCAGCTTCTACTCGATTCTGTTCGGGTTCCCCGCGCCGATTCTGCTGGCGCTCCTGATGAACGAGCTGAAGAGCCGCTTCTTCCGGAAGGTCGTTCAGAACATCTCTTACGCCCCCTACTTCATCTCGCAGGTTGTCATGGTAGGAATCCTGCTCGTATTCCTCTCCCCCACGAACGGCTTGATCAACAAAATCGTCGAATTTCTCGGCGGCAATCCGATCGCTTTTATGATGGAGCCCGGTTGGTTCCAGAGCATCTTCGTCTCCTCCGGCATCTGGCAGGGGACGGGATGGGGGACGGTGATCTACATGGCGGTGCTCGCGGGCGTCGATCATCAACAGATTGAGGCGGCGATTCTGGACGGAGCGAACAAGTGGCAGCGAATCTGGCATATCTCTCTGCCTTGCATCATGCCGACGGCGGTCATTCTGCTTATTCTGTCCTCGGGCAGCATTATGAACGTGGGCTTCGAGAAAGTGTTCCTCATGCAGAATTCCTCCAATATGGAAGCTTCCGACGTTATTGCCACCTATGTTTATCGCAAGGGGCTGCTGAACATTGAATACAGCTTTGCAACAGCCGTCGGGTTGTTTAACTCGGTCATCAACTTCGTGATTCTGGTCGTTGTCAATGCGTTCGCGCGGCGGGCCGGATCGACGAGTCTGTGGTAGGAGGAGGAGCCGATGAATTCGATTGCGGAGAGTCGGGCGGACCGGATATTTAACCGAATCAATGTTTTCCTGATGGTGATCGTCACCCTTGTCTTCCTCTACCCGTTGCTCTTCATTGTAAGCGCTTCAATAAGCGATCCCGATGCCGTTCTGCGAGGCGAGGTATGGCTCTGGCCGAAGGGGTTCACGCTGGTCCCTTATGTGAAGGTATTCCAGAACAGCGAGTTCTTCCTTAGCTATTGGAATACGATCGCTTACACGGTCGTAGGCACGCTGGTCAACGTTGCGCTTACGATCATGGCAGCTTACCCGCTGTCCAGGAAGGATTTCTACGGACGCAACGTGTTGACGGTATTGTTCACATTCACGATGTTCTTCAGCGGGGGCTTAATCCCCTTGTACATCGTGATTCAGAAGCTGCATCTGCTTAACAACTTCTGGGTTATGATTCTTCCCTCCGCCGTGTCCATCTTCAATATCATCGTGACCAGAACGTACTTCCAGACTTCCATACCGGAAGAGGTGTATCAGGCGGCGGAGATTGACGGCTGCAGCCGGATCGGAGTGTTGACGCGAATCGTGCTTCCATTATCCGGGCCAATCCTTGCTGTTATGGTGCTTTTCTACGGGGTCGGGCACTGGAATTCCTATTTTAACGCTTTGATCTTCCTGAATGAGCGCGACATGTTCCCTCTGCAGTTGATCCTAAGAGAGATTCTTGTCCAGAACGACACGCAGAATCTGATGAGCAGCAGCTCGGCCAATTATATTATCGATTCGACTCAATACGGAACGAGCATCAAATACGCGGTCATTATCATCTCAAGTCTGCCGGTTCTGGTCTTGTATCCGTTCGTGCAGAGGTACTTCGTTAAAGGTGTCATGATCGGAGCCATTAAGGGGTAGGAAGCGAGCTGGATCTTGGTGCGGCAACCATGGAGCCGCTTAAGATAGTCGTCGGCGAGCCGGGAAGGGGGGCGGTCGACGATTGCAACAAGGAAGCCCTTCATCATTTATTCAATCCGGGGGAGGCAACACAATTGATACGGAGAAGGAATTGGCAACGCGGCGTTCTTGCCGGAGCGGCAGTCGTTGCGCTTATGCTGCAAGTAGCCTGCAATTCATCCGGGAACGGCAACGCGACGAACGGAGGCGCTTCCGGCAGCGCCGGCAAGCCGGCGGAATCGGGGGCCGGCGCTTCGACCGATGCCGGACAGGCGGCGGAGCCCGTTACCTTGAACGGGCTTGCTTCCAAGCACGTCTTCCAGGCGGACTGGAACGATATGCTGGTGTTCCAAGAGAGGGAGAAGGAGACAGGCACTCATATCGAATGGGAGAATGTGCCGGACGACGGCTGGGTTGAGAAGCGCAATCTGCGCATGGCGACCAACGACCTGCCGGACTTCATCTCCAGATCCGGCTTCTCGGACGCGGACCTTGCGAATTACGCGGCTCAAGGCATGATCATCCCGCTGAACGATCTGATCGAACAATATGCGCCGAACCTGAAGGCGATTCTCGACGCGAATCCCACGATCAAGAAGGCTATCTCGGATGTGAACGGCAATATTTATGCGCTTCCGGCCATTAACGGCTGGATGGGGGACAACGCTTCGAAGCTGTGGATCAACAAGGCGTGGCTCGACAAGCTCGGGATTCCGATGCCGACGACGCTGGACGAATACTACGACGCGTTGGTCGCCTTCCGGGATCAGAATCCGGGCGGGGTCAGCAAGGTTATTCCGCTTACCGACTTCTCCAGCGGCTTCGACCGCGACATGATCTACTTCGCGGGATCGTTCGGATTGGGCAACAAGGGGCCGAGCTTCTTCGGCGACGGCGTCGACCTCGGTCCCGACGGCAAGATGCGCTTCATCAAGACGGACGAACGCTACAAGGCTCTGCTGGAGTTCATGAACAAGCTCTGGACCGCCAAGCTGCTGGACCCCGAGCTGCTGACGCACAAGTCGGAAGCCTGGACGGCGAATTCGAAGGCGGGTCTTCACGGATCGTTCGTTCTGGCGGCCCCGGAATCGAACAAGGCTTCGGATTACGAGGCGCTCCCGGTGCTGAAGAGCGAATACGGGGATGAAGTGCTGAGCTTCGTCAGCTCGGGCTTGCGGAAGAACAACACCGTCATTACAAGCGCCAACAAGCATCCGGAAGAGACGATGAAGTGGTTCGACTATTGGTATTCGGATGAAGGCTGGGTCCGGCTCCAATATGGTATCGAGGGAGAGACCTACACCGTCGATCAGGATGGCGGTTATTGGTGGACGGAGAAGTACGATCCGAATATTGCTCCGATCGAGAAGAGCCGCGGCCTGTTCTCGCCGATGTTCGGGGACGGCATTCCTTACAATATGGCGGCGGACGAATTCTCCAAGCGCCCGTGGATCGCGGAGCAGATGGAAGCTTCGGCGATCAACAAGATCGCGGCGGCGGCCGACATGCTGAAGCCTTACTATGATCCGGTTCTGAGCAACGGAACGGAGCCGTTCCTCTTCACGGAAGAGGAGCAGGCGGTCAAGAAGCAATTCAGCGACGAAGCGATGCAGTATATCTCCGAGATGGAGACCAAGTTCATCACGGGCAAGGAGCCGTTCAGCAACTGGGACAGCTATGTGAAGAAGGTAAACAGCCTTGGCTTGGACAAGTACATGGAAGTTTACAACGCGGCGCTCGACCGTTACAACAATCTGTAAGACGAGATTCGAGGAAGGGGGATGGGCTGTCTCCCTTCCTCTTCGAATGGGGGAGAAGGCAATGGATGCTGACCGCAAGGCACTGGTCGGTCCCGAGCAGTGGGAGGTCGTTGTCGACGGAACGCTTGCGGAGCCGCAACTGAATCATCCCGAAGGCATCTGCAGCGACGGGGAAGGGAACCTGTGGTGCGGCGGCGAGCGAGGGGAGATCTACCGAATCGATCTGAAGGAACGCCGATTCGAACAGGTCGGTTCCACGAACGGCTTCGCGCTCGGAATGAACTTCGACGACCGGGGGCGGCTGTATATATGCGATTCCAAGCATCGGGCCGTATTCCGCTTTACCCCGTCCAGCGGAGAGCTGGCGAAGATCAGCGGAGGCTCGGCGAACATTCCGATGAGGTTCCCCAACTATCCGGCGTTCGATAGCCGCCGTCGGGTGCTCTATGTATCGGACAGCTACGGATTCGGTCAAGCGGGCCCGGGCATCTGGCGGATCGATGTCGAGACGCTGGAGACGGAGCTGTGGTGCAGCCGATCGTTCGACTTCGCTAACGGTCTGGCCCTGTCGCCGGACGGCTGTTCGCTGTATGTCGCGGAGAGCCGGGGAGAGCGCAACATCTATCGCATCCCGATAGGCAACCGCGGGGAAGCGCTGGAAGCGGAGATACTCGTCTCCGTTCCCGGAGTCATTCTCGACGGGCTGGTCATGTCTTCCGGCGGAAGGCTCTACGCAACCTGCTACGAGCCGAGCCGGATTTATCGAATCGATACCTTCCGTCCCGAGGAGGGACTGGAGCTTGTCGCGGAGGACCCGACGGCTCATGAGCTGTGCCATCCGACGAACGGGGTGCTGGTCGGGGAGGATTTGTACGTGTGCAACCTCGGACGATGGCACATTACCCGAATTCCGTTGGCGGAGGTCGGAGTTTAGCCGTTCGCCCATGCGGCACTTGTCTGCGGAGGAGAGGATGGAATTGGAGCGAAGCCGGTTGCCGGGAACGAACTTGGAAGTATCCCCCTTATGCTACGGGGTGATGAGGTTCGGTTCGCTGGTTCGGGGCAAAGAAATGTACGAGCTGTATCGTCAATATTGCGAGGCGGGAGGCAACTTCTTCGACACGGCGCACAGCTACGCGTGCTGGATACCGGGAGGAGACGGGGCAAGCGAACGGGGGCTTGGCGAATGCTTGCGCCGATTCGGCAATCGCCATGAGGTTGTTGTTGCTACCAAGGGAGGACATCCGCATCAAGGCCGATTCTATCCGCGGCCGGACGATTGCATGACGGCGCAAGTCATCGCTTCGGACATTACGGACAGTCTGGAACGATTGCAGATCGACTATATTGATCTCTTCGTGCTGCATCGGGACGATCCCCGGCATCCGGTCGAAGAAATCGTCGAGATGCTGAACGGGGAAATCGCCAGCGGCAGGGTGCGCTATATCGGAGCGAGCAACTGGTCGGTCGCCCGCTTGTCGCAGGCGAACGAATATGCGGCGCAGAAGGGCTTGCAGGGCTTTGTCGTCTCTTCGCCGCAGTGGAACTTGGCTCACCCCAATCACTCGCCTATCGGCTGGGACGGCCGCTATGACGAGACGGCGCTGATGATGGGCGAACGGGATTTGGCCTGGCACAGCGAGACGCGATTCCCCGTTATGCCGTGGACTCCGACGGCCTACGGATATCTGGCCGGAGCGGACAGCGGCAACGCGCTCTCGTTCGACAATGCGATCAGCCGCGAGAGACGCCGGCGTGCCGAACGTCTGGCCGACGAGCTTGCCTGCACGCCGAACCAGATCTCGCTTGCCTATCTGCTGGCGCATGACTTCCCTGTGTTCCCGATACTGGGAACGGTGAACGCGGGTCATCTCGCCGATTCGCTGGCTGCGGATCGAATTCGGCTGACGGCGGAGCAGCGGAATTGGCTGCTGATGGGATAAGTCGGAGATCGGCTATGGGAATAAGGAGGGGGGAAGGAATGATGCTCTCAATCGACCTGAGCGGTCAATCCGCGGTCGTAACCGGCGGAGGCGCCGGCATCGGCTATGCCATCGCCGCAGCGCTGGCCGAAGCCGGAGCTGCCGTAACGCTGGCGGATATCTCGCCGGATGGCGAGGCCAAGGCCCGGCATCTGCAGGAGCAAGGCGGTACGGCACAGTTCGTTCTTGGCGACGCCGCTTCGGAGGAGGATGCGCTGCGAGCGGCGGAAGCGGCCGTCAATGCTTACGGCGGCATCGACATTCTCGTCAATAATGCGGGCATCTACCCGAGGGGCGGCTTGCTGGATACGACAGCCGAAGTGTGGGATCGGGTCATGGAGATTAACCTGAGGAGCATGTTCCTCTGCTGCAAGGCCGTCATCCCGCACATGCAACAGCGAGGCCGCGGCGCGATCGTCAATCTCGGCTCCTCCCATGCGGCAGTGGGCTTGCCGGAGCTTCTGGCCTACTCCGTCTCCAAGGGAGGCGTGGCCACTCTTACTCGCAATCTGGCAGGAGCGCATGCGAGAGATC
Organism: Cohnella fermenti; assembly: GCF_004801405.1. Classification (GTDB taxonomy): domain Bacteria; phylum Bacillota; class Bacilli; order Paenibacillales; family Paenibacillaceae; genus Cohnella; species Cohnella fermenti. The sequence continues at coordinate 347,155 of NZ_SSOB01000001.1, forward strand.
GGATTCGCGTGAATTGCGTGAACCCGGGCTGGGTGCTGACGGAGAAAGAACAGGCCGAGCGCGAAGCCGCCGGACAGTCGGCGGATTGGGTTCGCGAGCGGGGGAGGGCGCTGCCGCTGGGGAGGCTGCAGACCGGACGGGATGCGGCCAATGCCGTATTGTTCCTGGTCAGTTCCTTCGCCGATCAGATTACGGGACAAATCCTTAATGTGGACGGGGGCAAGGAAGTGGCGTCCGTCTTCGACGACAGCGCCGGATCGGACTCGAAGGAGGAGACATGAATGTCAATAAGCACACAATGGCTGGAGCAGCGATTGTCCAAGGGGGAGGAGGCTCCGTTCTCCTTCCAATACGGCAGCGCGGCCTCTGCCGAATGGTTGTCCGGAGCCGACCGGCGGCATGAGGTATCGGAACCGGACGAGCATCGCCGTATTCATAAGCTGGTCTACAGCAAGGAGCTGCTGTCGGTCGAATGCGTCGCCGTGGAGTATGTCGATTATCCCATCGTGGAATGGACCGTCTACTTGCAGAACATAGGGACGCAGCCCTCTCCGATTCTGGAGAACCTTCAAGCGCTCGATGCCGTCTTCGCGGGAGAGGCCGAGCGGGAGATCACCCTCATGAGCCAACGCGGCAGCGAGCATTCCGTCCGGGACTTCGAATTCTACGAGGAGCGGCTCGAGCATGGCGCAGGCAGGGTTATCGCCTCTGTCGGGGGACGCCCCTCCAACGGGCATCTGCCCTATCTTCGATTAAATGCGTCGAATATCGGGATCAGCCTTGCGATCGGGTGGCCGGGGCAGTGGGCGGCGAGCTTCTCCCGCTGCGAAGGAGAGGTGCGAGTCCGCGCCGGCCAAGAGCGCGTCCGATTGCGTCTGCTGCCTGGCGAACGCATTCGGACTCCGCTCATCGCGATTCAGTTCTGGCAGGGCGACTCCGTCGAGGCGCAGAATGTCTATCGCAGATGGATGAACGAGCACAATGCCCCCAGGCCGCACGGGCGGCAACTGTCCCCCTTCGTCGCCGCGTGCAGCTCGCATCAGTTCTCGGAGATGGAGAAGGCGGACGAGGACAACCAGAAGCTTTTTATCAACCGTTATCTTGAGGAAGGGGTCCCGCTGGATTATTGGTGGATGGATGCGGGATGGTACCCGAACCGAGGGTCGTGGGTGAACACGGGGACGTGGGAAGTCGACAGGATGAGATTCCCCCGGGGACTGAAGGCCGTAACCGAGAGCGGGCATAAGCGAGGCGTAGGCAGCATCGTCTGGTTCGAGCCGGAGCGCGTCACGACGGGCAGCTCTCTGACCGAGGCGCATCCGGACTGGCTGCTGTCTCCGCCGGAGACGATTCCGCAAGGACACAACGCGTTCCCCAATTGGCGGCTGCTTGATCTGGGGAACGAGGAGGCCCGGCGCTGGTGGACGGATTGGGTGGTCAGGTTTATCGAAGAGGAAGGAATCGATATTTACCGGCAAGACTTCAATATCGATCCGCTAAGCTACTGGCGGGAGAACGACGAAGAGGATCGGCAGGGCATGACGGAGATCCGCTACGTGGAAGGGTTGCTCGCGTTCTTCGACGAGCTGCGCGAGCGGCGGGGAGGCATCCTGATCGACACGTGCGCCTCGGGAGGCCGCAGGCTGGATCTCGAATCCATGCGCAGAGCGGTGCCGCTGACCCGAAGCGATTATCACTTCGAGCCCGTCGGCCAGCAGTGCCAGACCTATGGCTTGTCTCCGTGGCTTACCTTCCATGGAGGCGGAATCATGCATACGGAGCCGCATCGCTTCCGCAGTGCGATAGCGCCATGCAACATCTTATGCTTCGACATGAGAGAGACGTCAATCGATTACGAGACGCTGCGGCGCAATGTGCAAGAACGGGCGCGGCTGGTGCCGTACTATAAGGAGAGCTTCTATCCGCTGACTCCGTTCTCCGTCGAAGAAGACGTGTGGATGGCTTGGCAATTCCATCGGGAAGCGGATGGAAGCGGCATTGCGCTGGGCTTCCGCAGGCAGCGGTCCGAGGAGGAAAGCTTGTCCGTTCGGCTCAGGGGAATCGACGCTTCGGCGGAATACGAGCTGACGATAACGGACGAACGGCATCGGTGCGAGAAGCGGCGCTTGTCCGGCAGGACCTTGTCCGAGCAGGGGATCTTGCTGCAGGAACGAACGAAGGGGGCTTCACTGGCCATTCATTACGAGATAATCAAGGGAGCGGATACCGGATGCGAAGAGTAATGCGTCTGCCTGTTTTGCTTGCGCTTGCTTTGCTTTGTCAGTTTATAGCGTTGGCCCCCGACCGAACCGTTCGAGCCGCCGTGCCGGCCAACAACGTTGTCGCCAACGGCTCGTTCGAGAACGGGACCGGAGGCGCGGCGTCGGGGTGGACCTTGGCGGGAAGCCATGCCCGTTCCGGCGATCGTGCGCAAGAGGGATCGTACAGCCTCAAATCGACGGCGACCTCGACGGCGGTAAGCTCCATTGCCGTATCCGTTGTTCCCCAGACAACGTACAAAATCTCCGTGTGGATCTATAAAGAGAACAATGACGGAACCGCGTACGTGGACATGAACGACATTGCCGGAGAAGCGCAGATCGGCACCGGGGTCGGCAGCGGAGGCGGCCAATGGACGTATTCGGAGACGACGTGGAGCAGCGGGAGTCTGACCGGAATCCAATTCCGCGCCGTTACGGACGCTTCGCCGACAGGCGCGATCTGGTTCGACGATATTCGTATGGTTCCGGTCGAGAGCGGCAACCTTCTCACCAACGGCTCGTTCGAGGACGGGACGGGGACGGGAGCGACGGGATGGACGTTGCACGGTCTGCATGAGCGGAGCGGCGACCGTTCTTATGAAGGAAGCTACAGCTTGAAGTCGACGGCCGCTTCGACGAGCGCGTCAAGCATGAGCGTAACGGTTCAACCGAATGTCACCTATCTGTTGTCCGTGCGGGTATTCAAGGAGAACGGAGACGGAATCGCCTATATCGATATGAACGATATAAGCGGGGAGGCCGAGATCGGCGTCGATAACGGCCAAGGAGCCGGCGTGTGGACCTATGTGGAGGAGCTGTGGAACAGCGGCGCGAACACAAGCCTTACGCTGCGCGCCGTTGTTGACGGCACGCCGACGGGAGCGATCTGGTTCGACGACATCCGGCTGGTCCCGCAGCTGGTCGGCAGCAACCTTCTCGCCAACGGCACCTTCGAGTACGGCAGCGGCACAAGCGCCCTGGGCTGGACACTGCACGGCTTGCATGAGCGATCGAGCGACCGTTCGCATTCGGGCGTCTATTCGTTGAAGTCGACGGCAACGGTTACGGCCGCGTCCGGCACGGCGGTATCCGTCGAGCCGAACACGACCTACAAGGTATCGGCGTGGATTTATAAAGCGACCTCGGCGGGGACGGCATATGTCGATATGAACGACCTGAGCGGGGAGGTTCAGATCGGGGTCGGATCGGGTCTCGGGGCCGGCGTGTGGACCTATGTCGAGGCCTATTGGCAGAGCGGAGCGAATACGGCGATAACGGTCCGCGCCGTCACCGACGGTTCTCCGACGGGGGCGATCTGGTTCGACGATATCGTCATCGCTCCGGTTCAACCCGCCGCGAGCCTGCCGGCCAACGGCAGCTTCGAGGTCGGCGACGGAGCCGACGCGACTTCGTGGACGCAGGCGTCCGGACATGAGCGCTCGGACGATCGGTCGCACGACGGGAACTACGCTCTTCGGGCGTCGGCCACAGGCACGGGAGCAAGCAGCCAATCGATCGAGGTGACGCCGAACACCGATTACGTCCTGTCGGCCTGGATCTACAAAACGTCATCTTCGGATGTTGGCTATATCGACTTGAACGACATTCCCGGAGAACCCCAGTTCGGCTCGGATGCCGGGGGCGGCGGAGGCGAGTGGAGATACGTGGAGCAGGTGTGGAACTCCGGCTCTCTGACCTCGGTCAGCATGCGGCTGGTCAGCGTCATTGCAAGCTCGGGCAACGAGGTCTGGTTCGACGATGTCCGCATGCACCCGTATTGGGAGCTGGCTTCGGGCGATACGGAGCTGACGCTCACGGTGCTGCACCAGCAGCCGGCCATCTCGTCTCTGCGTTCGGTCGGCTCTTCGGAGGACTGGATCGCTTCGGACACGACAGTGCCGCTGCTGGATCGGGTCGATGTCGGCGGTGTTCCCTATTCCATCGAGTGGGAATTCGAAGCCGCCGACGTGGACACGACCGACGGGAAGCAAGTCACGCTCACATTCCTCTCCGATACGCCGAATCTGGAGCTGCGATCCATCTGGCGGGCGAGGGAAGGCAACGGGCCGATCGAACATCGGATTGAGCTCGATAATTTGACCGGTCAGGCGATAACCGTCTATACGCAGGAATCGCTGGCCGTCGAAGTGCAGCCGAATGATTCGTCAACGCTATGGCGATTCCACAAGGAGAGCGGCGAACCGGATACCGTGGGCCTGTATCAGGATTCATTGACTTCTTCCCAGAGCTACAGCGCTTGGACGAATACGAACCAGGACTTTAATTCCAACGGCTTCATTCCGCTAGTCTTCGTCGACGAGGCGGGAGAGCGGGGCTTGTACGTCGGATGGGAGTGGCCCGAAGGGCGTATTCTGGCGACGGCGGCTGCCTCCGGGACACCGCCTTCCGTCAGCCTGCGGGCCGGCTTGCCGGATGACTTCAAGACCGACATACCTGCCGGGGACGCCTACCGGGTGCCTTCCGTTTATCTGGGAGCTTACGAGGGAGACGTGGATGACGGCAGCAACGTCTTCAAGCGGTGGTTCTTCGACAACAAGGCTCCGGAGAAGACGCGGACGGATACGCGCGAGCCGTACACCCAGATGGCCGAGATGCTGATGGGCCAGCATTACGATCTGGCGAGCTGGGGAGTGGACGCGCTGCAATGGGATTACGGCTGGTGGCCCGGCAGCGCCTCCGGCGGCTGGAGAACGGGAGAGGGCGACTGGCGGCTCGGGAACCCGATTTATTACGAAGGGCTCGACATGAGAGGCGCGACGACCTGGGAGGAATACGGAGAAGCGCTGGAGGACGAGGATCTGGAGTATACGAATTACTTCCTGCTTCATGACGGCTTGTCCTCGGATGCCGATGCGCTCTCCTCCATCGGTCCGAATGCGCACCCCGAATGGTTCTCGAACCGGCAGATATCGGCCGGAGCCAGCGTCGATCTCGGCAATTCGGACGCCGTCGACTTCATCAAGGAGCGTCTGCTTGAGGTCATGACGGACAACCGCATCGACACGTATCGAAGCGACTTCGAGCCGATCGTCCGCTCCAGCGACAAGCAGAATCGGCATCGCTACTCGTCCGATGTGCAGTATTGGGCGGCGACGGGCTTCTACGAGGTGCTGGACTATCTGTATGACAACTTGCCCGGGTTCCGCTACGAGAACAACAGCTCGGGCGGAAGTCTGAAGGATTACGCGACGTTGTCACGCTCGAGTGTCGTCGTCTATAACGACACGGCCAACTACGAGGATATTCGCAAGACGTTCTACACGACTTCCTATGCGATTCACCCGGCGCAATTGCTGGCTTACGTCAATCCCGATGCGTATTCCAGCATTGCGGGAGAGGACGACTACGGCTGGCGAAGCGTCATTCTCGGCGCAATGCATATTGCTTCTGCGAACGCTTCGGGGGGTCACTTGCCATACGATGAGGAATGGTATGCCGAGAAGTATTACGGCATGTTCCGGGATAAGCTTCGTCCGCTCGTGCGCAATGCGAATCTGTACCATATTCTGCCGCGCCCGGACGGCGTCAACTGGGACGGCGTTCAGTACTTCGATCCCGAGGCGGACGGTTCCGGAGCGGTGGCGGGAGTGGCGTTCCTGTTCAAGCCCACGAACACGGAAGGCGCGACCAAGACCATTCACTTCAAGGGACTCGACCCGAGCCAAACGTATGACGTTGTGTTCGAAGACCGCACAGCGCAGAATACAACCAAGACCGGAGCCCAACTCATGGCCGGCCTGGACGTGGTTATCTCCGAGTCGCGAGGCTCCGAGATGATCTGGCTCGAGATCCCTTAATGCATTCCGACAATCAAGACGCGAAGAACGGCGCTGAATTTTATTGACTTCCGACATAGCCTGATGCAGACTGGATGAACATCTACCAGAAGAAGATATCATACAGAAGAGGTTCATCATCCATGTCATTATTCCGCAACTGGCTTCAAATCATGATGCTCGCGCTGCCTTCCCTGTTCGCGTTCGCTACGCAGACGGTGACGGGCACTGTGAACCTGATTATGGTCGGGCATCTGGGCATCGTCGTTATCGCTGTCGTCGGCGTCTCCAACATTATTATGTACAACGTGTTCGCGCTGTTCTCCGGCATCGGGCACACGGTCAACTATCTCGTCGCGCAGAATTACGGAGCGGGGGAGATGCGCAAGGGCATCGGGCGAACCTACTTGGCGCTGTCCGCGAGCGTCGGCATCGGCCTCCTGATCGTGCTGGCGGGATGGCTGGCGAGCGAAGGCGTACTTATGCTTACCGGCGGGTCGGAAAATGTGGTGAGTACAGGAGCGGACTACCTGGAGCTGCGATTCTATGCGATGGCGTTCGGCATCATCAGCTTCGTGTTCCACGGCTTCTTCCGCGGCGTCGGCAACACTCGTGTCTCGATGATCGTCGCCATTGTATCCAACCTGATCATGATCGGCCTTACCTACGGCTTCGTCAACGGAAAGCTGGGCTTGCCCGAGCTTGGCGTGAAGGGAGCGGGTTGGGCGATTCTCATCGGAGAGGCGATCCAGTTGCTGCTGTGTCTGATCGTCTTCTACGGTCCGATGCACCGCAAGTTCGGCACGCGTTCTCTTCCGAAGCCCGATTGGCGGGAGCTGCGGCTCGTCGCCCAGGAGAGCGGCAAGCTCGGCTTGATGGAATTCTCGATGAGCGTGTCGATGTATATTTTCACCATGTTCGTTGCCCGAATCGGGGATGCGGCGCTCGCGGCGAACGAGGTGGCGCTGAACATCATGTCGTTCGGCTTCATGCCGGCATTCGCCTTCGGATCGACGGCGACGATTCTGGTCGGCCAGGAGATCGGGCGCGGCAAGCCGCTGCTTGCGAGGAAGGCAGGCACGAATACGGCCGTCCTGGGAAGCCTGTTCCTCTTGCTGCTCGGGACGGCGGAGCTGATCTGGGCGGTCCCGATCGCCCGGATGTTCAGCGACGACCCGCTCGTGTACGACACCGCCGCCCGCCTCATTCAGGTATCGGCTTATCTGCAGATTTTCGACGGGTTGTACAACTTCTACGCAGGCGGGTTGCGCGGCATCGGGGACACGACCTTCCTCATGCGCGCGTCGCTGACGCTCAGCTTCCTGCTGTTCGTGCCGCTTACGTATCTGTTCGTCCGGGTGGCCGACTGGGGCAGCATGGGCGCGTGGCTTGCGCTGTACACGTTCCTGACCGTGCTCGGCACGACCGTGGCGCTGCGCTATTACCGGACGGACTGGCATGCGGTTCGCCTGAAGGAAGCGCACGGCTGATCGATATTCGAACGCAACGATGCCTCTGCACCGAGAGCGAATTCGCTCCGGGGCAGGGGCATTTGCGTTGGTGGGAAGAGGCGGCATAACGGTTCATATTCAGTTAATAATCGCGCGATAGGATGGCACCATAACCGGTTAACGAATAGAGAGTGCGGAGGGATACGATACATGAGACAGAGCGAATGGGCCGTCGAAGCAAGCGGACTTGTGAAGCTATTCGGGGACAATCGGGCGGTCGACGGAGTGGATCTGAAGGTGCATGCGGGAACGATCTATGGGGTGCTGGGCCCGAACGGAGCGGGCAAAACGACGACGATCCGGATGCTCGCCACCCTGCTGCGGCCGGACGGAGGCTCGGCTCGGATCTTCGGTCATGACGTGACGAAGGAGTCGCAGGTCGTGCGGCAACTGATCGGCGTGACGGGGCAGTACGCATCGGTCGACGAGTCGCTGAGCGCGACGGAGAACCTGGTCATCTTCTCCCGGCTGCTCGGCCTCGGGCGGGCGGAAGCGAAGCGCAAGGCGGCCGAACTGCTGGAGGAATTCGGCCTTGCCGAGGCGGCGAAGCGGCCGCTCAAGAACTTCTCCGGCGGGATGCGCCGCCGGCTCGACCTGGCGGCCAGCCTGATCGCGCAGCCGCCGTTGATCTTCCTGGACGAACCGACGACCGGCCTCGATCCGCGCACGCGGAACCAGATGTGGGACACGATTCGCCGCCTGGTGAAGACGGGCTCGACCGTGCTGCTGACGACGCAGTACCTCGACGAAGCCGATCAACTGGCCGACAAGATCGCGGTTATCGACCGCGGGCGCGTCGTGGCCGAAGGCACCGCGGATGAGCTGAAGGCATCCGTCGGCACCTCGTCGCTGCACCTGAGGCCGCAGAACGCGCGCGACATCGAACGGGCGCGCCAGCTTGTCGAGCGGGTGCTGCAGGTTCCGTCCAGCATCACCGCGGAGGCGACCAAGATCACCGCGCCAATGGACGACGCCGACCGGGTGACCGATCTGCTCATCGCGCTTCGCGAGGCGGGCATTCACCTGACGGAGATGAGCGTGCAGAAGCCGACGCTGGATGAGGTGTTCCTCACGATTACGGGGCACGGGGTTCCGGAGGACGAGGCGGCGGGGACGAACGGATCGGCCAAGAAGAAGGAGGCAGTAGGATGAGTATGGGAACAACGGCATTAAACGCGGAACGCAAGCTTAAGAATCGCACGAGTCTCGGACAGACGATTCGCAACTCGCTCACGATGGCCTATCGGGGGCTGCTGAAAATCAAACGGACTCCCGAGCAATTGTTCGACGTTACGCTTCAACCGATTATTTTCACCTTGATGTTCACTTATATCTTCGGCGGGGCGATCTCGGGGGATGTGGCTTCGTATCTGCCGGTCATCATTCCGGGCATTCTGGTACAGACGGTCATCACGACGTCCGTCGTCACCGGCGTCCAATTGCGGGAAGACATGGACAAAGGCGTCTTCGACCGCTTCAAGTCGCTGCCGATCGCCCGGATCGCCCCGCTGGCGGGAGCGCTGCTCGCGGATACGATTCGCTACACAATCGCGACGGTTCTGACCTTCACGATGGGCTATATCATGGGGTACCGTCCGGACGGAGGGCTAGGCAATGTGGCCATCGCCGCCGTTCTCGTCATCGGCTGCTCGTGGGCGATGAGCTGGATCTTCGCCTTCTTCGGAGTCATCGCCCGCACGGCTTCGAGCGTGCAAGGGATCTCGATGCTCATCCTGTTCCCGCTGACGTTCCTCTCCAACGCCTTCGTGCCGGTCGACACGATGCCGAACTGGCTGCAATGGTTCGTCAAGATCAATCCGATCTCGCACCTGATCACCGCCGTCCGCGAGCTGACGAACTCGGGCACGGTCGGCAGCGACCTCGTCATCTCCCTGATCGGGGCCGCGATCATCGTGCTGATCTTCGCTCCGCTGACCGTGAAGGCGTACATGCGCCGGACTTAATTGGGCAAGGACAGAACGCATTCGCAGATCGCACGAATAACGACAGGCCCACGCAACTATGCGTGGGCCTGTTCGAACTCTGTATAAATTCTTATTGAGCTTCCGGAAGCGTCTGCGTGTCGAATACTTCGCCTGTGCTCTCGTCAATCAGATTAAATGCAACGGAGATATTCGTTTCCTCAACGCCGGTGTAAACCTGATACATGATGCTCTGCATGCTGAGGCCGAATATCGCGAGTCCAACCGCTCCGTCGTCGGCTTCGTAGGCAGCCTTGTTCACCGTAATGTCATAGGACTGGAAGGTATCGCGGTCGTAATCCAGGGATACGATTGCCGCCCCTTCGCCGCTGTCGCTTTGAAGCTCGCTAATCGCATTCTCGATCTCCGTGTGGTACTTTTCCTTGAGTTTGTCAAGGTTCTCATGGGAGATCGTAACTGTTGCGCTGCCGTCGCCGTTGTCGACGATGTTCGTCGCTCCGGCTTCCTTGATCTCGGTCGTTGCGCCTTCGACATCATTGTTGGTGACGGAGGCCGGGAACACAACGGTTACTTCTTCGCCTGCGTTCTCGCTCGCATCGGATGCGGCTTGCGTCTCCGCTGCAGCGCTTGCGGATTCGGTTGCAGCCTCTTCGTTGTTCCCATTGTTGCCGTTGCTTCCGCATGCCGTGACGGCTACCGTCAGGGCGATTAACATCATTAATCCAAGCTTCTTCATGCCGGTCTCTCCCCTAATCCATGATTTTTTAACTTCTTTTTCTCTCTCTCTGTTCTCTCTCTGTTCATTAAGATGGAGGGATAGCTTTCAATGTGGAATTATACCGGGGAAATCCATGAAAGTGAAGAAAAAAGCGGATATATGTCGAATTTCGTAACAATTCACCGAGAATAGAAGGGAGGGATTCATCGATCCGCCATATAAAAAAAGTACCCGCAGCACAGGGCCGCGGGCTCAAGCAATCTATATCAGAAGGGGGTTGTGAGACTATCTTATCGGCCGCCGCTTAAGTGAGCCTGATGATTGCCTTAAAATCGGATAAAACTGCTGGCTATACGGAAACTCAGGATGATCTCGCGTGTTTCGCGTGTTTTTATGTGGTTTTTGATATACATTCGGTGCGGGGAGGCGCTTTTAGCGAAATGTATGTGGTTTTTAGCATAAAAGTGGTCGTTGGAGGCGGATGGGGGGCGAATGTATGTGGTTTAATACTAAAATAAAGTCTCGCTAATGGCGGTCTGTACCGGATTCAGACAAAAAAGTCCCGCCACCGTCGAGCACCCGCCCAGCGAAGTTGGCATGTTGGCGAGAGAAATTCCATATTGTGGGGTTTGTAGGGGGTGATCTCCCTTCTACCCCCTTATCCCTCTTCTCCCCTTGAATCAGGAACCTCCGCTTGACGATCATGCCTTGTACTCTTGGATCAGCTTATTCACCTTGCAGCTCCTTATCCTGAACGAAAGGGAGAAGAGACCTAATGCCGCCAGAGGGAATAGGTGCATGGGGAGGGGGAGAAATGTCAGGCGGGATGGCAAGCGGAACGACAACCGTCCTTGTTGCCATAGAGGTTGTTAGCATTAAAGTGGTCGTGGAGGCGGTTGGTCGGTGAGTAGGGGGGAGACTATCTTATCGGCCGCGGCTACACCATCTCCAGGAACCGCGTCGCGGCGCTGGTGAGGGGCATGTTGCGCATGGTCATCGTCCCGAGGTGGGAGGGGGGGATGTCGACGTCCAGCTTGATCTCGAACAGGGAGCCGTTGTCCAACTCCTGCGAGACGAACTCGCGGGTGACGTAGGAGATGCCGAGGCCGCGGCGCGCGAATTCGATCAGCAGGTCGACGCTGCCGACTTCGATCTCCGGCTTCAGCTTGTGGCCGTAGCTCTGGAACAGCTCGGTGATCGTCATCCGGGCCCGGCTGTTGCGGGAGAACAGAATGACGGGGTATTCCATCAGTTCGGGCAGAGACAGCGTCTTGTCCCGCAGCTCCGCGTAGCGCTCGCCCGCGACGAAGCAATCCTGCAACTGGATGCTCTCGCGCACCTCGAGCTGCGGGTCGACAATCGGCAGCCGCACAACGCCGAGGTCGATACGCCCTTCCTTCAGGAAGGTGATGACTTCCGGGGTTGTGCCGTGGTTCAAGTGGAGCCGGATGCCGGGATACTTGCGGTGGTACTCCTCCAGGTACGGCAGCAGGAAGTGCTTGAACAAGGAATCGCTCCCTCCGATGCGAAGCTCTCCGCTGTCGAGGTTCTTGAGGGCGGCCATCTTCTCCTCCGCAAGCGCAATAAAAATCTGCGATTGCTCGACATAAGAATAGAGCAGCGACCCCTCCTGGGTCAGCGACACCCCGCGCGATGTCCGGTAGAACAGCGTAATGCCGAAGCTGTCTTCAAGCTGCTTGATCGCGTGGCTGACGCTCGGCTGGGTGATGTAGAGCGCCTTGGCCGCCTGGGACAAGCTTCCCGTCTTGGCCGCCCAATAGAAAACCTTATACAGCTCGTAATTGTTTGTTATAGACATGGTCTATATCTCCTGTGCAATATACTAATTACACTTATATCGTTGATTCGTATTATAGTGGAATTACCATTGAGAATCTATATCACATACGAAATAGACGAGTACCGGGAGGAGACGGAGAGCACCATGGAAGCAACCACTATTGTCCTGTTCGGAGCGACAGGAGACCTGGCCAAGAGAAAAATTTACCCGGCCTTATATAATTTGTTCGTTGACGGCAAGCTCCCGAAGGCATTCTCGGTTGTCGGACTCGGAAGACGGGAATGGTCCGATGAGAAGCTGCAGGACAACGTCGGCAAGTCGATCGCCGAGTTCTCGCGGCGCAAGGCCGTCTCGGAAGAGGAGCAAGGCAAGCTGAACGAATTCCTCGCCGCATTCCGCTATTGCGTGCTGGACGTCGGCAACGAAGAGGATTACAAGAAGCTGCTGACGCTGGTGGAGAATCGCGAGGAGGAGCTTGGCATCCCGCAGAACCGACTGTTCTATCTGTCGGTCGGCCCCGAGTTCTTCGAGACGATCGCCTTCCGCATCAAGTCGAGCGGCCTGGGCACGACGAAGGGCTGGAAGCGTCTCGTCATCGAGAAGCCGTTCGGCCACGATCTGGCGACAGCACGCGATCTTAACGAGAAGCTGAGCGCGGCCTTTAGTGAAGAGGAGATTTTCCGGATTGACCATTATCTGGGCAAGCCGGTCGTGCAGAAGCTGGAGATGCTTCAGCAGGCGAACCCGGTGCTGCAGGCGTTCTGGACGAACCGCTATATCGCGAACGTGCAGATCACGGCGAACGAGACGGTCGGCGTCGAGGAGAGAGCGGGCTACTACGACAAGTCCGGCGCGCTCCGCGACATGTTCCAGAACCATATGCTGCAACTGCTCATGATGCTCGCGATTCACTTGCCGAGCGACAGCACGTCCGAAGACGTCCGCGCGAAGAAGAAGGGCGTCATGGAGGCGCTCGTTCCGCTGCAAGCGGAGACGGTCGCTTCGCGGATTATTCGCGGCCAGTACAAGGACGGCGCGATCAAGGGCGAGCCGGTCGTCGCCTATACGGCGGAGCCGGGCATTCCCGCGGACACGCGGAACGATACGTTCATCGCCGGGAAGCTGGAGATCGACAACTACTTCTGGCGCGGCGTTCCGGTCTACATTCGCACCGGCAAGCGCCTGAAGGAGAAGTCGACCCGCATCGTCATCGAGTTCAAGGAGCCGCTGAAGCAGGCGTCCCAAGCCGCGCAGGCGAAGGAGTCCGGCATCGTGCCGAACCTGCTCGTGTTCGAGCTTGCCCCTAATGAAGGCATCACGCTGCAACTGAACACGAGAGAGCCGGGAGCGGGCGGCGTCTTCAAGCCGATGAACGTCGATCTTCACACCCACCGCGACAACACGGCCGAAGCCTACGAGAACCTGATCCACGACGCCTTCCTCGGCGACTCGACGTTCTTCGCCCACTGGGACGAGGTCGAGCTGAGCTGGGCATGGGTCGAACCGATTCTGAAGGCGTTCGAGAACGAGCAAGTTCCGCTCCGCCTCTATGAAGCCGGCTCCTACGGGCCGAAGGAATCCGACGAGCTGCTCGCCGAGGACGGCTTCCATTGGTGGTTCGATGACATAGAAGGCAAGAACGAAGGCAAGACGCAAGAGCAAGCAACCGAAGGAGAAGAGACTTATGCCTATCACGCAAACCATTGATCAACTCGCCATCGACACGATCCGCACGCTGTCCATCGATGCCATCAACGCCGCGAACTCCGGCCACCCGGGCCTCCCGATGGGAGCCGCGCCGATGGCGTACACGCTCTGGGCGCAGCACCTGAATCACAACCCGGGCCACTCCAAGTGGTTCAACCGCGACCGCTTCGTCCTGTCTGCAGGCCACGGCTCGGCGCTGCTCTACAGCCTGCTGCACCTGTTCGGCTACCAGGTGTCGCTTGACGACGTGAAGCAATTCCGCAAGCTGAACAGCAAGACGCCGGGCCATCCCGAGCTCGGCCACACCGACGGCGTCGAAGCGACGACCGGACCGCTCGGCCAAGGCATCGCGAACGCGGTCGGCATGGCGATGGCGGAAGCGCATCTGGCGGCGAAGTTCAACAAGGAAGGCCTTCCGGTCGTGGACCATTACTCGTATGCGCTTGTCGGCGACGGCTGCCTCATGGAAGGCATCTCGTACGAAGCGATGTCGATGGCCGGCCACATGAAGCTCGGCAAGCTGATCGTGCTGTACGATTCGAACGATGTCTCTCTGGACGGCGAACTGAACTACAGCTTCGGGGAAAACATCCAGAAAAGAGCGGAGTCGGCACGTTGGCAGTACTTGAGAGTTGAGGATGGGAACGACACGGCCGCGATTGCGAAGGCGATCGAAGCCGCCAAGGCGAACGCCGAGCAGCCGACCTTGATCGAGGTTCGCACGATCATCGGCTTCGGCAGCAAGAACGCCGGTACGTACAAGGTGCACGGCGCTCCGCTCGGCAAGGAAGACGGAGCGGGCGCGAAGGCGGCTTACGGCTGGGCCTATGAGGAAGAATTCACCGTTCCGGCGGAGGTGCGCACGCACTTCGAGCAGCTTAAGGCGCAGGGCGCGGCGAAGGAAGCTTCCTGGAACGAGCTGTTCGCTTCCTACAGCAAGCAATATCCGGAACTGGGCCAAGAGCTTGAGCAAGCGATCTCCGGCAAGGTCAGCATTCCGGCCGAGAACGTCCTGACGTTCGATCCGGCCAAGAGCGTCTCGACCCGCGTCGCCAGCGGCAACGCGATCAACCACTTCGTCAAGACCGTGCCGACGATCTTCGGCGGCAGCGCCGATCTGTCGCACTCGACGATGACCGACATCTCCGGCGAAGCGAAGTTCGCGATCGATTCCTACGCGGGACGCAACGTGTACTTCGGCGTGCGCGAGCATGCGATGGGCGCCGCCGCCAACGGCATGGCGCAGCACGGCGGCGTGCAGCCGTTCGTGGCCACGTTCTTCGTCTTCAGCGACTACCTGCGCCCGGCGATTCGTCTTGCCGCGCTGCAGAAGCTGCCGGTCATCTACGTCTTCACGCACGACTCGATTGCGGTCGGCGAAGACGGACCGACGCATGAGCCGGTTGAGCACTTGGCCGCGCTGCGCACCATTCCGGGCCTGACGGTGATCCGCCCGTCCGATGCGAACGAGACCGCAGCCGCTTGGGCGTACGCCCTGCAGCAGAAGGAAGGGCCGGTCGCGCTCGTGCTGAGCCGCCAGAACCTTCCGGTATTCGAAGCGGCGAAGGGGAATGTGGAAGGCGTCGCGAAGGGAGCCTATATCCTGTCCGAGACGAATTCCTTATCCGAGACCAAAGCCAATCCGGACGTCATCCTGATCGGAACCGGCTCGGAGGTGTCGCTGGCCGTTCAGGCGAAGGAAGAGCTCGAGAAGAACGGCACGTCCGTCCGCGTTGTTGCGATGCCGAGCCGCGAGCTGTTCGACCGCCAGGACGCCGCGTACAAGGAAGCGGTTCTGCCGGCTGCCGTCACGAAGCGCCTGACGCTCGAAGCGGGCATCTCGCTCGGCTGGGACCGTTATGCCGGCGCTGCCGGGAAGGTGCTGTCCATCGACACGTTCGGCGCGTCCGGCTCGGGCGGCGAGGTCATGGCTCACTTCGGCTTCACCTCCGCCAACGTCGTTCGTCTCGTTAATGATTTGCTGAATTGATTTTCCACCCCATTAACAATAAATAACCCAAACCAAACGGAGGTCATTCCCAAATGAAATTCTTCATCGACACGGCCAACCTGGCCGACATCAAGAAAGCCTACAAGGTAGGCGTCCTGTCCGGCGTTACGACGAACCCTTCCCTGGTTGCCAAGGAAGGCGTCAAGTTCGAGGACCGCATCGCCGAGATTCTTCGCGAGGTTCCGGAAGTCGAGTCCGTCTCGGCGGAAGTGACGCCCAACGCGATCACGGCCGAGCAGATGATCGCGGAAGCGGAAGAGCTGATCAAGATCAACGACTACGACAAGAACATCACGATCAAGCTGCCGATGACGCTCGCCGGTCTGGAAGCTTGCCGCTACCTGACGAAGAAGGGCGTCAAGACGAACGTCACGCTGATCTTCACGGTGAACCAGGCTCTGCTCGCGGCTCGCGCCGGCGCTACGTATGTATCGCCGTTCCTGGGCCGCCTCGACGACATCTCCGAAGACGGCGTTCTGCTGGTCGCCAAGATCGCCGAGCTGTTCCGCGTGCACAACCTGGACGCCCAGATCATCGCCGCTTCCGTTCGCCACCCGGACCACGTTACCCGCGTTGCCATGGCCGGCGCTCATATCGCTACGATTCCGTTCTCGGTTATCGAGCAGCTCACCAAGCACCCGTTGACGGAGCAAGGGCTTGAGAAGTTCGCGGCGGACTGGAAGAAGACGGAACAGCAATAATTCGAGTTAGATGGGTTCGAGAGTATTCAGAAGTGAAGGAGACGAAGCAAGTGGCTATTCGATTCGATTATACCGACGCACTATCGTTCATCCAGCAGCATGAAGTGGACTACTTCGGCGACTTCGTCGCGACTGCCCACGACCGCCTGCACAACAAGAAGGGCGCGGGCTCCGATTATGTCGGCTGGGTCGACCTTCCGTTCAACTACGACAAGGAAGAATTCGCCCGCATCAAGGAAGCCGCAAGCCGCATTCGCGGCAATTCCGAGGCGCTCGTCGTCATCGGAATTGGCGGCTCCTACCTGGGCGCCCGCTCCGCCATCGAGTCGCTGTCGCATACGTTCCACAACCAGATCGCCGGGAATACCCAGGTTTATTTTGCCGGACAGAATATCAGCTCGACCTATATGAAGCACCTGCTTGAACTGCTCGAGGGCAAGGACATCTCCTTGAACGTCATCTCGAAGTCGGGCACGACGACCGAGCCGGCGCTTGCGTTCCGCATTCTGCGTGACTACATGGAGAAGAAGTATGGCAAGGAAGAGGCGCGCAAGCGCATCTACGCGACGACCGACGCCTCCAAGGGCGCGCTGAAGAAGCTGGCCGACGAGGAAGGCTACGAGACGTTCGTCATTCCGGACGACGTGGGCGGACGCTATTCCGTGCTGACGGCCGTCGGCCTGCTCCCGATCGCCGCAGCCGGCCTCGATATCGACAAGATGATGGCGGGCGCCGCCGCAGCCGCCGAGAAGTACAACAACCCGGACCTCGCGACCAACGAGAGCTATCAATACGCCGCCGTTCGCAACGCGCTGTACCGCAAGGGCTATACGATCGAGCTGCTCGCGAACTTCGAGCCTTCCCTGCACTACGTGTCGGAATGGTGGAAGCAACTGTTCGGAGAGAGCGAAGGCAAGGACCAGAAGGGGCTGTACCCGGCTTCCGTCGACTTCACGACCGACCTCCACTCGATGGGGCAGTACGTGCAGGAAGGCCGCCGCGATCTGCTCGAGACGGTTCTGTCCGTCAAGAAGCCGAAGCTGGAGCTTACGGTCGAGACCGATGCCGCCAACCTGGACGGCCTCAACTTCCTCGCCGGCATGACGCTGGACGAAGTGAACAAGCAAGCCGCGATCGGCACGCGCCTCGCGCACGTGGACGGGGGCGTTCCGAACCTGGTCGTCGAGCTTGACGAGCTGAGCGAGTACACGTACGGCGAGATGGTTTATTTCTTCGAGAAGGCGTGCGGCGTCAGCGGCCACCTGCTCGGCGTCAACCCGTTCGACCAGCCGGGCGTCGAGGCGTACAAGGTCAACATGTTCGCGCTGCTCGGCAAGCCGGGCTTCGAGGCGCAGAAGGCGGAGCTGCAGAAGCGTCTTGGCAAGTAATATACCGGGCGGAAAATCATTCTAAATAGAAAAAATGGGATAGAAGCGGGAGGAGTTACTGGAATGAGCAAGCAGCAAATCGGTGTCGTCGGATTGGCCGTCATGGGCAAAAATCTTGCCCTTAACATTGAGAGCAGAGGCTTCTCGGTGTCCTTGTACAACCGTTCTCCGGGGAAGACGAAGGACCTGCTCGAAGAAGCGGCCGGACGCAACTTCGTCGGCACATATAGCGTGGAAGAATTCGTGCAATCGCTGGAGACTCCTCGTCGGATTCTGATCATGGTTCAGGCCGGCGCGGCGACGGACGATACCATCAACCAACTGGTGCCTTACCTCGACAAGGGGGACATCCTCATCGACGGCGGCAACGCCTACTTCCCGGACACGCAGCGCCGTAACGAGGAATTGGAGGCGCAAGGCTTCCGCTTCATCGGCGCAGGCGTATCGGGCGGCGAGGAAGGCGCGTTGAAGGGGCCGGCGATCATGCCGGGCGGCCAGAAGGACGCGTATGAGCTGGTCGAGCCGATTCTGACGGCGATCTCTGCGAAGGTGAACGGCGACCCTTGCTCCACTTACATCGGAGAAGGCGGCTCCGGCCACTACGTGAAGATGGTCCACAACGGCATCGAGTACGGCGATATGCAGTTGATCGGCGAAGCGTACCACCTGCTGAAGGACGTGCTCGGCTTGTCCACGGATGAGCTGCACAACATCTTCACCGAGTGGAACAAGGGCGAGCTCGACAGCTACCTGATCGAGATCACGGCCGACATCTTCGGCAAGACCGATCCCGACACCGGCAAGCCGATGGTCGACGTCATCCTCGACTCCGCCGGCCAGAAGGGCACGGGCAAGTGGACGAGCCAGAGCTCGCTCGACCTGGGCGTGCCGCTGTCGATCATCACCGAATCCGTCTTCGCGCGCTTCCTCTCCGCGATGAAGGAAGAGCGCGTCGCGGCCAGCAAGAAGCTGAGCGGCCCGGCTGCCGTACCGTTCGACGGCGACCGCACCGCGTTCATCGAAGCGGTCCGCAAGGCGCTGTACGCGAGCAAAATCGCGTCCTACGCCCAAGGCTTCGCACAGATGCGTGCCGCGTCCGAGGAATACAACTGGAACTTGAATTACGGGAGCATCGCGATGATTTTCCGCGGGGGCTGCATCATCCGTGCCCGCTTCCTGCAGAACATCAAGGACGCCTACGACAAGAACCCGGAGCTGCGCAACCTGTTCCTGGACGACTACTTCGGCGGCGTCATCGAGAGCTACCAGGACGCGTGGAGAAGCGTCGTCGCGACGGCGATCACGCGCGGCGTTCCGGTGCCGGCGTTCGCCTCCGCGCTCGCCTACTACGACAGCTACCGCTCCGAGCGCCTGCCGGCGAACCTGCTGCAAGCGCAGCGCGACTACTTCGGCGCGCATACGTTCAAGCGTCTCGACAAGGAAGGCGTCTTCCACTTCCAGTGGATGCAGAACTAAGGGATTAAACGCAAAAAAGTCTTCGGCGAAGTTGGCCGAAGACTTTTTTTGCTGTTGGACGGTACCGTGCCGTCCATCCGTGGGCTGAATGCCGGAAAAACCGGCATTCGAAGCGGTAGTGGCGGTCATCCGTGGGCTGAATGCCGGAAAAACCGGCATTCAGGGCGGGAGCATCGCGATCGGATTTTACTTCGCCGTCACGCCGCCGTCGACCGGAAGCTCGATGCCCGTAACGTAGGAGGAGTCGTCGGAGGCGAGGAACAGAACCGCCGCCGCGACTTCGGAAGCTTCGCCGACGCGCGGGAGCGCCGTCTGCGACAGGAACCACTGCAGCATCTGCTCGTTCTTGATCAGATCGGAGCTCATCGGCGTCTCGATGAAGCCGGGATGAACGGAGTTCACGCGGATGTTGAACTTGCCATAGTCGACGGCCGCGGCCTTCGTCAGCAGGCGGACGGCGCCCTTGGAGGCGGTGTACGCTCCCGCGCCGCTGCCGCCGGTCAGGCCTGCGATGGAGGAGATGTTGACGACCGAGCCGCCCTTGTTCTCGATCATGACCGGAACGACATGCTTCATGCCGAGGAAGGTGCCGGTCACGTTGATGCCCATGACCTTGTTCCATTGGTCGATCGTCGTGTCCAGCAGGCCGACGGCGAGCGAGACGCCGGCGTTGTTGACGAGCACGTCGATCCTGCCGAATTGCTTGACGGTCTTGTCGACGATCGATACCCAGTCTTCTTCGGAAGCGACGTTGTGGGCGAAGGCAAGAGCTTGTCCGCCTGCGGCTTCGATCTCCTTGGCAACGGCTTGCACGGCCGCTTCGTTAATGTCCGTCGCGACGACCGTCGCACCTTCGCGGGCGAACAGCAGCGCCTCTTCGCGTCCCATGCCGCTGCCGGCCCCCGTGACGATCGCTACTTTGTGCTCGAGTCTATTCATGGCGATCTCTCCTGTCGGAAGATGATGAATTCGGTTGTACGATAGTTATGATAGTATAACTATCACTACAATATTTATTATATCACTGCACTCGTCCGTTCTCAAACGCCAGACTTTACCGGAGCATATTTCCCAGGCGGGGAGGCACTCTACAGGCAGATGAAGATGATGAACGAGAGGGCAAGGTGATAGCGTGAAAAAAATCATCGTTGTCGCAGCGGCTGCCGCAACGGCTGTTGCGCTGCTGGCGGGCTGCGGACATAAACAGGAGAATGCGGCGCCGCTTGCGCACGGGATGAAGACTTCCTCGATCTACAGCGCGACCCCTTCGACGACGGCAGCTTACCGGACGAAGCAGACGACAAACGATACGAACGGCCTGATCAATCGGCTGATCGGACAATTGTACCCCGGCAGCTTCGGCAATCCAGGGTCGACCGCATCGCCGGGGCAGACCGGTTATCCGCAGACGGGCTATCCGCAGACGGGCGGATCGGGAGCGGGTGGAGCGGCAGGCGGTATCGCCAATCCCGGCCAGACGGCCAACCCCATCCAATCGGCCAACCCTGTCCAATCGGCGAACCCTGTCCAATCGGCGAATCCCGCGCAGACGTCATCGCCCGCGACCGGCGCTTCGGCGTTCGAGAGCCAGGTCGTCGAGCTGGTGAACAAGGAGCGGCAGAACAACGGGCTCGGCGCTCTCAGTCTCGATGACAAGCTGATGCAGGTCGCCAAGGCCAAGGCCGAGGATATGCGCGATCACAATTACTTCGCCCACGAGTCTCCGACGTACGGCTCGCCGTTCGATATGATGAAGGCGTTCGGCGTCGAGTTCCAGTCCGCGGGCGAGAACATCGCGAAGGGGCAGACAAGCCCCGAGCAGGTCATGTCCCAGTGGATGAACAGCGAGGGCCACCGGGCGAACATCCTGAACGGCAGCTTCACCCATATCGGGGTCGGGTATCTTGGCACCGGCGAATGGGTTCAGGAGTTTATCGGCAAGTAGGCGGCACAACGAAGGCTCCGAATCCTGTCCGATTGCTGCGGACGGGACCGGAGCCTTTCTTGCGTTGCGGCGGTCAATCGCCTGCGAATTCCTGCACCCACTTGCCGTTGTAGTAGCCGATGCCGGTCTCCGCGAATTCGGCGCTTAGCAGGTTGGCCCGGTGCTGCGGGCTTGCCATCCATTGCTCCACGACCTCGGCCGGGCGATCCTGCCCCTGCGCGATCGTCTCGCCGGCGACCCGGTAACGGATGCCGAAGGCCGTCATCATCTCGAACGGGGAGCCGAACGTCGGGGAGCGATGGGAGAAGTAGTTGCGGGAATCCATCTCCTCGGCCTTGACCGAAGCCATCTCTCCGAGCCGGCGTTCTGCCCGCAGAGGAGCGAGACCGGCGCGTTCCCGCTCCAGATTCACGAGTGCCAGCACCTGCTCCTTCGGCTCCTTGGCCGCTTCCGCCGCGTAAGTCCGCGGCCGGTCCGACGGGGAGGAGACTCCATCCGGGCGGTAAGGGACATGGTCCCGAATAAAACGGTCGAGCCAACTGGAATGGCCGGCTTCGATCTGCTCTTGCGCGCGGAGCGCTTGGTAAGAGGAGTCGGCGGTCGAGACGGAAGAGGCCGCGTGCGGCAGAGCGGCGGGCATTCCTTGCCTGGAGACGGGCCCGAGCCGTCCTTGGTTGTCCGTGAGCTGCTCCGCCGTCCAGTGCGGGTTGCTCGTGCAGCCGGAGAGCAGCAGGAAGAAGACGGCAGCGAGGCCGATCGAACGTTTTTTTCTCATGATGGGTTCCCTCCTCGGTTACGATACAGGGTCTGCATTCGTTTTTTTAAATATGTAAGGAGCAGTCGATTGTCGAAGCTGTACTTGTTGTGGTACACTCATCGTATCGATGACACACGGAAGCACCGTGCTTGCAGAGGAGAGTTCTTCTGCTTGCGCGGTGTTTTATTTTGCACGGGAGGGGAACCGAGATCGCCAGCGGGAGGAAGAGGATGAAGATACCGAGCCGCGTGACGCAGCAATGGCTGGAGGAGGCGTTCGCTCCGGTCGCCGAATATTTGGAGCGCCGCCGCCCGGACGATGCGGCCTTGATTCTGGAGCAGCTTATGTTCACGGACAACGAGGAAGGGGTATACCTCTATACGAACCGGCTCTCCCGTTCGCACATTGCTTTCGACGGCCAGGGGGAGCTGCTGTATTGCCAGGAAGAAGCGCTGCAGTACCGCTATTCCTGGTCTCCCGGCTTCGAGGAGGAGGTATGCGCGGCAGCGGAGGAGCAAGACGTGCACGAGAACGTGGAGGGCTGGCTTGAGAGCAGCGTCGCCGCCCGGTTCCGGCAGACATACGGGGAAGACGTCAAGCGCTTCCTGCAGATGCTGTGGGGACCGCTGACGGACTACCGCTTCGACGATCTGACGGCGGACCGTTCCGCGCGTTCTCTGTCGCCCGCGTCCTCCTTCTACCTTTATTCGAACCGGGCGCCGAATCCGCTCGCCTTCGAATTCCTGCCGGCCGAGCCCGACGATCCGGGCAAGCGTCAGGAGCGCGAGAAGCGCCGGGAGCTTCTCTCCCTCGGAGGCTGGACGGTCATCACGCTCAACCGGGAGGCGCTGGAGCACCATCTTCCCTTGCTGAGGGAGAGGCTGCGATTCGAGCGGAGGAGGCGCCGGTAGGAGCAACGCGGGGAGCGTGCCCAGAGTGCCAATGAATAGAACCGTTCGAAGCGCCGGCCGATTTTTTTTCACAGGATATGTTCTGCACGAGGTATAGAACCGGCCGTTCCCGGATATGCTATTAAAGCTGCAGCTTCGGACGACGCGATTGATGCGGTTGCTGAGGTTGCCTGAATCCAATGACAATTACATTTTATTACAGTTGCAATTCCGTGAGCGGTTCTGTTATACTCCAATAAGATGCAGAAGCTTAAACGGCCTCGCATTCAAGAAGTACCTTGATATAGCATCGTTATAACAGGAACCAATCGGAATTCACATAACGTAAAGGGTTATCATTACGTGATGGAACCTTTTACCCTATGTGAATTTTTTATTTCCTAGAGAATAAAAAAGATCATGTAAATTTACTTTTTGGAGGAATTCCAAGTGCAAACAGGTACAGTTAAGTGGTTCAACGCAGAGAAGGGCTTCGGTTTCATCGAGGTTGAAGGCGGCAACGACGTATTCGTTCACTTCAGCGCAATCGTCGGCGACGGCTTCAAGACCCTCGACGAAGGCCAACGCGTTGAGTTCAACGTAGTACAAGGCGCTCGCGGCCCGCAAGCCGAGAACGTCGTTAAGCTGTAAGTTACAGCTTAAAGAAGGAGCTTCTGATTTCGGTCAGGAGCTTTTTTCTTTTTCTGGGCATCCTATCTTCAAGGAGGGGTTAATCATGTATTCGAGGAAAAAAACGTTCGAGGAACTTCCGCAAGAGGAGACCGCGATCTGGCAGTGTACAAACGACGGTTGCAACGGATGGATGCGGGATAACTTCGCCTTCGAGAGCATTCCAACTTGCGTTCTCTGCCATTCGCCCATGGAGAGTGGCACGAGGATGCTGCCTCAACTGACGAATATGAGCAACTCGAAGTCTTCGAAGATGGGTGTCCGGATCTAACGCCGGCACAAATAATCACGCGGAACGACCAAACGCCCGGGCGGTTTAGCGCTCGGGCGTTTGGTTTGGGGTGGGTTGGGCGTTCGGGCTCAGAAGCGGGCGGCCCATACGCAGACGGGCTTCGAGACCGTCACGGAGTGGCCCGTGAAGCTCGGCAAGCCGCTCTCCGGGTCGAGCTTGAACACGGCGAGGTTGTTCGTATCGCGATTCGCGGCGATCAGGTAACGTCCTCCCGGCACGATCGAGAAGTGGCGGGGATGCTTGCCCTGGGCGCCGACGTGCTCAAGGAAGCTCAGCTTGCCGGACTCCTCGTCGACCGAATAGACCGCGAGGCTGTCGTGGCCGCGATTCGAGCCGTACAGGAACCGGCCGTCCGCCGACAGCGCGATCTCGGCGGTCGTGTTCTCTCCCTCGAAGCCGTCCGGCAGCGTGGAGAGGGTCTGGAACGGATGCAGCGCCCCGGCTTCGGCGTCGTAGCCGAGCGCCGTCACGGTGGAGTCCACTTCGTTGATGACGTAAGCGAACCGCCCGTTCGGATGGAACGCGAGGTGGCGCGGGCCCGCTCCGGGATGCAGCGCCGTCTCGCCGCGGAGCTTCAACGCATCGCCTTCGATCGTGTACGCGATGATGCGGTCGATTCCCAGCTCGCAGACGAACAGGTAACGGCCGTCCGGGCTGTGGAACGAGGAGTGCGTATGCGGCCTGTCCTGCCGCTCGGGATTGCCGCCCTGGCCGACGTGCTGACGCTCGTCGAGGAGCTTGCTGATGCGGCCGTCCTCCTCCAGGGCGGTCAGGCTGACCGTGCCTTGGTGATAGCTGGTCAAGGTCAGGTAGCGGTTGCCCGGGCTGATCTGGATATGGCATGCCGGCCCGGTCGATGCCAGCGAGCGGTCTTCTTCCGTCAGCGCCCCGGTGCTTGGATCGATGGCGATCCGCACGGCGTCGCTCGCCTTGCCGCCGTCGTCCGACTGGATCTCCGCGATGGCGTACAGGCGCTTGTTCGCCGCATCCAGTTGGAGGAAGGTCGGGTTCTTGAAGCCGGACAGCCCGCTTAGCGGCTCGAGCGTGCCGTTCTCCTCATTGAAGGAATAAGAATAGATGCCGTTGCCGTCCTCCTCGGCGTAGGAGCCAACCAGCACAAGCATCCGATCATTCATTGTGGCCAATGTCAATAACCCCGCTTCTTATGGAATATTAGAATAGTTTTATTGTAGCTTTCCGAAGGAACGCTGTAAAATAGTCCACGGAAGATGATGAATAGACAGGGGAACGAAGTCGAATGGGCATGATCGAACAACTAGAGCAACCGAAGACCAGAATCCAACTGCTCGCGGAGAGCAATCGTTCGAAGATCGGGCAAGGCATACGCAAGCCGCGCTTCCGCAAGCCGAAGAATTGGACGGTGCAAAATCGAATTCTGATGTCGCTCCTCATCACGGAGGACGTCAAGCTGTCCGAGCTTGCCGAGCTTGTCGGCGTCGCGCCGCGCACGGTCGCGGCTTGGATCTACGAAGGCGTATATCCGACGGAGGAGCACCGGGCGTTTATCGCCCACAGGTTCGGCCTGCCGCAGACCGTGCTGTTCTACCCGGACTCGGAATGGGGCCGGCTGGAGGGCGAGGAGTCCGGCCGCTTCTACAAGCGGGCGCTGCTCGGGGCGAAGAAGAACCGGATTCTGTCGGGGCTGTTCGCCGTCCACGGCATCTCCCCGGCGGACTTCAGCCGCAAGCGGGGAGTGTCGCCGGGCACGACGAGGAAGTACATGCACGCGGGAGCCATGCCGGACCCGGCCTATCGCGCCATCTTCTGCGAGTACTTCGGCCTTCCCGAGGAGATCCTGTTCCACGAGGCGGGAGAACGAGCCGGGGCCGGCGACCCGAAGGACGTCGCCGGCGGGAAGGGATAGTGCCGGAACGAGAGGCGCGATGGGATGACGGAACGGCGCTGACGCTGAAGTGAGGGAATAAGTTGGAACGACGGAATAGCGACGGACGGACTCGGAGCAGGCTTGTTGGCCTGCTTCGTTTTTTTTGGAGGAATTGGTTGGTGGGGAGCGAGGCGGGGCGGCTGTTCGGCGCGTGAGACGATTTTATGCGAAAAATCACATACGTTCGGAGGGAAAAGGGGCTTCGAGGCGCAACGAATGTGAAAAATCACATACATGGCGGAATTCCGGCCTCGAATGGCTGGATGTATGCGAAAAATCACATAAAACACCTCGATTCCCGCGAAATCCAGGCCGACGAATGTGAAAAATCATATAAAATCGAATGAATCGCCGGATCAAGAGGGGCATGAGGGCAAACTAGGGAGACAGAGACAGAAGCGCGAGGAGGGGAAATGCTATGAAGCTCGGAGACAGGGAAGGACTTCGCGAACTGGCCGCTCGCTTGATGGAGATGCTCCGTCTCGAAGCGGAAGAGGAGCGGCTATACCTTGCGAGCCGAGGGGCAAGCAGCGCGGAGCGGACTGCCGAACGAGCCTGCTGCGAAGGGGAGCCGGACGGGGGAGCCGAAGGCGCTTCGGCCGAAGCGTTCGCCCTGCCGCCCTCCGACTTGTTCGCTTTGATCAGCCAAGCCCTAGCCCGTTTGGAAGCTGGAGGTCAGTTGTCGGTGTTGCTCTCCGGCAGTCGTGCGGACAAGGAATTGTCGTTTGTGATTGCGGAGCTGGAGCGGGAATGGGACCGGGGGCGGGAGACGCCGAACGGAGCAGAGGAGGAGAACATAGCCTTCCGCCCGGGCGCCATCGAAGTGGACAGCATTGCCGGCCGGGGCACGACCTTCACCATCCGTCTGCCGGAGGAGGGACTTGGCGAGCAGCACAGCAGCTAGGAGCAGAGAGGAAGTGTGCCGCAGTTGTGCAAGATCACCCTACTCCTCACCCCCGCCAATTCGCCTATCGCCACGAGTGTTATCCAGACAAATTCCGCCTCTCCCCGCTGTTCCGTGTCCAAGATGGACCTGCTTCCCCACACTAATCTGCCTCTCGCCCGGGCGTCATCCGGGGAGAATTCCGCTCGCGGAGCGGGAACTGACCGGAAGGGATAAGGCACCCTTTGAGAGAAAGGGAGTAGCAGCCCCTCGCCCCAGCCCTTCGCCTGTCCACCCTGCCGCCATGCCTGTCCACCCTGCCGCCAGCCCCGCCAGACTATGTCGCCCTCCCGCACTTCCGCGCTGTTCTCGCCCCGCCCACTGCCCAAAAACCGTTTTCTAACACATTTTCTTTTTCCGCCACGCAAATTAGTGATAAAAATCACATAGGGAAGAATCCCACTCCTTATATAATGTTCGCGATAAGAGGGGAGGCCATAATGTGGAAGCAGTGGATCTGGCAAGGTGGCAGTTCGGCATCACGACGGTGTATCACTTTCTGTTCGTGCCGTTATCGATAGGTCTCGCCTATCTGATCGCGTTCATGCAGACGCTGTACGTGGTCAAGAAGGATGAGAAGTACAAGGAGATGGCGAAGTTCTGGGGCAAGCTGTTCCTGCTCAACTTCGCGGTCGGCGTCGTCACCGGCATCATGCAGGAGTTCCAGTTCGGCATGAACTGGGCGGACTACTCCCGCTACGTAGGCGCCGTGTTCGGCGGTCCGTTGGCGGTGGAGGCGCTGGTGTCGTTTTTCCTGGAGTCGACGTTCCTCGGCATCTGGATCTTCGGTTGGGATAAGCTGCCCAAGAAGGCGCACCTGGCCGCGATCTGGCTCGTGGCGATCGGGGCGACGCTGTCGGCCCTGTGGATCTTGAGCGCCAACTCGTTCATGCAGGAGCCGGTCGGCTTCGAGCTTCGGAACGGCCGCGCCGAGATGACCGACTTCTTCGCTCTGCTGGGCAACAAGCAGCTATGGGTCGAGTTCCCGCACGTTATCTTCGGTGCGCTGTCGACCGGCGCGCTGTTCGTGACCGGGGTGAGCGCGTACAAGTTGCTGCGCAAGCAGAAGGCGGAGCAGTTCAAGGCGTCGTTCTCGATCGGAGTCATCGTGGCGCTCGTCGCGAGCTTCATGACGGCGATGGCTGGCCACAGCCAAGCGCAGCATCTGATGGAATCGCAGCCGATGAAGATGGCCGCCGCCGAAGCGCTCTGGGACACGACCGGAGACCATGCGGGCTGGACGGTGTTCGCCTGGATCGACTCGGACGGCAAGAAGAACTCGATGCAGGTCGACGTGCCGTATGCGCTCAGCATTCTCGCGTACAACAAGCTGGAGGGCAGCGTGCCGGGCATCAACGAGCTGCAGGCGGAGTATGAGGCGAAGTACGGGGAAGGCAACTACATCCCACCGGTCCGAACAACGTTCTGGAGCTTCCGCATCATGGTCGTCGCCGGCGTGCTGATGATCGTGCTCAGCTTGTTCGGCGTGTACGCGGTCGCCCGCAACCGGCTCGAGAGGTTCCCGCGTTACCTGAAGTGGATGATCCCGGCGATCTCGCTGCCGTTCATCGCGAACAGCTCGGGCTGGATCATGACGGAGGTCGGCCGCCAGCCGTGGATTGTATTCGGGCTGCAGCGGACCGAGGACGGCGTCTCGCCGCTTGTCTCCAAGGGAATGGTGCTGACCTCGCTGATCGGGTTCACGGTTATTTACGGCTTGCTGCTCGTCGCGCTTGCCTATCTGATGGTTCGCACGATTCGTCTGGACCCGCCGGAGGAGACGGGACACGGGGATACAGGGCCGCGAACGGTCAAGCCGGATTCGCAGGACCCGCTGCTCGGAACGCTCTAATCCAAGGAGGAGACAACGATTATGCTCGAGACGTTATGGTTTATTCTGATCTGCGTGCTGTTCGTCGGCTTCTTCTTCCTTGAAGGCTTCGACTTCGGGGTGGGGATGCTGACGCCGATTCTCGGCAAGACGGACAGGGAGCGCAGGGTGCTCATCAACACGATCGGCCCGGTGTGGGACGGCAACGAGGTATGGCTCATCACAGCGGGAGGCGCGATCTTCGCGGCGTTCCCCGGCTGGTACGCGACGCTGTTCAGCGGCTTCTACCTGGCGCTCTTCTTCATGCTGCTGGCGCTGATCGGCCGCGGGGTGGCGTTCGAATTCCGCAGCAAGCTGGACAATCCGAAGTGGCGCTCCCTGTGGGACTACGTCATCGGCATCGGCAGCCTGCTTCCCCCGCTGCTGTGGGGCGTGGCGCTGGCGAACCTGATGCGCGGTGTTCCGATCGACGAGAGCACGAATTACGTCGGCACGTTCTGGGACCTGATCTCGGTGTACTCGGTCGCGGCCGGAGTCAGCATCGTGCTGCTGTTCCTGTTGCACGGAGCGCTGTTCCTGGCGCTTAAGACAGAAGGCGACATTCGGGAGCGGGCGCGGAGCTTCGCGAACAAGATCGGGGCGTGGACAAGCGCCGTGCTGCTGCTGTTCGTCGTGCTCAGCTACTTCGAGACGGACATGTTTACGCGCAATGGAATTATGCCGGGGATGGTTCCGACGATGGCGGGCTTCGCGCTGATCTCGGTGCCGTTCTTCCTGAAGGCCGGCCGCGACGGCTGGGCGTTCATCATGACCGGGGCTACGATCGCTCTGTCGACGATTACGGTGTTCATGGCGCTTTTCCCACGGGTGATGATCTCGTCGCTTAATCCGGACTGGACGCTTACGATCCACAACACGTCCTCGAACGAGTACACGCTCCAGGTCATGTCGGTCGTCGCCCTGTGCACCGTGCCGCTCGTGCTCGCTTACCAGGCGTGGACGTACTGGGTGTTCCGCAAGCGCGTCAGCGTGCGCGACCACTTGGACTACTGATATGGTCAAGGGACTGTTCGCTCGGGTAAAAGGAGTTCGTCGTCTGTTCGCATTCAGCGTGCTGCTGAGTGTGGCAAGCGGAATTGTGCTCATTCTGGAGTGTGTCTGGATCGCCGATATCGCAGACAGGGCTTTCCTGCAGGGGGATGGGCTGCGGCCTCTGCTCCCGGCGTTCGCGGCGCTCCTCGGCTGGATTGTGCTGCGGGCCGTGCTGCAATCGGCGGGAGAGTACGCTTCCTCGCGGATGGCGCTCGGCATCAAGACGGACCTGCGCGGGCGGCTGCTGCGCAAGCTGACGGAGCTGGGGCCCGTCGGCGCGAAGGAGGAGAGGAGCGGGGAGCTGGCCGGAACGGCGTACGAGGGCGTCGAGCAGCTCGAGACGTACCTCGCCCGCTATCTTCCGCAGATGGCGCTCTCGATGTTTATCCCGACGGCGGTCTTCTGCGTGGTGGCGGGGCTGGACGCCTTGTCCGCCGTCGTGCTGGCGGTGACGATGCCGCTGCTGATTCTGTTTATGATCCTCGTCGGCGTAACGGCGAAGGCCAAGGCCGAGAAGCAGTTCCAGGTGCTCGGGCGGCTCGGCGGGCACTTCCTCGATATCGTGCGGGGGCTGCCGACGCTGCGGCTGTTCGGCCGGAGCCGGGCGCAGATCGGCATTCTGTCTCGCATCAGCGAGGACTACCGCAAGACGACGATGGGAACGCTGCGGCTCGCGTTCCTGTCGGCGTTCGTGATGGAATTGTTCGCCACGTTAAGCACCGCGATTGTCGCCGTCTTCCTCGGGCTGCGGCTGATCGAGGGGGAGATCGGGTTCGAGGCGGCGTTCCTGGTGCTGCTGCTCACGCCGGAGTTCTACGCGCCGGTGCGCTCGCTCGGCACGCAGTTCCATTCGAGCGCGAACGGCGTCTCGGCGGCGAAGCGCATTCTGGCGCTGCTGGACAAGGAGCCGGCGGGCTGGGCGGAGCGGGAGGACGGCCGGAAGCTGCCGGCATCGCCATATGGCTACCGGATCGAATTCCGCGGCGTCAGCGTCCGGTATCCGGGGGCCGAGCGCGATGCGCTGACGGACGTGAGCTTCGAGCTTGCGCCGGGAGAGCGGCTGGCGATCGTCGGCCCCACCGGTTCGGGCAAGAGCACGCTGCTCGACCTGCTCCAAGGGTATGTGAAGCCGACGTCGGGCGAGATACGGGTCGACGAGGTTCCGCTCGGCGAGCTGTCGATGGCGTGGTGGCGCCGGCAGCTTGGCGCCGTCGGGCAGCACCCGCGCCTGTTCGCGGGCACGGTGCGCGATAATGTCGCGCTCGGCCGTCCGGACGCGAGCGGGGAGGAGCTGGGCGCGGCGATCCGCGCGGCGGGAGCCGGGTTCGTCGGCGCGCTGCCGAACGGGATCGAGACGCGGCTCGGCGAAGCGGTGCGGCTGTCCGGCGGCCAGGCGCAGCGGCTGGCGCTGGCGCGCGCCTTCCTGATGCGCGCGCCGATCGTGCTGCTCGATGAGCCCACCAGCGGTCTCGACCTGGAGCGGGAAGCGCGGCTTCAGCAGCGGCTGGAGCGGCTGATGGAAGGGCGCATGACGATTACGGTCGCCCACCGGCTGCAGATGGCGGAGAACGCCGACCGCGTGCTCGTCATCGCGGAGGGGCGGGCGGTCGAGTTCGGCCACCCGGGAGAGCTGGCCCGCTCCGGCGGGCTGTACGCCGAGATGCGGCAAGCGGCTTGCGGGGAGAAGGCGCGGGAAGTAGAGAGAGCAAGAGCAGCGAACGATGTGCCGGTTGCGGAGAAGGCAGGGGCGGCGGAGAAGGCGGACGCGGCAGGAGAAGCGCGACGGAATCCGCAAGCGGACCGGTCGGCGGCGGCTGCCGCCGACCGGGAAGCTGAGGCGGAGGCTGAGGAAGCCGCACGGGAAACCGCTCAAGAAGCCGCTCAGGAAGCCGCCGAGGAAGAGGCGCAGCCTGCGTTCACCGACATTGGCGCAGATTCATTGGCTCACCTGGCACCGACCCGGACGCTGCGCCGGGTGCTGGCGTTCGTGAAGCCTTACAAGTGGCGGGTGGCGCTGGCCGCGTTCCTCGGCTTCCTGACCGTCGCCGCGAACGTTGGGCTGATGGGGACGTCGGGTTATCTGATCGCCAAGGCGGCGCTTCGCCCGGAGACGGTGCTGCTGCTGTGGGTTCCGATCGTCGGGGTGCGCTTCTTCGGCATCTCGCGCGGGGTTCTGCGCTACGTCGAGCGGCTTGTCTCGCACGACCTGACGTTCCGCATCCTGCATCGCGTTCGCGTATGGCTGTACGAGCGGCTCGAGCCGAAGGGAGCCGGGCTGCTGGAGCAGCGGCGCAGCGGCGACGTGCTCGGCGCGATGGTGTCGGATATCGAGCAGCTTCAGAACCTGTACCTGAAGGTGCTCGCTCCGCCGCTGGTCGCCGTGCTGACCGGGGCGCTCGGCTTCGCCGTGATGGCGGCTCACGATATGCGGCTGGCTCTGCTGCTGCTCGGCATGATGCTGGCGGCCGGCATCGGCATTCCGTGGCTCGGCTCCATCGGGGGCCGGAAGCACGGCATGAAGCTTGTCCGGGAGCGGGCGCGCTTGTACGCCGAGACGGCGGAGCTGCTGCTCGGGCTGCGCGAGCTGGCCGCGTTCGGCCGGACGAACGACCGCCTGGCCGAGCTGGCGGAAGGGCAGCGCCGCCTGGCGAAGCTGCAGCGCGAGCATCTGCGGATCGGCGCGTTCACAGGCGGCGGCATGCTCGCGGCGGCTCACCTCGCGATGGCGCTTGTGCTGCTGCTCTCCGTCCATCTGGCCGGAGAGGGAGCCGTCGCGCCGGTCGCGATTCCGGCGCTGGCGATGATGGCGCTCGCCTGCTTCGAAGCGATCACGCCGCTTCCGGCGGCGTTCCAACAGCTCGGCGAGACGCTAGCCTCGGCGGAGCGGTTGTTTAAGCTGGCGGAGGCGGGCGGAGAGATGGTCGCAGAGCCGAGCGCAGAAGCGGCGGCGGCCGGCGACGGAGAGCGAGCCGCCGCCGCGGTCGCGATGCCGTGGAAGGCGACGGTCGAGAACCTCAGCTTCCGCTATGCCGAAGGCGAGCCCGAGGCGCTGCGCGGCGTCTCGCTCACGCTCGCGCAGGGCAAGCGGATCGCCGTCGTCGGCGAGAGCGGCTCCGGCAAAACAACGCTGCTCCGCCTCCTGCTCGGAGAGCGGCCATACAAGACCGGCTCCATTCGCCTGAACGGCGAGGAGCTGATAGGGCTTCCCGAGGAGGCGATCCGCTCCTCGTTCGCCGTCGTGACGCAGCACGCGCAGTTGTTCAACGCGTCGGCTGCGGCGAACATCCGGCTCGGACGGCCGGACGCGTCCGACGCCGAGGTGCGCGAGGCGGCGCGCCTGGCTCTGCTCGGCGACACGCTCGAACGGCTGCCGGACGGCTATGACACCGTCATCGGCGAATGGGGCTCGCGCCTGTCCGGCGGCGAGCGTCAGCGGCTCGCGCTGGCGCGGGCGCTGCTGATGAAGACGCCCGCAATCCTGTTCGACGAGCCGGCGACGGGGCTCGACCCGCTCACCGAGCGGGCGTTCATCCGCGGCATGAACGACGCCCTCGCGGACCGCGCGGTGCTCTGGGTCACCCACCGCCTGACCGGCCTCGACCGGATGGACGAGATCATCGTGCTGCACGAAGGCGCCATTGTAGAGCGGGGCGTTCACCGCGAGCTGCTGAGCGCGCGGGGGTACTACTATCGCCTCTGGCAGCTCGAGCGGGAGCGCGACTGGCGCGAGGCGCTCGAGCGGCACGGCGCCGGGACGCAGGAGGAGGCGAATCGGCCCAGGATCGGGCGAGGGCGCCACCCGGCCTGATTCGGCTACCCCAGCCAACCCGGCCAATCCCGCCAACCCTGTCAACCCCGCCGACCCGGCCCCCGGCGCCTGTCTCTGCCGACGGCATTAGGTCTCTTCTCCCGCTCGTTCAGGATAGGGGCACGGAACGCCCGGCGGCGGCACCATATCTGGAAGGGGAGGCTCCTGAGCCGCGGGGAGAAGAGACATAAGCATCAGGAAGGGTGAGCCCCCTTTCTCTGCAATATCCATAATTAGTAACATTCGTATTGCGGTATTTGTCTCGCAAGGGATGGATGGAAGAATAGCCAGCGTTCGGCGGGATGAGGAAGTTCGATGGGATCGCATAGCGCAAGCTGCCGCCCCTGATCGGAAGAGTGTCGCAGCGCCTGCCGGGCGCCGGGCACTCTTATTCGCGTTCCATGACCGATTTGCCCCCTATCAGGTTGACGGTATCCGCTATTGATGGGCACGCTCTCGCTACCTATAATGATAATGAAAATCATTTTCAAAAAAGCTGTGGAGGGTTAAAGGTGCATAATGGAGGGCTGAACGTGCATAAGAGAAAATTTGTTCCGGGTATTATGATTCTTGTTCTGGCGATTGTGATGGCGGCGTGCGGCAATGAAGCGGAGAATACGAGTCCGTCGGCATCCGCGAACGCGCAAGAGGAGACACGGCTGTTCGTCGACGCGCAGGGTCGTGAGGTGGAGATTCCGAGCGATCCTCAGAGGGTCGTCGCGCTGTGGACGGTTGGCGAGATGATCGCGCTCGGGCAGAAGCCGGTCGGCTCGACGGCGAATCTGCTGCGCTACTATACGGAAGAGGAGAAGGCGGGGATCGAGATTGTCGGCGAAGGAGTGGCCGGGGATTACGAGAAGGTGCTCGCCATGAACCCGGACCTGATCGTCACGTATGCAAGGGCGACTGCGGACGAGCTTGAGACGTACGGCAAGATCGCGCCGACGATAACGACGCCGTTCTTCGGAGATCCCATCGCCACCTTCCGCATGCTGGGAGACGCTCTGAACAAGGAGGAGACGGCCGAGCAGTGGATCGCCGACTACGACTCCCGCGTGCAGGAGATGCGGGAGAAGACCGCGAGTCTGGAGCTGGAAGGGAAGACGGCGCTGATCGTGCAGTTCGCGAAGAAGGATATTTATCTGTACAAGAGCTCGACGTTCCCCGTTCTCTATGACGCTTACCAGTTCAAGCTGACCGACAAGCAGGCGGAGCTGGAGAAGGCGGGGGAGTTCGGCTCGACGATGCTGTCGCAAGAGGTATTGCCCGAGTTCAACGCCGACTACCTGTTCGTCATTGTGAATGACGAAGACTCCCGTGGAGCCTTCGATGAGCTTAAGAAGAGCGCTGTTTGGAGCGGGCTGGCCGCAGTTGAGGCGGGACATGCGTACGAGATCGGCAACCGTATCTCGATTAACGATATTACGACGATGGACTGGGCTCTCGACGAGGTGTATCGATTGCTCACGAACCCGTAAGGACGTGACCCCATGAGCCCCACTGGCAAAAAGCTGAAGCTGGCTGCGGCGTTAGTTGCGCCGAGGGCGTCGAGCGGAGGTTGGCGGCACGATAATGCGGCGACGACGGAGGGCTTGGAGCTGGCCTACTGTGCGAGATTGGCCGGGCAAGCCGAAGCGGGGAAGCTGGACTTCCTGTTCATGCCCGACCAATACCGGACGCCCGGCGCGACGCCGGACGAATTCGAGCGGCATTCCAACGTATGGCTCGAGCCTGTCACCTTGATGTCAGCGCTAGCGGCGGTCACGACGCATGTCGGCTTGGCGGCGACCGTGTCCACGACATTCCAAGAGCCCTATCACGTCGCCCGAATGTTCGCTTCCCTGGATCACCTGAGCGGCGGCCGCGCTTCATGGAACATCGTGCAGTCGCGCGGCGATGCCGAGGAGAGCAACTTCGGCGGCGGCTGTCGGCCTGCGCAGGAGGAGAGGGCGGAGCACTCGCGGCAATTCGTCGAGATCGTGAAGGCGCTGTGGGACAGTTGGGAGGACGGCGCGATTGTTGCCGACAAGGTGTCCGGCATCTACGCCGACCCGAGCAAGGTTCATCGGCTGAACCACGAGAGCAAGTGGTTTACGGTGAAGGGGCCGCTCAACGTGCCGCGTCCGCCGCAGGGACATCCGCTTCTGATCGAAGCGGGCGAGTCCGATGCGTTCAGGGAGCGAGCGGCGAGGCAGGCTGATGTCATCTTCACGATGCTGAATGATCTGTCGGCAGCCCGGGAATTCTACCGCGATACGAAGCGGCGGCTGGCGGCATACGGGCGGGGATGGGACGATCTTGTCATCATGCCGGGGTTAAGCCTCATCGTCGGAGCGACTCCGGAGGAAGCGCGACGCAAGCAAGAAGAGCTTGCGCGACTGGAACGTTCTACACCCCGGCTTGACCTGGTGTCATTCCTGACGGGTCTGAACATGGAGAAGCGGGGCCTGCGCATCGACAGCGAGCTGCCTGATGCTGCGGACGAGCTTCCCGGCAGCAAGTATGCTGCTCACAAGGAGCGGGCCGACCAGTTGGGCCTTCGCACCGTCGAGGAGCTGTACCGCGAGCTGGAGCGAGGCTTCGGGCACCTGAGCATCGTCGGCTCGGCGGAACAAGTCGCGGATACGTTGGAGGAATGGCTTGCCCTCGAAGCGGCGGACGGATTCATCTACATCCCGAGCGTGCTCCCCTCCGGTCTGAACGATCTCGTCGAACTGGTTGTCCCCGAGCTTCAACGAAGAGGGATCTTCAAGACGGATTACGAAGGGGCAACCCTTCGGGAGCGTCTGGGCGTATCGAGGCCGCGCAATTCGTTCACGGGAGGGTGATCATGACCACCATGGCAAGAGAGGCAGTCGTGCTGAAGTCGGTACAGGCGTTCTATCTCCGGGTTATCGAGAGATTCGGGCTGGAGGGGGATGAGCCGCGCCGGCTCCAGCCTGCCGACGGGCTCGGCGTTCTCGTTCTGACGGAGGGGCAATGCCGATCGCTTGAGGGGGAGCTTCATCTGGCCAAGGGAGACAGCCTGCTGTTCGCTGTCTCCCTTGGCGTTCGCCTGGAGGCCGACTTCGACCGTGCCCGGGGGTATTACCTGGAATTCGGGCGGGTGGAGACGCCGTGCGGGCAGGCGGAGGAAGGGGACCTGCGGGAGCGGGACCGCCGAATCGTGCGGCTGAAGCCGTTCGCCGAGCAGCAGGATGAGCTTGCCGGGCTGTACGAGCAGGCGGCCGCCGAATCGTTCCTGGAGCGATTCAAGCTCCAGATTCGATGCCAGGCGCTGCTGTGCAGGCTGCTCGAGCAGATGGAGTCCGAGCAGGACCGGGCCGATTCCCTGACGGCCGTCAGACGCTCGATCGCCTACCTGCAGGAGCGGTATTCCCAGGAGCTGACGGTTGCCCAATTGGCGGCCAATGCGAACCTGAGCCCGCGCCAGTACGCGCGCGTGTTCAAGAAGATAACGGGCAAGTCGCCCATCGATTACTTGAACGAATATCGGATCAATCGCTCAAGGGAGCTGCTCTTGCAGAAGGATGTGCCTTCGCGCCATATCTCGAATCGGATCGGCATGAAGGATGTTCACTACTTCAATCGCCGGTTCAAGCGGATGGTCGGCTGCTCTCCCAAGGAGTATGTCCGCCAGCGCCACCGGGACTCCCGAATCGTCACGCCGCATTACGCGGGCGAGATGCTTGCGCTGGGGCTGCGGCCGCTCGGCTCGCTGGAGGTGACGCTTGACCAGCTTCCCGACAACGCGGAGCACATTCCGAGCATCGGCGGCGATGCCTGCCGCATGGACCTGCTGAAGGCGCTGGAGCCGGACCTCATTCTGGCGTCGGACTTCATGGGCAAGGAGGAATTGCTTGAGCTGGCGGAGCTGGCTCCGGTCATCGTCATTCCGTGGGATACCGATTCGTTCGATCGGCTGAAGCGGGTGGCGCGCGTGCTCGGCCGGGAAGCGGAAGCCGCGGAGTGGCAGGAGCGATACGCGAGGCGGAAGCAGGAGGTGCAGCGCCGGTGCGCATCCCTGGTCAAGCCGGGCGAGAGCGCGGCCATTGTGAGGCTGGACGAGGGCAAGGTGTGGGTGCACGCTTCGCGGTTCTTCCCCACCTTCTACGATGTGATCGGCTTCGCTCCTTCCCCCTTGATGGAAGCGACGACGGAGAGAGACGCCGCCCTGAGAAGGCTCGCGGTTCCGCACGGGGAGATCGGAAGAATCGAAGCGGACCGGTTGTACATCGTCAATGGAATGACGCCGCAGCACTCGCGATGGCTGAAGCAGTTGCAGGGAGCGAAGGGCTGGAGCGAGCTTCGCGCCGTCAGAAGCAATTCGGTCTGCCTGATTCGGTTGTGCGGCATCGCGAACAGCGCCTACTCGCTGGATTGGCAGCTTGACCGGGTGGACGAGCTGCTGGCCCCGCCCGGCGAGCAGGAGGGCGACTGGTGCGAGCCTTCCATCCTGGATCGGCAGATCGGCAGCGGCGCTGAGCGGCCATAGGTCTCGAGAGCCGCTTGCAAGCCCGGCGCGCCAAACAAAAAGAGCTGTCCCCCGTCTCCAAACGGCGAGCGGACAGCTCTTTGCTATGTTCGGCGGATCGCTTCCCGCCTACTGCAGCGCCTTCGTCGACTTCCGCACGACGAGGGACGTGTCGACGAGCGTCTTCAGGCGAGGGCTTGGCCCCTCCTGCTCTGTCAGCCGTAGCAGCCGCTCGACGGCCAGTGCCGCGATCGTCTCCTTCTCGACGTGAATCGTCGTCAGCTCGGGGGTGATGACCTCCGCTTCCGCGATGTCGTCGAACCCGATGACCGACAGCTCGTCCGGGACGCGGATGCCGAGCTCGTGGGCGGACTTGATGACGCTGATCGCCATGTAGTCGCATTCGCAGAACAGCGCGGTCGGAAGGCCCTCCCGCAGGCTCGCCCAGCCCTGCACGAACTCCTTCTGCGAGGAGACGACGGTCGGCGCAATCGTGAAGATGTGCTCCGGCGCAAGCGCGAGCCCGAATTCCTCGAGGGCGGCATCGAAGCCGCGGCGGCGGGCGTCGAAGTTGTGCATGCGGCTCTTCGACTGCACGTAGCCGATGCGCCGATGGCCGAGCTCGAGCAGATGGCGCGCGGCCTGGCAGCCGCCCATCTCGTTGTTCATGACGACGAAGTCGGCGGCCACCGCCGGATGGCAGGTGTCCAGGACAACGAGATGCTCGATCTGCTCGGACACGAGCGCGACCTGCTCCCGCGCGAGGTTCGTTCCGAGCAGAATAAGTCCGCTCGCTTCGGCGTCCGTCGACAGCCGCTGGACCTCCTCGGCCAACTGGTCGGCCTGGATGGAGGAGAACAGCAGCGAATAGCCGTTGCCGCTGCATTGGTCCTCGATGTGGCGGATAAGCTCGGTGAAGAACGGCTGCTTCTCGAACTCGTCGAGAACGATGCCCGAATTGGTCAGGGCGACCAGCCTTAAGAAGCGGTTCGTTCGGTATACTTGCTGCGCGTGCACCTGCGAGCGTTGGACATAGCCGGTGTCTTGCGCGATCCTCAGAATTTTGTCGCGGGTCTCCGGGCTGACGCCGGGCTTGCCGTTCAAGGCGAGGGAGACGGCGGACTTGGATACGTTGGCCAGCTTGGCGATGTCATCGATCTTCATTCCCACACATCCA
The DNA here is from genome assembly GCF_004801405.1 of Cohnella fermenti. Taxonomy (GTDB): domain Bacteria; phylum Bacillota; class Bacilli; order Paenibacillales; family Paenibacillaceae; genus Cohnella; species Cohnella fermenti. The sequence goes on from NZ_SSOB01000001.1 coordinate 386,274, forward strand.
CACACCTATCTGTTTAGTAGCTCCGATTCCTCCCATTATCGCATTTTTTAACGGATTAGAAAAGATGGCGTTCCCCTGCAGCACGAGATTTATATAAACAAATTTATTAAAATTACTAAATAAATTTATTGACGAGTTTAGTTCGCGGTGCTACCATGAAGGCGAAGTCAACCAGTTCAAGCGGGGGGAACCATCGTGGCCAAGTTAAAGCTCGGATACGCGCCGACCCGGCGTTTTACATTCAGTGCCGAAGACGCTTACAAATACAAGGTGCTGATCCGGGAGCGGATCGAGTCGTTCGGAATGGACATCGACATCGTGGATCTGGAGGGCCTGAACGACGAGGGGCTGCTGTACGACGATCACTTCAATGCCGACGCCATCGCCCGCAAGCTTCAGGACGAGCGGGTCGATGCGGTGTTCTTCCCGCATTGCAACTTCGGCACCGAGGACACGGTCGCCCGGGTCGCCAAGGCGGTCGGCAAGCCGACGCTGCTGTGGGGACCGCGCGACGAAGCCCCGCTTGAAGACGGCATGAGATTGCGCGACACCCAGTGCGGGCTGTTCGCGACAGGCAAGGTGCTGCGGCGCTTCAACGTCCCGTTCACCTACATTACGAATTCGCGGGTGAACGATCCGGTGTTCGAGCGCGGGTTCACGAATTTCGTCGCGGCAGCGAACGTCGTGAAGACGTTCAAGTCGCTGCGCATTCTGCAGATCGGGCCGCGTCCGACATCGTTCTGGACGATGATGTGCAACGAGGGCGAGCTGCTGGAGCGGTTCGGCATCGAGCTGCATCCGATTACGCTGATCGACATCCAGCGCGCCTCGAAGAAGGTCGAGTCGGGCAACAGCTCGGAGCTGGCGGAGGCGATCGATTATATCAAGGCGAAGCTGGATTACTCGGAAGTGACGGAGGAGGATGTTCGCCGGATCGCTGCGCTCAAGGTGGCGATGAAGCAATACGCGGTCGGCAACGGCTGCTCGGCCATCGCGATCCAGTGCTGGTCGGCGTTGCAGGAGGCGATGGGCATCATGCCGTGCCTCGCCAACGCGATTCTGACCGACGAGCAGATCCCGGTTACGTGCGAGACGGACATTCACGGCGCGATCACCTCCGTTATGGTGCAGGCGGCGACGATGAACACGGCCCCGACGTTCTTCGCCGACCTGACGATCCGCCACCCGGACAACCCGAACGGCGAGCTGTTGTTCCACTGCGGGAACTTCCCGGTCTCGCTCAGCGTGGAGGAGAAGCCGAAGCTCCGCAAGCACTTCCTGTTCGACGACCACTCGCCGGGCACGCATGAAGGAGAGATCCGCGGCGGAGTTATGACGATCGCTAGGTTCGACGGGGACCATGGGGAGTATTCGATTTTCCTCGGGAAGGCTCGCGGTATTCAAGGTCCGTACACTCGCGGCTCCTACGTCTGGGTCGAGGTGAACGACTGGCCGCTCTGGGAGGAGCGGCTGGTGAAGGGGCCTTACGTGCACCATGCCGTCGGCATTCACGCCAACGCCATCCCGGCGATCTACGAGGCGTGCCAATACATTCCCGGCTTGACGCCGGACCCGGTCGATCCGACGGAGCGCGAGATTCAGGCATGGCTGCGCGGCGCGGGGCTGTGAGCGGGAGGAGGAGGAACTCGTATGAACAACACGGAGCTTAAGGCGAAGGCGATTCAGATCCGGATGGACCTGCTTCGCATGATCCACGGAGCCAAGACCGGACACACCGGCGGCTCGCTCAGCAATACCGACATTCTGACCGCCCTTTATTATCGAATCATGAACATCGACCCGGCCCGCCCGAAGTGGGAGGACCGCGACCGCTTCATTGCGAGCAAGGGACATTCCGTCGAATCGCTCTGGTGCATCCTCGCGGACCTCGGCTTCTTCTCGAAGGAGGAGCTGGCGACGTTCAGCCAGTTCGGCACCCGGCTCATCGGGCATCCGAACAACAAGGTTCCCGGCATCGAGATGAACACGGGGGCGCTCGGGCACGGCCTGGCGATCTCGGTCGGCATGGCGCTGGCGGCGAAGCGGGACGGCAAGGCGTACCGGGTGTTCTGTTTGATGGGAGACGGCGAGCAGGCCGAAGGCTCGGTATGGGAGGCGGCGATGGCGGGGGCGCATTACGGGCTCGATAATCTCGTCGGCTTCGTCGACCGCAACCGGCTGCAGATCAGCGGCTCCACGGAGGAAGTGATGGGGCTCGACCCGCTTGACGAGAAGTGGGCGGCGTTCGGCTGGAACGTTGTCTCGCTGGACGGCAACGACATCGATGCGCTCGTGGCGGCGTTGGAGCGGGTCCCTGCCGCTATCGGCAAGCCGACGCTGATTATGGCGAATACGGTCAAGGGCAAGGGCATATCCTTCGCGGAGAACATCCCGCATTGGCACCATCACGTGCCAAGCGACGAGGAATTGGCGAGGGCGCTGACGGAGCTGAAGGAAGCGGCCGAGAGGCTTGCGCGACTGGAAGGGCAGGTGCGATAAAATCATGAACAAGATTCCGAATCGGCAAGTGATCTGCGAGACGCTGGCGGAGCTGGCACGGGATGACCGCGACATCATGGTGCTGGCGAGCGATTCGCGCGGCTCGGCGGCGATGGCGCCGTTCGCGAAGGAGTTCCCCGACCAGTTCGTCGAGGTCGGCATCGCGGAGCAGAACATCGTCGGCATCTCGGCGGGGCTGGCCCACAGCGGCAAGAAGCCGTTCGTGACTTCGCCGGCCTGCTTCCTGAGCATGCGAAGCATCGAGCAGATCAAGGTGGACGTCGCCTATTCCGGCACGAATGTGAAGCTGGTCGGCATCAGCGGCGGCGTCAGCTACGGGGCGCTCGGCATGTCGCACCATTCGGTGCAGGATATTGCGGTCGCGCGCGCCATTCCGGGACTTGCGGTCGTGCTGCCCGCGGACCGGCACGAGACGAAGCGGATGACCGAAGCGCTCGTGAAGCATGAAGGCGGCGTGTACGTGCGAATCGGCCGCAATCCGGTGGAGGATTCGTACGAATCGGCGGAGGACGGCGAGTTCGTGCTGGGCAAGGCGGTCACGATGCGGGACGGCTCCGACGTGACGATTGTCGCGGCGGGCGAGACGGTCCGCGTGGCGCTCGATGCGCACGAGGCGCTGAAGGCGGCGGGTGTGTCCAGTCGGGTAATCAATATGCATACGATCAAGCCGCTCGACGAGGAGGCGGTGCTTCGGGCCGCGCGCGAGACGGGCCATGTCATCACGGTGGAGGAGCACAGCATCCACGGGGGACTCGGCGCCGCGGTGGCGGAGGTGCTCGTGCAGCGCCATCCCGTGCCGATGCGCATCGTCGGCATCGCGGACGAGCCGGCGATCGCGGGCAAGACGAGCGAGGTGTTCGAGCATTACGGCATCAGCGCGGACAACCTGAAGCGGCTCGCGCTCGAGCTGCTCGGCAGGTAGGAGGCCGGGCGATGGCGGAACAGCAGGCGAAGGCGGAACAGCAGGCGATGGTGGAACAGCAGGCGAAGGCGGAACAGCAGGCGAAGGCGGAACAGCAGGCGAAGGTGGAGCGGGAGCGGGAATTGGCGTCGACGAAGATCTATATTCTCGCCATTGACCAGAGCACGTCGGGCACGAAGGCGCTGCTGGTCGACCGTTCGGGAGCGGTGGCGGCGCGCAGCTCCTGCGAGCATAAGCAATACTATCCGCGCCCGGGCTGGGTGGAGCACGATGCTCTCGAGATTTACGAGAACGCGAAGCGGGTCGCCAGAGAGGCTCTGGCCTCGGCGGGAGTCGGGCCGGAGCGGCTTGCGGCGCTGACCGTCACGAACCAGCGGGAGACCGCGGTGCTGTGGGACCGGACGACCGGACGGCCCGTTCATCGCGCAATCGTCTGGCAGTGCCAGCGCACGGCGGAGTATTGCGCCGAGCTGCGCGAGGCGGGATGGGAGCAGGCGGTCCGCGAGAAGACCGGGCTGCTGCTCGATCCCTACTTCTCGGCGGCGAAGTGGAGCTGGATGCTGGGCAACGTCCCGGGTGCCGGCGAGAAGCTGGCGGCGGGGGAGCTGTTGGCGGGTACGATCGATAGCTGGCTCATCTGGAAGCTGACCGGAGGGCGCGTTCATGCGACGGACAACACGAACGCAAGCCGCACGTCATTGTATAATATCCATAAGCTGGAGTGGGACGAGGAGCTGTGCGGGCTGTTCGGAGTTCCGGCCGCAATCCTGCCCGAGGTGCGCTCGTCCGACGCCCGGTTCGGCGAGACGGAGGACCCCGAGCTGTTCGGGGACGTGCGGGTGCCGATCTGCGGCGTCATCGGCGATTCGCAGGCGGCGCTGTTCGGCAACCGCTGCTGGAGCCCGGGCATGGCGAAGGCGACCTACGGCACGGGCACTTCCGTGCTCATGAACGTGGGCGACCGGCCGATTGCGGCGGGCGGAGGTCTGGTGCAGGTGATCGCCTGGGGGCGCGGCGGCAAGGTGACGTATGCGCTGGAGGCGGTCATCCGCACGTCGGGCGACAGCCTCAAGTGGGTGCGCGACAACCTCGGCTTGTTCGCGGACATGGACGAGATGCAGCGGCTTCTGGACCGCGCGCCGGCCAATGAAGGCGTTTACCTCGTGCCGGCGTTCGTCGGGCTCGGCGCACCGTATTGGCAGCCCGACGCGCGCGCGGCGCTCGTCGGCATGAACCGCGGCACGGGACGCGAGCACATCGTGCGCGCCGCAATCGAGAGCATCGCGTACCAGGTGCGCGATGCGGCGGAGCTGCTCGAAGCGGAGGCGGGCATCCCGCTGACGGAGCTGCGCGCGGACGGCGGCGCTTCCGCGAACGCCGTGCTGATGCAGTTCCAGGCCGACACGCTCGGCCGGCCCGTGGCGAAGGCGGGCATCGCGGAGCTGTCCGCGATGGGGGCGGTGTACCTCGGCGGCCTGGGCGTCGGCTTCTGGGGCTCGCTTGAAGAAGCAGCCGGAAGGGCGGGAGGCGGAGGCTCGGAAGACGGAGGGACGGATGGCGGAGACACGGGAACCGGGACCGGAACTGTCTACGAGCCTCGCATGGCGCAGGTTGAGAAGGAGAAGAATTACGCAGGCTGGAAGCGGGCCGTCTTCTCCGTGATCGGAGCGTTATGAACGTTTTGCCGGCACAATTCTTCTCTGGCGGCATTATGTCTCTTCTCCCACTTGCTCAGGATAGGGCGAGCAGGGGAATATCCGGGGGCGGTCTGAGCGCGATAGTGGAGGACGGTCAGACCGTTCTGCGGGATGAGGAAGAGTACGAATACGGAAGTAGGCGCAGCGAAAGATACGTGATATTACAATAGAGGAGAGGATCTCATGTCATTCCAAGAGACAGTCAAGCTGGGCCATCTGTTAAAGAACCCGGAGTCGAGGGCAATTCTGTTCAGAGCGATCCTTCCCTGGACGTCTCCGATTATCGGCTTCAGTTCCTGAAGCTTCAGCCGTTCGGCTCCTACCTGGAGTCCCTGCCTTCGGAAGAGACGCGAGCGGCGCTGCTTCGCGAGCTGGAGCCGTTCGGGCCGGTCGTGGACACGCCGGACAAGACTGCTTCTGCGGATTACGAGGACGCGTCGGTCGCCCGCGGTTCGGCTGCGACGAGTTCGCCTGCCGAAGCCGGGCGCTGAGGCGTGTTTGAGCTTGCGCTCGCAGGGCCGAGCCACGGCAACCCGTTCGTCGACGTCGACTTGAGCGCCGAGTTCTCGTTCGAGGGACGGACGCAGCGGGCGCTTGGCTTCTATGACGGGGATGGCAGCTATCTCATCCGGTTCATGCCGGACCGCGAAGGGGAGTGGACGTTCCGGACGAGCAGCAATGCGCGTTCGCTGGACGGCATCGAAGGCCGGTTCGCGGCCCTGGCGCAGGCTGAAGGCAATCGCGGCCCGGTTCGGGTGAGCAACACGTACCACTTCGCTTATGAGGACGGAACGCCCTATTACCGGTCGGGACTACCTGCTACGTATGGACACACCAAGGGAACGAACTCGAGAAGCAGACACTCCGGACCCTCTCCAAGGCCCCTTTTAACAAAATGCGCATGTGCGTGTTCCCGAAGGCGTACCTGTACGACGAGAATGAGCTGAGCTCTACCCGTATGAGGGATCGCTCGAGCAAGGCTGGGACTACTCCCGCTTCAACCCGGCGTTCTTCCGCCACCTGGAGAACCGGATTGCGCAGCTTGGCGAGCTCGGCATCGAGGCCGACCTGATTCTGTTCCACGCGGACGACCGCTGGGGCTTCTCGGAGATGGGCAAGGTCGCGGACGACCGTTACTTGCGCTACATCACGGCCCGGCTGTCCGCGTTCCGCCACGTCTGGTGGTCGCTCGCCAACGAGTACGACCTGATGTGGGAGAAGGAGACGGAAGATTGGGAGCGGTTCGCGGGCATCGTCACGGGGAACGATCCGCATGACCACTTGATCTCGATCCACAACTGCAACCCCTTCTACGACTACAGTCGCCCGTGGATCACTCATTGCAGCATTCAGCGCCAGGACGTGTACCGGACGGCGGAGTACACGGACGAATGGCGCGCCAAGTGGAACAAGCCGGTCGACATCGACGAGTGCGCGTACGAGGGCAACATCGAGACGGGCTGGGGCAACATCAGCGGGGAAGAGATGACCCGGCGCTTCTGGGAAGGCGCGGTCCGCGGAGGCTACGTCGGCCACGGCGAGACATACTTGCACCCGCAAGACATTCTGTGGTGGGCCAAGGGGGACGAGCTTCTCGGGACGAGCCCGGCCCGGATCGCGTTCCTGCGGCGGATTCTCGAGGAGGGGCCGGAAGGCGGCATCCATCCGTTCAAGAAGTCGCCGATGGACTGGGACGTGCCGATCGGCGGCGTTCCCGGCGAGTATGTGTTGTATTACTTCGGCATCAACCGCCCGTCGTTCCGAGTGTTCCACATGGAGCCGGGAACCCGCTACACCGTCGACGTCATCGACACGTGGAACATGACGATCAAGCGTCGTGAAGGAACGTACGAAGGCTCGTTCCGCGTGGAGCTGGCGGGACGGGAGTACATGGCCGTGAGGCTCATGAAGGCGTGACGGAGAAGTGACGCTGGCGGCCTCGTGTCAGTTCAGAGTGCAGAATACGGAGATCGTGTCGCGAGACATGGTCTCCGTTTGCTTTAAGCGCCGATTCGCAAGTCCTCCGAAGCATCATATCTGCTCTGAAGGCATTATGTCTCTTCTCCCGCTCGCTCAGGATAGGGATCAACAGGGACACCCGGCATCAGTCGGTCGGAACACGGCAGTCAGGACGCGATGGCCGGGACGCGACGATCGGAACGCCTCAGTCGGAACGTGATGGTCGGAAAACGACAGTCGGAACACGGCAGTCGGGACGCGACGATCGGAACACGGCAGTCGGGGCACGGTGATCGGAACGCGGCAGTGGTCGGGTGGCGGTCGGGAGACGGTCGGGGCGCTGCGGCGACGGCCGGGCGGATTCTGCGCTGCGGGCAGGGTTAACAGGCCGACCTCAGGTCGGAGGGAGAACGCTGCGCACGACGGAAAGTTTGACAGGCCTGCATCATCAATTGCATACAGTCGCTTCCGTTCTGAAGGGCGTTCCACCGGAAGATGGCTTCTGCCAGGTGCTTGGGCAGCGAGCTTGCTCGATGCCGCGATAGGTTGTTCGAATCCGCTTGAACTCCGCACGAATAATCGGGGCCAGGTTCCGGCAATGGCGAATCGTCAAATACCAGGACCGCTGTACGTCGGCGGCCTGGCTGACGGGATTGGGAGCGAAGTGACGGCGCTTGAACACCTGGCGAGCTTCCGCATTGATGATGCTGCCATTCATCTGTTCGCGGTCGAGCATCATCCAAGTCATGCGCACGGGACGATCGGCGTCATCGATCTCCATGGCCATAGCTACCGGATGCTCCTGCTCGTTAAGCTTGCCGATGGAAGTCAGGGAAGGGCAGAAGATCGCCAAGCCGGCTTCCACGCGCCCGCTCAGCCGCTCCGCTCCGTCAAGTTCAAGTAGGAGGCTCTCCCGAATCTTGTTCATCATGGCATAAGCCGTTTTGTAGGTGACGCCGATCTGCTTCGCGAGCTGCGCGGCGTTGATGCCGGAGGACGTATCGCTCATGCGTTCCATGGCGAACAGCCACTTCGAAAGCGCGGTCCGCGTTCCTTCCATGCAAGTGCCGGAAGCCTGGTGGCGGCAGCGCACGCATTCAAACAGAGGCCGACGGCGAGTGGAGATCGTATATGCCTCCCGATGGCCGCAGAGCGGGCAACGATACCCGTCAGGCCACCGGCAGCGGTAGAAATAAGCCGCGCAAGCGTCTTCGTCGCCTTGCTTCGCCAGAAACTCCGCATAGCTCTCGAGCATGGTCACACCTCCACGACACAGAACGAATGTTCTCTTTTATTGTAGAATTTTCTAGAATTAATGCAAGAGGTTCCGTAAAAAAATGTTGCCGCGCGAAGGCTGGAGTCCGGGAAGAGAAGTTCCTGATCAAAGGGGAGATGAGGCATAATGCGCAGAAAGGGGAAGTCGTTCGCGATATATGTAATAATATGGAAATTATCTCGCGAGGGGGGGAGAAGAAAGGGGGAGAGAGGAGAGATAGCGTTCGACTACTTGCTCCTCGCTCGATCTGCCGAACAAAGTCGGATTAGTTAAACCCGAAAGTCGTCAAATCAAAAGCCCTTCCCGCGACGCCGGAGCTACAATGGAAGCAGCACGGAGCAAACGATTGGCCAGCCTTGCAAGCGCTGCAGAGGTTTAATCCCGAGGCGAGCCAAGGAATCACTTGGAGAAAAAGGAGCCGGTGACCGAATGAGCGACAATACTCACGCAACAACGCAAGCTGCTTCGAAGATTCGCTACGCCCTTAACGAGAACGGCCCGACGCTGGCCTATTCAGAGGAATCCCGGCGTTGCGATTCTGGACGTGGACGGCCTTCGCTTCAAGGACTTGAGCAAGGACGGCGAGCCCCATCCGTACGAGGATTGGCGCCTGCCCTCGAAGGAGCGGGCGAAGGATCTGGCGTCGCGGATGAGCGTGGAGCAGATCGCAGGGCTGATGCTGTACAGTCCGCATCAGGCGGTGCCCGCAACGTTCGGCTTCTTCCCGGCGACGTACGGAGGGAAGTCCTACGAGGAGAGCGGCACAGAGGCGGCCGATCTGACGGACCAGCAGAAGGCGTTCCTCGAAGCGGATCATGTCCGGCACGTGCTCGTGACGGCGGTCGAGAGCCCGGCTGCGGCGGCGACGTGGAACAATCGCCTGCAGGCGGCCGCCGAAGCGGCTTCGCTCGGCATTCCGGTCAACATCAGCACCGATCCGCGGCACGGAACGGATTCGAGCGCCGAGTACAACGCGGGCTCCGGCGGTGCGATCTCGATGTGGCCGGAAGCGCTGGGCCTCGCGGCCACGTTCGATCCGGCGGTGGCGGAGCGCTTCGGCGAGGTCGCGGCCAAGGAATACCGCGCGCTCGGCATCGCGACGGCGCTGTCCCCGCAGGTCGACATCGCCACCGATCCGCGCTGGAGCCGGTTCAACGGACTTCGGCGAGGACGGCGGAGCGCTGCTGGCGACAAGGGAGCTGGAGCCGATGCAGCTCAGGGACTCTATTGCTGCAATTGCAAGTGACGCTGGAGGACGGCCGGGAAGTCGTCGTTCGCACCGACGGCAGCTGGAAGGCGGCGACAGGATCGATTCTGATGTCGGAGATTTATCATGGAGAGACCTACGATGCCCGCCTGGAGCGGGACGGCTGGAGCTCGGCGGGGTACTCCGACGCCGGTTGGCGGGAAGCCGAGGTCATCGGGCATGCGAAGGGCATCCTGGTTCCGCAGGAGAACGTGCCGGTCCGGAAGGCGGAGGAGCTTCGCCCGAGCGAGCTTCTGCGCACACCGGAAGGCGATACGGTTATCGACATGGGGCAGAACATGGTCGGCCGGGTTCGCTTCACGGTTCGCGGCGAGGAGGGGCGGGAGGTCGAGCTTCGCCATGCGGAGGTGCTGGATAAGGACGGCAACTTCTACGTCGGCAACATCCGTGCGGCGAAGCAGACGATCCGCTACACGAAGAAGGGCGGAGAGCCCGAGACGTTCGAGCCGCGCTTCACGTTCCAGGGCTTCCGTTATGTGAAGCTGACTGGCTTCGCGGAGCCGATCCGGCTGGAGGACTTCGCGGGCGTGGTGCTGCATTCCGACATGGATCGGACGGGGAGCTTCGAATGCTCCGATCCTCTGGTCAATCAATTGCAGCACAATATTCTGTGGGGTCTCAGGGGCAACTTCCTCGACGTTCCAACCGATTGTCCGCAGCGGGACGAACGGTTGGGGTGGACAGGCGGCGCGCAGGTGTTCGCCAGGACCTCTCTTATCTTGTCAATTACGCGCCATTCTTCGCGAAGTGGCTTGGCGACCTGAAGGGGGACCAGGCTGCGGACGGGGGCGTTCCGTTCGTCGTGCCCCACATGCTGGAGAAGAAGCCGAGCAAGGGCGGCTTCCCGCCGCCGTTCAATTCGGCGGCCTGGGGCGATGCGGCGACGATTGTGCCTTGGACGATGTATGTGGCCTTCGGGGACAAGCGCATTCTGGAGGCGCAATACGAGAGCATGAAGGCCTGGGTCGAGTTCGTCCGCCGCCAGGGCAGCAGCGAATTCCTGTGGGACACCGGCTTCCACTTCGCGGACTGGCTTGCGCTCGACGCCAAGCCCGGCGCTTATCTCGGGGCGACGGACATGCATTATGTGTCGACGGCCTATTACGCAATCTCGACCGATATCGTCCGCAAGGCGGCCACCCTCCTCGGCAAGACGGACGACGAGCGGGAATACGCCGCGCTGTACGAAGGCATACGCCGAGCGTTCAACGAGGAGTACGTGACGCCGGCGGCCCGCCTGGCGGTGCCGACGCAGACGGCCCAGGTCGTCGGCCCCCCGTACCTGAACCATGTGCTCAGCGACAACGGCGAGAACGAGGCGGCCTACCGGCTGCTGCTCCAGAAGGACTTCCCTTCGTGGCTGTACCAGGTGACGAAGGGCGCGACGACGATCTGGGAGCATTGGGACGGCATCCGCGAGGATGGCACGTTCTGGAGCGACGCGATGAACTCGTTTAACCATTACGCTTACGGGGCGATCGGCGACTGGCTGTATCGCAGCGTCGCGGGCATCGACACAAGCGAGGCGGAGCCCGGCTACAAGAAGATCATCCTTCGTCCGCGTCCAGGAGCGGGATTAGAGTGGGCGGAGGGACGTCTGGAGACGATGTACGGCACGATTGTCTCTCGCTGGAGCCGAACGGAAGAAGGTCGGATGGAGGTCAGGGCTACTGTTCCGGCGAACACATCTGCGGAGATCGTGCTTCCCGGCGCGGCCTCGACAGCAGCTGTGATGGAGAGCGGACGTCCTCTTGCGGAGGCGGAAGGCCTCTCGTTCGCGGAGGAGACGCCGGACGGCGTGAAGCTGACCGCTGCGGCCGGGGAGTATGCGTTCGCGTATTCGCTGGGGTGAACGAAAGGGAATTGAACAATCGGGCGCCTGTTCGGGGCGGCCTGGAATCGGATAGAAGCGTTCTGGAATTCCCGCTTGGGCGGGGAGCCGGAACGCTTTATTTGATCTCAGGAGATTTACAGTTGTATTCCTCCCCTGGAGAGAAGGATGTTGCCTTATGCGGAGACCTCGCCCGATGGTACCCTAGAGGCAACTTCAAGAAAGGAGGTGTGCGGCGCATGAAGAGCCGACTCAGGCAACATTACCCGCTGTACCTGCTGCTTGCCCCTCTGCTTGCCTGGTACGCTCTGTTCGTCTTCAAGCCGATGTACGGCCTGCAGATCGCGTTCAAGGATTACAGCGTGTTCTTGGGCATCGAGAACAGCCCATGGGCTGGCCTGTCCCACTTCCGCGCGTTCCTGGGCAGCGAATACTTCCTCCGCGTGCTGAAGAACACGCTGCTGATCAGCATCTACAGCCTGATCTTCTCCTTCCCGGTGCCGATCGTTCTCGCGCTGCTGCTGCATGAGGCGAAGAACGTCGTCTTCCGCCGCGCGGTCCAGACGATCGCCTATCTGCCGCACTTCATCTCGATCGTGGTCGTGTGCGGCATCGTGACCAACTTCCTGGCTCCGACGAACGGGATCGCGAATTTACTGCTGGAGAAGCTGGGTATGGGGAAAATTTATTTTCTCGCCGATGCCGACTACTTCCGGACGATCTTCATCTCGATGAACACCTGGAAGGAAGCGGGGTTCCTCGCTATCGTCTACATCGCGGCGCTGACCGGCATCAATCCCGAGCTGTACGAGGCTGCGGTGATTGACGGAGCGAGCAAGTGGAAGCGCGTCGTCCATGTGACGATTCCCGGCATTCTGCCGACGATCATGATCATGCTGCTGCTGAAGATCGGAGAGCTGCTGGAGGTCGGCTACGAGGCGATTATTCTGCTCTATCAGCCGGTCACCTACCGAACGGCGGATGTGATCAGCAGCTATGTGTACCGGGAAGGCATCCTGAACGGCCGCTACGACATGGCAACCGCCGTCGGGCTGTTCAATTCGATTGTCTGCCTGCTGCTGCTCGTCGTCTCTAACCGCTTAAGCAAGAAATACACCGACAACGGGCTCTGGTAGGAGGGCGAAGCATGCTGGAGAGTCGTGCAGAGAAGTGGTTCTACGCTTTGAATTATGTGCTGTTGGCACTGGTTGCGATTGGCGCGCTGTATCCGTTCCTCTATGTTCTATCGGCGTCCGTCAGCTCGCCCGAGGCGGTTGTGACGGGGGCGGTCGTCCTCTGGCCGAAGCAATTGACCCTGCAAGCCTATGAGGCCGTCTTCCGCGAGCATGGCATCTGGGTCGGTTATGCCAACACGATCTTCTATACGGTCGCGGGTACGCTGGTCAGCATGGCGATCTCGGTCTGCGGCGCTTATAGCTTGTCGAAGAAGCAGTTGGCGGGTAGGAAACTATTCAACGCCATCATCGCTGTCACTCTGTTCTTCAACGCGGGGATGATTCCGGTCTATCTCAACTTCCGCGATCTTCACCTGCTCGATTCGCGTGCGGCCATCGTGTTCGGGTTCGCCGTATCCACGTTTAACGTCATCATTCTGAGAACCTTCTTCCAATCGATCCCGGAAGAGATCGAGGAAGCGGCGCGCATCGACGGCGCGGGCCAGGCGGCCATCCTGTGGCGCATCGTGCTGCCGTTGTCCAAGGCCGCGCTCGCGACGATCTCTCTCTTCTACGCGGTCAGCCGCTGGAATGGCTACTTCTGGGCGATGCTCCTGCTGAGGAGCAGGGACAAGATTCCCCTTCAGGTGCTGCTGAACCGACTGGTCGTTCAGATGAAGCCCAGCGATACGATGATGACGGATTCGTCCGGGGCGATCGGAGAGACGATCATCTACGCGACGATTGTCGTGGCCATCGTACCGATCGTTGCCGTGTACCCGTTTATTCAGCGTTACTTCGTCAAGGGAGTGACCATCGGCTCGGTCAAGGGCTGAGAGGCCCGGACCGATGCTCTTAGAACGGATGATGCCGGAGAGCGTTGACAGCTGCAACGCAATCCGCTCATATATATATAGGGGAGGAAAATGGAATGAAATTCCGCAATAAAGCATTAGCGATCGTTGCCTTGGCAGCGCTCTCAACGAGCCTGCTCTCGGCATGCAGCCGGAATGGCAACGAGAACACCGGCGAGGCGTCGGAATCGAAGACGCCGGCAACGGCCTCCGCATCACCTTCCAGCACGAACGAGGCGTCGGGGCAGCCGCAGGCGAGCTCTCTCGCCAGCGCGGACCCGGTTACTCTCAACTTTTTCTACCATGATACGAAGTTCGACATTACCGGAGACTCGCCGATTCTGAAGAAGGCGGCCGAGGCGACCAACGTTACGCTCAATAATGTCGCACCCGCCGGAGGCGAGACGGCCCAAGCCTGGAATCTGATGCTCGCCTCGGGGGAGATCGCCGATATTCTGGCCTACTCCACAGCAGAGCTGAACGCCATCGCCTCGCAGGGAGCGCTCACTCCGCTTGATGATCTCATCGATCAGTACGCCCCGAACATCAAGCAATTCCTGACGGATCATCCCGATATCCGCAAGAGCATTACGGCTGCCGACGGCAAGATCTATGTCATTCCGTTCGTCTCGGACGGCAAGGCGCAGGAAGGCTGGTTCATCCGCAAGGACTGGCTGGACAAGCTGAATCTTCCGGTTCCGACCACGGTTGATGAGTACTACACGACATTGAAGGCGTTCAAGGAGCAGGACCCGAACGGGAATGGCAAGGCCGACGAGATTCCGTTCTTCGCCCGCAACAACGTCACGGGCCCGTACATGCTGCTGCCGCTGTGGGATGCGTTCCGCGGCGCCAACGGCGTCGACTTCCGAATCAAGGATGGCAAGGTGTCCTTCGGTCCGGCCGAGGAAGCCTACAAGACAGCCATGACGGCGATTGCCTCCTGGTACAAGGAAGGCCTGATCGACATGGAGATCTTCACGCGGGGCAACAAGGCCCGCGACGAGCTGTTCGCGAACAACACGGGCGGCTCGCTGCACGACTGGTTCGCGAGCACCTCCAACTTCAATACGACCGCAGCGGATTGGGTAGCGGGCTTCGATCTGCAGCCGATCGCGCCTCCGGCGAGCGTGTCGGGACAAGCGATCGAGACGACTGCCCGTTCGCCGCTGACGACGGGCAGAGGCTGGAGCATCTCGGCCAAGACGAAGGACCCGGTCGTCGCGATGAAGTACTTCGATTACTGGTGGACGGAAGAAGGCAGAAGATTGCTGAACTTCGGCATCGAGGGCGAGACGTACACGATGGTGGACGGCAAGCCGCAGTTCACGGAGACGGTGCTGAAGGAACCGGCGGTCGTCGACTATCTGATCGCGCAGACCGGCGCGCAGATCTACATCGGCGGCTGGCAGGATTACGCGTACGAGCAGCAGTGGACGAACAAGATCGCTCTCGCGGGAGCGAAGCTGTATACCGATAATAACTATATCGCGGCCGATATGCTGCTTCCGGCGATCAGCTTCACGGCCGAGGAGGAGAATCGGCTCAAGGAGATCAAGCCGGCTATCGACACGTACGTCACCGAGACGTCGCAGAAGTGGTACATGGGCGGGGCCGATCCGGCATCCGGCTTCGATGCCTACCTCGCGCAGCTGAAGTCGCTGGGAATCGAGGAAGTGACGGCGATCTATCAGGCGGCGTACGACCGATATCTTCAACTGTAACGAAGCAACGAGCAACAACGAGAAACAACGAAGCAACGAAGCAACGAAGCAACAACGAAGCAACGAAGTACCGCCGGTTGGACCGTGCGCTCCCGGAGCGCAGGGTCCTCTTGCCGTGGGGAGGCGAGCTGCATGGACAAATACACGATGGTCGTGATCGACGATATCCGGACGGTCGTCAACGGGATTGCTGCGGAGATGGATTGGAGCCGGGAAGGCATTGAGATCGTGGGGGCGGCGAGCAACGGCGAAGCGGGGCTGGAGCTCATCCGGGACAAGAAGCCGGACCTGATCGTGACCGACATCCGCATGCCGCGCTTGAACGGCATCGAGATGATCCGGGCGCTGCAAGCGCTCGACTTGCATGGCAAGGTTATATTTATAAGCGGGTATTCGGACTTCGAATACACGCGAAGCGCCATTAAGATGGGCGCATTCGATTATGTATTGAAGCCGTTCACGCCGTCGCAACTGCGCGAGGTGGTCCTGAAGGCGCGGGACGCAATTGCGGAGGAGAGGGATCAGCTTCGGCGCAGAAGCGACATGGAGCGCAAGCTGCTCGAGAGCATGCCGCTGCTTCGGCAGGAATACTTGGGCGTGCTCATCCGATTCGCCTCGAGTCCTGCGGCGATCGACAAGCGCTGGGACTTCCTGGACATCCGGCTCGACCGGGAGAGGCTGGACGTGCTTGTGTTCGAGATCGATCGATTCGAGGACTGGACCCGCAGTCTTCCGATCGGAGAGATCGAGCTGCTGCGCTTCGCGGTCCAGAACGTGCTCGAAGAGACCGTGCAGAACGCGACCAAGGGCCTTGTCTTCCGCGATGGGCTTGGCCGCTTCGTCGCTCTTGCGAACGCTGTCCCGGAGCTGGACATGACGGCTCTCGCGGAACGCTGCTGCCGCCATGTGGAGCGTTATGCGAAGTGCACCGTCTCCAGCGGAGTGTCCATGACCGCGGTGTCGCCCGCCGAGCTGCCCGGCGCGTATCGCCAGGCGATGGAGGCGCTCTCGTATACGTTCTATACAGAGGGAGGAAGTGTATTCGCCTACGGCGATCTCGGACCGTCGGGCGAGACCGTTGTCCGCTGTTCTTCCGAGGACGAGAAGGAGCTGAACTACTGCGTACGTTCGGGCAACATCGACAAAGCCCGTCTGGTGCTGGATTCCCTGTTCACCGCCTGGAGCTACTCACGCGGCAAGCCGTCGCCGGAGCAGACCGTTCGCGTATTGCGGGGGCTTGCCGAAGGGATCGTCGATACGGCGGCCGAGACGGCGGATGAACAAGCGGCGGCGGAGTGGAGGAAGCGGGAGGGCGCTCCTCTGACAGAGCCGCAGACATCGATCGGGGCGATGCGCGAAGGGCTGTACGCGCTCACCGAGCGAGCATGCGGCTTCGTGAACAGCCGACATCAGGCAAGCGCCCAGACGACGATCGCGGAGACGATGCGGCATATTCGGGAGACGTTGTCGGTTAATCAATCGGTACAGGATTATGCGAAGCGCGCACACCTCAGCGCGAGCTACTTCGCGAATCTGTTCAAGAAGCTGACGGGAATGTCGGTCATGCAGTTCGTGACGCAGGAGAGAATCGAGAAGGCCAAGCAGCTGCTGGCCGAAGGCCGAACGGTAACCGAGACGGCGTCCTTGCTCGGCTACGAGGAGCGCTCTTACTTCAGCGACGTGTTCAAGAAGCACTCCGGCATGACGCCGACGGAATTCCGCATGCGTTACGCCGACAAGGAGCCTCAGGCTTAATGGAATCCGAATTGAGGAGGGGCAGCGTATTCATGAGAGCCTGGATGTACTCGAGTTCCTTCAGAACGAGAATATGGATCGCCCTCGTCGCATTCACGGTCGTCTCGATCGCGCTGACCGGAATCTCCTCCTATCTGATCGCTTCCCGGGTTATCGGGAGCAAGGCGACGGAGCTAAGCCAGAATATGATCAACAAGTCTGCCCAGGCGCTGGAACAGAAGATGAAGAACATTCGCATATCCGCGCTGTCGTTCATGATCAGCGATCCGATGGCGGATATCGTCAACGCCGCGGCCAAGCCGGGAACGCTGACGTTCTACGATACGTTCCGTCTGAACGAGGAACTGCAGACGCCGCTGTATCAACTGAAGCTTGTCGAGCCCGCCATCTTATCCGTTCTGGTCGTAACGCCGATCGGCGAGTTCTACATGAACAAGGATAATCGGGACGAGAACGTGCCGTTCGAGAACACGTTATTAAGCCTTCGCTTGACGAACAACCGGCTACCGTTATGGGTGGAAGCGCACGAAGACGAGTTGTTCGATTCGAAGACCAGGGTGCTGAGCCTGCTGCTCGAGCCGGCCTCGCGCGGAGCGAACGGGGATATTCGCGTCATCGTGAACGTCTCCGAGGAAGCGCTCCGTCAGTTCATTACGGACAATCTCGAGAAGGAGAGCGGTCAATTCCTGTTGTTCAGCGAGAGCGGACAACAGGTTATCGCGCCTTCCGGAGAAGCCGAGGAAGCGGCGGCCGATCCCGGATTCGCAGCCGAGCTGAGCGGGGAAGGCGGGTCATTCCGCTATCGGAAGGGCGATCGGGATGAACTCGTGAATTATTCTCGCATTGATTTTCCAACCAACTGGGTGCTTGTGTTCCTGCAGGATCGTCAGCTTGTCTTCCGGGATATTCGTTCGATCCAATGGGGCGGTCTTGCGGTGTTCTTCGGCTTGGCTCCCTTGGCGTTGTTCCTGGCCGGGCGAATGGCGGTGCTGCTGCTTCGGCCGCTTCATCAACTGCAGCTTCTCATGCGAAGGGTCGAGGACAACAATCTGAATGTGCGCTACAGCAGTCCGTACCGGGATGAATTCGCTCTGGTAGGGTTGCGGTTCAATCAGATGCTGGAGAAAATCGGGGAGCTGATCGGTCACGTGACGCAAGCGGAGAGGGAGAAGCGGCTGCTGGAGATCAAGGCGCTTCAGGCGCAGATCAACCCGCACTTCCTGTACAACACGCTGAACACGATCCTGTGGAAGTCGGAGACGGCCCGCCATGGCGATGTGCAGGAGATGATCGTCTCGCTGTCGCAATTGTTCCGCCTCGGCTTGAACAACGGACAGGAGATGACGCCCTTAGGCAAGGAACTGGACCACGTGACCGAGTATATGCGGCTCCAGCAGCAGTGCTATGAGGATCTGTTCGTCTTCGAGATCTCGGTGAACGATGAGGAGTTGCTTGATCTGCCCGTTCCGAAGCTGCTGCTGCAGCCGTTGGTTGAGAACAGCATTCTGCACGGCTTCGAGGAACTGGAGGATCTCGGGCTGATCTCGATCTCCGTTGTCGGGAGCCCGGACTGGCTGATCATTCGGATTGCGGACAACGGCAAGGGCTTCGAGACTGCCGAGCCGGAGGGAGGCTACGCACTCGGCAATATCCGAAGAAGGCTGCTGCTCTACTTCGGCGAGACGGCGACGATGACGTTCCGCAGCCGCCCGTTCTCGTGGACCGAAGTCGAATTGAAGCTGCCTATGGCTCAACTGAGGTTCTGACGGGGGACAAAGTGGACAAACCCGCTCACGGGTATACGGCCTCACTTACTCATCCAACCGCGCATCCGCTACTTATCCGCCACTCATCCGCCACTCATCCAACCACTCATCCAACCACTCATCCATCCGCGGCTCCCCCACTCTCGCATGCCTTCGGGCATGTTTTTTGTGGAAGCGGGGGGACCCGTCATGCAAGAACAGCTGTCATCCCCTGCCAAGAACAGTTGTCACCCCTGCCATGAAAATATTGCGTATGCGGTCATCCGAACCGTGCCATATCCCCTCCGGAGGCATTAGGTCTCTTCTCCCCTTCGTTCAGGATAGGGCACATACGGCGATCACCCGGCGGCGGCCGGTTGACGGCGATGGTGGGTACGGCCACTGAGGTGCATGCAGAGGAACAGGCCGATCTGAGACCGAAGACGATAATCGTAAGGGGAGGTTCCTGAGCCGCGGGGAGAAGAGGCATAAGCGTTCAAAAGGGGGACAGTCCTCTTGTTATAACCATAATGTGGAATTTATTCGGGCGGATTTTTGGGTTGGCGATACTTGTCTCAATGCGTTACAGACCGCCATTAGGAGGGAATAGCCACTCCCTGACGGTTCCTCTTGTTGGCCAAACAGTGACGGCAGCGGCAAGAGGAAGGAAGAGAGCAGGATTCCTCCCTTCGAATCATCGGATATTGCCTTCTCCTCAGGAATGTAAGCGCTACAATGAGAAGCGAATCGGCAGCGAAAGGGGGGCGGCCGGAGAGAAGGAGGGGAGTGGGAATGGCGAGGAAAGGAACGGAGAAGAACGGCAGGGGAAAGCAGCAGGGAAGGGGAAGGAGAGGGGAAGGAGAGGCATTCTTGGCACAGGTGGAACAACTTTAACGGGGAAACGGAGCGGACAACAATGAGTCGGATCATGGCCATGGACAGAAGAACGGTTGCAATGGGGCTGCTGCTGATCTGGGTAACCGGATGGTGCCTGGGATGGCTGACGCCGGCGAGGGCTGATGCCGAAGAGGGGGCGTCGATGCTGGTCAACGGCGGTTACGAGACGTTGTCGGGCAGCGTTCCGGCAAGCTGGACGTTGTCGATCAACAGCGGCACCGTAACGATGAGCGCAGATGCGGCGATCTTCCGAAGCGGCGGCCGCGCGCTGAAGCTGACGGCGGGATCGGTGTCCCGCGGTTCGGCTTATCAGCGGGTGAACGTGCAGGAGAAGCGGTATTATCGCATCTCCCAATGGGTTAGAACAGAGAGCGTAACGACCGGAACGACCGCCGATTACGGGGGCTCCATGCGGATTCAGTTCCAGAACGGAAGCGGAGTCAGCACGGGAGCGAGCGTCATCTTCGGCAGCGTGAAGGGCACGTCCGACTGGACGGAGCTGCAGACGATCGTTTACGCTCCGGCCGGGACGACGCGCATCATCGTGGAGAGCTTCCTGTGGGGGGCATCCGGCACGGTCTGGTTCGACGATGCCAGCATGGCGATAGCGGACAATCTGCTGCTGAACGGCGGCTTCGAGGGGACGACTTCCGGCCTGCCTGCCGGTTGGTCGACATCGACGTTCACTGGCGTCTCTTCTGCGGCGCTCGACACAGACGTCTTCCGGACGGGGCAGCAGTCCGTTCGCATCGAGGCGGAGGAGACCGCCAGACGATCGGTCGGGCAGACGTTCACAGGGGTTCAGGAGGCGCAGTATTACGATTTGAGCTACTGGGTCAAGACCGAGGGAATCGTCTCGAGCGATCTCGGAACGGCGGTGAGGGTCGACTTCTTCGGCAGCGGGTCGACCCCTCTGCTGAGACAGTTCCTCGGGGCGAGGACGGGCACGTCCGATTGGTCGCTCGTCAAGGCAAGGCTGCAGGCGCCGGCCGGAGCGACAAGAGTCATCATCGATGCGTTCCTGTGGAACGCGTCGGGCAAGCTGTGGGTCGATGACGTCAAGCTGGCCCACGTCAAGCCGGTCACCGGGCTGACGCTGAGCGGGGGGCCGGGCGGCTCGATGGACATCGGGCAGACGCTTCAGCTCACGGCTGCGGTCAGCCCGTCCGATGCGAGCAATCCGCTCGTGAGCTGGACCAGCTCCAATCCGTCGGTAGTCGGGGTAGCGAACGGCCTGCTGACGGCGAACGGGAACGGGAGGGCCGTCATAACGGCTTCCTCCGACGACAACCCCGAGCTGTCCGCTCGTTATTATGTCGCGGTCGGCAGTCCGTACGTTCCCGTCACCGGCCTCGCCATCGACGAGCAGGAAGCTGCGCTGGAGGTCGGTGAGACGATATCGCTGCATGCGGCCGTGACGCCGAGCGATGCGATGAATCCGACCGTGAGCTGGAGCAGCTCCGACCCGGCAACGGCAACGGTGTCGGCGAACGGCATCGTCTCAGGTGTGAAGGCGGGCGAGGCCACCCTTACGGCGACAAGCGAGGAGGGAGCATTCACAGCTTCGATTGTCGTGACGGTGAACGCTCCGACGGCGCATCTGGTCAACGGCGGCTTCGAAGCTGTGACGTCGGGGTCGGCGGACAAGTGGACGGACCGCAGCGCGGACGGATGGACGAACGTAACCTTCTTCGATCAGAGCGTTCCCACGGTTACGGTCGACGAGACTATTGCCCATACCGGCAGCCGCTCGTTGCGAATATCGGCTTCCCCGCAAGGGAAGGCGACGGTGTCGCAGATGACGACGACCGTCTCCGGCGGAGAGGTGTATCGCATCGGCGGCTGGATCAAGACGAGCGGTGTGACGAATCGGGCCTTCCTGCGCACGATGTTCACCGATGCCGGGGGAGTCTCCTCCAGCTTCCTGACGGCCAGCGTCACCGGCACGCGCGATTGGACTTACGTGGAGCATGATGTGACGGCGCCGGCGAATGCGGTGAAGCTGGAGGTGAGCGCCTATTACGATACGGGCGCGGGAACGGCCTGGTTCGACGATCTTCAGCTTCGGCGCTGGATACCGGTGGAAGGCTTGCAAGTCAGCCCGGACATCGTTGCTCTGTCGCCGGGAGAGACGGCAGCGCTTCAGACGACGGCTCTTCCCGCCCTTGCGAGCAATTCCGCCGTACGGTGGAGCAGCTCGAATTCGGGAATTGCAACGGTAGCCGATGGGATCGTTACAGCGGTCGCCGCAGGCAAGGCGGTCGTGACTGCCGTATCGGACGAGGGAAGCTTCGCGGCCAGAACGGTTGTCGCCGTAGGCCCGGAGCCGGAGGTGCTGGAGCCGAGGACGTACGAGATTGCGCTCGGGGAAGACGAGGACCGTGCGATTGTGTTCGACGTCGCGGATAGCGAGGGACGGACGCTCGCCTATGAAGCGTTGTCCTACCCGCTGCATGGTTCGATCTCGATCGACGACAGCGGGGCGGCCAGCTACCTTCCCGACCGCAATTATAACGGCGACGATGTCCTGGAAGTCGCCTATACGAACGGCAGCGGAGGAATCGGCAAGGCGACGGTGCTGCTGACCGTGCTTCCCGAGGAGGACGCTCCGTCCGCATCTGCGGGGCAGGCATCGACTGTCCGGACCGAAGCCGTATCGGGCGCGGCGTCCGCCGCCGACCCCGACGGGGACGCCCTGACCTACTCTGTCGTCGACGGGCCTCTGCACGGGACGGTCGGGATGCAGCCGGACGGAACCTGGACGTATACGCCGCAAGGGAGCTTCGTCGGCCTGGACAGCTTCGTCTACCGGGCGAGCGACGGGGAGTTGTTCGCCGATGCTTCGATAGCGGTCTATGTCGGCCCTGCCGGCAGCGACGTGCTGGCAGGGCTGGACGTCCCGGCCCAGCATCCGAGGCTGATGGCGACGGCGGACGACTTCGCATCCATCCGCTCCTTGATCGGAACCGACGAGAACATGAGCCGATGGTTCGGCAACGTGAAGGCCCAAGCGGGCGTCATTATCGCCAGCCCGACGTCGCAATATGTGAAGCCGGACGGTCTGCGGCTGCTGGACACTTCTCGCGAGGTGCTTCGCCGCATGCAGGTGCTCGGCCTCATGTACCAAGTGACCGGCGAGGCCAAGTATGTTACTCGGGCCTGGGCCGAGCTGGAGGCCGCCGCCGGATTCCCGGATTGGAACGCATCGCGCCACTTCCTGGATGCGGCAGAGATGACCCACGCGTTCGCGATCGGCTTCGATTGGTTCTACGAGGCTTGGACGGCCGAGCAGCGAGAGACGATTCGCGATGCGATCGAGGAGTACGGGCTTCGAGAGGCGCTTAAGGAATATGACAATCCCGTCAACTGGTCGATCGCGACGACCAATTGGAACTCGGTGTCCAACGGCGGCATTGCTCTCGGCGCGCTTGCCATTGCGGACGAGACGCCGGCGTTGACCGCCCTGTCGGGAAGGATTCTCGAGGAAGCGATCAAGTCGCTCCCGGCGATGCTGAACGAATACGGCCCTGACGGCGGTTGGCCGGAAGGCACGATCTACTGGGAATACGGCACACAATATGCCGTCTATCTGCTCTCCGGACTGCAGACGGCCGTCGGAACGGACTTCGGCCTGTCGGAATTCCCGGGCTTCGCAGACGCGGTTGACTTCCCTCAATACATGAACGGGACCAAGGGAACGTTCAACTTCGCGGATTCTTCGCCGGACGTCATTCATTCGCCGGTTGCGCTCTGGTTCGCCGACCGCTTCTCGAAGCCGGAGGATGCGGGGTATTACCGCTCGGTCAGCACGGCCGGCAGCGGTTCCGTTCTGGAGATGCTCTGGTACCGGCCGGAGCTGTACCAGAGCCCGCAGGAGCCTGAATCGCTCGACCGCCTCTTCGAGCACGTCGGGGCGGCGACGCTGCGAAGCTCGTGGAATGACGAGAACGCGTTGTTCGTCGGCTTCAAGGGAGGAGACAACGGCGTCAATCATGCCGATCTGGACAACGGAAGCTTCGTTCTCGACGCTCTGGGCATGCGGTGGGCAGTCGATCTCGGAAGAGACGATTACAACCTGCCCGAATACTTCTCGGGCAAGCGGTGGACGTATTACCGCAAGCGGGCCGAGGGGCATAACACGCTGTCGATCAATCCCGGCTCGGGACCGGACCAGAGTCCGCAAGGGAGCGGAACGTTCGAGAAGTTCGTCGGGAATGCGGGCGCGTCCATGGCGGTTCTCGATCTGACGGACGTCTATCCCGACGCGGTGTCCGTCAAGCGGGGCATGACGCTCGACAAGGAGCGGACGGAGGTGCTGATTCAGGACGAAGTGAGGCTCCGTCAGCCATCGGACGTATGGTGGTTCATGCACACCCCCGCAGAGATCGAGGTGGCGGCCGACGGCAGATCGGCCATGCTGACGATCCTCGACCGCAAAGTATGGGTGCAGCTTATCGGAGCCGAAGGAGCGGGCTTCGAAGTCATGGCGGCCGATCCGCTGCCAGTCTCGCCCGATCCCGACGGCCAGGCGGATAACGGCAATTACCGCAAGCTGGCGATTCACATGAGTGGCGTTGTTCAGGAGACGTTCGCCGTCCGGTTCGTGCCGTTGGCGCCGGGAGACGCGATCCCTGCCGAAGCGCCGAGCCTTGTACCGCTTGCGGACTGGGAGCTGCCGGGAGGCGAGGCGCCGCGGCTGTCGCAGATCGCGGCGGACGGCGAGCCGCTCGCGGACTTCGCGCCGAACCGCTATCTCTACGAGATCGAGCTTCCGGCCGATGCCGGGCAACCCCCTGCGCTCACGGCTTCCTCGGTTTCCGCTTCGGCGCAGGTTGCCGTCTATCAAGCGGCGGAGTTGCCGGGCGTTGCCAAGATTGCGGTGACGGAGGGAGGAAGAGAAGCGGTCTATACGGTCAGCTTCACCCGCGCTCCGGTTCCGATCGTTCCGGTCGTCACGACGCCGGAAGAGATGTCTTCCTATGAGCGGATTCCGATCTACGGGGTGTCCGTCAGCGGAATGGACCAATCGTATGCTCCGTCGAGAGCGACCGATCTTGACCTGAGCGCGGAATCCCGTTGGTCCGATTCCGGGGAATCATGGATCAAGTTCGATCTCGGCGACGTTCGCGACATCGACAGCATCGCCCTGGCGTTCTTCAAGGGAGACGCGAGGACGACCCGCTTCGACCTGATGGCTTCCGAGGACGGCTTCCTCTGGCATCGGTTGTTCTCGGGAAGCAGCACCGGGACGACGCTGAATTACGAGCGTTACGATCTGCCGGGAACAAGAGCCCGCTACGTGGCCGTATTGGGGCATGGCAATTCCGAGAATAACTTCTCTAGCTTCACCGAGATCGGCTTCTATCGAATGACGGATTCGGAGGAAGGAGAGGGAACAGGGGAAGACAATTTGACTCCGGGAGATGAAGGCTCGGAAGACGATGGGCAAGCGGTCGTCCTAGCTGCGGGCGCTCCGGGCCAGCCGGTCCTCTATGACGATTCAGGATGGTCTTCGGGGCTGAGGGACGGGAACTATGCAATAACCGCACAGATGTGGTGGGGGAACAACGGGACGCTGTATCGGTTGTACGAGAATGGCGAGTTGATTGAACAGCGGCAGTTGGATGACGCTACCCCGCAGGCTCAATCGGTAACGGCGAACATCGAAGGCCGCCCGAATGGCACCTATGTCTATACGTGCACGCTCAGCAACATCTTCGGCGCAACGGATTGCTCTCCTCATACGGTGACCGTCACCGACGCGCTGCCCGGAATGCCGACGCTCTCAAGCGACAATTGGGATCGGGACGGGAACTATCGAATCGCGATGGATATGTGGTGGGGAACGAACGCCACGGTTTACCGATTATACGAGAACGGGGCGCTTATCGACGAACAGGCACTGTCGAGCCGGACGCCTCAAGCGCAGTCGGCAGTCACCGTCTTGTCGGGGAAGGCTCCGGGTATCTACAGGTACAAGGCGGAGTTGGCCAATTCCGCCGGTTCGACCTTCGGAACGGAGATCGAAGTAACGGTTAGCTAACGAATCCGAATCGGGACGGTCCCGGCAGCCGAGAGAAGCTCCGGGACCGTCCATAGGGGGAGAGCGCAATGACCTATCGACCACGTTGGAAGAAGCTCGGAGCGGCTGCGATCGTCGCGACGCTTCTGGCAGGTGCATCGCTTGGGGGCTTCCCGGCCGGCGCAGTTCCGGCCGTCACCGTTGCCGGAGGCGTGGTCATCGACAGCCAGGTCCACGTCCTGAATACAGCGCCGTTCGATCAGGACAAAGTGATTACGTACCAAGGCTATCAATATACGATTTATTGGGATAGCGACTACAAGCTGGTCCTCTCACGGCGGAAGCTGTCGGACAATAGCGTGCAGAGCATCGTATTCGCGAATACGGTCGACAATCCGACCGACGGCCATTACAACACGACGATCGGCATCAGTCCGGGAGACGGGCGACTGCACCTCTCTTACGGCCACCACAACACAACGCATCATTATCGAGTGTCGTCGGCAGCTTGGCTGACGTCGCCTCCGGCAACGATATCCACCTCTCAATTCGGCGCCGAGACGCACCAGACGACCTCCGCGACGGAGGATAGTATCACGTATCCTCGCTACTTCAACGACAAGAACGGCAAACTCTATTTTTCCTACCGGTATGGGGGTTCCGGGGACGGCGAGGATTACCTGAACAAGTATGACAGCTCCACCGGCACATGGACTTCAGTCGGCAAGCTGTTCTCCAAGTCCGGGACGTACGTCGGCGCACTGGGGACCACCGTCTCCCGGAACGCCTACGTGGACGATTTTATTTTCGATGACGATAACCGTCTTCACATGACTTGGACCTGGCGGGAGAGCTACGTATCCCATGCGTGGAATCACGACATTCATTACGCCTACAGCGACGACTACGGGGTGACCTGGTATAACAATGCAGGGACGAAGGTTGCCGATCTGGCGGCGGGGGACCCGATAGCCATCGGCGATCCGGGGCTGGTTGTCGTCTCCGTGCCGCAGAATAGCTGGCTGATCAATCAGGGGACGATGGTGGTCGATGCCGACGGGCAGCCGCATCTGTTCACGCAGCGGTCGACGGCGACGAATGCCGCGCTCTCTTCCGCCAACGTCCATCAGATTCACTACTGGAGGAATGCTTCGGGGACATGGGGGCAGGCGTGGATCACGGATACAACGCAAGCGCACGGAAGCACATGGCCGAGAGGTCAGGTCGTCATGTCCGAGGCGGGCAACGCGTACTTCTTCTACAGCAAGAACAACCAGTTGGTCGTCTCCGAAGCCAAGGCGGCGAACCAGTGGGCGACGAGCGACACGGGTAGCCTTCTTAACGGAGTCGTTCCTTCCGGGGAGGGATGGGTGTTCGACCGCTGGAGGTTCGCGAGCGACGGCGTCGTATCCCTGCCATCCGTCGAGAAGTCCGGCACTCTCTACCAATACGCGATCCGGGACTTCACGCTTCCGTCCTCGTAACCGGGGCGAAAATCATTGACATCTCCGGCGAGCCTCTTGATAATAGGAAGGCAATCCAACTTCTTATTTGGGAAACGAGGCTCTTATCATCATGGCTAAACGCACCAACGTGAGGTGGGTCGTCGCCGGCCTGCTGATCGCGCTGTTCATCGGAGCGCTCGACGTCACTGTCGTCAGCACCGCCACCAAGCATATCATCGCCGACCTGAAGGGCACGAGCCTGTTCAGTTGGGTGTTCACGATCTATACGCTGACGACGTGCGTCACGACGCCGATCTTCGGCAAGCTGACGGACTTGTTCGGTCGCAAAATCGTTTTCTTAATCGGGATCGTTCTGTTTATTCTGGGATCGGTACTGTGCGGGTTCGCCCATTCGATGACGGCGCTCATCTTCTATCGGGCTATTCAGGGCATCGGGGCCGGCGCGCTTAATCCCGTCTGCTTCACGATCGTCGCCGACCTGTTCACGGGAGAGAAGCGCGGCCGCATGATGGGCGTGTTCGCCTCCGTCTGGTCGATCGCCGGCCTGTTCGGCCCGCTCGTCGGGGGTTACTTCGTCGACCAAGTCTCCTGGCGCTGGATCTTCTTCATCAACCTGCCGCTTGGCGTGCTCTCTCTTCTCTTCGTGGCGACGTGCCTGCACGAGAAGTTCGATCGCCAGAGGAAAAGCATCGATTATGCAGGGGCGGCGACGTTCACCGTCGCAATCACCGCGCTGCTGTACGCGATTCTGAGCGGAGGGGAGAAGATCGCCTGGAATTCCGCCGCTATGTTCGCTCTGCTCGCTGTCAGCTTTGTTTTCCTCATCATGTTCTTCTGGATCGAAGCCAAGGCGAAGGAGCCGATGATTCCGCTCAGCCTGTTCCGCAACCGCGTCATGAACGTCTCCAACCTGAGCGGCTTCCTGAGCTTCGCGATCTCGTCGGGCGTCACGATCTATGCGCCGCTCTGGATTCAGTCGATCCAGGGGCACACGGCGACGCAGTCCGGCCTGCTCGTCATGCCGATGACGCTCGCGTGGCCGCTGGCGGCGAACCTGGTTGGACGCTATATGTACCGGCTCGGCATCAAGGCCAGCGTCGTGTTCGGCGCGATCGTCGTGCTCGGCGGCTCGGTCTGGCTGGCCACGCTCGGCGCGGCATCGCCGTACTGGTACTGGATCGGCATCATGGCGATCATCGGCTTCGGCATGGGCTTCTGCTCGACCCCGGCAACGGTCATGGTCCAATCGGCCGTGGGCTTCGAATCTCGCGGTGTCGCCATGTCGACCAATTCGCTCATCCGCTCCATGGGGCAGACGATCGGGGTGGCGGTTTTCGGAACGATTTTCAACCACTATGTGCTCTCCGATGCCGCGCCTGCTGCCGATCTGGTCGACGGCATGCACGCCATCTTCGCGCTGATGCTCGCCATCGCCGCCGTCCATCTTCTTGCTGTCGTCTTCCTGCCCCGGCACAAGAAGGTCATGGCCGGACAGGTGTCGTAGGAATCGGGGGGGCGGAATCACAATCAGCCAAGCGCTTCCTGAATGACACGCAACTGGTATGATTTCAATCGTCGCAACCCCGTATGGGTTGCGACTTTTGACGGTTAAAGGAAAGGCTCCAGATTATCTATTTCAATCCATTCAACCTGTATGGGTTGCCACGAGTTATGGGGAAAAGTGGAAGCGATAAACAATCCACGCACCCCATACGGGTTGCGACGAGTCGGTCACACCGTTTGTCTATGACGAGGGAATTTCAATCCACGCAACCCATATGGGTTGCGACACGGCGTGACCTATGTCGGGGTGCGGGCGGCAGCGATTTCAATCCACGCAACCCATACGGGTTGCGACGAGAATTGCTTCTACGAGTGGTGGCGTACGGAGATTTCAATCCACGCAACCCATACGGGTTGCGACGGGTCCAAATGCGTTTCCTAACCGGCAATTGACGATTTCAATCCACGCAACCCATACGGGTTGCGACAATCATGTCGTCCAACGCCGTCTCCCTTCCGAGGTAATTTCAATCCACGCAACCCATACGGGTTGCGACGGCGTTGCCGATGTAATGGGCGCGGGCCAAGTAGTCATTTCAATCCACGCAACCCATACGGGTTGCGACATTGGCAAGTTGAACACCTGCCTCGCGTGGTACGAATTTCAATCCACGCAACCCATACGGGTTGCGACGCATCGATGCGATCAGTTTCAACTCGATATCGGCATTTCAATCCACGCAACCCATACGGGTTGCGACGGTATGATCGAGATCGCCGCGGCGCCGGTGCTCATTTCAATCCACGCAACCCATACGGGTTGCGACAAGAAACATCATGCGCAACTTCTACGCAATTCAATTTCAATCCACGCAACCCATACGGGTTGCGACTCGGCCACCAAGCTTCTCCTTGGACATCTCGAGCATTTCAATCCACGCAACCCATACGGGTTGCGACCAGTAGAGCAAGTTATCCAAAACAGAAAGGAAGATATTTCAATCCACGCAACCCATACGGGTTGCGACCCTGCCCAATTTCACGCTTCAGCCGACCGCGTTCATTTCAATCCACGCAACCCATACGGGTTGCGACCCTTGTAATAGGCGATATCCGGCTCCCGGTTCTGATTTCAATCCACGCAACCCATACGGGTTGCGACAACGGCTCCGGCTCGCCCAGAAAGCGCCGGACCATTTCAATCCACGCAACCCATACGGGTTGCGACGTCTTGTGTCCGAAAACATGCCGTCGATCCCGCATTTCAATCCACGCAACCCATACGGGTTGCGACTTGGCCCACTTCTGCAGATCGATCTTGCCGAGCATTTCAATCCACGCAACCCATACGGGTTGCGACAATCGCCTGGTATCCCTCCGACCCGATACCAGTATTTCAATCCACGCAACCCATACGGGTTGCGACTCACAGGCACCGAAATTCCAATGCCTGATACTGATTTCAATCCACGCAACCCATACGGGTTGCGACAATGCAGTTGTTCCGTTACCTCGATCACGAAACATTTCAATCCACGCAACCCATACGGGTTGCGACGGAATTGTGGCTCTCCGGCTGGAACGGGAGCGTTATTTCAATCCACGCAACCCATACGGGTTGCGACCAATCAGCGGGCACCGTCGGAAATGTAGAAGTCGATTTCAATCCACGCAACCCATACGGGTTGCGACCCATAGCCGAGAAGGTTCCAGAGATCGCATAAGAATTTCAATCCACGCAACCCATACGGGTTGCGACAATGGAGGGCTTAACAATGTGCCAAATTATCAAAATTTCAATCCACGCAACCCATACGGGTTGCGACAGCGCCTGTAGCGAGCCCTTGCGGGAGTAAGGCTCCGGGCAGCAAAAGTGCGAATGTCGAAATCAAGACCTCCAACAGAAGCTGGAAATCCCCTCAAAAACCCGCCAGCCCAAGCGTGGCGCGTGGTGCGAATCCCCCCGGAAAATCATGTGAGCTTGCCATTCGCACCGGAGATCAGCCACGCTTCCATTCTACCATTTGCATACAGGGGATGACATCCTCTTTTTCCAAGTGAGAAGATTTACCTCCTGTTAAGGGGATCGACCATTCCATCCACGGGCTCGTACAGGTTGCGGCAGCGTCGGGTACTGGGCACTACACCCTCTTCTCCCAATCGGCCCCCTGGCAGGAACACAGGAGAAGATGTGGAATTATACTAAATTCCGCGTTTTTGTCGAAGGATGGATTCCTGGGCGTGATTGGAAACCGGGATTGAGGAGGCTGTGAAGGCTAATATGATGAAATTCGGCGTTTCGGGGAAGATCATGCTGATCTATGGAAGTCTGTTCTTGGCCGTCATATCGCTTGCTTTTGTCTTCTCGTATAAGAGCACGGTTGGAGGCTTGGAGCAGCAGCTCAAGACAACGAACATGGCGCTGCTTAAGCAGATCGATCAGAAGATGGAGCTATCGTTCCAGCAGACAGAATCGAGCCTGCTGCAGTTGACGAGCGAGCTTGAGTTCGTCTACTTCATGAACGACAGCTACATGGACAATGCCCAGAAGAACGATAACTTCTTCGCCTTGAGCGCCAAGCTGACCAAGTTCCTGAACAACAACCTGCAATTCTCCTCCATCATGGCGTATTCCGCCGAGAGCGGGAGCATTCTGTCCGACCAATTCTATACGACGAAGGAGCAGTCGGAGAACAGCTGGATGAAGGATTACCTGGAGATTCCGGATTATTTCGAGTGGTTGACGACGCATAAGATCTGGGATGGCAAAATCAATCGGGATGTGGTGACGCTGATCCGCTCGTACCCGCCGATTAGCGCTCCCGGATTCCGCACGGGGGTCGTGGCGGCCAACATCGATGTGGATGTGCTGTACCGGATGATCCACGATGTGTATGAGGAAGAAGCGGCGGGGCACACGTTTATTCTGGATAAGACCGGACAGGTGGTCGTCCATGACGATGCTTCCATGCTTTATAGCGGAATGAGCGAGCTTCCCTACATAAAGAAGATGGTGACGGGTCCCGACAGCGGGACGTACAGTGCCGTGGTGGACGGTGTGAAGCAGACGGTATCGTATATCACTTCTTCCTATACGGGATGGAAGATTGTAAACATTGTGCCGGAGAGCCAGATGTACAAGCCGCTTGTCGTCACCCGGAATTTGCTGATTATGCTGGCGCTTGTGCTGCTCATCACGGCTTTTGTCATTCTCTTCGTCATCAACCGGCGCACCTTCAGCCCGATTGACCGGATGCTCGGCAAGCTGTCCCGGCACGGCCGGCCGATCGTTGCCGGAGCGCCCGAATCCGCTGCGCGGGGCGTATCCTACCTGGAGAGCTTCCTTGATCAAATGTTCGTGGATCGGGACAAGCTGGAGCGGCAGCTTCGGGATTCGAAGCCGATGCTGAAGTGGCGGACCGTCATGGATGTGCTGACGGGATACCGGACGGACTTCGCTGTTATAGCGCCTCATCTCGATTTCACCGGAAGCCGGCTTTTCCCCGAATGGTATGTGGTGTGTACGGCGGAGATCAGCAAGGAAGGAGAGCTTCAGCCTCGGGATCAAACCTTGTACGCCTATGCTCTGTGCAATGTGGCCGAAGAGATCATCAACACGGAGAACGCCGGGGCGGCCATCGATCTGGGCGGAGGCCGGGTCGTTATCGTGTTCAGCTTCGCGGAAGGAGATGAGGAGCAGAACCATCTGCGGGCGATGGCGCTGCTGGAGCAGATTCTTAACGTGATGAATCGCCAGATCGGACTGACGGTCATCGCCGGCTTGGGAAGGGGATACCGGGAGCTGAAGGATGTTCCCCTGTCGTATGCCGAGTCGCAGCAGGCTCTGCATTACAAGAAGGTAGCGGGCAATCACGGAGTGATCTCCATTCTGGACGTTCAGGCGCCGGACAATCAGGATTATTATCGGATGGTCCGGATGATCGACAAGATTGTGGACGCTTTGAAGCGGGGCGAGCTGGAGAAGGGCATTCCCTATGTGCAAGAGACGTTCCAGGAAGCGGTGAGCAGCAACCTTCCCCCGGATCTGCTTCGCCAGTTCTCGTTCGAACTGGTGATGCGGGCCGCTCAAACAATGGAATCGATCGGGATGGATACGGAAGAGACCTTGAATGAGATCGGGAACCTGTACGAACGGATTAACCGCTGCGAGAATTGGCGGGAGACGGAGCAGATGGTGGAAGCCGTGCTTCTTGGTTTTGCCGACAAGATCGAGAAGAGGCGCAGCCAGCGAGGGAAGAACGAGCATGTCGGCCGCATTCTGGAATACATCCAGGACAATTACCGGGACAGCGGATTATCCCTCGACCGGCTGGCCGAGGAGTTTGATCTTCATCCGACGTATATCAGCAAGCTGTTCAAGGAGCAGATGGAGGATAACTTCATCGACTATCTGATCAAAATCCGGATTGAAGCGGCCAAGAAGCTGCTCGGCGACAAGTCCATCAAGATCAGCGACATCTCCGACTCTATCGGCTACATGCATACCCGCAGCTTCACCCGTACCTTCAAGAAGTACACGGGGCTGACGCCAACCGAATATCGCGAGCAGGTGCTGGGCCCTTCCAGTCCGTAGCCGTAAGCCTCGCTCCGACCAATCAAAGCCCGTCCGCGCTTCCTTCAAGAGGCGTCGGACGGGCTTTTTCGCTGCTTAAACCAAAAAAATCACCTTACTGCAAGAAAAGTGAAGCCCCAAAAACCAAGAAATGTGCCCGATTTGGGAAGCGGTCTGTATTCGACAGAGGGGGTTATCCGTTACGATGACGCTGTCAACCGGAACAATCGAATGTCAGGAGAAGGTGAGAGAGAGTTGAAAGTAAGTGTGCGGAAGGGTCTCAGGCGGGATAGATCCTTATATCTGATGCTGTTTCCCGTCATCGTATTTTATGCGCTGTTTAAGTATTCTCCCTTGTTCGGCGAGATTATCGCCTTCAAGAACTATCGATTCGTCGATGGAATTGTGGGCAGCGATTGGGTAGGCCTGAACAACTTCAGGATGCTGTTCGGAAGCGCGGACTTCTGGCGGGTGCTGCGGAACACGCTGCTGCTGAACGTGTACAGCCTGGCAGTTGGGTTCCCGGTGCCCATTGTGCTGGCTTTGCTTCTGAACGAGGTGAGAGTGGAGGGCTACAAGCGTCTGGTGCAGAACCTGCTGTATGTTCCGCACTTCATCTCATGGGTAGTTCTGGGCGGCATTCTGATTGCGCTGTTATCGCCCAGCACCGGTGTGGTCAATCTGGTCTTGACGCATGTGTTCGGCATCGAGCCTATCTATTTTATGGCCAAGTCCGCCTGGTGGCCGGTCGCCTACACCGCATCCTCCATATGGAGAGAGGCCGGCTGGGGCACCATTCTTTATCTGGCGGCCATGGCGTCCATTGATCCGCAACTGTATGAAGCGTCCAGGATCGACGGGGCAGGCAAGCTTCGGCAAATCTGGCATATTACGCTGCCGGGCATTCGCGGCACGATTGCCATCCTGCTGATTCTGCGAATGGGCAGCATGATGGATGTTGGCTTGGAGCAGACTCTTGCCCTGCAGAACGATTCCGTTCTGGACGTGGCGGATGTCATCAGCACTTATGTGTACCGGGTGGGGTTGCAGAATATGAATTACAGCTACACCACGGCATTGGGACTGTTCCAATCGCTGATCGGTCTGATTCTGGTGGTCGGCGTGAACCGGATTATTCGGCTCTTCGGAGAGAGGGGGCTTTGGTAGGATGAAGCAAGCCGGGTCGCGGCTGTCCCCGAGGTCGTTCGCGGGACACGCGTTGAACTATGTCTTTCTGGGGCTTCTGTCGCTGTGCACGCTCTATCCCTTCGCCTATGAGATATCCGCGTCCTTCAGCAGCAGCAGGGCGATTACGGCCGGGGAGGTGTTCGTCTGGCCGGTGGAATTCAACACGGAAGCGTATAAGCGGCTGTTCGAGGACGGGCAACTGATTCATGCCATGGGCAACACCGTCTTCGTAACGGCCGTAGGAACGCTGCTGAACATGATCATGAACGTGCTGGCCGCCTATCCGTTGTCGCGGAAGCGCCTGATCGGCCGGGGGCCGCTCCTGCTGTTTATTACCTTCACGATGATCTTCGTGTCCGGCATTATTCCCAATTTTATTCTGATCCGATCCTTGGGCTTGATGGATTCCTACTGGGCGTTGTGGCTGCCCGGGCTGATCAGCACCTACAACATGTTTGTGATGAAAAGCTTCATGGAGGGGCTTCCGGAGGAGATCGAGGAGTCGGCGTCCATTGACGGCGCAGGCAACTGGCGGATTCTCGGCCAGATTGTGCTGCCGCTGTGCAAGCCCATTCTGGCGGCATTATCGCTGTTCTACGCCGTCGGCTGGTGGAATTCCTACTTTAACGTCATGCTGTACATTACCAGCTCCGACCTGCACACTTTGATGCTGAAGCTTTATCAGATTATCAAGCAGGTGGATGCGAGTCTGTTGGACGGCGGAGGAGGCGAAGGCGTCTCTAATAGCAGGCTCACACCCGAGGGAATCAAGGCGGCTTCCGTCGTGATCGCGATTGCACCCATCCTGTGCGTATACCCGTTTTTACAGAAGCATTTTGTCAAAGGCGTGTTGATCGGTTCCGTTAAGGGCTGATATCATGGGGGCGATTCGCCCTATTGATATAGATGGAAGATTACCAATATAAGGGGATGATGCAATTGGCAACAGGGACGAAGATGGGGGCGCTGGCGTTGGCGGCTTGCTTGTCCGTATCCGCGCTTGCGGCGTGCGGCTCCAACAACGGGGCTTCCTCCGCGGAGAGCTCCACGGGGGCTTCCGGGGGAGGTCAGGCGGCAACCGAGCCGAAGACGGAGATCAGTATCTCCATGTACGATCGCGGCGAGGTCGTGTCCGCCGAAGGCAACTATGAGAACAATCGTTGGACCAAGTGGATCAACGAGAATGGGCCTGCCATCGTGAGCTGGGTGCCCGTGCCGCGCAACGAAGCCCAGACCAAGCTGAACACGCTGATCGCCTCCGGCGGCGCCCCGGACCTCATCTGGGAATACGACCGGAATTACATTGCCCAGTTGGCCAACCAAGGCGCGATTCAACCGATCGACGAGTATATCGAGAAGTACAGTACCACGTTCAAAAGCTACTTGGCGGAGCATCCCGAGCTGAAGCCGTATCTGATGGTCAACGGGAAGATGTATGCGGTGTCCAGCCTGCGCGGAGTGGAGTCGGTCGCCAATGCCGGCATGTGGATCAGGCAGGATTGGCTCGATAAACTCGGGCTGCAGGCGCCGACGACGACGGAGGAGTTCTTCGAGGTGGCTCGCAAGTTCAAGGAAGCCGATCTCGACGGCAACGGGAAGGCCGATACGGTTCCGATCGTGTTCAACTCCAACGGGCCTACGGTTATGCGCAACCTGTTCGCCGCCCACTGGGGCCAGTGGTACCTGGAGGACGGCGTGCTGGAATTCGGCAGAATCAGCGATCGCTACATGGAGAGCATGGCCTTCCAGAAGCAATTGTACGATGAGGGCCTCCTCGATCAGGAATACATCACGGACAAGAGCGCCCAGCGGGCCACGCAATTATGGACAACGGGGAAGGCCGGGATTTTCCTGGGTTCCTGGGATATGGAGAGCCTGTTCAAGGATCTGAAGAGCAATGATCCCGACGCACAGATGACCGCGCTGGAGCCGTTCACGACCAAGTTCGGCAAGAACGGGCTGCTTCAGTCCGCAATTCCCAATATTCTGGTCAGCTTCAACAGCAAGATGAAGGAGGACGAGATCGAGGCCGCCGTCAAGTTCCTGGACTGGATGCTGGAGACGGGCTGGAAGCCGCTGAGATATGGGGAGGAGAACGTCCATTACAAGACGGTCGACGGCGCTCCGCAAATCATCGATGCCGAGAAGTTCCGCACGGAGGTCCAGTATGCCAAGGAATACGCCGTGATCAATCAGTATGAGCTGAAGCCGGAATGGTTCTCCGTCATGGCCGCAACCGACGAGCTGTCCCAGGAATACGCCAAGGAGAGGGCCAATTCGCTTACTGTCGCCATGAAGAACAAGTTCCGCCGGGATATTCCGTACAGCCCGGACCTTCCGGAGCTGAGCCAGCTTATCGCTACCTTCAACCCGATTGCCGAGCAGATCGAAGCCAAGATTGTGACGGGCGGCTCCAGTATGACTGCCGAGGCCGGCATGGAAGAGGCGCGCAAGGAGTGGAGTCGTCTGGGCGGGGACAATGTGAACAAGCTGGCCAACGAGTGGTACCAGCAGAATAAGGCGCAGTTGGAGTAGCGAGGGGCCCAAAATCGAGGGGCCGAGAGCTCGAGAGGTCGTGAGGTCGTGAGGTCGTGAGGTCGTGAGGTCGTGAGGTCGAGAGAGCGAGAGAGCGAGAGAGCGGCCTCCTTCATCCCGGCAGCCATCAACAGAAGAAACGAGTGATCTCCATGTATGTTCTAATGCCGCAGCAGCACATTCAAGTGGTTCAGACGGCCGATGTGGTTGTGGCCGGGGGCGGGCCTGCAGGCTATGCCGCTGCCTTGGCCGCCGCCCGGAGCGGAGCGCGGACCGTTCTCATCGAGCGTTACGGATTTACCGGAGGAGTCGCCACCAACTCCATGGTCACCGCCTTCGCCAGCGGATTCCACGACGGGGAGCGGATGATCATCGGCGGAATCTTCCGGGAATTGCGGGAGCGGTTGTATAGGCAGGGCGCTCTGATCAAATCCGATGCGTTCGAGCCGTTCGACCCCGAGCGGATGATCTTCCAGCAATTAAAGGACCTTACGGAAGCGGGGGTCCGGATGCGGCTTCATACTCTCGTGACGGATGTCGTCATGAAGGGCAACCGGATTGACGCCGTCATCGTGGAGAGCAAGTCCGGCAGACAGGCGATCAAGGCGGATGTGTTCGTGGATGCCACAGGAGACGGAGACGTGGCGGTCCGGGCGGGGGCGGACTTCCGGCTCGGCCGCGTTCATGACGGGTTGACGCAGCCGGGCACGATGATCTTCGCCGTGGGAGGCGTAGACGCGGACAAGGTGCCGGCGATTCATACCATGATGCCCGAGCCGGGAGCTCCGGGGCACATCAGCGGCAAGCGGCACTTGATTCTGGAAGGCTACCGGGAGGAGGTAGCCAGAGCCAAGGAAGCCGGCTATCTGGCTCATGTTCCCCGCAAGAACCTCGGCATCTGCTGGAACCTGCCGGGTCAGCCCGACGTCGTATTCGCCAACTTCACCCGGATTCCGATGGTGAATGGAACGCTTGGCGAGGATCTGGCCAGAGGGGAGCTGGAGGGCCGAGTTCAAGCGGAGGAGGCGGTGGAATTTTTCCGGGATTACCTGCCCGGCTTCGAGAAGTGCTATCTTCTGAGAGTCGCTCCGCAGATCGGAATCCGGGAGACCCGGAGAATCGATGGCGTGTATACGCTGACGGGGGAGGATGTCACGGGCCTGAGGCAGTTCGAGGATGTGGTCGTCCAGGCCCACTATATGATGGACATCCACGATCCTCTGGGCAAGGACACGGAGACGGTCAAGCTCAAGAAGGGCACGTCCTACGATATTCCTTACCGCTGCATGCTCCCGGCCAAGGGGCCGGAGAACCTCATGGTATCCGGGCGGGCGATCTCGGCTACCCACGAGGCATTGTCCTCCCTCCGGGTCATGTCCATCTCCATGGCTCTCGGAGAAGCGGCCGGAACCGCAGCCGCCTTGTCCTCAGCGGGCAAGGTAACTCCGGGAGCGCTGGACGTTCGCCGGCTTCAGGCGAAGCTGCTTGAGAACGGAGCTATCTTGAAGTAACGGCGAGGAAGCAAACGGCAGCATGAATCAGACGGCAGCATGGACCTGGTCATCCGTTCTTGCTGCCGTTTGCCGTTTGTTTATAGCTCAGAGAACATACGGATAAACCGGAGGAGGGCATTAAGGTGAAGAAGTGGCTGGCTATGATATGGATTCTGGCCCTGTTGGGACAAGCCGCCCCCGTTGCGGCTGCGGAGAGCGCAGCGATACGGGTGGAGGGCGAGAATTATTCCTATGCGAATCAAACGCCGGTAAGCCTAACCGAACGTGACAAGACCAATATTAAAACAACCGAAATCAGCAACCAGGATCATTTTCAATATAAGAGTGCTACCTCAACCCTTCCTGCAAGCGGATACATTGTGAGCTATACCGTATCTGTCCCGGAGGCGGGCGCGTACAGTCTGGAGATTATGGCCTCGCCGCTGTCCAACAGCAACCATTCCCCTTACCAGCTCAAGGTGAACGAAGGAGAGTACGCCGACGTGACCACGGCGGATGCGGTGAAGATCGGGCAGATCGACACGCCGGCCAATATTTTCTACAAGTACAAGCTGCAGCCTGTCATCCTGATGGAAGGGAGCAATACGATCTCCTTCCGGATTCTGAACGGCCGTTCCTCGGACGGGCGAGTCTTCTTCTTCCTGGATTACTTCGAGCTTGCCAAGCTTCCCTGGGAATTGACGCGAATTACCGCCAACGCTCCGAACCATGTGTTCGAAGAGCAAGACACGAAGGAGGTGACGATCCGCTTCACTGAGGAGACGAAGAGTGTGCATGAAGTGGTGTACAGCGTCGCCGACTACTACGGGGCAACGGTGTTGTCGGGAAGTGCAGCGCTTCCGCCGGGCGCCTCCGTCTACACCTTCGAGCTGCCGTCGTTGGCCCGAGGCCATTATACCGTCACCGCAGAGGCGGACGGCAATGGCCGGGTATTGAAGGAGTACCTCTCCGTGGTCATGAACGAGAGCGAACGCGCCTCCTATTCGGCAACTCCGTTCGCCGTCGATGTCGCGGGCGGGTTCCTGGTGTCCAAGGACAAGATCGGCGACTATGCCCGGGCCCTGCGGCTGACGGGGGTGAAGTATGCTCGGGAACGGCTGCCGTGGGGAACGGTCGGCGCCGTCTACGGCACCGACGACTTCAGCACCTACGATGCGTACAATGCGGCATATGCGGCCAACGGCATCCGGGTGCTGGAGATGGGCCACAGCGCTCCGGCCTGGACGAAGGAGGAAGGCAAGAAGCTGCCCAATGATCTATTGGCCGCTTATCAATATGCCAAGACGGCCTCCGCCCGGTACGGGGCCGAAGCCGACTGGGAATTCTGGAACGAGCCGGACATCGGCTATACGGCCGACAGCGAGACGGCGGACCAGTATGCCGCTTACCTTAAAGCCAGCGCCTTGGGCGTGCGGGATTCCGGGACTTCGTCGTTAGTGTCTCTGGCGGGCATCGCTTACCCTCCGGGCAGCTATGTGGACCTCTTGATGCAGAACGACGCCGACGATTATGTCGATATTTACAACTTCCACGGCCATCGCAAGGGGGACACCGACACCAAGCTTATCGACTTGCCTCCCACCTTCCAGGTGAATAAGGAGTTCATTGAAGGCTACGGGTTGGCAAATAAACGCATCTACGCCTCCGAGGTCGGCGTCTCGCTAAGCTTGCAGGATGGCGAGGAGAACCTGACGATGGAGCAGATGCGCAAGCAGGCGAGATACTTGTCCACCTCTGCGGTGGAATCCTTGGCCATGGGGGTGGATAAGCACTTCTGGTTTGTCTTCCCCCATTATATGGAGAAGGGACTCTCCTGGGGCAGCTTCACGGCGCAGCATACTCCCTATGCCTGGGTGAACGCTCAGAGCGCCATCACCCATGCGCTTGGCGAAGGCACCTATATGGGCAAGCTTGCGGGACTGCCGGAAGGAGTGGACAGCTACGTATTCCGGGACGGAACGGACAGCGTTGTCGCCTTCTGGAGCGAGGAGAGCACGCCGTTTGCTCTGGAGACGGGTTATGCTCAAGGCATGCTTACGGACATTATGGGCAATGATGCGGAGCTTGCTTCGGCTAACGGCAGCTTCGCTCTGACTGCGGGGCCGGATATTCAGTATTTGCGCGTGTCCGGGGATGTGGGCGGGCTGACGGCTCCCTATTACGGCCAGAGCTTCGCCGCTCCCGCCGAGCTGTCCGCTGCCGACCGGGTGGTGCTGACCCAGCGTTATCCTGCAGCCGGAGCCGAGCAAGCGAAGAGCAAGGGCTATCTGCTGGACCGGACAAGCGCCACGACGATTGAAGTGGACGTCTACAACTTCAACGATACGACGGTAAGCGGCGTTGTATACGGAGCTGCATACGGCGGCTGGAGCCTGGCCGCCCCCTCGCAGTCGGTAACGGTAGCTCCCTTCGGCAAGGAGACGCTTGCCTTCACGCTGGAGGGAAGCAGCCAAGTGTTGGCGGATGCGGGAGCTCCTGTGGTATTCGCCGCGGAGATCGGCGGGGATCGGACGTCGCGATCGCTTGCTCTGGTCGCTTCCAATGAAGTGACCGTTGTGCAGCCCAGTCTGGTTGTGCCCGATTACGACCAGCCCGGACTCTGGGACAACAATGTCTCGAGCGGTACAACGTTGACCACATCTTCCCCCGAGTCGGGCGTCATTCAATTCGACCTGCAGATGGGGGACGGGGACAAGTGGGCCTATCCGAACTTCGTCTTGCCGGACAATGCAAGCTTCGCGGACACGGAGGGTGTGGTATTCGATGTTTATTTCCCCGAACCGGTGGCCGGGGTTGTGGTCCGGAGCTTTATGTACGAGAGCAATGGAGCGGGATATTTTACGCTGAACGGGTTGAATCCGGTCGGGGGCTGGCAGCAGTTCAAGATTCCCTGGTCGGACTTCTCCTCCTTCGGCACTCCGGACGACAACTTCCATCTGGACCCGGAGGAGATCCGCAGCTTCAGCATTGGGCTCAACACCGCAACGGAGAAAAATCTGTCTTTCCGGGTACGGAACCTGGGCGTGTACACCCAACCGGATACGGGCATCTACAGCAAGATTGCCGACCTGCTTCCGGCTCATGGCCAGGAGGTAACGGCGGGCACGGTGACGATTACCGCCAATCTGGTGCAGGGCGAGATTCCGGTGCCGGAGGAGACGGTACAGGTGCTGGCAGACGGTGTTCCGGTGAGCTTCCAATGGGTCGGCTCGAGCATTGCCGCTTCCGTTGGGATGGAGCCGGGCACGCATACGGTGACGGTGAAGGGCTTCGACGTGAACGGGAGGCTCGTGTCCGCCAAGTCCGTGGTGGCGGCAATTGAGGAGGCTTGCGAGGAGCCGGAATCGGGCAGCCCATGAATATGGATAAACGGCCGATCGAGGAGGGCGGAAGGTGCGGGGACTGCGCGGACGATAGCGAACCGCGGCATGGGGAATGGCACGGGCAGTGGATAGCGGACCCGCGATTGATTCGGCTTGAACCGCTTCCTGTTTATCATAGGGAGCATGACAAACGGAGCTTAAGCGGTCATGAACCGACGTTGGCGAACCAGCATATGCTCGTACGCAAGCGCGTTCGGCTGGAGAAGACATGCCGCGAAGCCTGGATGCGAATAACCGCAGACGATTATTACAAGCTTTATATTAATGGGAGTTTGGCAGGTCAGGGGCCGGCACAGAGCTATTCTCATCATTATTACTATAATCAATATGAGATAAGCTCTTACCTGCAGCCGGGCGATAACGTCATTGCCGTTCATCTCTACTACCACGGGCTCATTTGCCGTTCCTACAGCAGCGGGGATAACCGACAGGGGATGATCGCCGAGCTCTGGGGAGACGGTCGGCTGCTCGCGGCCACCGACGAGAGCTGGAGATACTCTCGGGCGGAAGAATACGGGGAGGCGGAGATCGTCGGCTACAACACCCAATTTGCAGAAAATGTGGATCTGAGGAAACGAAGCAAGGGTTGGCGAACTCCCGGGTTTGACGATTCTGCCTGGCCGACGGCAACTGTTCATCCGCAGCACGGGCATAGCCTGGTGAATCAGCCGACACCGACTGTGGAAGTGTACAAGCGATATCCTTCTACGGTTCGACCGATAGAAGGAGGCGTCTTCCTGGACTTCGGCACTCTGTTGACCGGCCAGGTCCGAGCAGTCGTCACCGGGCCGGTCGGCGCGAGTGTCGAGATCCGATACGGCGAGGAGTTGGACGAGCAGGGGCGGGTACGTTGGAAAATGCGCTGCAGCTGCGTCTATCGGGACACGTGGATTCTGTCGGGCGAGGAAGAGGAGCTGGAGGCGTACGATTACAAGTCGTTCCGCTATGCCGAGATTGTTGCCGGCCCGCAGAGCCCGCAGGTGAGCTTGCCGGTCTCGTCCATAGCAGCCGTGGTTCGTCACTATCCCTATCCCGAGGAAGCCTGCCGGTTCGAGTCCTCAAGCTCCCGCCTCAATGCCATCTGGGCAATCTGCGCCAACGGAATTCGGTACGGCACGCAAGAAAATTACGTAGACTGCCCCTCTCGCGAGAAGGGGCAGTATCTGGGCGACAATACCGTCATTACCCACGCTCACGCTTATTTGTCCGGAGACCTGCGTATGTATCGGAAAGCGCTGCAGGAATTCTCCCTTCTGGCCGAGGAGGTGTGTCCGGGACTGATGGCTGTGGCTCCCGGTCACCACATGCAGGAGATAGCCGACTTCTCCCTGCAATGGCCGATGCAACTGCTGCGATATTATCGAATGAGCGGAGATCTGGCCTTTCTCCGCTCCATGGCTCCGATAGCGGAAGGGGTAATCGGATACTTCGCTCAATACTTGGGGGAGGACGGACTGCTCTATT
Source organism: Cohnella fermenti (assembly GCF_004801405.1). Classification (GTDB taxonomy): domain Bacteria; phylum Bacillota; class Bacilli; order Paenibacillales; family Paenibacillaceae; genus Cohnella; species Cohnella fermenti. The sequence goes on from NZ_SSOB01000001.1 coordinate 429,544, forward strand.
CCGTCAACGGGAAGTGGAATTTGGTCGATTGGCCGGACAACCTTCGGGATGGCTATGACTTCAACCTTGCCAACGGTCATGCCGACGGCTGCCACAATGTGATCAACAGCTTCTATTACGGCGCATTGGAGGCGGTGAAGGAGATCCGGCAAGCTCTGGGGCTCCCGGCCGACCTGCAGGAGCTGGCGGAGTTCCGCAATTCCTTCCGCGAGCGCTTCTATCGAGAAGATCGAAGACTGTTCGCTGACGCGGCCGAGTCGGAGCATTGCTCCCTCCACGCCAATGCGCTGCCTCTTCTCTTCGGACTGGCACCGGAGAAGGCGCGGGATTCTATCGTGGCGTTGATTCGCCGGAAACGTCTCAGTTGCGGCGTTTATATGGCTTACTTTGTCCTCAAGGCCTTGGCGGCGGCGGGTGAATACGATCTGCTCTACGAGTTGATCGTGTCGGAGGATCTCCATTCCTGGAACACGATGCTGGAGGAAGGAGCCACCGCCTGCTTCGAGACTTGGTCCAAGGAGCTGAAGTGGAATACGAGCTTGTGCCATCCCTGGGCAAGCTCGCCGATCCCGCTCTTTATTGAAGAGATTGCCGGCCTCTCTCCGCTTGCTCCGGGGTGGACGTTCATTGCCTTTGACCCGCATATTCCGGATTCGCTGGAATGGTTCCGCCTGGCCATCCCTACCCCGGAAGGCGAGATTCGCTTGGAGTGCAGAGCCGGAGAGGTCAAGCTTGTTGTTCCGGACCATTGCGCCGTCATCCGCACAACTCAAGATGCAGGCCGGGGCAGCGCGATGGAATAGTCAATGAAGCCCGGGGAGGGTTAACTCCAGATTAAGCCCCACGCTATGCGTGGGAGAACGGAATAGGAAGAGCCGATGCCGATGACGGAAAAGCCCTCCTCTGCTATACTGGCTACGGTTTCGCAGGCCAAAGTCAGCAGCAGAGGAGGGCATCCATGGACAATTCGAGTCTATCACATACGAAATGGGATTGCACGTACCACATCGTATTCATCCCCAAATACAGGCGCAAGGTCATGTACGGGGAATTGCGAAATGATATTCGCGAAATTATCAAAAAGCTGTGCGAGTACAGAGAAGTCGCGATTGTAGAAGGAAGCGTCTGTGCTGATCACATCCATCTCTGTGTCAAAATCCCGCCAAAGACGAGTGTGTCGGAGTTTATTGGCTACTTGAAAGGGAAAAGCGCACTGATGATATTTGATCGGCATCCCGAGTACCGCCAGAAAGGAAACCGACATTTCTGGGCAAAGGGATACTACGTAAACACCGTAGGGAGAAATGAGGCTGAGATTCGCAAATACATCCAGAACCAAGTAAAAGCGGATCAACTCGAAGATAAAAAGCAATAATGCTGCCCCTTTAGGGGCAGCAAGCGAAAATGGCTTGCGAAACTACGCCTTTAGGCGTTGCCAGTACCAGGCCCCTTATAGGGGCAAAATCAAGCCACCCGTTGAACGGGTGGTCCGTGACTATATAAGCTGAACGAATGAATCTATCCCAGTAAGTTAAAACCGCATATCGCTGCGGACCGGAAGTACTTGATCGACTGCCCGGCTATGTGAAATTTCACATTCGTTGGTCTCGTCTGGCCCAGAACGAATGAATAAACATGAAATTCCGGCTACATTTCGTGACCTGGGTCCACATTGCGTGGGGCATCGAAACAGATGAGTCCGTTAAGTTTCCTAGTTCAACTTGTATAGCTCGCCTACGATGTACAAGGACGTGCCGGCAGTAGTTAATGGATTTCAATCCACGCAACCCATACGGGTTGCGACGGCGGCAACACGCCGGAAACTCCGGCCAACAAGTGATTTCAATCCACGCAACCCATACGGGTTGCGACCCGCGATCACGCCGTAAACGACCACGCAGCCAATCGCATTTCAATCCACGCAACCCATACGGGTTGCGACGTCGTGCCATCCGATGCAACATCCAGTTGCGGTTTCGGATTTCAATCCACGCAACCCATACGGGTTGCGACGTATGTCACATCCTCAACATCCACTTTGAAAATATTTCAATCCACGCAACCCATACGGGTTGCGACTTTTGACCGTGCCGGCGCTGATGATCTCGTCCACATTTCAATCCACGCAACCCATACGGGTTGCGACGCCGTAGCCGAAGTAGCATCAACAACCAAATCCGAATTTCAATCCACGCAACCCATACGGGTTGCGACGAGGAGATCAAAAACGAGGAGACATTCGACCTAGAATTTCAATCCACGCAACCCATACGGGTTGCGACCCGATCGGCTGAAGCCGAACGACAAAGGGCTAGAGATTTCAATCCACGCAACCCATACGGGTTGCGACGACCCAACGGATTCCGGGGCGAGAACTCGTTCGCACATTTCAATCCACGCAACCCATACGGGTTGCGACCGGGAAGTTCAGCTCATGCGGACGATCTACCGCCGATTTCAATCCACGCAACCCATACGGGTTGCGACATCGACTGGATAGACAGCACGATCGCGGAACTTGAATTTCAATCCACGCAACCCATACGGGTTGCGACTGAATTACTACGTGGGCAACCAGTGGATCGGCTGATTTCAATCCACGCAACCCATACGGGTTGCGACAGCGCCGCAGATGAGCCCTTGCGAGAGTAAGGCTCAGGGCAGCAAAAGTGCGAATGGAGAAATAAGGACCACAAAGAGAAGCTAAAAATCCCCTCAAAAACCTGCCAGCCCAGTTGTGGTGCGTGGTGCGAATCCCCCCGGAAAACCATGTGAGCTTGCCATTCGCACCAAGGCATTAAACCGAAAGTACGCTATTATGGCAGCCTGCGTTTATGCAGATCAAGAATCATTTTACCATCGATATACAGGGGGATGCACCTTCATTTACCAAATACGGGTATGGCTATAAAGAAAATCGTGCTATCACTTGCCATAGAGAATTCCGCGTATTTACAAAGTTGAAACCATTCAAATTCCAACGTCGATTATAAGAGAAGCAGTGACTTCTATGCTAATAAGTAGCTGTTGTTATTACAAGTTAGCATGAAGACGTGTATCGTCGGGAAGGAGGGGCGCAAAATGAAAATGGGCACGTAAGAAGTAACTGTTCAGTAGGATATTCTTAAAAATCAATTTCATTGTGATTACCCTATCAATACATAGCCGTCATTAATAATTTGGTTGATGAACCCACTTTTATCCTTCTGTTCTTCTAATAAAATAGGTTCGATTCTTAAATCCAGGTTTCTTCTTAGACGAAAGAGCTTCGCTTCTGTGTCTAGAAAATCTTCATCAATTCGGTCCACAATTACGGCGATATCGATATCACTGTCATTATTTTGATTTCCTTTGACCTGTGAGCCATATAGAATGACCTTCGTTACTGGTAATTCATTTGCAACCAATTCGGCGTAGTTTTTTGCGATTTCTATAACTGAGTTACTATCCATATTCTCATCTCCTCGGTTTGGCTGAGAATTTTTTTGCACCTTTCCAATGTTAACGATTTCATAATTCGTTCCTTATCAGTTGGATATCTAGCCTCGACATTCAGTGGTTCTAAAAGGTCTAACAGATCTTTCTGTTCTTCGCTCATTTTATCGTAAAGGCCAGAGGTTCTTGCAAGGATGGACAGATTGTGTGAACGTGGGGCCGCTTCTTGAGTAAGTTTTGTAATTGCTGCCTTTATAGTCTTCTCGATCACTTGGTGGCAAATAAAACCAACATATAAGTATCTGCCGGTACTTAGCATCGCTTTTGCAGTCTCGATATCATATTCAGCCAACTCTAACCAGTAATTCACTTTGTCATCCATAACACACCTCAATTTGAAAAGATAAAGGGAGTATTAACGTGCTGCATTATAAAGGGGAGGGGGCTCACCGTATCTTTTGTAAGAAAAATTCACATAGAAAATGCGGATTGTGACACGATTACTCGGTGCTTACAATTTGGAATATTGCAGATTTCAATCCACACACCCCATACGGAATGAGATATATGAATAAGGTTACCTTAATCAAACTAGGATTTCAATCCACACATCCTGTTTGGGTTGCCACGAGTTATGGGGAAAAGTGGAATCGGTATACAATCCACGCAACCCATACGGGTTGCGACTCCAGATTCTCCACGGTGAGGCTTCGGTTATAGATTTCAATCCACGCAACCCATACGGGTTGCGACACGGATACGCGGCCCCATAACCGATCCACTCCTGATTTCAATCCACGCAACCCATACGGGTTGCGACGACAACGGCGTTCGCATCTGGTCCGAGTGGGCCGATATTTCAATCCACGCAACCCATACGGGTTGCGACTCCGGAGGCAACCGCAGGCGCAGAGCCAGTGACATTTCAATCCACGCAACCCATACGGGTTGCGACCGGTTATGTTATTGACGCCGGGCAGTAGGTGAATATTTCAATCCACGCAACCCATACGGGTTGCGACTTCGGCTTCTTCTTGGCTGCTGTTCTGGCATCTGGATTTCAATCCACGCAACCCATACGGGTTGCGACGTCATCCGGTATCGTCAGGCGATTGTCCCGGTAATTTCAATCCACGCAACCCATACGGGTTGCGACTTACTTGGACTTGTTTGGCCAAGTACGATTTTTGATTTCAATCCACGCAACCCATACGGGTTGCGACATGACCATGTTTTGATGAGGAGGCAACCAATCATATTTCAATCCACGCAACCCATACGGGTTGCGACATGTCAAGCGCGTGACACGTCGCTATGGGAAGGTATTTCAATCCACGCAACCCATACGGGTTGCGACGACAGCGGCACAGCGTGCGGTATTTGCCGGAGAGGATTTCAATCCACGCAACCCATACGGGTTGCGACAGGTGATGGTATTCGTTGCCCGGAACCGGATCTCATTTCAATCCACGCAACCCATACGGGTTGCGACGCGGATATGCCGGCGTGGTGACGGGGCTCACCTCATTTCAATCCACGCAACCCATACGGGTTGCGACGTCGGATGAGGAGCGGATGCGCCGGATGATGGAAATTTCAATCCACGCAACCCATACGGGTTGCGACGAGCGACTGGAGCCGCTTGCCGAATCCGGAATAGATTTCAATCCACGCAACCCATACGGGTTGCGACTGGGCAGATCGTTTGTGTTATTACGAATGGCGAGGAAGATTTCAATCCACGCAACCCATACGGGTTGCGACGACGTACCTCATGACGAAGCTCGCGCTTAAGATGATATTTCAATCCACGCAACCCATACGGGTTGCGACCGAAATCAGAGACATCCTTGCCGAATGGTTTGCATTTCAATCCACGCAACCCATACGGGTTGCGACCGATTAATCTCCTCTCGCAACTGATCGGCCAGAAGATTTCAATCCACGCAACCCATACGGGTTGCGACAAATTTGGGTATGGGAGGCGATTAGCCATCCGTGATTTCAATCCACGCAACCCATACGGGTTGCGACGAGGAGTGATGCGCCTTCTTCTTTTTCTGGTTTATTTCAATCCACGCAACCCATACGGGTTGCGACGCCCAGTTCGCTTTACCGATGCCGACGTCCACGATATTTCAATCCACGCAACCCATACGGGTTGCGACTAATTTGCGATCGGCCATGCTCCGTTGTGAAAAAATTTCAATCCACGCAACCCATACGGGTTGCGACCCGATGCGTCACGGGCGGCCAACGTCGAAGCCGTCATTTCAATCCACGCAACCCATACGGGTTGCGACGTTACCAGCATAGTGGGATTTCTTCGCCAGCGCCATTTCAATCCACGCAACCCATACGGGTTGCGACGACGGCGACGCGGCACTCCAGGCCGTAGTAGCTATTTCAATCCACGCAACCCATACGGGTTGCGACGTTGGAGCGGATGCCCATCAAAATCCAGGGCAAGATTTCAATCCACGCAACCCATACGGGTTGCGACCGAAGCGCTTGAGCGCCCAGGGTTGACCGAGGTCCAATTTCAATCCACGCAACCCATACGGGTTGCGACAGTTGGGCGAGCCTCTTTACCTATCGCCAGAAATGATTTCAATCCACGCAACCCATACGGGTTGCGACCAGGAGACGGCCGCGCCGGTCGAATTCTGGTTCGAATTTCAATCCACGCAACCCATACGGGTTGCGACCACACCTTGGCCTTAGCCCTCTCAATATACTGTTATTTCAATCCACGCAACCCATACGGGTTGCGACGAATCTCATCTGGCATAAGCTCGTCCGAGGAACGATTTCAATCCACGCAACCCATACGGGTTGCGACCTTGGTCCGTGGCGAGAATGACTGGTCCATGGAATTTCAATCCACGCAACCCATACGGGTTGCGACGAGCTGAAGTACGGGCACCTGAAGACGGCAAGGCTATTTCAATCCACGCAACCCATACGGGTTGCGACTCGTGTCCGTCACGAGTTTCGGGTAGTACACCACATTTCAATCCACGCAACCCATACGGGTTGCGACGCTCATAAAAATGGAAATACTTATCTCCAAATATAATTTCAATCCACGCAACCCATACGGGTTGCGACGGTCGTAAAACTCCATCGTTCCCATGTTCGATTCGGCATTTCAATCCACGCAACCCATACGGGTTGCGACATCGGCCCAGCCGTCCCGAATGCTGCGGAGACGCGATTTCAATCCACGCAACCCATACGGGTTGCGACACCTCTCATCATCCCACGGTAGAGCGTCCAACTCATTTCAATCCACGCAACCCATACGGGTTGCGACCTGCGCCATCATCACCACTCCCTGACGATTCGCATTTCAATCCACGCAACCCATACGGGTTGCGACACGGTCACGAAGGAGACGGCGAAATGTACGCGAAATTTCAATCCACGCAACCCATACGGGTTGCGACACGCAGGTTCCGGAAAAGGTGGCGGAGGATCGTTTATTTCAATCCACGCAACCCATACGGGTTGCGACCAGGCCGGGGGCCTGGAATGTGGTCGGGGTGCGAATTTCAATCCACGCAACCCATACGGGTTGCGACAAGTGGTTACGTGAGTACGAATTTTATATCAAGGAATTTCAATCCACGCAACCCATACGGGTTGCGACCCGCGCGCGTCGTCCAATTCCTTCGCGAGACGTATTTCAATCCACGCAACCCATACGGGTTGCGACTCCCTTTCCGTGAAAATAAAAACGCCCTCGAGACATTTCAATCCACGCAACCCATACGGGTTGCGACGAGCTGGCACACTGGGATCACGACAATGATTATCTATTTCAATCCACGCAACCCATACGGGTTGCGACGCCGGGACATTGGCAAGTGTCGCGGTTGATCCGTCAAAATTTCAATCCACGCAACCCATACGGGTTGCGACCGCCGACCGGTCGTAAAATGGTGCGACTACGTAACCATTTCAATCCACGCAACCCATACGGGTTGCGACCGCATTAGAGCGCATGACAGAACGCGCAATAACAATTTCAATCCACGCAACCCATACGGGTTGCGACAGCGCCTGTAGCGAGCCCTTGCGGGAGTAGGGCTCCGGGCAGCAAAAGTGCGAATGTCGAAATCAAGACCTCCAAAAGAAGCTGAAAATCCCATCAAAAACCCGCCAGCCCAAGCGTGGCGCGTGGTGCGAATCCCCCCGGAAAATCATGTGAGCTTGCCATTCGCACCAGAGATCAGCCGCGCTTCTATTCTACCATTTGCATACAGGGGATTACATCCTCTTTTTCCAAATGAGAAATTTAACCTCCTGTTGTCACCAAGTTAGAGAAGATAACGCTTTAATAGCAGGAAGATCAGACGGAATGTAGAATAAAAGAATAAATTACCAACTTTTGTCGATCGATGGATTCAAGAATGTTACTAAAGATTTGATCTGAGGAGGTCGCTAGGTTGGATCATATTCAACTGTTGACCCTGCATGCCATCTACGAGGCGGACAGCGAAGGTCGGCTTCCGGCCTATCTGGGTTCCACGATTCGGGGGGTGATCGGCCATCGGCTCAGGGAATATGCCTGTCAGCATCCGAATCTCCCTTGTCACAGGTGTACTTTGTCGAAGGAGTGTTCCTATGCGCTTCACTTCTGTTCGCCGGGCAATGAGGGCGGGGCTGTCAATCCCTATGTGCTTCGTCCGCTTGTTCGTGATAAGGAGATCTGGCATGCAGGGGAGCGAATGACGTTCGAGATCACTTTGATCGGAAGGACGTCGGAGCAGGCAGCTTTCTTCATTGATGCCTTACAGGATGACAGGAGGCAAGGCTGGGGGGCTGGCCGGATGCCGTTCCGGCTTCAGCAGATTGTTGATCCCATTCGAGGAACGTTGATCTGGAGTGACGGCAGGACCTGGCTTCGCAACTGCCAGCCGATGCCGATTCCGCTGGAGCAGAGGCGAGCGAGGTCGGTATTGTTGCGATTCGACCATCCGTTGAGGCTTCTGGTGAATCGACGGTTGAGAAATTCCCTGTCCTTCGTCGACCTGATCCAGTCGTTGACCCGGCGATTGTCTCTGCTCTCGCAGGCGTATACGGACAAGCATGTGCAATGGAATGAGGAAGACCTGTTGAAGGCCGCCTCCAAGATCCATACAGCAGCGGAGCGGTGGCGTCCCGTTGACTTCAAGAGATACTCGATTAACCGGGCAGAAGGTGACAAGCTGAGCCTTCCCGCAATTGAGGGCTGGGTTCGATACGAGGGAGACCTGACCCCCTTTACGCCGCTTCTTGCAGCCGGAGAACGAATTCACATTGGCAAAAATGCGACGATAGGCTTTGGGCGTTACCAAGCAATTTATGATCAGTAGGCGGAGGGGATACGAATGAAGATGCAGAAGGACATTGATCGGGCATCCGGACATTATAAGGTTCTGGAAGCGATTGTTCAGAATTACGAAGATTTGGCCGCCTCGCACGCGAGCCAACTGAACTTGAATTCGCCGAACAGCCCGTACACGACGGGATCGCATCGGGAGGCGATCTGGAAGGGATTGTTCGAGCAGATCGTGCCCCGCAAGTTCTGCGTGGATCAGAATGTGTTCATTATCGATTCCAACGGAACCATCTCAAACGAGGTTGATATCGCCATTTTCGATGAACAGTATACTCCTTATATTTTCCGATACGGGAAGATCAAATACATTCCGATCGAGGCGGTCGCCGTAGCCATTCAATGCAAGAGCACAAGTGTCAAGGGGGTTCCCGAATGGGCCGCATCCATAAGAGAATTGCACACTTCACTCGATTCCGTTGCCAGAGTCATTAGCGGATTAAAAGACAATAGCCTCCCAGCCAAGGAGAAACCGCAGACCTCAACCCGTCCGATCCTGATTCTATGCGCGATGATGAAGTCACTCCCGAAAGAATCGGTTATAGAGGCCTTCGACATCATTCTGAATGTGAACAAGAGCGAGAAATTGGAGTTGTATATTCCGAAATTAACACAGAACTATGCATATTGGAGCCACTTGCTTAACCATCGGGTGGGGGAAGTCAACGAATTTAGCGACGAGGGCGTTCCAGAGTTCAGACTGCTCAAGGACAACGCTAACAAAGAACGAACCCTTGCCGATCTTCGAGTCGATTCGAACGGGGAAGAGAACGTCATCCTGTCCCTCACCTACCAGTTGAACCAGTTGCTGATGCTGATCAACAATCCGTTGTTCTTCCCTCATCGCGCTTACGCCAACCTGTTCAAGCGAGTCAAACAAGGCATGAGCAACAAGACGGGCACATCCGGGGGAGGAACGAAGGCATGATCGTCACAATGTATAGTATCAGCGGAATTCAAGGGTACATTTTCCAATCCAATCGTATGAGAGAGAACATTGGGGCCTCCCGAATTGTCGGGCAGGTGCTGAAGAAGGGTCTGCCGGAGGCGCTGGAGTCGAGAAGACGCGAGGGAATCCGGATCATCTCGGACTGGGAGGGGACAACCCGCTTCAGCATTGGGGAACAAGCCGAGGTGGCGATTGAAGTTGTTTACAACGGTGGGGGCAGTGCTATTGTGGTCTATCGCGACATTGAGGATTATCATGCGGTGAACGAGCATCTGGCGCGAAGATTGCTGGAGACGAGCTATACGCTACATCTTGCCGTTGCTGCGATCCCGTCGGAGCTCGAGGACTTCTATCAGGACAAGGAGAAGCTGGAGCTGCGAATGGAGACGATCAAGAACCGGGCGATTCGTCCGCAACCGCCGGGCGCGTTCCCGGTGTCTGAGCAGGATGGAGATTCCGGTCTTCCCATTACTGGTTACGATAGTCACGTCAAGCGTCCCGTGTCCACACTGCAGCGGTTAAAGCTGGCAGCAGGACATGACGTGGCGAAGAATATGGTTTCTGAGATCGAGGCTGCCGAGGGGATGGGGAAGTGGGCGCTCGAGATGAAGGATTTGATCAAAGGCAATGGAGAGGACAGTTATGTCGCAGTTGTCCACCTGGATGGCAACGGCATGGGGCGACAGATCGGGGAACGGCTGCGACAGTGGAGAGGGAGAGGCTATTCGGAAGCCGTTGCGGAGATGAGGACAATATCCAAGCAGCTAACGTCGACCTACCGGCGATTGTTTGATCTGACTGTCGCCGAGATCGAGGCAGCGATGCCCGAGGAGAGCTTGAAGCTGTGGAAGAAACAGCTGCCGATTCGCCCGCTTATTCTGGATGGAGATGATATCACCTTCATTTGTTTGGGAGAATGGGGGATACCGTTGGCTGCACGGCTTCTGCGCAAGCTGGAGAGCCATTCGTTTGACGAATCGGGTGAGTTGTCGGTATCGTCTTGCGCTGGCGTTGCTCTGGTACACAGCCATTTTCCATTCCGGATCGCGTACGAAGTGGCGGAGGAATGCTGTCAGCAGGCCAAGCGAAAGAGGGTGCAGGAGGGAGGGACCGACGCATATCTCGATTTTAAAATCGTCCAAGGAAGCAATCCGCATCATGAGCGGCATGAGAAAAGGTACGCCAGGCCGTTCCGCATCTCGACGAGGAACGACGATGCGGGCCGAGTGGATGACTTGTCCTGGCTCGCGAAGTGTCTGGACAAGCTGGGAGACGGGGCCTGGCCGAGAGGAAGACTGGAACAGCTATATGCTGTCCTGCTTGGTGAACCGGGAGAGTTGGACATGTATTTAAAGGAGTGTGGCTCTCGCGGGTACACGTTGAATCAGATATGTCCGGATTGGGATGAGTCTGGCACGGTACCGCTAGCATTGATTGACGCGTTGGAGCTGTTGGGACGGTTCGAGAGCTGGGTGTGGGAGCATTCTCCGAATCAAATGGAAGCCGGGGAGGTGTTGGCATGAGGACCAGGTGGCTGGAGATTGAGCTGCGAAGTGAGCTGTGCACGGCAACCGGCGATACGTCGAGCGGTCTGATTGATATCGAGATTGCTCATGACCGTGGATTGCCGACCGTTCCGGCCAAGCGGCTGAAGGGCAGTTTGCTGGATGTCGGGCGAGAACTGGAGGATTGGGGAGTGCTGACACCCGATCGATTGAGGGCGCTCTTCGGTGTTCCAGGACAACCGACAAGTTCCCGCCTGCATGTGTTAGATGCTCACCTGTACAAGGTTCCAACTGCGAACGGCCCGATTGTCATTGACGAATATGATGCATTGCAGGCGCAGTTGAAGCAAGAGCAATGGACGGAACAAGATATTCTGTCCTCCTTCACCGATCTATACACACGCACGGCAGTGGATCAGATGACGGGCTCGGCGAAGGTCCATGCTTTAAGAACGATGCGAGCCGCTCGCGAGGGGCTTGTCTTGCGCAGCAGGATCGAGATAGATACGAGCGGCGCGGCAGATCCGGCGGAATTGGAAGAGACGCTGTGCCTATGTGCCAAAGGGCTGCGACGTCTCGGGCTGGCCAACACAAGGGGGAGTGGCGAAGTTCGCTGTACTCTGTCTGAACTGGAAGAGACTAATCAGACGGAAGATACAGCATATGCTCACTTTCCTTCGATAGAAGGACCAGAGGTGGATATCGTTCCCTTCCGCTTGGAATTGGAGCAGCCGATTATGATGGCGGGGCGCACCGGGCTGGGGGGGAGCAGCGACAACTGGATTCCTGGCGGTGCCTTGCTTGGAGCGTTCGCGGGCCTGTACATACGGGCGTACCGACTTGGCGACAGGGCTCACGAGGATGAGCGGTTCGCCCGGATTTTCCTCCGAGGAGGGGTTCAGTTCGGGTATGCTCTTCCGCTTGTGGGTGATGCGGTATTCGTTCCTTGCCCCTTGTCCTGGCAGCGGGAGAAGAACACCGATCACGGCTTCGATCTGAATGAACGTTCCTCGCCGGAAGGGGGCGTCCTTCGGGCCATCGGATCGTTCGTTTATCGGGAGCAAGGACGGCTCTTCTGCCACCAAGTGCTTAAGCAGGTGCGAATGCATCACGCGAGGGCAGCCAATCGGGCTCTGGGACGAGCGATTGGCGGGGAAGCGGCAGTTGAACAATCACGGGGGTTGGAGAACGCAGGAGCCACGGAATCGCCGGATGGAGGGCAGTTGTACCAGTATGAGTCGATTGCGCCGGGCCAGACCTTCTACGGTTTGCTGCGAGGCAGGGCGGAGGATGTGAGTCTGCTTCTGGAATTGGCACAGGAACGCGGCAGCCGCTTAAGGCTTGGAAGGGCGCGAACGGCCGAGTATGGCAACGTTCGGTTCGTACCGGGCGGGGATCGCCTCGCGCCGCTGTTGCCGTCGGGGAAGAAGGATGGGGCACGAGCAACCCTCTTCGCTCTTCATCTGATTACCCCGTTGTTCTTGCTGGATCAGGACGGGCGTCCGGACCCCAACCCTCGTTGGTTGCTGGAACAGATGGGGGAGAGGCTAGAATGCGAAGTTCTCTTGAAGCAAGCCCGGCTTCGCTATACGGTCCTGTCGGGCTTTAATGCCAAGTGGCGGCTGCCCAAGTCGCAGCGCGAGGCGCTGGATGCCGGTTCCACACTTCTTGTTCGGTTGAATCGGCCAGAGACGGCCGAGCGATTGGAACGGTCGCTGTGGGGCTGGAACACGGGAGAGGGAGAAGGGCAAATTCGATTTGTAGCGATCGACGAATTCGAAGGAGAGGGTGTTAACTGGGGAGATGGACCATCTTTCCGACTGGAGAGCATGAAGACGGAACCTTTGGGACCGGCAGCGGAGGTGAGCGAATCTGAGGTTGAGACGCATCTGCTTGTTCAATGGCTTCGGCGGGTTCGAACGGAAGGGGCGACTCGCCGCACAGGGGCGCAAGCGGGCGCCGATGAAGCCGGCAAGCAGGAGTTGAAGATCGGATCAACGAAGATCAGGCAGCTCATGGCTTGGTTTGAGGCTGGTGGCCGAAGCTATGCATCTCTGCTCAACCGGATAGAACAGATTATGGATGGGGAACTGAGGCAGCTATGCTTGCGGCAGGTCGAGCCCTGCGAGCAACAGACAGAGGAGTTCATCCGAGGGTACCTGCGCACTCTGGAATTGAAAGCGAGGAAGCAGCCGTGACCAATCCAATCATCAAGCGATTCTATCTATCGATTGAAGGTACTTTGGTTTCTCCATTGACTGCCGGTTCCGGTCTGGATGAGGAGACGGACAATGATCTTGTGCTTGACGCGGAGGGGCGGCCTTATCTGCCTGGTAGTTCTATAGCCGGGGCGTTCCGGCATTATCTGCTGGCGAGCTTCGATCATGAAGAGGAGATTAAGGCTTTGTTCGGCACGGATGGCGGATACAGAAGTCGATTGTACTGCAATCATGTACGGTTCACTGCTTCTGAAGCCGGAAGCGGCAACGCGGCGGCGATATCCCGCAGGGACGGCGTGAAGCTGGATCGCTTCAAGACGGCTGTAGATCAGGCTCGCTATACGGTACAGACCATTGACAGCGGCACCGCCTGTCGGATTCGGTTGGAATGGCTTGTGCGCGAGAACGACCGAGGACGCGAGGAGGTAGAGGAGGCGCTGATCTGTGCGCTTATTGACGCGCTTGCAGAGGGTACGTTGACGCTGGGAGCCAAGGCGAATCGCGGCTACGGGCGGTTGCGCGTCGAATCGGTGCGTCTGAAGAGCTTCCGGCATATCGGTACCGGGGGGCAGGAATCAAGCATGGCTTGGCTGGATTGGGATTGGGATCGCTTCGACAAGCAATTGATTTGGGAACGAGGGCACAGCGTATTGCGGAGCAACAGCGGAAGACAAGCACTTGAGAGGTTGACAATCTGGCATGAGCTAAGGGTTAAGCTGGGAGTTGCTCAGACGTTGATGATTAGAGAGTATATCGTCGATTCGGTCAAGGAGGATTACGGTCAGCTTCTGGGGGAGTTGGACGGTATGCGGCAGGCCGTCATTCCCGGAACAAGTTGGGCAGGAGCGATTCGGCGGCAGCTCACTTTTCTATTGGAGGAGATATTGGCATCAACAGAGCTTGCAGCCGAAGCGATGAGAGAACTGTTCGGCCCGCGGTCAGACGAAGAGCAATGGGGAAACACACTCCAATCATTGACGGCATCGCGATTAAGAGTGGAAGAATCCATCGTGACCGGAGGAGTATCGTTGCCGACAACCCGTACTGCAATCGATCGATTCACCGGCGGCGTCGTATCGGGGGCCTTGTTCACGACACGTCCATGGGCAGGAGGGACGACCGAATTGATCATTCGCTGGCGGGAGTCGGCACTTCCAACTTTAGCGGAGCCGTCCTGCGAAGCGATCTGTGGTCTGCTGATCTGGGCAATTCGGGACATGGAGAACGGCTTGCTGTCGATCGGCGGAGAGAGCGGCATAGGGCGCGGAATATTGAGCAGGCAGGGTCCGATCCTGCTTGATCGGGAGCCGCTTGATGGCCGGGAAGCGACTTGCGGCGCGGAGGCACTGCGATGGCTTCGAGAAAGCTTTGAAAGGAGAGCTGGCGAATGAATCTGATGTCATTGTCCGGAAGTATGGTTCATCGAGGGGAAGGTGATGATTCTGAAGTTTTGGCCGCAGCGGCTAGGTTGCTTAGCCGTATCCCCACCATATATGCCTACGTCATTCTTGACCATGCTGTAGCTTTCGGCCGTTGGGAACAGGGGACGATAATGATAGGACTGGATCGAGCCTTACACCAATTGGAGAATCTATTGCATGTTCAAGAGCTGAGACTGTTCCATGAGCTGGGTGAATTCAAGGCGACGAGAGTCGATGAGCGATTCCGTTGGCGTTATCGTCTCGATGAAGCTGCAGAGAAACCTATTGATGTGTTGGATGAGACACATAAGCTGTGGGGCATCTCCCGATCTGGAACCGATCCGAATGGATGGACCTGGCTGCAATCCGGGAGAGGCACGTCCATATATCTTCCTTATGGGCAAACAGGTTGTGTTGAATATGGAGTAGCGGTGCGCCACTATATCCAGTTCCATCGTCAGCATCCGGCCCTCGAGCCGGGCGAGGAGGCCAACAGTCTATATCGGTTCGTGGACGAGCGGATGGTTGCCTTGGTCGATTGGCAGGACTACCTGAAGAAGCAAGGAGGAGCGCAGGCATGACTTATAACTTCGTCAATCCCTACAATTTCGTGCCCTTCGAAGGAAAATGTCGTCGTTCGCCGTTACAGAAGGGAGGAACGGGGGACAAGACTCTGACTGGTTATATTCAATGTGAGCTGACTACGCTAACACCGATTTTTATTCCCAATACCTCGAATGATAAGGCGCTTCATAAGGAGGTGGAACAGGAAGGGGCGAGCTATGACTTCTACTCCTATGCCGACCTTGGCACAGACAACAAGGGGGCAGCTAACGACCGCTATCAGCAACCGGTCATCCCCGGTTCTGAGCTGCGAGGCGTCATTCGGAGCGTGCACGAGGCGGCCTTCAACGGCTGTATGTCGTCCGTTGACCTAAATCGCCTGTTGCATCGCCGAACCAACAAGATCAAGAAGCCGGGCTTGCTCCGCAGGAATTGTTCGGGTGAATGGGAGTTGCTGGAGTGCAGCCGTGAGGGATTGAAGAAATGGCGAACAAAAAAGCTGGTTGAAGGGCAAAAGATTTACCTTGATCGACACCAGAGAGGAGATAGAGATTTTCGAGAGTACAGACAAGGGAGATACGAGCAAGAAGCGTATTTTCACAAAGGAGAATTCTTCGGCAAGAAGACGAAAGAGTCGGCATTTGTGCCTGGTAAAATGATTGTTGGGGTTAGTGAGAGAGAAATCAAGCGATTCAAGCGGCTATTAAATGGCTATAAGAACGGAGAATTTAAGACCAAGACCGAGGGTCATAATCAATACGAGGCTTATATCAGGTATGTCGGGGATTTAGAGAACCTGCCATTAAACAGATGGATTCCGGTTTACTACGAGCCTTATAAGGATAATCAAGGCAATGATATGGCAGCATACTTCACGCCAGCGATGATGTCTCAGGAAGTATTCGATACCAGTATTAAGCAGTTGCTTCACGAGCATGGCGAATATGAGCCATGTCAGGATCGGGGGAACGTGTGCCCGGTCTGCGTCTTGTTCGGCATGACGGGGACGACCTCAATCGCTTCGCGTGTTCGCATATCGGACGCCAGAGTTGAAGAGCAAGCAGACGGCGATGCAAGTCGATTTTTTATGCAAGATACAGTATGGCCGGAGCTTGGTGAACCGAAGCCGAGCGCCGTTGAATTCTACACGTACCATCTCAACAATCAAGTGAGATCATTTAGTCCCAAGTACGAATACTGGACCTATGATTACAAGAGAGTAGGAACCAACCTTCAGTTCCTGTCGAGCAAGGACATTCAACTCAGGGGCCGCAAGTTTTATTGGCATAGCGAGCCGGGCGTTCATGCCGAAGTCGAACTGTCGAGCATGAGGCAGCGTGTTCGTCCGGTCAAGGACAACGTTGTGTTTAAGTTCCGACTTTACTTCGACCGAGTAACGGAAGATGAATTGGCGAGGCTCTGCTGGACCTTAACGTTCAATGATTCCGATTGCGCTCACAAGATCGGGCGCGGGAAGCCGATTGGCTTCGGAAGTGTGCGGATCAAGACTGCAGAGATCAAGGTGCGGACAATTGATCCGGTCACGGGGGAATGGCTGTTGACCGACTATGAGGCCGATCGGCTGCCGGTGAACAAGCTCAGTCTTACCAAGCCTATGCAAGATCTTCAACGGATCGCGAACTGGACTAGTAGTAAGCACAGTCGGGTAACTTATCCCTTCATTGACTCGAAGAACAACGCCTCGAGTTCAGGAATCAATGACTCCGCATCTCATCAGTGGTTTAAACAGAACAGAATAGAAAAAACACATCGCAGCGAATTCAAAGATGTACTGCATCGCATTCAGGAAGATGCTCCGGATTCGGTGAACAAAGAAAGGTGAAGGAGACGGGCAAGAAAGAAGCCGTGCCAGCCGTTGGCTGATACGGCTTTTTTTCTGCTTGTCATAAGGAAGGGGATATGATTTAAGGGTGCGCTATATGAGATTCTCAGTTATGCTCCCTTTAATAACACGCATCCTGTTCTGGTTATGACAGCGACAGAGGAATGGCAAAAGGAGGTGCTCACTTCAATGCACGCAACCCGTACGGGTTGCGACGAATGAGGCTGTGCAACCCACACTTGATCGGCTATTTCAATCCACGCAACCCGTACGGGTTGCGACTCCACCGCCGTAACACCTGCCCCGTCCGCGAATCATTTCAATCCACGCAACCCGTACGGGTTGCGACGCGATTCCTCTAGTAATTACTTCGGTTATGAGGTCATTTCAATCCACGCAACCCGTACGGGTTGCGACATCAAGGACAAGGTCGATATTAGCAGCGAGGATCTATTTCAATCCACGCAACCCGAACGGGTTGCGACAGCGACGCAGATGAGCCCTTGCGAGAGTAAGGCTCAGGGCAGCAAAAGTGCGAATGAAGAAAGAAAGCCCTCCAAGAGCAGCTAAAAATTCCCTCAAAAACCCGCCAGCCCAGTTGTGGCGCGAGGTGCGAATCTCCCCGGAAAACCATGTGAGCTTGCCATTCGCACCAAGACGAGGCTTTGGACCGAAAGTCCGATATTATCGGAGCCGCCGCTCATCCAGGTTCAGATTCATTTTAACATCGACATGCAGGGAATTCATCAGCTAATACATTCATGACGTCGCGCCTGCTTCGTACGATGTGAGGAGTTTGGCGGTACTGTTTAACGAGATCAATAACTTGTTGCACATCATACCGATGATTCCACTCTACTAACATTTTCCGCAGGTTGCTGAGAGATTGCTTGTAATTCCATGGACGGATGCCGGTTCGGGACAGAATAAACCGTTTAACGATTCGATAATCGCGCACATACACATGGGGATTCAGAACAAAAACAAAGTCGGCTATCGCGATGGAAGTCAGTGTCCACTCCTTATATTGGACCCCCTCGACGATCCATGATTCCGAGTCCAGAATGGCTTGGAATGTCGCATCTCTAACCTGCTCGGGGTACTTAAGGCCGTCTTCGCTTCTGTCCCAGATCACATTATCAATCTCGTAATAGGGGATACCGTAGTGCCCCGATAATTGCTTGGCCAGCGTCGACTTGCCGCTTCCGCATGATCCGATAATTCGAATTCTCAAGAGGGCACCTCTTATTCGCTAAGCAGACCTTACCCCAGTCTGATCGGCTTTCACTTGGAAATCTCCACAATCTCTTGTGCCGAATATGGATAGTCGATCTGTTGTTTAACGGTCTCTACGGCTTGGTGGTTGACCAGGAGGCCTACGATATACAAGGCAAGGTCGATCGATGTCGCCACTCCGCCAGCCGTTATGGTTTGTCCGTCCTTGACAATTCGCGCTCTGACTAGTTCCTTGCAATAGGGTTTCAGAAGCTCATAGGCGTTGGGGTTGGTTGTTGCATGCTTTTCTCTTAGCATACCGGCTGCTCCAAGAAGAAGCGCCCCCGTGCAGACGGACACTTTATACGGGACACGTTCGGCTGTTCTCAGCCATGACACGAATTCTTCGTCGAATCGCAGCCTTCTTGTTCCCTTTCCTCCCGGAACATAAACCATATCGTACTCGGAGAGATCCGGGTGGATTTTATTCACCTTGATCGCTAATCCAAGCTCATCCGATACTTCTTCCGATAAGCCGCAGATATCCCAAGTGGTTCCCTTCGTTTCCTCGAACAGATTAAGCCTGTAGATCACATCGTAGAATCCGATAAAATCCAAGAACGTAATGCCGTTAAAGACAACGAACGCGATTCTCATTTTGTGGGCCTCCTTGGTTCAAGCTGAGCTAGAACTCCAAGACGGATGTCTCGCGTTGCAGCAAGCACTATTTCAATCCACGCCCCGTATTGGGGGCGACTATGTTACCAATGTTGATGCCGGAAATGGACTGATATTTCAATCCGCGCAACCCATGCGGGTTGCGACCCGCGGCGCCGGCTCCTGGGTGAGCAACCAACTTGATATTTCAATCCACGCAACCCATGCGGGTTGCGACGCGATCGGGGCCGCATTCGAACGGCTTAGGATTTCAATCCACGCAACCCATGCGGGTTGCGACGGAGAATGGGTTACACATATATCAACGGAGATTGATAATTTCAATCCACGCAACCCATGCGGGTTGCGACGAATATAACGATGACCAGTACCAGGCCTTCTACGAATTTCAATCCACGCAACCCATGCGGGTTGCGACTCGGCCGAGGGGTCGTATGTAACGAAGTTCTTGGAATTTCAATCCACGCAACCCATGCGGGTTGCGACGGTCGCGGTTGCTAAGGCGGTTGTGCCGGCGAAATTTCAATCCACGCAACCCATGCGGGTTGCGACAGCGCCTGTAGCGAGCCCTTGCGGGAGTAAGGCTCAGGGCAGCAAAAGTGCGAATGGAGAAATAAAGACCTCCAAGAGAAGCTAAAAATCCCCTCAAAAACCCGCCAGCCCAGTTGTGGCGCGTGGTGCGAATCCCCCCGGAAAACCATGTGAGCTTGCCATTCGCACCAAGGCAATAAACCGAAAGTACGCTATTATCGCAGCCTGCGTTTATGCAGATCCAGAACCATTTTACCATCGTTATACAGGATAATGAATCCTCTTTTACTAAATTCGGGAATGGCTATAAAACAAATTATATATCAGAATTTGCCCACTTAAGCTAGAGGGACTTGCTGAGCAAAAAGTTCTCAATCTGCGCGGTGTGATGCTGGCCGTGCCATACGAATCGTTGCAGCGCAACATCTAATGTGATCTCTCCCAGCAACGAAGTCACCAGCGTTCTTTGAAATTGTGCGGCGGTTAACCTCTCCAATAGCAAATGGAAGCGCTTATGTAGGAGCTTTAGCAAAAGAAGGGAGTCTTCAACGGCGATCCTCATGTAATCGCTCTGCTCGGCGAATAGATCCTCTCTATAGCTGTTGGCCATCGGTTTGTCCTCGGTTAGTGCTCTTTTGAACCTCAGATACGAGTTCATATCGTTATCCGCCATGTGATGCACAATCTGTTTTACTGTCCAGCCGTTGTCCCGGTAGGGAATGTCGAGCAACTGGGGGGAGCAACGAGCCAACAGGCTTCCAAGCTTCGTCGTTATCTCCGGCATCTGAGCAATAACAAGCTTCCGATCACTGGCGGACAGATGAGCAACGGGCTTAAAAAGGCCGATTGGGTACCTGATAGGATCTAGCATTTTAACTAACCTCCTCTCATACTTCTCCTGAACTCTACAAAACGATTTTTCTCAAAAAGGTAATTCGCTATTTGAGAATTGAGTTGTTGTATTCATACCCGGATTCCTAACCATTTGCGCTCTATAATACTTAATTCAGTCTTGCTTGTATGAGCAACATATAATTCTCGGTTAGGTTCTGCCTTATGAATTAGTTTGTATTCATTTAAAGCGTCCTTGCCTTCTGCGTATTGATTAATTAATGCTATTCGATCAACGATTCTTCTACCATTATCAGAATGAGCTTCTATTGCTTCGAAAAGCACCCACTGATCTGGAAAATGGTTTCTTAATGTTTCCCAATTCATGGCGCTACCTCATTATGTTAGATGATGTTCCTGTCTTCTTGCTTTGCTCTCAAAATTCTTTCTTAAGCCTGATCATGTCCCGGCATTGAATTCCGTCTTCATATATTTCTTCTTCATAATTCCTTATAAAGAATTCATGATCTATACCTATTATTCTAAACCCGCTTTTCTGATATAGCTTTAATTGTTGCAGACTTGAATTGCCCGTCCCAATTTCAATTGCATTAGCATTTAGCTTTTGAGCTGTTTCGATTGCAATTTGCAATAACTGCTTTCCAATACCTTTGCCTTGGTATTCTTCCCTAACAGCGATATTAACGATCTCATAGGTCATGGGGTGTGTATGAATTAATACAAATTCTCCAATCAGTTCTTCCTTTACGAACGCCAAAAAG
This sequence comes from Cohnella fermenti, assembly GCF_004801405.1. Classification (GTDB taxonomy): domain Bacteria; phylum Bacillota; class Bacilli; order Paenibacillales; family Paenibacillaceae; genus Cohnella; species Cohnella fermenti. The sequence goes on from NZ_SSOB01000001.1 coordinate 450,900, forward strand.
CAAATTCCGCGAGCAAAATAATCATCTATTAATTGCTTTGACGGATCTGCAAGTAGTAATAGATCGTAGGGAATAATATCATGATTAGGATCAAAAAGTCTAAATTGAATTTCCATTCTTCTTTGCTCCTTTGTGTTCTTGCAGGAAGTTCGACTAAGTATTTGTTAGGAAAATGGTCTGCATTTCAATCTACGCAGTCCTCGCAGACTGCGATAGCGATCCCGGCCTCGGCAAAACTGAAACGCTGAAATTTCAATCCACGCAACCCGTGCAGGTTGCGACGATTCGCGGATTCCAATGTTGCGACTTGCTTATTATTTCAATCCACGCAACCCGTGCAGGTTGCGACACCCGCGACCCTGAATTCCGAGCTACGACAACTGATTTCAATCCACGCAACCCGTGCAGGTTGCGACGACGCCTATAGCGAACCCTTGCGAGAGTAAGGCTAATGGCAGCAAAAGTGCGAATGGAGAAAGAAGGACCTACAAGAGAAGCTAAAATTTCCCTCAAAAACCTGCCAGCCCAGTTGTGGTGCGTGGTGCGAATCCCCCCAGAAAACCATGTGAGCTTGCCATTCGCACCAAGGCATTGGACCGAAAGTATGCTATTATCGCAGCCTCCGTACTATCAGACACATTTCCATTTTACCATCGACATACAGGGGAATACATTCTCTTCTGCCAAATACGAGTATAGCTATAATGAAATCCGGACTCTTTCTTGCCGTGGAGTAACGTCTTATCATAGGACGAACTTGATTGCTACTGAAGTGGCTTACAATCTTAAGGTTACGCTGTCCATATAATGCTTGCTTCTATGTTGCTGCGCATCATCGAAGTTGTCCATTTAAGATTGTCCCGTTAGGGAAAGTATTATGGGGAGTAACGATCTAGCAGACTTCCAAGCTTCGTACAAATCTACTTTGAAGATGCTTCGAACTGGCCGTAGGGTGAATTGTAGTGATAATGCTGTGTTATATTATGGTATTTGTTTCCGATTTTACTTGCAAATCAATATTAATTCATTCAAGTCAATTATCCCTTTTGCTTTTAATAAAAAATCCATTCCTATAATCCCATTGATATTTATCCCATAATGCATCTAAGACATCTTCTAGTTCGACAGTCAACCCAATCTCTTCAACACATCTAATTTTAAGATCGTACTTGAGGAACCTGTATCTATTAATACTTGAGGTAGTATTATGCTTTGATTATTGTAATACACCGTAATCTCAATAAAAGGTAAATCGCTATTCGAAAGCTGAATTGCTGTATTCATATCCGAACTTCTAACCATTTGCGTTCTATAATGTTTAATTCAGTTTTGCTTGTATGAGCAACATATAATTCTCGGTTAGGTTCTGTCTTATGAATTAGTTTGTATTCATTTAAAGCGTCCTTGCCTTCTGCATATTGATTAATTAATGCTATTCGATCAACCAATCTTCTACCGTTATCAGAATGAGCTTCTATTGCTTCGAAAAGCACCCACTGATCTGGAAAATGGTTTCTTAATGTTTCCCAATTCATGGATCCACCTCATTCTTGAGCTTATAAAAAAATTATAGCATATCTTTAGGAACTTTCCGCCCATGTGGACTTTCGTATAACATTCTTGTATTCACGACGCCCCACCACCTTAAGACGAAGGGGAGGCCACGATGCGGTTAGGTAGTACGGTGTGTCTGGCTGAACGAACTTCTATCGGACCGAGGGCTCAATGATTTAATGTGTTAATGTAGTGTTGTTTGCTTCCTTCATTGAGAAACAATCAAAACTTCCTTAGATTCATTAAATAACTTCTAAATTCAATATTTTCTACATTATGATTATCCTTAATGTTTAATGGAGGTTTAAAATAATCAATTACCTCCTTTTCTATTAGACTAGGTTCAGGATGAACAAAAAAATGGAGATTAATATTTTCTTTCATCCAGTCGGATAATTTCAATTCGTCAGCTTTTGAGAATTTATATTTAGACGTTCCAATATCATTATTGGATTGAATTCTTTCCAATCCAAATAGAGAGCCCAGGCTCTTGCGAAGTGTAGAGCCTCTTGCATTTCCATTAAAATGACTTCTATAATCTCTAGTCCTTAAGCTTCTATTGGAAATTCCAACATAAATTACAGGGCGACTATTAAGATATGAATAATTTAGCGATTGCATTGGGGAAGGTAATTGATTTATTGAATTCGTCGTGATGCAATATACACCTGTTGCGTGAGGTATTATTTTGGGATTGTCAAATAGAGGATTGAATAAATTGATTGATAAATCGTTCGAAAATTCACTCATTTTAATCACTCCCTATGGTTTTAAGCGATTTCTAATAACTATTATATCCACGAAAATAATCTGCATTTCAATCCACGCAGCCCGCGCGAGCTGCGACTACGGTCCAGCGGATCATCGACGACCTGGAGACATTTCAATCCACGCAGCCCGCGCGAGCTGCGACTCTGAGTGGTGGAATGACTACTTGCATGAGGCGGAATTTCAATCCACGCAGCCCGCGCGAACTGCGACCGCAGGAATGCAGGAGCAACATCCCGCAAGTAAACATTTCAATCCACGCAGCCCGCGCGAACTGCGACGCTCAAGGAGGAGATCGAGCTTGCCGAGCTGCAGATTTCAATCCACGCAGCCCGCGCAGGCTGCGACGAATTCAAGAACTGTTTGAAAGGAGGAACAACGTATTTCAATCCACGCAGCCCGCGCAGGCTGCGACTCGTTTTTCAGCCTGAATCCCCGCGATATTATAACGTGGATTTCGCAAAATCCGCGTAATATCGCGGTTTTTTGCTATTTATGGCTTGCCAATCTTAGCCATTACACGTTATAATTATAACGTGGAATGGGGAGATCT
>NZ_SSOB01000002.1 GCF_004801405.1 Cohnella fermenti
CCATCGAACGCCGTGAACGTGAAGCTATCCGTTCCCGTGTACCCTTGCGTCGGATAGTAATAGTAAGAGCCGCCTTCCACGTGCTCCAGCGTTCCGTGCGCCGGTCCCGTGACGATCTGGTACGTCAATTCGTCCTCGTCTTCGTCGGTCGCCGTCAGATTGATCGTTTGGCCCGTTCCGGCCATCACGTTCACTTCAGCCCCAACCGCTACCGGTGCGTTGTTGGCCGGCGGCGCAATCTGAATGCTCACCGTCGCCTCGTTCGAATAGTCCGTTCCATCGAACGCCGTGAACGTGAAGCTATCCGTTCCCGTGTACCCTTGCGTCGGATAGTAATAGTAAGAGCCGCCTTCCACGTGCTCCAGCGTTCCGTGCGCCGGTCCCGTGACGATCTGGTACGTCAGTTCGTCCTCGTCTTCGTCGGTCGCCGTCAGGTTGATCGTTTGGCCCGTTCCGGCCACCGCATTCACTTCAGCCCCAACCGCTACCGGTGCGTTGTTGGCCGGTGGCGCAATCTGAATGCTCACCGTCGCCTCGTTCGAATAGTCCGTTCCATCGAACGCCGTGAACGTGAAGCTATCCGTTCCCGTGTACCCTTGCGTCGGATAGTAATAGTAAGAGCCGCCTTCCACGTGCTCCAGCGTTCCGTGCGCCGGTCCCGTGACGATCTGGTACGTCAATTCGTCCTCGTCCTCATCGGTCGCCGTCAGATTGATCGTTTGGCCTTGTCCGGCCACCACGTTCACTTCAGCCCCAATCGCTACCGGTGCGTTGTTGGCTGGCCCCTCTCCTCCCCCAACATAAGCCGTAAACGTATAAGTTGTGGAGAAGTCGCCCTGTGTAGTGGTCAGTTGCAGCTCATTATTTCCAGGAGCCAATTCGATGAAGTACATCAGCCCCGTCGTGCCTGCCGGAATGTCCAACGACACTAGCTGCATAGGAATCCACGGCACTGTTTCGCCGTTTAAAGTTACATCATACGTTGTCGTTCCATCATAAGGCAGCGTCAGATAGAAGCTGCTGTCTTCCGGCTCGAAGTTCCCCAGATTGTACTCGGTAACATCGGGATCGATCGTCAAGCCCCCGTCTCCGAAGCTGAAGCCGATCTCCGAGAGAAGTGCGCGATTGATCGTCAACGTGTACGTTTGCTTCGTCACTCCGTCTTCGGCCGTTACTTCGATTGCGACCGAATTGCTGCCCGGGCTAAGCTGTACCGACGCGTTCGTTCCGCTGGACACGGCCGTGCCGTTCACCTTGATCGAAGAAGCGGTGGAAGCGGTCGGTTGGATGCCGGTCTCGCTCGTATCGCTGCTCACATTAGCCGTATACGAGTATGTCGTACTGCTGAACGCCGGGCTCAGCGTACCGGACGACAGGGCGAGCGCACTCAGCTTCGCATCGCTCGACTTCGGCGTCGAGGTGGACGGAGTCGTCGAAGTTGTCGGGGTCGTCGAAGTCGTCCCCTCCAACTGCTTCTTGTTCTCCTGATATTGCTGCTGTTGCTGCTGTGTAAGCGACTCAAGAAGCTTTTTCTCCGCGGCTTCCTTCGCCTGCTTCGCCTTCTCCGCATTGTCCGCAGCCTTCTTGGCCGCTTCCTCCTGCAGCTTCTTCAGCTTCTCCGCTGCTTCCTTCTGCTTGTCCTTCTGCTTCTGAGTTGCCGCTTCCTCTGCCTTCTTCTGCTGCTCTTCCAGCTTCTTCTGCTTCTCCTTCTCCGCATCGGAGAGAATCAGCTTCGCGTTATCGTCCAGAGACGGCACCTGCTTGCCTTCTTGCTTGACCTGCTGCAGCAGGGCTTCCATTGTCGCCGTGGCAATCTGTGACGAATCGAGCGCTTGCTGGATAAGCGCCCCGATTAAATTCTGGACATTGGACATATAAGCGTCGAGATCCGAATCGACAGTAGCGGGAAGCTCCCTCTCCCCGTCCTGCAATTCGTCAATCAAACTCTGATTCTCTTCCTGGATCTTCTCGTAGCTTCGCAGAATCGCAAGGTATATCTCCTGCGACATCTTCTCGACAAGCTGCTGGATGTCCACAATCGAGAGCTGATCTTCCAGGGAAGACGGATCGATCCCGACAGAGAGTGTCAATTGCTGCGTCGGGTAGATCAGCACGCTGTCGTTGTCCGAACCGCCCTCCGTTCCGTTCGCACTTCCGCCATTGGGGACCGTCGGAGTGCCCTGAACGACCCCAGCGAATACCGTTACATTCGTCGATCCCGTTATCGGATTGACTATCGCGAAGAAGTTCGTGCCGCGCACGCCCATGATCGCCGTCGGCGTCTCGACCTGGAACTCGTCGTCCTTGTTCTTGATCGACTTGACGTCCGACCACGCCGAGCCCTTCAGCATGCTCACCTTGGTGACCGTGCTGCTCCCGCTCTTCAGCTTCGAGAACTTGAGCGTCGTGTTCTTCGACACCGTCATCGTATCGTCCTCGGACGTTCCGTTCGAGAATTGGAGCGTGGCGGAACCGTTATCTCCCGTAATCAACTGGTCCCCTTGGTTCAGGTTCAGCTTCTTGAAGGCTTTGATCTTCTTGCTGCCGCCCGACTTCTGAACCTGAACATCGCCGGACAACTCGCTGATGATCGCGATCCGCGACGACGAAGCCGCCTGCGATTCCTTCCCGAACACGCCAAGCAGCGGCAGCGCGATCAACAGGAAGGCGAGCGCCTGGATGGATAACTTCCTTAGCATCTTAGTGCAACCCCCCTCTTATTGGAAAACAACGCTGCGAAGAACGACGGTGTATACAGACGAGTCCCATTGGGTGTCCAGTTCCGCCTGCTCGGCGAAGAACCTCACCGGCACGAACAATCGGCCTTGCTTAATCGCGGCAGGGCTTGCCAGCGCAAGCTCCGTCTTCGTTCCGTTCACCGTACGCGTCACGCTCTTCTCGCCGCTCTTGAGCTCGTAGACGCTGCCGTCCTTGACCAGCTTGGCCGTCTGCGTCTTCGTGTCGTAGCTGACATCATAGCCCAGCGCCTCGCCGACGCTCCGCAGCGGAAGCAGCGTCGATCCGTTCGCCGCGTACGCCGGCACATCGGAGATCACGAGCTCGCCGTTCAACAGAATCTGAATCGTATCCTTCTTGGCGAAGCCGGCCGGCGTGCGATACCTCTCGAGCACCCGAATCTTGTTGCCGCCCTCGTCCGCTATGGCCAGTCTTCCATCGGAGAGCACCGCCACGTCCGTCGGATGGTCGAAGCGGGCGGCATACGTTACGCCGTCGTTCGAGCCGAACTCCGTCGCTTCTCCCGCCAGCGTCGTCACCTTGCCGTCCTTCAGCAGCCGGATCGCGTGGTTAAGGCTGTCCGCGATGACGAGGACCCCGTCGTCGGTCAGAGCCAGCCCCTCCGGCGCGTCGAACCGTGCCGTGCGCGCCGTCCCGTCGGCATAACCTCCGTCCGCGTACAAGCTGTCGCTGGCATACGCAGGCGTCGCTCCGGCGACCGTCGTGACGGTTCCCGCTTTGAAGTCGATGTAGCGGATCACGTTGTTGCCTCGGTCGCTGACGTACAGATTGCCTTGCTTATCCAGCACGAGTCCGCTCGGCTCGTTGAACTTCGCCTCGGCGATCGGGCCGTCCGCGTAATCGCCGGAGTCCTCCGCCGCGCCGGGCAAGTACTCGAGAACCCGCTCGGACGGCGCCGTCAGCGTCGTCACCGTTCCGTCAACAGCGATTTTGCGAATGACGTGATTTAACGTATCCGCGACATAGACGACACCCGAAGCGTCGACCGCCACGTCGGAGGGAGAATAGAAGCGGGCGGATGTTCCCTGTCCGTCCTCGTTCCCGATCAGTCCGTCCCCGGCCAGCGTTGTCACTTGACCGCTCTTCGACAGCTTGCGGATCGCATGGTTGACCGCATCGGCGATGTAGACATTGCCGGAAGCGTCGACGGCGAGTCCGGACGGCTCGTTGAAGGCCGCTTCATCCTTGGACCCGTCGGCATATGCGCCGATCGGCAGCCCGGCCTCGTCGTAGCCGACCGTAATGCCCGCGAAGGTCGAGACGGAACCGGCACTCAGCGTCCGCAGCAGATGATTGAGAGTATCTGCGACAAGCAGCTTCCCGTCTGCGAGAGCGACGATCGACCTCGGTCCGAACAGCGTGGCTTCGCTAACCGATCCATCGTCGCTCCCCCAACTCGCTTGCCCGGTCCATGTGTTCACTTCATACAAACTTGTCGATGCAAGCCAGCCCTCATCGGCTGCCGCAGCCGTCTCGGCCGCCGAAGCGAACAACAGCGTCGCTCCCAGGAAGACCGCCAATCCTCTTCTTGCCTTCATCCATGCCACCCTCTCGCCTTTGCTTTATCTTAAACTTGAAGTCTCGCAACGATTAGTACTTCAGCCTCTGCCACATTGGATCATACCAACCTTTAGTATACCTAATTTTGGATTGTTTTTGGTGATTTTGTCTATTAACTATCGTTAAAAAGCAAAAAATATGTCTGAAGTAGTAGAACAAACGGAGAGCTCCGGCTTGGCGGCCGTCATTCGCTCCAAGATTGAATGCAAAAACCGCCAAAGCAGCTTCGCTCTGGCGGTTTAAATGAAAACTATTCGTACCTCCGGTCAGGTGCCGCTTGCGATTTATTACTTAATTCGTAGGCTGTGAATGCTGGTTTTTTCAGCATTCAGCTCGCGGATGGCGGCGCTTCAGCTCTGAATGCTGGTTTTTTCGGCATTCAAGCTAGCGGACGACGGCGCTTCAGCTCTGAATGCTGGTTTTTTCGGCATTCAAGCTAGCCGACGACGGCGCTTCAGCTCTGAATGCTGGTTTTTTCAGCATTCAGGCGAGCGGGGGACGCTGCTTCAGCTCTGAATGCTGGTTTTTTCAGCATTCAGCTCGCGGATGGCGGCGCTTCAGCTCTGAATGCTGGTTTTTTCGGCATTCAAGCTAACGGGGGCCTCGGCGCTTCGGCTCAGAATGGGCGGCTTCATCGGATTCGCCTGCTTCATCTTCGCGTAGCAACACTCCATGCACAGCGGCGCCGGGGAATCGTCTCCCCGGCGCCGCCGTATCGCTCGCTTCTATTCGGTTATGCCTTGACCGGAAGCCCCTTGGCGATCGCGGTCAGCATCCAGACCTGCTTCTGCAGCTCGGCCATATGCCCGTTAAGCATATCGGTCGTGACGCCGTCGCCGGCTTCGTCGGCCAGCTTCGCCGTCTCCCTCATGCTGCCGACGACCGTCTGGAAGTCCTTGATCGTCTGCTCCAGCATCTCCTCGGGCGACTTCTCCTTGCCGCCCTCGGTCAGCATCGTCTGGTCGAGGTATTGCTTCATCGTCGAGATCGGCTTGCCCCCGATCGCGAGAATCCGCTCCGCCACCTCGTCGAGCGACGTTCCCGCGTAGTCGTACAGCTCCTCGAACTTCGCATGAAGCGCGAGGAAGTTCGGTCCGGTCACGTACCAATGATAATGATGCAGCTTCGTGTACAGAAGATTCCAGTCCGCCAGATGAATGTTCAGTCGATCGGTCACTTTGGCCATGATGGAGTCCCTCCTTATTGCTTCGTTCCCGATTAACTTACCCCATCCGGGCCCGAATCAAACAAGCTCCTCCGACCCTCAGCCGCGTCGAGCCGTTCTGCCGGCTTCGGCAAGCCTTCCTCCCCATCTCGGACAAGCCGTGCCTGCCGATCGCACCTGTCCTTCCCCTTGCAGCAACTGCCCTCCGCGCCGTATCACCCAAGCCGACCGCTCGCCGCCAGATGAGCCGCGATCTTCCGACCGTGGAACCGCCCGCTCTCGATAAAGATCTCGTTGGCGTCCCGGCCCGTCGAGACGACGCCGGCCAAGTACAGCCCCGGCACATTCGTCTCCATCGTGTCCGGATCGTGCGTCGGCGGGATGATGCCGTCCGGCGCTTCAATGCCCATCTTCCGCAGGAAGCCGCGGTCGGGTCGGAAGCCGGTCATCGCCAAGACGAAGTCCGCCGCAACGACCTCGACCTCCACTCCGGCTTCTTCCTCTGCTCCCACAGTGCTCTCCACTCTCGCCGCTCCCGCATCATCCGCAACGCTCGTCACTTCCGGTTCTCCCACGCGTCTCGCCACTTCCGGTTCGCCCGCAAGTCTCTCCACTCCGGCGGCTCCATCCCCCGCAACTCTCGCCGCTGCCGTTCCTCCCTTTGCCGCCCGTTCTATTTTCGCCCAATCGCTTCCGATCTCGACGACCCGGCTCGCCAGCTTCAGCTCGATCTGCCCCTTGGCGACCTTGCCCTCGAACACCGGCCTCACCCACGGCTTGATGTTCGCCGATACCGACTCGCCCCGGTAGACAACCGTAACCTTCGCGCCCACTCTCTCCAGCTCAAGCGCGGCGTCGACCGCCGAATTGCTGCCTCCGATGACGATGACCCGGGTCCCGGCGTACGGGTGGGCTTCGCGGAAGAAGTGGGTCACATGCGGCAGCTCCTCGCCCGGAATGCCGATCCGGTTCGGATGATCGAAGTATCCCGTCGCGATAACGACCGCCTTCGCCTCCGTCCGAAGCGTCTCTCCCGAACGTCCGACCGAGGTGACAACGAAGCCGTCCCCCGACCGCTCCACTCCCGTTACCTTCTCGTATCTTCGGATTCTCATCGCCCGCCGCTCCGACACCATTCGGTAATAATGCAGCGCCTCAAGCCTCGATGGCTTCTCCGCAACCGTCGTGAAGGGGAGCCCCGCGATCTCGAGCAATACCGATGTGCTGAAAAACTGCATGTTCGTCGGGTAACAGGTAATGGAGTGGACGATGTTCTCTTTCTCGATGATGAGCGGATCGAAGCCCCGATCCTGCAGCTCCGCCGCCGCCGACAAGCCGCATGGCCCCCCTCCGACGACGATGACTTGTTCCTTGAGTTCCATGGGACCGCCTCCTGCACATAATGATGGCAAAATCGCCGGAAAAAGCGATCCGCGAAGATTTCTCCTCGTTGGATAACTTTTCCCGGCGATTCGGATGAAGCCGATTATTTGCCGTGGGTCTGAATGCGCGTAACCGCGCGTTGCAGAGCCATCTCGGCACGCTTGTGATCGTAATGATCGTCTTTGCCGGCGAGACGCTGCTCGGCGCGTTCCTTCGCCAGGTTGGCGCGGGAGACGTCGATGTCGGACACTTGCTCCGCCGCTTCCGCCAGAACGACCACCTTGTCCTTGCGCACTTCCATGAAGCCGCCGTGAACGGCAATCAACTCTTCCGAGTTGCCCTTCTTCACTTTAAGAGCCGCAATCTTCAAGGGGGTGATGAGCGGAACGTGATGCGGCAGAATACCCAACTGGCCGGCCACGCCGTGCGCAACGACCATGTTGACGTCTTCTTCGTATACAATACGCTCCGGCGTCACAATCTCGAGCCGTAAGGTGCTCATTGGTATTCCTCCTTAGCGGCGGATTAGAGCCCTGCTGCGAGCTTTTTCGCCTTCTCGACGGCATCTTCGATCGTACCGACATTGTGGAATGCCGGTTCCGGAAGATCGTCGTGCTTGCCTTCAAGAATTTCTTTGAAGCTGCGTACGGTGTCCTTAACCGGCACGGCCAGTCCCGGGATGCCGTTGAACGGAGCGGCGACGTGCAGCGGTTGGGACAGGAACAATTGAACGCGGCGAGCGCGCAGAACGACAAGCTTGTCGTCCTCGGACAGTTCGTCCATACCGAGGATCGCGATGATATCTTGAAGTTCCTTGTAACGCTGCAGCAGTCTCTTGACCGCTTGAGCGACTTGGTAGTGCTCTTCGCCGACAACTTCCGGAGTCAGAATCCGGGAAGACGATGCGAGCGGGTCAACCGCTGGGAAAATCCCCATTGCCGCGATATTGCGCTCCAGGTTCGTCGTCGAGTCCAAGTGGGCGAATGCGGTAGCCGGAGCCGGGTCGGTGTAATCGTCGGCCGGTACGTAGATCGCCTGGATCGAGGTAACGGAACCCTTCTTCGTGGAAGTGATCCGTTCTTGCAATTGGCCCATCTCCGTCGCCAGCGTCGGCTGGTAACCAACCGCGGAAGGCATACGGCCCAGAAGGGCGGATACTTCGGAGCCCGCTTGGGTGAAGCGGAAGATGTTATCGATCAGCAGAAGCACGTCGCGGCCTTCTTGGTCGCGGAAGTACTCGGCCATCGTCAGACCGGACAGAGCAACGCGCAGACGAGCGCCCGGAGGCTCGTTCATCTGGCCGAACACCATCGCCGTCTTGTCGATAACGCCGGAATCCGACATCTCGTGATAGAGGTCATTACCTTCGCGGGTACGTTCCCCTACGCCGGCGAATACGGAGATACCGCCGTGCTCGGAAGCGATGTTGTGGATCAGCTCTTGCAGCGTTACCGTCTTGCCGACACCGGCGCCGCCGAACAGGCCGACCTTGCCGCCCTTGGCGTAAGGAGCGATCAAGTCGATGACCTTGATGCCGGTCTCCAGCATCTCTTGCTGCGTCGACAGCTCTTCGAACGTAGGCGCCTTGCGGTGGATCGGGCTCGTCAGAGCGCGGTCTACTTCGCCATTGTTGTCGATCGGGTCGCCGAGGACGTTGAAGACGCGTCCGAGCGTAGCCGGACCGACCGGTACGGAGATCGGCTTGCCCGTGTCGACCGCTTCCGTGCCTCTGACAAGGCCGTCCGTGGACGACATCGCGATGGCGCGGACAAGGTTGTCGCCCAGGTGCTGAGCGACTTCAACCGTCAGCTTGACCTCTTTGGCGCTGCCGGTTTGATGGATTTGGATTGCGTTCAGAATGTCGGGCAGGTGTCCGTGGTCGAACTCGATGTCGACGACAGGGCCCAAGACCTGAACGATACGTCCCTTGCTCATTCGTGTCCCTCCTGTAACTTCATTATGAACCTCTATCTGCGCTAGCCGATCGCAGTTACCTGTTCGCAGTAACGGATCGCCGTTAGCTGATCGCGTTAGCTCCGCCGACGATCTCCGTGATCTCCTGGGTGATCGCCGCTTGGCGAGCGCGGTTATAGTGCAGCGTAAGCTCGCCTATCATCTTCGTCGCGTTCTTCGTCGCGCTGCTCATCGCGGTCATACGCGCGCCGAATTCGCTCGCCTTGTTCTCCAGCAGCGAGCTGAACACAAGCGTCTCCGCGTACTTCGGCAGGAGCGTATCCAGAATCGCTTCCGGTTCCGGCTCATACTCGTACTGCGCGGTTGCGCCGGCTTCCTTCTTGCCGAACTGGGACGCGTCGAGCGGAAGCATCTGCTTCAGCGTCGGGATCTGCGTGACCGCATTGACGAAGCGGTTGTAGACGACGAAGAGCTCGTCGTACGAGCCGCTCTCGAAGCCGCCAACGGCCGCCGCAGCGATATTCTTGATATCGGCGAACGTCGGGGAATCCGGCAGGCCGATCGCCACTTCCTGAATCGCATACTTCCGGCGAACGAGGTAGTCGTTGCCCTTGCGTCCGATGACGAACAGGGTGTATTCGTCCGCGGACTTGTGCTTGGACTTCAGCGTCTCCACGAGCTTCTTCAGCAGGTTCGAGTTCAAACCGCCCGCTTGGCCGCGGTCGGAAGTGATGACCAGATAAGCGCTGCGCTTCACCGGACGGGTCTCGAGCATCGGATGACGAACGCTCGATCCGCTGGTTGCGATGCTGGAGACGACTTCCTTCAGCTTGTCGGAATAGGGACGGCTGGCGAGCGCGGCGTTCTGCGCGCGTCTCAGCTTGGATGCCGCGACCATCTCCATCGCCTTGGTGATCTGCTTCGTATTCTGCGTGCTCTTGATCTTGCGCTTGATCTCGCGCATTCCTTTAGCCATTCATGTCACCACCTTATTGCCAGGCTCCCTTCGACGGGAAGGAAGCCTGCGCAAGCTTATTCGGTCGTTCGGTATATGGAGGCTTAAGCCGTCGTGGCGAAGCTGTTCTTGAAGGTGCCGATCGCTTCGACGAGAGCCTTCTCGTTGTCGGCGTTCAGGTCCTTCGTGTCGCGGATGGAAGCCAGGATTGCAGCCTTGTTCGCATCCAGGTAGGCGAGGAATTCCTTCTCGAAGCGAAGAACGTCCTGAACCGGAATGCTGTCGAGATGGCCTCTCGTAACCACGTACAGAGAGACGACTTGCCGCTCGAGCGGCAACGGTTGGTTGACGCCTTGCTTCAGGATCTCGAGCGTGCGCACGCCGCGGTCGAGACGGGATTGCGTCACCTTGTCGAGGTCGGAGCCGAACGCGGCGAACGCAGCCAGCTCGCGGTATTGGGCAAGGTCGGTCTTCAGCGTGCCGGCAACCTTCTTCATCGCCTTCGTCTGAGCCGATCCGCCTACACGGGATACGGAGATACCGACGTTAACGGCCGGACGTTGGCCGGAGTAGAACAGGTCGGCTTCGAGGAAGATCTGACCGTCAGTGATGGAGATAACGTTCGTCGGGATGTAAGCCGATACGTCGCCGGCTTGCGTCTCGATGAACGGCAGAGCGGTCATCGAACCGCCGCCGAGCTCGTCGTTCAGCTTGGCCGCGCGCTCGAGCAGACGGGAGTGCAGATAGAAGACATCGCCCGGGAACGCTTCGCGGCCCGGAGGACGGCGGAGCAAGAGGGACATCTCGCGGTATGCGGCGGCTTGCTTGGACAGGTCGTCATAGACGATCAGAACGTGCTTGCCGTTGTACATGAATTCTTCGCCCATCGCGCAGCCGGTGTACGGAGCGACGTAGAGCAGCGGGGACGGCTCGGATGCGCTCGCCGTTACGACGATCGTGTAATCCAGAGCGCCGGAGCGGCGCAGCGATTCGACGACGTTACGAACGGTCGATTGCTTCTGGCCGATCGCGACGTAGATACAGATAACGCCGTTGCCCTTCTGGTTGACGATCGTGTCGATCGCGATTGCCGTCTTGCCCGTTTGGCGGTCGCCGATGATAAGCTCCCGTTGGCCGCGGCCGATCGGGATCATCGCGTCGATCGCCTTGATGCCGGTCTGCATCGGCTCGTGAACGGACTTACGGGCCATAACGCCCGGAGCTTGCGCTTCGACCGGACGGGTCTTCTTCGTGTTGATCGGGCCTTCGCCGTCAACCGGTTGTCCGAGCGCGTTCACGACGCGTCCGAGCAGCTCTTCGCCGACCGGAACTTCCATGACGCGGCCGGTGCGCTTCACTTGGTCGCCTTCGCGGATGCCCGTGAACGGACCCATGATAACGACACCGACGTTGCTCTCTTCCAGGTTGAGGGCCATGCCCACCGTGCCGTCGGCGAACTCGAGCAGTTCGCCCGCCATGGCGTTCTCCAGACCGTGTACGCGCGCAATACCGTCACTAACTTGGATGACCGTACCGACGTCCACGACTTGAATATCGGATTGATACTGTTCAATCTGTTGTTTGATCAGCGTGCTGATTTCCTCAGGACGGATACTCAATTCGTTCACCCCTGTCTATTTAGCCGACGATTGCAGCGCTTTGTCCAGACGATCGAGCTTGTTGCGAAGACTGCCGTCGTACAGCGTGTCCCCGATGCGCACCGTCAGACCGCCGAGCAAGGACGAGTCGACCGCATCGTGAACGCGGATCGTCTTGCCGAGCAGAGCGCCGAATTTCTTGGCCAATTGGTCTTTCTCATTAAGCGTAAGCGGCTGTGCGGACGTCACGTAAGCGTCGGCGCGTCCGATAGCGGCACCGGCCACTTCGAGATACGCCTCCACGACCGCGGGCAATTCGTTCTGGCGTCCCCGTTCGATCAGGACCCGCACCGAGTTCAGGACGAACGGGTACAGCGTGCCTCCGAACGAGTTCCCGAGAGCCTGAATCTTGTTCCCGGGCAGAATGCTGGGCGATGCGAGGAACGTCTTGAAGTCGGCGTTCTTCTCGATCGCATCGACGATCAGCTTCAGTTGCGTCTCCGCTTCGGAGACCAGGTTCTGGCTCCTGGCGATGTCGAAGATCGCCTTGGCGTAACGCTTGGCGATTACGCTGCTGCTCATGACTTCGTCCCTACTTCTTGCAGGTACTTGTCAACCAGCTCGCTCTGCGCCTTCTCGTCGACTTGCTTCTCGATAATCTTCGAAGCGATCAGGACGGACAGGCCGCTGACTTGAGCCTTGACGGAAGCGATCGCCTTGTTCTTCTCGCTCTCGATCTCGCGAACGGCTTCGTCCTTCAGGCGATTCGCCTCGGAACGGGCCGCTTCGACGATGTCGTCGGCTTGCTTGGAGCCGGTAGACTTCGCGAGCTCGATAATATCGTAAGCTTCCTTGCGCGCTTGCTGCAGTGCTTGCTTCTGTTCTTCCAGGTAACGTTCCGCATCCGTGCGACTCTTCTCGGCGCCGTCGATTTGATCCTTGACCAGTTGGCGGCGTTTCTCCATGATGCCGAACAACGGTCCGAAGGCAAACTTAGACAGCAGCAGATACAGTATGCCGAATGCCACGACCTGGATGACAAAACTGATCCAGTTAAAGCTCACCGATCGTCCACTCCTTTCAACGTGCTGCATTAATAGATCCGGATTCCCGAATTCTTGAATTCATAAGGAAGGCGTGGAGGCAGACCGCGCTCCGCGCCCGACGTGCGTAATGAAGTTGCTTAGCTGGCCATGAAGATGAAGGCAAGAACGAGGGAGATGATCGGCAGTGCTTCTACCAGACCGACGCCGATGAACGCCGTCGTTTGCAGAGCGCCGCGAAGTTCCGGTTGACGGGAGATGCCTTCGACCGTCTTGCTGAAGATCAAGCCGTTGCCAATACCTGCGCCGAGTGCGCCGAGACCGAATACGATTGCCGCTGCCAACAGTCCATAAATTTCCATGTGTGAAAATCCTCCTCAAAATTGGGTTGAGATAGTAGGTTGAATCAATGGTCTTCTTCGTGAATACTTGCTTGTCCGATGTACACCATCGTCAACATCGTGAAGACGAAGGCCTGGATGGCGCCGACGAAGATACTGAAGCCTTGCCAGATCAGGAGCGCCGGAATGCCGACGAACCCCATCCCCATGATGACCCCGATCATGACTTCGCCCGCATAGATGTTGCCGAAGAGCCGCAATCCCAGCGTCAGCGGCTTCGCAATCGTCTCGATCAGGTTGATCGGGAAGAAGAACGGCCACGGCTGGAAGTAGTGCTTCAGGTAGTGTTTGCGGTTATGACGGAAGCCTTGGATGTGGGAGATGACGATAACCGTTAATGCCAGAGCCATTGTTACGGCCGCGTCTGCGGTAGGCGACTTCCACCAAGCGAAGTGCGCTTCCTCTTCCCCGTCCATGAACAACTCCATGCCCAGGAAGGTCGCGTGACCATGATGGGCTTCGGTGATAATATTGAAGGGAAGGCCCAGCATGTTGCCGATAAAGATATACATAATCAGCGTCAGGCCCAGACTCAGATAGACTTTGCCTCTCTTGAAGTCCGTTGCCATGCCAATGATGTTGCTAACGAACTCGACGACCCACTCCATGAAATTCTGCAGCTTGCCCGGATTCTCAACCGAGAGATTGCGAATCGCGAGACGCGCCAGGACAAAAGCGACAATGCTGGTCAATACGATCATAAAGAGAGCTGCGAGATCGAGCTTCTCACCGCCGATAAGAACAATGGGCGCTAAGTGTTCCATGTTAGTGTTTCTCACCCCTTTCATCAGTGGGATGGTCGTCCGAACGACGACTTCTGGCGACTAAACCCAATAGGAGTGTTGCCATCGGAGACACAATTAATCCCGTCGCCGTCGCGGCAAGATTAAAGTCCAGCACCCGCACGGAGATCACCCCGGCCAAGAGACCGAGACAAGCCCGAGACAGGAATCCGAGGCCGGAACGGGGCTTGCGTCCCGAGATGGCCGCATTGCCGAGCTGCACCAGCTTCCAGGCAAGATGCCAGGAGATGGCGAGACCGCCAACAACGCCGATCATGAACCCTCCGAACACATTCCGGAGTTCAGGCCATACAGCCCAACCCAGGCAACCCATGGACAAAAAAAAGAACGCAATTCTGGAAACGCGCTTGAGCAGAGCGGGTAAATCGTCCATCACTTTCGCCTTTCTCCTGCGTACTTCCGAATCAAGGCGACCGCAGAGCCGATTCCGGCGACCAGCCCGACCCCAAGGCCGACCAGGTAAGCGTAATCCGTTCCGTTATCGCGATCGATCGCCGCGCCGATCCACCATCCCAGCCCCACGCATACGGCCAATTCCGCGCCGAGTGCGGTGACAAGTCCGGCAGCCCGCCAAGGATTCTCATCCGGTGGCACAGGCGGCTGACGTTGGGAATCCGACATCATAGACCGCTCCCTTCGACGTCATTCGGTATAGCGAGCAAGGGGATACGCATCTGATTGCATCATTAGAAAAAGAGCCAAAGTAAGCCCTTTCTCCCCGAACGTTCCCGTTATATTGTATCGTCGGGCGAGTACCTTGTCAATTCGCCTAAATATTAAGATTATGTGAACGAGCTCGGCAGAAACCGCATAACGGCGCGTTTTTCCCGGCTTCGCAAGCATACAGTTCAACTGTACACTGTATGTATATTTGTCCCCGATTCATTCTCGATTCCTTCCCGCTCCCCGATCCCGGCTGGCCAATCTCCATCGGAATCCTGGGAGAAGCGCCGAAGAGGAGGCCGGCATCCGCTCGATCGGGGCAGCTCCGTCCGCATTCCGCGCTCTCCCGCCGCGTCTGCGCAGCCTCCTCCTATGAAACTATCTTGCGCCGAAGCTGTCCGGCCGTTCGCCTCGGCCGAAGTGGTGCAGAATCGCCTGGGCGATGCGGCGCGACGCCCCGCCGTCCCCGTACGGATTGGCCGCCCGGCTCATCCGCGCGTACAGCTCCGAATCTGTCAGCAGCGCCTTCGTCCGGGCATATACGGCCTCTTCCTCCGTCCCGACCAGTTCGAGCGTGCCCGCCTTGACCCCTTCCGGCCGCTCCGTCGTCTCCCGGAGCACAAGCACCGGTACGCCGTAGGTCGGCGCTTCCTCCTGCAGGCCGCCCGAATCCGTCAGAATCAGGTGAGCGTGCGGATAGAAGTTGTGCAGCTCGACCACGTCGAGCGGGTCGATCAGCTTGATGCGCGGATGGTCGCCGAGAATTCGCTGCGCCGGCTCCTTCACCGCCGGATTCGGATGAACCGGGTAGACGATCGCGATGTCGTCGAACTCGTCGGCGATTCTCTTCACCGCCTGGAAGATGCGGCGATGAGGCTCGCCTTGCGATTCGCGGCGGTGCGCCGTCATCAGAATCAGCCGCTTGCCCTGCGCCCAGTCGAGCATCGGATGCGAGAAGTGTTCCGTCACCGTATATTGGAAGACATCCGTCACGGTGTTGCCCGTGATGTAGATGTTCTCCTCCGGCTTGTTCTCCTTCCGCAGATTGCCCGCCGACCAATCGGTCGGAGCGAAGTGCAGATCGGCCAGAACGCCGGTCAACTGCCGATTCATCTCCTCCGGATAAGGGTCCAGCTTATTCCACGTCCTCAGTCCCGCTTCCACGTGGCCGACCTTGATCTGCTGCAGGAACGAGGCATAGCTTGCCAGGAAGGTCGTCAGCGTATCGCCGTGCACGAGCACGAGATCGGGCTTCGCTTCCTTCAAGACGGGCTCAAGCCCCTGGAGGACCCGAACGGTGATCTCGTTCAAGGTCTGCTGGGCCTGCATGATATCCAGGTCGTAGTCCGGCTTGATCCGGAAGACGTCCAGCACCTGGTCCAGCATCTGGCGGTGCTGCGCCGTCACGCAGACGATCGGCTCGATCTGTCCCGGATACTTCTGCAGCTCCAGAATAAGCGGAGCCATCTTGATGGCTTCCGGCCTTACCCCGAATATGGTCATGACTTTAAGCGCGCTCACGTCGGCCGCCTCCCCAAGCTGTCCGGATTCCCGGTTATTTCGTTCCATACAAGCGGTCGCCCGCGTCGCCCAGCCCCGGAACGATATACCCGTGATCGTTCAGATACTGATCGAGAGCCGCCACGTAGATGTCGATGTCCGGATGCGCCTCCTGCACCGCCTTGACTCCTTCCGGAGCCGCGATCAGGCAGACGAGCTTCGTCGGCCGACAGCCTCTCTTCTTCAGCGCGGCGATGGCCGCATTCGCGGACCCGCCCGTCGCGAGCATCGGATCGAGAACGATCAGCTCCCGCTCCGTCACGTCCGACGGCACGCTGAAGTAGTATTCGACCGGCTTAAGCGTCTCCGGATCGCGGTAGAGGCCGATATGCCCCACCTTAGCGGAAGGAAGCAGCTTCAGCATTCCCTCCACCATGCCGAGCCCCGCGCGCAGAATCGGGATCAGCCCGAGCATCCTCCCGGCGACAACCTTCCCTTCCGCCTTGGCGACCGGAGTCTCGACCGTCACCGTCTCAAGCGGAATATCGCGGGTTACCTCGTAAGCCATTAATGTCGACAATTCGTCCACCAGTTCGCGGAATTGTTTGGTGTCCGTATGTTTGTCGCGCAGAAAAGTCACTTTATGCTGGATCAGCGGATGATCGCAGACGGTGAAACGACCCAAAAGATTCCTCCCCTTCCTCCGTTCGTCTTGCGTGTCCATTATATCATTGTCTCCCGTAGTGCGCACTCCATCCTGCGAAGTCGCGAATTCCCTCGAACGAAGGCGCTTAAGCGGTCGCTTCCCGTTCCATATCTGTGATACAATCGTGAAGTAAACCGCTTAATCTTCCGAATGACAACGCTTCCAGATAATGATTGTCCGGCATCGCCCGCCACCCGCCCTCGAAGGCGCAATCGGCAACGTCGAATCCAGGAGGAATGGTATGCTTCGCAGTTGGTACTTCCGATTAATGATCTCGTATTTCCCCATCGTCCTGCTCACCTTCTTCATCCTCGTCTCCTCCTCCTACCTCATCGTGAACGAGATCTCCCGGGAGGAGACGAAGAAGGCGGACGCCGCCACGACGGAGTATACGATCGACAACCTGGAGCGGGCCGCGCACGACATCGAGCTGGCGCTCTCGAACGAGGCGGTCAAGAATCCGGACTACTACGCCTACCTGAACCAGTCGGACAACCGCGAAGTCAAGTACAGCATCGTTCGCAGCATCGCCGCGTTCGTCAAGAACAACGAGCTGGTCGAGTCGGCGTATCTCTACCGCGCTTCGGACGGCGCCGTTCTGACCGAGAACGGCCAGATCGACCTCGAGCTGTTCGCCGACCGCGCCTTCCTCGAGCAGGCATGGGACAACCGGACGTACCGGGGCTGGTCCCCGCTTCGCACCTACCAGGAATCCGCTACCGACCAAGCGGCCCGGGTCATCACCTTGTACAAGAGCGCCCCGCTTCCCTTCGGCAGCGAAGGGCTGCTCGTCGTCAACGTCAGCATGTACGGGCTGGAGACGATGATCGGCAGCATGACGAATCACAGCCTGTCGTTCCTGCACATTGCCGATTCCGCCGGCCAGGTCGTCTACCCGCGCGACAACGGCGTGGACGCGGTCGACACGGGCAAGGTGCTCACGACGGCCCGCTCGGAATTGCTCGACTGGACGTTCACGAGCGGCCTGCAGCATTCGCAACTGTTCGGCTGGGTATCGGTCGTCTCCTATGTCTGGGTAGGCGTCGCTCTGCTGACTCTTGTTGCCGCCCTGCTCTACGTCGTCTGGATCTCCAAGCGCAACTACAAGCCGATTCAATTGATGATGAACCGGATTCAGACGCTGCAGTTCCAGAGCGACCGCTCGCCCGTCAAGCTGGACGACCTCTCGCGCATCGACCGTGCCCTGGAGGACCTCATCCATCAATCGGTCGATTACGAGCAGCAGCAGCGGGAGAACCTCATCATCGAGCGCCGCCAATTGCTGTTCGACCTCGTGAACGGCGGCTTGTCCGCGCAGGAGAACGAGCGCATCCGGAAGCTGCGGCTTCTGCCCGAGGGAGGCGAATTCGCCGTCGTCGCCATGCGGCTGAACCGCTACGAGGAATTCTGCGCGGTCAACACGCCCGGCGAGCAGAACATGCTGAAGTTCGCGCTCGGCAACGTCATGCAGGAGGTGCTGCGCGGCAGGGAGCTGGACGGCTGGGGCGAATGGCTCGCTCCGGACCGGATGGTCTACATCCTGTCCTCGCCGCCGAGCCGTTCGGACTTGAAGCCGCGCATCAGAGAGAGCGCCGCCATGGCGGGCGACTGGATCGAGACCCATCTGCGGCTCTCCCTGTCCTTCGCCGTCGGCAGCGTCGCCGCACGCTGGGCCGAGCTGCCCGCCTCCTACCGGGACGCGCTTGCCGCGCTGAACCGGACCATCTCGATCGGACACGGCCCCGTCACGGACATCGACGACGTCCCGAGCGAGCAGAAGCCCGAGATGTTCCAGTACATGCAGCTATGCGCCGAATGCGTCCAAGAGTTCCGCTTGACGAACGAGCGCTGGCGCGAATGCCTCGACCAGATCTTCCGCCAGATGGAAGCTGACGCCCCGAAGGACGAGGACGTCCACTCGCTGATGCGGCTGCTGCTGCAGATGCTCGGCCGCGAGCTGAAGGACCTGTCCGGCAGCCTGCGCGACTGCTTCGAGGGAGCGCAGGCCTCCGACTGGGCGGACAAGCTCGCTTCGGGCACGTCGCTGGCACAGATGAGAACCCTGTCGCTTGAATATATGAACGAGATTTACAGAACCTATGTCAGCGTCAGCGAGACGAAGAGCTACCGCGCCATGATCGCGGAGATTCGCAGCTACATTCAAGAGAACTTCGCCGATCCCGATCTGTCCCTGAAGCACCTCAGCGATCGGTTCCAGATCACGGGCAAATACGCCAGCTACTTGTTCAAGCAGGAGTACGACATGAAGTTCGTCGACTTCCTCGTCAAGCTGCGCATGCAGCATGCCGAGCATCTGCTGGCGGAGACTGACGACACAATCCAATCGATTGCCATGCAGGTGGGCTACGCCAACTCCATCACGTTCGGACGGGTATTCAAGCGCACGGCCGGCGTCACCCCGGGCGACTACCGGAAGCTGAGGATGACCCCCTCCAGCTTCATCTGATTCAACCTTTAAGCCTCTGCGCGATCAGCGCGGGGCGATCGGAGCCGGGCGATTAGAGCAAGGCTGGCCAGCGCGGGGCGATCAAAGTTGGCCGATCCGATAGGCCAAGCCCAACTCGCCTCCGCCGACCACCATTTGCATGCTAAAGATATGCGGCAAATCCGCACAACGACAGCCAGTTCCGCGGCCGCTGCTTCCGCATTGTCGCTCTCGTCACCGCCGCCGTCGTCGCGTTCCCTAACGCGCCCTCTCTGCCTCGCGTCTCACCGACATGCCGACCGCACCGGACCCGATGCTGGATTGTATGCTAGAAACCTACCGCCAGGGGCCCTAAACAGCCAATTTTATGTTAAAAACCGCATACAATTGCCGCCCAGAAGCCCCCGTTGGCCGATTTAATGCTAAAAACCGCTTATATTTGCCGCTCGGACGCCTCCGACAGCTATTTTTATGCTATAAATCGCATTCATTTCCCGAGAAGCCTCCTCCGACGCCGATTGTATATGAAAATCCGCATTTATTTTATGCACGAGGGTACCGTGAATAAGACAGAGGTCCGTTCACCGCATATCGTCGCCCAAGCTGCCCGTTGCCGTCCGGCGCGCCGATGCGGATTTTCGCACAACTCCGCCCTGCATCGGAGGCTTACGTCCGTCATGAAGAGGATGCCGGGGAAATCCAGCGTTGAATCTGCCCATCCGGAATCCGGTTTACTGCGGGAAAACAGTGCTGTCCACACAAGGAAAACCGCTTAACCACGCGCTTTATCCGCTCCGGTTTGCTCTCCCGAAACTGGTTTATTGCCGCTCCGGCGGGACGGTGACATACTGGGGACATTCCGAATCAAGCCTGATTGGAAACGCATTCAGAGAACGAGGCAACATGTTGGATAATCGGCGATTGTTCGGATGCATTCACACTTTCACAATTGAAAAAGGGGATGAACGCATGGTTAAGAAGTTGAACAAACACAGCATGCACAAGAAGACAGCCGGGCTGCTGGCGCTTACGCTCGCCGGCACGGCACTGCTGTCCGCCTGCGGCAACAATAATAACAACGGCGGCGACACCGCAAGCGCCACGTCGAGCGCTTCCGCCGCTCCATCCGGCAAGGCGATCACGTTAAAGGTCGAAGTGTTCGACCGCGGCAATGCGCCGGACGGCATGTCCATTACGAACAACTATCTGACGAAGTTCGTGCAAGACAACTTCGGCACGCCGAACAACATCAAGGTCGAATTCGTGCCGGTTCCGCGCTCCGAGGAAGTCAACAAGCTGAACGTTCTGATGGCGAGCGGAAGCGACGTTCCCGATATTGTTTTCACCTATGATTCCAGCACCTTCTTCCGTTACGCGCAGCAAGGCGGCTTGACCGACCTGAGCGAACTGCTCGATCAATACGGGCCGAACCTGAAGGAATTCATTGGGGAAGACACTCTGGCCTATGGCGTCGTCGAAGGCACGCAATACGGCGTACCGGCCAGACGGACCCACCTGGGCAAGTATTCCTCCTTCATTCGCACGGACTGGCTCGACAAGCTCGGACTCGGATCTCCGACGACGACCGACGAGCTGTACAACGTCCTCAAGGCTTTCAAGGAGAAGGACCCCGGCAACACGGGCGGCAAGGTCATCCCGCTTGGCATGACGATCGCTCCGGCCCAATACGAGCCGCTGATCTGGTCGTTTATCCAACCGGCGACGGAAGAGGAGCTTTACACGCTGACCAGCGGCACCCGCGATCTCCCGATTCTGCTGCCGGGCTTCAAGGATGCGCTGCAATTCATGAACAAGGCGTACAACGAAGGGCTTATGAGCCTTGACTTCGGCCTCGACAAGGACAAAACGAAGCTCGGCCAAGACGTCGCGAACGGTCTCGTCGGCTTCTACAGCGAAGACGACATGAACCCGTTCTATAAGGACGGCTCCGTCGATACGCTGCGGGCGAACAATCCGACTGCCGTGCTCTCCGCCGTCGACGTCTACACGAACTCGGAAGGCAAGCATGCGAAGCCGGAGTACACGCCGATCGGCATGTACCTCATGATTCCGAAGGCGAGCAAGAACGCCGAAGCGGCCATTAAGTACCTCGACTGGATGGCGTCCGGAGACAACCTGTTCCAGATGCAGAACGGCGTCGAAGGCGAGAACTACACCCTGGAGGACGGCGTTCCGGTCACGATCGCCGATCAGTCCGACGAGTTCCGCAACCGCCTCTACAATCAAGGCGATATGGCGATCATCTCCAACGGCAAGTCGCTCGGCAGCGCCGACCTGAACGTCGAAGCTTACGTGAAGGGCATGCCGGAAGCGAACCAGGACGAGACTCGCAAGGCGATGACGATCTCCCGCTCCGATACGATCAAGCCGATTCGCTTCGACCGGCCGATCGAATCCCAAGCGAAGTACGGAACTACTCTGCAAGACAAGTTCGAAGAGATGCTTGTCAAGACGACAATGGCGAAGCCGGATCAGTTCGACAGCACCTACGAGGCGATGCTGAAGGATTACATGGCAAGCGGCGGTCAAGCGGTTCTTGAAGAGCGTCAACAGGCCTATGCCGCTATGACAAAATAATCCGGCCCGAGGGCCGCGCGTCCGGGAGGAGCCCCTTGCGGGTTCCTCCTTAGACGCACTCCCTAGCCGAAGGAGGCATCCCCGCTTTGAATGCGACCCGATATATCCGCAGATATTGGCAGTTGTACGCTCTTCTTGTCCTGCCCGTGCTCTACTTCGCCATCTTCAAATACGGTCCGATGTACGGCGTCATTATCGCGTTCAAGGACTTCAACTTTTTCCAGGGCATCAACGGAAGCAAGTGGATCGGCTTCGATGCCTTCCGCGAAGTGTTCGCGATGCGCGACTTCTACAAGACGCTTCGCAATACGCTGATGCTCAACCTTCTGGACCTTATCGTCTCGTTCCCGGCGCCGCTTTTTATCGCCATTATGCTCTATGAGCTGAGAACCGCTTGGTTCCGCAAGCTGTCGCAGACGATTCTGTACATCCCGCACTTCATCTCCTGGATCATCATTGGCGGTATCGCTTACCAGGTATTCGGCACGCAATCCGGCATGCTGAACAACATCATTACCTCGTTCGGCTTCGACGCCGTTCCGTTCCTTACCAACAAGAGCTACTGGCTCATTACGTATCTGGCCATCGGCGTATGGCAGAGCGCAGGCTGGGGCACGATCATCTACCTGGCTGCGCTGACCGGTCTCAACCGCGAGCTGTTCGAAGCCGCCGAGGTGGACGGAGCCGGCCGCATGCGGCGCATCTGGAGCATCACGCTTCCAAGCCTTAAGCCGACCATCGTGACCCTGCTGATCATCAACATCGGGCACATGATCTCGATCGGCTTCGACCGTCCGTATATTATCGGCAACACCACCGTACGCGAATATTCCGACGTCCTCAGTACGTTCGTTTACCGGGTCGGCTTGGAGTCCGGCCAATATACATTGGCAACCGTCGTCGGCTTGTTCCAGGCCGTTGTCGGCCTCGTGTTCGTCCTCGGGTCCAATTACGTCTCCAAGAAGCTGGCGGATCAGAGCATTCTGTAGAGGAATGCGGCATCCGGGAAGCTATCGAATTACGGAAAGGAGCATAAGCCATGAACGCTCGTCAAGGAGGCCGTCTGTTCGATACGGTCAATATGATCATCCTGTTCCTGCTAGTCCTGCTGTGCCTGGCTCCGTTCGTGCACATCATCGCGATCTCGCTCAGCTCGACCCGCGCCATCAACTCCGGCGAAGTGAGCCTGCTGCCGATCGGGCTTAACTGGAACTCCTACAAGCAGGTCATCACCGATATGTCGATGATCAAGTCGCTCGGCTTCACCGTTCTGCTCACCGTCCTGTTCACGGTGTTCTGCATGACGATGTCGCTCGCCGCGGCCTACCCGCTGTCGAAGATGAAGCTGAAGGGCCGCAAGTTCGTCATGTTCTTCATCATCATCACGATGTTCTTCAGCGGCGGCATCATTCCGGAATACATTCTTGTTCGCAATCTGCACATTCTCGACAGCATCTGGGCGCTTGTGCTGCCCGGCCTGATCAGCCCGTTCTATCTGATCATCCTGATCACGTTTATCCAGAACATCCCGGACAGCCTGGAGGAATCGGCGGAGATCGACGGAAGCTCGTACTTCCGCTCGCTGTTCAGCCTGATCATTCCTCTGTCCATGCCGGTTATCGCGACCCTCAGTCTTTTCTACGCGGTTGGACGGTGGAACGGCTTCCAGGATACGCTCATGTACATCACCAGCCCGGAGCTGTA
Organism: Cohnella fermenti; assembly: GCF_004801405.1. Classification (GTDB taxonomy): domain Bacteria; phylum Bacillota; class Bacilli; order Paenibacillales; family Paenibacillaceae; genus Cohnella; species Cohnella fermenti. The sequence continues at coordinate 23,197 of NZ_SSOB01000002.1, forward strand.
CCCGCTCCAGCTCAAGCTGTACCAGCTCGTGCAGAACAACATGGTCAGCGACCTGATGCAGCTCGAAGGAGCCAACGGGACGCAACTGCTCCAGCCGGAGAGCTTGAAGGCCGCCAGCGTCATCTTCGCTACGGTGCCGATCCTGCTCGTATACCCGTGGCTGCAGCGGTACTTCGTCAACGGCGTCATGCTCGGCGCGGTGAAGGGATAACGAGAGGAAGCCGCCCGCTTCCTCTCGGCTTCGTCCGTCCGGGTTGGCTGAGGTTGGTTGGCTGAGGTTGGTTGGCTGCGGCTGGTTGGCTGAGGTTGGTTGGCTGAGGTTGGTTGGCTGAGGTTGGTTGGCTGGAGGCTTGTTGGGCAGCGGCTGGTTTGGTTGAAAACTGGTTGAAGTTGGTTGGCTGCGGCTGGTTGGCTATGGCTGGTCAGGCTGCGGCTGTTGGGCCGGGCTCGTTCGGGCGGACCTGCCGGTCCGTCGGCCGGATCGAGCGAATAAGCACGAGATTTCGACTATATTTCGCGCCCCACGCCCCAAATAAACGAATAAACACGAAATTTCGATCACAATTCGCGCCCCGCCTCCGCAACAAACAAATAAGCATGAATTTTCGACTATATCTCGCCACCCACGCCTAAAGCAAACAAATAAGCACGAAATTCCGACTACAATTCAAGCCCGGGCGCCAAGCCGTCCGCTCTCGTCGCACCAGTTCTCGTTCATTGCATGGACATCGAAACGGGCGCGTTCGCTGAAATCCCTAGTTCATCTTAATAACAATCTATCCCCATCAAAGGAGAACCGTCATGGGCAAGGACAAAGGAGAGTATTCGTTCTCGACCTGCTGGAACATTAAGCGCCACCCGATCGGAAGCGGCATGATCGACGAGATTCGCGAGCTTGGCTTCCGCTACGTCGAGCTTAACTATAATGTGACCGAACAGCTGCTGGAGACGATAGAGCCGATGATCGAACACGGGAAGATCGGCGTCTCGAGCGTTCACAACACGTTCCCGCACGTTCCCGATCCCGATTACGGCACCGACTCGGTTCTGCTCGGCTTCGAGGATGCGGAGCGCCGCAACAAGGCCATCGACCTGCTCGTGCGCTCGGCCGAATATGCTCATCGCTACGGCGCCAAAGCCGTCGTCGTTCACCCGGGTGAGGTTCCGTTCGAGCACAACATCGATCACGAGCTGAAGGGAATCTATCACGAGCACGGCGTCGACTCCCCGGCCTATCGGAGCCGATGGCAAGAGATGCTGGAGCGGCGCGAAGCGCTGAGCGGCACGTACCTGCGCCGGATCGGCGACAGTCTCGAGGAAGCGTGCGACCGCATCGCCGCCAAGGGCTGGGACGTCTCGCTCGGTATCGAGACCCGTTCCCGCTGCTATCAGATGCCGACTCTGCGCGAGGCTCGCAAGGTTTTCGACCGGCTGCCGGACGCGCCCGTCGGCCTCTGGTACGACTTCGGGCACGGCATGATGATGGAGCGGATGGGCCTGTACGACAACGCCGCCGACATCGAGCTCATCAAGGATCGCGTCGTCGGCATTCACATTCACGAGACGGTCGGCCTGTCGGACCACTATTGCCCGTATGTGCACAGCGGCGACATGGCGTACTTCGACCGCTTCCTTCCGATCATCGCCGCCGCCCCGGTCAAGGTGTACGAGCTGAAGGCCGCCTGCAAGCCGGAGGAGATCGAGGCGAGCCATGACCTGCTGCTGCAGAAGCTGGCCGGTCTGGGAGCGTAGCCGATGAAGGACGCACACACGAACGAATGGGCGGAAAATAAAGCGGGGACACGAGAACGGAAGGATGAGCGGATGAGCGAGCGGACGGGCGCGGAGGTCGGGCAGGATGCTCGAACAGGCGACCGGACCGAGGGTCGGGCGGACGGTCGGATAGAGGCTCGGGTGGACGACTGGCTGCGCTACGCCCCCCGGCTGATGTTCGACGAGCGCGAGCCGTTCTTCCCGGTTCGCATCGGCGTCTCCGAGCTGCGCGACGGCGAGGCGTCGCCCTCGTTCCGGCGGACGATGCGACTCTCCGGCCGCGAGATCGAACGCGTGCTGGAATACGCGATCTATTGGGACTATGACATCCAGCATCTCTATGAGCTGGAGCACGTCTGGGTGATGCTGCGCAAGGACGGCACCGTAGCGGACGCGGAGGCCAGCTTCCACGGCCGTTACCTGAAGGCGCTGCTGCCGGACCGCTCCAATCTGGAAGGCGACCGGCTCACGATCTACTCCCAGCCCGGCAAGCACGCCTTCGCTCCGCTGCCCCTGCTGTTCCGGCTGCTGCCGGACGCGGACGAGTGCACGGATGCGGAAGCGGGGCGGGACGGATTGACCGCCCCCGACTGGCTCGGCAGCGACCCGGTGCGCCGCCTCATGGCGGACGAAGACGCGCAGCGGCTTGTCAGGGAGCATATCCGCTCCCGATTCCGCTTCTCGCCCGCTTATTCGTTCCTCCCCTATGAGCTCGGCGAGCGGAAGGAGCTGTTCGTGCCCTGGTCCGCGCTGCTGGAAGAGATTCCGGCCCGCATCCAGCGGGAGATCGCTTCCATCCGCCGCTCCGCAGAGGAATAAGCAGCACTGGCAAGTCAGCAAGTCAGAGAGGATGACTGGACATGTACCTGTACGATAAGCTGATCTCCGTCAACGACCATTGGACGGACGCCGGCATCGCTTGGCAAGACACGGACGACAGCAGCCGCTTCTGCGGCGGCGTCTGCGATCCGGACAACGGCATTGCGTGGCCGACCCACACGGGAACCGCGATGATCATGACGGTCTGGGCATGCGCCCTCTCCGCTCCGGAATCGAAGCATTACCGCGATGACGAACTGCTCGGCCGCCTGGAGTTGGCCGCCTCGTTCATGCTGCGAATGCAGCACGCCGACGGGACGATCTCCCCCGGCTGGACGAACCTCCACTCGCCCCCCGACACGGCGTTCGTCGTCGTCGGGCTGGCCCAGACGCTCGAACTGCTCGAGCGCCAACCGTGGCCGCCGCTCGCGGATGCGATCGCGAGCATCCGCCTCTTCCTGGAGCGGACCGCTCCGGCGCTGCTGACCGGAGGCTGCCATACGCCGAACCACCGCTGGGTGCTGTCGGCCGCCCTCGGCTTCCTGTACCGGCTGACCGGACGGCCCGGCTTCCTCGCCCGCGCCGAGCAATGGCTGGCGGAAGGAATGGACCTTACGCCGGACGGCGAGTGGACCGAGCGCAGCAACGGCATCTACAACGGCGTCAGCGACATCATGCTGCTGCATGCCGCCGACCTGCTCGGCAAGCCGGAGCTGCTCGAACCGGTCCGCCGCAACCTGCGGATGATGGCTTACCTCGTCCACCCCGACGGGGAAGTCGTCACCGACTACTCCGGGCGGCAGGACTTCGGCCATCGCCACGATCTGCAAGGCTATCTGCCCGCCGCCGCAGCGCTTGCGCACCGCGACCGCGATCCGTTCTTCGCCGCGCTCGCCGAGCTGGCCGGGGAAGCGCTCGACAACCCGGGATCGGCCAACAACAACGCCCTGCTCGGCTTCCTGCTCCATCCGGAGTGGCGGGAGCAGGCCGTCGAGCCCGGCTCTCTGCCGACGGAGTACCGGGTCGTGCTCAACCGCGACTTCCCTCGCGAGGCGTATCTGGCCGAGATGGCGAACGCCGGGCACGGAGGCCGTATCTACCACAGCCGCCTGCATCCCGAATTCGGAGCGCCGGTCGCCCGCGAGCGAAGCGGCAGCACAAGCCTGACCGTCATGGCCGAGACGAATTCCTTCTTCGCGCTCCGCCGCGGCTCGGCGCATCTGCTCGGCATTCTGATTGGCTCGAACTTCGAGCCGGGCTTCGTGCGGATGAACCGCTTGGAGGCGGGCGACGAAGGGTATCGGCTGACCGGAACGGAGACGAAGGGCTACTACGGCCCGGTCCCGACCGCCAGCCTTCCCGCCTCCGCTTCGGGCGAGGTCAGTCCGTGGTACCTGCTTCCGCACCAGCTTCGGGAGACGACCCACCTTCAGGAGCATCGCGTGGACGCCGAACTGATCCGCGAGCAAGACGGCTGGACCCTGCGGCTGCATTGCCCGACTCCCGAGCCGGTCGTGACGCAGGTGTCGTTCCTGTTCGGCCAGGACGGCTCGTTCTCCGGCGGCGTTCTGGAGCCCATTAAGACCATCGGAGAGGAAAACACCGCCAACAACGAAACGAGAGACAACGCTGTAAAAGGAACTCAGTTCTGGAAGGACGGCACCGTCCGCTTCTCTTCCGGCGACGACGGGTTCGAGCTGACGGGCGCCGCCTTCGAGCATCGGGCCCGGTCGCTGCGGAACGCCGAGCTCCCTTCCGGCTGCCAGGCTCTTGTCGTTAATCTGCTCACTCCGTTCGATCGCACGTTCCGAATCCGGATGTCCCCCGAGGGCACGCAAGGAGGCGCTGACCGATGACCGCATCCTTCGATCCCCGCGAGAGCGCCCGCGCCGCGTTCGGCGAGGATGAGCGGCGCATTCTGGAGCTGCTGGCGAACCGGTACATCGGCGCCAACCCGCCGCTTCCGTTCGCCGCCCGCAGCTTCTGCGCGGACGGCATCCTGCAGAACGGCGAAGGGCTGTACGACCTTGATCTAAGCTCTCGTCTGCCGCAGGCGGAGATGGGCCACTACGCTTACGCGTTCTCCCTTGTCTGGAGCGATGGCGAACGGTCGATCGACAGCCTGCTCGAGCCGCTCGGCCCGACCGTCCTGTACTTGAACGGCGAGCTCCTCTACCGCTCCGGCGTCGTGGACGAGATGAAGCCCGATGCCCGCGTCGTCGTGCCGCTGCTGTTCCGCCAAGGCTGGAACGAGCTGCTGCTCGAGGTCAGGCGGACGCCGGCCGGCTTCGGCTGCCGCTTCGGCGCCGACGAGGCGAAGGTTCGCATCCTGAACGTGCTCGCTCCGTTCGCAGACCGGACCGGAAGCGCGGGCTGGGTCGTCTCGGCTCCGGTTCCGAAGAGTCGCTTCGGAGCGAACGGCCGCTTCCCCGACAGCTCGCTGCCGGAGGCGGCCAGCGGCCTCGACTGGCTGCCGAGGACCCGGTGGACGGAGCGGGAAGCGACGCTTCCGAACCTGGAGCGCGTCTTCGGCGCCCCGGCTTCCCGGCCGGCGGACGCCTTCGGCTGGACGGCGCTCGAGCCGCTTGGGGCGGCAAGCGTCGTTCTGCAAGGCAGCTCGCGCGGCGCGGCGACGGTCTGGCTGGACGGCAAGCCCGTCGCCCGCCTGGACGGAGCCGGCAACTTCCGGACGGAACCGCTGGCCGTCGGCGCGTCCGGCTCCCTCCTCGTTCGTGCCTCTGCCGGCGCGGACGGCTGGGGCTTCGAGCTGGAAGCGATCGCGGCGGACGGACCGCTTCGCTTCCGCTGCCCGCTGGCGGTGCACGGCTATGACGGCACCTGGCTGTACGCCGGACCGATCGAACCTGACGTCTCTCTCGAGCCCTCCTCCGTCTGCTCTTCGGGGATGTTTCTCCAAGGGGGCGGCACCTCGTGGAGAACGGACGCCCCCGGCGGCCGGGTTCGCCCTACCTACGAGAATGCGATGCTAAGCAACAAGTGGACGACCGGCGCCGCCACCAACTACGGCCGCTGGGACTATCCGCTCGGCGTCACGATGTACGGCCTGCTCCGCGCGGCCGGCGCGCTGAACCGCCCCGAGTGGGCCGAATACGCGCGCAGCCACATCCGCAGTTGCACGGGAATGTACGACTATTCCCTGTGGGATCGCGACGCCTACGGCTTCCCTTCCGTCAACCAGCAGCTCGTGCTGATGCGGATGCTCGACAACTGCGGCTCGTTCGGCTCGGCCATGCTGGAAGCCTTGTCCGGCTCCTCCGGCGGCTCCGATTCGGCGGCAGGCAGCGGCGGGAATGCGGAGGCGGGATTGTCGGAGACGGGTGCGGCGAACGGCGGATCGAACGCAGGGGCGGGCAATGCCGCGGAGTTCGGACTTGACGCTTATGCCGTATCCGCGGACCGGGCCGCGCGGCGCATCGCCGACGTCATCGCCGAATTCATGCTGCGCAAGCTGGAGCGCCGCGAGGACGGAGCCTTCTACCGCCGCAGCCCCGGCGAATACTTCGACGATACGATGTGGGCCGACGACCTGTACATGAGCGGACCGTTCCTGGCCCGTTACTCGCGGCTCACCGGCTCGCCGGAAGCGATCGACGAATCGGCCCGGCAGTTCCTGCACTATCGCCGCTGCTTGTTCATGGAAGACTGGCGCATCATGTCCCACGTCTTCGACTTCAAGTACGGCAGAGCGACCCGCGTTCCTTGGGGCCGCGGCAACGGCTGGGTGCTGTTCTCGCTGACGGAGCTGCTTGAGAAGCTGCCGGAGGAGCATCCCGACCGCGAAGCGCTGCTCGACTTCTTCCGCACGATGGCCGAAGGCGTGCTCGCCCTGCAAGGAGAGTCCGGCCTGTGGCGGCAGGTGCTGAACGAGCCGGAAGCCTACGAGGAAGCTTCCTGCACCGCGATGTTCGCCTACTCCTTCGCGCGCGGCGTCCGGTTCGGCTGGTTCCGCTCCGGCGGCGCCCCGGGCGGCGGAGAGTGGAACGCCGAGGAGAGAACGTTCGCGGACGCGGCAATCCGCGCCTGGCGAGGACTCGCCTCCAACGCAATCGATCGCCAAGGCAACGTTCACGGCGTCTGCAGCGGATCGCGCTACTCCTTCTCTCCGGACTACTACATGCATGAGCTTCGCACGGTCGTCAACGACAACCACGGCATCGGCATCGTCATTCTCGCCGGCGTCGAGGTCCATCTGCTGAAGAATTCCTTGGCAGGCGTACGGAGCCGATGATGGTCGCATAAAAACGGGCGGGCGCGGGCGCCGGAGGGTGATTATATGCGGTTTTTCACGTTCATTTGCTGCCGGGAGCCGCTTTTGGCGGAATGAATGTGGTTTTTCGCATAAAAGCGGTCATGTGCGGGCGCCGGAGGGCGATTATATGCGGTTTTTCACATTCATTTGCTGCCGGGAGCCGTTTTGGGCGGAATGAATGTGGTTTTTCGCATAAAAGCGACCATGCGCGGGCCGCGGAAGCGGGCGAGCGACGATTGTATCTGCCAAGGGGCCGTGAGAAGGGCTTCAACCTCGCTTGAACGCCGCCCGCACGCCGTCTCGCTCCCGTCGATCGCCGCTCTCACACTAAAAACATACGATTGTGCCGCAAACGCAGATAGTCTCGCACCACTCGCACATTATGTCGCAGCATTCGGACTCGGGCTCGCACGCAATCGCACTGGGCACACGCATACTCTTGCAAGCCATGTCATCCGCATGATGATGACACGACGACAGCATGCCAGACACATGCCAATGGCACGGCTGCAGCCTGCCATCCCGCATCAAGATAGCATGACGTTGACACGACGACAGCATCACGATAGCACGAGATTGCACGACGATAGCACCCCCAGGGACCCCCGCGCGCAGTTAAGCGCTTAATTCATTTGCCGGGTTCCGGAATACTGGATTTCGCAGAAGATTCCACAAAGGAGAGGAACGGAACGATGACCACGATTCGATTGACCATGGCGCAAGCGCTGCTGAAGTTCCTGGATAACCAGTACATCTCCATCGACGGCGAGGAGACCAAATTCGTGAAGGGCGTCATGGGCATCTTCGGCCATGGCAACGTCGCCGGCATCGGCGAGGCGCTGGAGCGCAGCCCCGGCGAGCTTGCCTTCGTCCAAGGCAAGAACGAGCAAGGGATGGCCCACGCCGCCACCGCCTACGCGAAGCAGAAGCGCCGCCGCCAGATCTGGGCCTGCACGTCGTCCATCGGGCCGGGCGCGCTCAACATGGTGACGGCCGCCGCGACCGCGACCGTCAACCGCATCCCGCTGCTGCTGCTGCCCGGCGACAACTTCGCCAGCCGCCAGCCGGACCCGGTGCTGCAGCAGCTCGAGGTGCCCGGCGACTACACCGTCGCCGCGACGGACGCGTTCCGCCCGGTCAGCCGCTACTGGGACCGGATCGTCCGTCCCGAGCAGTTGATGACCGCGGCGCTGCAAGCGATGCGGGTGCTGACCGATCCGGCCGACACCGGAGCGGTCACGCTGGCGCTGCCGCAGGACACGCAGACCGAAGCGTTCGACTACCCGGAGGCGTTCTTCCGCAAGCGGGTGCACATCGTCGACCGGCGTCCCCCGGCCGAAGGCGCCGTCCGCCGCGCCGCAGAGGCCATCGCGTCCGGCCGGAAGCCGCTGATCGTCGCCGGGGGCGGCGTGCATTATAGCGGCGCGACGGAAGCGCTGGCTTCGTTCGCCTCCGCCTTCGGCATTCCGGTCGCGGAGACCCAAGCCGGCAAAAGCGTCCTGCCCTGGAACCACCCGCTGAACCTCGGAGGAGTCGGCACGACCGGCACGCTTGCCGCCAACCGCGCGGCTCGGGAAGCCGACGTCATCATCGGCATCGGCACCCGTTACTCCGACTTCACGACGGCTTCGAAGTCCGCATTCGCCAACGCCGGCGTCCGGTTCGTCAACCTGAACGCGAACGCGGCGGACGCGGCCAAGCTGGCAGGCACAGCCGTTGTCGGCGATGCGCTCGAAGCGCTTCACGCCCTCTCCGCCTCCCTTGCCGAAGCAAACTATTGGAGCGGCTACGCGGACGGCGAGATCGCCGCGCTCAAGGACGAATGGAACCGCGAGGTCGACCGGCTCTACGCGCTCGAATCGGCAGCGGGCCTGACGCAGACGAGGGCGCTCGGCGTGCTGAACGAGACGCTGCTCCCTTCGGACGTCATCGTCTGCGCTGCCGGCAGCCTGCCGGGCGACCTGCACCGCGTATGGCGACCGGCCGAGCCGGGAACGTACCACATGGAGTACGGCTTCTCCTGCATGGGCTACGAGGTGAGCGGCGCCTTCGGCGCGGCGCTGGCCGAGCCGGACCGGAACGTCTACGCGCTCGTCGGCGACGGCAGCTACCTGATGCTTCATTCCGAGCTTGTCACCAGCCTGCAGGAAGGGGTGAAAATAACCGTCGTGCTCCTCGACAACAGCGGCTTCCAATGCATCCACAACCTGCAGCGCAGCCGCGGCAGCGACGGCTTCGGCAACGAGTTCCGCTACCGCAGCCCGGCAAGCGGCCGCCTCGACGGCGACAGCCTGCCGATCGACTTCGCCGCCCATGCGCGCAGCCTTGGCGCCGACGCGTACACCGCCCGCACGGCAGAGGAGCTCCGCGAGGCGCTGCTTAAGGCGCGCGAAGGAACGAAGTCGACGCTGATCGAGGTCAAGGTGCTCGCGGGAACGAACACGGGCGACTACGAATCGTGGTGGCGCGTCGACGTGCCCGAGGTGTCCGTCAGCCCGAAGGTGAACGAAGCGCGCAAGCGGGAGGAAGCGATGACCGAAGCCGCCTCCAAGCTGACCATTCGGTAGCCGCCTGCGCTCGCAAGCCGACATTACCCGGCATCACACACAACAGCAACTCCTACAGGAGGGATTCCCATGTCCGACAACTTAACCTTCAAGCTCGGCATCCACCCGATCAACTGGGTCGGCGAGGACGTCCGCGAGCACGGCGCCGATACGACGTACCAGACCATTCTCGACGACATCCGCCGTCTCGGGCTGACCGGCACCGAGATGGGCCGCAAGTACCCGCAGGACCGCGCGCTGCTCCGCGAGGAGCTGAACTCCCGCGACATCCGGCTCGTCTCGCAGTGGAAGTCCGTGCTGTTCTCCGCGCCGGAATACCGCGAACGCGAGCTCGCCGCCTACCGCGAGCACTGCGCCTTCCTGAGCGAGCTGGGCGCGGAGGTCGTCAGCACGGCGGAGGTCGGCGGCTCCCTCCACTTCGACCCGCGCCGCACGCCCCACGAGAAGGTCGTCCTCCGGCTGGACGAGACCGGCTGGCAGTCGCTTGCCGCAGGGCTGAACGCGGCCGGCCGGATCGCGCAGGAGTACGGCCTGAAGCTGACGTACCACCACCACGGCGGCACCGTCGTCGAATCGCCGGAGGAGATCGATCGGCTGCTGGAGCTGACCGATCCGTCGCTTGTCTGGCTGCTGTACGACACCGGGCACGCGCTGTACGGCGGCGCCGACCCGCTCGCCCTGCTGCGCAAGCATTACGGCCGGATCGGCTACGTCCACCTGAAGGACGTTCGCCTGCCTGTCCTGGCCGAAGCGCGGGCCGAGCAGGCCGACTTCGTCACCTGCATCCGCAAGGGCGTGTTCACCGTGCCGGGCGACGGGAATATCGACTTCCCGCCGATTCTCGCCGAACTGACCGCCCGCGGCTATGCCGGTTGGGCGATGCTCGAGGGCGAGCAGGACCCCGCCGAACATCCGCCGTACGACTACGCCCTCCGCTCGCTGCAGTTCATTCGTCAACACGCCTGAACAGGCGGAGAAAGGAGCATCGGCTCTCATGAATCCGATTATTTTCCCAACCGGCAAGGCTCTGGACTTCGTTGCGATCGGGCGGCTGTGCATCGACCTGAACGCGAACGAGATCAACCGTCCCATGGAGGACACGATGACGTTCACGAAGTACGTCGGCGGCTCGCCCGCCAACATCTGCATCGGCCTGTCCCGCCTCGGCCTGCGCACCGGCTTCATCGGCAAGGTGGCGAACGATCAGATGGGCCGCTTCATCGCGCGGTACCTCGACAAGGAGGGCATCGACTCTTCGGCCGTCGGTGTCGACACGACCGGGGCGGTCACGGGGCTGGCGTTCACCGAGATCAGAAGCCCGTCGGACTGCAGCATCCTCATGTACCGGGACAACGTCGCCGACCTGCTGCTCGCGCCAAGCGAGGTGCCGGAGGCGCTCATCGCCGGGGCGTCCATGCTGCTCATCTCCGGAACCGCGCTGGCCAAGAGCCCGTCGCGCGAAGCCGTCTTCCAGGCGCTCGACTACGCGAAGCGGCACGGGGCCGTCATCGCCTTCGACCTCGACTACCGGCCGTACACATGGGCTTCCGACGAGGAGACGGCGGCGTACTACAACCTGGCGGCGGAGAAGTGCGACATTATCCTGGGCACGCGCGAGGAATTCGACATGATGGAGCGGTTCGAGGCGAATCCGGAGCGCGACGACCGCATCACGGCGGCGAAGTGGTTCGACCATTCCGCGCAGATTGTCATCATCAAGCACGGCAAGGAGGGCTCCATCGCTTACACGAAGATCGGCTCCTCGCACCGCGCCCGCAGCTTCCCCGCGAAGGTCGTCAAGACGTTCGGCGCCGGGGACTCGTACGCGGCGGGCTTCCTGTACGGTCTGACGCAGGGCTGGACCATCGAGACGAGCATGGAATTCGGCAGCGCGGCCGCCTGCATCGTCATCTCCAGCCATAGCTGCTCCGACGCCATGCCGACGGCGGACCAGGTCCGCGAGTACATCGAACGCTGCAACCGCGGCGAGATTGTCGCCAACTAACCGAGAGGAGATTACAACTATGACGAACCCAAGAACGCTGAACAACCTGATCGGGGGCCAGTGGGTGCCTTCCGCTTCCGGCCGTGCGGAGCCGGTCTACAATCCCGCAACGGAGGAAGTGCTCGCTTACGTCCCGATGTCCTCGAAGGAGGAGGTCGACCAGGCCGTCGCCGCCGCCCGCGAAGCGTTCGCCTCCTGGAGCCGCACGCCGGTTCCCCGCCGCGCCCGGATTCTTTTCCGTTATCAGCAGCTTCTGGTGGAGCATTGGGACGAACTGGCAACCCTCATCACCCTGGAAAATGGCAAGAGCTACACGGAGGCGCACGGAGAGGTTCTGCGGGGCATCGAGTGCGTCGAATTCGCGGCGGGCGCGCCTTCGCTCATGATGGGCAAGCAGCTGCCGGACATCGCCACGAATCTGGAGTCCGGCATGTACCGCTACCCGATCGGCGTCGCCTCGGGCATCACGCCGTTCAACTTCCCGATGATGGTGCCGTGCTGGATGTTCCCGCTGGCCATCGCCTGCGGCAACGCCTTCGTGCTCAAGCCGTCGGAGCGCACGCCGCTGCTCGCCGAACGACTAGCCCAACTGTTCCTCGAAGCCGGGCTGCCGGCAGGCGTGCTCAGCATCGTGCACGGCGCGCATGACGTCGTGAACGGCATTCTCGAGCATCCGGGAATCGCCGCCGTCTCGTTCGTCGGCTCGCAGCCGGTCGCCGAGTACGTGTACAAGACCGCGTCCGCCCACGGCAAGCGCGTGCAGGCGCTCGCCGGCGCGAAGAACCACTCGATCGTCCTTCCGGACGCCGACCTCGACGCCGCTGTCACCCAGATCGTCAGCGCCGCCTTCGGCTCCGCCGGGGAACGCTGCATGGCGTGCTCCGTCGTCGTTGCCGTCGGCGACATCGGCGACGCGCTCGTCGAGAAGCTGAAGCAGGCGGCGGATGCGATCACGATCGGCAACGGGATGGAGAAGGATGTTTTCCTCGGGCCGGTTATTCGCCAGCCGCAAAAGGAGCGCACGGTCGGCTACATCGAAGCCGGCGAGCGGGAAGGCGCGAAGCTGGTGCGGGACGGCCGTCTCGATGCGGCGGCAAGCGGCGGCGGCTACTTCGTCGGCCCGACGCTGTTCGATGAAGTAAGCTGCGAGATGAAGATCTGGCAGGACGAGATTTTCGCGCCGGTGCTGTCGGTCATGCGGGCGAATTCGCTGGACGAGGCGATTGCCATCGCCAACGAGTCCGAATTCGCCAACGGCGCCTGCCTGTTCACGAAGGACGGCGGCAGCGTCCGCCAGTTCCGCGAGACGATCGACGCCGGCATGCTCGGCATCAACCTCGGTGTCCCGGCGCCGATGGCATTCTTCCCGTTCTCGGGGTGGAAGAAGTCGTTCTACGGCGATCTGCATGCCAACGGAACGGACGGCGTCGAGTTCTATACGCGCAAGAAGATGGTCACGACACGCTGGTAAGCGGCCAACCCACTACAGATTGCAGGAGGAACGACATCATGAGCAAATTAACAATCGGCATTATCGGCGCCGGGCGGATCGGCCGCATTCACGCCGACAACCTGCTGCGCCTGCCGGACGTCAAGCTGGCCGCGATCAGCGACCTGTTCGCCGCAGACGAGCTGCGGGAGTGGGCGGCGGCGCGCGGCATCGCCCGCGTCACGACCGATAGCGACGACATTCTGAACGACCCGGCCATCGACGCCGTCTTCATCTGCTCCTCCACCGACACGCACGTTCCTCTGATCGTTCAGGCTGCGGGGGCGGGCAAACATATTTTCTGCGAGAAGCCGGTCAGCATGGACTATCGCCGCACCCAGGAGGCGCTCGAAGCCGTGCGGAAGGCGAACGTCAAGCTGCAGATCGGGTTCAACCGCCGCTTCGACCACAACTTCCGACGTGTGCGCGAGCTGATTCAGGAGGGACGGATCGGCAACCCCCATCTGCTGAAAATCACGTCCCGAGACCCGAATCCTCCGCATCCGGACTACATCAAGGTGTCGGGCGGCCTGTTCATGGACATGGCGATCCACGACTTCGACATGGCTCGCTTCCTGTCCGGAAGCGAGGTGACGGAGGTGTCGGCGCATGGAGCCGTGCTCGTCGATCCGGTGTTCGCGGAGCACGGGGACATTGACACGGCGATCACGACGCTGCGCTTCGAGAGCGGCGCGCTCGCGGTTATCGACAACAGCCGCCGCGCCGTCTACGGCTACGACCAGCGCGTCGAGGCGTTCGGCTCGGCGGGCAGCGTCGCCGCGGACAACGACTATCCGAACACGACGGTCGTCAGCGATGCGAACGGCATCGTGCGCGACAAGCCGCTGCACTTCTTCCTCGAGCGCTACAACGAAGCGTACGCCCTGGAGACGCGCCAGTTCGTGGACAGCGTCGTGCGCGGCCTGCCGCTGCCGGTCGATGGCAACGACGGCCTGCAGGCGGAGCGGATCGCGCACGCCGCGAAGCGGTCCGTCGAGCTGAACCGGCCGGTCCGCTTGAGCGAGATCGACTAGGGAACAAGAGCATGACCGAATCGAATTGAATTGGAGGGCTGTGCCATGACGAATCTGATTGTGACGCCGAACCCGGCACCGGACGAGAACGGCCGCTTGCTGTCCATCACGCCGGAATCGGCGGGCTGGACGTATGTCGGCTTCGAGGTGTACCGGTTGAAGGCGGGAGAGTCGTTCGAGCGCGAGACGCTCGGGCAGGAAGCCTGCCTCGTGCTGTTGTCCGGCCGCGCGGACATCGCAACGAAAGAGGAGCGCTGGACGCACGTCGGCGGGCGGATGAACGTATTCGAGAAGACGCCGCCGTATTCGGTGTACGTTCCCGCCGGGGATCGTTATGAGGTGACCGCCGCGACCGAGCTGGAGCTGGCCGTCTGCCTGGCTCCCGGCGCGGAGGCGGCGGAAGACAGGCAAGGGCGTCGTCCCGCCCGGCTGATCGGGCCGGACAGCGTCGGCGTCGAGCACCGCGGCAGCGGCAGCATGGCGCGGCTCGTCCACAACATCCTGCCCGAGAGCGAGCCGGCCGACAGCCTGCTCGTCGTGGAGGTATTCACGCCGGGCGGCCACTGGTCGAGCTACCCGCCGCACAAGCACGACCAAGACGCGCTGCCGGACGAATCGCTGCTGGAAGAGACGTACTACTTCCGCGTCGATCCGGAGCAGGGCTTCGCGGTCCAACGCGTCTACACCGACGATCGCACGCTCGACGAGACGCTGGTCGTGCGCGACCGCGAAGCGGTGCTCGTGCCGAAGGGCTATCACCCCGTCTCCGCGCCTCCCGGCTACGACGTGTACTACCTGAACGTCATGGCCGGCCCGAAGCGCGTCTGGAAGTTCCGCAACGACCCGGATCACGACTGGCTGATGAATCCGCCTTCCAGTTCGCGTCAATAAAGCGTAAATAAAGGGTTGCTTCGGATTTTGACAGTCATGCATAATGAAGGTAATTCGTTGTTTAGGAATGGGGCACGGAGCATATGAGCGCGACTATATACGATGTAGCCAAGGAAGCCGGAGTGTCGATCGCCACCGTCTCGCACGTACTGAACGGCAAGGGCAAGATCAGCCGGGAGCGGCGCGAAGAGATCCTCCGCATCATCGAGAGAATGAACTATCAGCCGAGCGCCATCGCATCCGCGCTTACGAGCAAGAAGACGTTTACGCTCGGCCTGCTCGTGCCCGACATCTCCAACCCGTTCTTCGCCGAGTTGGCGCGGGCGGTGGAGGACGAGGGCCAGTTGCTCGGCTACAGCCTGTTCATCTGCAGCACCGACAACCAGGACCGCAAGGTCGAGAGCTACGCGGCGCTGCTGCGGCAGAAGGGCGTCGACGGCGTCATCGTCGGCACCGGCGTCGGCGACCTGTCCGCGCTTCGCCCGCTGCTCGACCGCACCATCCCCGTCGTCTTCGTCTCGCGCGAGTATCCGGAAGCCCCCGGCATCCCGTCCGTCGTCTCCGACGACTATGCCGGCGGCGTCTCCGCGGCTCGCCATCTGCTCGCTCTTGGCCATCGCCGCCTCGCCGTCATCGCCGAGAGCGAAGCCGTCAGCAGCAGCCGCGAGCGGGTGCGCGGCTTCCGGGACGCGGCGCTTGCGGCCGGCTTGCCTTCGTTCGGCAAGCTTGTTCGCGCCGGCGGCATCCGCGAAGGCCGGCTTCAAGGGCTGCGGCTGCTGCAGGAGCCGGACCGGCCGACCGCCGTCTTCTGCTGCAACGACCTGATCGCCATCGGCTTCATTCAGGCCGCCAAGGAGCT
This sequence comes from Cohnella fermenti, assembly GCF_004801405.1. Classification (GTDB taxonomy): domain Bacteria; phylum Bacillota; class Bacilli; order Paenibacillales; family Paenibacillaceae; genus Cohnella; species Cohnella fermenti. The sequence goes on from NZ_SSOB01000002.1 coordinate 38,904, forward strand.
CGGCCTGCGCGTCCCGGCCGATTGCTCGGTCGTCGGCTTCGACGACACGATTCTCGCCTCCGTCACCGATCCGCCGCTGACGACGGTCGCCCAGCCGATCGAACGGATGGGCCAATCCGTCGTCAGGCTGCTCGTTCAGGCGGCGGAGGGCCGCGGGGCCGAACGCGAGCGGCTCGTGCTGTCGCCGTCGCTGACCGTGCGCGCCTCCACGGCGCCTCTCGCCTCCCGCCTTCCCGGCCTGGCCGAAGGAGAATAGCCGAGCCGAGAGCTGGCAGGCGCTCACGTTTCGCCGGGCCAACGCATATCCTAAGGGCAATAACCCATGAAGGAATGTGGAGGAATGCCCATGCAAGCCAGTCCGAGCGGAACCCCCGGCCAGACGGTTCTCTATCAAGCCGCAAGCCCCTGGACCGATCAGGTGAAGAGCACCCGCCGCAAGCTTGCCGAGCTGTGCGGCAAGCATCTCAACCGACCGGTCCGCATCCAGACGATCGACGGCCACATCTATGACGGCATCCTGCTCGGCACGGACGGCTGTCATCTGCAGTTGGCGGTTCAGCAAGCCCAGACGCCATACGGGCAGCGCTTCTTCAACCCGTATTCCGCCGCTGCCATCACGACGCTTGTCCTCTACGAGCTGCTCGTCATCACACTGCTGATCTGACGGTTGTCCGCAACCGCAAAGGGATCGCCTTCTCCGTCTTCGGAGAGGGCGATCCCTTTGCCATCTGCAGGTGCAATCCGATTCATTGTTCTGGTGAGGCAAGATGAGCTGGCACGGGCACTTGTCCGTATTCCCAGAAGGGTGCCTTATCCCTGCTGTTCAGGCCACGAATTTCCATTAATTAGGATACTGATTCAAGGGGATAAGGCACCCTTTGGCGAAGCGAGACAGGGCACTAGCGGTCAGCGCGACAACCGTTAGCGGATGCGAGGGGGGGTATCCAGGTCGCACCAAGTTTGGACACGCCCCCTTCTCGCTCACCGCCGTCTCGCGATTCGGCCCGAGCCGCCGAACTTCGTCTTCGGCGAGCCGGACTTGCGCGGACTCAGCCATCCACCTCTTGATCCGGACTCCCGGCGCAGCGGCCTCGGCGCCATCCGTCACCATTCGTCAGCGGCCATAAGGCAAGAGAGGATCATCCCCGAGAGGATGATCCTTCTTCTTGGCCTTGAGTTTATTGTGCCTTAATTGATTGCATTGCCTTCCGATTCGCAATTCCGCTTACGATTCGTACTTCTTCATCAGCGCGGCCAGTTCGTCCTCGACCGCCTTGTCCTTGCCCAGCGCCTCGAACTCTTGGTCGAGCGACTTGCCCTTCGCGCCGTTCAATTCATCGGTCGCTTCCGCGTGGGCTTCCATCTGAAGCACCTTCTCTTCCATCCGCTTCAGGCCCGACATCGCGGAATCGGAACCGAAGCCCGACATCGCCTTGTTGATCTCGGATTGCGCCTTCGCGGCGTTCGCGCGCGCCACAAGCGTCTCCCGCTTGTTCTTCAGCTCGGTGAACTGCCTGCGCATCTCGTCGAGCTTCTCGCGCAGCCGATCCGCAGCCGCCTTGTTCTGATCCCAGCTCGCCTTGTATTCGGCAGCTTTCTGCTCGGCGCCCTTCTTCTCTTCCAGCGCGCGCCGCGCCAAGTCGATGTTCTTGTTCTGGGCGGCGAGATTCGCCTGCTCGTCGCGCTTCTGGACGAGAGCCGCTTGCTCCTCGTACAGTTGCTTGAACCTCTTCTCGAGCGCGATCTGCGCGGCGACCGCCTTCTCCGCTTCCTCCAGATCCTCCTGCATATCCCGCAGATATTGATCCGTCATCTTGATCGGATCTTCCGCTTTATCGATTAACGCGTTCACATTGGACATGGTCAGGTCGCGAAGCCTCTTGAAGATAGACATCGTTAAATTCCTCCCTGTGGGGTTGTTCCCCGTTCTTATACACTTAATACGCTGCAGAAGCCGCCAGGGTTTCAATCAAATGAACTCCCCCGCCATGGAGGCCGAGGGAGTTCTGCTCGTTGCCGAATCAAGGCTCCGCTGACTAGCATCCGCCTCAATCGGGAATTTCATGCGGCTTCTTCAGGTAAGACTTGTTGCTGGGCATGTATCCCGAACCGATGCTGATGTCAGCCACCAGCTTCCGCGGCGGAGAAGTCGATTCGTCCCCGCTCTCCGCTTCGAGCTCCCATTCCTCCGCCCAGAGCGAGGTCCTCCGCATATCCGCGATAAGGAAGCGGCCGCTGACCTCGTCCGGGGAAGAATGCCACTTGACGTATGCCTTGCCGTTCTCGACGGCGAGAATCTCCATCAGCCCGTCCGGGCGAACAAGCGACAGTCGAATTCTTCTTCCGAGGCCTGTCGCTCCCGTCTTCACCGCTTCCGTCAAGCGATAAGCCTGCTCGAGCCCGATCGCCTGCTTCTCTTGGCCGGGAGCCGGCTTCTCCAGAATAAACTGATAGGGAATGACGCCGGCCGCGGCAAGCAGTTGCGTCAGCTCGGTCAACACTTCGGTGCTGTCGTTCTCCCCCGGCTCCATCGGGATCTCCGCGATCAGGTTGGCTCCCGCTTCGTGAAGGGCGCGGAACGCTTCCGTCACAGCCTGCGAGATCTCCTGCGGATGCCTGATCTTCAGCATCAGATAGATGCTCTTGCCGGGGTACGAATAACGTCCGATCAACTCGAGCAGCTTCCTGTTGCCGACAATGAGCGCCGGGTCGTCGATCGGGGCGCGGGAGTGCAGCCGGATCATCTGGACATGATCGATGCGCCTCAGCGAGGTCACGATCTCCTCCAGCCTCCCTGCCGGGAGCTTGAAGCAGTCTGCGGTCGCCAGATGCACGTGGTTGATCAAGTCGCTGTCGCGAATGTAGGACAATGCGTCGGTCAGGTCCGCCCTCGCCAGGTTCCGCAGGAGCACCGTGGACCGATTGACATGGAGATAAGGAACGGGCTCCCTGTCCGGCACCGGCAGGTCCCCGGATCGAACCGCCCCCAACCACCGTTCAGGCGCCTCGACTCCCCGCGAATCGATCATGCCGGGCTCGAACTCGCCTACGCTCTCCCCAAGCTCGTTCTGGACAAAATCGTGTGGACATGTCATCCTGCATCCTCCTCCTTGTCCAATGGAATGTCGTTCGCCCCGCATCTACGCCAAAGGGGTTAAAAAAGACCCCGTACGGCAGGGCATTCGTGCGCTTAGCCGGCATAGGGTCCTAAGAAAACAGAAAAGACCCGTTAACAGGGTCAATGAAGTTGATTAAATGAGATTATTGACCCATCTACTGCCTACGAGGTTAGCTGACGGGCTCGGGTCAGATGGTCCCCTATGCGCTTGCCGAAGCAAGCTGCAATTCGCCCCTAAGATTGGTTCCCCCGCTTCCGGACAAGAGTGTCCGGAATTAAGCGTAATCTTAGTATACCTTTAGCTAAACGTCAGCGTCAATTCCAAATTCGCCTCGCTTAGCCAGCATATTCTTTCCAGCCCCATTCTGTGACTTGCTCCGCCGCTCCTCCCCAACTCTAATTACCCTCTTTTCGCTCCTTTATTCGCCCCGCTTCCCTATTCGCGGTACCTGATCCGTCGGTTTTGCATTTTTATATGAATTTTCACATTCATCTGCTTGGATTGGCGGGAATCTCGGTGTTTTATGTGGTTTTTCGCATACATGCGGGAATTCGGGCCGGAATTCCCTTCATGAATGTGATTTTTCGCATAAAATCGTCCAAACTGCCCGTTGTCGAGCGGTGCGAATGTGAAATTTCACATAAATCTCTCGGCCCCTCCCGGCATCGACGACTCCCGTCCACGGCACAAGCAGGCACAAGCAAATAAACAAGCCCTCCGGCGCGCCTCGAAGGCGGACGAGAGGGCTTGCGACTTGCACCGGGCAGCGCGGAAGCCGGAGCCTCCGTGCTTAGTAGGACAGGCCCGGGTACAGCGGGAATTGGTCGCTGAGCGCGCTGACCATGCCGCGGGCTTGCGCCAGCACCGCTTCGTCCTTGGAGTTCTTCAGCGTAAGGGCGATCACCTTGCCGATCGTCTTCATCGCTTCCGCATCCATGCCGCGGGAAGTAACGGCCGGCGTGCCGATCCGGACGCCGCTCGTCACGAACGGGCTCGTCGGGTCGTAAGGGATCGCGTTCTTGTTGACCGTGATGCCGACGGAGTCGAGCACGTGCTCGGCTTCCTTGCCGGTAATGCCCAGGTTGCGCGTGTCGATCAGCATCAGGTGGTTGTCCGTGCCGCCGGAGACGAGGTTCAAGCCTTCCGCCAGCAGCGTATCGGCCAGCACCTTCGCGTTGTTCACGACGTTAGCCGCGTAGTCCTTGAACGAAGGCTGCAGCGCTTCGCCGAGAGCGACCGCCTTCGAGGCGATCACGTGCATCAGCGGGCCGCCCTGCGTCCCCGGGAACACAGCCTTGTCGATCGCAGCCGCCCAAGGCTGACGGCACAGGATGAGGCCGCCGCGCGGTCCGCGCAGCGTCTTGTGCGTCGTCGTCGTGACGAAGTGCGCATGCGGCACCGGGCTCGGGTGCTGGCCGCCGGCGACGAGGCCCGCGATGTGGGCCATGTCCACCATGAAGAGAGCGCCGACGTCTTGAGCAATCCGGCCAAGCGCTTCGAAGTCGATCGTGCGCGGATAGGCGCTGGCGCCGGCAACGATCAAGCGAGGGCGATGCTTGAAGGCCAGCTTGCGAACCTCGTCGTAGTCGATGCGGAACGTCTGCTCGTTCACGCCGTAAGCGACGAAGTTATAGAGCAGGCCGGACGCGTTGACCGGGCTGCCGTGCGTCAGGTGACCGCCGTGCGCGAGGTTCATGCCGAGCACCGTGTCGCCCGGCTTCAGCACCGCCAGGTAGACGGCCAGGTTCGCTTGCGCGCCGGAGTGCGGCTGAACGTTCGCATGCTCCGCGCCGAACAGCTCCTTCGCACGGCTGCGCGCGATCTCCTCCGGAATGTCGACGTACTCGCAGCCGCCGTAGTAGCGCTTGCCCGGGTAGCCTTCCGCATACTTGTTCGTCAGAACCGTTCCCATCGCTTGCATAACGGCCTCGCTGACGATGTTCTCGGAAGCGATCAGCTCGAGGTTGTTGCGTTGACGGCCCAACTCCAGGTTAAGAGCCTTGACGATCTCGGGGTCCTGCTTGCGCAATTGTTCCATGGGGAAGTCCTCCTAAATAATCATGTTATAGTGGAAAATAAAATTTCGTCCGTGCATCAAACCGCCAGTGTGCGCCTTACTCGCAGGAGCCGACGCCCGGCGCCTCGTCCAGGCGGTACACCGCCCGCTCGCCGCCGATCAGCTTCGGCCGGGAGAACGCCATCGTCAGCCTCGCTTCGCCGATCCACGGCACGCTTGGCCGCACCGGCACTGCCACCGGCCGCAGGTGCATGCCGATCAGCGTCTCGCCGATGTCGAAGCCCGCATCCGCCTGCACCGCCTCGACGAGGCAAGGATCGGCCGACTGCCGGTACGCGTATGCCGCCATCGAACCGCCCGCCTTGCGGACCGGCACCGCCGAGACGATCGTCCAGCCCATCCGCTCGGCCAGCTCCCGCTCCGCAACAAGCGCGCGGTTCAGGTGCTCGCAGCATTGCCATAACGCGCGGAACTCGACCCTTGCCTGCACGCGCCGGACCCCCTCATAGATGTCGGCGGCCACGTCCTCCGCCCCCGACGTCCCGATGCGGCGTCCTCTTACCTCGCTCGTGCTGACTCCGAATACGATTTTCCAACCGGCCTTGATCCCGCCCGCCTCCACCAGCTCCGTCAGAGCCGACTCAACCTGATCCGCAAGCGGACGATCCGCTCCCTTGCTCGCAGCGCCCATGCTCAGCGCGCCTCGGCAGCCTGGGCTTCGATCGCCTTCACCTTGTTGATGCGGCCGATATGGCGCTCCCCGCCCGAGAACGGAGTGTCCAGCCAGATCTTGACGATCTCCTCCGCGACGCCCGGTCCGATGACGCGTTCGCCCATCGCCAGCACGTTCGTGTCGTTGTGCTCGCGAGTCGCCTTCGCCGAGAACAAGTCGTGCACGAGCGCGCAGCGGATGCCCGCCGTCTTGTTCGCCGCGATCGACATGCCGATGCCGGTGCCGCAGATCAGGATGCCCCGCTCCGCCTCGCCGCGGACGACCGCATCGCAGACGGGAACCGAATAATCCGGATAATCGACGGAATCCGCGCAATGGCAGCCCATGTCGACGACTTCATGTCCTTCCTTCTCCAGGAAGGGGACGATGACGTCCTTCAATCTGTACCCCGCATGATCCGCGCCAATTGCAATCTTCATTGGATAAGCCTCCTCGGTATCGATCCGCCGACAGGCGGACAGCTAAGAGTATTATACCTAAAAGCGCGAAAAAAGACGAAAAAAGAGAGCGAACGCACGTCAAGACGCGCGTTGCTCTCTGCCCAGGCGACCGGCCGACATTCCGATGCTCCACCGTGGTTAAGCCCACCCGTGTCGCCAGTTACATCGGAACTGCAACGATTATTCCCATCATACCGAAGGTTCCGTGAAAAATCAATCTGCAATGTTCGGATTCACTCCGCTTCCCGCAGCTTGCCCACCGTCCGCTTCAGCGCGTCCATGATCTCGTCCGCGCAGCGTTCGTACACCTCGAGAGGCCCGCCGTACGGATCGGCGATGTCGAAGCTCGGCAGCCTCCGCTGCAGCTCCGCCAGCCGGGCCCGATCCTTCGCCGGCAGTTCCTCCCCGAGCGCCCGCTTCAACTGCCAATCCGCGAACAGCCGCTCCGCTTCGAGCAGGTCGTCCATCACCGGGTCGTCCTGCAGCGCGAACTCCTTCAGCGTATACGTCTTGATCTCCGCCTCCGGGTATCTCTCCAGCACCGCCCGCTTGTGGCTCCCCGTCATCGTCAGAATCAGGTCGGCCCAGTCCGTCTCCTCGCCGGTGAGCGAAGCGGAGCCCGCCGGCTTCTCCACTCCCCGCCTGCGCAGCGCTTCGGCCGCGTTCGGGGACACCGGCAGCCCGTTCACCGTGGACACCCCGGCGGAACGAACCTCCACGTCCAATCCGCTCTCTTCCGCCAAGCTTCTCAGCATCGCCTCGGCCATCGGGCTCCGGCAGGTGTTGCCTGTGCAGACGAGTAGAATTTTCCTCATCCGCTTCCCCTCCTTCCCGCGACTCGCGAACGATTCATTGTGACCCTATTTATATCAGAAAAAGGATTCCGAATGCAAACAAAATTGCGCCGCCCAGCGCCTCTCCGTAGCCTCCGAGCTGATGGCTGATCTTGCGCCCGAGAAGCAGTCCCAACACGCTCATGAGCCCGCCGACCGCCCCGAACATAAGCACCGTGACAAGAATATGCGACGCGAACATCCCGAGCGATACCCCGACCGAGAACGAATCGACGCTGACGCTCAGCGCGAAGAACAGCATCCCCCAGAACGTGCGGTGGTTGATCGATCGGACCTCTTCCCCCCGCAGCGAGCTGTACACCATATGCCCTCCGAGCAGAAGCAGCAGCGCCCCCGCCGCCGAAGTCGCCACTCCGCCGAGCAAGCCGCTGACATAGTAGCCCATTGCCATTCCCGCGAGCGGCATCAGCACATGGAACAGCGCGATCACCGAGCTGAGCTGAAGCACGTCCAGCTTCCGCACGCCCTTGAGCCCGATGCCGACTCCGAGCGAGAAGGCGTCCATCCCGAGCGCCAGCGCCATGACCGCAATTGCGAGTAGTTGTCCGAGCGATGAGGACACGCTCTCCATCGTTTACCCTCCCTGTCCGCTTCAAGCGGTCCTGCGGGCGCCAAGCTCCTGACGCCGATAGAACAGCATATGCGGACGAGCAAACGAACATGTCCTGTCAGATGGAATATATTGGGTACCTAGACGTGAAGGATGCGGCCTCCCGCCGCCTTGAGCATACGGTTCCGGAGAGCGGCGCCGATGCCCGCCTCCGGGAACGACTCCGCGACGATGCAGGCGATGTCGCGGTCGTCGCATTCGCGCAGCGCGGCGTACAGCGCGTGCGCCGCCTGCTCGGGCTCGCCGCGCGGCCCGAGCGGGAGCACGGCATCCGCGCGGTACGCGCCGGCGTTCTCGCTCGAGGCGAGAACGGCGACGCGCTCCCCGCGCGCGCGGGCTTCGTCCGCCGCCGCCTGGACGGCGGCGGGCAGCCGGGCCTGGTCGCCCAGGACAAGCGTCATTGCGCCCCGCGGGGCGTAATGGGCGTACTTGACCCCGGGCGACCGGGGCGCTTCCGCGGCGGGCTTGGATTCGCCGGGCTTGAATTCCCCGGGCTTGGGCTCGCCCTCGGCTTCTGCCCGCACCGCCGCTCCGCCGCCGACGGCTGCTTGCAGTTGCTCGGCGGTAATGCCGCCCGGCCGCAGAATGTGCACCTTGCCGCCGAGGACGCGCACGACCGTCGACTCGAGGCCGACGCCGGTCGCTCCTCCGTCCAGCACGCCGTCGATGCGGCCGTCCAGATCCTCCAGCACGTGCCGCGCCGCCGTCGGACTCGGCCTCCCCGAGCGGTTCGCGCTCGGCGCCGCGATCGGGCAGCCGGAGGCGGCGATCAGCCGCCTCGCCAGCTCGTGATCCGGCACCCGCACGCCCACCGTATCGAGCCCCGCCGTCACCCGCGGCGACAGAACGCCTTCGCGAACCGGCACCACCAGCGTCAGCGGCCCCGGCCAGAACGCGTCCATCAGCATCCGCTCAAGCTTACTTACCCTGTCCGCCAATTTTATAGCCGCTTCCGCATCGGCCAGATGCACGATAAGCGGGTTGTCGGACGGGCGCCCCTTGGCCGCGAAGATCGCCTCCACGGCGGCATCGCTTCTGGCATCCGCCCCCAGCCCGTACACCGTCTCCGTCGGGAACGCGACAAGGCCCCCGTTCGCGAGAACGGAGGCGGCTTCCTTCGCGCCGGCTTCGGCCTCGCCCGGCGGCCAATAGATCGTCTGCTTATTCATGTACGTTCGAACCTTCCTGCTAGCACATTGATGCCTCTATTATACCACCGTCGCAATGGCGACGCCCAGATATGCTCAGCTTCGCTCAGATTCGCTCAGAACAGGGACGCCAGGAACGCGAACAGCTTCTTGAGAAGAACAACGAGGAAGAACTCCGCCTTAGGCTTCCCGGACCCTCCGTCCGCTTCCGGCGCCGACAGTTGCCCGCCCTTCGCAACGCTGGCGCTCGTCTTCTCGATCTTCTGCGCCTTCTCCGCCGTCTGTGCCTTCTCCGCCTGCGAGGCCGTCTTGCGATCCGCAGCCGCGCCCGCCTCGGCGGCGTCATCCTTCGCGACAGCGGCCGTCAAGCACAGCGGAGGGAACAGCACGCACCACCAATTGGCGCCTGCTCCGTCGCCCAGCGTAATCCGGAGCGCCTCGTAGTCGTCGGCCGGATACGTTGTTCCATCGAAGGTTTTCTCCGGGAAGGGCACTTCGCCCAGCTCCACGGAAGCTCCGTACGAGGCGTTCTCCTCCTCCAGCGCACGCTCCGTCACGGCGCGGATATCGGGCAGACGGGCTTCTATATAAGCCCTGGCTTCGGGCAGCGTGGCGGGCAGCTCGCCCCACGAGACGATCAGATCGGAGACGCGGTCCTTCACGGCGCGTTTGATCGCCTGATCTTCGTCGCTGTCCGACTGGGCGATAATTCGAATACGAATCGAATCCTGCGGAATGAGGACCGCATCCTCCCCGGACGCGGACGCATCGGCGCTCCCCAGAGCGTGCGTCATATAAACCGTGCCGCCGACAAGCAGCAGAACCATCGCGAACAGAACAACTCTAGCAACGGAAGAATAGAAAGAATGGGAATAATGGCTGAGACCACGCATCGTTACTCGCTCCTTGGAGCGCCCGTCGGCGCCGCTCGATGCGTTCCGGAACGTCTTAGCCCTAGTATGGTCCCCTCTTCCAAACTCTAAACCTGCTAATCTAGCGTTTTTTGCTCCCCAGGCCCACAGCCGTGGCCCGATGACAAAACATCAATCAATTTGTGTTGACCATATACTGTTTATATAATATACTGTGTTCATTGGTTACAGTTTATACCATAAACAATAAGGAGCGATATGAAATGATCAATGCAATTCCGGAAGCGGTCAAGAAGGCCGGCCGCAAAGAATGGATCGCGCTGTGCATCCTGTGTCTCCCGTTAATGGTCGTCTCGATGGACGTCTCCGTCCTGTTCTTCGCAGCACCTTCCATTGCCGCGGACTTGCAGCCGACGGCCAACGAACAGCTATGGATCTTCGACATTTACGGCTTTATCCTCGCGGGTCTGCTGCTGACGATGGGTGCCATCGGCGATCGGATCGGACGCAGGCGGCTGCTCATAATCGGCTCGATCGGCTTCGCTCTCAGTTCGTTGCTGGCAGCGTACGCTCACACTGCCGCAACCTTGATTCTGGCTCGCGGCATTCTCGGGATCGCAGGCTCGACCCTCATGCCATCGACGCTGGCTCTCGTTCGCACCATGTTCCAGGATCAGGCGCAGCGGACCAAAGCAATGTCGGTCTGGAGCGCCGTCATGGCAAGCGGCGTCAGCGTCGGACCGATTATCGGCGGCCTTCTGCTGAATTCCTTCTCCTGGGGCTCCGTATTCCTCATCAATATCCCGGCGATGGCGCTGCTGCTGATCATCGCACCGTTCCTGCTGCCGGAGTCCCGAAGCTCCGTTCGCAGCCGGATCGATATTCTAAGCTCTCTGCTTGCTCTCGCAGCTATCCTTCCTGTCACTTATGGAATCAAGACCCTCGCGGAGGACGGCTGGGCGATCGTTCCCGCCGTGCTGCTCGCCGCCGGCTTGCTCGTCGGAGTCTTCTTCGTCAGACGCCAATTGGGCATCTCCAACCCGCTGATCGATATTCGCGCTTTGAAGGATCGAAGAACGGGCGGTTCGATTCTCGTTAACCTGATCGCCATGTTCGCGCTTATGGCAAGCGCCTTGATCAATACCCAATTCCTCCAATCCGTTCTTGGGTATTCCCCGCTAGTCGCGTCGCTCTGGAGCGTACTGCCTTCGGCAGCCGTCGGGGCCGCGGCGCCGGTCGCCGCCAAGCTGTCGCTAACGCTGGGAAGACCGCGCGTCATGGCCGGAGGCTTCATCCTGTCTGCGATCGGCTTCGGCATCCTCACCCAAGTCCGCTTAGACGGCTTCTCGCCGCTCACCGTCGTTCTCGTCGGCGCCGGGCTCGTCGCGGCCGGTATCGTCTCCGTCATTACGCTTGTCACCGATTACGTCGTTGGCGTCGCGCCGGCCGACCGCGCCGGCGCCGTCGGCGGCCTGCTTGAGACGTCAAGCGAGCTCGGAGGCGCCTTCGGCATCGCGCTTCTCGGCTGCGTCCTCGCGGCTGCCTATCGCCATGCGGCGATCCCCCGCTTGCCCGCCGAACTGGCGCCGGATGCCGCCCATGCGGCCGGGCAGACCATCGCCGGAGCAGCGGTTGTCGCGCAGCAATTGCCTGCGGCTGCCCGAGCGCAAGTGATCGATGCCTCGCGCGAAGCTTTTATGACCGCCATGCACGTCACCTGTCTCGTCTCCGGCATCATTCTGCTGCTCGCCACGGCGACCACCGTCGTGCTCCTTCGCGAGGACAAACGTTCGGGTTGTCATAGCGGTTTTACGCATAAGGATGACAGTCGAGACATCGCGCCCTGACCGTTCCACCCAACACTGTTCGCACCTCCGATCCGCCGGCTTTTGCCCTCTGATCCGCCCCGGCTCTTGCCCTCTGATCCGCCGGCTTTTGCGATTTTATGCGGTTTTTCACATTCATCGGTTTGAATGAGCCGCTATCTCGGCGTTTTATGTGATTTTTAGCATACACGCGGCAACGGAAGCCGGAATTTTCTCTATGTATGCTATTTTTCACATAGAATCGTCCAACCTGCCCGTTATCGCGACGCTCGAATGTGAAATTTCACATAAAAGCCGCGTTACCCTCGCGGCTTAAACCAAAAAGGCTGCGCCCAGGGATTCATCCTTGGGCGCAGCCTTTTGCTCAACTATACGGCAGCTTCACTTCTTCGTTCCGCCGCTACTTCTCCGATCCAAATACAGCTCGATGCTGTCCAGAATCCGCTCCAGCCCGAAGTCCATATCGTCGCCGATCGGGTTCTCGTCTCTGTTCTCTTCGGTGTAGGCGCCGGATATGACGATCGGATGCAGATCCGGGTATTGCTCCGGCTTGATCAGCACCCGAAGAGCCGTCGTGTAATTCAGCCCGCCGAACTCTTCCTCGCTGGAGCCGGCTTGCACCGCGCGATCCATGTCTCTCCGAATAACCCCGCAATTGCGGGCATAGCCGCTGAGCAGCAGGACGAAGGACATCTTCTCGTAATCGTTCAGAGGCATGTCCCGCATCGACCGCAGCGCCCAATCCACCATGCGCAGATTGTGAGGCGCGATCGGAATGCCGAAGATCGGAATATCCGGGTACCAGGGATGAACGCGGAACAAGTCGATCGTCCCTGCCACATACTCCCGCATGCTCTCCCGCCATTCCTCGGGAGGTCTCTCCGGAGGCAACGGGAAGTCGCATGCCGCATCTTGCATAAGGAGCAGCAAGTCGTCTTTGCTTGGTATATAACGATACAGCGACATCGCCGTGAAGCCCAGCTCCGTGGCAATCCGGTTCATCGAGACGGCAGCAAGGCCGTCCTTGTCTGCGATCTCAATTGCCTTCTGCACGATCTGATCGATGCTCATCTCCCGCTTGGGCCCGCGCTGCGGCGGCTTAACCAGTCCCCAGCTCAGCGCGGCTCCGGCGGGAAGCATCTTGCCCACTTCCTCGGGCGTCATCTCTTGGCTGCTCATCCGCTCCCCCTCTTCATTCCGAAGCTGCTCGCACAAAGTGTATACAACATAAACAGTATACCACATTAGCGCAACTTCGGAAACGGAATGAGCAACGGCAGCCGGGTTCCTGTTCAGAGAGGACGGTTCCCGATCCTCCTACTCCCTTATCGCAAGCACATGCCGGTCGATGCCGGCGTAGTCCTTCACATAGCGAATCTCGCGCCAATCGGCGACGGCGCGGAGCAGGTCCGCCGCGTCGTCCGCCTGGCCGGCGCCCATCTCCCAGGCGACCAGCCTCGGCAAGCGCGGGAGCCGGGCAAGCTGGGCCGCCATCCGGCGGTATGGGGCGAGCCCGTCCGCGCCGCCGTCAAGCGCAAGATGCGGCTCGAAGTCCCGCACCTCGCGTTGCAGCCCCGCCATGTCCGCGGAGCGGATGTACGGCGGGTTGGAGACGAGAATGTCGATAGCGACGCCTCGGCGACGCTCCTCCACGTCACGCCCCTGCCCCTTCTCGCCATCAAGCCGCCTCTCCTCCCCCGCTCCCGAACGCAGGAACGGCTCCAGCAGGTCGCCGAGCACGAACTCGATGCGATCCGCCGCGCCGTTCTCCCCGGCGTTGCCGCGAGCAACCGCCAGCGCCGCCGGCGACAGGTCGCTCGCGAGCACGCGCCAGTCCGCCCGCTCCGCCGCGAAGGTGACCGCGAGCGCGCCGCTGCCCGTGCCGACGTCGAGCAGCGCGAGCGGCGCGCCGTCCTCGGCCGGGCGCCAGCCCGCGGCCGCCTCCAGCACCGCCTCCGCGAGCAGCTCCGTCTCGGGGCGCGGAATGAGCACGTCCGGCGTCACCCGGAACGGACGCCCGTAGAACGCCTGCTCGCCGATAATATACTGAGCCGGCTCGCCCGCCGCCTTCCGCGTCAGCGCGCGCTCCCAGGCGTCCCGCTTGTCCGCCGGGAACGGCTCGCGCAGATCGCGCAGCAGCTCCGCCTTGCCCATTCCCAACACATGCAGAAGCAGGAGCTCGGAGTTGGCCTCCGCCTCCCCGACCCCCGCCGTCCGCAGCCGCTCCGTTCCCGTCCGCCACACTTCCGCTATTTTCGGTCCGGTTTTCTTTTCCATACGGCTTTGTTCTCCGCCCCCTCGCCATCCGGCTTCATTCTGCGTCCGCGCGTCCATCCGGCCTCGTCCTGCCGCCCGCTATTCCGCCGCGCCCGTCTTCTCCTCGCTCCATCCTTCAGCCGCCCCGACGAGACAAGAAGCGGCCCGCCTCCGCTGCCGAAGGCCGTGCCGCTTCCCCGTAATTACGCCATATTCTCCCGAGCCAGCAGGTCGGTCTGCTCCGCGAGCGTCAGCGCGTTGACGATGTCGTTCATGTCGCCGTTCAGAACCGAGTCCAGCTTGTGCAGCGTCAGGCCGATGCGGTGGTCCGTCACCCGGCTCTGCGGGAAGTTGTACGTCCGGATGCGCTCGGAACGGTCGCCCGTCCCGATCTTCTCGCGGCGCTCGCCGGCGTACTTCGCTTCCTCCTCCTGGATCTTGATGTCCATGATCCGCGTGCGGAGAACCTGCAGCGCCTTCGCCTTGTTGTCGTTCTGGGACTTGCCGTCCTGGCACGTCGCGATGATCCCGGTCGGAATGTGCATGACGCGCACGGCCGACTTCGTCGTGTTGACGGACTGGCCGCCCGCGCCGCTGGAGCAGAACGTGTCCACGCGGATGTCCTTGTCGAGAATCTCGATGTCGAGCTCCTCGGCTTCCGGCATGACGACAACGGTCGAGGTCGAGGTATGAATGCGTCCGCCCGACTCCGTCTCCGGCACTCGTTGCACGCGGTGGGCTCCGCTCTCGAACTTCATCTTGCTGTAGGCCCCGGAACCGCTAATGGTGAAAATCACTTCTTTAAACCCGCCCAGGTCGCTCACGCTCGACTCGAGCATCTCCGTTCGCCAGCCTTGGCTGTCCGCATACTTCGCATACATCCGGTACAGCTCGGCCGCGAACAGGTTCGCTTCCTCGCCGCCGGCCGCTCCGCGGATCTCGACGATTACGTTCTTGCCGTCGTTCGGGTCCTTCGGCAGCATCAGAATCCGGATGCGTTCCTCCAGCTCCGCCTGCCTTGGCGCGAGCTCTTCGATCTCCAGCTTCACCATCTCGTGCATCTCGTCGTCGAGCTTATCCTCGAGCAAGGCGCGGGCGTCGGCGAGCTGCTCCAACACCGATTTATATTCCAGATAGGCCTGGTACGCTTCCTCCAGGTCCGATTGCTCCTTCGCGTATGAGCGCAACCGCGACGAATCGTTCACGACGTCCGGGTCGCACAGAAGCTCGCTCAGCTTCTCATAGCGGTCCGCCAGCGCTTGAAGACGGTCCAGCACTTCCTTCAACCTCCTAATTCGGTTCGCGCAAGCTCCGGCTTGCGGATCTTGATCCTTGGTTCTCCTAGTATAGCATATTCGCCGCACTTGTGGCGGGGACACCTCGATATCCTGCCGATACCCCGGACGACGAACGGGAGGCCGCCGCTTGGCGAACCTCCCGCATATTCCTGCCTCTTCCCGCTTCTTCTCGCTTTTTCCTGCTTGTTCCTGCTTGTTCCTGCCGCTTCCCGCATATTGCCGCGCGCCGTTACTCGTACGTCTCCGCCGCCGTCACCGAGAGGACGGTCAGCCCCAGGCTCTTCAGCGCTTCCGGCGTGACATACAGGCGATCTTGGAGAACCCGGCTGTTGCCCTCGTCCAACCCGACGCTGGTTCCGTTCCTGCTGAGCGAATAAGGGAAATTCGCCGCCTGCGGATCGGCCGCCGCATCCTTCTCCGAACGGAAAGCCCAGTCGAGGCCGAACTTGCCAAGCAGCGGCCGCAGCGGAATATACGTCTTCCCTGCGCCGGCGAACGCGAACGGCACCGACACCGTTCCTTCGCTTGTCGCCACAACATGCTCGTTCAAGCGAGCCACCGTCAGCGCCGTGACCGGCAGCGAATCCGGGTCCTCCGGGAACCCTTCCCGATCCGGCTCCTCCGCGCTTGCGCCGCCCGTCATCAGCCACGCGTCGTCCTTGGCGCTGTCGTACGCCCGAATCGCTCCCGTCCGCAGATCGTACACCCATTGCTTGCGGGTCGGCTCGTTCCTTGCGAACACAAGCAGGCCCTTCTCCGCCTTATACCCGTAGATGGAGCCGAGCACGAGCCGCTGCCAGCGGTCTTCCGCCGGAAGGTAGACCGCGATCTCGTTCTGCTGCTCTTCCGAATTAAACCGCTGAACGAGCAGCCTTCCGTCCGGGAGCCAAGCCCAACTGAGCCGCCGGTCGCTTCGCTGCCACTCCGTTACTTGTCCGGTCCGGATGTTCTTGAGGAAGTAGCTGTAGGTTGGCCGGCCCGACTTCTCCAGGTTGTAGCCGCCGTCCAGCAGCCCCCACTTGCCGTCCGGCGAGAGGGCGTAATTGTGGCCGACGACAACGCGCCACTTCGCGTCGTCCAGGTACGTCGAATACCGCCAGAACGCTTCCAGCCTCTCCTCGACAGTGGCCCAGTCATAGCTGACCGACGGGTACTCGTTGCCGGACGACATCCCCATGCCGATCACATGGTCGTCCAGCCGATGCCAGCCTCCCGCGGAGTCCCGATAGACGTACTCCCGCTCCATCCCGCTCGCACTCTCGATGCGCGCCTCGTAGAACGAGTTGCCGGTGGCCGGACTCTGCCACAGCTCCCTGTAGTCGATGAGCTGCCAGCCCTCCGCGGCGGCGCCCGACGCTCCTCCGGCCAGCCCCCCGAACGCCAAACTCGCCGCCAGCACGACTCCCGCTCCCGACCGCAGCAGCCGATTCCGCGATTTTCCCATCTGTCTCCCCATGCCCTCGTCCTCCTCCATCGTCTAGCTTAATGGACGCCAGAACGAGGGATAAGTTGCACATTGTGGCGATTCCCCCTGTCTACTTATCCTTCCACTTGGCAACGGTTATGCTGAGCGACTGGGAACCCGACTGCACCGTGTACGAGCGGTTCGCGATATCCGCGCCGGACGCGGCGGCCTCTACCGTTGCCCACGAGCCTCTGGTGATCTTGAACTGAATGGTCGTTCCGGCGTCGGGGGCGAACGCAATCGAATACGTGCCGTCGCTGTTGCGGGTCAACTGGTAAGCCGGGTCGGCCGGATTCCAGGAATTGAACGTTCCCGACACGTACAGCGTGTCGCTCGTTGTCGTCGTCGACGGCACCGACACTTGAAGCGTCAGGCTCTGCGGCTGCACGACCGGCGCTCCCGCCGTGATCGTGCCGTTGTCGTACGTCCACGTGCCTTGCTGGAACGTGTAATTCTGCCCTCCGTTGTTGTCCCATGTCCCGCTGCCATTATTGAAGACGGCCTGCATGCTCGTCGCCGTGCCCAGGTCGGCCGTGTAGACGCTGTAGCCCGGGTAATCCGTCGAAGCCGTCATCGCGATGCCCGGCGCCGTCGTCCAGGTGCCGCCCGTTGGCGCGTAATGGATGTATGGCGTCGCGTACCCTCGCTTGTAGTAGATTGTCGCGCTGTAGGTTACGGCTGCCGGTGTCGTCACCGTCGCGGCCGCGCTCGCATCGGACAGGTTGCCCGCCGCATCCGTCGCCCGCACCGTATAGCTGTATGTCGTGTTCGCCGCAAGCCCGCTGTCCGTGTAGCTCGTCGCCGTCGTCGTGCCGATCTGCGTTCCGTCGCGGTACACCTTATAGCCCGTCACTCCGACGTTGTCCGTCGAAGCCAGCCAGGACACCGTCGCCGTCGTCGAGGCTGTCGATGCCGCCGCGACATAGGTCGGCGCGCTCGGCGGCGTCGTATCGACCGGCGTTCCCGTCGGCGCTCCCGCCGTGATCGTGCCCGCATCGTACGTCCACACGCCCTGCTGGAACATGTAGTTCTGGCCTCCGTTGTTGTCCCAGGTGCCGCTTCCGTTGTTGAATACGGCTTCCAGCGCGGTCGCCGTCCCGATGTTGATCGTCATGACGTTATAGCCGGTCACTTCCGATTGCGGCATGGCGACTCCCGGAACGGTCGTCCACGTTCCTCCGGCCGGCCGGTAATGAATGTACGGCGTCGCATAGCCACGCTTGTAGTAAACCGTAACGACGTTGCCGGCCTCCGTCGCAATCGACGCCTCTTCGCTGAGGGCGGACACGTTGCCCGCGGCATCCGCCGCTTTGACGGTGTAGACGTACGTTGTGCTCGGCAGCAGGTTCCCGTCCGCGAACGACGTCGAAGCGCTGGTGCCGACCTGCACGCCGTTGCGGTAAATCTCGTATTGCTCCACTCCGTAATTGTCGGTCGCCGCATCCCAGGCCAGCGTGATGCTCGACGCCGTCTTCGCCTCCGCCCTCAGGTTCGTCGGCGCCGACGGAGCGATCGTATCCGGAGCTTGGGTCGTGACGCTCAGCGCCGTACTGGCCGCCGATGCGTTGCCTGCGCTGTCCTTCGCCTTAACCGAATACGTATACGCGGTCGAAGCCTGAAGCCCGGTGTCGACGAACGAGGTCGTCGTCGAGAAGCCCACTGGCGCCCCGTCGCGATAAACGTCGTACGAGGCCACCCCCACATTGTCGGACGAAACGGACCAGGTCAGCGCGACCGAGCGGTCCGTGACGTTCGCAGCCGAGAGGTTCGCGGGAACGGTCGGAGCTTCTTCGTCGATAACGAGGAACGGATGCGTCCCCTGGATCGTCCCGTTGACGTCCTCGACGATTTTGCCGGCGGCATCCTGGGAATACGTCCCCGCGCCCACGTACACGGTCTGGATGTCGGACTTCGTCACGTTGCCGGCCGCATCGACCGCTTCGATGTAATAGTCGACCAATTGGTCGCGGTATTGGTTCAAGTACGTGTAGTACAGGTCGCCGATCTCCTGCGCGGGCACCACTTCGAGCATCGCCTTGCTGGAAGCCTGCCAGTCGACGCCGTTGATGTCCTGCTGCAGGTCCCGCTTGTTCATCGGGTAAGCCGTCCATTCGCTCACCTTGGCCGGATCGATGCCCGATACCCCCTGCGTCTGGAGCACGGCCGGCTCGTAGACGCGGAACGTATTGTCGTTCGCATCCAGCGTCTTGGCGGCATGTGTTCTGACCTTGACCTTGATGTCGGTCAAGCCGCTGACGTCGTAGGCGTACGTATAGATGCCGAACGTGTTGTCATAGTGCTGGAGCGTCCAGCCCTCCGCCTTGCTGACGTTGGCGCTGCCCGGATTGTACGGATAGCGCTGCGGCCACCACACCGAAGGGCCCGTCTCGTCCTTGCTGATGTTCTGAGCAACGTACGGCTTCGTGAAGAACAGCGAATTATTGAAGGACAACGTCGGCTTCACGCTGTCGTCCACATTCTCGTCGTAGTAGCCGAAGCCCGAATCCATCGCCGGCAGCAGGAAGTACCAGCCAAGCTCGGCCGGGTTCGCGCCGCCTTGATAGTCGTTGGCCGCGTCGCCCTTGACCGGGTAAGAGATCATCCACGGGTTCAACTGGTTGCCCGCGTACGTCACCTGGTTGTCGAGCGCGGTCGTCGGCTGCCAGTAGTTCGGATGATCGTCGAGCCAGATCTGCTCCGCCGTCTTCGCGTAGTTCTCGGCCGCCTGCAGCAGTGCGAAATTCCGCTCCAGGTAGTGATAGCCGTATTCGAAGGAGACCGTCATTCCTTCTTCGGCTCCGCTGAGGTTCTGCTTAGGGGAGAGGTTCAGCCCTGTCGCATTGTTGAAGTCGGAGAATTGCCCCTTCCAGATGCCGAACGGCAAGTGCCAGTGATACCAGGTCGGGTCGGAGGAGGAGTCGCGCGTGTCGATCCAGGAGCCGTCCTGAACGTGAACGACATCGCTCGCCGCCGGCGTGTTCTGCAGCAGATACTCGCTGATGCCCTCGCCCTTCACCCCGGAGTCGGCATACGTGACGTTCCCCGCGTTGCGCCAGGTCTCCTCGGAGCCCGCGCGCCCGGAGGAATTATCCCCGTCGTGCGCAACGACGAAGAACTGCTTCTGCGAGACGAGCCCTTCGAACGGCTTCAGCGCGGTTGCCGTCGTCGAGCCCTGATAGCCCTCCTCCCACGATTCCGCTTGCGCAACCGGAATGCCGACGACGCGGCTCTCCTCGCCGGAGGCCGGGTCAACGTAACGGACCCAGTGCGGCGTCGAAGCGAACGGATACTTGTTGTACACGACCTG
Organism: Cohnella fermenti; assembly: GCF_004801405.1. GTDB lineage: Bacteria > Bacillota > Bacilli > Paenibacillales > Paenibacillaceae > Cohnella > Cohnella fermenti. The sequence goes on from NZ_SSOB01000002.1 coordinate 58,849, forward strand.
CTGCTCGTTGAACATCTGCTGCGACACCCAACTGCCGGCCGTGCTCGCATTCTGCAGATCGGCGCGGTTCGGCGGCGAGACCATCGTGTCCTTGCCCGGATCGTTCAGCAGCGGATAGTCCGTCAGCGTCCGGGAGAAGTGGTTGTTGCCGATGACGGACCACTCGATGCCCAGCTTGTCGAGCACCGGAATGATCCGCTCCGAGAAGCCGAGCTCCGTCGGGAAGTAGCCCTCGGAGGATGTGAACGAGTCGCCCAGGAAGTAAGATTGCGCCAGCGTCGCATTCTGATAGATCAGATCCTTGAGCAAATAATCGTTGCCCGTCAGCGGTCCCATCGAGTGGTGGCCGGAGAAGTGGATCAAGTCGAGCGTCCGGTTGCCGTTCGGGGTCTTGAGGGTGTTGTAGGCGTTGCGCCAAGGCTGCCACCAGTTGACATCGCTGTAACCGCTTACGTTGTTCGTCGTCATAAAGCTGTTCACGTTATTGATGACAGCGCCGGACATCGTCACCTGCATCTGCGCGCTCGGGTAGTTCTGGTTCAGCGTCTCGGCCACCTGCCACGGCCAGTACAGATAGGCGCCGGTCTTGGCGTGATGCGTGTAGTAGGACACCAGATCGTCATGAGGAAGCGCGCTGCCGTTCGACGGGTTGAAGTACGTGTAGCCCGCGGGCGGGTTGTTCTTCAGATCGATCACCTGGCCGTCGTACATATAGCGAATCTGCGAGCCGACAGCCGACGAGGCGTATGTGGACGTATCGTAATAAGGCCAGAAATTCGGCATGTGGTTGTGGTACACGTGAGTCGCCGAGATCTCGGCCTGCGCCGTGCCGACGCCGGACGCGAGCGCTCCGGACGCGAAGACCGCGACGGATGCGAGCAGGGCCAAGGCCCTCGTCTTCCAGTTTCTCAACATTAATCATTCGAACTCCCTTCGTCTGTGTAGTGGGACACTGCAACCTCTCGGAAAATAAACCAACCTCCTCCAACAGCAAAAGTGGTGTACCCGACATCCGCTCGCTCGAGCGAATCGCTTGTTCCGGCTAGCGGGCGATGTGTGCAAACGATTGTGCAAACGTTTGCGCAAATGTGACAAAAAAACCGCGCCGCCAATTGAACAATACAGGTCTTGCGATTGCCGTCTTGGAGCTCGCCGATTCCTCCCCTCGACCCTTTAACTTTATGTCAAAATTATGAATTTGTACATAGGATTGGGGCGGTATTCCTATCTTTTTCGTCCCGCTTCTGCGGACATGCGAAGCGCCCCGAATCCCTGGCCGGAATCCGGAGCGCCCTGTTCGCTTCTTGGCTTCTTATACGTTAAACCGGAAGTGCATCACATCGCCGTCGTTCACAACATATTCCTTGCCTTCGAGACGAAGCTGCCCCTTCTCCTTGGCCGCATTCATCGAACCGGCGTTCACCAGGTCGTCGTAGGACACGACTTCCGCGCGGATGAAGCCCCGCTCGAAGTCGGTGTGAATCACGCCGGCCGCCTGCGGCGCCTTCATGCCCTTGCGGATCGTCCAGGCGCGGACTTCCTGCACGCCGGCGGTGAAGTACGTGTACAGACCGAGCAGCTTGTATGCCGCGCGGATCAGACGGTCCAGGCCGGACTCGCTGAGGCCGAGCTCCTCCAGGAACATCTCCCGGTCTTCGCCCTCCAGCTCGGCGATCTCGGACTCCACCTTCGCGCTGATCGGCACGACTTCGGAGCCCTCCGCCGCCGCGAACTTGCGCACGCGCTCGACGTACTCGTTCGAGTCGGAGTTCGCCGCCTCGCTCTCGTGAACGTTGGCCGCGTACAGAACCGGCTTGATCGTCAGCAGGTGAAGATCGCGCACGATCAGCTTCTCCTCGTCGGACAGCTCGACGCTGCGGGCGGGCTTCTCGTCGTGCAGCGCCTTGTGGATGCGCTCCAGAACTTCGACTTCCGCCGCATACTTCTTGTCGCCGCCCTTCATATTCTTGCGCGAGCGGTCCATCCGCTTCTCGACCGAATCGATGTCGGCAAGAATAAGCTCCAGGTTGATGACCTCGATGTCGTTGATCGGGTCGATCTTGCCGGAGACGTGCGTGATGTTCTCGTCGACGAAGCAGCGGACGACGTGAACGATCGCATCCACCTCGCGGATGTTGGCGAGGAACTTGTTGCCGAGACCTTCGCCCCGGCTGGCTCCCTTCACGAGGCCGGCGATGTCGACGAACTCGAACGCGGTCGGCACGATCCGGTTCGGCGTGACGATGTCGGCGAGCTTCTTGAGGCGCTCGTCCGGCACCTCGACGACGCCGACGTTCGGGTCGATCGTGCAGAACGGATAGTTGGCCGATTCCGCTCCGGCTTGCGTGATGGCGTTAAATAAAGTCGACTTGCCGACGTTGGGCAATCCGACGATTCCACAGGACAGTGGCATTGGGTACACTCCTGACTTAAGCGCGACCGCTGCCTGGGCGTGAGGAACGCCCGCGATCGTTCGCCTCTTCAATTCTCAGGTCATTATACCGGAATCGGCGCTCCCTCGTCTACTTCGCCTGTTTCGGATAACTCAAGCTCCCGCAGCGAACAATGATAACGACACACTATCCCGCCATTCGGCCCAAGAAGGAGCGCGATCCCCTATGGAGAATCAGAAGCACGCCGGCAACTACAAAGGCACCGCCAACATGAAGGCGAAGAACCAGGACATGGCCTTCGTGAACGACACGATCGACCGCGCCAAGTCCGCCACCCCGCTTAATCGCCCGGGCAAGCGCTCCGACTAAGCGCCTGGCTAAGCGCTAGGACTGAACGCTCCGACTGAATGCTCTGACCAAACGCTCCGACTTACCATTCAAGAACTTTCGGCTAACCGTCCGGGGTACTTTTTTCCTCTAACCGTCCGAGCATCGTTCCGACTCCCCGCCCCCCTTTGTCTTCGCGCGGCGATAGCGCAAGGGCAACAAGGGGCGTTTTTTTGTATTTGCCCTTGGGATACCGCGCGCCAAAGTCGTGAACGTATCCCCCTTCTGGCCGCTTATGCCTCTTCTCCCGCCCGCTCAGGAACCTCCCTTTACGGCTCACGACCTTCGTGCACCAACCTACCGCCGACCACCGACCTATCGCCAACCGATCACCGACCACCGATCATCGACCATCGATCATCGACCAACGCCGTGCCCCGACCGCCGCCGGGTGTTCCCGGTGCATTCCCATCCTGAACGAGTGGGAGAAGAGGCATAATGCCCGCAGAGAGGGATGCGGCGTTGGAAGAGGGGATGTGCGCTAGAGCGCTGGAAGAGGAGATGCGACGCTAGAGGAGAGAATATGACGCTGGTGGACGAGATGTGGCGCTAGAGGAGGGGATATGGCGCAGGAGGACGAGATATGTCTCTGGAGGAGAGGATGCGACGTTGGAGGACGGGATGTCTTGCTGGATAGCAAGCGGTGCGCTCCCCTCCGACCGCCGCAGTGCCGACTCCTCCTCCTCCTTCTCCTCCTTCCCCTCCTTCTACTCCTCCCTTCTCGCTTCTTTTCCGCGATTTTTTTCGCCAATGATTTTTTCGCCAATAGGGAACCTTTCCCACTTTTATTCGTCCCATTATCGAGGTGAACAGAGTTGGAGTTCGACTATCTGAAGCATATGACCGATGGGCTTGACCGCAACGCAGCGCTGGACGAGCTCATGCTCGCCTACGGGAAGGACGTATGGAACTACGCCTTCTTCCTGACCTGCCGGCGCGAAGCGGCCGAGGATATCGCCCAGGATGTGTTCGTCAAGGCTTATCAGAGCCTGCATACGTATCGCGGGGAAGCCCCGATCAAGCCGTGGCTGCTCTCCATCACGAGGAACGCCGCACTCGACTACCTGCGCTCTTCCTGGGTGCGCAAGGTTCGCTTCCTCGCCCACGAAGTCCGCCGGACTTCGCACCACCCTTCCGCCGAGAACGAATGGCTCCGCCGGGAGGAGCACCGCGCGATCTGGGACGTTGTCCTGGGGCTTCCGCGCAAGCTCCGCGAGGCGCTGTTGCTGTTCGCCCATCACCAGTTGTCCATTCGGGAGATCTCGGCGCTGCTCGAGGTGTCCGAGGGAACCGTGAAGTCGCGGCTGTTCCGGGCGCGGGAGTCCGTGAACCGGACCCTGCGGTCGTCAGGCCAAGAGAGGAGCGAGCTGTCATGAAGCGTCGGGAGCACGATTGGGAGAGCCGCCTGGACGAGCTTCCGCTTGGCACGGGGGGCTTCTCGATGGGAACGATACAGCGAGTGAAGGAGAGAATCGCGGTGGAGGAGAGAAGGCAAGGCAAGAGATGGATTCCGCTGGCGGCCGCGGCGCTGATCGCCGTTGCGCTGGCAACCGTTCTGCTGCGGACGGAGCTGGGAGATCGCCTGTCCGCTTCGCTAAGGAAGGACGAGAAGGAGAACAAGCCCGTTATCAGCGAGACGGAGACGACGGCGCTTCGCATCGGGTACCCGTCCGGAGGCGACGCCTTCATGCAGAAGTACGGCGCTCCCTTCACGATCCGGCACCCTATGGTGCGGTTCCAGTATGCGGAAGACATTCCGCAGGCGGGAAGCTTGACGGACTACAAGACCTGGTTGGCGGAAAACAACGTCGACCTCATCCAGATCCCGCTCGGCTACGTCGGCGAGCTGGCTTCGGAGGGGCTGCTGGCGGATCTGGATACGTTGCTTCTGCGTGACGGCGCGCTGGAGACGAGCCTCTTCGCCCCCGTTCGGGAGACGATTCGCGAGGCGGGTGCCGGGAAGCTGTACGGGCTGACCGACACGTTCTCGACGTATGGGCTGTATTACAACCGCGAGCTGTTCGCCGAGCGGGGAATTCCCGTGCCGGAAGGAACGCTCACCTGGGCCGAGACGACGGCTCTTGCCGCCAAGTTCGTCGGCATGGAGAAGAACGGGGAGCCGGTCTACGGCCTCGGCTTCGGCTACCGTTCCGGGCTGGCCCGGAACGTGACAATGGTCGGGCGGAGCCTTGGGCTGGGAACGAATGCGCCGGACGCTCCCCGATCCTTGCTCGGCTCCGAGGCGTGGACCGGCTTGTGGACGTCGTTCCTTCAGGCCTATCGCGACGGCTGGATCGCGGAAGGGGGCACGCTGGAGAACGGCCAAAGCTACGCGATGAAGGAGCTCTACAAGCTGGACCCGTTCCTGAACGGCCGGGCCGCGATGACGTTCCAATCGAGCGATTACGGGAGCAGTCTCGCCGGTGCGCGCGAGCAGCTCGGCTTCGACGACGAGTGGGGGATCGCGCCGGCCCCGGCGCTGGACGACTTGACCCGCTCCGGCGGCCAGTTGCTTGAGATTCCGTACGTCCTGGCCATCCCGTCTCGCTCCTCCAAGCCGGACGCCGCCTGGGAGCTGCTCAAGTACATCCTCAGCCCGGAGCAGTCGGAGCGGAATGCCCGCACCTCGCCTTATGCGCTCCCTACCGTCCGTCCGGAGGCAAGCGTTCTTGCCGGCTCCGACGTGCAGACCGGCTTCTACGAGGCGCGCTACGACGCGGACTTGACGCTGGCCAGTCTGGAGCGCGCCTCCTTGCCCGATTATCAGGCTTTGCTCAATCTGGCTTATCAGGACGGAGAACGGCGGAAGCATGAATTGCTGGACGGCTCGCTGACCGTCGAGCGGTTCCTGCAAGAACTGGATAAACAAGCCGAGGAGACGCTGCGGCAGCTAGACGCCGCCAAGGAGGAGACAAGCCCATGAAGCCGACGCGACGAATCGCTCCCCTTCTCCTTCTATTGGCAGCCCTTCTCCTTGCGTCAGCAGCGTTGAACGGCTGCCAGAAGGCCGCGGAGAGCAACGAACCCGTCACCCTGCGCATCGGAACGCCCAACCTTTTCACATTCGAATACGGCTATCGCGATTACTTCGATGCGGCTTTTCCCGGGTGGACGCTGGAACTGCTTGAGTATCCCGACGACTCGGGAAGCTATTCGGACGCCGAATGGGCGCAATGGCTGGAGACGCAGAAGCCCGACTTGATGCTGATGAGCGTCTTCGAGTACCGCAAGCTGGCCGACGCGGGCCGGCTTCGCGACCTGGAGACGTATGCCGGACAGAACGGCATGGAGCTCGGGAGGTTCAATCCGGCCGTTCTGGAGTACCTGAGGGGCAACGCGCAGGGCAAGCTGTTCGCGCTCTCTCCCACCTTCAGCACAACCGCCTTATATTACAACCAAGACCTGTTCGACCGGCTGGACATCCCTTATCCGACGGACGACATGACATGGAAGGATACGCTCGAACTGGCCGGGCGATTCATGCGCGACAATCGGCTCGAACAGGACGAATTCGGCCTGCACGTCAAGTGGATCGGCACGCCGTTCGACCTGATGAAGGAAATCTCGTATACCGAAGGGCTGGAATACGTGAATTCGCGCAGCGGCGAGCTGACGATCGATACGGAAGGCTGGAGAGGGGTGTTCCGGATGGTCGTTGACGCCTACGCGGAAGGGACGTTCCGCCCCCAGAACGTCGAAGGCGAGACGATTGACGGAACCGTCTACTACGGACCGGAGGCTGTGGCTCAGACGGAGCTGTTCGCGAAGGGAATGGCGGCGATGACCGTAGACGGAGACGATCTGATGCGGAAGCTCAAGACAAGCGATCCCGGCTTCCGCTGGGGAGTCGTCGCGGGACCGGTTCGCGCAGGCGATGCGACGCGGGCGGGATGGTTCGGCACCGGGCTGGTCTTCGCCATCCCCTCCGCCTCCTCGCATCCGGGCGAGGCCTGGGAAGCGATCGACTATCTCCATTCCGAGCGCATGGGCAAGGCGTCGGTCGTCATCAACGGGGAGCTGCTCTCGCTGACGGACGACCCTGTATGGCGCGGGGACGAGGATTATCGTGTTTTCTATCGGAAGCTGCCGGCCAACTCGCTGCCGAGCGAAGTCGAGGCGGACGTGCCGACCAGCTTCTACGAGCCGTTCGACGAGCTCGTCGATCGCGGCGTCCGGAAGGTGCTGCGCGGCGAAGCGACGGTGGAGGCGATGCTCGCCGGCCTCCAGCGCGAGGGCGAAGGGCTGATGCGGAAGGCCCGGCTGGAAGCGAGCGATTCCGGAGGCGCAACGCACCAGGGAGCGCAGTAGGCAAGCTGCCTGCGCGGGCACCGCGCGGCGCTCGCACGGGGCAGATGAGTCACCACGACCCAACTGAAGCGGCGACAGGCGCGTGGAGGCACCAAGATGAGTCACCATTACTCAACTCCAGGCGTCCGAGCAGGCATGATGGGGGCAGATGAGTCGCCACGACTCATCTGCCCCTTCTCCCGTTCACACCCAGGCATCGTTATCGTAGCCGCGGACTTCCCAGTAGCCGAAGTGCGGCTCCTCGATCAGCTCGATTCGCTCCAGCCACTTGACCGACTTGTAGGCGTACATCTTCGGCACGATGAGCCGGACCGGGCCGCCGTAATCGCGGTGGATCGGCTTGCCGTCGTGCAGCAGAGCGACAAGCACGCCCTCCATCATGGCCTGCTCCAGCGAGAGCGCGTCCGTATACTCGCCGTCTCCGGAGTAGAACTTCACGTACTTCGCCTTCGACTTCACTCCTGCCGCTGCAAGCAACTGTGCGAGAGGGATGCCCTCCCACGTATTGTTGTACACCGACCAGCCGGTCACGCAATGGAAGTCGCTGACCTGGACGGTCCGCTTAAGCTGCAGGAAGTCCTCCCAATTCCACTTGCCGGGCTGCTCGACCAGCCCGTCTATCGTAAACGCCCAGCTCGCGGAATCGAACTTCGGCAAGGGAGTCACCGTGTACACGCGGAAGCGCCCCTGCGCTCCCCCGCCGACGACGCTCGCCGAATCCGGCAGCGGCTCGGGGGCGGGCAGCATCCGGTTCGGGTCGGTGTCCGCCGACATGCCTCCCGAGGCGGACGGCCCGAGATCGCGCAGCGTGCCGCCCATCCACCGCAGGAAGGGCGGCGCGACGGAGGCCGCGATTGCGATGCCGACCGACCAGCGGATGAACTGGCGGCGGCTCATCCACGCCTGCGGCTCTGCCGGAACGGGCCGAGGCGCGGCGCGACCGGCAGCGGAACCCCGCGGCGTCCCTTCGTCCGCCTCGCGCCAGCGAAGGCCGCTCCCTTCTTCCGCTTGCGCCGCCCCGACGGCGACTCCCGCACGCGGCAGCGCGGCGGGCGCAGCCGCGCCAACCGCTCCGGCCTCTCCGCCCGTTCTCACCGCGCGCTTCTCCGGCTTCCTCATCCAGCGCAATCTCGTCGCCGAATGGTAGGCGATATAAGGCAGGCCGATCCACGTCAGCAGATCGTGAACAACCAAGGCGATGTTGGCCCAGCGGGGCGGAAGATGGCGGAACTGCCAGAGCACGATGCCCGACAGCAGCCAGCCGACGAGCAGCGCCAGCACGAAGACGAGGTTGCCGCGCTGCCGCGGGCGAGTGCGCAGTTGCTTCAAGTGGCGCTTCATCATCGGCCCGTACAGCGCCAGTACAATTGCCGTGATCAGGCCGATATAAATATGAAGCTGCTTAAGCCATACCCGACCTTCTCCGAGCCAGCCGCGCGCCGCCCCCCAGGAGAGCAGCAGACCGCTCGCGGCAAGGACAACGACCAGCCAAGCGTTCCAACGATGAAGCTCCGCCAGTTGCTTGCCGAAGCCGGGCTTCTTGCGATCCCCCATCCGAATCCCCTCCTCCGCTCTTCAAGACGAATCCAGGACATACCTATGCGCCCGGATTGTACCACACCTCTATGTACTTTCCATGAACACCAGCCCCGATTCCTGCGTTTTTCCTCCGATTCGCCGCCAAAAATTTTTTTCCAGACGGAATCCACCGGAACATCTCGGGCAAACCTGCGTCTAAAAAAGAAAAACGGAAAGCAAGAATCGCGAAACGCTTCAGAAGGAGGAATGTATCAAGATGCGCAGAACGCTATCGCTCTTCACGGCGGGTCTTCTTGCGCTTCTATTGGCAGGATGCGGAGCAGCCGATCGGTCGGACGGCAATTCCGGAACGGTCAGCGCCCCGTCCGCCAATACAGAAGCAACACAGTCATCGTCTCCTGCCGACTCCGGCGGCTCCGGCTCCCCTTCGGCTTCCGCTTCCGCATCCGCCCCCGCGCTGTCTGCGGAAGAACAATCGCTCGCCGCCGCGGCGGACGAGGTGATCGGCGCGCTCCGGGACCGCGATCTCGCTCGCCTGGCGTCCTGGACCGATTCCGCCCACGGGCTGCGCTTCTCCCCTTACCCGCACATGAACGACACGGACCGCGTGTTCCAGGCCGATCGGTTCCCGTCCTTCAAGGACGACGGCGCTCTGGAATGGGGCTCTTACGACGGCTCCGGCGAGCCGATTAAGCTAAGCTTCCGCGATTACTTCGAGAAGTTCGTCTACGACGAGGACTTCGCCGATGCGACCGCCGTATCGATCGCCAAGCTCGCCAGCTCCGGCAACATGACGTACAACGGAGAGGAGCTTTATCCGGGGTCTTCTTTTGTGGAGTATTATTTTCCGGGGTTTGACAAGAAGCTGGAGGGGCACGATTGGGAGAGCCTGATCCTGACGTTCGTTCCGAACGGGACGGATTGGCGGCTCGTCGCCGTGACCCACGGCCAATGGACGATCTGAGTTAACGCAAGCGACGGCCGAACACAAGGAAACGCCCTCCGCACGGCGATCAAGCCGAATGGAGGGCGTTCCTGCAACTGCTCGCTTACAGTTGGTTCTGGATCTTCGTCTTCAGGGAATCCTTGCTCTGCAGGCCGACCAGCTTGTCGACCGGTTGGCCGTTCTTGAACAGGATCAGCGTCGGGATGCTCATGACGCCGAATTGCGAAGCCAGCTCCGGCTCTTCGTCGACGTTGATCTTGCCGATCGTTGCCGATCCCTTCAGCTCGTTGGACAGCTCCTCGACGATCGGAAGCTGCATCTTGCAAGGCCCGCACCACGGAGCCCAGAAGTCCAGAAGGGATACGCCTTCGGACACGGTAGAATTGAAGTTGTCCTTGGTAACGACTACTGCCATGTTACTCCACTCCTTCTAGGAAAATAAAATTCGTTAATGCCAGCTCTATATGATGATCGGGCCCGCTCTTCCTCCCGCTGCATCCAGTTGCCCTTGCTCGATGTTCGACAGCATGCCGCCGATCGTGATGTTGGAGAAGTACGCTTCGAGCTGCTTCTCCGCGCCGCAGAATACCGAGTTCATCACGTCCTGCATGCTCGAGCCGACCATGCAGTCCATCTCCGGATCTCCCGAGCACCAATTCGGCATCAGCGAACCTGCCGACATGGCGCGGTACACATCCGCAAGCGTCACTTCCGTCGGGTTGCACGTCAAGCGGTAGCCGCCGCCGGAGCCCTCTCTCGTCGAAACGTAGCCGAGCTTGCGAAGACAGCCGAGAACCTTGCGGACACGCGCAGGGTGTGTGCAGACGTTCGCCGCGATCTCCTCGCTGGACGCCATCCCGTCCTCCCGATGCGCCAGAAGCACGAGGCTGTGGACCGCAATAATGAATTCGCTGTTCATCTCCCGCGCCACCTCCGGTTCATACTGTAATAATATCAATTACAGTTGGAATTGTCAACCCAAGTCCGCTTCCGCACACCAGCCCGTTCCCTCATTGTATCCTCGGCTTCCGTCTGTCATACTGAAGGCGAATCCAGGCGAAGCTGTCCTGCCCCAACCGCCAGCGAGGTGAGTGCATTGCATATTCAAGTTTACTCCGACATGGTGTGCCCGTGGTGCCGAATCGGCATGAAGAACCTGGCGGATGCGATCGAGCTGTGGGCGGACCGCACGGCGGAAGAGATCACGGTCAGCCATCATCCCTTCCTCCTGGACCCTTCCTTGCCCCCGGAGGGACTTCCGTTCAAATCGTCCATGCAGCGGAAAATCGGGGCGAACCTGGAGGAGATGCTGCGGAGGGTGGCGGAGGCGGGAGCCGGCGTCGGCCTGACGTTCCGGTTCGACCGCGTGACGCGGATGCCGAACACGGTGCTCGCCCACAGCGTGACCGCGCTGCTCCCGGAGGAGCAGCGGCCGAAGTGGGTCGAGGCGATCATGACCGCCTACTTCGAATTCGGTCGGGACATCGCGAAGCAAGAGGTGCTGATGGAGGTCGCGACCGATACCGGGCTGAACGCCCATCAACTGGCGACCCAGTTGAAGGATGGCGACGGCCTCGCGGCGGTCGAACGCGACCTTGAGAAGGCCCGTGCGATGGGCATCTCCGGCGTGCCCTTCTTCGTCGTCGACGGCAAGTTCGGCCTGTCCGGCGCGTATCCGGCAGCGGAATTCGTGAAGGCGTTCGAGAAGATCTCTTCGAACGGGGCGTAGCTCGCGAATCCGGCTTATCGCCGCCTGACCGCATGAACGACAAGCCGGCCGTTCGGATTCGAATAATCGCAGGTGGACAGCGTCAGCAGCTCGTCCTGCGGACCGATTGCCGCATCCGTCCGATAGACGCTTTTCTCCGAGATCGCCGCCGCAAATTCAAGAAAGCCCCGATCGTCATCGAAGGAGGTCCGAATGTAATCGAAGGCGGTGTCCGTCGTATAGACGGAGAAGACCTCCCATTCGATCTCCTCGCCGTACATATCGAAGCGAATGACGCGATGCCGGTCGCGGAAGCCGCGATCCATAAACCGGGTCAATCCCTTGAACATCGTTCCGTTCTTCATTCGGTGGCCGTAGAGAACCAGATTCCGTCTCCCGGCAGCTTCGTCCGGGTCGTTGCGATAATCCATGAAGACGGCCCCGGACGCCCGCTGCTGCCGATCGAAGCCGTGCTTCAGGTAGAACTCGTTGTCTTCCCCTTGCACCACGGGATAATCGATCGGCGTATCGTCGATCCGAATCCAGCCGACCGCATCTTCATTCTGCGCCAGCAACTCGCGGAAGGCTTCAGGCAGCGCCGCCTGCACGCGCGAAGCCGGAGGGGGGCCGGCGAGCGGCCGAGCCTCATCCGCCGCTCGACCCGCCGCCGTCTGCGCCTCTCCGCCCGCCAGCGAGGCTTCCTCCCGTTCCGCCTCCCGGTATCGCTCCCGAATCTCCGCGTAGACGAGCCGGCTCTCCCTTCGGTCCAAGCCGCCGGCAATCAGCATATACAGCGACCAGCCCAGCGCGAGAGCGGCCGCCAGGGCCGCTCCTCCGAAGACCAGCCTTGCCGCAGGAGCAGCGCTCCCCGCCGTTCGGCTCAATATTCCGTCAACGCAATCACATCGGAGATGGACGAGCCGATCCAGCCCGTCGTGCCCGACGGGGAGTACATCTCCGTGCCGCAGCCGATGAAGTTGAGCGCATAATCGTCCGGGTCCGTCGAGAACCCGGCGGACGGATAAGCGGCATTCAGGTCGGCGATCGCATTCAATAGATTTTCCTTCGTGATGTAGGCTCCATACCAGTCGTTCGTTCCCGTCCCGTTCGAGTATTGCGAGCTTGGATGCTTCGTCGCGTACCTTGCATTGTCCGTCAGGTGAGTCACGATATTATAATTCGTCGTGCCTCCCGTGTCCTGCAGGAACGTCTCGGCCTGCAGGCCGCGGCTGTCCCAGAGCGAGACGACGTACCAGATCGACTTGTTGGTCGATGTATCGGCCAGGGAGACGAAGAGCTGGCCGTACTGCACGATTCCGCTGCCCAGACGGTCGCTGGCCCCGAGCTTGTAATGGGTCTGCAAGCGCAGCATCGCATCCGCTCCGTAGAGCGAGGAGGACCACGGCCGAACGTTCAACGAGTCCCACCGGTAAGCCAACTGCATTCCGTAAATATCTCCCGGCGGGCTTGTGTCCGTGCTCGAATCCTTATGCACCTGGAACCCCATGCTCGTTCCCGTCGCCTGGCAGGCGTTCGAGCCGTACCAGGAGTTGTCGATGCCCCGCTGCCAATCGCCGGCCGGGCTCGGCACGACCAGACCCGTGAAGTCCTCGACCGACCAGGCAATCGCAGAAGACAGCGCACCGCTCCCCAGTCCGTATGCATAACATACCGTCTGATTGGCCGGAATGCCGGTGCTATCCGTCGCCGTGTGCCCCGCAATTCCCGTCAGAGCGGGACTCTGATAATGGAAGTCCAACGTGGTCGCCGATGCGGACGGCAAGGGCGCCGTCCATGCGGCGGCCAGCACAATCGCAAGAACGGCAGCCGCCTTGCGCAAGTTCAACGTTCGCTTCGTCATCCTTCTTCCCCTCCTGTTGCGTGTAGTTGCCGCCGTTTAAGCCTTCTGCCCCGCCTTGCCGACAGCTCGGCGCGAAGCGAGAACAAGCGCAAGCAACGAAGCGGCGGCAATCGCCGCGTAGATGCCCAGCCCGGCGTCTCCCGTCTTCGGGTTGGAAGCGGGGGCTCCTGTTGCTCTCGTTGCGCTCGACAGTCCCGCCTCCAGCGATGCTTGGGCCCCGTTGACCGACAACAAGGTATAGCCGTATTCGGCATCGCCTTGCGAGGAGGCGCCTGTGGAGAAGTAGGCCTTGCCGTCCGCGAACAGGCCGTCCGGAAGCTTCGACAGGTCCGCTTCGATGGCCGTGCCGTTGACCGTCAGTTGTTCGCCCGAAGCGCTGAAGGAGATCCGCAGCTTCCCGTCCCAATCGACCCGGGTCGCTCCCAGTCCCATGAACCCGCTGCCCGGCGAGAGCAGGTACGTCTCCACGTCGATCTGCTTGGCGTCGTACGGCCGCATGAGAACGACGACCCCTTGCGCCTTGTCCGGATGGTCGAGGGAGAAGAACGACGGCTTGTCGAGCAAGTTGACGTTAAACCAATGGTCGGCGCCTTCGCTGCCCAATCCGGCGATTTTGTCGACCTGCAGCTCCGCCTCGAAGGAATCGGCATCGACGGCCGCGTTCAGCACGAGACCGACGGCGCTTCCTTCCGCAGAGTCATAGGCACCGTTGCCTTGAAGTTGAATACCCGCTGCGACATCCTGAACATTCATCGCGCCCCATTCGCCATTGACCTTGCCGCCCCCCAGCAGCGACCAATCCGAAGAAGCGGCCGAAGCTGAAGAAGCGAACAACAGTATAAGTGCCGCGATACCGACATAAATTTTTTTCATCATTTGTCCCTTGCCTCCATTATCGAGAATCATGCCATCCTGGTCCGGAGTTTCGAAAATACTTCAGCGACGCACCCATCCACATCCACCATTCACCCTTCATCGATTGCCGGCAAACACCCCATTTTCCGAATTGGTAACGCTTTCATATTAGGCCCCGTCGAATACTCATCCCTCCTCGCCTTCGTCTACGATCGGCAGAGCGACCGGAGCCGGACAGGAACGCGCCAAATTCGCGTATCCCGCCCGACGCTTCGTCAACAACCCGCTCCCGCTTCCGGCCTTATTGCCTCGCAGCGACGGCCGCCGCCCGGCATGACGCCTGCACCGGCAATGACGCATCGGCGTATTGCTGCCTGCTCCCGTCCGGCAGCAGCAACTCGACGGGAATGCCCTGCGGCGCTTCTACCGTCAGTCGGAACTCCCCGTCATCCGCGATCCGCCAGTCAACGCTTACGAGACCGTGCCGGGTGGCCACCTTGCCGCGGGCCCACTGCAGCGGACCTACGGACGGCGCGACGATTATCGCGTCAAATCCGGGCAATGCGGGCTTCACGCCCAGAATCTCCGCCGGGAACTCGTATAGCGGAACGGCTCCCCATCCGTGGCAATCGCTGCGCTGCGTGACCAGGTCCTCCATCCACGTCGTCAAGCTAAGCGCGACCTGGTCGGTCCACTTCTTCCACAGCGGGAACGAAGCCTCGTACATGCCCGACTTGGCCAGCGCCCGGAACAGGAAGTAGGACATGGAGAAGGACACTTGGGCAAGCGAACCGTCGGCAAGCACGCTCCGCATAAGGGATTGCGCCAGCGTCCCTGTCGCCGTGCCGGACAGCACCGCCCAGATCTGCGTATGCTGGCTGTATTCCGCGACGGACGGCCCGTCGCGGAACAGCCCGCGCTCCTCCGCGAAGCAGGTTGCCCGCACGGCTTCCCTCACCCGCTCCGCCCTGCCCGCGAAGTCTCGCGCCGCCTCGCTCCGACCCGTGTGCTCGTTGAGCTCGGCCGCCCTGTCGAGCGCCGCGGCGTACATCAGGCTGTACACCGTAATAGGGCCGTGGCGGCTCGCCGTCGGAACGCCCCACTGCTCCATCCATTCCGCCACCCAGTCGACGAACGACCAATACCCTTCCGGAGAGGAGCCGACGAGGCCTTGCCCGTTCTTCTGCCGCTCGAACCAGTCCAGCACCTGCTCCATCGACGGACGGTAACGGACGATCAGCTCGGCATCGCCGAAGTGCCGATAGTGATCGTGCAGCATGAAGATCCAGTACAGGGAGAAGCCGGGAATGACCTGCCGGAACATGGACGGATAACGGCATTGCAGCATCCCGTTCGGCAGCATGGAGCTGTGGAAGTCGTGAATGGCGCGACGGGCCAGCCGATCGTCGCCGCTGACCTGGTACGTGAACACGGCCTGCATCATCGTGTCCATCGTGTACTGCAATTGCTCGTAGAAGGGGCAGTCCTCGTAGGTCTCGTGCATGCAATTGCGCAAGGTGTTCAGGCTGATGGTCCAGAGAGGTCCGAACTCGGGCTCCGAGCACTCGAATTCGCCGACCGCCTCAAGCGGATAGCCGGTCTCCCGGTAGTTCAGCCCCTTCAGAAGAAGCGGGCGCTCCGCCGTCTCGACCGTCAGCCGGACATAGCGGAACGTTCGGAACCAGAACGGCTCATAAATCTCCGTCGCTCCTCGCCCGCTCCCCTCCGCCTCGGGCACTCCTGCGACGCGATAACTGTCCGAATCGCCCAAGAGGATGCGTCCCGGCGAAGCATCGTCGCGAATCCCTTTGTTCCTCTCCCCGTTCGGCCCCGGCGGGGCTTCATAGCATTCCGAGCACAGCAGCCTCACCTTCGAGCCCGCTCCGTCCTCCAGCTCAAGCTGAAGGAATCCGGTGACGAGCCGTTCGGCGGCCAAGTCGATGGCGATTCGGCTTCCCGGAGGCACGAGCAGAGGCTCGCCGCCGCACCATCCGCGCGCCGCCGCGATGTCCGTCCCTTCCGTCCGCATGACGCCGACGAAGCTTCGCGGCTCCTCGTACAGCAGCGGAATCGGCCTCTCCGTCAAGTACCACGGCGTCAGCTCTCCCGTCGTCGGCAGCGCGGCGGAGCTGACCGGGACGGCAGCGCTCCAGCCGGAATCGTCATAGTCGACAGCCGTCCAGCCGCGAGGCAGTTGTCCCCCGTCAACCCTCTCCGGGTAGCCCATATAGTGCTTGCCCATCTCGCCTTCCTCATACCGGATGGCAGTGTCCCGGCGGCCGCGCCAGGAGCCGTCCGTCGCAACGAACGGCGTCTCCCGGCCGTCCTCCCCGCGCAGCGCCCCTTCCAGCAGGAAGGCGCCCTGCGCGGAGCGGAAGACGGAGACGGGGCCGGCCGCTCCCATCCGGTGCGGCTCGTGAGCGGCGTAATGCACGACCTTGGCGGCCAATGTATTCCTTCCAGCCTTGAGCAGAGCAGTCACGTCCGCCGTCTCGTAGTAATGAACGTGCCCGTCCCCCTTGCAGGGGCCGAAGAGAACGGAGGCTCCGTTCAGGTACAACCGGTAGCGGCTGTCCGCGGAGACGCGCAGGACAAGCCGCCCGCCGGTCGGCACGAAGTCGAAGGTGCGGCGGAAGTAGGCGATCTCGGTTCGCGCCGCAGCGGGATCGACGGGAAGCTCCCCCGTCCATATCCACTTGGCGCTCCAGTGTCGATTAGTCTCCATAGATTCTCCAATGCTTGTCTTTGTCGGTTGTGCCTGTCGCGCCCGTTGTGTCTGTCGTGCTTGTTGTGTCTGTCGTTGTCTGTCGTGTCTGTCGTTGTCTGCGACTGCTTCCTCCTTCCGCCGCTACAGCTTCAATCCCGCCGAGGTCAAGCCCTCGATGTAGAAGCGATTGGCGAACAGGAACAGGAAGATCAGGGGCAGTGAGGCTACCGTATAGCCCGCGAACAGCACGGGCACGTTCGTCGAATAATCGTTATTGAACTTCATGAACAGCCCCGCGGAGATCGTGAACAGCCGTTCGTCCGAGATCGTCGTCATCGGCCAGATGACGTCGTTCCAGATGCCGATGATCGTCATCACCGCGAGCGTTCCGAGAATCGGCAGCGACAGCGGCATGCACACCCGCCAATAGGCGTTGAACTCGCTGCAGCCGTCGAGCCGGGCCGCTTCGAAGATCGCCTCCGGCAGCCCGTTGAAGAAGGCGCGAAGCAGGAAGATCCCCCCTACCGAGCCTCCGATAATTGTCGGGATGATGAGCACCAGGTAGGTGTCCAGCATGCCGAGCGAGTTGTAGACCATGTACGTCGGCACGAAGGTCAGCACGCCGGGCACCATCATCAGCGCGATGACGGCCATGTACAAGCCCTCTCTTCCGGGGAACCTCATGCGTGCGAACACGTAAGCGGACAAGGAAGACAGGAAGAGCAGCCCGGCGGTGGACACCGCTCCGACGAACACGGTATTGAACATATAGCGGTCGACGGCCTTCCAGGCATACGAATAGTTGCCAAGCCACATCGGCAGCGTCGGCAGCCACGGCTGCTGCTTGAACGCCGTCACGTCCTTGACCGAGATCCAGAGGGCGATAAACAGCGGGTACAGCAGAAGAATAACGAGAACGATCATCAGCAGATGCATAAGCGATTGCCGAACGACGATCCGCCTAGCCGTATTCATAGAAGATCACCTCAATCGCGGGAGTCGTCGTTCGACTTCATGTATTTGAGCGTCAGCAGCGTCAGGCCGAAGATGGCGACGAACATGACCAGGCCGACGGCGCTTGCGTATCCCATCCGGCTGGCGCCGAACGCCTTCAGGTACATGTAGTAGCCCGGAACGTAAGTGTCGTAGCCCGGACCGCCGCCCGTCAGGACAACCTGCAGGTTGTAATCCTGGATGCCCGCGATGAGGCCGAAGACGAAGAAGTAACGAATCTGGCCCATCAGCAGCGGCAGGTCGATCGAGGCGATCCGCCTCCACACGCTCGCCCCGTCCAGAACGGACGATTCGATGACCTCGCTCGGAATATTCATGATGCCGGCCATGTAGATCAGGACGGCCGTCCCTCCGATCCACGGGAATCCCATGAAGATCAGACTCGGAATGACGGTGGAGGAATCGCCGAGCCAATTGATAATCTGATCCTGCCCGATAAGCCCCAGGCTCTTGCCCGCCAGCGTGACCAGCCCGTTGATGGGGTCGTAGATGCGTGCCCAGATCATCATGAACACCATGCCTGGGGCAACCATCGGCAGAAGCAGCAGCATCCGGTAGCGGAACTTCCACTTCGCGCTCTTGAAGGAGAAGATCAACTCGGCGACCAGAAGCGGCACGAATGTGCCGATCAGCAGCTTGGGCAGGACAATCAGGAACATCGTCGGAATGGAGTGCAAGAAGACGGGATCGGCGAACAGCTCGCGGAAGTTGTCCAATCCGATGTAAGTCTTCTTGCCGAGCGCGTTCCAGTCGAAGAAGGCGTGGTACATCCCGCTGATCGGCGGGTAGTAGGCGAAGACGATCAATCCGATAAATAAAGGGGACAGCAGCAGATACGCCAATCTGGCGTCCCACACTCGTCGAAGCAGCGTTCGTTCCATGGCACTCATTCCCCGAATATGTCGTTCATATTGTGTTTGCTCTCCGTCGCCTGTTCGGGCTTAAGCACGTTCAGCTCGACGTCCTTCGGCTGCTGAATTGCGACGAAGATCGAATCGGATACGTCCTTGAACCGGATTCGTACCCGCCCCTCCTCCTGAATCCCCTTCAGATACGAATAGGGAAAATACTCGAACGAGACTTGGCCGTCCGCATCCGTCGTTGCCTTGTCCGCCCTCAGATTGCCGGCTCCGACGACCAGACCGGTAATGTCATGGCCGGAGACTGGGCGGCCGTCCTTCGTCACGCGCAGCGTCAATCGCACCGGGACGTTCGGATCGGCATGGACGACCGCCGGCTCTTGCGCGGACAGCTCGATGTCGATGCCGAGCGACCGGACGTAGTCGAACAGCGTCGCGGCTCCGAGTGCGCATACAAAGACGAGCAGCCCGATTATCACCTTTTTGTTCAACGTGCGCGACTCCTTCTGGGGCTAGTTTGAGAGGTTCCACCCGGATGTGTCGATGTTCTGGCTCTTGATGACCTGATCCGCATCCTGCTGGGAATACTTGTTGAGCTGTTCGGCGAACTCGTCGTCCGAGATCATGTTCTTCATCCATTGCTCGAACGTCTTGTTGGCGTTCTTGCGCCCTTCCGGCTCGGAAGCGGGGAGCCAGCTTATGTTCGGAAGAATCGGGAAGGAATTGTTCAGCCAATCGTCCAGCTCCGGCGGCACGGCGACGCCGCGGACGGAACCGAGAACGGCCCCTTTCTTCTCGAGAACGATAAGCGACATGTTCTCCGGAACCGACAGGAACTGGATGAAGGCAATGGCCGCTTCCTTCGTGCCCGGTCCGTGCGCTTCGACCGAGGAAGAGAGCACCGAGAAGTAATTGGCCGGCGCCGGCTGGTACGGCCCCTTCTCCGTGAACGAGATGTCGCCGACAAGCGGTGTCGTCTCCTTCGTAATGACCGGCGGCGGGATCATGCCGAAGTCGAACGTCCGCTTCGTGTTGGCGAGCTCGTTCGGAAGCCTCCACAGCCCATCCTCCAGCATCGCCACCTTGCCCTCCTGCCACAGCGGCTCGTAATCGGTCGATTCATAGCCCTTCTGCAGCACCTCGGTGTACTTCCGCTTGACCTGCCTCCAGATCTCCATCGCATTGTCGTGCTTGGACGGATCGTAATAGCCTTCCTTGACCGCCTGCAGCCGCTCCAGCGAATCGAGCGCGCCATCCTTGTTCGTATCGATCTCGTCCATGATCGCCAGGCCGAAGGCCGGTCCAAGGCTGAACTGCGTATCCCACACCTGCAGGTCCATGCTCTTGTTGCCCGGGAACGGAGCGACGGCGATATAGCCGGCGTCGTTGATTGTCTTCGAGACGTTGATGAACTCTTCCCACGTCTTGGGCGTCTCCAGGTTCAGCTCGGCGAAAATCTCTTTATTGTAGTAGTAAGCCGTCGGAGGACCCGCCGACACCATGAACGGCAGTCCGAGCGTCTCTCCCTTGATGTTCTTGACCCCCGAAGCCGACCATTGATAATCCGGCCACAGCTCGCTCCACTTCCCGTTGCCTTCCGCGTACGGGTTCGGCTGATCCAGATAAGATTCGAGATCCAGGAACCAGCCGTTGTTGCCGAAGACCGCCGCTCCCGCGAGATTCGATGCGACATCCATCGCCGTGCCCGCGGCCAGCCGCGGCGTCATCCACTGATTGATCCCTTCGATGTAGTCGCTTCCGGACGCCGGGCTGGAGCGGTCCCATTCGATGGTGACGTTCGGGTGCAATTCCATGAACTTGTCGGCCAGCAATTGCGTGGACCGGAAGACGACGGGCTGCTCGGCCGTCGCCTCTTCATTCAACGACGGGTTATACTCTCCCAGATTGACGACCAGCTTCACCGGCTTGCCGTCGTTGATCGGCTGAATCCCTTCCCCGTCCGCGGATGCCGCCGCTGTGCTCGCCGCGGCCGAAGCGGTGCCAGCGGTGTCCCCTCCCGTGCCCGCTCCGGACTCCTGCGGCGAACCGCTCTCATTGCTGCAGGCCGCTGCCAGGAGCAGAGAAGCGGCTATGATCCCCGTCAATCCTCGTTTCGCTGTCTTCATGTTTCTTCCCCCTCGGTTCTTTTCCCATTGTTGATTGTAAGCGCTTAATCGTCGACAGGTTCAGTATAGGGGTGTTATCCGGACATGTCTTTGTCAATCCGGACCGCTGCACCGTCGATTCGGACTTCGGAATTCGTTCGACCTCACGCTTCGGCTCGATGCCGCTGCCTGTATTCCGAGGGGGTGCAGTTCTCGAACTTCTTGAACACCTTGTTGAAGAAGGTCGCGTCGGGGAAGCCGACCTCCTGGCCGATCGTCACGATCTTCTCGCAGGTCGAGGACAAGTACTTCTTGGATTGCTCGATCCGAATGTAATGCAGGAAGTGAATGACGCTCATGCCCGTCTCCTTCTTGAACAATCGGGACAGGTGACGCGGGCTGCATCTCGCGATCTCGGTCAGCTCCTGCACGGACAGCTCCCGGGTATAGTTCCGTTCGATGTATGCGACGACCTTCTTCAGGTTGACGTCGGCCACCGGCTGCCCCTCGCTCCCCTGCCTGTCGGGAAGCGGCTTGGGAGCATACACCGCGTGCTGCCGGCTCAGGCAGATAATCATCTCCAGCAGCTTCACAATAATCAGGGATTGGTAGCCGGGCAGCTTCCGCTCGAACTCCGCTTCCATCCGCTTGATCAAGGAGTACACTTCCTCGCGCGAGCTCTCGTCCAGCTTAACGAGCGAGTGGAAGCGCACGTCCTCGCCCGAGAACGGCGGCACGTAGAACAAGTTCAACAAGTCCGCGTGATCGTGAGCCCCCAGAACGCCCCAATTGATCAATTGCGGGTAGAAAAGAAGGTTGACCAGCTCGACCTGCTCCTCCCTGCCGATCTCGTACGTGTGGAGCTCTCCGGGGTTGATGATGAACAGATCCCCCGGATAAATTTTGTACTTCAGCTCGCCGAGCTGTTCCGAGTGGAAGCAGTGGGTGACGCAGCCTTGAACGACGAACGCGATCTCGATGAATTCATGGCTGTGCATCGGCAGAATCGGAACCGACTCCCAGTTGTGAAGGTAACGCTGGACGAAGAACGGGAAGCTCTTGTCGGCGAAATACTCCTTGCCGGAGAACTTGTGAACGTACTTCAGCCCTTCGTTCGACCGTTCGTCCGCCGCCTTATTCCTGTTCATTGCCGTTCTCCGCCGCTGCAATCGAGAGCCCCTGCGCCTGCAATTCCACATCGAAGGTGCCCGGCAGCTCCCAGCCGATATTCATGTTGGCGACGGCCAGATCGCTCGGCTTCGTGTCCTTCAGGAACCCGCCTTCGTAGGCCAGGTCTCTGGCCTTGAGCACATAAGGAAGAATGTCGAGATCGATGCTCGCCCACTCGCCGTCCTGCAGGCTCTTGGACAGGTAAAGACTCGCATCCATGTTATAGATGAACTTGTGCGTCGTATCCTCCTTGCCCCCGTCCTGGAAGTAGCTCTCCCCCGGCAGCGGCTCCCGGTTGTCGAACAGCGGCAGACCGAACCAGAAGTAATCCCCGTAGCCGGGACTCGACGTGTTCTGGTTCTGCATCGTCAAGTACCACGACACCTGGGCGGCATGCAGCGACGGGTTGTAGGCCGACTCGTCCATCATCGGCTCGAACTTCGAGATTCGCAGCGAGCCCTTCACCCTTAATTCGGACAGATCGTTCAGGAACGGCGTCTTCAGAAAATACTGTTCGATCAGAAGATGAGGCCAATCCTCGCCCTCCCGGCGGGGACGGCCGTACTCCTTCGACGCGAGCGCCTTCAATGTGATCGTGCCCGTATTCGTGTCTGCCGTGACCGCCTTCGCTTCGTTCGAATATTCGTAGACGCCTTCGGCCAAGGTTTGCAGCTCCGCTCCTTCGAGCGAATGCTTCGTTCCCCACTGCGCCAGGCGCCAGAAGGGATATGTCCCGTACGGCTGGCCGTAGTTAAGAACGTCCATGACCTGATCGCCGGTCTCGATCGATCGGATTCCAAGCAGGTCGAAGCCGTTCTTGTAATGGTCGTCCATGATCACGTCGATGTCCGTGGGCGCGCGCTCGAGTTCTGCCGTCCCGTTCGTCTGCCCGGATGCCGTTGCTGCCGGGGAAGCCCCTTGTTCTGTGTTGTTCATCTGCTGACTCTCCTTTGCCTCCGGCCGATCTCCCTCGCTGCAGCCCGCCAACAGGGCGAGCCCGAGCAGCGGAGCGATCCAGCCTCTTGTCGCGATTCTTCTGGCGGCGAACATTCCGCGTTCCCTCCATCCGGCGAAGCTTATCTCCCGGAATTGATGATAACGACTTCATTATAGGCGATAACGGCCTTCCTGCCTTGATCGATCCGGACATCCGGCAAGCTTATACGGACATGACCTTGACCATCGCCATGGATTCGCCCTCCGGCCGATGACTTTGGCGAATTTATATGATTTTTCACATTCGTCGGCTTGGATTCCGGGGGGATCGGGGATTTTTATGCGATTTTTAGCATATATGCGGAGAATAAATCCCGATTTTCTTCTATTTATGTCATTTTTCACATAAAATCGCCCAAACTGTCCGTTATCGAGCTGCGCCAATGCGAATTTTCACATAAAACCCGGCCTCCCGCGGCCTCGTCGCCTCGCTAGAAGGAGAAAGCCCCCGGGTCTCCTGGTCGTCCAGGTACCCGGGGGCTTGCCGCCTGCTTGCTTCACATGTCTTCCGTCAGCGTCCATTCCGTCCATTCGGCGTTCGCGGGATCGAGACGGAACGTCTTGATCTCGAAGCCGCCCAGCTCCACCTTCCGTTCGATGCCCAGCGCGGGAAGGCGCACCGTGTCCTCTCCCTGCTCTCCCGTCGGCTCGAAGAGGCGCACGACATAGCTTCCGCCCGCTTCGGCTTCCTTGAACGCCGTCAGCAGCAGCCGCCCGCGCTCGAGCACGATTCCCGCGGCCGGCTTCTTGCCGCCGCCGTGAGGGAAGAACGAGAGCGCATACGGCTGCTCGTTATGGACCAGCGCCTCGCGATCGACGGCGGCCAGCCGCTCGACGGTTGCGCCGGCGTTCAGCCAGAACGTAAATAGCCGTTCCCCTTGGTCGATGCGCGGCAGGAACCGATCCTGCGGCAGAATCGGACGGCTCTCGATCGGATGCGCGCAGTACGCCGCGCCGCGGATCAGCGTCGGCCGGATCGCGCCGTCCCGGCTGTCCGAGCCGTAGATTCCGTCGTTGATCAGCGTAACGGCACCTCCGTCCGGCTCATGGGAGGCCAGAGCCGTCCACTTCTGGGCGACGGCCTCGGTGCCGTCCGCGGGCAGCCTCTGCACGCCGTATACCGTCTGCCCCGAATAATCGGCCTCCGGGCCGAGCTGCGTCGGAATCGCCAGCTTCAGCAGCTTGTCCTTCTCGTTCCAGTAGACGCGAGCCTCGACTTCGAGCTCCGTTCCCCGCTTCGGCAGCCGGTACGTCAGCACGAGAGCCGAATCGCCGTATTCCAGCAGCGCCTCGACGACGGTTCGCACCTCGCCGTCCTCGATCACCCGAACCGCCGGCAGCGCCCCTTCCTTCACGCCGGAGAACGCCGTGCTCCGGCCGGGGCTCATCAGGCGGAAGCGGCCGAGCTCCGGGCCGAAGCGGTCGGTGTCCATCCGCCACGGGTCCTCGTTGTCCGCGAGGACAAGCGGCAGGAACGCTTCCGGCTTCAGGCGGGATACGCCGCCCGCGATATAATCGTCGATCAGGCCCGTTCTCGTGTTGATCGCGACCTCCAGTTCGTCCGAGCGGAACCGGAGATAGCCGTCCGTCTCCGCCAACACCGGCTTCGGCTTAGACGGAAGCTTGACCATCCGGCAATCGAACCGGTTCATGGAGGACGGGGCCAACTCCGCCTCGAAGACAACCCGCTTGCGCCAGTCGAGATTCAGGTTGCTGTGCTCCTTCTCCGGCTGGCCGGCGATCTTCTCCCCGTCCCGGTAGACGACCGGCATCGAGAATTCCTCCGTCCAGTTCTGGTCCTCCAGCATGAATTCGCAAGCGAACGTTCCCCGCACGGGATACGGATGCGGATTGTACACAAGAATCGGATATTCGCCCAGGTTCGCCTTCGGCTGGCCCGACGCGAGTGCGAAGAAGGCGCGCGCCCGCAGCCGCGATGCGATCTCGAGGCCGTGATCGAGCAGCCGGATCGACGCCTCCTCGGCGGGCTGGATCGAGCTGCCCGGAAGAATGTCGTGGAACTGGGCGACCATCAGGTCATGGAACGCTTCCTTCAGCTCGCCTGCCGGGTAACGAAGCAGCCCTTGCACAGCGGCCGACGCCAGCATCTTCTCGGTCGCATACAGCTCGTTCTCCAGCTTGCGGTGCTTCTGCTTGATGCGAATCATCGAGGTGTAGCAGCCGACGAACCGCGGGTTGAGGTCGTTGTCGTGGCGCGGCAGACCCGGCACGTTTTTCAGCTCCGCGAAGTATGCCTCCGGCGTGGAATGCGCGAGCTCCGCCGGGCCCTCTTCCGCCATCATGGCGCCGATCCGGTCGAGATCGAGCCGCGACGGACCTCCGCCGTGATTGCCCACTCCCCACAGCAGCAGCCGCGGCCGCTCGTCTTCCTCGTCCGCATACTTCTCCAACCAGCGTCCGATCTTCTTATGCGCCTCGCCGAGCAGCGTGTTGTAGCCCTCGCTAATCTGATGCGCCAGCACCTCCGAGCCGTCGAAGCCGACCCACACGAAGTCTTCCGCCGCGGCAGCCAGCTTCCCCTCCGGCCGCATGAACAGGTAAGAGTCGTAGCCCGCCTGCTTCATGATCTGCACAAGTCCCCGCGAGTGGCCGAAGGAATCGAAGTTGATCGCCGTCGTCGGCCGCGCCCCGAACTTCTCGCGGAAGTAGCTGCGCCCGAGCACAATCTGCCGCACGATCGACTCGCCCGAGGGCATATTGCAATCCGGCTGCAAGTACCAGCCGCCCATAATATGCCACTTGCCCAAGCGGACAAGCTCCTGAATCTCCGCGAACAAACCCGGCTCGTACTCCTCGATCCAGCGATACAGCAGCGCCTCGTTGTGGTTGAACACGTAGCCGTCGTACTCCCTGCAGAACTCCGCGGCCGCCCGGAACGTCGATACCGCCGCCGCCGCGCCTTCCTCCCACTCCCACTGCCACACCGGGTCGAGATGGGCGTTGCTGATCAGATGCAATTTTCTCACAAGAAGTTCGCCTCTCCTTCATCATCCTCGAGTACCTCTATCCCCTCTCATTGTCGGGCGTCCGCGGGCAGAAGTAAATTCATCGAATCGACCTCTTTTTGCACTAAAATGATCTGCTGCATTATGCTACGATGGAGACAGCATTCGGGAGAAGGAGGAGACCACGTGCGAATTCAGGCGCTGGAGGAGGACGTATACGGTCATGTTGTCGTCGGCGATGCGGATATCGAGATCATCGAGGTCATCGCCGAGCATCCTTGGGGAGCCAAGCGGTGCCCGCCTCACGTGCACGCTTGGTACGAATTGAATTATGTCTATGAAGGGACGATGAAGACGGGCTTCGGGGGCGACATGCTGGAGGTGAAGGCCGGGGAATTCTTCCTCATCCCGCCGGGCGTGGAGCATTCCCATGAGTACGTGCCGGACGCGCCCCACCGGGGTCTCTGCCTGCGCTGGTCGGTCGAGCGTGCGGCGGCGACGGCAAGGGAGGAGGACGAGGGGACGGAGGACGAGGCGGCGGGAGACGGGAGCGTGTACCGATTGCTAAGCGAGCTGCGCCGCTGGCCGCCCGGCTGCTATCCCGATCGCTACGGTCTCAAGGAACGGCTGGAGGCCATCTTCGCGGAGGCGGATTCGTTGCCGCTCGTCGTGCGGCTCTCCGTTGTCCAGTTCCTGCT
This sequence comes from Cohnella fermenti, assembly GCF_004801405.1. Classification (GTDB taxonomy): domain Bacteria; phylum Bacillota; class Bacilli; order Paenibacillales; family Paenibacillaceae; genus Cohnella; species Cohnella fermenti. The sequence continues at coordinate 85,362 of NZ_SSOB01000002.1, forward strand.
GCGAATAGCGGCCATTCGCGAGCCGGAGGGCCGCAGCGCCCGCCCGGCTTCGCTTACCGATGCCGCCCTGCTGCGGAAAGTCGAGATTCATCTGAACGATTCCGGCGATGAGAGAATGGACGTCCGTCGCCTCGCCTCTTCTCTGCATATGAGCTATCATCATCTGGCCCGCAAGTACAAGCGGCTGACCGGCAAGACGATCGTCGGCCGCCTGACCGAGATCCGGCTGGCGCGCGCGGCCGAACTTCTGCTCGGAACAAGCGGCTCGATCTCGTCGATCGCCGAGGTCGCCGGCTTCGGCACAGTCTACTACTTCAGCCGCGTCTTCAAGAAGAAGTACGGCTGCAGCCCGCGCGAATACCGCAACGCGCACAGCGGTCGTCACGGGGCGGCGGGGGAGTAGCTCCGAGGAACGGGCGCCATCCTCCTTCCGGACGCTTATGCCTCTCCTCCCGTCGGCTCAGGAACCTCCCCTTGCGGATCACGGCCCTGTGCTGTGCCATCCTGAACGAAGGGGAGAAGAGACATAATGCCGCCAGAGGGGAGAGGACGCCGGCCGAGTGAGCTCCGACGAGCCTGATTCACTCCTTGTCGCTCCGTCCCGGCTCCCTTTGTTCGCCCAGCAGCTCCGTTGCCGCCAGCCGGAGCGTTCCCAGGAATGCGTCGAGCGAGCGGGTCATCGGCTCCCCGTTGCGGAGCAGCAGCCGGAATTCCCGGCGGAAGGGAGTTCCGGACACCCCGCCCAGCACCCGGAGCGTTCCCAACTTCAATTCCTTGCGCAGCGCCAGCCGCGACTGCAGCGTGATCCCGAGGCCGGCCTCCGCCATCTCCTTGATCAGTTGGGTGCTGCCAAGCTCCATCAAACGGACGGGCCGAACGCCCATGGCGGCGAGCAGCCGGTCGGTTGCCGCGCGCGTGCCGGAGCCTTCCTCGCGGACAAGCCACGTCTCCTCGGCGAGCCGGGCCGGGGAGGGATGCCGCACCCCGGCGATCGGATGCTCCGGCGCCGCCGCGAGCACCATCTCGTCGTCCGCCAGCTTCTCCGACCGGAGGCCGGTGCCGACATCTTCCCCCTCGACGATGCCGATATCGAGCTCCCGCGCCCGCAGCCGATCGGCGATCTCCGCCGTATTGCCGATTGCGATCGTCGGCCGGATGTCCGGGTAGTCGCGATGGAGCCGCGCCAGCGCCGGAGGCAGCGCATATTCCCCGAACGTATAGCTGGCGCCGATCGCAATCGGGCCGCCGACACAATTCATCAGCTCCCCGATCCGCTCGCTCATCGCGCGGTACAATCCGTTGATCTCCTTCGCGTGGCGCAGGGCGATCTCCCCCGCATTCGTCAGCGACACCGCCTTGTTCGTTCTCTCGAGCAGCCGCACCCCGAGCGAATCCTCGAGCGCGCGAATCTGCTGGCTCACTGCAGGCTGCGTAATATGCAGGCGCTCGGCCGCCTTGGAGAAGCTCCGCAGCCGGGCCACCGCTTCGAACACCTCAAGCTGGGCATCCATCGGGCATCCATCCCCTCACCATACATAACTCAATCATTATGAACTTTATAATAAATATCGATTTTCCTTATGGTAAACGGCCGAGTATGCTGAAGGCAAGAGGTGATTCGAATGTTCCTGTTCCTGCTCCTGTTCTTGTTCCAAGCCCGTCTCCGACATGCGCCGCGCTTCCGCAGACTGCGGCTTCCGCCATTCCCCAGGCTGAACGTTCGCCCCGGACTGTTCCCGGGCCTCGCCTTGGCCGCGATTCTGTGCCTCGCCGGCTGGCAGCTCGCGCGCCTGCCGGGCCTCTCGCTCGCGGGCCCGATGGCGTGCACGCTGCTCGTCGCCATCCTGTACCGCCAGCTTCTCGGCTGCCCGGAAGCGCTGCGTCCGGGCATCTCGTTCGCCGGAACGAAGCTGCTGCGAGCCGCGATTGTCCTGCTCGGCCTGAAGCTTCCGGTCGAGACCGTCCTGCGGCAAGGGCTCCCCTTGCTCGCAGGAGCCGTCGCGACGCTCGCCTTCGCACTCGCGGCAAGCGCGCTGCTGCGGCGCTGGCTGCGGGCCGACGCCGAGCTGACGATGCTGCTCGCGATCGGCACCGGCATCTGCGGTGCAGCGGCCATCGCCGCAGCCGCCCCCCTGCTCGGCGCGAAGGAGCAGAAGACGGCCGTCGGCATCGGGCTGATCGCCGCCGTCGGCACCGTCTTCGCGCTCGGCGACGCGCTGCTGCAGCCGCTCCTGCCGCTGTCCGGCGCCGAATACGGCGTCTGGACCGGCCTGACGCTGCACGAGATCGCACATGTCGCCATGGCGTCCGCGGCGGGCGGTCCTGATGCGCTCGAGACCGGCATGCTCGCCAAGCTCAGCCGCGTGCTGCTGCTCGTGCCGACCGTCTTCGCGCTGCAAGCGCTGCGGGCCCGTCGCGCTCGCCGGGAGCTTCCGGCGGCAAGCGCATGGCGAAGCCTTCCCTGGTACTTGCTCGGCTTCCTCGCGATGAGCCTGCTCGCCTCGACCGGCCCGGGCGAATGGCTGCCGCTTCCCGCCGGATGGGAAGCCGAGGCTTCGCGGCTGACGACGCTGCTGCTCTCCGTCGCCATGGCGGCGCTCGGCCTGAACGTCGACGCGCGCGAGCTTCGCGGCGCGCTGCGTCCGCTCGCCGTCTTGCTGCTCGTCTCGCTGCTGCTGTCCGTCCTCGCCTGCCTCGCGATCGCGCTCTGACAGCCGCCCCGCCGCTCATCCCCGGCCCGCCGCCTCCACCTCGTGCTGCCGGTACTCCGAAGGGGTGAAGCCGGTCTTCTTGCGGAAAATCTGCGAGAAGTGCCTGACGTCCGGATAACCGACCCGTTCGCTGATGTCGCCCACCTTCAGCTCGGATTCGCGCAGCAGCTCCATCGCGCGTTCGAGTCGAAGCTGCGTGACGTATTCCTTGAAGCCGTGGCCCGTCTTCTGCTTGAACAACTGGCTGAAGTACACCGAGTTCAGGAAGACGATCGACGCGACCTTCTCCAGCGACAGCTCCGACGCAAGGTGCGCATGGATGTACTGCAGCGCGACTTCGACCGCCTTCTCCCCGCCGCTCGCGTAGTGGTCGTACAACTGCGACTCGCTTGTGCGCCGCATCGCCTGCACCTCGCCCGGCACGGTCGCCATGTCGGTGAGCCGCTCGCTGTGCAGCACCTGGAACGGAACCTTCAGATACCGCTTCAGATGCGTCCGAAGCTGCTCGATCAGCTTCGCAAGCCGCCCTTCCTCGCTCAGCGTCACAAGCCCGAGCAGGCTTCGCGCGTCGGCGTTCGCCACGAATCCCCGGCCCGCCGAATCGATCAGCTCCGATAGCACGTTCTCCACGATGAAGTGCTCCAGCCGCAGATCCGCGTCGCTCTCCAGCTTGACCAGAATCAGGTGGAAGTGCGGGTGGCTGCCGGTGAACGCCGTCAGGTCGAGGTTGCCCAGATCGAGCCCGGACGCCCAGCGCGCGAACACCGCCTCGCGCAGATACTTCAGGTTCGTCTTCAGAAGCTGCGCCTCGTTCGTCCGCTCGTTCTCCCGCTCGAGCTCCTCGCCCAGCTCGCGAAGCTTCTCGATCAGAATCTCCTTGCCGATCGGCTTGAGCAGGTAATCCTTCGCCCCCAGCCGCACCGCCTCCTTGGCGTAGGCGAACTCGGAGTACGCCGAGATGACGACCCATCTTACGTGCGCATGCCTTGCGCGCGACATCTCCATCAGCTCGAGCCCGGTCATTCCGGGCATGAGCACGTCGGTCAGAACGAGGTCGATCCGCTGCGCCTTCAGCAGGTCGACCGCCTCCTCCGGACTGGAGGCCAGATAGACGCGATGCTGCGGATAGGCCTTGCGGATCGTCCGTTCGATTCCGTCGCGAATGATGCTCTCGTCGTCAACCACGAGGATGTTCATGAGGCGTTCCCTCCTCTGCTCTCGATCGGGAACGAGGCGATGACCGTCGTCCCCCGTCCCGGCTCGCTATCGATACTCAATCCGTACGCTTCCCCGAACAGGAGGCGAATCCGGCGGTGCACGTTCTGAAGGCCGATGCCAAGCCGCTCTTCGTTATCCATGCCGCGATCCCGGGACGACATATCCTTCCCAAGCGAGTTCCGCAGCTTCGCCAGCGTCTCCGCATCCATCCCGACCCCGTCGTCCTGCACCACGATCTCAAGTCTGCCGTCGGTCTCCCGGGAATAGACGCGCAGCAGCCCTTCGCGATTCAACGGCTCCAGTCCGTACTTCACCGCATTCTCGATGATCGGCTGCAGAATCATTTTCGGAACCTTCGTGTCCAGCCATTGCTCCTCCACCTCGATGCTTGTGCGAACGCGCCCCTTCAGCCTCGTCTCGATAATCGTCAGGTAATGGCCGAGCTGCTCCAGCTCGGTCCGCAGCGTCGTGCGGGACGCTTCCTCCCAATCGCTGCTGAAGCGGAGAATTCGCGACAACGACAGAATGACCTTGCCGAGCCGGTCGTTCTCGCGCTCGTCCAGCATCCAATAGATCATGTCCAGCGTGTTGAACAGGAAGTGCGGGTTGACCTGCGACTGCAGCGCCTGAAGCTGCGCGTTCTTCTCGCTGATCGATGCCAGCTTGATGCGCTCGATCAAGTCGTCCATCTGCTCCACCATCCGGTTGAACGAGCTGACAAGAACGTTCAATTCGTGGTAGGAATGAACGTGAACCCGCCCCTTGAAGTTGCCCAGCTCCACCTGCTTCATCTGCTGAATCAACCGCTTGAACGGCGAGGAGAACGAACGGGAGACAAGCGTCGCCAGCACGGTCGCCGCAATGACCAGGACCAGAATGACGGTGAGCAGGAACTGCTGCGTCTGCTTGAGCTCCAGATTCAGCTCCCGGTTCGGCGTCACGCCGATGACCGTCCAGTCGGCCGTGCTGATCCGGGCGGCGGTCACCATGGCGCCCTCATGCTCGCGCACAAGCACCTCGCCGATCTTGAGCGGGCCCGGCCAATCGTCCGGCAGGCTCGCCGCGTTCTCGTCCTGCTGCGTGCGGATAATCTCCTGGCCGGCCGAGTCGCGGATGATGACGTTGCTTCCCGGCGCCAGGCTGGCGTTGCGAAGCGCGGAGACGATCGCCCCGGCGTCCGTCTCGATCAGAACGACGCCGACCGGCTTCAGCGTGCTCAGCTCGAACACCTGGCGGCCAAAAGCAAAAACAGGCCGGTCGATTCCCGCGCTCATCAGAGACTTCGGGTATACGCCCAACCACTTCATCTCGCCCGTCGATTGCATAAGCTCCTCGAACCAGGTCTGGCCCGAATAGTCGTGCGCCGCCGCCCCGATCGACAGGTCGAAGCTGAACACCTTGCCGGAGTTCGTCACGACGTGAATCCCGATAATGTCGTTGCGGGAATAGAAGATCGCCCCGAGAATATCGGTAATGCGGCGCTCCAGATTGACCGCCTCGACGCCGCCGGCCGCTTCCGTCTGAAGCAGCTTCATCAGCTCGTTGTTGCTGTTGAGCGACTTGGTGACGCTGTCGTACCCCTTCAGCATCAAGTCGAACAAGCCGACGGTTTGCGAGATGTTTTTCTCCGCGACGACTCCGACCTTGTCCCTGACCTGCTCGGTTGCCCTCTGGTAATACACGAAGCTGACGATAAGAAGCAAGCCGAGCAAGCTGAACAGGAAGATCAGGAACAAGCGTCCGTGGATGGACTGGAATCTCTTCATTAGCGTACGATCACCCTTTGACGGCTCCGGCCACCATGCCTTTGGTTATTTTCTCGGCGAGCAGGAAGTAGATAAGAATAACCGGAAGAGCTCCGAGCACCAGGAACGCGCCGATTGCCCCATAGTTGACGGAGAACTGGCTGACGAAGCTGTTGACCCCGAACGGGAGCGTCTTGAGGCTCTCCTTGGAGATGAAGGTCGCGGCCAGCACGTATTCGTTCCAGATGTTGATGAAGGTCAGGATGCACACCGTCATGATCGGCGGCACCGAGACCGGCAGCACGATGCTGCGGAAGATTCGGAGCACTCCCGCTCCGTCAATAATAGCAGATTCCTCGATCTCCGTCGGAATCGTCTTCATGAAGCCGCTCATGATAAACACCGCGATCGGCGTCTGGAAGGCGATATACGGAAGAATCAGGCTGAGTCTCGTATTCAGGATGTCCAGATGGCTGAACATGACCATGATCGGCAGCAGCGTCGCTTGCAGCGGAATCATCATCCCGAGCAGGAACAGCAGCATGACGTATTGGCTGTACTTCCAGCGGAATCGCGTGATGGCGAACGCGGCGAGCGACGCCAGAACGATGACGCACACCATCGTGATCGTCGTCACGAGCAGGCTGTTCGTCAAGTAATCCCAATACTTCCCGCCGCCGAAGGCGCTCTTGTAATTGACCCATTGAACGGCCTTCGGCAGAGCGAAGAAGCTTCCGGACAGAATCTCTTCGTTCGTCTTCAAGGAATAGATGAGCAGCCAGAGCAGCGGGTACAGCTGCGTGACGAGCAGAATGCCGAAGAGGGTGAAGACAAGCGTCTTGACGATGGGCAGCGGCCGCTTGGCGGCTTGGGCGGCGGGCTTCGCGCTGGGCAGGCTGACGGATCGGTTCATCGGCGGAGCGCCTCCTTCTCTCTATGAGTATCGTTTCTCTAACCGGTTGAAAATAAAGTTGATGAGCACGGTAACGATCAAGCACATAGCGACGAGGAACGTTCCCACCGCGCTTCCGTACCCGTACTTCTGGGACAGGAAGCTCATGTTGTACATGTGCATGGCCACGACGTCCGTCGCGTGGGCAGGGCCTCCGCCCGTCATGACCATAATCAGGTCGAACGACTGGAGCGAGCCGATGAACGACAGGACAAACGAGATTTTGAAGATCGGTACGATCATGGGCAGCGTAATATATCGATCGGCCTTGAAGCCATCGGCGCCGTCGATCTTGGCGGCTTCGTAGATGTCGGCCGGGATGTTCTGAATTCCGGTGAACTGGATAAGCAGGTGATAGCCGAGGTATTGCCACAGGCCGACGACGATAACGGCGTAGATCGCGACCTTCGGATCGGTCAGCCAGTTATGCGTCCACGAATGAAGCCCGACCTTGTCGAGAATCTGATTGATCATGCCTCCTTGGGAGGCCGGGTTGTAGATCGTCTTCCAGAGCTGCCCGATGACGACGACGGACAGAATGACGGGCAGGAAGTAGCTCGATACGAGGAAGTTCGCCTTGCGGGTATAGCGGCCGATCAGAATCGCCACCAGCAGCGCGAGCGGCAACTGGATCAGCATGGAGAAGCCCGCCAGCAGGAACGTGCGGCGCACGGCCGGCCAGAACACGGAATCGCCCGTGAACATGCGATGGTAGTTGTCGAAGCCGATGTACTTGGCCATGCCGAGCGGAACGATCCCGTTCCATTGGAACAGGGACGTATAGGCGGACACGCCGATCGGCACGAACACCAGGCCGATGTAGATAATGAGACACGGGAGCACGAACGCCGCAATCGTCCAGTTGGATACCTTCAACACTTTCAAGGCTTACGCCTCCTTCTGCTTCTTCCCGAGGATGACGAAAGAGGAGCGCGGCGCGCCCCCTTCCGTCAAGCTGGCGGGAATTATTGTTTGTTGTCCTCGTAAGCCTGCTGGTGTTCCTTCGCTACCGCGGAAGGATCGGTGTCCGGCTTCACGAACAGGTTCTGAATGCTGGACAGGTGGACTTGCGACGTGGCCGGATTCATCGTGTTGTCAAAGCTCAGATCGCCGCCGTTGACGCTCGTGAACAGGTCCATGACCGTGATCGACATGTCGGAGTAGCCGGCAGCCTTGAAGTCGCCTTCCACCTTCTGCGCCAGACCGACCGCGCCCTTCAGGCCGAACAACTCCTTCGGATAGTTCAGCATGAAGTAGTTCAGGAAGTCGAGCGTCTCGGTCAGATGCTTGCTGTTCTTGGACACCGCGAACGCCGAGCCCGGAGCGAGCATGTATTGGTTCGGGTCGCCCTTGCCGTTAACGGTCGGGAACTTGAAGACGCCGACATTGGCGTCCTTGCTGACATCGGACGTCTCGATGCCGCCGGTTGCCCAGGAGCCCATGAAGTACATGGCCGACTTGCCCGTCTTGAACAGGTTCTCGCCCGCGTTGTAGTCGAAGGACGTCGCGCCGTCCTGGAACGCGCCTGCCTTGACGAGGTCTTCGAACGCTTGAACCGCCTCGAGGAAGGCCGGATCTTCGAACGTCGTCTTGCCGTCCGTCACGTCCTGCAGGAAGCCCGGCCCGTACGTGCGGAGCAGGATGTTCATGAACAGGAAGGAGCCGGTCCAGGAATCCTTCTCGCCGATTGCGAGCGGGGTGATGCCCTTGGCCTTAAGCGTCTTGACGTCGGCGATGAGCTCCTCGAACGTCGACGGCGGGTTCGCGATGCCGGCTTGCTGGAACAGCTCCTTGTTGTAGTACAGGATGGCGATGTTGTTGCCGTCCGGAAGCGCGTACAGATTGCCGTTGAACGTATACGGATCGAGGATGCCGGTCTGGAACGTGTCGGCGAGGCCATTCTGCTGCACCATGTCGTTCAGCGGAGCGAACAGGTCGGCATCGACGAACGGCTGCATCTGCGCCTTCGGGTTGACGATCGTGATGTCCGGAACTTCCTTGGACGCCGCCTGCGTCTTCAGCTTCAGCTTCTGTTGGTCGGTGTTCAAGGAGTCGAGCTCGATGTGGACGTTCGGATGAGCCGTCTCGTAATCGCTTACGATCTTATGGAGCATCTGGTACTTCGGATCGGAAGAGTCCGGGTAAATATTCTGGAACGTAATCGTGACCTTCTCGCCGGAGCTCTGGGACGCCGCTGCCGAAGAGGCAGGTGCGGAGGAAGCCGGTTCGGAGCCCGAAGCGTTCTTGTTGTTATTATTGTCGGAGGACCCGCAAGCCGACAGGCTCGCTGCGAGCAAGCCCGCTGCCGTTACGACGCCAAGCACTTTTTTCCCGTTTGTCAATTCGTTTACCCCCTTCAGGTTGTCTACGGGCTTCATTATGCTCTCTTTGGCAGCTCCGAACAATTCAGTTAATTAGGGGGCGATGTTTGTTTTTTTAAGGTGCGGGGGCTGAGCGGAAAAAGCGGAGGGTTGCGAAGTTTTATGCGATTTTTCGCATTCGTCGGCTTGGATCGGGAGACAATCGGGATGTTTTATGCGGTTTTTAGCATTTATGCGGCAGGTCGAGCCGGAATTTTCTCTATGTATGCTATTTTTCGCATATAATCGCCCAATCGGGCCATTATCGGGCTGCGCCAATGTGAATTTTCGCATAAAATCCCGGCAACGAGCGGCGGCGGCGGCGGGTTCACGCACAAAAACAGCCCTGCGGGCAAGCCGCAGAGCCGCATTCCGACTAGCTTATCTTCTCCGCAATGGCCCTGGCGATCCAGACGCCGGCTGCGCCCGCCTGCGCGAGGCCGCGGGTGACGCCCGCTCCGTCGCCGCCGCAGTAGAGGCCGGCGATCTCGGTCTCGAGCTTCTCCGTCAGCTGCGGGCGGGCCGAGTAGAACTTCGCTTCGACGCCATAGAACAGCGTGTGCTCGGAGGCGATGCCCGGCGTCACCTTCTCGAGCGCCTCGACCATCTCGATCAGGCTCTTCATCGTGACGTACGGCAGCACGAGCCCGAGGTCGCCCGGCACCGCCTCCTTCAGCGTCGGCTCGAGGAAGCCTTCCTTGATCCGCGCCTCGGTGGAGCGGCGGCCGCGAAGAATGTCCCCGTACTTCTGAACGATGACGCCCCCGCTCGACAGATCGTTCGCGCGCTTGCAGATCTCGCGGGCGTACTCGTTCGGCTTGTCGAACGGCTCCGTGAACTTGTGCGAGACGAGCAGCGCGAAGTTCGTGTTGCTTGAGCCGAGCGCCGGGTCCTTGAATGCGTGCCCGTTCGCCGCCATGACGCCGCTGTGGTTCTCGACGACGACGTGGCCCGACGGGTTGCTGCAGAACGTTCGCACCCGCGTGCCGACCGACGTGTTGAAGATGAACTTGCCCTCGTAGAGGTGCTCGTTGATCTCCCGCATGACGACATCGGACGTCTCGACGCGGACGCCGACGTCCACCTGGTTGTTGTACATCTTCAGGCGGCGCCTCTTCAGCACCTCCGTCAGCCAGGCCGAGCCGTCCCGTCCGGGAGCGATCACCACGGTGTCCGCCTCGAGCTCTTCCCCGTTCTTCAGCCGAATGCCGGTCGTCTTGTGTTTCCCGTCTATTCTCACCGTGAGCAGATCGTCGACCTCCGTCTTGAACCGCATCTCGACCCGGGTGCCCAGATAGTCCGAGATGGACTTCATGATCTCCAGGTTCTGCTCGGTACCGAGGTGGCGAACCTGCGCCCGCAGCAGCTTCAGCCCCGCCGCGTACGCCTTCCGCTCGATGCCGCGCACCGTGTCCGTCGTCGGATCGGTGATGCTCGGGGTCGCTCCGTGCTCCAGATTGACCTCGTCCACGTACTTGATCAGCGAGAGCACCTGCGAAGGAGGCAGATAATCGGTCAGCCAGCCTCCGAACTCGGTCGTGATGTTGAACTTGCCGTCGCTGTACGCTCCGGCGCCGCCGAAGCCGGCCGTGATCGAGCACGCGGGCAGACAGCCGGCGAACTCCTTCTTGCCTGCCGCAGGAGGACACAGCTTGATCTTCTCCTCCAGAATGGGGCAACTGCGGCGGCGAATGTCATGCCCCTTGTCCACGAGCAGCACCTTGAGTCCGGGGGCCTTGCGGGTAAGCTCGTAACAGGTGAAAATCCCGGCCGGGCCGGCACCGACAACGATGACGTCATAACGATTCATGAGTGGTCAGCCTCCTGTGATAAGGGCATCTGTGCCCGAGTGCCGCCGCCGGCCGCAGGATAAACAAAAAAATCCCCGACCGCGAGCGAGTGTGGGAGTCGGAATCCCACATTCGTCGTAGTCGGGAATTTGCGGTTCCCGGTAGAAACTCTCAGCCCGTATCGCCGAGGATATACGAATGAATGTGAATGTTCGCCTTGGAGCGCGGCAACGTGCCGGTTCCGCCTGGCGCACTTCACATGCTACTGCATAAATCCGTACGCGTCAAGCGGGCATTCGCCTAAACATTCGATTTTTACAATGATAATCCTTATCAATCCGTTGGCACCATGCAGAAAAACGGGCAAATCCGAACATTAGATCGGGAGCACCGCGGTTATCCTTCGGAATTCCGTTCCTTGCCCTTCGGAATGACCAGGTTGAGAACAAGCGCGGCGATTGCCCCGACGGCCGTGCCCGAGGACAGAATGTAGTTCACGATATCCGGAAGGGTGTACAGCACATCCGACGGGAATACCGTCAGGCCGAGCGTCAGCGCGATCGGAATGCCCACAATCATCATGTTGCGGTCGTCGATCTTGAGCGGCTGGATGACCTTCATGCCGTTCATTAGAATAGCGACACAGACAATGGCGAAAATACCGTTGATGACCGGTTCCGGGATACAGGTGATGAGCACGGACAGCTTCGGCAGAAGACCCAGGGCGAGCAGAATGACCCCCCCGGCCATAATCGCCATGCGGCTGGCGACGCCCGTCACGGCAATGAGGCCCGCGTTCGAGGAGTAGCCCGTCATCGGCGAGCCGCCGAAGATCGAGCCGGCGAAGCAGCCGATGCCTTCGCCGAATGCGCCGCGATTCAGCCGCTTCTCGGTCAGCTCGCTGCCGGTTACGGAGGAGACGACGAACCAGGTGCCGGTTGTCTCGATCAGGACGATCAGGTAAACGACGGCCATCGTCAGCACGGCGCTCAGGTCGAAGGTCGGCGTTCCGAACGGGAACAGCTTGGGCAGCTTCACCCAGCTCGCATCCTTGACCGGCGAGAAGTCGACCGTCCCGTAGAAGGAAGCTACGAGCGTGCCGATCACAATCGCGAAGATGACGGAGAGGAGGCGGAACAGCGTTCCTCCGCGCTTCAGCTTGTTGCCCAGCAGCATGCAGACGACGAGCACGGCGGCGGAGACGCCCGCAACCGTCACGTTATGCCCGAGATTGCCGGGAGACGTGAAGATGCTGTTCATTGCCGACGGAATGAGCGTGACGCCGACAACCATAATAACGGTGCCGCCGACGACCGGAGGAATGACCTTGCGAACGGCTTTGGCGAACCACTTCAGCGGCAAGCCGAGAATCGCGATCAGCAGAGCGCCCGGCAGCAGGCTGCCCGTCATCGCGGCCAGGCCGAGCTTGTTGCCGATGGCGGCCATCGCTCCGATCGGAATATAAGAAGGGCCCTGGACAACCGGAAGACGCAGGAAGATGCCTGTCTGGATCAGCGTTCCGATCCCCGTGGCCAGGAAGCACATCTGGATGAAGAACGAGGTGTCGCCGCCGCTTAAGCCGAGCAGACCGGCGATGATGATGGGGGCGATGTACAGGTCCATGGCCAGCACGTGCTGGAGTCCGAGCAAGAAAGCTTTGCCTGTGCCGATCTTGTCGTCGACTCCGACCAATAATCCGTTGCTTTGCGCTGTTGTCTGTTGCTGCTGCATGATGCTCGTTGGAGGCCTCCTCATGTTGGGGGTGATTCGAGTAGCGACCGTTTGATTATAGTGTACTTTTGGTGAAAAGTATAGATTTTTACGGACGTTTGATTGTAAACTGTAACTAAATGTTCGCATTTAACGTTCAAACAACATGTGACGACAACATGGAAAAGAGGATATTCGATGACGACAACTATGACCGCTGCCTCCCTCGATCCGGTACTCGCGAATGACTGGATCGTCGCCTGCCGCTCGTCCGATCTGCGGGACCGACCGATTCCGATCGTCATCCTGCGCGAGAGACTCGTTCTGTTCCGGACGGAGGAAGGCGTTCATGCCTTCTCCGACCTGTGCGTCCACCGCGGAGCCGCTCTGTCGCTCGGCTGCGTCCGGGAAGGCCGACTCGTATGCCCTTATCACGAATGGGAATACAGCACGGACGGCGCCTGCGCCAAGATTCCCCAGCTTCCGGCCAGCCAGGCGATCCCGCTCAAAGCCCGCGCCAGGACATTCGCCTGCGTCGAACGCTACGGGCTCGTCTGGGTGAACCTCGCGGGGAATGAGCCTCCTCTCGTAACCTACCCCGAAGACGACGATTCTACTTTCCGCAACGTCATCTGGGGGCCGCAAGAGGTGAACGCCAATCCGCCGCGCATCGTCGAGAACTTCCTCGACGTCGGCCACCTCGCCTTCATCCACCAAGGCTATCTCGGCATGCCCGATCACGCGGAGATCGGGGATTACCGCATGGTTGAAGAAGAAGACGGCATCCGCTCCGAGGAGATCGCGGTGTTCCAGCCCGATCCCGACGGCTCCGGGCAAGCGAAGAACGTCTACTACACGTACAAGATTCTCAGGCCGCTCACCGTCCGCTTCACGAAGCGCGACCGCGAGCTCGGCAACCTGATGACGATCCTGCTGACCGTCCGTCCCGTCGACGAAGGCAAGTCGGTTGCCTACGGCATCCTCTCCTTCAACTACGACACGGGCACAACCGACGAGGAGATCGTCGAGTTCCAGGACATGATCTTCGCGCAGGACAAGCCGATCGTCGAGAACCAGAAGCCGGAGAACCTGCCGCTCGACCTGCAGGCCGAGCTGTCGCTCCGCTGCGACCGCGTCAGCATCGCCTATCGCCAATACCTGAAGAAGCTGGGCGTCGCCCTGGGCACGGCTTAACTGTCGGGCTGCTCGGGCGGCACTGGCTTCTCCGGCGGCACTGGCTTCTCCGGCGGCGCTGGTTGCTCGGGCTGCTCGGGTGGCGTCGGCACCGTCGGTTCCTCCGGCTGCTCGAGCCCGGCGAGCCCCGTGCGGGGCCAGTCGAGTCCAGCCTGCGCCCCTGCGGGTCGTTCGATCCCCTGCCGAGTCGTTCTCCCCCCCGCGAGCCCGGCGACCTGCGCGATTTTATGTGGTTTTTCACATTCAGCAGCCTCGATTCCCAATGAATCGAGGCATTTTATGCGGTTTTTCGCATAAATAAGGGCCGTTCCGCGTGGAACAGCCCTCATGAATGTGGTTTTTCGCATAGAATCGTTCAAACTGCCCGTTATGGGGCCGCGCCAATGTGATTTTTCACATATATCCCGGCATTCTGCGGCATCGACGGCTTGATCGGCTCCAGCAGCTTCAGCCGTTCCATCGGCCTCATCGGCTCCATGCGCCTCACCGGCCGAGCCTGCCCTGCCTACCCCGTCACCCGCTGGACGTCCACATGGACGCTCAGCGTCTGCACGCCGGTGCCGCGATAGACGCCCTTCACCGGGACGATGTCCAGATAGTCTCGCCCGTGGGCGAGCTTAACGTAGCGCCAATCGACGAGCCCGTTGTTCGTCGGATCGAAGCCCTGCCAGCCCATGCCGGGGACGTACACCTCCACCCACGCGTGCGATGCCTGCTCGAAGTCGGCATCCCGGCCCTGCAGGTCGCCGACGAAGTGGTAGCCGCTGACGTAGCGCGCCGCCACCCCCTTGATCCGGCAGACGGACAGCAGCAGGTGCGCGAAGTCCTGGCACACGCCCGCGCCGAGGCCGATAAGCTCGTCCGAAGTCGTATGCACTCCGGTCGAGAGCGGCTTGTACTCGAAGTCGTTGAAGATCCGTTCGCAGGCGCTCTTCACGAACGCGAACACCCCGCCTTCTTCCCCTTCGATGCTCAGCGCGAAGTTGACCACGCTCGGGTGGAAGGACGCGTATACGGTCGGGAGCAAGTACTCCGCGTTCGCATTGATGAATTCCTCGCTCTTCACCTTGTTCCACGAAGCGACAGGGTCTCCCTCGAGCCCCTTCTTCATCTCCGAGTCCCGAGTGACGACCGTCGAGCGCGACGTGATCACGAGCTCGCGGTGCGGGTCGTTCGCCGTGAACGAATAGACGCGGTTGCCGAAGTAGTCCTCGTAGGACATAAGCGAGACGTTCGGCTCGATTGTAAGCTGGTGCTGGTAGCAGGCTTGGCGTTCGTCGGTCCTCGGGGCGAGCCGGAGCTCATTGACACTGTCCGTCACCGGGTCCGCGTAATAGTATCTCGTAACGTGGCTGATCTCCAATCTCACGCGATGACCTCCCTCCCGTGGGGAAAGAAAAAGGTCTTCGCCATCGATTCGCCCAGCAGGTTGTTCGTCGCCAGCAGTTGCTGAAGCACGCTTCCCAGCGAGCTGAACGTAATGTCCTGGCGCTCCAGCCAGCTCAGCTCCGAGCGGGCCTTGCTCGCCTGGCGAATGATCTTCTCGAGCGAGCTCCCCGAACGATCGGACTTCGAGCGCATCGCCTTCATGTTCGATTCGAAGGAAGCGAGCGCGAAGTGGGCGGAGCGCGGGAACGTCTCCTGCAGCAGCAGGAACGACGCCACCTCTTCCATGCTCAGCTCGTCGATGCCAAGGCGCCGGTACGCCTCGTAGCCGCCGACCGACTTCAGCACCGCCAGCAGGTAAGAGTACGAGGATTGTCCCTTCTCCTCCACGGTCTGGCAGACGGAATCGAGCAGGCGCACAATATTCTCGGAGCGTTCCAGATAACGTCCGCTCTCCAGCATGCACCACGATTCGTCCCTCATGGCGATGGAGACGAGCGTGCCCTGGAAGGCGGCAAGCCCTTCCTTGACCCTCTCGAAGAACCGATGGGGCTCGGCGAGAACTTCCCCGATCGTCATCTGGCGCAGCCACAGGTAGAAGCTGTTGAACAGATTCCACAGCTCCGAGGGAAGCTGCTCGCGAATCTTCTTCAGATTATCCCGCGCCTGGATGACGCAGGTGAGCAGGGAGTTCGTCTGCTCGGTGTCCAAGAGGAGGAATTGCAGCGCGCTGCGTTCGTTGAATTCGCCGTAGCGCTCAAGGTATGCGGAGCTATCGCCGATCGCTCCCGAGATTCTGCGCCATACCCCTTCGTCGGGTCCGATCGAATCCTCGCGAATATGATAATACACGTCGATCAATCTTGCATGATTCTCCGCCCGCTCCGTATATCGGCCAATCCAGAACAGGGACTCCGCAGCCCGATCCAGCATGGCTCTCCCTCCTTTATCTCGTCAATACCCACGTGTCCTTGCAGCCGCCGCCCTGCGACGAGTTGACGACAAGCGAGCCTTCCTTCATCGCGACCCGCGTCAGGCCGCCCGGAAGGACGTGCACGTTGCGCCCGTTCATCAGCGCGAACACGCGAAGATCGATATGCCTTGAGCTCATTCGGCCGTCCAGGCAGATCGGCGCCGTCGACAACTGAATGGTCGGCTGCGCGATATAGTTGTCCGGGTTCTCCCGGATCTTCTCGGCGAACCGCATTCTCTCCTGCTCGGTCGACGAAGGCCCGATCAGCATCCCGTAGCCGCCGGACAGAGACGTCTCCTTCACCACCATCTGATCGAGTCTCTCCAGCACGTATTCGCGCTCTTCCGGACGGCTCATCAGATAAGTAGGCACGTTCGAGAGAATCGGCGACTCGTTCAGGTAGTAGCGGATCATATCCGGCACGAACGAATAGATCGCCTTGTCGTCGGCCACTCCCGTTCCCGGAGCATTCGCAATCGCGACGTTGCCGAACCGGTACGCGTTCATCAGTCCCGCGACCCCAAGCATCGAGTCGGGGCGGAACGCCAACGGGTCCAGATAGTCGTCGTCGATCCTGCGGTAGATGACATCGACCTTCTTCAGTCCGCTTAAGCCGCGAATGTAGATCTTGTTGTCCCGGCAGACGAGGTCCCGTCCTTCGACGAGCTCGAGACCCATCTGCTGGGCGAGGAAGGTATGCTCGAAGTAGGCGGAATTGAAGCTGCCCGGCGTCAGCAAGGCGATCACGGGATCGGCCTTGTCTCCGGGAGCCAGGTTGCGCAGGGCAGCCCGGAAAGCGCTGAGCGAATGATCGATTCCACGCACTGAATGCGAGAAGTACAGCTCGGGGAAGTCGTGGGTCATGATCGAACGGCTCTTATAGATGTAAGAGAAGCCCGACGGAGAACGCAGATTGTCTTCGAGAACGAAGTATTTGCCATGATCGTCGCGAATCAGATCGATTCCCGAAGCGTTCACGTAGACGCCCCCGGGCACGGACAATCTCATCATCTCGGTCCGGAAGTAACGGTTGCCCATGATCATCCGCCGGGGAATAAGGCCGTCCTTGAAGATGTTCTGCTCATGATAAACGTCTTGAAGGAAGAGATTCAAAGCTCGTACGCGTTGGCTCACCCCCTGCTCGATCGTGTCCCATTCCTCGCTCGGGATGATCCGGGGGACAAAATCGAACGGGATCGTGCGCTCAAGCGCGTCCGGCTGCTCGGATTGGGCAAGGGTGAACGTAATGCCTTCTTCGAGCAATCGGCGATTCATCGTACTCTGCCGGGCCGCACGCTCCTCGAAGCTTAACCGCGACAGGATGGATTGGACCTTCGCGTAGTGAGGGCGTACGGAGTTGCCATCGAACATCTCGTCGTAGAAATGGGATGGCGAAGGAGATTTGGACGTAATGGCGTTCCATAATTCCATTCGGAGCGGCTCCTCTTTGCTCGGATAGGGAGGAGAGAAGCCTTTCCTCCTTTCACGCGGGTTTCCGATACCCCGATCCGTGCGCACGGTGAGGATTGGTATTAGTAGATATCATATGCCCGCCTTTCTTTTATGTCAATATTTATTACGTATAATTAACAATTTTACGGTTATTTATTACGTTAATGTTCCCTATCGCGTTAGTTTTGGGTCATATTTCGACAAAAAAAGAAGCAAATCCGACCTCTTGCCGCATCTGCTTCCGAACGTTCGGTTTTTATTAAGTTTACGCTCGCAGGAGTCCTTTTATGCTTGTCTGGCGCTCCGATCCGACTCCAACTCCGGCATCGCCATTCGCCGTTCTACCTCCGCATACCCCTTCCACATCGCAAGCCGCCATGGAAGCAGCATTCCGAAGGCCAGCAGGAAGAACACACCCGCCGACTGCGGGATCGTCACATAGTCGTCCACCACATCATGAAGAATGACCCTTACCGCCAAGAGCGCGACGATGATCACAATAAAGATTTTGGACCTCTTCAGGAAGATCTGCCCGTCCTTCACCTCGAACTTCGACGTCGCGATCAGCGGATAAGCGAAGAAGATCGCTCCGACGACGAAGGCGGCGAGCCCCCAGAGCCACGGAATCCGCGTATCCGGAACGACGAACATGAGGAAGCCCGTAGCCATCCCGAGAGGCGGGGCGATGATCTTGCGAAGCGATGTCGGCCGATTGGCCGCCTTAAGCCTTACTATAATAACCGCCAACCCTGCCAGAAGAGAGCCTAGCAGCGAGAGAAGCTGCGGAAGCGTCACACCCATCAATCCTCCAACCGTCGGATAATAACCTGCTTTACTCCCCTATTTTACTCTTCCGGGCAGATCGGAGCAAACCCCCGAGGCCCCGGTAGCCGCACCCGTTTATCTATGATAGAATGAAGGGACTGCAACAGCATGTGCGAAAATAAAGCGACAGTCGCGTTTGACGAAGGAGGGTGGCGAACACCCATGATGAGACATGCGGAATATCTTTGCCTTGATCAGGTCTTCAGCCGCCGGCTGAGGACCTGATTTATTTTTGCACCGGGTAAACTTTATTAGAAGGAGCCATCATCTTGAGCACAGCCCAACCAGTCCAACCTTCCAGAAGCCTCGCCGCCATCTGGATCAGCCTGATCAGCAACATCGCCCTCACCCTGCTCAAGATCGGAGTCGGCCTCGCCTTCGGCAGCTCCGTGTTGATCGCGGACGGCATTCACAATGCCGGAGACATCATCGCCACCGTGGCCGCGCTGACCTCCTCCATGGTGTCCAAGAAGCCTGCGGACGACGACCATCCCTACGGCCACGGCAAGGCCGAAGTCGTCGCCTCGGCGTTCGTCGCCGTCGTCCTGGCGCTAGCGGCGCTGTGGATCGGCTATCACTCCATCCTCAGCTTGACGGAGCCTGCGGTCAGCGAGAGCGCCCTCCCCTTGGTCGCAGCGATCGTCTCTCTCGTCTGGAAGCTCCTCCTGTACGTCTATACGATTCGCATCGGCCGCAGGGAGAAGAGCAAGAGCGTGCTCGCCACCGCCTACGACCACCTCGCGGACGTCTACGCCTCGCTCGCCGCCGTGCTCGGGATCGGCCTGTCCCTTGTCGGCGAGCACCTGAACTGGGCTTGGTCCGCGTACGGCGACCCGATCGCCGGGATCATCGTCTCTCTTCTCGTGCTGAAGCTGGCGATCGAGATGGGCAAGGAAGCGGTCGACATCCTGATGGAACGGACGATTCCTCCCGAACGCCTCGCCCGCTACGAGGAAGCCATCTTCGCGCTGGAGCCGATCAAGCGCATCGACCGGGTACGCGCCCGCGAGCACGGCCACTACATCATCGTCGACGTCCGGGTCGGCATCCCGAGCCATTACACGATTCAGCAAGGCCACGACATCAGCCGCGAGATCAAACGCTGCGTCATCGAGAGCGACGAAGACGTCGTCGAGGTGATGGTTCACCTGAATCCGTGGAACGAAGGGGAGTAGAGCCAGGAGGCCGAATGGCCTAGCACCAGCCGGCGCGGTCGACATGTTGGCGAGTCAGTGGGCCGGCAAGTCGATTCCTATATTATGGTTATAGAGAAGGCGCTAACCCCCTTCTGATCCCTTATGCCTCTTCTCCCCTTGAATCAGGAACCTCCGCTTGCCGATCATGCCCTTATCCTGAACGAAAGGGAGAAGAGACCTAATGCCCCCAGAGGGAATAGAGTGCAGGCGGGAGGAGGGCGAGACGCCGGGGCCAAACAACAGATCAGGCGCCTTCCGCTTGCGACGGAAAGGCGCCTGTTCGTGCTGCCGAGCCGATGACGGGCCCGGTTGCAGACTTAACTATTGATATACTTCGTTGTTGCCCATGATCCAGATGGACCCTAGGACGATAACGAGCACGATTACCAAGCCGAGAATCAGAGCCATCAGGTTCCAGCGAGGCTTCTTCTCTTCCCTCAAGTGCATGAAGAAGAACAACTGGACAACGAATTGGAGCACTGCCGTTGCCAGCAGGATCACATTGGCCGCCGTTCCTTCCACGATATCGTTCAGAACGAAGATCAGCGGAATGGCCGTAAGAATAAGCGACAGAACAAACCCGAGAACATAGGACTTCAGCGAGCCGTGGGACTCGTGTTCGCCGTGCGAATCGTGGGAATGAGTTTGATGTTGCGCCATCTTACATCACCCCCATCATGTAAACGATAGTGAACACGAAGATCCAGACGACGTCCAGGAAGTGCCAGTACAAGCTGATGATGTTGATCTTGCGGGTGGTTACCGGCGTGATGCCGTGACGAGTCAACTGGATAATCAGCGCAATCATCCACACCAGACCGACCGAGACGTGAAGTCCGTGCGTTCCGACCAGCGTGTAGAAGCTGGAGAGGAAGGCGCTGGTCGAGATCTTCGCCCCTTCGTCGATCATCTTCAGGAACTCCGTCACTTCAAGCGTTACGAACGAAGCGCCGAGAATAATCGTCACGATCAGCCATCCGATAAGGCCTTTTCTGTTGCCTTTGTGCATGCAGAGCACGGCCAGACCGCTCGTGAAGCTAGAGGTAAGCAGGATGAACGTCTCGGCGATAACCCCCGGCATCTCGAACAGCTCGGAGGCCGTCGGGCCTCCCGCCGTATTGTTGTGAAGCACGAGATACGTTGCGAACAACGTTCCGAACAAGATACAGTCCGTGATCAGGAACAGCCAGAAGCCCATCTGCCGGAGAGCTTCCATGTCATGATGCCCGTCATGACCGTGATCGTGATCATGGCCGTGCCCTTGCGATACTGCATGATTCGCATTATGAGCCATTAGACAGCCCTCCCCGCAGCAGCCTCGGTCTTCCTAATCTCATCGACCGGGATATAATAATCCGTATCGTAACGGAAGGAGTAGAACAGCATCGTAATAGCGACGCCAGCCATAGCCGGAAGCGCGAGCCACATCCAGTCGAACACGAAGCCGAAGCCGGCAAGGAACCAGAAGGTCGACTTGATGATCGGCATCGCCGAGTTCTTCGGCATGTGAATCGGCTGCAGCGCCGGCTTCGGAGTCGGCTTGCCGCCCGCCTTGATGCGCTGCTTCTCTTCCCACCAGTCGTCGACGTCCTTCACAACCGGATCGGTCGCGAAGTTGTAGAGCGGAGCCGGCGATTGGATCGACCATTCGAGCGTACGGCCGTCCCATGGGTCGCCCGTCGTGTCCTTGTCCATCTTCTTGATGCTGTACAGAATCTGCCACACTTGGACAAGGAAGCCGATGCCCATGATGAAGCCGCCGATCGTCGAGACGAGGTTCAGGCCGAACCAGCCGGTGTCCCAACTGTACGTGCTGTAACGACGGGTCATGCCCATGAGGCCGACGACGTATTGCGGCATGAAGCACACGTAGAAGCCGATATTCCAGAGCCAGAACGCCCACCTGCCGAGCTTCTCGTCCAGCTTGAAGCCGAACATCTTCGGCCACCAATAGTAGAAGCCCGCGAAGTAACCGAACACGACGCCGCCGATCAGCACCTGGTGGAAGTGCGCGATCAGGAAGTAGCTGTTATGGAACTGGAAGTCTGCCGGAGCGACCGACAGCATAACGCCCGTCAAGCCGCCGACGACGAAGCAAGGAATGAAGCCCATCGTCCATAGCATCGGCGCTTGGAACGAGATTCGTCCCTTATACATCGTGAAGAGCCAGTTAAACACCTTGACCCCCGTCGGAATCGCGATGACCATCGTCGATATCGCGAAGAACGCGTTGACGCTGGCCCCGGAGCCCATCGTGAAGAAGTGGTGAGCCCAGGTTAAGAAAGAGACCACGCTTATGCTCATAATGGCGATCACCATCGAACTGTAGCCGAACAGCTTCTTCTTCGCGAAGGTTGAGACGACATCGGAGAATATTCCAAACGCCGGAAGAACAACGATATATACTTCGGGGTGGCCCCACATCCAGATGAGGTTGATGTACATCATCGGATTGCCGCCGCCGTCCAGGGTGAAGAAGTGCGCCCCGAGGAACCGGTCGATGAACAGCAGCGCCAGCGTCACGGTCAGAACCGGGAACGCGAGGATAATTGTCAAACAACTCCCCAGAACCGACCAGGTGAACATCGGCATCTTCATCAGCTTCATGCCCGGAGCGCGCATCTTGAGAATCGTGACGATGAAGTTGATCCCCGTCATCAAGCTGCCGATACCGGAGATCTGGATGCCCCAGATATAGAAGTCCTGCCCCACGCCGGGGTTAAACATCTTCTCCGACAGCGGAGGATAAGCGAGCCAGCCGGAGTTCGGCGAGCCGCCGATAACGAACGACAGATTGAACAGCATCGCGCCCATGAAGAACAGCCAGAAGCTGAGCGAGTTAAGCACAGGGAACGCGACGTCGCGCGCACCGATCTGCAACGGCACGGAGATATTGAACAAGCCGAACATCAGCGGCATCGCCATGAACAGAATCATGATGACCCCGTGAGTCGTGAAGATCTCGTTATAGTGCTCCGGCTTCAGGAATTCCATCTCCGGCATCACAAGCTGCGTCCGCATCAGCAGGGCGTCGACCCCGCCGCGGAACAGCATGAGCAAGGACGCGATAATGTACATAATGCCGATCTTCTTGTGGTCAACGGTCGTGACCCACTCGCGCCAGAACCAGCCCCACTTCTTGAAGTAGGTCAGCACGAACAGGACGGAGAGAGACGCGAGCACGATCCCCACGTCCGCTCCGTAAATAAGCGGGTCGCCCGTTACAAAGAAATCGGAAGCCCAGTCTTTAATATCTTCCCACACGAGACATCCTCCTTATCCTATTCCTCGTTTACTTGTTCGTTCCGCCCTCGGAAGAAGTCTCCTCTGAGGAGGATTCCCCTTCCGCAGCCGCGCTATGATTGTGAGAGGAGCCGTACTTGCTCACGATTCGATCGAACAAGCCATCCGGGAAGGAGGAGTATGTGTCGTTCGTCTCGACAACCCCTGGCTCAGCCAGCTCGTCATAACCCTGTTCGGTGAGCGCAGGCGAAGATTGCTTGATGTCGGCCACCCAGCTATCGAAGTCCGCTTGGGAGGTCGCTTCCGCCGTGAACTCCATCTTGCCGAAGTGCTCTCCGCTGAAGTTCGCTCCGCGGCCCTGGTACTGACCGACCTCGCTGGCCATGAGATTCAGTTCCATCGCCATGCCGGACATCGTATAGATCTGGCCGCCGAGCTGCGGAATCCAGAACGAATTCATCGGCGCGTCGGACGTCAGCTTGAATTCGACCGGAACGTCTTCCGGGAATCGAACGTAGTTAACCGTAGCGATGCCCTCCTCCGGATACGTGAAGAGCCACTTCCAGTCCAGCGACGTAACTTCGATCGTAACCGGCTTGACTCCGTCCTTCGCTTCCGCCGCCAGCGCCTTGGAAGGCTCCAGCTTGAAGGAATAAATAACCGTGATCACGCCCAGAACGACGATGATGAGGATCGGAACGCCCCACATCCAGCTCTCGATCTTGGTGCTGTGCGACCAATTCGGCTTGTATTCCACATTGTCTTTATTCGATGCGCGGTACTTCCAGGCGAAGTAGAACGCCATGCTCAAGACCGGCACGGTGATGATAATGCTCAGCACGATCGTAATCATGATAAGATCGAACTGTTCCTTGGCAACGATGCCCTTAGGTTCCAGAACCCCCATATCCGTGCTGCAGCCCGACATCAGAAGCGCGATCGCAAGCAGCGGAAGCGCCGCAACGAACCGCCGCCAACCCCTTGATTTCATAATGTAACTCATCTCCTCAGCGATGCTATGTTGAAGCAGAATCGCGCGAGCCGTTCCGAACCCAATCGCGCTTGACGACTCTAAGATACCAGAAAGACCTGTGATCTTCTGCACTGTTAACAAAGGAGACATATTACGTTCTTTTTTTCGCAATAATTTGTTCACGGATTCGACTTAACTTGGTCGCAAAGCGTCATTTGCCCGCTTCGGCCCCCCTATTCTATCGATTCCGCAGCCGCTGTCCTATCGATTCGGCCGCCTCTGTATCCGTCCATGTCCGCCTGCGCAGGCCAAAGAACCCCCGGCATCCATCCCCGTTGCCGCCGTTCCCGAATCCTTCCGCAGGGCTTGTCCGTCCGGCCGCGGCGGATGCCGTTCTCACGCAAGAAGGGCCGCCCCCCAGCCTCAACGGCGAGCATGGGAGCAGCCCTTCCTTCCGACATTCCGCTTCTCAGACAACCGGTTCCTCCGCCGTCGGTTCCACGATCGGCGCCTTCTTCTCGGTATTGCGCTGCATCAAGGACGCGAACGCCCCGAGCATCAGAACTTCGATTCCGCCGATCAGGAATCCGATCCCGATCATCAGGCCAAGATTATCGTCGCTGAATTCCCGTATATGCCAACCGCTCAAGACGACTCCGATCGCAATAATGACTGCCGCTATCCATTTAGTAGCCTTGAACATGTCAAACGTTCTCATGTTCGCCACACTCCTTATCATGTAAGCGTTATTTGTGTCTATTGTATCACATAGTTGTGACGAAATCATGTACTTTGTAAAAATTGGGTGTCTGCTCTTAAAATCCCCTCCCCGACTCAGGTCGGGTACGAAACCGTTCCCCGGTTGGTTGGAGCTTGCCGCCTCTTCCTATAGACTAACCTTATGATCCCATTACTAATCGAACGGAGAGAAGTCATGAAGAAGAACGATTATCTCGACTCGCTGAACGATCTTCTGGGCTCCATTCCGGAACCGGAACGTTACGCTCTTCTGCGCGAGCTTGATTCCCGAATCGCTTATCAATTACAGAAGGGAAGAAGCGAGGACGATATCCTGCATGAGCTGGGCGACCCGGGCTCCCAGGCACATCGGATTCTGGAGGAGCGCCACACCCGCTTGCAGCGCGAGCTCGGCCGCACGGGCCCTTCCTTCGGCTCCCGGCCGGATTACGTGCGGATGGCAGGCGTCGGCATTCTGCTGCTCTTCCTGAACATGATCGCGCTGCCGGTCATCGCCTCTCTCGGCGCCGCCTTGCTGTCGTTGGGCGCCTCGGCGGCGGCGGCCGTCCTCTCGCCGGCGCTCAGCCTGCTCGGATGGTTCTGGGATTCCTCCTTCTATCCGGCCAGCCTGTTCGCACACATCGCCGTGGCCGGCGTCGGCATTCTGCTGCTCCTGCTGTTCCTCCCCCTCGCCAAGCTCGGCTTCAGATGCATCGTCGCTTACGGCAGGTGGAATCTACGCATGTTGAGAGGAAGGGAATAACCAATGAATACGAAACGCTGGTTGTCGATCGCCCTCGGGCTGATCCTGATCGGACTGGGCGGAGCCGCCTTCTACAACTTCCAATTCGGGGAAGATAAACAAACGTACGAGCACGCCTGGACGTTCGATGCGGACGAACTGAAGCAGCTCAGCATTCTCGCCGATTCCCAGAGCCTGAACATCGCCTTCGAGCCGAGCGGAGACGGCTCCAATGCCATCCGGATCAGCGGCAAGGCGCCGGGCAAGGTCATCGACCAGATCAAGCAAGCGCAGTTGTCGAACGGGGCGCTGAAGATCAGCATGAAGGAAGGATGGAGCTTCGGCGCCTTCGACTTCGACTTCGGCTCCTCCCAGCAAGTGACCGTCTCCCTGTCTCCGGAAGCAGCCAAGGCGCTTCAGGTATTCAAGGTCGACACCGACTCGGGCTCCATCCGGATAGGCGCTGCGGAGTCCTCCCAGGTCGCTCAGGCCGCGCAAGGAGATATCGAATCCGATTCCGGCAGCATCAAGCTGTACGGCTTCCAAGGCGAGACGCTGAAGCTCGAGTCCGACTCCGGCAGCATCTATGCGGAGAACGTCGCGGCAACCCTCTCCGTCTCCTCCGATTCCGGCAGCATTAAAGTGGAGCATCTGAACGGAACGTCCACGCTGAAGAGCGACTCCGGCAGCATCAAGCTGACCAAGGACGACACCGCGAGCGCCGACATCAAGAGCGACTCCGGAAGCGTGCGCGTCGAGGTGCCGAGCGAATTCGGCGGCAGCTACGATCTTCGCTCCGATTCCGGCTCCATCCATTCGCCCGACTCGCAGAATCGGACCCGCGATGTCATCAAGGTGCGCACCGACAGCGGCAGCATTCGCGTCACCGCCCCTTGATCGGACGGCGCGCGGCCGTCTTCGCAAGGAAAGTTCGCGCGCACAGCCCCAAGAGACTAGCCTTCCAGAGCGAATTGTGGGAAAATTAAAGGTACCTTACAATCGAGGTACCTTAACGATCTGCGGAGGCACGTCCAGTGAATTTACACGACAATATCGTGGAGCTGTTCGGATTGATCCGGCAGCACAACCGAACATGGCGCAACGAATGGGCGAAGGACATCGAGAGCGATCTGTCCATCAGCCAGGTTCAGGCGCTCGACATCCTTCAGGCGGAAGGGGCTCGGCCGAGCTCTTATCTCTCGAACATCCTGGGCGTCACTTCCGGCGGCATGACCGTCATCTCCGACAAGCTCGTCAAGCAGCAGCTCGTCGAACGCGTCAACGACCCGAACGACCGCAGGGTTGTCAAGCTCGAGATTACGGACCTGGGCAAGCACACGCTCGCCTCCATCCAAGACAAGAGGGTCGCCCTGATGGAGAAGATGTTCAGCTCGCTAAGCGAAGACGATATTCACCGAATGCTGAACATCTACCGCAAGCTGCTGCCCACCCGCGAATAAGACGACGAACGAATCGGCTCCATTCCTCCCGAGGCGGAATGGAGTTTTTTTTCGCAAATGGCTTTAAAGGACTATAATCGGCGGCCCTTCCATACGATAGATAAGTTAGGCAATTCTTACAGAACGTCAGAATGCTAGAACGGTTAGGAGGACACACACGTGCGCGCCATCTTGGTCGATGACGAATCCCTTGCGCTGAGAGGATTGGAGAACCAACTTCGCAAGATCGGAGGAACCGACATCGTCGGGACTTACCAGAACCCGCTGGAGGCGTTGGAAGCGGCCGCCCTGTCGAAGCCGGACGTCGTCTTCCTGGACATCGAGATGCCCGAGATCGGAGGCATCGAAGCGGCGCTTGGGTTCCAGAACCTCTCTCCGTCCCCGCAGATCGTCTTCGTTACCGCTTACGAGGAATATGCCGTCAAGGCGTTCGAGCTGGAAGCGCTCGACTACGTGCTGAAGCCTTGCCGGACCGAGCGACTCGCCCTTACGCTGCAGAGAGTGGCCGAGCGAATCCAGAGCGCCCCCGCGAGCCCGCCCGAAGCGCCGAGCAAAGGCACGGTCCGCTGCCTGGGCAGGCTTCAGGTCGAGACAGGACCGGACGAATCCCTGTCCTGGAGAACGGCCAAGTCGCAGGAGCTGTTCTCCTACCTGCTGCTGCGCCAAGGCCAGCCGGCCCGCAAGGATGTTCTTGTCGATATTCTGTGGCCGGAATCCGACCCTAAGAAAGCCTATACGCAGTTGTACACGTCGATCTATCAATTGCGAAGAACGCTGGAGGCTGCGAATCTCCCGCTGCGCATCGTCAATTCGGGCAACAGCTACTCCCTCGCAAGAGGCGGGCTGGAGACCGATGCCGAAGAGTGGGAACGACGACTCGGCACCGAGACCGACATCGCCTCCCTCGCCGTCGAAGAATACGAAGAGATCATGAACATCAATCGCGGAGAATTGCTGGAGGACAGCGGGTATCTCTGGGCGGAGCAGGAGCGCGAGCGGCTGAGCAGCCTGTGGTTCCATCACGCCAAGCGGCTGGCGGCCAAGCACGAGGAGAAAGGCGACACGATCATGGCGGCCGCCTGGTACAATCGCATCCTGCAGAGATTCCCTTATTCGGAGGAGGCTTACCTCGCCCTCATGGAGCTCTATGCCCGCTTGGGAGAGAGAAGCTTGGTCGAACAGCATTACAAGAGCCTGTGCGCCGCGACCGACAGCGAATTCGGCACCGAGCCGTCCGCGGAGATACAGGCATGGTATCGCAATTGGCGGAGAGATTGAAGACGGAAGAGGCGCGCCTCGGGCGCCTCTCTTAACGTCGGCTGTACAGCTCTCCCCACTGTCTCATCATCTGGATTAGGGGCATGAGCGAATAGCCCAGCTCGCTGAGCTTATAGCCCACCCGAGGAGGAACCTCTTGATAGACGATCCTCTCGACAATTCCGTCCTTCTCCAGCTCGCGAAGCTGGAGCGTCAGCATCCGCTGCGTAATCCCCGGAATCAAGCGCCGCAATTGATTAAACCTCGTCTCTTCCTTCGCCAGGTGGAACAGAATGATTCCCTTCCACTTGCCGCCGATAACATTCATCGTAATCTCGACTTCGGCTCCAGCGCCGACGTTGCCGGAAAGCTTGTCCATAAGTTTAGCCATCTCTATCTCCTTCAACGGTAGTGGAGTGGTGTTCGTTACTATTGTTGTACCATTTTGGGCTGAACAAATTCTGAAAACAATGAAGGCCACCCTCCGGCAAAGGTGGTCATTGGAGTTATTCCGGGGCTGCTCCGGGGTTATTCCGCGTATAAATTGCAGCCTCCTTCCTCTCCCGGCGCCAATTCTCTCCCGGCACGATCCCCCTCTCCGGGCATTATGTCTCTTCTCCCATTCGATCAGGATAAGGCCGTGATCCGGGAGGAGGAAGGAGGAGGAAGAAGAAGGAGAAGGAGGAGGGTTCCTGAGGCAAGGGGAGAAGAGGCCTAAGCTTCCGGGAAGAGAAGAAGAGCGCTGGCGTTCGGCGGGAGGGTTCGGAGGGAGGATAGAGGTGCAGGGAGAGGCGCGATGGCGCGGCGGTGCGGGCGACGGTCCGGGTCCGGCCTGGACTGTCGCCGCGAGAGGAGGTGCCTGCAAGCCTACTTCGCCCGCTTCAGCAGCTTGCGGTAATCGTGGGGCGTCTCGCCGTACACCTTGCGGAACTGCCGGGCGAAGTACGAGAAGTTGCCGTAGCCGAGTCCGCCCGCAATCTCGCTGATGCTGCTCTCCGTCGTCGCGAGCAGCTCCGACGCCCGGCGCATCTTCTCCTGCAGGATGTACTCGGTCAGCACCATCCCCGTCTCCTTCCGGAACAAGCGGGACAGGTAGGCCGGGTTCAGGAAGACGGCAGCCGCGAGATCCTCGCGGGTCAGCTCCTCGCTCAGCCTCTCCGTCACGATCGCCTTCACCTTCTGCACGACGGGGCTTGCCGACGAGTGGGATTCCAGCAAGCGGTCCGCCGTCTCCAGCACCCGCTCCGCCCAGCTCTCGAACCGCTCGACCGACTTCGCCGCCTGCCTCGCATCCGGCCATCCCTCGCCCCCGTACAGCAGCGCGGCGGAGAAGCCCCGGCGATGCAGCACGTAGTATACGACCTGAAGCAGCGAATGGTACATTCCCGTCAGCGTCTCGACCGTCAGCTCCTCCTGGCGCAGCTTCTCTCCGAGCGCGCGCAGCGCCTCCTCCCGCTTCCCCTGCTCGAGCAGGTCGGCCAGCTCCAGCATCGACGGCTGGGCGGCGGACGGGAACGAGACGTCGAGCGGCTCTTCCTTCAGCTCGATAATCGCGTTCATCCGGCTGACGTTCCGATACTCCGCGTTCTGCAGCGCGAGATACGAGCCGATCGCTTCCTCGATCGCGGTCGGCTCGCCGACATAGCAGGACAGCCGACAATAGAAATATTGACGGCAAGCGTCAAGATACGTCCGGCACAGCCGGGCGAGGTCCTCCTCGCTTCCGTCCGCGCCGCCCTCCGGCACGGGAACGATCGCAATCGTATGCCCGCGGCGGTCGCGAATGACGTGCCCGGTCTGCGACGCCAGCAGAATCTCCTCCGCCGCCTTGCGGACGGCGTATTCCATAATCTCTTCCTCGCGCTCGCTCAGCGGCTTCTCCCACTGCTCCAGGCTGATGAGCACAAGCCGGACGCGCTCGATGTCCCGGACGTCGATGTCGCAGCCGGCCAGCGCCGCTGCAATCGCCTCCCGATCCGGCCGAATGCGGCGCTCGAGCAGGTCCTCCCAGAACCGCTCGATCAAGAGCGGCTTCCGGCTGTTCCACAGCTCCGCGTACTTCTGGTAGAGATCGCCGAGCTCGGACACCTTGCGCTTCTCCTGCGCCTTCCGGACCGTCTTCGCCAGCACCTGCTCCAGGTCCGCGTAGACGACCGGCTTGAGCAGGTAGTCGGTCCCGCCGAGCTGCAGCGCCTTCTGCGCGTAGGAGAACTCGGAATGGCACGTCAGCACGATCGTCTCGACCGGCAGGCATTGCTCCGCGGCCCACTCCATCAGCTCGAGCCCGCTCGCCTCCGGCATCTCGATGTCGCAGATCATCACGTCAATCTCTTCCCGAAGGAGAATCTCCTTCGCCATGGCCGCGTGGTACGCCTCGAACACGGCCCCGACCCCGGCTTCCTCCCAGCGTACGCCGGACACCAGCCCCTTCACGGCATAAATCTCGTCGTCGACGATGAGCACTCGAATCATGCGGACTCTTCCCCCTTCCCGGCCGCGGCGACCGGCACAATCAACGTTACCTTGGCTCCCCTCGGCTCCCCGTTCTCGAAGAGCATCCGGACATTATCCTTGTAGAAAAGCCGGCAGCGACGAACAACGTTCCACAAGCCCACGTGGCGATCCCCCGGTTCGATCCGGTGCACCATCTCGGCGAGCTCCTCCGCCTTGCCTGCGGCGAAGCCCTTGCCGTTGTCCGACACCTCGATGCGGATCGGCGCGTTCGGCTCTCCGGGCGGCGCGTACACCCGGATGGAGATCCGGTACGGCGTTCCGCTGAGATAGGCGAAGCCGTGCACCATCGCGTTCTCGACGAGCGGCTGAACCGTCAGCGGAGGCAGGACAACCGTCTCCAGTCCGGGATCGACGCGGATGTCGTAATCGAGCGCTTCCGGGAAGCGATACTTCTGGATCGACAGATAGTCCTGAATGTGATCCATCTCTTCCTTCATCGTCAGCGAGGACACCTGCGTTCTCGTCGCGTAGCGGAAGTAGCGCACCAGATGCATCGCCAGACTCTGGATGATGTCGAAGCTGCGAATCTGCGCCAGATGGTACACGATGTTGAGCGAATTCATGAAGAAGTGCGGATGAATCTGCGCCTGCAGATGCTTCAGCTCCGCCTTCTGCGTGCGGATCTGCTCCTCGTAGATGTCGATTTTCAAGTGCTCGATCTGCTGCGCCATGCCGTTGAACGTCTCGTTGATCGCGATAAATTCGACCAGCTTGTTGTCCTCGAGCCGGGCGGTCAGATCGCCGGAGCGGATTCTCCGCATGCCCCGGATCAGCCGCGAGATCGGGGAGGCGATCCACCGCTGCAGGAAAATCAGGTAAAGAACAAGCATGATCGCCGCCAGAGCCGGAACCCAGTATGTCAACAGCCGGAAGTAGGGGAGACCCTCGAGCACTTTTTTCTCCGGGAGGAGGAGAATGAGATTGAGGCCCACGGAAGCGGAATGCTTCGAGACGAGAAGGTAGCGCTGGTCCAGCCTGACGATGTTGTACGCCGCGCCGGCTCCCCCTTGCTCCGCCGCGCTTCGCAGCGCAAGCCGCTCCAGATCCTCCTTCAGCCCCTCGTCCACGGGAGAGAGCGTCGCCCCTTCGTCGGTCGCCAGCAGCGCCGCCCCGCCGCCGTTGTCGGTGAGCAGCTTAAGCGGCTGCATCAAGCGGCTCAGATCGACCCAGGCGCCGACCATGGACCTGGCTCCCGTGTCGACCGCGCGCACAAGCCCGTAATCGCCGTCCGCCATCTCCGCGACGTTCCACCCGGTGAAGAACAGCGAGTCGTCCCGCTTCTCCATCATGAGGGCGTTCAGCTTCTCCTGGATGGCGCGCTTGCGCTCGTACGCCACCTCCTGCTGCGGCGCCACGAACAGCTCTCCATGCTCGGCGCTGTAGGCGAACAGCACGTCGGCCGCCCCATAATAGTTCCGATTCAGGAACAGGTCGTTCACCGTCTCGTTCGCGGCGAGGTAATATTCGAGGCCGTCCTTCGGATATTGGCTGAGCGAGCTGACGTTCTGGTCCTGCTCCGCCGTCTTGTACAGATAGTTCTCGATCTCCTCGAGCGCCTTGTCCATGTCGTTCATGTACACGGTCAGCAGGTTCTGGTTGGACTCCGCCACCTGGGAGTGCACGACGCGGGTTGCGTACAGATTGTTCGACAGGACTACGACGAGCAGCGGAATCGTCACGAGGCAGAACCCGAGAATAAGCCGGGACCGAAGCGTCCGCGGCGTCCGTTGCTTCCTCTCGGCCCTTCCGGCCGCGAACGGAATGCGCATCATGGACCGCTCCTCTCCGCGAGCCACTCGTCAAGCTGCCGCTGCTTCTCCGCGATGACGCGGTCCGCCCCGGCCGCCTTCAGCTCGCTCAGGTACAGAGGAATGACGACGTCCGGATCGAGCGCGCCGGTGTTGATCGCAGCCCCGTACTTGTCGTCGACGGCGGTGCACGCCGCGATCTCCTTCTTCACCCGCTCCGGGTTGAAAACAAATCCGAGAGCCTTCGATTTATCGGCTTGCTCGTTGAACTCGCGGTACTTCTCCCACAGTTGCGGGTCCTCGTTGCTCCACAGGTAGGAATTGAGCTGGTTGCCGAACATCCACGGCTCGTTGATGTTGTAGCCGACCGTCTTCGCGTCCACGCCGTCCGGATAGGCGATGATGCCGTCCGCGACCTTCACGTAATGCTTGCCTTCGATGCCCCAGTTCAGCAGATTGAGCAGGTACGGATCGGTGTAGAGCAGATTGAGCAGCATCATCGCCTTCTCCGGGTGCTTCGAATTCTCCGTGATGCCGAACATCGCGCTTGTCGTATCGGCCGTCGTCGTGTACGGCTTCGTGAGCTCGACCATCTCCATCCGGACCCCCGTGTCGCGCGACGCCTGCAGATCGAAGCCCGGCTTCAGCGATTCCGCGTATGAGAACGCCTCTCCCGCCTTCACCGCCTCGTATTCGCTGTCCCGGCTCGTCGTCGCGTCCGCATTGAAGTACCCCGCCCGGTTCCACTCGTACATCAGCTCGGCGTATTCCCGGTAGACCGGCGTGCCGATCATGTTCACGACCGTCGTCGAATCCCCCTCGCGCTCCAGCGCCCCCGGCCCTTCCCCCAGCATGTCGAAGAAGCCGTTCTGCATCATGAAGATGAACGGGCTGCGGTCCGACTTCGCCTGCAGCGGCGCAACGTCCGGCTCATTCGCCTTGATGACGGCGAACACCTCGGTCAGATCGGACAGCTTCCGAATTCCGCCGAGGTCGATGTTGTACTTGTCGAGAAGATCCTTGCGCAGCACGAGCCCCTTGCTCGAAGCGAACTCCTTGTTGGTCACGATTCCGTAGATGTGGTTATCGATCTTGCCCGCTTCGAGAATCGACGGGTTCAGAATGCTCTTGATCCCCTGCCCGTACTCGTCCAGCAAGTCCTCAAGCGGCAGGAAACGCCCCTTCGCCACCTCGTCTCCGTACCTCATCCAGCCGGCGGTGAACATCAGGTCGATCTGCTCGTTCGAAGCGAACATCAGCCCCGTCTTGTCCCACCAGCCGCCCAGATTGATCGGAATGATGTCCAGCGTGGCCTGGATCTTATCCTTCAGGTAGCGATTGATCTCGTCCTTGACCAGCCCCAGATCCTTCGGCACATTGCCCGCAGGGAACACCATGACAAGATGATCGAGGGCAGGATCGACCGTTGCCGTCTTGCCGGACGGATCGGACGCGGAGGCCGCGGAGGTCGCGGAGGAACTGAGCGGCACGGACGATGCGGAAGACGCGGATGGGTCCGATGACGGCGTTCCGGGAGCGGACGCCCCCCTGCCGCCCTCCTTCCACATCGCAGTCGCGACCCAGATAGCCGCGAGAACCGCGATTCCGACCGACAGCCATACTGCAATCGCTTTCTTTTTCCTCGACATGTCGTCCATGGTGCCCGTTCTCCTTTTTCCCCGTTCGATGTATCGATTCCTCCATCTTACCCCGGTTCCCGCACCTCGGCTACTACGATTGTGACTCGGAAGGCCACGATTGTGACAGAAGCGTCAGTCTCGGCCAGACGGTCGCGCTCGCTGATCAGCGCGTCGACCTCGCTACCACATTCCAATCCTTATCGAATGCAACGATGCCGCCCGTCTCGATCGCTTCCCACACCTCGCGGTCTGGGATCGCGACCTGCACAAGGGAATTGGCCGGGCCGGTGACGGATAGATATAGCCTCCCGTCCTGCTCGTACTTCTCGACGACCGTTCTGCGAATCGGCTCGGACGGGGAGACCGAGGCGGATGGCGGGGCGGAATCGGGGGACGGGGCGGGTTGAGTCGGCGGAGCGGACTCCGTCGATCCAGCATTCGCTGTCGCCTGGGACGCTTCCGACGCAGCGGTCGGCGCGGCATTCGAGCCGCACCCTGCCAGCGGCGCAACCAGCAGGATCGCCAGCATTGCTGATGCCAATAGCCTCAGCCTCATGATCATCCGTGCCGCCTCCTTCCTCGCTGACCGTTCTATGGATGATTCCGTTGCACAAGGCCCGGATACCGTTCTACACATGATTCGTTGCCCCCGGGCCGGATTCCTCTGTCAACCACGGCGCTAGGGTCTCTATCCTGCTGGCAAAAGGGTGCCTTATCCCTTCTTATCAGTCTCCTAATTACTGGGATTTCCCGGCCTGAACAGGAGGGATAAGACACCCTTTCCGGAACAGCGGATGGCACGCCCCCTCTCCCCTGTCCGTTGACGAATCGAAACGGTACCGGCCAAGCACCCAAGCCGCCCCATCTCCTACCGCTGGAAGTACAACTCGAAGCAGAGGAGGAGGAGAAACGTTTATTCAGGGAAGGGTTCTGCGAGATGTATCGAATTTTATGCGAAAATTCACATTGGCACGGGTCGACAACGGGCACTTTGCCTGATTATATGCGAAAAATCACATTCGTGGAGCCATTGCCGCCCCCAAGGTGCCGGATATATGCTAAAAACCGTATAAAACGCTCCGATTCCCGCCAAATCAGGCCGACGAATGTGAAATTTCATATAAAACCACCAAAGTCATTGGACATGCCGAACGGCGGCGCCAGAGAAAACCTCTCCGGCGCCGCCGTTCGCGGTAAGATGAGATTAAGTCAGGTTAGAGCAGCTTCAACGCTTGCAGCATTCGGGCCAGCAGGACCGCTCCTTCGGCGCGGGTCGCGATGCCCTGCGGCGAGAGCGCGTCGGCCGAGGTGCCGCTCAGGATGCCTTCGGCCAGGAGCCGGTTGAGCGCGTCCGCCGCCCATGGGCTGGTCTCGCCGGCGTCGGCGAAGGCGGACAGGTCGCCTGCGGCTGCGGTGCCGGCGGATGTCGCACCGCTGCCAGCGGAGCCTGCGGCCGGCAGCGATTGCCGTACCAGCTCCATCGCGCGGGCCAGCAGAACCGCCATCTGCTCGCGGGTGATCTCGTCTCCCGGACGGAAGCCGCCATCCGCGTCGCCTTGGACGAGGCCGAACTCCGCGGCGAGGTTCGCTTCTCTTGCGTACCAGGCTCCCGGCGCCACGTCGTTAAAGCCGGAGGAAGAACCGGACTCGCCCGAGCCGCCGTTCAGGCCGAGCGAGCGGACGAGCAGCGCCGTGAATTCGGCGCGGGTCATCGGCCGGTTCGGCGAGAAGCGGCCGTCTCCGTCGCCGTTCGCGATCCGCTTGTTCGCGAGCTGCCGGAGATCCTTCTCCGCCCAATGCCCCTGCAGATCGGACAGCGTTCGACTCGACGACGCCAGGACGAAGATGCCCGTCTCCATGCTGCGAATCGTCACGATCGTCCGGCCGTCGTCCGTACGCTCGAAGAGCGCCGGGACGTAGCGGAGCTGCCCGGTCGCCGGGTCATACAGAAGGACCGTCGTCGAGGCGGCATCGACCGACCGCTCGAGCGTGATCTGCCGGTCGACGAACGTCCGGCCGAAGCCGGAGAGCGATTCGGAGGTGTCGGCCGTGCGGATGGCGGCGTCGAACCGGAATGTTCCGCCTTCGATCAGGGATACACCGCTTCGGCCCGCGTCCTCGCTCAGCTTCGTCGCCGTCGCTTGGTCCACGGCGCGGATCGCCAGCTCCAGGTAGGCGCCGTCGCCGCGCTCTCCCAGCAAGGCGGCCGCCTGGCCGAGCGTCAGCCCGTAGCTTGCGCTGTCCAGCCGCACGACAAGCCTGACGTTCGGCTGCCGCTTCGCCGCTTCCCGCAGCGCTTCGGCGCTGAAGACGGCCGCCGCTTCGCCGGAGCCTTCGGCGCCGGACAGCTCGATCGCAGCCGCTCCCGAAGCCAGCGCATCGGCCAGCTTCTTGTCGCCTTCGGCGGCTTGCTTCTCGAGGGAGGAATCGTCCGAAGAGTCGTCCGCTCCGTCGCCGGAAGAGGAATCTCCGCCGGTGTAGACGGGCGGGCTAACGCTCTCCTCGGGGAGCTCGACGCCTTCGAGCGCTCCATTGTCCGTATCCACCGCGTCGACGGCGCCTTCGCCCTCCACCGGCTGCGGCTCGGCCAGGGCAAGCTCGAAGGAATCGCCCACCGTGCTGAACAAGCGTCCGACCTTCGCGTCACGGATGAGGACGTTCTCCAGTTGGACACCGCCGCTCACGCCCGCCGCGACGTTGATGCCCCACGTGCCGGTTCCGTCGATCACATAGTTGCGAATAAGAACGTGGTGCTCCCCGGTGTTGCTTATTGTGTTCGGACCGCTGATGTACAGCCCCTGGAACGTGCTGTCGATCGCTTCGTTGTTCTGGATTACGATGTCGGCATCCATCGGAACGTTCTCGACGAACAGCCAGACGGCGCCGAAGTCCTGGTTCCAGCTTGCTTCGTGCCCGCCCGTGCGCAGCAGCGTGTTGCGCTCGACGCGGGTCGTGCCGCCGAACGGCACCGGATCGAATCGGGTCGATACAGCGATTCCCGCTCCGAAGCCTACTGTGTCGACCAGGATGTTGTCCGTTACTTGATTATCCGCCCCTCCGAAAACAGCGACATTATCGGCCAAGTACGGAAGCTGGACGGTATTGAAGCGAATTCGGTTGTTCCGCGTCTGCGATTGCTCCGCCGTCGCCCCGTCGCGCAAGTCGGACCAGAGCGCAATCGCATCGTCTCCCGTGTTGCGGAGGACGGATTGCTCGACGACGGTATTGCGGGTTCCCGTGGATAAGTGAATGCCGTCGGCGTACGTGTTGCGCACGCGAACTCCTCCGATGTAGAGGCCGTCCGTGTTCAAGGTCAGATCGTCGCTCAGCGTCATCCAGATGCCGGCCTTGGCATGCTCGATCCAGACGTTCTGGATCGTCGAGCCGGTGCCGAAGGCGCCGTCGAAGCCGGCTTCCTTCTCGGCATCGTGACGGCCGGTTGCGCCGACATCAACGAGCAAGTCATACACCTGAACGTTCGAGCCGACGCCCATGAAGCCTGCTCCTCGCAGCTCGGTATGCCACATGCCCGCGCCGCGGATCGTCACGTCGGCCACTTCGAGCGGGCCTCCACTCAGATCGAAGCTGCCCTGCGGCACCCAGAGGCCGAAGCCGCCCGCGCTTGCCGCCGCGATCGCGGCACGGAACGCCGCGCTGTCGTCCTTGCCGTCGTTCGGCACGGCCCCATACGAGACGACGGACCGATAGCCGGCCGGCATCGCATATGCGCCTGGAGCCTGCTCAAGCTCGGCCAGGTCCAGCACGTAATACGCGGCATCGTCTCCCGCATCGCGCTGCAGGCGAACCGTCGCGCCGGCCGGGATCGCGCCGACCATGAAGTGGGACTCATCGTAGAAGCGATGAGCGTCGCCGTCGGCCGGGTTGTTCGTATACGGATACTTGCCGTATACCCAACTGTGCTCGGAGCTTAGCTCCAGCGACTGCTTCTTCACGCCATTCACGTACAGGCTCAGCGTCTCCGTCAGCCCGGCGCCGTCCGCGCTGTCCGGAAGGACATAGCGCAGCGTCAAGGCGTTCGCCGCTTCCGCGGCCTTGAACTCGACGTACTGGCCTTCCTCGTCGAGCCGCACCGCCTTGCGGCCGGACGACTCCGCCGCGATCGTGCCATAGTCGCGCCCCGGACCGATCAGGCTGCCATTCGCAGCCGCATCCTCCAACTCGTAAGCGACGTAGGGGACGGTCGCTCCGCGGGCGTCCGCCTTGGTCGCGTTCGCGAGCTTCAGCGCGCCGATGCCAAGCTCGGTCCCGCTCTCATCCTCGTAGCGCAGAGAGACGGTGTTGAAGCCTGCACGGAGCGTCAGCTTAAACCGGACGGCTCCGCCCGCTTCTCCCGTGGAGGCGAGCGGAACGACCCGCGCCTTCACGCCGTTCACGTAGAGGCCCAAGCGGCCTGTCGACACCGCATCATTGCGATACACGAGCGACGCCTCGTAAGCACGAGCCTCCTCGGCGTGCACCGACCAGAGCAGGCTCGCTCCTTCCGCCGCAAAGCCGGTCGCGTAGCCGCCGGATTCGGCCGGCACCTCCACGCCGCCGGTTCCGAAGGCGATGGCGGCCGAATAGTTCGCCGTTCCCGTCACCGGCACGAACGTCCAGCGATCCGAGCCGCCCTCGCCGCCAACAATCGCGAACGCTTCGTCGGCCGCGCTGCGGATCGTCTTGCAGCCGAGAACGTCCGCCGTGTCCCACTGGGCGGCCAGCTCTCCCGCCGCTGCGGAGCCGAACAGGACGCCGCTTCCTTCATCAAGCGAGAGATAGAGCCCCGTCAGCTTGTTCTTGAACCTCTTATGGCCGTTGTAGCTCTCGACCGTCCATATCGAGGAGGCATCCGGCGACAACGGAGATCCATCCGTCACGGCCGTTCCCGTCATGACGAGCAGCTCGCCGGTCTGTTCGTTCGCGATACGGATAGCGTTCGGCTCTTGCAGAGCCGCAGTCGCGCCGTTCGTGTCGTCCGTCTCGCCGGTCGGCGGAACAGCTTCCTCCGGAGCGGCCTCCAGCTTCCATTGTGCCGCTTCGTTCTCGACGGATCTCAGCTCCACCTGCGCGAAGCCGAGGCCGTCGATCAGATGGACGTATTCATCGCTATGCCCCTCCGACGCATTGCGAAGCAGGTAATAGCCGGAGACGGCAGACGGTTCGAGCTTCCATGCGGCTGTCGCTTCATCCTCCGACACGCTCGTCTCCGCATAAGCTCGGCCGGTCTCCACCGAGAAGTAGTGCCCGGTCGCCCGATTCACAATGAGAGTCGTCCCGTCCTCCTTGCTCTCGAAGCTCCAATGCGAGGCCGAGTTCGTCTCGTCCGGCGTCCCGTACAGCACGACCTGGCGACCGTTCTCGTACAGGTATTGGCCGGTCTGCCGATTCTGAAGCCGAACGTACCCCTCCGGCAATTCGACCGGCAGCTCCGGCGCCTGTTCGAGCAGCCATTGCGCACTGCCCCAGTTCGCCGGAATATCGCTCGCCTGCGCGAAGCCCTTGTTGTCCTCGTCATGGATCAGGACATCGGTCTTCCAGACGTTGCGCAGCACCTTGGCCGCCGAGCCGTCCACGTCCTCCACCGTCCATTGAACGCTGCCCCATGTCGGGTCGATGTCCAGGCTCTCCAGCGCATCCTCGTAGCTCTCCACGTTCTCGACCGTGACGAAGTGGCCGGTCGCCCGGTTGACGATGACCGTCCCCTGCTCGCCTGGAGTCAGCAGCCAATGGGAAGCGGCGTCCAGTTCGTCCGGCTGACCGTCCTTGACGATGCCGTTCTCTTCGTACAGGTACGAACCGCGATAGCTGTTCTTCAGCCGAACGTAACTGCCCGTATCCGCCGTGACGTCAAGGAACTCCCACTTCGGACTTCCCCAGTCTCTCGGCACGATTCCGTATTGAAGCGACTTCAGCTTGTTCTCCACGTTCAAGTACGATTGCGCGCTCTCTTCCGCAGCGCGATCCCCGGCCGAACGAATCAGCTTGAGACCCTGATAGTCGACGACCACCCAATTGCCCGAAGTCGAGCCTTCGTCCAGCTCATCCGCCCGGACGGCCGCGCGCGAGCCTTCCACGCCTTCGAGCGTCACATAATGCCCGGTCGCCCGATTCTGGATGCGCGTCTTGCCCTCGCCCGCGTCGACAAGCTGCCACTGAGCGGCCTGATCCCCCGAAGACGCGTTGCCGTACTTCACGATGCCGTCCTGTTCATACAGATAGAGTTGCAGCCAGGAGTTGCGAATCCGGATGTAGGACGGCTCCGGGTTCTCGGACTCCGGCTCCGCGTTCGGGTCCTCCAGCTTCCACTGCGCGCTGCCCCAGGTGGGCTGCGCCCAGTTGTTCGCATGACCGAAGCCGTCCTGAGCCTGCACGTTGAGCAGAGCGCCTTCGGCTCCCGGAACGGCGAACGTATAATAGCCGCTCACCGAGCCGCCCGCGTCGTTCAACGCGGCCGCCATCGTCCAAGCCGCATCGCC
Source organism: Cohnella fermenti (assembly GCF_004801405.1). GTDB lineage: Bacteria > Bacillota > Bacilli > Paenibacillales > Paenibacillaceae > Cohnella > Cohnella fermenti. Next base: position 125,665 of record NZ_SSOB01000002.1, read on the forward strand.
GTACGCCGCGCCGCCGACGCTGACCGCCGCGTCTCCCGGCACCGCCCGGATGTAGCCGCCGGAGTTCAGATTGCGGATCGTCGTGCCCGACGCGCCGTTCTCCACGAGCCATTGCGAGCTCCGCTCCGTCGCCGCCGGCGTCCCGTAAGCAACGACCCCTCCCTGCTCATACAGGTAGTTGCCCTGCCATTGGTCCTTCAGCCGGATCGGCATCGTGTCGGACGCCGGTTCAAGCCTCCACTGCGCGCTTCCCCAGCCCGGCTGCGCCCAGTTGTTCCAATGCGCAAGACCGTCCTGGACTTGCACATTCAGCACGAAGGCCGGGTCGGCCTGGGCGGTCAGCACGACAACGTTAGGGTCCTCCCCCGCTGCCGTCAGCGTCCACTCGGTTACGGCCTCCTCGTCCAGCTCCGTCGCCGGGATCGGAATCGTTTTGTCATCGGAAGCGATTATATTAGCGACATTAATGAAGTGCCCCGTCGCCCGGTTCTGAAGCCGCTTCTTCCCGTCCCCGGCATCAACGGCGAACCACTGGGACGACAAGTCGGTCATGGCCGGTTGCCCGACCTTCACGATGCCGTCCTCTTCGTACAGATAGTCGCCGTGCCACTGATCCGTGATCCGCACCGGAGCCAGCTCGCTCGCCGGCTCAAGCTGCCACTGGGCGCTGCCCCATGCCGCCTGCGCCCAGTCATTGACATGCCCGTACCCGTCCAGCGTCTGAATATTCAGCACGCGGTTCGCATAATCCGAGCTGATCACGTTCACATAGCCGGGCTCCGCCTCCTGCACCTTCCAGAGCGCCGTCGACAGCCCGGGCGTAATCGTCGTGCTCTCAAGCGGAGACGTAATCTTGTCGCTCGGCACAACGCTGGCCATGTTGAGGTAATGGCCCGACGCCCGGTTACGAATCGTCTGCAGGCCGCTGCCCGCCTCCTCGAACAGCCATTGCGCCGCCGGGTCCTCGACGGCCATGTAGCCGTACGCGACCTTGCCGGAAGCGTCCTCGTACAGATAAACGCCTTGCCATTGATTCTTGATCCGGACGTAAGCCGCTGCCGATCCTCCGGTCGATCCCCCGGACGAGACGCCTTCGTCGGTTGAATCTCCCGCCGCCGAGACAGACGCGAACGTCCCCAGCGGAGACAGCAGGACGAGTGCCAATACGCTTGCGATAAGCTTGCGAATCAGAGCCATTCGTCTTCTTCCCTTCCTATGGTTAATTATTAATAGGAATAACAATTAGCGACCTTCTTGCCGTTAAAAATCACGTCCAGCCTCTCGGCCGCTTCCCCGTGAACGACCAGCTTCCGACCTCCCCAATCCGGAGAATACCCGTCCCGTTCGACCCGGCTCGCGATCTCCAGTTGTCCCGGAGCCGATCTCCTGACGCTTACGCGCTCCGAATAGCAGGCTCCGGCCTCATATCCGAACGTCGTGCCGTCATCCTCATACAGCGTAAACTCCGAGCTCTCGCCGATGGCGGGCGGGTACACGTGCAGCTCCAGCTCCTCCACCCGCTCCGAGGCGGACAGCCGATCCGCAGCTGCCAGCGGCAGCACGGCTCCTTCCCGAACGAACAGCGGAATCGTATCCAGCGGAGCGTCGACTACGACATGCCTCCCGCCCTCGACTCGCTCCTCCGTCCAATAGTTCACCCAGCCGCCCGCGGGCAGGTAAACCATCCTCCGCCGCGCATGCGGCCTTGCCACCGGAGCGACCAGCACCGACGGTCCGAGCAGGAACTGGTCGGAGATCGCGTACGTCTCGGCGTCCTTCGGGAACTCGAGGAACAGCGGCCGCACGACCGGCACTCCGCTATCGTTAGCCTCCTTAAATAACGAGTACAGGTAAGGAAGCCACCGGTAGCGCAGCCGGATGTACTTGCGAGCGACTTCCTCCGTCCCCTCCCCGAAAACCCACGGCTCCTGCCGGATCGCCTTCATCTCGCTATGGTTGCGGAAGAACGGCAGGAACGCGCCGAGCTGCGTCCACCTTGCGAGCAGCTCCGGATTCGAGTCGTTCGAGAAGCCGCCGACATCTGCGCCGCACAGCGGCACGCCCGACAGCCCCAGGTTGAGGCACATCGGCACGCTCATCTCGAGGTGCTCCCAGAAGCTGCGGTTGTCGCCCGTCCAGACGGCCGCGTGCTTCTGAATGCCCGCATAGCCCGCCCGCGTGAGCACGAACGGGCGGCGTCCCTCCAGCCCCCGCTTCATCCCCGAGTACGTCGCCGCCGACATGTGATAGCCGTACACATTGTGCAGCTCGCGATGCGTTGCCGGACGCCCGTCGTTCGCGTGCACGACGTCCAGGTCCATCGTCTTCGACTCGTTGAACACGGAAGGCTCGTTCATGTCGTTCCAGATGCCCTCGATGCCGAGCTCCGTATAGAACGAGTGCAGGTCTCCCCACCATTCGCGCACCTTGCCGTCCGTGAAGTCCGGGAAGGCGCTTCGCTCCGGCCACACCTGCCCGTAGAACAACTGCCCGTCCAGGTAGCCGCAGAACATGCCCTCCCTCACGCCCTCGCGGAACACTTGGTATTCGGGGTCCGCCTTGACGCCCGGATCGACGATCGGCACGACGCGAATCCCCTGCTCTCTCAGCTCTTCGATCAAGCCCCGCGGGTCCGGGAAGCGGCCCTGGTCGAACGTAAACACCCGATACCCGTACATGTAATGGATATCCAGGTGAACGACGTCGAGCGGAATGCCCTTCTCCTTGAAGGTCGCGGCCAGCTCGCGAACCTCCGCCTCCGTCTCGTACGAGTACCGGGACTGATGGTAGCCGAGCGCCCAGCGCGGAGGAATCGGAGCGCGTCCCGTGAGCGACGTATACTGGGCAAGCACGTCCTTCGCCGTCGGTCCCGCCATCACGAAGTAATCGAGCTGGCCGCCCGCCGCCCGGAACGAATGCTCTTCCTCTCCCCGAAGGTCGAACGCGGAGCGGAACGTGTTGAAGAAGAACAGCCCGTGGGCCGTCCCCTCCCGCAGCGTCAGATAGAACGGGATGGACACGTACAGCTCGTCTGTATCCGGGTTGTGGGGAGCGTAGACGTCCGTGTTCCACATGCCGAATCGCTCGCCTCGCTTGTCCAGGAAGCCCGACTTCTCGCCGAAGCCGTAGAAGCGGTCCGCCTCCCCGGTCTTCTTGACGCAGAGCACCTCGCCCTTCCCGCTGGCCATCATCCCGCGTTCCCCTTCGGAGACGAGCTCCCTACCGGAAGCGTCGAAGAAGATGAGCCGCAGCGGCGCCTTGCGGATCACGACCTTGAGCTGCGAGGAGCTGAGCCAGATCTCCCGCTCCTTCACCTCCGCGAGAATGCGGCCCGGACCCTCCTGCGCCGGCTCCAGCAGGCTCGCGTTAAGCCCAAGGTCCGGTTCGCCGGACGGGTTCCAGACGACGCGCACGATGCGATCCGTACGGAACGAGATCAGCACCGTGCCGCCCTCGCATTCCAGCCGATAGACCGAGGACTCCTCGAAGAATCGCTTCAACCCGCCAATATCGCGCCAACTCCCGCCTCCCGTTCCTCCGCCGACGTATTGATCCGGGTGAATTGCAGAACTATTTTCCACCGTTAAATAACCTCCTGCCTGATGTCCGATTATCCCTTGGTGCCGCCTTCCGCCAATCCGGAGATCAGGTAGCGCTGCAGGAACAGGAATACGGTCGAGATCGGGAGAGCGATCAGAATGGTGCCCGCCGCGAATCTCGTGAAGTTGTTGCCCATCTTATCGTTGATGAAGCTGAACAAGCCGAGCGCCACCGTGTACTTCTCCGGAGACCGAAGAATGATGCGCGGGGTCAGGAAGTCCATGAACGGCGCCATGAAGGTGAACAGCGCCACAACCGCCAGAATCGGCGCGATCAGCGGCAGCAGAATGCGGGTCAGAATGCGCAGGTGCCCGGCCCCGTCCATCTTCGCGGATTCGTCGAGGTCGCGCGGAATCGTGTCCATGTACCCCTTGACCAGGAAGATGTTCATCGGCAGGCCGCCCACGGTGTAGAAGATGACAAGCCCGGTGAACGTGTCGAGCAGCCCGACGAGATTAAGAAGCAGATAGATCGCGACCATCCCCATCAGCACGGGAAAAACCTGCATAAGAAGAGTCGCATAAATCGTGTTCTTGCGGCCGACGAAGTGGTAGCGGGAGAAGACGAACGCGGTCAGCCCGACCATGAATACCGACGCCAGCGCGTTGAACGAGGCGACGATCAGCGTGTTCTTGTACCAGAGCTTGTAATCGCTTCGCGGGTCGTTGAACAGCCAATTGTAGTTGTCCGTCGACCAATTGTCCGGAATCAGCTTGGCGCTGAACATGCTCGTCCCCGGATTAAGCGAGATGCCGACCGCCCACAGCAGCGGGTACAGGATGACGACGAACATGACCAGGACGATCAGGTAGATGCCGGCCACTTCGAGGTTGGACTTCCGATTAGACTTTAGGGAGCGCTTCATGCTAGTACATGCCCTCCTCTCGGAACGAACGGGATCTGCGGAACTGGTAGAACGCGAAGAACGCGACGACGAGCCCCATGATGATAGAGATCGCGGCGGCCATCTTGTAATTGTTCTGGTCGAAGGTCAGGCCGTACACCCAGGAGATCATAATGTCGGTCGCGCCCGAGCTCTGTCCCGGAACGGGAGGTCCGCCCTTGTTGAAAAGATAGATGATGTTGAAGTTGTTGAAGTTGTACGCATATTGCATGATGAGCAGCGGTGCGGTGGCGAACAGGACGTGCGGCATCGTGATGTAGCGGAACTTCGCGAGGCGGGTGCCGCCGTCGACGTCCGCCGCCTCGTACCAGTCCTTGGAGATGCTCTGCAGGACGCCGGTCACGAGCGTGAACACGTAAGGGAAGCCCAGCCACACCTGCACCAGAATAATCGCGATGCGCGCCCACGTCGGGTCGGTCAGCCACGGCACCGAGACGTTGAAGACGGACAGGATGTCGCGGTTGATCGTGCCGAACGTGTCGTTGAACATGGCCGCGAAGACGAGCACCGTCATGAACGAGGGCACGGCCCACGGCAGGATGAAGACGGTTCGGATGAACCGCTTGAAGCGGACGCGGGAGTCGTTCACGATCATCGCGAGGAAGAACGCGAGCGCGATCTGCAGCGACGTGGCGACAAGCGTCCAGACGACGGTCCAGGCCATGACGGCGAGCAGGCTGCGCGACCAGATCGATTCGGTGAACAGCGCGATGAAGTTGTCGAAGCCGACCCAATCGAGCAGGTGCGCGGGCGGCGAGTTGTACAGGTTGTAGTTCGTGAACGCGAGGAGCACCATGAACAGCAGCGGGAAAATCACGATCATCGTCAGCAGGAGGAACGTCGGAACGACGATGAAATACGGGAAGCCGTGCTCCCAGCTGTCGTGGAACGCCTTGCGGACGGACGGGATGGCGAAGCCTTCCCGGCGCCGGACCGCGTCCCGGTGGGCATCCTTGATGTTGAGCCCGTAGGCGATCGCCAGAATGACGATCACGATGGCGGACAGGATGCCCTGAACGAGCAGCGTGCGGGAGTCGTCGGTCTCCGGGTTGTCCCCCAGCGTAATGAGGCCCCAGATGCCGTTGATCAGAGGCGCCGTCATCGCTATGGCGAAGAGGAGCGCGAGAAGGAGGAGGATGCTCCCCTTGATCCATCTATGGTTGTAAAACTGGCCGAGACCGGGGACGACGGACAGCCAGGCGGCGGCTCGCGGGTTCGCGGCGGCAGCGGTGTTGGTGCCGGGGACGATGCCCGGGCTGGCGCTGGTGCCAGGGCGGGCGCTGGTGTCGAGGCTGGCGTGGATACCAGGAGCGATGCCTGGGTTGGCGCTGGCTTCGTGATCGGCCGCCCGGGCCGAGGGATGTTCGGTTGTCATGCGTGTTCCACCTTCCTTAGGCAGAAGGAGAAGGGACGGCGATCGGCGATCAGCCCCTTCTCCTTCTTCTTGCCGATTAGCTTCTTGCTGTTCAGTTCGCGCCCGCCATCTTCATCTTGTCCTGCACTTGCTTGACCGCGTCGTCGAGCGACGCCTGAACGTCCTGCTTGTCGACGATGAACTTGAGCGCGTTCGCCATCGGGTCCCACACATGATCGAGCTCCGGCACGGTCGGGAACGGAATGCCGTATTGGATCTGCTGCGAGAAGCCGGCGACGATCGGATCGTCCGTCAGAACCGGGTTGTTGAGCACGTTCTTGACCGGAGGCGTCTCGCCCGTCTGCTTGAAGTATTCGAGCGAGTTCTCTTCGTTCGTGAGGAACGCCGCGAAGTCGGCCGCCCATTCGGGGCTCTTCGAGAACTTGGAGAGCATCCAGCCCTTGACGCCGATGAACGAGGTCGGGTGGTTGCCGTTATCGAGCGTCGGCAGCGGAGCGACCGCGAGGTCGTCGCCAAGCTGGTTCATATAGTCCTGCACCGCCCACGGTCCGTTAATGACCGCGCCAACCTGTCCTGCGGTGAACAATCCGCCGACGATATCGCCGTTCACGTCCTTCGGAATGTAGCCCTTCTCGACCCAGCTCTGGATCAGCTTGCCGCCGGCGACCGCGCCTTCCTTGTTCAGGCCGATGTCGTTCACGTCGAACTTGCCGTCGTTGTCCTTGAAGATGTAGCCGCCGTTGCCGCCCATCAGCGACCAGGCGTAGTAGAAGTTCGTCGCTTCGAACAGGAAGCCGTACTTCTGCTTCTTCGCGTCCGTTTGCTCTTGCATGATCTTCTCCAGATCGGCGATGGTGGCGGGCGCTTGCGGAACGAGCTTCTTGTTATAGAAGAGCGCGTACGTCTCCGTGACGGCCGGGAGGCCGTACAGCGTGCCGTCCTGGCTCAATGCGGCCAGCGCTTCCGGCGTGTAGGACGAGAGCACGTCCTCAGTCGCGTTCAGCGGCTGGACGAGCCCCTTCACGACGAGAGCGCCGATGCCCGGCTGGTAGAACAGGTCCGGCCCCTTGCCCGCCGGGCCGTCGAGCGACAGCGTGTCCGGCTGATCGTTCATCGGCACCGGGCGGATGTTGATCTTGATGCCCGTCTTCTCGGTGTACTTGTCGGCGAAGCCCTTGATGACGTCGAGCTTATCCGCGTTGTCGTCCGGCCAGATCGTCAGCTCGGCCGGCTTCTCCGGCATGTTGGCCTCGGCGGACGGGCTTGCCGCAGCGGATTCGCTCGCGCTCGGGCTTGCCGCCGGAGACTCGCTGGCCGGCGAGCTGGAGGACGGAGCGGCCGCCCCGTTGTTGCCGTTGTCGCTGCTTCCGCAAGCCGTCAGCACCAGCGAACCGGCGAGCACGACTCCGAGCGGGAGCGCGATTTTCTTGCTCATTTTGCTCATCGTGCTCGTCTTGCTCATGGACTTGATCTCGATAGACATTAGGAATACCCCTCTCTAGTGATGGATCGGATGGTGAACTTCTTGATCTCATCATAAGAAATCCGGGGCGGGAGCCACTACCACTCTGATGACCGGTAAGGACACGATTGTGACATGGGGGATCGGCATGGGGCGATTCAAGGATATTGAGCGCATTCCCGGTAAACACGTCGAGCTGCCCGGAGATACGGAATTTACTTATCCGAATGGCAAGATAGTTACGATCCAGGAGGCGGCCGATGAATTCGAGGAGGGAATGCGCCTGGCCCGAGGAGAAGAATTGGCAGAGCCGGAGGATCTCTTCCTTAGAATCGCATCGCACAATACAAGGACGGGGGAGATTGGGACACCATCCTCCAATTCGATCCGGTACATCTTCATTATAAAGATGGGCCAATGGACGGTGACGGGCAGTTCGATCACCCGTTTTATGTGAATTTTCACATTCGCAGTCACGTTTATCGTCGAAAATGACGTTTTTATGCGGTTTTTCACATTCATAGGCGGGTGGCGGCACGGGAGAGCCCTCATTTATGTGAAATTTAGCATACATTCGGCCAAATGGCTTCGATTGTTCCGAATGAATGCGGTTTTTCGTATTCGTTGGCGCGTTGACGGTAGGCGGGCCGGACTTCGAACTGCATCGCACCGAACGCCAAGCCCGCTCCGACGGCTGTCGGGCGGGCTTGATGTCACTCTATTGTGTAATACGGCCGCGGAGAACCGCCCTATTCCGCCCTATTCCGCTCGTTACGCCCTGCTCGCCACGTCCAGGCTGAGCTGCTCCATCGTCACGCTCGCAAGCTGCGCTTCCATCGCACGCTGCGCGTCCAGGAAGACATGATCCAGCGAAGCCTGGATGTTGCGGCCGACCGGGCATGCCGGGTTCGGGTGCTCGTGCATCGCGAACAGCTCCTCCTGTTCGGACTGGACGGCGCGATAGACGTCGAGCATCGTGATCTCTCCGAGCGGGCGCGCAAGCCTCGCCCCGGCGACGCCGGCGCTCGTCCGGACGAGTCCCGCTTTGCTCAGCATGCCGAGAATGCGGCGGATGACGACCGGGTTCGTATTGACGCTCGAAGCGATGAATTCCGACGTCAAGCGATCGCCTTCCTTCTGATGAATCAATGTCAGGATATGCGCCGCGACCGAGAATCGGCTGCTGATTGCCATGGGGGACCCTCCTTCGCACTTAGGTGTACTTAGTATAGTTACAGCCTCGGCGAACTGTCAACCGGAACGGGGGCTGCCGCCCGGCAGCAACGTTCGCTTACTCTCCCTCGACCCTCAGCTTGCCCAGCGCCTCCGTCGCCTTCTCCCGGGCCGCGTCGACCGTCTCCGCCGTCGCGAGGGCGACGGCCATCCGGCGTCCCGTCTTCGTCACCGGCTTGCCGAAGACGCGAAGCTGCGTGTCCGGCAGCGCCAGCGCTTCCTCGGTTCCGAGCAGCCGATACGACGAATATTCCGCATCCGCCTTCAGCGGGCGGCTTGCGCCCGGCGCCGCCAGCTTGATCTGCGGAATCGGCAAGCCGAGAATGGCCCTGGCGTGCAGGGCGAATTCCGACAGGTTCTGGCTCACCAACGTCACCAAGCCCGTGTCGTGCGGACGAGGCGACACCTCGCTGAAGTAAACCTTGTCGCCCGAGAGGAACAGCTCCACGCCGAAGATGCCCGCGCCTCCCAGCTCGTCCGTGATCGCCTTCGCAATCCGCTTCGACTCGGCAAGCTGCGCCTCCGTCATCGGATGCGGCTGCCACGACTCGATGTAATCGCCGTCCTTCTGGATGTGGCCGATCGGCTCGCAGAACTGCGTTCCTTCCGCGCCGCGAACCGTCAGCAGCGTGATCTCCGAGTCGAACTTGATGAACTCCTCGACGATGACCCGGCCCTGCTGCACGCGTCCGCCTTCCATCGCGATCTGCCAACTGCGGCCGATCTCCTCCTCGGAGCGGCAGACGCTCTGGCCTTTGCCGGAGGAGCTCATCAGCGGCTTCACCACACACGGGAAGCCCATCTCCCGCGTCGCCTCCGCGAACTGCTCATACGTATCGGCGAACCGATACTGTGCGGTCGGCAGGCCGAGCGTCTCCGCAGCCAAGCGGCGAATGCCTTCGCGGTCCATCGTGAGGCGAGCCGCTCGCGCGGTAGGAATAACGCGGAAGCCTTCCTCCTCAAGCTCGATCAGCTCCGCCGTCGCGATCGCTTCGATCTCCGGAACGATCAGATCCGGCCTCTCCTTCTCGACAAGCTTCCGCAGCGCCTGCCTGTCCAGCATGTCGATCACATAGCTCCGGTCCGCAACGTGCATCGCCGGCGCCCCTTCGTATCGATCAACCGCAATCGTCTCGACGCCGAGCCGCTGCGCTTCAATAATGACTTCCTTGCCGAGCTCCCCGGAGCCGAGCAGCATCAATCTGGTCGTATGGAACATGGTAGCCTGGAACCTCCCGCATGGAATCCATGAATTCGAATACCTCCATTATACACATTATCCCGTCGCGCGATATCCCGGTCCATCCGTCCTCGGTTCGTCCCCGGCATCCTTGCCGTGTTGCCATGCCGAAGAAGCCATGTCTCTGTCGACATGGCTTCTTCGTCGCGGCTTTAAGGTATGAACCAACCAAGATTCACCCATCCTAAACAAGAGAGGAGGTGAATCACGATGGCCAAGGATGTACTCTGCGAAGTGAATTCCTGCAAGCATTGGGCCGCAGGCAATCACTGCATGGCAAGCTCGATCTATGTGGTCAACAATCGAGGCGATCAAGCGCGCAATTCCGAAGAAACGGACTGCAAGACATTCGAACCGAAGCTGTAACCGCACCACGGAATCACGGACTTCGGCAATCAAGCGCGGAGAGCGGCATCCAACAGAGGAGGCCGCTCTCTCCCTTTGTTGCTCCAACAAGCGTATTGACCGTCTCCATCAAGCAGTATGCCCGTTGATGAGAACTATTATCATCCCCACTCAAAAAAACTTCCCAGCTTCCGCTTTTCGGCGTCCCCTTTCTCTTCTTTCTCCGCTTCCCGCCTTCTCACTTCGCTCCTTCCCGGCCTCACGCCCCCCACATGCCAGCCCCGCGAGATCCGGTTATAATGGAACTGCTATGTCCGTATTTCCGGGTCTGCCGCGAGGGCACGGTTGCGGAAGGAAGAGGAGGTTATCGCCATTCGGATTCGATTGGGTTACATAGGCGTCGAAGATACGATGGACCGGGTGCTGGCCGTCATCCGCAAGTTCCCCGAGCTGGAAGCCGTCCCGTTCCGCCATGACCGGTTCGAGGATATTCCCGCGATCGTAGACGAGAATACGGAACGCGTCGACCTGTGGCTCACGTCCGGCCCGCTTGTCTACGACGTCGTTATGCAGCACGGGGACCCGGGTGTTCCCGTGCACGCGCTTCCCTATTCGGGAGCTTCGCTTTACCGGACGATGTGCCAGGTGTTCCTGCAGCACCCTTGCGAGGCGAACGAGCTCAGCTTCGACATCGTCTCCGAGAACGAGCTGATCGAGCTGTTCCGGGAGGTCGGGCTTGACGCCGCGGCGCTGCACCGCGCCGACTATGACGGCTCCTACCGGAGCCTGATCGAGTTCCATCGCTCGCTCTGGAGCGATGGCCGGACCAAGGCGGCGGTGACCTGCGTCTGGTACGTCTATCACGAGCTTCGCAGGCTCGGGGTGCCCGCCTACCGGGTCGCGCCCACCGAAGCCGCCATCGAGTCCACGCTCGCCTCGATTGTGCTGGCGCTTGAGACGGAGCGTTACAAGGACGCCCAGGCGGCGGTGCAATGGATCGAGACCGATCCGTACGACAGGCGGACCGACCGGCTCCAGACGTCAGACGATCTGAATCGGCTGGAATGGCAGTTGACCGACAAGCTGCTTCATTACTCCAACCATGTCCACGGCTCGTTGAAAATCATCAGTCCAGGGCGCTACATCCTATTCACGACCAGAGGCGCGCTGCGGGAGGCGACGGGCAACTTCGTGCGGATACCGGACCTCCCGGAGCTGGCCGAGCTGCGAGCTTCCCTGACCTGCGGCATCGGAATCGGCCGCACGATGGACGAGGCGGAGCGGCTCGGCGGGATGGCCCTGGCGCAGAGTCGCGCTCATGGCCAAGGAAGCTGGATGGTCGTCTTCGACGACAAAACCGCGAAGGGACCGCTCGGGGACCCCGTGCCGCTCGAATTCGGCTACGACACGCAGCGCTTCGCCGAAGCCGCCAGCCGATCGTCCCTCAGCCCGGCCACACTCGGGAAGATCGAAGCCGTTCTGCGCCTGCTCGGCACCGACACGATTAATGCGAACCTGCTCGCCCGGCATCTGAAGATCGTTCCGCGAAGCGCGAGACGTATCCTCATTCAGTTGGAGAACAGCGGCTATGCGGAAGCGGCCGGGGAGGAATCGCCAACCGCCCGAGGGCGCCCCATTCGGAACTATCGCATCTCACTGAAACAGGGACGTTAAGTCCCTGCTTTTTTGCGTTTGCGTTAGATATATTGACACGAGACACATCCGCCGTTAGAATTACGGACATAATCCCTATATAGTCCTTAATTCGAGCGATTGATTGAGGCACGGCAGCGGAAGGAGGCGGCAGCGGGGATGGATATTGTTATTGTTAAGCACTTCGACTTCGACGACGAGAGTGCGATTACCGAATGGGCTGCGTCCAGGGGGCATTCCTTTACGGTCGTTGATCCGTCCGGGGAGGGAAGCTTGCCTGACACAAGCGCCTTCGAGCTGCTTATCATCCTTGGCGGACCGATGAGCGTCTACGAAGAGGAGGCTTACCCGTGGCTCGCGGAGGAGAAGTCGTTCATTCGCAAGGCGATCGACGCGGACAAGAAGCTTCTCGGCATCTGCCTCGGGGGCCAGCTTCTCGCAGAGGTGCTCGGCGGCCAGGTGTTCCGAAGCGAGCACAAGGAGCTTGGCTTCCACCCGCTGAGGCTTAGCGGCAACGAGCATCCTCTGTTCGCCGGAATGCCGGACGGCTTCCATTCGTACCAGTGGCACGGGGATGCCTTCGAGCTTCCCGCCGAAGCGCTGCTTCTCGCCTCCTCCGAGGCTTGCCGGAATCAGGCCTTCGCGTACGGCCCGCGAATTCTCGGGCTGCAATTCCACCTTGAGACGACGCGGGTGTGCGCCGAGACGATGCTCGACCGATGGCGGGACGAGCTCGTCGACGCCCCATACATCCAATCGGCCGAGGCCATTCGCGGCCAATGGAGCCGCGTCGAAGACTCCCACGGCTACCTTCGGGACATTCTCGACCGATTCGAGCAGGCCTAGAACGAGACTCGAGGAGCCGTACCGCACCCGCACGATTGCAGCATCCCACCACGAACAACGCCCTGCCGGACGGCAGGGCGTTCTTTTCCAAGCGGCTGTTATTCCATCTCTTCCTCCGACAGGCCGGCCTCCATCGTATTGATGAAGAAGCGCAGATTGTTCACCATGGCCAAAGTGACCTCGCCGTTCGCGTACATTGTCTGCAGGGCGTCCCTCTCCATCTGAATCGCCCTTCGCTCCCACTCGATCTTCTCCCGCTGGAATTCCTCGCTCTTGGCTGTCGCCTGAAGGCTCTCGGAAGCGCGCCGCAGCGAGTCCTGGTAGTGTTGAAGCACCGCCGATACCGCAAGCTGGTCCTCCTGGCCCGCCGATTCCTGAAGCTTCGCGATCGCCGCCTTCGAGGTGCGCAGCCGGAGCTCCCGGAACGCTTCGATATCTGTGCGGCTCCAGCGGTCCTTCTTGCCTCGCGTTGCGCTCCTCAGCAGGCGCTTGATCCCGAAGCGAAGCGAATGCGCAACCGCCTGCGTCCGGTTGGCCATCAGAGATTCCGTTCGATCCAGAATCATGTCGAAGCGCTTCGCCGTCTCCTCCGCGACCTCCCCCCGCTCCAGCAGCCGCTTCGCCTCCTCCCGCTCCGCACGGATGGCCAGCAGCCACTTCGCCTGAACCGCGGACCGCCAGGCACGCTGTCCCTTGAAGCCGGGATTGGCGCGGATCTGCCGCAGCTTCTGCCCATAATCGCTAAGCACGGTCAGAATGACGTCCCGATTCTCGCTCGTGATCTCCTCCTTCAGCGATTGAACGGCCAGCTCCAGAATTCGCACCTGCGCCTCCTGTTCGCCCAGATGCTTGTTCTCGGCCTCATCCCCTTCCTGCCTCCGGGAGAGCAGCGGCAGGACGATGCTGGCGACGAGCAGCGTAACGAGAATAACCCCCGCCGAGAGGAAGAGGATCAGATTCCGTTCGGGGAATGCCGATCCGTCGTCCAGAACAAGCGGAATCGAGAATGCGCCCGCCAGCGTCACCGCCCCGCGAACGCCGGAGAGCGTCGTCAGCAGCGTCGACTTCAGCCGGACCTTCCTCGAGTCGCCGATCCTCTCCAGCGAAGAGAAGATGTACACCCAGATGAAGCGCAGCGCGTAGAGCGCCAGCGTAATGACCAGCACGTAGCCGATCGCCCGCGCATTGTTGAACTTCGGGTCCTCCCAGATCACTTCCGTTACGTGCGGGATCTGCAAACCTAGAAGGATAAAGACAAGGCCGTTCAGGATAAAAATAATGACCGACCACGTGCTCGACGAGACCACCTGCAGCTTCGTGGCGTACGGCTCGAGACGGTCCTTGGCCATCGTGTGGAAGATGCCTCCGGCCACGACGCCGAGAATGCCCGATACCCCAAGCTCTTCCGCGATCAGGTAGATCACGAACGGAGTCAGAATTTGAATGAGCATGTGCATCGTCGCATCCTCGATGCCAAGCCGGCGCAGGAACGACTTGACGGAGATGAAGAGAAGCGACAGCACAATTCCGACCAGCACGCCGCCAAGCGCGATGACAATGAAGCTCCAGCTCGCATTCGCCAGAGAGAACGCCCCGGTCACCGTCGCGGCGACCGCGAACTTGAAGGCGACGAGGCCGGATGCGTCGTTCATGAGCGCCTCGCCCTCGAGCAGGCGGAGAATTCCCTTCGGCAGATTGATCCGCCCGGAGAGCGCCCCGACCGCCACCGCATCCGTCGGCGACAGGATCGCCGCAAGCGCGAACGCCGCGGACAGCGGAATGGACGGAATCATCCAGTGGATGCCGTAGCCGCCGACGACAACCGTCACGAAGACCAGGCCGACCGCCAGCAGCAGAATCCAGCCCCGCAGCTTCCACAGCTCGTCCCGCGGCGTTCGCCTGCCATCATTGTATAGCAGCGGTGCGATGAACAGAATGAAGAACAGCTCCGGCTCCAGCTCCAGCTCGATCCCGGTCGGCAGCAGAACAAGCAGCGCGCCGAGCGCAATCTGGAACAGCGGCACCGGCACCGCCGGAACGATCCGGTTCAGCACGTTCGACACCGCGATCAGGGCCAACAGCCCAAGAATGATAAGAAAAAGTTCCATGAAGAGATCTGACCTTCTTTCTGTCTGACTGCCTGAATGTACAGCGGACTGTCTGTCTGCCTGTCCGCCTGTCTGCCTGTCTGCCTGTCTGCCTGGCTGTCTGGCTGTCTGGCTGTCTGGCGGGCGGTTGGCGAATCGTTATGTAGTCGGTGCGTCAGTCGGGCGCAAGGGCATCATACCGAAGATGGCGGAACGTTGGTCATTATATACAATTCGCGGGGTTTTCTATGCATCGAGCCTCCGATCCAAGCACCGCCGCCCCTCTCCAAGCCCCTACGAATGCGATTTCTCACATACACCACGTTATTTGCGCCCCCTCGAGCCCCACGAATGTGATTTTTCACATTCATTTTGCCGTTGGCGGGCTGCTTTGGCCGATGTATGTGATTTTTCACATATATCACGTCGTTCGCCGCCGTTTACGCCCCATGTATGCGATTTTTCACATATATCGCGTTATTTGCGCCCATTCGGGCCTCACGAATGTGATTTTTCACATTCATCGGGCTGGCCGCTGCGGACTATTGGAGTCTGATCGGGACAGCGAGTCTGATTGCTGGCTTTCTCCTCTGGCACAACCACCGCATCTCACCACCCCGCCCCTCTCCAAGCCCCCGCGAATGTGATTTTTCACATACACCACGTTATTTGCGCCCCCTCGAGCCCCACGAATGTGATTTTTCACATTCATTTTGCCGTTGACGGGCCGTTTTGGCCGATGAATGTGATTTTTCACATATATCACGTCGTTCCCGGCCGGTTACGCCCCATATATGCGATTTTTCACATATATCGCGTTATTTGCGCCTGTTCGGGCCTCACGAATGTGATTTTTCACATTCAGCGTGCTGACCGCGAACTATCGGAGTCTGATCGGGACAGCGAGTCTGATTGGTTACCTGCATCATGCTGACCGCGGACTATCGGAGTTTGATCGAGACAGCGAGTCTGATTGGTTACCTGCAGCGTGCTGACCGCAAACTACTGGAGTCTGATCGGGACAGCGAGTCTGATTGGTTACCTGCATCGTGCTGACCGCGAACTATCGGAGTCTGATCGGGAAAGCGAGCGTGATTGGTTACCGGCAGCGTGCTGATCGCGAACTATCGGAGTCTGTTCGGACAACGAGCGTGATTGGTTACCTGCATCATGCTGATCGCGAACTATCGGAGTCTGATCGGAATAACGAGCGTGATTGGTTACCGGCATCATGCTGACCGCGGACTATCGGAGTCTGATCGGGACAGCGAACGTGACTAGTTACCTGCAGCGTGCTGATCGCAAACTATTGGAGCCAGATCGAGACAGCGAGTGTGACTGGTTACCTGCATCGTGCTGGCCGCGGACTATGGGAGTCTAATCGGGACAGCGAGTGTAGTTGGTTATCGGCATCACATTCGGCGGCCTCATGGTGTTAGGTGCAATGCCTTCTGCGGCGCGTCCCGGCAACGAAGAAACGGAACCTTAGGCGTCCGAACGACGCCGGCACCCAAGATTCCGCCCATACCCGCTTATCCGCCCATCCTCGTGCGTATCCATTCGCCGCGTCGGCAGAGCGCGTCGAACTCGCCGCACCGGCGGAACCCGCTGGTCCCGCCGAGCCCGTCGGCCTGCGCTTGGCGGCGGGCTCGACCTACGCCTGGCGAATGACGTACAAGCGGCTCGTCTCTTCCCAGAGCTCGCCCTGCTCGAGCCCGATCAGGCCGATGTCCTCGGCCGGGAGATCGACGTTCGGCGCGTTGACCAGGTTGATCTGCGGCTCGGGGCAGAAGAAGCCTCCGCGCGCCCCGTTGTTCCAGATCATCCACATTCGGTACGCGGTGCCCACGTCGTAGACGAGCTTCGCCCCTGCGCGCGAGTCCGTCAGCTCCATGTAGTTGCGGCCGTTCTGCGTCTTGGCGGTGTAGTGGTTGTCCATCGACTCGAAGAACGGGGACTGGCCGCCCTCGCGCATCTTCACTTCCCCGTCCGACAGCGGCTGGAAGCGGCCGGTCGGCAGCATGCGATCGTCCGGCCCCATCTCCCAGCGGTCGCCGATCGTCAGCTTAAACGCGACGTCCGCAGTCTCGCTGCCCCGCGCGAACGGCGCGTTGATCGCCGTATGGAACGCGAGCAGGCACGGCAGCCGCTTCGGCCCGTCGTTGCGGACGCTCACGCGCTGAAGCAGCCCCTCTTCGCTCAGCGTGTACTCCAACGTCAGCGTAAAATCAAACGGATAATGAGCATAAACCTCATGCCCCTCCGACACGGACAGCGTCAGCGCGACCCGGCTCGCCGCCTCGTCCGCTCCGAACCGCTCCACCTTCCACGGAGTCGTATGCGCGAAGCCGTGCAGATGGTTGCCGCGGGCGGTCTCGTTCACCGGCAGTTGGTACGTCGTGCCCTCCCACGGGAACTTGCCCGCATCGTAGCGGTTCGGCGGGAACAGCACCGGAATGCCGTGCACGCCCGGGTTCCCGCGGAACGCATCCATCTCCGCCTCTCCCGGTTCCCGCAGGAACGAATAGCCGCGGTCCGTATCGCGGAACGCGATCAGGTTCGCCCCGATTCGCGGAAGAACGGCCGCTTCGTACGGGCCGGCTTGCAGCCAGATGGCTTGTTCATCATGATAAGTGCCTTCATAAGCGCGAATAGCGTTCGACATAATATCCCCCTCGATTAGGTGAACAAGTTAACAAATTCAATTCGTGCAACTATTCACTAGCATACCATATTCGGGCCGATTCGCGCACCGCGCAGCGCCCGCCGCGCAAGCTTAAGCGCGATATTTAGGTTTGACAGCTCTGTCGCCTCCTCGTATATTATAGTTAGCCGACTAACTATTTTATTTCGGACAGGAGGCGTCCCTCGATTGAGACCGGAACCGAACCTCACTCACCTCATGCGCCATGTGCTCAAGAACCACCGTTTCCACGTGGATCGCCTTATTCGGGATTATGATGTTTTCCCCGGGCAGCCTCCTCTGCTTCTGCGGCTCTCCGACAACGACGGCCTCAGCCAGCGCGAGCTCGCGGACAGCAAGGGCGTGAAGCCCGCCACCCTGACCGTCATGCTGCAGCGAATGGAGAAGACCGGCCTGCTTCGCCGCTCCGCCGACGAGAAGGACCAGCGCGTGTCGCGGGTGCACCTCACCGACAAGGGGAGGCGGGCCGCGGAAGCGGTTCGGCAGGCGATGGACGAAGTGGAGACCCGCTGCTTCGAAGGCTTCCTCCCGGAGGAGAAGCTGCTGCTGCGGCGATTCCTGCTTCACATGCAAGACAACCTGGCGAGCTGGTCGCCCGACGAATCCTGATCGGCAAAACAAGTTAGCTTACTAACCATTACTAAGGAGAAGGTACGCTTGATCAAACTGCTCCGTTACTTGAAGCCCTACCGCGCTGCCGCTCTGGCCGCGCCGCTGCTGATGGTGCTCGAAGTCGTCATGGACCTGATGCAGCCGCACCTGATGGCCAGCATCGTGAACGACGGGGTCATGCGCGGCAACCTCGGCCACATCGGCATGACAAGCATCTGGATGCTTGTCGCCGCCATCCTCGGCACCGTCGGCGGGATGGGGTGCACCTATTACGCCATCCGCGCATCCGTCGGGTTCGGCACCGATCTCCGCAACGCGCTGTTCCGCCAAGTTCAGACATTCTCGTTCCGCGAGCTGGATCGTTTTCCCGGCGGTACTCTGGTCACTCGGCTGACGAACGACGTCATGCAGGTCCAGATGCTCATCCAGATCTTCCTGCGAATGCTCATCCGCAGCAGCTTCCTGTTCTTCGGAAGCATCGTGATGGCGCTGCTCATCAGCCCGAAGCTGTCGATCGTGTTCGCCGTCACGCTGCCGCTCATGTTCCTCCTTCTCTACCTGCTGCTCAGCCGCTCCATTCCGATGTATCGGAACCTTCAAGGGAAGCTTGACCGGGTCAATTCCGTTCTGCAGGAGAACCTGACGGGCATCCGTGTCGTGAAGGCGTTCGTCCGCGCGACGTTCGAGCGTTCCCGCTTCAAGAAGGCGAACGAGGACAATTACGAGCTGGGGCTGAAGGCCGCCCGCCTGCTGGCCGTGAACAATCCGGCGATGACCTTGCTGCTGAACGCCAGCGTCGTCTGCATCCTCTGGATCGGAGGCGCCCAGAGCTGGGAGGGTGCCCTCGAGATCGGGAGCCTGGCCGCCTTCATCACCTATGTCATCCAGACCATGAACGCGATGGTATCGCTCGGCAACACCCTCGTCAACATCTCGCGGGCCAAGGCGTCCTCCGACCGGGTCAACGAGCTGCTCGAAGCTCCTGTATCGATGGAAGAGTCCCCGGTTGAAAATCATCATACGACGCCGGCCCCAGGCCGAGTCGAGTTCCGGAACGTCAGCTTCGGCTATGAGGAAGGCGGCGAGGAGCCGGTGTTGAAGGACATCGGCTTCGCGATCGAGCCCGGACAGACCGTCGGCATTCTCGGCTCGACCGGCGCGGGGAAGAGCACCCTTGTCAACCTGATCCCGCGGCTCTACGATCCGACCGAAGGAGCCGTTCTCGTGAACGGCGTCGACGTCAGAGACATTCCGCTCGAAGAGCTGAGGGGCCAGGTCGGCATCGTCCTGCAGCAGGCGATCCTGTTCAGCGGCACGATCCGCGACAACATTCGGTACGGCAAGCCGGACGCGTCGCAGGAAGAAGTCGAAGCCGCAGCCCGCGCGGCGGAGGCGCACGACTTCATCGCCGCATTCCCCGAGGGCTACGATACCGTGATCGGCCAGCGCGGCGTGACGCTGTCCGGCGGCCAGAAGCAGCGCATCTCGATCGCGCGCGCCCTGCTGACCGATCCGGCAGTCCTCATCCTCGACGACAGCACAAGCGCGGTCGATCTGCGCACCGAGGCCCGGATTCGCTCCGCGCTGAAGGCGCGAATGGCCGGCTGCACCTGCTTCATCATCGCCCAGCGAATCTCTTCCGTCGCCGAAGCCGACCGGATTCTCGTGCTCGAGGACGGCCGCATCGTCGCCTCCGGCAGCCATGAAGAGCTGATGGCTTCCAGCGACATCTATCGCGACATCTGCGAATCCCAGCTCGGATTGGAGGAAGCTTCCCATGTTTAACGTCAGACCGGCAGCCGGCCCGGGGGCGGGACCAGGCGCGGGACCGGGCGCAGCGCCCGGAGCGGGGCCCGGCGGCGGCCCCGGCCGCGGAATGCCCGTCCCGAAGCAGCGCGCCCGCGACACGAAGGCAACCCTCGTCCGAATCTGGCGCTACCTGAGCCGCCAGAGAGTCGGCCTTGCCTTCACACTGCTGTTCGCCGTCGTCGGAACCGGACTGGGGCTGCTCGCCCCGTACCTGCTCGGACGGGCGATCGACCATTACATTCTCGAGCACGACAAGAGCGGCTTGCTTCGCCTCTGCCTCCTGCTCGGCTCCGCCTACCTCGTCAGCGGACTCGCCTCCTGGCTTCAGGCTCACCTGATGGCCGGCGTCTCCCAACGAACCGTTCGCGACATGCGCAGGGATCTTTTCGGCCACCTTCAGGACCTCCCGGTGCCGTTCTTCGACCGCACGGCGAAGGGGGACCTGATGAGCCGCGCCACCAACGACATCGAGAACGTCTCGACAACGCTGAACCAGAGCTTCGTGCAGATCGTCGCGAGCGCGATCACGCTGATCGGCTCGCTGACGCTCATGTTCGCGCTCGACATCTGGCTCACCCTCGTCTGCCTCATCACCATCCCGCTCGTGTCCTGGGCATCCAAGCAGATCGCTTCCCGTACCCGGAAGCACTTCTCGGAGCAGCAATCGAGCCTTGGCAAGCTGAACGGCTTCATTGAGGAGACGCTGTCCGGCCAGAAGGCCGTCAAAACGCTGCGGCGAGAGCGAATCGCCGTCTCGCAATTCTCGGAGATGAACGACGCCTTGAAGTCCGCTTCCGTCAGAGCGCAGACGCTGTCCGGCTACATGGGTCCCGTGATGAACGCCATGGGCCATCTCACCTTTATTCTGATCGCGGCGGTCGGCGGCTGGATGGCGTTCGAGCAGTGGACGACGGTCGGCGTCATCGTCAGCTTCCTCAACTACTCGAAGCTGTTCAGCGCGCCGATCAACGACCTCGCCAACCAATACAACCTGATCCAGGCCGGCATCGCCGGGGCGGAGCGCGTGTTCGAGCTGATGGACGCGGAGAGCGAATACCCTTCGCATCCTTCGCATCCGCATCCGTCGCCATCGTCGCAACAATCCGGCAAGACGGTCCATGCCCTGTCGGGGGACGTCGTCTTCGACAACGTCTCGTTCTCGTACCGGCCCGACAAGCCCGTGCTGCAGGGCGTCAGCTTCCGGGCGAACCCCGGCGACGTCGTCGCCCTCGTCGGCCCGACCGGAGCCGGCAAAACAACGGTCATCAACCTGCTCACGCGCTTCTACGACATCGAGCCGGAGCAAGGACGCATCTCCCTCGACGGCGAGGAGATCCGCTCGCTGGACAAAGACAGCCTGCGCAGCCGGCTCGGCATCGTCCTTCAGGACGCGTACACGTTCTCCGATACGATTCGCGAGAACATCCGTTACGGGCGCCTCGACGCCACGGACGAGGAGGTCGTCGCCGCCGCGAAGCTTGCCAACGTCCATTCGTTCGTGCGCAAGCTGCCGCACGGCTACGACACGATGCTGACGGCGGACGGCGGCAACCTGAGCCAAGGGCAGCGCCAGTTGCTCACGATCGCAAGGGCGATCCTCGCGGACCCCGCCATCCTGATCCTCGACGAAGCGACAAGCAGCGTCGACACCCGGACGGAGATCCATATCCAGCAAGCGATGGAGACGCTCATGCGCGGCCGCACGAGCTTCGTCATCGCCCACCGTCTGAACACGATCCGCCATGCCGACCAGATTCTCGTCGTCGACGGCGGCCGCATCGTCGAGCGCGGCACGCACGAGGAACTGCTTGCGGCTCGCGGCTTCTACGAGCGGCTCTATCGGACACAATTCGCGGGCGAAGCGATCTGAACTTGTCTTGGGCGGGCGAAGAGGACTAGAATAAGTTTTGGAACAGCCGATGCAATCTCGGCGGAATCACTTATTCCCGGAAGGAAGGCGGAACGCGGTTATGGAATTTCGGACAGAGCACGATACGATGGGAGAAATACAAGTCCCGGCGGAGGCGATGTGGGGAGCGCAGACGGAGCGAAGCCGCCAGCACTTCCGCATCGGCACGGAGCGCATGCCGCTGGAGCTGATCCGGGCGTTCGCGCTGCTGAAGAAGGCGGCTGCGAGCGCGAACCGCGAGCTGGGCACGCTCGCTCCGCTGAAGGCGGAAGCGATCATCGCCGCCGCGGAGGAAGTATACGAAGGGCGCTGGGACGAGCACTTCCCGCTTGTCGTCTGGCAGACCGGCAGCGGCACCCAGTCGAATATGAACGTCAACGAAGTGCTGGCCCGGCGCGCGACCCAATGGCTGCAGGCGACCGACAGCGAGCTGAAGATCCACCCGAACGATGACGTGAACCGTTCCCAGAGCTCGAACGACACGTTCCCGACGGCCATGCACATCGCGGGAACTGTCGCCGTGAAGGAGCTGCTGCTGCCGGCTGTCGACGAGTTGAAGACAACCTTGCGGCAGAAGATGGAGGCGTTCCGGGACATTGTCAAGATCGGGCGCACCCACCTTCAGGATGCGACGCCGCTCTCCCTCGGCCAGGAGATCAGCGGCTGGTGGGCGATGCTCGACCGATCGAGCCTCATGATCTTCGAGAGCGTGAAGTCGCTTGCGGAGCTGGCGATCGGCGGCACCGCGGTCGGCACCGGCATCAATGCCCCCGCCGCCTTCGGCGACAAGGTCGCTGCGGAGTTGAGCGCCTACACGGGCCATGCCTTCGTCTCCTCGTCGAACAAGTTCCACGCGCTGACGAGCCACGACCAGATGGTGTACGCCCACGGCGCGCTGAAGGCGCTCGCGGCCGATCTGATGAAGATCGCGAACGACGTCCGCTGGCTCGCGAGCGGACCGCGCTCCGGCATCGGGGAGATTACGATCCCCGAGAACGAACCGGGCAGCTCGATCATGCCCGGCAAGGTGAACCCGACCCAATGCGAGGCGCTCACGATGGTCGCCTGCCAGGTCATGGGCAACGACGCCGTCATCGGCTTCGCCGCCAGCCAGGGCAACTTCGAGCTGAACGTGTTCAAGCCGGTCATCCTGCACAACTTCCTGCAGTCGGTCCGCCTGCTGGCCGATGCGATCCGCTCGTTCAACGAGCACTGCGCCGTCGGCATCGAGCCGAACGAGCAGGTGCTGAAGCGCAACCTCGAGCAATCGCTTATGCTCGTCACCGCGCTGAACCCGCACATCGGCTACGAGAACGCGGCCAAGATCGCCAAGCTGGCCCACAAGGAAGGGCTCTCCTTGAAGGAAGCGGCGCTCCGCACCGGTCTGCTCACCAGCGAGCAGTTCGACGCGTACGTTCGGCCCGAGGATATGATCGGCCAAGTCTGACCGCTGTTCGTCACCCACAGCCCGCAGCCGGTCGCCGCTTATGAATCCTCCGATTTCTCCCAATACTAGGGAACGAACGATCCCTTTGGGCAAAAGGAGGAGAGCGATATGAACAAGGACACGTACCCGTTCGCGGAGCTGCGTCAAGAGGACATCGTGCGAATTCGGCAGCTCGAAGAGAGCCTGGCCGAGTCCACCGGCCATCCGATCACGCTGATTGCCTTCGAATCGCCCCGGCCGTCCGCGAATGAGGGCTGACCGCCACATAAGAAGAACCGTCAGAGAGACTCTCTCCTGACGGTTCTTTTTATGCCGCTGCCCTCGGCCCGGCGACTTTCTGCGATTTATACGGATTTTCACATTCGTCGGCCCGAATAGGCGGCAATTGCGGCGTTTTATGCGATTTTTGGCATATATACGAGATTTGGGGCCGAAATTGTCTCCACGAATGTGAATTTCCACATAGAATCGGGCAAAGCGCCCGTTGCCGGGCAGCTCGAATGTGAATGATCACATAGAATCCCGGCCGCCCCGCTCTTATTCGCCCAGCCCGGAGGCGATGCCCTCCAGGGAAGCGTCCCCGAGCCCGCCGAGCCGCCAGAGCGCGATGCCCGCGAGGTTCGCCCCGGAGCTTCTCGCAGCCGCGGCCCAGCCGGCCAGCGTCTCTCCGTCGGCGTACCAGACCTCGTGCTTCGCCCCGTCCTCGCCCGTATACTCGAAGCGCAGGCTGCCGCTCGCCTCGTCCCTCGTCGGCTGGTCCAGGCTTCGCTCCGCCAGCTCGGCGGCTTCCGCCTCGGTAATTCCCGTCGCCTTGCCGGCATCGGGGCCGGACAGCAGCCAATCGAAGCCGCCGGACGCCAGCGCGAGATGGCGGGCGCCGGGAAGCTTGGCCATGCGCTTCGCCTGCTCGCGGATAAAGGCGAGGTCGGCCTTCGGGCCCGGCTCGCTGTGGCTCCCGTAGAGATTGTACGCCATCAGCACGTATTCCGGCCCCTCCGGCCAGCTCAGCTTCTCGATCGGGGCTCTCGGCTCCAGCACGATCCGAAGCGACTTGCCTCGCTCGACGAGCTTCGCATACAGTTCGTCGATCAGCAGCAGCATGCGCTCCCAATCGCCGTCGTCGACCCGCTCGTAGTCGAGCTCCACTCCCCCGACGCCGTAACGCTCGACAGCGGCCATGATCTCCCCGATGTGAGCGCTCCGGCTCGCGTCGTCCGCCAGCAGCCTCGTCACCAGCTCGGGGTCCTTCTGGCTCTCGGAGCCGTCCGCTCTGACGATGTCGTTCACCAGCGTGAGATCCAGGCGAGGCGCACCGCCGCCCCCTTCTCCGTACTCTCCGCCGTTGTCCCTATCCTCCTGCTCCAGCCGCTCCCGAATGGCAGGGAAGCCGGCCTCGAAGTCGTCCGTGAACAGCAGGCGGTCCGATTCGTCGAAGTACGCCGCGAACGCCTGAAGGCTGTCCAGCCCGGCAACCGACCGGTCCAGATCGCTGAGCCCGGCCTCCCATTGCCAATCCGCCAGCCAAGCGGACAGCTCCGTCTTCGCCGCCGCTCTGGAGTCGCTTCGCCGCGCTTCGTCTTCTTCGCCTCGCAGCAGCAGCCACGCCGCCACTCCCGCGCCGACCAGGACGGCTGCCGCGAGCGCGACGAGTCCATAAGCATTCCTTCTCCCGCTCCTGCTTCCTCCGCCTGCTCTCCGCATCCTTCTGCGCTCCCCCTTCCGTCAGAACGTCTCCATAAACCAGTCTACCGTCGCGTTCCAGCCTCGCACCGCTTCCGATACAAGCTTCTCCACGCCCGTCAAGCGGTTGCTGTACAGATCGGCTTCCTTCTCCCCGTCCGCTCCGAGCGAGACGACTTGAACGTCGTCGAAGATCCCGTCGTAGATATCGTCGTTGTCCCCTTGGGGATGATATTCGGATTCGAGCGCGATGGAGCCGCTCTTGATCAAGCCGTTCACGGCCGCATCCGCCACAAGCTCCTTGCCGTCCACCGTCACGGACAGCCGATCTCCCGATACGGCGACGGACAGCTTGCGGGTATCGTCCACATTGACAGGATACTGGGTTTCTTCGGTCAGGTCCACATTGGAGATCTCCTCCAGCGTGTAGGTGGTCGCCTTGCTGAGCGCCAACTCCTCGGCCTTCCAATCGACCGGGTCCAGCTCCTCGTCGTAGATCGCCGTCGCCGCGCCGCCCGGAGCCTTCTGCTCGACGATCAGCCGGTTGTTCTCCAGCATCACGCGAAGGAACGATCCTCTCTTCGCATCATAGCGAACATAGAGAGATTGCTTGCCGACCACGTTCCCCGCCAGCGTCGCGGACAGCTCGATGTCGCCGTAGCTCTCGCTGCCCTTCAGCGCAAGCCGTCCCGCTTCGCCGGCCTCCGAGGTCAAGGAGATGCGGCTGCCCCGGAATTCGGCCGCGCCTCGCTCCAGCGTCCAGTCGTCCGCACGCTCCTTCTCTCCTTGCACGAACGCCGTCTTTTCCCCCGTGTCGCTCTGGATTCGCATAAGCAGGTGGTTCGTCGCCCAGTACGCCTGCGGCTGCACCCGGGTCAGATCGTAGAGGCTGTCCTCCGCCGTGTTAAGCGCATGGCCCTCCCGATTGTAGTGCATCAGGAACAGCTTCTCGATGTTCTGCTCGTTGGCCTCCGTCACCAATCGGTTCATGCTCGACCCGAGGGCGTTGGCGTGCATGATCATGTAGACTCCCGGAACGAAGCCGAGCTCCTTCGTGTAAATCTCCTTCATCTGCTCGTAATCGTAATCGATACGGGCCTCCATCTCCTGCCGGTTCTCGGCCGGAATCATGTCGGCGTCGCGGATGAAGTCCATCAGATAGTGATTGTAATAATCGATCTTCATCTTGTTGCGAAGCTCGTTCTCGGCCTTATTGCCGATAAAATTCCCCTCGCTGTCAACGACGTTGATATAAGCGAGGCGATAGCCGTTCGTCCCGAGCTCCCAATAGCCGGTCTTCATCATCTTGAGCATATCCTTCGGCTGAAGGAACTTCCGCTCTCCGTTGCCCATCTTGTCCGCGTAGGACAGGAACGTCGCCTTATAATCGAAGCGCTCGAGATAAGGCTGCGCGAACAGCGCCGAATCGTTGCGCCCGTCTTCGAACGACAGGAACAGCGCCTTCTCCGGCAGCTTCTTCCCGTTCTTATAATAGTCTACCACGTCTTGCTGGGAGATCGTCACATAACCTTGATTATGCAGCGCCTTCAACTGCTTCTCAAGCTCGCCCTTCGCGATCAGCTTCGGCGTTCCCGAACGGCTGACCCCGAAGTAGGACACCGCGATGAAGCCGTTGTCGCTGGTCCAGGCCGTCCGATCCGGCTCCTTGTAATGGTCCGTATCCGCCACCGCTTCGTACACCAGCCAGGCGGCTCCGAGCAGGATGGCGGCCTGCAGCGCCGCCCGAACGGTTTTGCGCCGATTCTTCTTCTTGGTATCGAGCATCGGATCTCGCTTGCCGAGTCCCATCTCCGCGCTCCTCCTTACTTGGACGGCAAGCCGGATTTATCCTGCTTCCTCTTCTTGCGCGCCTCTCTCTTCTCTCTCGCCTCCACGTCCTGCGGCGTCTCGCGCGTTCCCCATGTCGACTTCCAGAACGTGAACCAGGCCACCGGCATCTGCCACAGCAGCACGAACTCGTAGAAGACGCAGAACACGATTCCGAAGTACCACAGCCTGCTCTTGCGGAAGAACAGGTGGGCCAGACTCATCAGCATCGCCATCAGCAGCAGTCCCATCAAGAACGTCCCTGGGAAAATCCCATAAGCAAAAGGAACGTAAACGAGGTTGTAGACGACAACGACGGGCGCAGCGATCGGGACGATGAGGCCGACGAGGAAGAACAGCGCCATGAACGGCTCCTTCTTCCAGATAAACGTGCAGGCCCGCAGCGACTCGCGCAGCCACGAACGCTTCCACCTCATCTGCTGCTTCAGGAAGACGTCCATCCGCGACGGCACGATGGTCGAACAGATGGCCGAATCCTGGTAGCTTGTCCGGTGCGTCTTCAGGATGTAATTGGTCATGCTTCGGTCGTCCCCGAACGTCGCCGGCTGCCCGAGGAACTTCTGGCTCAGCCAGGCGTCGGCGTGCTTCAGGATCAGCTCCTTGCGGTAGCAGGACAGCGGGCCGGACAGGCAGGTCACGCTGTCGAACCAGGCCTCGGCCGCCTTCATGATGCGGAAAGCGATATAATAGCGAACCGTCTGCAGCTTCGTGATCGAGTTCGTATACTTGTTCTCCACGTCCGTCCGGCCGGCGACCCCGCCCATCTTCGGGTCCTGGAACGGCTGGACGAGATGACGGATCGCGTTCGGCTCGAGGAAGCTGTCGGAATCGACGAAGACGACCAGATTGTGCTTCGCCATCTTGACCCCTTGCACAAGCGCCTCGCGCTTGCCGCCGTTGACCGGCAGCACGTGCATCCGGACGCGCTCCTTCGTCGCGAAGCGCTCGGCTTCGCGGTGCACCCGCTCCAGCACCTCCTCGATCCTCTCTGCGGAACGGTCCGTCGAGCGGTCGTCAACGACGATCACCTCCAGCTTGTTGACCGGGTAATCCTGGTTGACGCAACTGAGAATCGTCCGGTGAATCCACTCTTCCTCGTTGAAGCAGGGAATGATGATCGAGACGCCGGGGGTATAGTACGGGTTGATCGGCACGTCGCGGTACAACGCTCCGAACAGATAACGGGTGAGCAGGAACGCGGCGGCAATCAGACTGTACAGGTATAGAAGCGAATTGTACTTGAAGTAGATAATGCTCTCTATGCGCATCAGAAGGATGAAGACAGATGCGAACAGCAGCATCGTGCTGGCCAGGTAGATCGAATATCCCCACCGCTTGCGCTGCAAGTATTCGGTAAGCGGCTTCTCGAATTCGAACGCGAGCATCTGCCTCTCCTCGCCGCCTTCGCCCTCCTCGCTCGCGCGGGTGAACATCCGCACGACGGTCGCCGGCAGCTTGACGGACGACTCGTAGCCTTCGGGCATCGTTCCCGGCGGGATTCGGCAGCGAATCGTCACCTTCGTGCCGACACGGTAGGAGCCGACGGGGGCAGCAACTTCGATCAGCAGCCCGGTTGCGGAGATATCGACGGCCGTGCCCTTGAGGGGAGCCCTCGTCCTCCTGGTTCCCTTGGATACGAACACATCGAAGTTCGCGGCATAGCGCAGGCTGAGCATTCGGAGCCGATCCTGTGCCTCCGCTTCGGCATCCCTGGCATCCGCACTTGATCCGCCAAGGGAGCTGACTGTCGCCCACCCGGACACCTTCGGTGCGGACACTCCCCCGTTCCCGGCCTCTTCGCCGATGCGCCTTCCTCTGCGATCGACGTTCGTGCGAAGATTCTCCGGGTCGGGGACGTTGGACAGCGTTCGCCGGTCCCCCTTGAGGACGGTCATCTTCTCGACAATGGGCTGCTTATCGGTTGTCTTGCGCCTGATTCTCTTAAGCACCTTGCTGTCTCCCTCCGAAGCCGTCATAAGCTCCAGTAGTGATACCCCGCAGCCTCGCAATCGGCGCGGGCGAGCACTCCCTTGACATCCGCCAACACCTTGGGTCCGTCCTGGGCGAACAGGGCGTCCAGGTCGGCCGCGCTCATCCGGCGATAGGCTTCATGGGGCACGGCGAGAACGACCGCATCCAGCTCCCTCAGCTCGTCAAGCGGCAGCAGCTCGATGCCGTATTCCTCGCGAGCCTCGCGGGGGTCCGCCGCCGGGTCCGCCACGAGCGGCGTTACGCCGTACTCCTCCAGCTCGCGAACGATGTCGAGCACCTTCGTGTTGCGGATATCCGGACAGTCCTCCTTGTATGTCAGTCCGAGCACGCCGATTCTGCCCTGCCGGCTCCGGCTTCGCTGGCGCACAAGCAGCTTGATGACGCTCTGGGCGACGAAGCGCCCCATGCCGTCGTTGATGTGACGCCCCGTCAGAATCAGCCGGGAGCGATAACCGGTATCCTCGGCCTTGTAGGTCAAATAATAAGGGTCGATGCCAATGCAATGTCCGCCGACAAGCCCCGGCGTGAACGGAAGGAAGTTCCACTTGGTGGCGGCAGCCTCGAGCACCGCCTTCGTCTCGATGCCCATCTGGTGGAACAGCATCGACAGCTCGTTCATGAACGCGATATTAACGTCCCTCTGGGCGTTCTCGATCACCTTCGCCGCTTCGGCCACGCGAATGCTCTCTGCCCGGTAGACGCCTGCTTCGATAATCAGCTCGTATATCCGGGCGACCAGCTCCAGCGTCTCCGCGTCCATGCCGGAGACGATCTTCATCGTATTCTCGAGCCGGTGCTGCTTGTCCCCCGGATTGATGCGCTCCGGCGAATAGCCGACCTTGAAGTCGCGGCCGCATCGCAGCCCGGATTCCGCTTCCAGAATCGGAACGCACACCTCTTCGGTCACGCCCGGATAGACGGTCGACTCGAAGACGACGACCGCCCCTTCGCGCAGATGGCGGCCGATGGTCCGGCTCGCGCTCTCCACGTACTTCAAGTCGGGAACGTTGCCGCTCTGAATCGGCGTCGGCACAGCGACGATGAAGAGCCGCGAGCGGTCCAGCTCGGCCTCGTCCGCCGTGAAGCGCACCTTGCTCGCGCGGACCGCCTCGTTCCCGACATCCCCCGTCACATCAACGCCTTCCCTGCAGCTCGCGATTCTCCGCTCGCTGACATCGTACCCGATCACGTCGGCTCTCTTCCCGAAGGCGAGAGCCAGCGGCAGCCCGACATAGCCGAGCCCCAATACGGCAAGGGGCTCGGCGCGCCCGGCGATGCGTTCGTACAAGTTCATGTTCGTTCTTCCCTTCGCGAGCCTTTATGGCTCGAGTCCGATCATATGCGACATAGTATCGAAGGTGTAGCCTTGCTCCTGCAATCGTTCCAGGATGACCGGGAGAGCCTCCAAGGTATGAATGTCGTCCAGCATGTGAAGCAGGATGACACTGCCCGGGCCGGTCTGCTTCATGACGGAGTTCACGATGTCTTCGGCGCTGTTGGAGGAATCCCAGTCGAGCGCGGTGACGTCGTACAGCGCGATATCGGGCAAGCCGACCGCCGCGATGACCTTCGCCGTATAATCGTCGACTTCTCCGGTCGGCGGCCGGAACAGCATCGTCGGTTGCTCCTGAATGGCCTCCGTAATCACTTGGTGAGCCTTGACGAGATCTTGCTGCAGCTCTTCCGCCGTCAGGGAGGTGACAACCGGGTGAGAGTACGAATGATTGGCCACATCGTGCCCCTTCTCGAGAATCGCCCTCGCCAGGTTGGGATTCCCCTCGACGCCCTTGGCCCGGACGAAGAACGTCGCCTTAACGCGGTATTGATCCAAGATCCGCAGAATCCGGTTGATCGTATAATCCGTTCCCCAGTCATCGAACGTCAGCGCAACGACCTTCTTGCCTCCCGTATCCGCCTTGTCGATCATCCGATACCGGGCATCCTTGTAATTCTCGTTCATCTGCACCGCGTCATACCCGGGGATCTGCTCGAGCGGCTTGCGCTCTCCTCCTTGACCGACAAGCTCGTCCAGCCGGACCAGCCGATAGCCTACGTCCTCCGCTGCCTTGGCGATCAGCGGAATCACGTCGACGACGGCCTTGAATTCCTCCGTGTCGATCGCGACGACCCCTCCGCGGGTCATGTATTTGCGAAGATACAAATACTTCTCCTGCTCGCTCTCCTCCTGCCAATTGTGCAGGAAGAGGCTGTAGACGACGACCGCCTCCATCCCTTCCTGAGCGGCCGCCAGCCGCACGTCGTCGGTGTAGTCGCCCGACTTCGTGCGAAGATACTTCGGAGCGATGCCGGTCTGCTCTTCGATTACCCGATTGGCGAGATGAATCTCCTTGTACGTCTGCTCGTAGCTGAGCCTCGTCATGTCCGAACGGCTGAGCGTGTTGTTCTCGATCTCGTGCCCGCGGCTGGCAATCTCGTTCACGAGGTCCGGCTCCTCCGCCGCCCTCATGCCCGGAATAAAGAAGGTCGCTTGGATCTTATACCGATCGAGCTCGTCGAGCAGCTCCCTCATCGTGTCCGCGTCGCTCAGGCCGTTGAAGGTCAAAGCGACCTCCTCTGCCGTCGTGTAGACGAATGGAATCGCCCTACTCGGCTCGCCTTCGTACTTAACGATCTCCGCGCTTGCCCCGGCCGTTGGCAAATCCTCGTTCCCGGAATCTCCGCCCCCGAACGGACCGCACCCTGCCGAAGCCGCAAGCAGCAGGAGAGCGATCGGCAGCAAGAGCCGTCTCCATCGTGTCTTCATCGTTCCTACCTCGATAAATGCATAATTTTTAACAGATTTATAAGTCAAATTCCGCTTGATTTCGACAGAATTAGGAATACTCTGAACACTACTCTTCCTGCCAAAAGGATGCAAGCGGTACATGTTGGATTTTTTCACATGATCATTATACGGGGCCTTCCTGAACATAAACTGAAAATCGCCGCCCCAAGACGCGCCAACAGCCCTGGAGAGGAACGATTCCCCCAGGGCTCTCTTGCACACTTCATTGCACACTTCCTTGCACAGTAACGGAATTTGGCCGAACCGCTCGTTTAAGCCCTCCGAGCTTGCCCGCCGAAGGCAGCCTGCACGAAACGGTTCACGGAAGCGAGATACCCTGCCGGATCGACCAGAATCGAGGTGCCGTGGCGCGCTTCGGGCACGATAAGCTTCTCCTTCTCGCCCCGGATCGCTGCGAACAGTTCATCCGCCATCCAGGTCGGGACGAACGTGTCCTTGCCTCCGTGAATAAGCAGAATCGGCTTGCAGCAGTTCCGCAGTTGGCGAAGCGCCGAGGCTTCCCCGAAGAAGTACCCGGCCCGTAGCTTGCAGATGAGGCTCGTGATCGGCAGCAAGGGGAACGCGGGCAGCTTGAACATCATCTTCAACTGATACGCGAGAATGCCGCTTACCGACGTGTACGCGCAGTCCGAGATCAGGCATTTGACCTGCGGCGGAAGAGCTTCGCCGCTCGTCATGAGCACGGTGCCTCCTCCCATGGATACCCCGTGCAGAACGATCCGCACCTCGTCGCCGAGCCGCCTTACCAGATATTCGGCCCAGCGGACGTAATCCTTCCGGTCATGCCAGCCGAAGCCGATGTAGTGCCCTCCGCTGCGGCCGTGTCCGCGGTTGTCCGGCATCAGCACGTGGAAGCCGTGCTCCCGATAATACCGGGCGAACACCGCCATGTCCTCCCCCTTGCCGGAGTACCCGTGCGCAAGAATGACGGCGTCGCGGCTCTCCCGCTCCGGGCTCAAATAATGAGCCTTCAACGGCAAGCCGTCATCCGAGACGATGTCCGCTTCCTCGAACGACTGCGACCGGAACCATTCCTTGACGTCCCGAAGCGTCGAATCGTCCACTTGAGGCATGTTCCGGTCGGTGGAGAGGAACGCCTTGCGGTTGCGATGGATGGCCAGCCGGTACAGGCTCCAGCAGAACAGAACGAGCAGCGCGGCCATGGCCATGAAGCCGACGAGCAGGATCGTCCACCCTTTAGACATCTGCTCTCCCCCTCCGAACGTCATCTCCGTGCCCCTTAGTTTGACTCGTCTCGGGCGGATCATGCGTGCCTTCCTTAAGATGAGGTCAACGCATTGCGGGTGGCCAGAATAAACTTCGACTGGTCGAGCGGGTTGATCCCCCTTCGCTTCCGCTCGGCCTGCACGCCTTGAGGGCATTCCTCGTAGCCGGCGAAGAAGGTCGACAGAATACCCCTCCCCTTCGTCATCGAGCCGAGACGCGCCGGCCAATCGAGCGTCGTCGCGACGGGAATCGTGCCCTCCAGCTCCATCCTTCCGTCGTGCAGCACCGGAGAGGCGAACGTCCCGCGCATAATCATCAGCTCGTTCATCACCTTCCCGCCGAATTCCTCGGGCACGGAGAGACGGAAGCGCAGCATCGGCTCCAGCAGCTTCGTGCCGATCCGGGCGAGGCCGTCCATAATGCCCATCGGCGTGGCGACGACGAAGTCGAGCGGATGCGTATGCCAGACGTGGTGCTCGCCTTCCAACAGCGTTACGTTGAGGTCGGTCACCTCCCAGCCCTTCATGCCTTGCTGAAGCGCCTCCGGCACCCTTCGCGCAACCTCGTTCTGGTAGCTCTCCAGCAGGTTCTCCGGCCGCGCGAGAGAACGGTATTGCAGGCCGCTGCCGCGGGGGCCCGGCTCCATCCGGAAGCGGAGAATGGCCCAGCACGGCTTGGGCATCGTATAAGCGACGAAGCCTTCGCCCGCTCCGGCAAGCGTCTCCTTGTAGATGACGGACGGAGCCGCCAGCTCCACGTCGAGGCCGAAGCGGCTTCTCATGACGTGCACAAGCACCTCCATCTGAATCGGTCCCATGACCTTCAGATGAAGCTCCCGCTCGTCCGGCATCCACTGCAGATCGAGCAGCGGGTCCTCGTCCGCCAGCTCCTGGAAGGCGGCGACGACGGCCGGATAATCCGCTTCCGTCTTCCACTTCGCCTGGACGGACAGCAGAGGCACCGCAAGCCGCCGCTCGCCGGGAACCCCCTCCGGGTCGCCGAGAATGTCGCCGATTCGCGCCTGCGCAAGCCCGTATACCGCCGCGATATCCCCTGCACTCAGAACGCCGAGATCCTCCGACCTCCGTCCGTCGACGCGGCGTATTTGCGTGATTTTCTCGGTTGTATCCCTCGTGTCGTTATAGAGGCTGTCCCGGTTGCGAATCGTGCCGCGATACAGGCGAACGTATGCGATCCTGCCCATGGAAGGGTCCCGCTCCAGCTTGAAAACGACACCCGACACGGGAGAGGTCGCTTCTCCCTCTGGAGGAGGAAGCAGCTCCAGCATCGCGTCAAGCAGGCTCTCGATGCCGAGCCCCTTGGCGGACGCGCCGAAGAGGACGGGGAATAGCTCGCCCCGTCGGGAAGCGGAGCGCAGCGCAGCCGCCAGCTCCGCCTCCGTCAGCTCGCCCCTGTCGAAGTACGCCGCCAGCAGCTGCTCGTCGCTCTCTGCAACCGTCTCCTGAAGCACGGTGCGGAACGGCGCTCTCCATTCGGAGCGAGGCTCTGAGACGGAGACGCCGCCGTCGCCCAGCGTATCGGGCAAGAGGCTCTCGGCTCCCGCGAACGCCGCCTCTATCCCGACAGGCGCCTGGATCGGCACCGCCGAACGCGACAGCAGCCTCCGTATCTGGTTCAGCGTCTCGGCGGGGTCCGCTCCTGTTCGATCCATTTTGTTCACGTAGATCAGGGTTGGAATCCCTTGCTCCCGAAGCGCATGCCAGACGACTTCGGTCTGCGCCTGCACGCCCTCCGCCGCAGAGACGATGAGCACCGCCCCGTCCATCACCCGCAGCGACCGCTCGACCTCCGACAGGAAGTCGACGTGCCCGGGGGAATCGACCAGATTGATCGCCGTCCCCTTCCATTCGACTCTCGTCACCGCCGCCCGAACCGAGATTCCGCGCTCCTGCTCCACATCCAGATAATCCGTCTGGGCCGTCCCGTCATCCACGCTGCCGGGCGCCCGGATCTTGCCGGTTATATAGAGAATCCGCTCCGTCGTTGTGGTTTTGCCCGCATCGACATGAGCGAAGATTCCGATATTCCTTAGTCGCCTTGTCTCTCCCTGCACACTGATCATCCCCTGAGGTCTATCGTCGTCATGACCCCATTGTAACCGATGGCCTTCCGCAACTGTCAATTCGGCTCAATCCTTCGATAATAACTGCCGAGCGATAACCGCCTTCTGAATCTCGGACGATCCCTCCTCGAACTTCTGCGCTCTCGCGTCGCGGTAAATCCTCTCAATCTCCATTCCCTTGAAGTAGCTGATCCCTCCATAGATCTGCTGCGCCTTATCCGTCACCCTCTGCAGCATCTCCAGAGCGAACAGCTTCGCCATCGACGCCTGCGCAGGCGTCAGCGTCCCTTCGCACTGCGCCCGTCCGGAATGGAGGCACAACTGCCGGGCCGCTTCAATGTCGGTCGCCATCTCCGCCAGCCACGTCTGCACGATCTGCCTCTGGCTGAGCGGCTTCCCGTAGGTGACCCTCTTGCGGCTGCGCTCGACCGACAGATCAAGGGTCCGCTGCGCCAGCCCGACACACGTCATGCCGACGCTGATCCGACTCGGGTTGAGGAACCCTCCGAGCGCAATGGACAACCCCTGCCCGACCTCTCCGAGCAGGCAGTTCTCGGGCACCCGGCAATCCTTGAAGTACAGATGCGCATGACCCGTTCCGGTCAACCCTTGCGTCGGGGGCATCTTCTTGATAGCGAGACCCGGCGCATCGCTCTTCACCATAAGGGCAATCGTTCCGTCCGAGCCGGGCGCATTCTCCATTCGGGCGATGAGCAGCACATAGTCCGCCGTATCCCCGAAGGTCACCATCCACTTCGCTCCGTTCAGGATAAAGTGCCCGTTCTCCCTCCTGGCCGACGTCCGGATATCCGTTCCCGTGCCCGCCGTCGGCTCCGCCATCGCGAACGCGGCGGTCATCTCCCCCTTAACGAGAGGCTTCATGAGCGCTCGCCTCTGCTCCTGGGAAGCCGCGTAATGAATCGGCCTCCAGATGCCGTTGTGGACATGCACGATCGTTCGGATCGAGCCGTGAAGCTGCGAGAACAGCTCCAGCAGCTCCAAGTATTGAAGGAAGGTAAGCCCCATCCCGCCATATTCCTCCGGAGCGGCCAGCTTCAGATATCCCCGCTCCCTCAGCTCCTCCCGCACCTCGTCCCCGCACTCCCCCGACTCCTCAATCCTCTCGGACAAGCCGCGCGCCGGGCCGTTCACGTAAGCGACAACGTCCTCCTGCAGCTTGCGGTACAACGCTTCGTTCATGCTCGCATTCACCTGATCCTCCCAAGTCATCATGCCTGAAGGACTCCCTTTCTTGTCCAACCGCTTTTAATTCCTTGAAGAGGCTCCCGTTTCCTTCGATGAAAAAAAGGAGCTTTTGTCGAAGGGGGCGACACTTGACTGCGGAGGCGATCAGAGGAGGAGTTGCTCCGAGATATGCGGCGTTAGGCGGGGGCCTCGATGCAGTCAGGGACATGCATTAGGCGTTGATTTTGCTTATGCCTCCTCTCCCCTTCATTCAGGAACGGAGTGCCGCGCCGCCCCTCTTCCATCCCTCATCTCGCCCCGAACCCTCTCCATCCGCACCGAGCTCCCCCCCTCCGTCGCCGATTTTATGTGATTTTTCACATTCATCTCGCTCGGGGCGCTTCGCAGTCTAGTTACCTTCTCCGGCCTACCTCGACGCTTCCCCACCCATGTAAGCCGTCTAGTTACCTTCTCCAGCCTCCCGCACACCGCGTTCGACGTATACAATCGACACACTGCCAAAAAAACCGTCACGGGAGGACACCCCGGACGGTCTTGTCGTTGATATGGTTTTTGTCGAGAGTGCGGTCCAAACTTCAACCTTCAGACCTCAAGGCCGTTCCTTCCGCCGGATCTCGTTGTACAGCTCCACCGTCATCTCGGATGGCTCGATGCCCAGCTCTCCGAACCGCTCCAGCAGGACGTGATAGATTCGGAACACTTCCTCGTGCCTGCCCGATGCGAACTGCGCCCTCATCAACAGCCGGTAGGCTTCCTCGTCGTACGGAGACACGGCAAGATGCTTGAAGATCACGTCCGTCATCTTCAGATAATCCCTGCGCTCCTCGTACTGCGCAGCCAGCTCCATCCGCAGCTCGCCGGCGACCTGCTCGAGCTTCAGCGCGTCCTCCTCGGCCCAGGAGTAGTCCTCATCCTTGAACAGCGTCCCTTGATACAAATCCAGGGCGCTCTCCAGCGCTTCCACCGAGCGGCCGAAGGAGACGGCCTTGAGCTTCTGCGCCCGCCTCTTGAACACCTCGTAGTCCGTCTCGAACAGATCGTCCTTCAAGTGGTACTTCTCGCTCTCGTAGAGCAGCGCGCCGTCGAAGCCAAGCTGCCGGAGGTCCTTCCGCAGGAAGCTCACGCAGGTGTGCAGGTACACTTTGGACTTCTGGTAGTGCTCCTCCGGCCACAGCGCCTCGACGATGACGTCCCGATGAACCCGCTCTCCCTTCCGGAAGGCCAGGAAGGAGAACAGCTCGCGCTCCTTGCCCGTGCGCCACTTCATCCTCATCTTGCGGGAGTTGTGGACGGACACGCCTCCGAGGAAGCAGACGTTCAGTTGCGGCGGGCGCTCAACGGACGACCGAACTTCGAGCTCTTCCGCAGAGGCGGCGATCTCGTCCCGACCGGCGCTCTTCTGAACTTCCTTCTTCACCCGCTGCACCGTCTTCACCAGCCGGTCCATCTCCAGCGGCTTCAGCAAGTAGTCGACGGCATCCTTCTCGAACGCGGAGATCGCATAGCGATCGTATGCGGTCACGAAGACGACCTGAACGTCGATGTTCCCGGCGCCGATTCTCTCGGCGAGCTCGACCCCGTTCATGCCCGGCATCTCGATGTCGGAGAACACGACGTCCGGCCGCAGCCGCTTCAGCTTCTCCAACGCGTCGAAGCCGTTGGTCGCTTCGCCGACGATCTCCACGTCGCCGGTTCTCTCCAGCAGAATTCTTAATATGTTAAGCGCATGCTCTTCATCATCGACCAATAGCGCCCGAATCATCCTGTTCCCCTCCCATGCTGGTCAATCGTCGCGGAAGCTGGAAGCCATAGCGTGACCTTCGTGCCGACATTAGGAGCGCTCTTGACCTCCGGCGGTTGGCCTGACAAGTGAAGAACGCGTCTCTTGATGTTGCGGAAGCCGACCCCGTCGTCCGGCTCTTCGCCATTCAGCAGCTTCTCGACCTCATCGGCCGTCATGCCGATGCCGTTGTCCTCGACCTCGATCCGCACCCGGTCCCCCGAGCGCTCGATCGTCAGCTTCACGGTGCCCCCGTCAACCTTCTTCGCCACGCCATGGCGGATCGCGTTCTCGACCAACGGCTGGATCGTAAGCGGCATAACCCGAACCGAGAGCAGCGTCTCGTCGATCCGGATCTCCAGCTCAAGCCGGCTCCCGAAGCGAGCCTTCTCGATGTCCGCGTAGGCCTTCACAAGCTCGATCTCCTGAGACAGCGATACCCGCTCTCCCCGCCGCTGGTCCTGGTGGAAAATAATCCGCAGATAACGGCTGAGCACCGCAAGCAGTTCGCCCGCCCTCGGGCCGTCCGTGTAACAGAGCGACATAATGGTGCCGAGCGCATTGTACAGGAAGTGCGGCTTGATCTGCGACTGCAGGAACGCCATCTCGCTCTCCGCCGCCTCCTTCGCCAGCCTCTTCATGGCAAGCAGCGTACGGATGCGCACACGAATCTCTCCCGCGTCGAGCGGCTTGACGATGTAGTCGTTGCCGCCGGCGGACAGAACCGCTTCGATATCGGCCGGCGTATTCCTCGCAATCAGCGACAGAATCGGCAGATCGATCGGCGAATGCGTCCGGCGAATCGAGCGGCTGAGCTCGTAGCTCTCGCCATCGCGCATCATGACGTCCAGCAGCAGCAGATCCGGAGGCGGGCTCGACTCCCGGATGGCGGCGAGCGCCTCGGACGCGCTGTGAGCGGTCTCCACCCGGTAGCCTTCGATCGCAAGCAGATTCACGAGAAGCTCCAGGTTCGCCGGCGCCGCCATGATGAGGATTTTCTGATCCTCTCCGCGCCTCCCTTGATCTCCCCGCACTCCTTCATCCGAAGAAGAGGCGATCAGAGCCTCGACGCTCAGCAGTTCTTCCGCATAGGTCGGCTCGTTGGCCGTCTTGTGCGCAGGCAAGGCAATCTCGAAGAAGCTCCCTTCCCCGATCGGATCTTCCTTCCATTCGAGCCGCCCTCCCATGAGCCGGACGAGCTCGCTGGCGATCGACAGGCCGATCCCGATCCCCTCGAGCTCCAGCGGCTGCTCGGACGGCCTGCGGCCCGAAGCGGATTCCACCGTCAGCACAATCTCGTGCTCTCCGTTCCTGCGAGCCCTTGCAAGCAGGCAGGAATGCTCCGTGTGCCGAAGGCTCAGCTCCAGAACATTGGACAACACCTGGAGCAGCCGCCGTTCATCCGCCCACGCCATCGTCGCATCCGGCGCAAGATCGGCTTCCAGCCGAACTCCCTTCTCGCTCGCGAGGAAGCCGTACACGCTGAACAGATTGCTCAGACACGCTTGGAGATCGACGCGCTCCTTCGAGATGACCAAGCGCTCGTCCTTCAGTTGAGCCAGGTCGATGATATCATGGACCATGTTGGACATGCGAAAAGCCATATTGCGAATAAGAAGAAGCTTCTCCCGGGTCCTCTTCGCATTCGGGGTGCGGGCCGGGTCGTCGAGGACGGACTGCGACAGATTAATGATGCCGTTGAGCGGCGTATTGAGCTCGTGGGACGTCTGCAGCAGGAATTCGTCCTTCAGCTCGTCCGAGCGCTTCAACTGACTGGTCAGACTCTCCATGGAAGAGTAGAGTTTAAGGTACCTTCTGGCGACGATCATCAGAGCCAGCACGATAAACAGCAGCACAATTCCGTCGGTAAGCGCCTTCGAGAGAATATTGCTGGTATCCGACACGCTCGCCAGAGTGTTGATCGGGAACAGCACGATGCACAGAATCGCGGTAATGAACAGTTGCATCTCTCTTACGTCGAAGTGCCCGTAGTCCTGCTGACGATATCTCCTAAGCAACATGACAAACAGCAGGATAAAGCATATCGGAAGCAAGGAGACGAATACCTCGAATAGCTGCGAGTAGACCGAATAGGGCAACAGGACAATCGCGATCGTATAGATCATGTACAGTATCGAGATCGAGTAGAACGGCAGCTTCCAGCGGCCCATCTTCAGCAAGCTGTTCGTGTACAGAATTGTGATCGGGAACGTGATCATCAGAGACACGTCCTTCAGCTTCCATAGAAGCTGGAAGGGAGCATTGGGAACCATCTCCAGGAACGCCCGCTGTCCGTTAAGGAAGATCATGGTGCCGAAGATCGCGAAGAAGATGCCGAAGAACAAGAAGCCCTTATTGCGGTTGAAGAAGCCGAACAGCACGATGAAGAAGATGCCGAAGATGAACAGCACAATCACGCCTGCCCATTCCAAGGAGATCTGCGCCTGCCGGTCCCTCACGATGTCGCCGATCTTCCCGAAGGTCAGCGACGTGTACATGCCGCCCCCCTGGTGATACTCGAAGTTGGCCGCCTGGATGACGATCTCGAGCTTGCCGTCAGCCGGGGCCTCGAAGTATATCGTGTAAGGAGAGTTGCCGGGCTTGTAATCCTTCCGGCTCTCGGCGGGAATGCCGGATTGCCCCAGGAGCCGGCCGTTCACATAGAAACGATCCGAGAATCGAATGACCTGCTTCTGAATCGCAAGCTCCTCGTTCAAGTCCGGCCGGAGCAGGACGGTGAGCCGATAGGTGCCGACGCCGATAGCCTCCATGTCCGATGCGTTCCATACGCCGGGAACGTGCTGCAGACGCCCCTCCGGCTCCGTCTTCGCCGACGCGAAGTCCGCCGGCTCAAGCAGCCGATTCGGATAGAACTCCCATTCGCCGTCCAGCGGCAGATTGCCCTGTTGGCTGAAGTTCCAGCCCTGCAGGTCCAACACTCCGTTCACCGCCTGCGGGGCGTTGGAGCGAGGCAGCATCGTCAGAGCCATGATGACGAGGAACGCCGCCACCGCTGCTGCAAGTATCCATTGATATCGATCGATTGTCCTCCGGTTATGTAACAGGTTCCTCACCGCGCCTCTGATCCGGGTTATTCCTTGTCATCCTGACTCCATTGTATACGCAACGGAAGGATGCTGTCTGCGTTTACTCTTATCCTAGCAGGAAGAACTGAACAACCTCTTAACAGGGGGAAAACAAAAACGGCCGATCAGCTCGGCCGTTGCGGGGTTCGGGGGTGGCGTTACTTCAGTTCGTTCCACGAGACGATATCTTCGATCGGCAACCTGGCGGTGAGGCGTCCCGGCGCGTCCGCAGCCGCCTGGCCGACGGAGATCAGCATGACGGGAACGAGGTTCGCCGGAATGCGGAACTCTTCGATCAGCTTCTGCTGGTCGTAGCCTCCCATCGGCACCGTGTCGTAGCCTCTGGCCTTGGCCGACAGCATGATCTGCATGCTGACCAGCGCCCCGTCGATCTGCACGATGCTCTTCATCTTCTCCGCCGGCAGGCCGGAGTAGAGCCGCAGGCTGTTCTCCGTGAACGACTTGGCGAAGTCGGCGGGCATATATCCCTTCCGGACGGACTCTTCGTTGATGCGTCCGATCTCCTTATAGCCCTCCAGGTCGCCAAGGACGACAATCGTCGCGGAAGCGGCCAGCACTTGCTTCTGGTTGTTCGCGATCGGATGAAGCCGCTCCTTCGCCTTCTCGTCGCTGATGACCAGGAACCTCCACGTCTGCGTGTTGCTGCTCGACGGAGCCAGCGACGCTTCCTCGAGAATCTCAAGCAGCTCGCGGTCCGGAATCTTAACCGATGGATCGTAATTGCGCACGGAACGTCTGGCTCTGACAACGGAAGAATAACTTTCGGCGACATCTTGCTCTTGAACGGTACTCATGTACGGCACTCTCCTTTTATCTGTGATAATAATTAGCACAGTATAGCAAACAATATACTGTGTTTATTTACGCACAGTATACGCCAGACGATTTCGTTTTGTCAACGAGCGGGCCGCACGGAGGAGAAGCGAGCCGCGAAGCGCGTCCCCGCTTTCCCCGCGGCCCTTGCTTATTCCGCCATGAAGCCGATATCGTCGAGCAGCACCCGCCCCGATTGTCCTTCGAATTGGAAGGCGATTCGGACAAGCTCGTCTTCATTGACTTCGGCATCGTCCGACTCGAAGAGGTCAAGAGGAAGAAGATACGTCTGGAACGCGGATTCCACCTCCGAAGAGTACTCGCCGTCTCCGATGGATTGCTCCGGCCACCCCAGCCAAGTGAAGGACGTCCGGTACGGCTCTTGAATCGCATAGATCTCGTCCAAGAGCACGCTCGCCGATCGGCCTTCCGTGTCTTCAATCTCGACGGTGACTCCTGCAAGCGATTTGCCGTTCCCGCTGTCGCTGTCCTCTTCCTCGGCCGCATCGTCCAGTTGCCAGCTGAGATCCGCCAGAGAGAAGACCAGCGCCGGGGAGGCGGAGGAACTGTCCGCCGCGCCGGTCATCCCCGGCATTCGGAAGACGCCGTCCGCCTCGATGCTGTAGGAAGCGTTCGGTTCCTCCCAATCGAGAAGAACGCCGCTGTTGCCCTTGCCGCCTCCGCGGCGGTCGACCGCTTCCTCCCGGCGCCAGCTCTCCATCCCTTCCGCTTCCGCCGTCGCTCCCCCATCCAAGCGGCTGTCGGATGCCTCCGCATTCTCATAGCGGGCAATCGGCACGAAGCTCGCGTCCTCGTAGCGATTCCAATACGACGTCTCCGGCAGGATGTCCGCGCCCGAACGATAGTCCGCGAACAGCGGCTTGTAATCCTCTCCGTGGAAGACGGTCTCGAGGAATGCGGACACGTACAGCTTGGCCATCCGCCGTTGCTCTTCTCCGCTCAGCTCCGGCTTCTTGAGGAACAGGCCGACCGGATTGACTTCGTCCCTCGCCCCCCACGTCGTGTTGAATTGGCCGTGGTTCGCTCCTCCGATATAGAGCGAGGTCTTGAAGGCTTCCGATCCGGACGTGAAGGAGGATCGCTCGTACTGCCTCTCGCCGTAGAAGTTGCTCACGTCGCCGTCCTCGGCCCCTTGAAGGGTCATATAGGCAACGTCCGTAAGCCGTGCGTTCTGCCCGTCCACGGCCGTATCCGTCGGAGCGATCGCGACAACCGCCCCTATCCGGTAGGATTCGCGGTCCGGCAGCGACTTATCCTCGGAGAACCAGACGTCCGGGTCCGCCGCCATCGCGACGGCTTGCCCGCCGCGGGAATGCCCGATCAGCGCAATGCGGTCGAAGTCGATCGCGCCGTAGAAGGCGCTGGAAGAATCCGCGGCGAACCGCTCCAACTGGCCGATGTGCTGCAGCAGCAGCCAGGCCCGAAGCTTCATGTCCTCGTCCGGGATGCCCCTCCATACCGAATAATTCAGGAAGTTCTCGTCGACGGAGACGGCGAGGAAGCCGCGGCTTGCCAGCAGCTCTCCCAGGTACGCGTAGCCCTCGTCGGAGTAATCCTCCATCAGGTGATTCCCGTGAACGATCAGCACAAGCGGCCAGGGCCCTTCCCCTTCCGGCATCCACACCCGGCCGTTCAGCGGCAGCGCGCTCTCGTCGAAGCCCCAGAACCGCTGGCGCAGCCAGGACCAATCGCTCGTATAGGCGGACGCGTCGGCGGACTCCGAGACGAGCTCGGCAGCCGCGCCGAATTCCGCGCGATG
The DNA here is from genome assembly GCF_004801405.1 of Cohnella fermenti. Taxonomy (GTDB): domain Bacteria; phylum Bacillota; class Bacilli; order Paenibacillales; family Paenibacillaceae; genus Cohnella; species Cohnella fermenti. Next base: position 169,213 of record NZ_SSOB01000002.1, read on the forward strand.
CTTGTCCACTCCGCTCCCGTAGGTGAAGGAGCGATAAACATAAGACCCCGGCAACGAAGGATCGGCCGCGGTCAAGGGCAGGATCGCTTCTCCGAGCTCCGCCGGCGGGAGCGATGCCTCGCCGTTCGCTTCGAACAGGCGGGAATCGACGGTAAGCAGAGCGATGACGCCGGCGGAGAACAGCACGGCGATAACGGCTGCCAGCTTCGTTCGCCAGACGAACCGGCGGCTCGCCAGCACGCCGGTCAGCCACCCTCCGCCCGCTCCGATTCCGGTGAGCAGGCAAGCCAGCCCTATCGCGAAGGGGACGGAGATCTCCCCGAAGGCGAAGAGGATGGACAGCGCCGCTATTGTGTATATGGACGCCCCGACAAAGAGCGACGGAACCGCGCGGCGAATCCAGCTCAGCAGCCACGCGACGAAGAGAGTCGACAGCAGCAACGCCGCCACATTGAGCAGGATCGCCGCCGAGACGTCGAAGGCTGTGCCGAAGCCCGTCGGCGCGCCGGGCGCGCTCAACGCGGCCATCGCCGTGCTGACGATCCAGATGCCTCCGGCCGCCACTCTCCATAGTCCTTCTTCGAACCGAAGTCCGGGAAGCAATCGGCGGCGCACCCGCATCTGCGGCCGGACGACAACCGTCTCGCGGTTCATCTCTATATTCATGCAGCATTCGCCTCGTTCATATGACGTGAATAATGACGCGACTCAAATTATACCCCTTCCGCCGCGTCGCTCCCACCCCTAAATGCTGGCTCGCTTGCCGCCTCTCTCCCGTCTACTCATACCGCTCCTTCTGCATCCGGCCGGCGGTGTGTTTATAATGCATCCGCTCGAGCACACTCTCGATCTCGTCGGGATGCAGCAGCTCGATCGGAGAGATGCCCTTGTCGAACTGGAACGAGTCCCCTTCGATCAGGACAATGTAGCGGCCGTTCATTCGCGCGATGTGGATGTTCTCGCCGTACTCAGCCATCTTCGCTTTGATCGTCACGTCGTCCAGCTTGAACTTCAGATCCAGCTCCGGCTGGTGCTCCAGAAGATGAGTCGTCGCCTGCACAACGTCGTCGTGCGTCCACTTCTCCTGAAGCTGGCGCTTGTCTGCCGCCGCCCATACCTCGAGCTGCGATTCCTCGCGTTGCCGGTTCATCTGCCAGCCCGGCGTCGCCTCGTTGTGGCGATTGACCGGCGTCCACTCCTCCGCCGGAATCGGCTGCTCCGCCGTCAGCGGATCGTCCAGCAGCTCGGCCAGCGCGTTCGCCGCCTGCTCCCTTGCCGCCTGCTCTTCCGCCGCCGCAGAGACGGCGACCGAGGCCTGCCCGTAAGCGTCGCCGCCCTGCCACTTCGTTTCCATGTATTGTTGAACAAGTCCCAGCACCTGATCGGTCACGATCTCCGGCTTCGACTTCTCATACGACACGTACTTCAGGAAATCCTCGAAGTAGCGGGCGTGGGAGGCTTGGTGGATTTTCAACTCGCAGGGTTCGAGCATTCCTTCCTCCGGCATGTGCGGATACTGGATCGACTTGATGTTCCGCGCGCTGATCGCCATCTCGACCCGGGAGATCAGGCTCTTCTCGTCCGCGATGCGGGCGATCTTCGATTCGAAGTCGCACTTGAGCAGGAACACGAACGGATCGTCGAACAGCTCGTTCAGCTTGGCGAGTGCCACGATGAACGCCCCTCCGCGCACGGAGCTGGTGTCCATATACGTCCGCAGAACATCGTCGCACGCATAATGGAATTGGCTCTTGTCCTTCGCGGTACGAAGCTTCTGGAACAGGTTGTAATTCGGATTCGTATCCAACTCATAGCCCGGCTCGACAAGGAAGCGGCCGATCTTCGTCGGGGCGTTCTCCGTGTTCGCGTTCACCTCGGCCTTGCGCTTGCCGATTCGGGTGAACTCGCTGTCGAGGAACTCGCTGATCTCGCTGTCTTCGTAAGCGAAGTGGTCGAGCGTCTGGTAATGCTTGTACCTCTTGGTCGGGTCCTGCTCGGTGCTGTCGGCCTGGATGACGAAGAATGACAAATATTGAATGGAGAATCTCATCTGCTTGGGCGACTCCTTCTCTGTTCGCGGATTGCTTGGTCTAGCATTCATTTTACCATCCAAGGGGCGATTTGCGACTCCGTAAAAAAAATCCCGTCAAGAAGCACCCGCGGCAGCCTTGCCGCTCGACGCTTCCTGACGGGACTTGGACTTGCGCAGATGAACGCCAGGATAGAGAACTTGCGGGATCGGAGTCGGCGCTTGTTCGGAAGCTGCTAGCTCTCCCCCTGCTCGCGCGACAGCTTCTCCTGCGCCATCCGGATCATCTCCCGGACCATGCTGCCGCCAATCCGTCCGCCGACATGACCGACCGCTTCGGTCGTCAGCTTGCCGTTATCCCCTTGCGTCAGGGGGACGCCAAGCGACTCCGCAACCTCGTACTTCACATCGTCCGGCCGCGACGGGTCGACGGCGAAGCCCTCTCTGCGCATCACATCCGCCTTCAACGTTCGCAGCGCCTGCTCCGCCCCGTCCACGACAGGACGCCTGTTGCCTCTTCTAGACATCTCTTCCCGTTCAGCTCCTTCGGAATGGATGATGGTATCGACGACGGACCCGCCGCCCGCTTCCATTGATTGTGCCCCTACCTGCGGCGAATATGCGAGTGCGGGCATCCTCCCTCTCGCCGAACGTTATCTCTCCTACCCCTCGCAAAATTAATTCCATATTATTACATTCACCATGGACGCTATCCCCCTTCTGCGCATTATGCCTCTTCTCCCCTTGGATCAGGAACCTCTTTATCCCCGGATCGCAGCCTCCGCGCGTCAACATTTTTTGACAAATCCTCTTGCATTTATTCCAGAAAATGCTACAATAAAAGAGAACATTCGTTCTGTTATGTGGAGGTGCGACCATGCTCGAGAGCTATGCGGAGTTTCTGGCGAAGCAAGGCGGCGAAGACGCTTGCGTGGCGTATTTCTACCACTGCCGGTGGCCTGACGGGTATCGTTGCCCGCTCTGCGGCCATCGGGAGGCGTATACGATCGCCACTCGCCGTCGGCCTCTATATGAATGCGCGCGCTGCCGCTACCAGGCTTCCGTTACTTCCGGCACTTGCATGGAAGGCACGCGGACCTCGCTGTCGAAGTGGCTGTTTACTATAGAACGCATGAGCGATCCGTCCTCCGGCATCAACGCCGCGCAGCTTGCGAAGCAGATCGGCGTCACCTACAAAACGGCTCATGCCATGATGAATAAGATTCGCGCGAGTCTTCTGCTTGAGCATGACGGAGCGGAGCGGCTGAGCGGGCGCGTGGAAGCCGGCTTATCGATCTACGGCCCTTCCCTGCCGTCCCTCTTCGAGCTGAACGAGCAGGAGCAGCCGGTTGCCGCCGCGATGGAGATCGATGAAGCCGGTCAACCTGTGCGATGGAGTTGGATGGTGCTTGAACGCGAACAGATGCACGGCGGTTCTCTCACGAAGGAGGCTCGCCAGCTCGTCAAGCGCGAACGCTTCGCTTCCGATCCCGTCAGCCAGGCGAACGACGTGCATCGCTCCTGGCTGCTGACCGTTCGCCATTGCCGGACGATGGTCCCAATCCTTCGCACGGAGTTCAAGCGAATTCGCACAACCTATCGCGGCATCGGAGCCAGCTCGCTACCCAAGTACCTGGCCGAGGCTTCCTTCCGGTGGAACGCTTGGCAGAATGGCGGCGACTGCGTTCGGTTGATGGTGCAGGCCTGCCAGGCTTTCCGACACGTGCAGCGCTCCCCAGCCGGTCTCAGGTCGGCCTGTTAACCCTGCTCGCAGTGCAGAAGCCGCCGCCCGACCGCCACATGCCTCGACCATCGCCGTGCCTCGACCCTTCCGTGCCCGACCATCGCCACCGCCTGACCGCCGCCGGTGTCGCCGCCGATGTCCCCTGCCCCTCGTTGCTCACCCTGTACACCGCGCAGGAAGCCCCGTCTTCGCGCAGCGCACGACGCAGATGCCCCTTCTTGCAGCGCACGATGCAGGCGCTCTTTCTGGCAGCAATCCAGATGGCCGTCCGCGGCGTGATTTTCATATCAATTGGATACAATCTATGCCCGTCATTCTCCCGCTTGCCTGATCGGATTTCCGCCTTCGAGATCGAACTGTTCGTCGCCGTGACCTCTCCGCGTCCAGCTCTGCCATTGAGGTTAAGCTGTCTCTGTTTCTGTTCTCCGTTTCTGTTCTCAGTACTCCTCTCAGGCTTAGTACGTCCAGTCCCCGATTCAGCCTTCCCTATCCTGATCGAATGGGAGAAGAGACATAGTATCGACAGAGGGGATATCAAGCTGTTCTCTGTCCTCTGTTCTCCTCTTCGGTTCAGTACGCCCCTCGCTTCGGCTCATCCCCTTCCTGATCGAATGGGAGAAGAGGAATAATGTCGGCAGAGGGGATAGGGTGCTGGGAGGTGAGACGACTTTGTTGGGTTTGTTGGGGGAGTGTGGTGAAAGCGCAGAACTTCAGAATATTGGTTGGTTTTGCGTGGAAGCGTTACGTTGTAGGCTTTATAGCGTGACGCGGATCGGCGGGGCGGTTTGGTGTGGATCGGGGCGCGCGGGCGGAGACGGCAGCCTTCTTCGTGTGCGCAGCGCCGAACCCGGCACGTTGTACGGTACGCTCACTCCGCCGCCCGCTCCGACGCCAAGCCGACGCGATGAACACGCGAACATACCGGCGCGCCGGTACGCCAGGCGGCCTACGCCTGCGCTTCCCCGCCGCCAAATCCCAAGTGCTGCTCGATCTTCCCTAGCAGGCGCAGCCACTCTACCGGCTTCGTATCGAAGTCGTCGCAGCCGGCCTCCAGCGCCTTCTCGCGATCGCTCGTCATGGCGTGGGCGGTCAGCGCGATGACCGGGATCGCCTTCGTCGCCTCGTCCGCCTTCAATGTACGGGTCGCGGCCCAGCCGTCGAGAATCGGGAGGCTCATGTCCATCAGAATGAGGTCCGGAGCCTCCGACCTCGCGGCCGACACGCCCTGCTCCCCGTCAACAGCCATGATCACCTCGAAGCCTTTCCTTTGCAGCCGGCGCGACAGCATGTCGCGATTCAATTCGTTATCTTCCACCAGCAGAATCTTTGCCATTCTGTCCGTTCCTCCGCTCTTCTGTGCTACGTTAGCTACGTTATGGTCTAACCGATTCGCACGTCCAGCTCAGCCTGCCGCCACGCTCCTGGCTCTACTGCCCGGTCCGGCTCATCAAGCAGCGAATCTCCTCCAGCAGCAGTTCCCGGCGGAAGCTACCCTTCTGAAGAATCTGCTCCACAAGCCCGTTCAGCCGCTGGCGGTCTTCCTCCGTAATATCCTTGGCCGTCAGAACGATGATCGGCAGCTCTCCGCAGCCGCGCTCCTTGCGCTCGCGGAGCTCCTTCGCGAATTCGAAGCCGTCCATGTTCGGCATCATCAGGTCCAGCAGGATCAGCTTCGGGTCCAGCGTCTCCAGCAGATCGAGCGCCTTCCGGCCGTCTTCCGCCCGATAGGCCCGATAGCCTTCCCGCTCCAGCATGTACGTCATCATCTGGCCGGTCGGCGTGTCGTCCTCGATGACGAGGATCGGGTCGACATGCCGCTGGGGCACATGCTTGTCCAGAATCTGAATCATCCGCTCCTTGTACACCGGCTTCGTCACAAAATCCGCAGCGCCAAGAGCGTAACCCAGGCCCTTCTCATCCGTCATCGAGATCATGATAACCGGAATCGAAGCGGTCAGCGGGTCGTTCTTCAGCTCGGCAAGCACGCTCCAGCCGTCCATTCCCGGCATCAGCACATCGAGCGAGATCAGTCTCGGCCGCAGCTCGCGCGCCAGACGAATGCCTTCCTGGCCGTTGCGGGCGAGCGCAACCGAGCAGCCCTCCTTGCTGAGCAGACGCGACATGAGCTGCAGCATCGTCGGATCGTCGTCGATCACGAGCACCGTATCGACCGAAGACTTGTCGGGCATCCGCCCGATCGGCAAGGCAGCGTTATCCGCGCTCAAGCCCGCATCCTCCGGCGGCAACAGCGGCAGCGTTGCCGTGAACGTGCTGCCTTCCCCGTAGATGCTGTCCGCTTCGATTCGCCCGCCCAGCATGTGGCACAGCTTCTGGCTGATCGCAAGCCCCAGTCCCGTGCCTCCGTACTTCTTCGTCGTAGAAGAGTCGGCCTGCCTGAACGCTTGGAACAGGCTTCCCACCTGCTCCTCCGTCATGCCGATTCCCGAATCCTTCACGCGGAACTGCACGATCGGCTGCCCGAGCTCTTCTGCGAATGCGGCAGTGAACTCGACCTCGCCTGTGTCCGTGAACTTGCTCGCATTGCTGAGCAGGTTAAACAAAACCTGTCTCAGCTTGGTCACGTCCGTCCGCAACTCTCCGGCTTGCACCTCTACCTTCAGACGGTTGCCCCGCTGCTCGAACAGCGGCGTGATCGTCGTGACGACGTCCTGCACCAGAAGAGACAGATCGCTGGTCTCCAGATAGAGGTCCATCTTGCCGGCCTCGATCTTGGACAGGTCCAGAATGTCGTTGATGAGCGTCAGCAGATGCTTGCCCGCCTGATGGATCTTGCCCAGATCGTCCGCGATGCCGAGAACGTCGGCTTCCTCGGCCTCTTCCTTCAACATCTCGCTGTATCCGATAATGGCGTTCAACGGAGTGCGAAGCTCATGGCTCATGTTCGCCAGGAACTGGCTCTTGGCCCGATTCGCTTCGACCGCCTCGTCCCGCGCCTTGGCGAGATCCGACGTCCGCTCGCTCACGATCTCGTCCAGCCGTTCGTTCAGGCGCCCCAGATCCCGGACAAGCCGCCCGTTCTCCTCCGTCTTCCGCTCCGCCAGCCGCTCGGCCTCGAGCCGGGCCTGCTTCTCCCGCTCCAGCTCCAACCGCAGCGCCTCGAGCTCCGCCCGTTCGCTCCCCATCCGCTTCACCCCTTCTTGATTCCCTAGGAGGCTCCCGGTTATCCGGCTTCCTCTTCCCGTCCCATGATCCGCATGAACGCATCGACCACGTCGGGATCGAAGTGCTGCCCTCTCTGAACCTCGATCTCGGCGAGAGCTTCCTCGCGAGTCCAAGCCCGCTTGTACGGCCGTTCGTTCGTCAAGGCGTCGTAGAAGTCTGCAAGCGCAACGATTCTCCCGGCGAGCGGAATCTCCTCCCGCTGCAGTCCCTTCGGGTAACCCATCCCGTTCCACTTCTCGTGATGCGTCTCCGCAATCGTGCCGGCGAGCTGAAGCACCGCGAATACGCTCCCTTCGAGAATGCTCGCTCCGATCACCGTGTGCTTCTTCATCTGCTCCATCTCTTCCGGCGTGAATCGTCCCGGCTTCAGCAGAATGCTGTCCGGAATGCCGATCTTGCCGATATCGTGCAGCGGCGTCGCCTGCCGGATAAGGCGGGATTCCTCCTCGGGAAGCCCCAATTCCTTCGCCAGCTCATACGCCATTCGCCCGACGCGCTGCGTGTGCTGGCCGGTCTCGTCGTCGCGGTACTCGGACGTTCGGCCGAGCAGCTCCAGAATCTCATGCTTCGCGTGCTCCAGCTCGGCCGTTCGCTCGCCGATCCTCTCCTCCAGAAGATGGTTCTGCTCCTGCAATTGCAGATGATAATACCGGGTCTTCAGCAGATTATCGATCCGGAGCACAACCTCGAGCTTGTCCAGCGGCTTCGTTACGAAGTCGTGGGCCCCCAGATGCAGGGCTTCCGCCTTCGCCTCGGCGGTGACGTCGGCCGTCAGCACGACGATCGGCAGGAATTCTCCTCTGACGATCCTCGTGCCAAGCTGCTTGAGCAGAGTAAACCCGTCGATTCCCGGCATGTGCAGATCCAGCAGGATCATGTCCGGCCGCTCTTGCTCGAACAGATTCATCAGCTCTCCGGGATCGGTCGTGCTGCGCAGGTTCTCGAAGCCGGTGCGACGCAGAATTCGATTGAGCAGACTGATGTTATACTCCTGATCGTCCACGATCAGGAACTTGGCGCTAGTTCTCCATACTCGATCCATCTCCGAAGCTCCATTCCATAATCATCCTTTATAGGAATGATTATAAGCGATTCGGATTGGTTAATGAATGCACATTCTGTTGAAAAATGGGCGGGACACTCAACTTATAGCGAAAAATGGAGAAATCGCGCACAAGAAGGAGCAGTCGGGCGATCGCACAGCGACCGCGGGACTGCTCCTTCCAAGTTTGTTCCTATGCGACCGCGCGATTATCGCTCGGAGACGACCGTAAAGCGTTCGTTCGCGTGCTCCGGCTTCTCGATCTCGTCGACGATGGCAATCGCATAGTCCTCATAGCTGACGTAGCTGTCGCCCTGCGAATTCACCAGAAGCCGGTTCTTGCCTTTCCGGTATGAGCCGGTTCTCCGTCCCAACGCGAACTCAGCGGATGGGCTGACGAACGTCCACTTCACGCCGCCCGTCGCTTGCAGGTCGTCCAGCGTCTGACCTTGGGTCTGCGCCAAGGGGCGGAACATCTCCGGGAACTCCGGTGTCGTGAACAGCTTCACCGTCTCCTCCGGATCGACATACAGGCTGCCGGCTCCGCCAACGACAATAAGCCGCGTATCGCTGCCCTTCAGGATGTCGATCAGATGCTTGCCTCCCGTCACGTTCAGCTCCGGATTGTGGAAGAAGCCGGCCGCGTTGACGACGACATCGAAGGCCGCCAGATCGGCCGAAGTGAGCTCGAACAGCTCCTTGGCGAGAACGCCGGACGCTTCCGCAGGAGCCTTCGACGCCTCGCGGACGATTGCCGTCACCTCATGCCCGCGGCTCGCCGCCTCCTTCACAATGTTGCTGCCCGCTTTGCCGTTCGCTCCGATAACTCCGATTTTCGCCATGTATCGTTCCTCCTGTATATCGATTGTCACTACCTGTAACTATAATAGTTACATTATGAACTATTGTCAAACGGCTCCGTTAGATTGCCCCCGGAAATAAAAAACTCCCCATCCGATTCCCAGAGGAATGGACGGGGAGTGCCGCCGTTAGAGCCAAATAAGCAACGCCGCCGATGCGACCAGTGCAACTGCATTCGCCACGATAAAGAACCACTTCGTCACCTTGCGGCTCCACTTCTCGGTGTCCGTTAAGAGCTGATAACCTACAATGCCGTTCAATGCGGCGAAAATAACAACACATGCGACCAACTCGCCAACCACGCTTCCTGCTCACCGCCTCCGGCGCCGGCTTGAACTGAAGCGCCTGCAGTCAGAATAGCTTCGGCATTCGCCGCCCGTCCATACCCCGAAAGAGATATAACCCGGGACAACCCGGGACTCTTCCAATTGACAGCCTATCGGCGGCGTTGTCTAATTAGGAGAGACGCCGCAGAACCGGAGGCCCACCAGTGACCATCAAAGCCAAGATAGCCGCCTTCATCACTACTTTGGTCGCTATCATTTTATTCTTGAATATATCCATCTATTATTATTCGTCCAAGAACGACCTGGAGCGCCGCACCGAGAACCAGATGGACATCATCGCCAAGCAGATCGGTTCCACGGTCGAGGCGACGCAGGTGTCGCGGAAGTATATGGAGGACTCCGCCGGCGTCATGCTGCGGAACGCGGCTCTGGCCGCGAAGGAGCGGCTGGACCCGAACATCGCCAACATCACCAACGAGGAGCTCGTCCGGCTCAGCGCCGATCTTGGCGTCGACCACCTATCCCTCTGGATTCGCAAGGACGACGGCGACATCGTCATCGCCCGCTCGTCCGATCCGAACGAGCTCGGCCAGAGCTCCCGAACATGGGATTACTGGTTCACCGCCTTCAATCAATTGTTCGACAATCGGGAGGTCACGATCGAACAGGGCGAGAAGCTGCTGAATTACTGGACGGGACCGATCAACTTCTCGACGTCCAGTCCCGACCAAGTGGATAAGTGGGGCTACTACTACGACGGCTCGACCGACTATCTGATCAATCCTTTTATCAACGCCACGCAGTTCCTCGACTTCGAGCGTTCCACGGGAACGGAGGCGGTCATCCTCAAGATTCTCGACGACAATCCGGAAGTGCTGGCCATCACCGGCTTCGATCCGCAGTTCTTCGGGAAGGAGAAGATCATCAAGTACAAGAAGGGCAAGCCCGTCTACAACCTCGACGTGAGGGATGTCGTGTTCGGAAGCTATGACTACCAGGACGAGGAAGATGCCAGCCATATCATGGACGCTTCCTCCTCCAAGCAGATCGTCACCGTCCGCGATTCGTTCGAGGGCGAGAGAATCGTCAAGACCTTCATTCCGATCGATGCGTCAGGCAATCTGGTCGTCGGGATCGTGTCCGACGGGGAAGCGATCCGGCAAGCCTTGAACCACCAGCTCATGATGCAGATCCTCATCTCCGTCGCCCTTGCCGCCGCCGCTCTCTTCGCCAGCTACTTCCTTGCCGGCTTCCTGCTGCTTCCGATCAACCGGATTCTGGAGACGGTCAATGAGATGGCCAAGGGCCGCCTGAACAGTCGGCTGGAGGTTCGCAAGATGGATGAGCTCGGCAAGCTGTCGACGCGAATCAACGCGATGGGCGACAGCCTGGAGCAGCAGACCTCCAGGCTCAAGGAATCCGCCGAAGAGCTGCGCAGCATGAAGCAATACCTGGAATCGTTCGTGAACCAGACGTCCGATGCGATCCATGTCTCCGATCTCGACGGCAACGTGATGCAGGTGAACAAGGCGTTCGAGGCAATCTACGGCTGGAGCGAATCGGAGGTGGCGCACCGCTCGCTCGATAACGTTCCGGCCGAGCAGAGCGGGGAGTTCGAGCGCATCCGCGAGGTTGTCCTTCAAGGCGGAGCGGTCGCGGACTACGAGACGGAACGCTACGCCAAGGACGGAACGCTGCTCGACGTGAGCCTGACCGTCTCTTCCATCCGGGACGAGGAAGACCGGATCATTGCCATCGCGACGATCTCGCGGAACATTACGGAGCGGAAGAAGACGGAGGCGCTGCTGCGGCAATCCGAGAAGCTGGCCGTCGTCGGCCAACTGGCTGCGGGCTTCGCGCACGAGATCCGCAATCCTCTGACGACGCTGAGGGGGTTCGTTCAGCTCTACCAGAAGCAGGGCGAGCTGCAGGCGGTTTATCTGCAGCTCATGATGTCCGAGCTCGATCGCATCAATCATATCGTGAGCGAGCTGTTGATCTTCGCCAAGCCGCAGGCGGTCCGGTTCCAGGATGCCGCCGTGGCCGAGATCGTCCAGGACGTCGTCATGCTGCTTGAGCCCCAAGCGAAGCTGGCGGACATTCAGTTCTCGGTCGACTTCAAGACCGAGCTGCCGATCATTCGCGGCGAGCCGAACCAATTGAAGCAGGTGTTCCTCAACCTGTTCAAGAACGCGATGGAGGCGATGCCGCGCGGAGGGCGGATCTCCGTCGAAGGAGAAGCGCTCCCGGGCGAGCGCGGCGTCGCCGTGCGGGTTCTCGACCAGGGAGAAGGCATTCCGGAGGATGCCCTGAAGCGTCTGGGCGAGCCGTTCTATTCGACCAAGCCGTCCGGCAACGGCCTCGGCCTCATGGTCAGCCAGCAGATCATCGCCTCCCACAAGGGCAAGATGACGTTCCGCAGCAAGCTCGGCCAAGGCACAATCGTCGAGGTTACGCTTCCGTTGTCCGGCGGCTCGCTCCTGCTGGAGCCGGGGGACGGGGAGACGGCCATTGCTTGAAAAATATAAGCGCGAGACAAAGAGCGGCACAGGGACAACTCTCCCCGATGACGCTCTTTGGGCTGCGAAGAATGGATTCTATTAGGATTTATTGGACCGCAATCGCAATGGCTTCCATTCCTTCGCCGAAGCTCTTCCCCTATCGTGAAGGTGGTCCCTTGTCGGTCGTGCGGCTGACGATTCGCCCGTGAGGCTCGAACGGATTGTCGATGACGATTCGGCCGGCTTCGGTATCGCCTATCCCGCCATACAAGATCGTCTTGCCGTCCGCCCGCAGCTCGATGCCCGCCGCGAACACGCAATCAATCAGGCGCGGCCGCTTCGCCGGGCCTGCAGGATAGCAGGAGCGCGTGGCGATGATGCGGTAATCTGTCCACTCCCTCGAGTCGGGATCAAGCACGAAGGAGACGGCCATGTACGAGAGAATCGGCTCGCCGTCCTCCGATACATTCTTGTAGCCGTGGTGGCCGATGACACCGATCCGCCCGTCATCGAGCAGATAGGCCTGATTGCAGCCGCCCCACTCGTCCTTATCGTATAGCCCCGTCAGGTAAGGGGCTTGCTCGATCGTCTCCGGCGTCAGCTCGTCCAGGCTTCCGAAAACCGTGAAGCCTATCATTGCAAGCGATCCGTAACGGCGGGCGATCTCCAATCCTTTGGGACGGGTGAAGACGCCGATTCGCCCGTCCGCCAGCTCGACGAGCCGGATGTCCTTCATTCCGTCGGGCCCGGTTGCGAAGTAGACCAGGTCTTTCGGGTCCGTCCCGCGATAGAAGTAGGCGTACAGGGTGTCGACCGCTCCTTGCCGGTAACGCACGTGCGTTCCGCCGAGCAGCAGTTCGCCGCCCAAGACCGACACGCAAGGGTCTTCGAGCGGATAGATCATGGAATTCGGGGCCAGTGTCCATTCGTCCTTCCCCGTATTCTCGAACAGCCGGACCCAGGAACGCGCCCATTCTTCGCGGCGTTCCACCCGTCCGAACAGGCACCGGCGGCCATCGGATTCGAACGGTATGGATACATTGTAGACATCGTACCCGTCCACGCCGATAAATCGGAGCTTCTCGCTCTCGTAGACTTGTTTGGTTGCCTCGAAGCGCCGGCGGCGCTCCATTGTGTCGTTCACCTGCATGACAGTCATCTCCCATGGAAGGAATCGAGCGGCGAAGCCCCCCTCGCCGAACCCAGTATAGGACAGACGGACTTGATTCGTCTTGCTCTTCGTTGCCTGAATTCGCGTTATTTTGACCCGCCGGATTGCCGATGCCAGAGAGGAGCACTGCCTTATGACGATTCCGTGCCTTCGGGCCGAGAGGAGCATCGACCGCGATGTCCAGGCCCATTACCGTCTGATCGAATCGGCCCGGCAAGCGACCCCCATGCATACGCACGACTTCTGCGAGATCTTCCTTGTCGTCGAAGGCAGCGTCGTTCATTGCGTCAACGGCGCTCGCCAGACGCTCGAAGCGAACACGCTTGTCTTCGTGCGCGATACGGACGTGCATGGCTACGAGTGCTCAGCGGAAGGAGAAGGCCAATTCCTCAACTTCTCCTTCTATAAGAAGACGCTCGGCGACCTGCTCGATTATCTTGGCGAAGAGCAGCTCCGAAGGGAACTTCTCGCAGCCCCGATGCCGCCGACAATCCATCTGGCCGAGCAGGAGGGAGCCTGCGTCCAGAGGAGCCTGGAAGGCTTGGATCTGACGGCGGCCGCGGACAAGGGGAGAACGAGAATACAGGTGCGGGCGCTTCTGGCCGAGTTGATAGTCCGTTATGTCGCCCCTGCCTTGCAGACGACGCACGAGCACCCCGATTCCGTCCCTCCCGTCTGGCTCGCTTCCTTATGCGCCGCGGTCCGCCATGAGCGCTTGTTCCTGGAAGGCGTCCCCGCCTTGCTGCAGATGTCCGGCAAGTCCCACGCTTACTTATGCCGGGCATTCAAGAAGCATCTGCGCTGTTCGCCCGTCGAATATATCAACGACCTGCGGCTGTCCTACGCCGCCGAGCTGCTCGCGACCACCGATTGGAGCGTGACGGACGTGTGCCTGGAGGCCGGCTTCGATCATATCAGCCACTTCGGACGCCTGTTCAAACGCAAGTTCCGGCTGACCCCCCGCGCTTATGGTTTGCATCGTCGGAGCCTATAGTTTTCACCCGAATATACAGTTTCCTCACCTGCCAGCCCCCCTTACTATCTTGAATGAGAGAGGGGGGAGCGGCGTTCAGCGGCTTCGCGGGACCACTCGGCGGACGTCCCGAATCGCGAATGAGGGAGGATCTGTAATTGATGAGAAAAGGATTCATGATCGGCTTGGCACTAACGCTTCTCGCAGGCAATGCTTCGCTGCAGCCGCAGGTTCGTGCCGAAGAGTCGGTTCCGGCGTATTATGTATCTCTTCAGGGAGACGAATCGGGCGACGGCTCGATCGGTTCGCCGTTCCCTTCGCTGACCGCGGCACGGAACGCCGTGCGAGCGGCTACGGCAAGCGGCATGACCGAGGATATCGTCGTGTATGTGCGCGGCGGCGACTACTACTTGCCGGAGACGCTTGCCTTCTCGGAGCAGGATTCCGGCAAGGACGGCCATACGATCACCTACCGCAACTATCCCGGCGAGAGTCCCGTCCTCCATGGAGGACAACTGCTTACGGGCTGGCAGAGCGTCGGAGACGGCCTCTACCGGGTCGATGCGCAGCAGCTTCGCTTCAATACTCTCTATGAGAACGGCGAACGCAGCATCAAGGCCCGTTACCCGAACAAGGGAGCCGTACGTGAAGGATATCTGCAGATTGCCGAAGCTGCGGCAGCCGGGGACAAGAATCGGTTCCGGTTCGGAAGCGGCGACATTCCTTCCATCGCCAATCTGACCGACCTGGAGGTATACGTCTGGTCCGGCACCGGCATTAGCTGGGACTCGGACACATTGGGCGTCCAGTCCGTCGATTATTCGTCCAGGCTCGTCACGCTCGAGAGCTCGGCGAAGTATGAGCTGGGCCAGGGAGCCCGCTATTACGTCCAGGGAGCGCTGGAGCTGCTCGACGAGCCGGGCGAATTCTACCTGGACAGCACCGCCGATCAGCTCTACTACCGTCCGCGATCGCTGCCGATCGGGAATCAGAGCATCGTAGCGCCCACCACCGACCGGCTGATCCAGTTCAAGGGCAGCAGCCAGACGACGCCGGTCGCCAACATCCGCTTGCAGGGTCTCACGCTCGCCGACAGCGACTTCCATGCGGACTCGCCGAGCGGTCTTGTCTACCTGGAGAACGCGGAATCGATCGAACTGGCAGACAACGAGATTCGGAACAGCGGCAGTCATGCTGTCTACCTGTTCGGCTGGAACCAGAATCATACGTTGACGGGCAACAGCATTCACGATATCGGATACTCGGGCATCCAGGCGCAAGCCTCCTCGGCCTGGGCCTCGCGCTACTACATCAACAAGTCCAATATCATCTCCGATAACCATATTTTCCGCGTTGGGCAGTTGGTAGGACATGGCTCCGGCATCCAGTTGATCGGCAGCGGGGACAACGAGATCACCCATAACCGGATTCACGATACGCCGCGTTACGCCATCAGCATGAAGGGGCTTCCCCCCAAGCAGACGCTCGAACGGGGAACGATCGAGGGCAAGACGGTAACCGCCGCCAACGTCAAGGACTTCAACCATTCGCGCAATAATCTTATCGCCTACAATGATATCTCCGAAGCCAATCAGGACTCGATGGACACCGGCATGATCGAAGCGTGGGGAGCGGGCCTTGGCAACATCATTCGCTATAACCGCCTTCACGACAGCGGCATTCACTTCTCCTTCGGATTCGGCATCTACCTCGACGACTCGACCGACGACGTCACGATCGACCACAACGTGATCGATCACCTGCAGCAATCCGGAGACGGCTCGCTCTATAACCCGATTCGGGCCAAAGGCTACAATAACCGCATCTACGACAACGTCATCGCCGATAACCCGGCAGCTCAACGAGGTGCGATCGGACTATCCGACAATCTTGGCAGCGCTTCTTCCCAGCCGAGCGGTCAGGCCGGCATCGCCCGCAATATCCTGTCCAACAACGGCAGCACGCTGTACACCTTTAGCGATTGGTCGAGCAGCCTCGTGGCCGAGGCGGACTACAACCTCGTCTACAACGGTTCCGGCAGCTATGGGATCGGAGGCATCTCGGGCACGACGGACTTCAGTCAGTGGCAGGCTTATGACAACGGCCGTTATGACAACCATTCCGAAGCGGCCGATCCGTTGTTCCTTGATGCCGCTCAGGCGGATTATCGGCTGAAGGTCGAATCCCCCGCCTATGCGATCGGCATCTCGGGCATCGATACGTCCGTCATCGGCCTGAGCGACGCCTTCGTACTCGGCGATCCCGGAGAATCCCTTGACCGCCTGTATCTCCGCCCCTCCCCGAACGACGGACGGGGGTATGTCGAGATTGCCGTGAACGACTCCTCGGGGCTCGCTCTCTTCGCTCGCACCGCCACCGGTTATGCGGCCGACCTCTCTGGAGACACCGTCATCTACTCGAGTGACCATCCGGAGATCGCCTCGGTCGACTCGTCCGGCATCGTGACCGGCGAGAGCGAGGGCATCGCCCTTATCACGGCGGCCGTGACACGGGGCGAGCAGACGCATACAGCAACTCTGCAAGCTGTGGTCGGCGATTCCCTCACGGGAATCCATATTCGTTCGCCGAGGAATGTGCTCGAGATCGGCGAATCGCTGGCGATTCAGACGGTTGCGGACAGCGTTCTGGGCTACCGCGGCGCGCTTCCGAATAGCCAGATCGCATACTCGAGCCAGCAACCGAGCGTACTCACCGCAACGTCTGCAGGCATCCTGACCGCGGTCGGAGAAGGCCAGTCCGTCGTAACCGCCGTCTATGCAAGCGGAGGCTTGACCTATACCGCCACCGCCCTGGTCACCGTGCTGCCCAGCAAGCTCGCCCGGATCTCGCTGACCGCTCCGACCATCATGACCGAAGGCGAGACGGCAGCCTTTACGCTGACTGGACAGATGAGCGACGGTACGACCGCCGATCTGACAGGGGCGTCGATCGAGAGCCAATCCGTTCCGTCCGGCGTCGTCTCCGTTCAGACAACCGCTTCAAGCGTAACCGCTCTGGCCGAAGGCAGAACGCGGGTGACGTTGAAGGTCACCTTGGATGGCGTATCTGTGAACGGCTTCGCGGATATCGTCGTATTCCCCGCGCAGACGGAACTGCTGCCCTCTCCGTGGGCGCTGCTGAATTACCCGCAAGTTCAAGGATATGCGGAATGGGACCCGAACGTTCCCGTGAGACTCGTCAGCAACGGCGACAACATCTGGGGCGCGTCCGACTCCTTCTCCTACCTGTATAGAGCCGCAAGCGGCAACGACGAGATGAAGAGGACGACGATCTCCGCCGTCGTCCATTCGCTGACGCCGACCGATCCGGACGCGGCAGCCGGCCTCATGTTCCGCGACGGTACGGATGCGGACGCCGATAACGTCAACGTGCGCATCATTCCGAACGGCGGGCTGCGTATGACCTACCGCAGCGCCAAGAAGCCGCAATCGGACTATATCATGGGGCCGACTGTCAGCTTCCCGGCGGAGCTCCGACTGGTCCGTGAAGGCGATACCTTCATCGGGTCTTACAAGAAGGACGGCAACTGGAAGGAATTCGGCCGCGTCTCCGTCGCCATGACGAATACGCCTGCCGCCGGGCTGACCTTGTTCTCCAGAACCGCCCTGCCGGCCGAAGCCAGCTTCGGAAGCATCGCTTACGCACAAGAGGACCTGGTCTGGTCCGGCCTCGATGTCAAGGCTTCGGCCAATCGACTATGGCAAGTCGGCCAGACGACGCAGATCTCCGTTCAGGGAATAACGGCTTCAGAGACGCGTATCCCTCTGCCCGGAGCGGCTTATGCGTATGCCAGCAGCAATGCCGGCGTGTTGGCGGTAAGCTCGACGGGCGAAGCGACGGCAACCGGCTACGGCTCGGCCACGGTGTCCGTGTCGACCGAGATCGGCGGGCAGACGATTGCGGGCGAGACGGTTATCACGGTGACGCAGCCACGAGACGGCTATGACGAGATTCAGGCGGAATCGGCGGACGAGGTCAAGGGACTCGTCAAGTACACGACGATTATCGGAGGCACCACGCCGCAGAGCTGGGCGCGGTACAACGATGTCGACTTCGGCGGGATCGCCCCTTCGCTGTTCGAAGCGAAGATAGCCGTTCCTGCGCAATTTGCGGGCAAGACCGTTCAGGTCCGGAAGGAGGAGCCGGCAATCTCGACCGCTTCCGATTCTATGAAGCCGCCGATCGGACCGAATTAACGGAAGCCATCGAAGAAGCGCAGGAGCTGCTGGACGGCGCTTCGATCGGCAACCAGCCGGGCGAATATCCGCAATCGGCTGCCGATGCGCTGGAAGAAGCCATTGGCGACGCCAACGATACGTTGGGAGACACGACAGCAACCCCGGCCATGATCGACGAAGCCGTCTCCGGGCTGCAGGCGGCGATAACCGCGTTCCAGAACGCCCAACTGCTTCTGAACGGCTTGTCCGTCACCTCGACCTTGCCGAAGCTGTGGCTGATTGGCCAAACGGCGCAGCTCGACGTTAAGGGCGCTTACAGAACAGGCGCTTACGTCGAATTATCCGGCGTCGGCTTCACGTTCAGCAGCAGCAATACGGCAGCGGCCACCGTTGACTCGAGCGGCGTCGTTACCGCCGTCGGTTACGGCACGACCGTCATCCAGGCGTCCGCCGTCATCGACGGCCAGACCTATGCGGGGCAGCTCACGGTTCAGGTCGTCTCGCCGCGCGACGCGTACGCGACGATCCAGGCGGAATCGGCCGATCAGGTCAGCGGCCTGTCGAAGTACACGACGATCATCGGCAATACGACGCCTCAGAGCTGGGCCCGGTACGATAACATCCTCTTCGATCCCGACGTTCCGAATCTGTTCGAGGCGAGGCTGGCCGTGCCTGCGGCCTACGCCGGCAAGACGATCGAGGTTCGCCTGGATAGTCCGACGGGCGCTCTGATCGGCAGCCTCCAGGTACAAGACACCGGAGGATGGGACTCGATGGCCGTGCAGAACGTGTCGCTCACGAACGTACCGTCAGTGACCGGCATACACGATGTTTATTTGACGTTCGCGAACGGCGGAACCGCCAATATCGACTGGTTCCGCTTCGACAAGCCGTCCTGATCGCACGGCGGCGGGCATCGCCGGGGATTCTGCGATTCTGCAATCCTGCGATGCCTGCCAATGCCAACCAAGCCACCCGGCGGATCGCCGGGTGGCTTGTGCTGCTGTATGATCGAACCGCGGAGAGGCTGCCGACGGCCTAGGTTGGATGCGGCAACCGACATTAGCGAGGCGCGATAATGAGCGGTTTGGTGGAGCCGGTTGGAGGGGCCGATGAGCGCGAACTCCGCCTATCGACCGTTCATTCCGCTTGCCGTTCCGTCCGGCATTGCTCTCCTCTTCCCCTGTGTTCTATCCCCTCTGGCGGCATTATGTCTCTTCTCCCTTCCGTTCAGGATAAGGATGTGCAAGGTGAACAGGCTGACCGAAGACCACAGGGCAGGAGCGGCAAGCGGAGGCGGTGGCGGTGGTTCCTGATCCAAGGGGAGAAGAGGCATAAGGGTTTAGAAGAGGGATAGCGCCCTCAGCCCGACGCGGACTTCGGGCTTTTGATCCGAATATACAGCAATCATCGATTCTTACAGTTTATCCGAAGGAAGCCCCCGTGCCACAATAGGCTCGTTCCCGCCACAGCCGGCCGGCGGCGGAAGAACAACGGAAGGGAGAGTCGCCGCATCATGAAGCAAGAATGGAAGCTGTTCCGGAAGAACGGAGCTTTGTTCACCCTGTCGTTGCCAGGCATCTTGTACCTGTTCGTGATCGCTTATCTGCCGATGGCCGGAATTATCGTGGCCTTCAAGGATTACCGGTACGATCTGGGCATCTTCGGCAGTCGATGGATCGGCTTCAAGAACTTCGAATTCCTGTTCGTCTCGGAGTCCGCCTTCGTCATCACCCGCAATACCGTGCTCTATAATCTGGGCTACATGCTGATCGGCACTGCGGCATCGCTGGCGGTCGCCCTCCTGCTGAACGAGATTGCGGGAAGGCTGTCGCGCTTCTATCAGACCGTGATGTTCCTGCCGCACTTTCTGTCGTGGGTTGTCGTCGGTTACATCGCCTATGCATTCCTGGACGCCCAAAGCGGCTTCGCCAATCAGGCGCTCCAGGCTCTCGGCCTCCCTCCCGTCGACTGGTACTTCGATTCCCGTTACTGGCCGTACATTCTGAACCCGGTCCATCTCTGGAAGTCCATCGGCTTCTCCGCCCTCGTCTATTACGCAGGCATCCTGGGCATCGACCCGGACTACTACGAAGCGGCTCGAATCGACGGAGCGAACCGTCTGCAGATGGCGCTCAGAATTACGCTGCCAATGCTGCTTCCGCTCGTGAGCATTCTGCTCATCGTCTCGACGGGGCACATGTTCCGCGGCGACTTCGGCCTGCACTACTTCATCCCGAACAACTCCGGCCTGCTGTACGGCGCGACCGATGTCATCGACACCTACGTGTACAGGGCGCTTAGGGTCATCGGCGATTTCGGCATGTCCTCCGCAGTCGGGCTCTATCAATCCATCGTTG
Source organism: Cohnella fermenti (assembly GCF_004801405.1). Taxonomy (GTDB): domain Bacteria; phylum Bacillota; class Bacilli; order Paenibacillales; family Paenibacillaceae; genus Cohnella; species Cohnella fermenti. Next base: position 189,563 of record NZ_SSOB01000002.1, read on the forward strand.
GGCTTGGCCTCGTTCTGGCCGCCAATTATACGGTTCGCAAGCTGAATCCGGACAACTCGCTCTGGTAGGTGATGGCTATGGCTCACAACTCGGTTCGCAATTCGATTCTCGATTCGGTTCGCATTCCGACTCACAATCCGGTTCGCAATCGCACGTCCCATCGCGCCGCGAATATTGTTATCCATCTCTTCTTCCTTCTGCTGACGCTGTTCATCGTGCTTCCTATGCTGCTTATCGCGGCCGTCTCGCTGACGGAAGAGAAGCTGCTGGCCCGGAACGGCTATCGGTTCTGGCCCGAGAGCTTCAGCCTGGACGCTTACCGGTATATCTTCGAAGCGCCGGCGATCGTCCTTCGGGCCTATGGCGTCACTACCGGCGTCACGATTGCCGGCACGCTGCTTGGGCTGCTGTTCATCTCCACGATCGGCTATGCCATCTCACGACGAGATTACCGATATTCGCGAATCACGACGTTCTACGTGTTCTTCACGATGCTGTTCAGCGGCGGCCTCGTTCCCTTCTATATTCTGATGACGCAATATCTGCATGTCCAAGACACGCTGCTGGCGCTTATTCTGCCGGGCTTGCTCAGTCCCTTCTACGTCATGATCATGAAGGGCTTCCTGGACAAGATCCCCCCGGAGATGGCCGAGTCGGCCAAGATCGACGGGGCGGGCGAGTGGACGATCTACTCCCGAATCATCCTGCCGCTGTCCGCTCCGGCGCTGGCGACGATCGGCTTGTTCGTCTCCTTCATATTGGAACGACTGGTTCAACGGGCTGCTGTTCATCGACAACGACAAGCTGATTCCGCTGCAACTGCTGCTGGTCCGAATTCTCAACACGATCGACTTCCTGGCCCAGAACCAGCAATTCGTCGGAGCGCTGGGCATCGACGTTCAGCGATTCCCTTCGCAATCGATACGCATGGCGATGGCCATCGTCGTCACGGGGCCGATCATGTTCATCTTCCCTCTGTTCCAACGGTTCTTCGTCAAGGGATTGACGGTAGGAGCCATCAAAGGCTAAGGGGCTTCGCCCAGGCCGGGCAAATTCCTTCGCCCGACCGGACTTTAAATATTATATAGTTGATCTGGAGGGGTACAGTTCATGAACAGAACACAACGGACACGAATCGCCGCCGCGGTCGCCCTATGCGCGACAATGGCAGTAAGCGCTTGCGGCTCGAACAATTCGAACGGCGCGAGCAATGCGCCCTCAGCATCCCAGCCGTCCGACTCCGCATCGCCATCGGCGGCAGCGGCGACAAGCTCTTCGTCTCCATCCGCAAGCCCCGCGCTTGAAGAAGTGACGCTCAACTGGTATTACCCGCAGCCGTCCGCGCAGGCGGATCAGGCGGCCATCGAGGAAGCCTTCAACAAGATTACGCTGGAGAAGTTGAATGCCAAGGTCAACCTGCATCCGATCGACTTCGGCGACTACGAGCAGAAGATGAACACCATCTTCGCCGCAGGAGCCAGCGACGTGGACCTCGTCTGGACGTCCAACTGGAGCTTCGTGTACAGCAAGAACGCGGAGAAGGGCGCGTTCCTGTCGCTGGGCGGCCTGCTTGATCAATACGGCAAGGACATCAAGGCGAGCATGCCGGACTTCGTCTGGACCGATGTTACGCTCGACGGCAACATCTACGCCGTTCCGAGCTACCAGGTCGCGGCCAAGCGGGCCGGTCTCGTCGTGCAGAAGCGATTCGCCGACAAGTACAACCTCGACGTCTCTTCCATCAAGAAGCTCGCCGACTTCGAGCCCTTCTTCGAGGAGCTGAAGAAGAACGAACCCGATATTGTTCCGTTCGCCATCAACAATAACTTTATGATTTCGGAGCTGTACGGCATCGTTCAGAGCGGCTCCTATGCCTATTATAAGGACGATCCTTCCTTAAAGCTGTTCACCATCTATGAGAGCCCGGAATACAAGGACCACATCGAGCTGGACCGCCGCTGGTACGAGAAGGGTTACCTGAACAAGGATGCGGCGACGATCAAGGACCGCGCGACGCTGATCGGCACCGGCAATGCGGCAGCCTCGATCGACGTTACGATGAAGCCTGGCGGCGAAGCCGAAGCGAAGAAGCAATTCGGCGGCAACGATGTCATCTTCGTCCCTCTAACGGAAGCGGAATTTACCGGTGTCCAGCCGACCATGAACGCCGTCAGCCGCACCTCCGCCAACCCGGATCGGGCGATGATGCTGCTGAATCTGATCAATACGGACAGCGAGCTGTACAACCTGATCAGCTTCGGCATCGAAGGCAAGCACTATACCAAGATCGGTGACAATACGATTCGCCTGATCGAAGGCAGCGGCTATTCCCCGCTCACCAACTGGGTGTTCGGCAACATCATGAACGGCTTCCTGCTCGAAGGCCGGCCGGCCGATACGTTCGAACAGACCAAGGCGCTGAACGAGAGCGCCAAAGTAAGAGCGACCTTCGGCTTCAATCCTCTACTCGACGACGTGAAGACCGAGGTTGCCGGTGTCAAGGCGGTCGAGGAGCAATATATCCGGATGCTCGCCGTCGGCGTCGTCGCCCCGGATAAGGTGCTGCCGGAGTTCATCTCCAAGCTGAAGAAAGCGGGAAGCGACAAGATTCTCGCCGAAGAGCAGAAGCAGCTCGATGAATGGCTGAAGACGAGCAAGAAGTGATAGCGGAGCTCTAGCGAATCGCTCATCCCGACAACAGCTTAGCCATAGAAGGAAGGTAGGCCGTCATGTTATCCAGCATCCGAACCCGCAAATATCTGCACAAAATGGTGCTGACTATCATGAGCTTCGTGGCAGCCTTCCTGGTCGCGATCTCCGGAACGGTGTTCTACTATTCCGATTCGATCGTCCGCCACACAAGAGAAGAAGCGAACCACAAGGTGCTGGCCCAGGCAAGCCTCAATATCGGCTCGATGAACGAGATCGTGAAGACGCTGGCGATGTCCGTCTACTTCGATAACGAGCTGCGCTCCCTCTTCTTCGACCGCATCGATATCGCACAGGTGCTGATGCGGTCGGGCAAGCTGGACAAGCTTGTCGCCTCCAGCTCCTTCCTTCATTCCATCGTCATCTACAATCAGGCGATGGATGCCTATTACGGCGGCGGAGACGTCAGCTTCCTGTCGGATCGGGACCCGGTAATCGAGGCGGTCCGGCAGACCGCCCAGATCAGCCCCGGCAAGATCGCCCACATGAAGCTGGTTCCCATGTATGCCGAGCTGAAGCCGGGCGATGCGGACACGAACGGGAAAGTCGGATTTTTCTCCCTGTTCATGTACGATTCTCTCGATCCTTATCAAGGGGAAAGCATGCTTGTTCTAAACATCAAACCGGAGTGGATCGTCAGCAATATACAAGCGGTCAACCGGTTGAAGGGGTCCTCCTCCTTCTTCCTGATGGATGCGGACAATCGCTCGATCATCGCGTCTTCTTCACGGGACGTCAAGCCGGAGAATGCCGAGCTCGACCAGCTCCTCCGGCGAATCCCTTACGGGCAAGGAGTGTTCGCCTCCTCCGTCCTTCGGGTGGACGACAAGCGATACCTGGCCACCGTCATGGACCTCGCGGACAACCGTTGGAGACTCGTAACCTTGGACAACTACGCGGACATGATGAAGCAGGTCACCATGCTGAGAAGAACCTCGATCGGAATCGCCCTGCTGTTCCTGCTGACCGCCGTCCTCCTCTCTCCGCTCGTCTCGCGCCGACTGTATCGGCCCGTCGAGACCGTGCTCTCGGACATCCGGAAGCTCGGCTCGGCGGACGACGGACAGACCCATCCGGATGAATGGAGCTTCATCCGCGACCGATACCGTGGGGCCATCCAGGAGATGAATCGGGTTAAGCAAGAGAGAAGAGACATTCTGCGAACGTTCTATCTGACCAAGTGGCTGACCGAGAATCTCCCGTTGACGGAAGACGAGTGGGCCAAGCTGCTCGCGGACCACCGGATACCGATCGATCCGAAGCGGCCGATCCTGCTGGCGCTGCTGCGTATCGATCGGTATCCGATGCTGCTTCGGTCCAAGAGCCCGTCCGAGCTTCAGGTGTACCCGTTCGCCGTCGGCAATATCGCCTCGGAGATGTTGTCCAGCCGGTATGTGTGCGTTCCCATCAAGCTTCGGGAGGATCAGTCGGCCCTTCTGATCCAGCCGTCCGGCAACGGGGAGGAGGCCCTGCCGGAGCTGGCGGACTTGCTGCGAGCCACCTGCGACACGGTGCATCGTTATTATCACATTACGTTCACCGGAGCCGTCGGCGATCCCGTTGTCCCCGGCGGTTCACTGCCGGAACGATATCGGACCCTGTCGACGCAACTGGACGGACGTCTCATGTTCGAATACGGGACCGTCATCACGCCGGATAAGGTCCTCGCTCTGTCGAGCGATTACGATGCCGCATGGATCGATGAACTGCACGGCAAGCTGTCCATCGCCATGATCGAAGGCAGGCCGGACGCGGTGGAGCAGGCGCTGAACGCCCTGTTCGACGAGTTGGCCCGATACGATTACGACGGAGTTATTCAGCATCTCATGCAACTCCTGACGACCGTCCGCTTGACGGTCCGGCGAATGGACCAGCACCGGATTCAAGCCCTGTTGCTCCACTACGGCTCGTTGTTCAAAGCGGTCCTGTCCGCGGAGACGCTCGCGGAGGCCAAGGCCGCCTTACTCGCAGCGCTGACCGAGACCGCCGGAGCGCAGGCGCCCCGAACCGGCGAGCGCCGCGAGCTGATCGTGGAAGCCATGAAGGAGATTATCCGGGAGAGCTACTTGGACCCCACGCTGAATCTGTCCGGCATCGCCGCTATGGTCCGCATGTCCGAGACATACGCCGGCAAGCTGTTCCGGGACGCCGAGGGCATGTCGGCCGCCGATTATCTGAACGAGGTCCGGCTGGACCACGCGAAGCGAATGCTCGAAGAGACGGACGACAGCGTCAACAAAATCATGGAGCGATGCGGCTTCAGCAACCAGAGCAACTTCTTCCGCCAGTTCAAGCGGAGATTCGGGACAACCCCGAAGGAGCTTCGCTTGACATCCGCGGTTCTGCCCAGAAGCTGATTACCCGCTCCGAGCATCCGATCTTAAGAATACCTGGACATCCAAGCAGACTTATCGAGCACTCAAGGAGGGGCTTGCCCATGTCGGAACAACGGATCGGCCTCGTTCGATCCCATAAGTCCATCGCGCGTCACCCCGCCAATCCCGTCTTAAGCGCCGCCGATGTGCCGTATCCGACGGCATTGGTGTTTAATGGAGGGGTAACCAAGTATCACGGGAAGTACGTGATGATATTCCGCAACGATTACGGCTCGCTTGCCGAACAGACGCTGCTTCCGCCCGACAGGACGGACCTGGGCATTGCCTTCAGCGACGACGGGGTAAGCTGGAGCGTCCGCCCCGCCCCCTGCTTCCGAATGAACGACGGGGAGATCGTAAGGGCTTACGATCCGCGCCTTACCGTCATGGACGGACGCTGCTATATGTGCTTCGCCGTGGACACCCATCACGGAATCCGCGGCGGAATCGCGGTGACGGACGACTTCGAGTCCTTCGAGGTGCTGTCGCTGTCCACGCCGGACTTGCGCAATATGGTGTTGTTCCCGGAACGGATCGGCGGTCGGTACGTGCGGCTGGAGCGTCCCTTCACGGTGTATAGCCGCGGGCGCGACCGGTTCGACACCTGGATCTCGGCTTCGCCCGATCTCGTGCACTGGGGCGATTCCCGACTGCTGCTGGCCGTCGAGGATGTCCCCTTCGCTAATGACAAGATCGGCCCCGGCGCCCCTCCGATACGCACGGAGAAGGGGTGGTTGACGACGTTCCACGCAGTCGACGTCGATCCCTCCCGAGGCAAGAACGGCTGGGAACCTTACTGGAGAAAAAGATATACCGCGGGAATCATGCTGCTCGATCTGGACGATCCTTCGCGAATCGTCGGTCTGTGCAAGCACCCGCTGATTGCCCCGGAAGCTCCTTACGAGACGGAAGGCGGCTTCCGCAATGACGTCGTCTTCCCCGGCGGCATGGTGCTTGAGCCGGACGGCGAGGTCAAGATCTACTACGGAGCGGCCGACACGGTCGAATGCCTGGCCACCGCTCATGTCGACGATCTGATCAAAGCTTGCCTGGAATAAAAACAAGTCTCCTTCCGGCGAATCGCCGGAAGGAGACTTGTTCATTGCGGATTGCAGTTCAGGAGGAAGGAATGACAGCATTGCTCTTCACGGAAGGAACAGGATGTCCGTCATCGCGTAGTGCGGGCCGGGAGAATCGGTCGCCGCCGTTCCGACCGCCGCAACCGCCGCCTTCAGCGGGCCGGCTCCCTTCGTCACCTCGAGCTCCAGCCGATACGTCCCGGCTTCCATCTCAAGCTCGCAGAACTTGCCGGGCGGCGACCGGTGGAATGCGGGCATGAATTCGTCCTTCGCATCCGAACGAATGTGTTCGCGGCCGTCGATCCGCAGGCTTGTCGGCCCCTCGGTCGCCGCGATCCAGCGGACCTTCCTGCCGGTCGGAACGACGACGGTCGCAGCCGCCTTGTAGACGCCGGGCACCGCAGTTCCAAGCTCGGCTTCGAAGTCGAGCAGATTGCCCGGGAATGCGGCTTCTGCCGTTGTCCCGTCCGGAGCCGCGACCGTCCATTGCATGGCCGGCACAAGCGTCAAGGGGAGCGCTTCGGTGCTCCACACCGTGCCGTCGTGCCGTCTGCGAAGCAGCAAGGTGAGCTCGTACCGGGGGTGCGGAATCCCGACATGAGCCACCTCGACTTCCCAGCGGCGGGTGCCGCCCGGCTCCAGCTCCAGCTTCACGAAGGATTGCGCCGCCCCCTTCCAGCCGGAGGGCAAGATCAGCTCCGCCTCTCCTTGCCATGCGGTTCGGGAGCGATTCTCGAGGGCGAACGCCACTCTGCGGCTGCCGCCCCGCTCGATGACCGGACCTTCCGCGCCGTAATCGACGGTCAGCTCCAGCCCGAGACCGGGCGTCGCCGCGCCTCTCGGCAGCAGATAGCGGTTCTGCCGCGGCGACGGCAGCGGCGTGCTCCCGCCGGGACCGCGGGGCGCGATGCCTCCGGAAGTCGGCTCCGCGGCGGACAGGCTCACGGGCAGTTGCCAAGCGGCGATAACCTCGCGTCCGACGTGCATCGTCCGTTCCGTCAGCTCGTTCAGATCGGCCGGCGCGGGGAACCCTTTGATCGGAGGACTGACGACCACCCGATCGCCCACGGGAGCGACCCACCGCTCGGGCAGGCTGTCCCTGCCCCCGATAATGCCGAGAATCGCTCCGAGCGTAGCGGCGGTGCAGTCCGTATCGTAGCCGCAGTTGGTCGCCTTGAGGAGCGCGTCGCCGAAGTCTTCGCCGTACAGCCAGCCCAATATTGTGAACGCGATGTTCTGGGGAGCGTCCGTGAAGTTGTCGTCGCCGTGATGCTCAAGAATAAGCCGGCGGGCTTCCTTCCACTCGATCCCTTCGGCGTGCCAGGCCAGCAGATCCTTGACCGCCCGCGCCGTCCGGCAGTCCTCGGGGATGTACGACAGCCCGATGCGAATCAGCGCATCCCGGTCCGATTCGACGAACGCCGCGCTCTCGATCGCTGCGAAGAACATCTCTCCGTATACGCCTTCTCCGCCGGCGTGATCGACGATCGCGTCCTCGTAAGCATAGGCTGCGGCCCGTTCCGGGGCCCCCGGAGCGACCATCGCCCAGATCTCGGAGCGGATGGGCGACCCCATGCAGTCCTTGAACGGATTATTGAACCAGCCCGAGATGGGCGCCGTCAGGCCGCGACGCAGGTTCGCCAGCGCATAGCCGTATTCATCGAATGGGAAAAAGATATGCTCCACCCACTCCTGCCCGAGCTCCCTGGCCGTCAGCCGGGCCCCGTACTGTTCCAGCGCGTGCAGCCATACCAATTGGAGATCCAGGTCATCGTTCTCCAACGGCTCGTCGGGAAGCACGGGGTAGAAGCTCAGATCCAGCAGCTCCTTGACTCCTTCGACGGGCACACCCAGCGTTCCCCCGATGTTTTTGCCGAGCCAGCCTCCGTACACCTTGTCATAATAGTCTTGTTCGTTCAGAATAATCTCGTTCACGTCTCGTCGCCTCGCCCTCGGTATCGGTATCGAATATGCGAATTCATCCTTACCCTATCGCACGCTCGGTCCCGATGGAATGGACGGCGTTGAGATCGTGGCGGGTGCCAATCTTAGAGGTGGTGGTCTGATGCTGTTCTCGATAAGCAACCGCACTTGCCTGGAAGTCAAGTGGGCGAACGTCCATCGGGGGGACGAGCGCTTCTACCGAACCCCGCACAGCAATCCTCATTACAACCTGATCATGGTCATCGACGGGCCTGTCTACCTGGAGGCGGCCGGGGAGAAGCTGACCCTTCAAGCCGGAGAGGTGCTGCTGCTGACTCCATGGCAGGAGCACCAGGGCTGGCGAAGCTCGGAGCCGCACTCGGGCTTCTTCTGGGCCCAATTCGCCGCCGAGCCCGGCCTGGGCGTCATCCGCGACAATGCGGAGCCGGAGGACGAGATTCCTCTGCTGCAGCCGGCCGCCAACGACCTGCGGACGTCGCCCGGCGCCCCTCCGCCCCTGCTGTTGCCGCAGCGAATGCGAGCGCAGAGCCGCTTCGAGATTCTGGTTCTCTTCGAGAAGCTGATCGACGAGATGGATCGCCCCCGCGGCTACTACCGCTTCCGCGCGGCCTCGCTGCTCTGGACGATGCTCGAACGGCTGGCCGACGAGACGCTTCGGCAGCGCAACGCCGACACGTCGCTTCCCGCCTCCTTCCTGACCTATCGGAGGATTGTCAACTTCATCGAGGAGTCGTACCGGCGCCCCATCTCCACGGAAGAGTACGGGCATGAGCTCCGGCTGACCTACGAGTATATCTGCCAGGTTTTCAAGAAGTATGCGGGCATCACCATCACGACCTACGTCCAGTTGCTCCGCCTGCAGCAGGCTCAGGACCTGCTGAGAAGAACGGACAAGCCGGTGCAGGACATCGCGGGCGAGGTCGGGTACGAGGATGCGTACTACTTCGCAAGACTGTTCAAGAGAACGACCGGCGTGACGCCGACGGACTTCCGCCGCCGGTTGTGAGGGGCGGGCAATCGGGCGGCGAGGAGTGGCGTGGCGTGTTGCGCGGGGAGTGAGGGGGCGCGAGAGGCGAGGGGCGTGTTGTTGGGAGCGAGGAGCGTTGCGTGGGAGGCGAGGGCATGTTGCTGGGAGCGAGGAGGCGAGGGGCGAACAGCTCGGAGGGGGCGAGGGCAACAAATGCGGAGGCAGCGGAACAAGCTGTCGTTGTACGGATTTCCCGTACATTTCCCCCGCCAACCGCCTCTTCGGAGCGTCGTTGTACGGACTCCTCCACTAACTCCTCCCACGTAGCCTCTCCGCGCTCGAACGATTGGACTTCCTCCACCAACTCCGCCCACCAGCTTCTCCACAACAGGTTTTTCATCACTATGGATGGCCCATGACAGAAAATTTTCATTGTAGGGGGACAACGCTCCCCGGTGACCTCGAAGTTTGCACTTCATTGCCCGGTCCGGGGCCGCCCGCGGCACTTTTTATGCGATTTTTCACATTCGTTGCCCGGTCCGGGGCCGCCCGCGGCACTTTTTATGTGGTTTTTCACATTCGTTACCCGGTCCGAGGCCGCTCGCGGCACTTTTTATGTGGTTTTTCGCATTCATTGCCCGGTCCGAGGCCGTCCATGGCACTTTTTATGTGGTTTTTCACATAAAATGGCCATTTGAGGCGGTTCGGCAGCGATTATATGCGGTTTTTCGCATAAAACGTGAGGGGCTGGGCGATTGCTCAAGAGCCTCTTCGCTCAAATCACCCGCCCGAGAAAATGCGCCAGGAACCCCGACGCGTCCACCTTCACGCAGACGTCGACGTTCGGCCGCTCGCCCGGCACTTCGCGCGTTCGCGCCAGTTGCTCGCCGGCAAGCTCCACGGCCAGATGCATCGGCTCGGTCTCGACCAGCTCCGGCTTCACGACGACGCCGATGGCGAGCGGGTCGTGCAGGCCGCAGCCGCCGATGCCCGGATACGCGTCTTCGTAGAACCGGATGTAGAATTCCGTCATATCCGCGAAGAAGCCGCCCAATTCGGCGTCCTTCTCCCGCCAAGCGGGCAGGCTGGACATCGGCAGCAGCGTCTGCATCGTGACGTCGAGCCCGACGAGCGTAATCGGCAAGCCGGAGCGGAACACGATGTCCGCCGCCTCCGGATCGCTGAAGATGTTCGCCTCCGCATATTCGCTTACGTTGCCCGGCCGCCTCGCTGCACCGCCCATGATCACGACCCGCCCCACCAGCCGGGCGATCTCCGGGTCCCTGCGCACGACATGCGCCAGATTCGTAAGCGGCCCGACGCACACGAGCGTCACCTCGTTCTTGCGGCTGTGCACCGTCTCGATGATGAAGTCGACGGCGCCAAGCGGGCTCTTGCTCTTCGCCGGAGCGGAGAACGTCGCCGAGCCGAGTCCGTGCTCCCCGTGAATATGGCGCGGGTACGCTTCCTTCGTCCGCACCAGCGGCCGCGTCGAGCCTTCGTGGACCGGAACGTCGGAGCGCCCCAGCTTCTCCAGCACGACAAGCGAATTGCGCGTCGCTTCCTCCACCGTGATGTTGCCGAACGTCGTCGTCAGCCCCAGCAGCTCGATCTCGGGGGAACGAACCGCATAGGCGATGGCCAGCGCGTCGTCCACTCCCGTATCCACGTCCAGAATAATCGGTTTGACAGTCATGTATGGTTCCTCCTCGGTGGCGAGCAAGCCTTGAACTTGAGCTTTTCTTCCACCATACCACTTCCGAGCAGCTTCCGCCAAGGAACGACAGCGGACAGCAGACGCGAGGACTAGGAGGCCGCGAGGGGAGGCGGACGCAATAATTCGAGAATCGGCGCACGAACGCTCACTTTCCTCTCCGATTGCGCATAGGATACGCCAGCGATTCGCCACATGGAGAGAGTGAACCTACGTGTATAGTGTCAACCCCTTCCGCTGGGAGAACGGCTCGGCTCCCTCAAGCATCCCGTCAGGCAAAGCGATCGACGTACTGATTCCCGCCATCGAGAAAGACCTTGCGACCCTGCCCCACGTCATCGACAGCATCCGCAAGCACGTTCGCCACCCGATCGGCCGCATTCATCTCGTCTCCCCCGACAGCCGCCCTCTCAAGAGCTTGGCCAAGGCCAAGGGCTGCGCCTTCGTCGACGAGCGCTCGCTGGTAAGCCTCAAGAAGAGCGATATCCGCTACGGCACGAAGCAGTGGGAGCGCTCCGGCTGGCTGTACCAACAGTTGCTGAAGCTGAGCGGAGACACGGTCGGCAAGGAAGCTTACGTGCTCGTCGCCGACGCCGATACAGTGCTGATTCGTCCGCATCGGTTCCTGAAGGGGCGCCGTCCCATTTTCTATACGCGCACGTGGAGTCAGCCCGAGTATTACCGGACCTATCGGAAGCTGCTCGGTCGTGAGCCGACCTCCCCCGTTTCGTTCGTGACTCACTATATGCTTTTCCACAAGAGGACATTGGCCGGGTTAAAAAAAGCGATCGAGAAAAAGCACGGAACAAAGTGGTACGAGGCGATTCTGAAGTGCATGGATCGGAAGCAGCCGTTCGCGTTCTCCGAATTCGAGACGTACGGGAACTACGTATACTCGGTCGCCCCGGGGAGCTGCCTGCTTCGGAGCGCCAAGAACAAGCACGTCCATCGCGCCTTCGGGACGCTGACCGGCGCCGAGCTGCGAACATATTCGAGGAAGTACCGCTCGCTGTCCTTCCACCAGCGCCGGGAGTATTCGAAGCGGGGATAAACGCAGAGAGCCGAACCCCGCTCCCGACATGCGGAAGAAGGTTCGGCTCGGGAAGCTCCGCGATCAGCTCTCCAGCGCAGCCAAGGCGGCGGTCAGCATGACGGCAAGCTCGGCTCGGGTGACTGTTTTGTCGGCCGCGAACTGGCCTTCGGTGTTGCCGTTCACGATGCCGAGCTGCGCCGCCGTGGCGACGTACACGCGCGAGGCCGACGGAATGCTTGCGGCGTCCGTGAACTTCTGCTGCAGCAGCGCCTCCGCCGAGCTCGAATCCAGCAGCTCGACCGCATCGTTCGCCTCCACAATCGCCTTGACGAGCGCAACGACAACTTCCGCACGCGTGGAATTCGTCGACGGGCTGAACTTCCCGCCGCTCGTCGAGAACAAGCTCTTCGCCGCTTCGACGGAGCTGTACGACCAGCGGCCGCTCGGCACGTCGGAGAAGGTTGCCGAGCCGCTCGCCGACGAGGCGGAGGCGGTCAGGTCAAACGCCTTGGCCAGCATCGTCGCCAGCGTCTCGCGCGTGACCGTGCCGCCCGGGTTGAACTTCTTGTTCTGGTCGCCCTGCACGATTCCCTTCGCGACCAATCCCTTGATCGCCTGCGCGGCCCAGTGGTTGCCAATGTCGGTCAGCTCGACGCTTGAGCCGGAGCCCGAACCGGTACCGGTGCCGGAAGAGGAGCCGCCATTGTTGCCGGAGCCCTGCTGGCCCTGGCCCTGCCCCTGGCCCCTGCCGGGCTGGCCGCCCATCACCTGAAGGGTCGACGCGATCTGCCGCTTCAGCATCTCCGCGAGCCCTTCAAGCTCCTTGTCCGCTTGCTCCTGCGTCAAGGTTCCCGCGGTCACCTTCACCGCGATGGCCGCTTCCGCCGCTTCGGTCAATTGCGCGAGCAGCTCCTCCTCCGTCCAGCCCTGGCTGACGGCGTACTCGAGCAGCGTCTGCTCCTCGCCCAGCGCTTCCTGCAGCTCGGACGCCTCGACGCCGAGAATTCCCGCCGCCAGCTCCAGCACCGAGTAGGCTTGTCCGCCGCCTTGGCCCATCCCCATGCCCGGCCCGCCGCCGAAGGAGAGGGACTCGCTCTCGGCCAGCTCCTTCAGCCTGTCCGCCAGTCCGTCCAGCGCCTTCTCCGCCTGCTCCTCGGTCAGCTTCCCGCTCGCGACGGCTTCCGCAACAGCCGCTTCGATGGCGCTCTCCCATTGCGCCAGCAGCGAAGCCTCCGTCACGCCGAGGCTGACGGCATATTCGGCGAGAGTCGTGCCGCCCTCTACAGCCGCCAGAAGCTCGCTCTGCTCAACGCCGAGGATCTCGGCGAGGCTGCCCAGCAAGTCGATGCCCGCGACGCCTTGCAAGCCCTGCAAGCCTTGGCCTCCCTGGGACTGGAAGCCTCCCTGGTTCGCTCCGGTCGGCACCCGGGCCGGGGCGGACGCGGAAGACGCGCTTGCCGCGTCGGCGGAAGGGAGGCCCGTTGCGGCCGCTCCTCCGAACAAGAGAGCGGCTGCAGCGGTGCTTGCAATCAATCGCTTCGATATACGGGTACGGTTCTTCATGGTACTCCACCTTTCATCGCATTGGGTATCGTTTCCTCCATAACCTTACGACGGCTGTATGAATGGACCATGAATGGCCGATGAACGGACGAGATCCTTAGAATCTTTTAATCTAGCGGATCAGCCCGATCCACTTCCAATAAGGGACGCTCAGCAGCACCGCCGCGATGACGGCCACCGCGTAGCCGATCGCCACCTTCTGCCCCTGGCGGTGGGTGAACGACTTGCCTTCCGCGCTGTAGTAGGCGAGCAAGTACGTCGGAGATTGGAAGGTGAAGAAGAACGGGTCGGTCGCAAGCAAGATGGCGAAGATGAGCACCCAAGGGTGGATTCCCGCCTGGTCCGCCAGCGGAAGCAGCGCGATCACGAGCAGAATGACGGCCGGGTCGTCCCGAACGACGAGCGTCACGAGGAACGAGAGCGCCATGACCGCCGCCAGGAACAAGGTCGGCGACGACAGGAACGCGTCCATCCGCTCGCTCAGCTCGGCGGACATCGCTTCGACGATGCCGAGCTGCTCCGCTCCCTGGGCGAAGCTGAAGGCGATGCCGATGAAGAGCAGGAACGGCCAATCCACGCTGGTCTTCAGCGTCTGCGTATCGAGCGCTCCCGTCACAAGCAGAACGCCGAAGCCGAGGAGCATGATCCAGGCATTATCGAGCCCGTGCAGAGGCTGCAGGATCAGCAGCGCCATGCTTCCGAGCACCGTCCCTACCGTCCAGCGCTCCTCCCTTGTCCAGCTTCCCAGAAGGTTCAGCTGCTCGTCCACCGTCTCCCTTGCGATCGGCCGCGCCGCCGCCGGATTGCGGAACAGCCGCTTCAGCAAGAGCAGCATCAGAACCGAGAAGATGAGGAAGGCGGGCAGCGCGTACAGGAACCACTGGAACCAGCTCGGCAACTGCGCCCCCGGCACGAGGCCGAACGCCATCGCGTTCGTATACGACCCGGTCAGAATAAAAGGCGCGGTGAACCCGTAGAACACCATCGCCGCCAGGCTCAGTCCCGCCGCTCCCGCGCTGCGGTCGCGGAAGCCCATCGACTCCGACAGCGTCCTCGCGATCGGCACGCCGAGCGTGACCTTGGCCGACGAGGACGGGATCAGCGGGTTAAGCGCGATGCCTCCCGCGATCAGCCCCCAGAGCTGCCCGCGGTAATTCGCCGGGAACCGCCGCAGCGCGTGCAGCGACAAGCGATACAGAATGCCCGACTTCGTGATGGCCGCTCCGATCGCCAGAATGAACAGCATGTAGAGCCATGTCGTCGAGGCGAAGCCGGACAGCGCCGTCTCCGGCGTCATCAGGCCGTCCAGCACCCACAGCATGGCCATGACCAGAGCGACGAGATAATCCGCGACGATGTTCACCATCCAGAAGATGACGGCGGCAAGGCCGATGCCGATGAAGTCCATCCCGCCCCGGGACAGGCCCGCCAGCGGGTCCATGAAGTGGAAGAGGGCCATGCTTCCTAGTGCGGCCGCGGAGGCCGCCGCCGCGCTCCAGCCCTTCCTCTTCCAGAGGCTTCCCGCCTTCGCGGCGAGCTCCTTCGACTTCTCCTGCCGCAGCTTCTGCTCGGCGAGTTGGTAGCTCCGCTCGGAGAGCCCGCCTTCGGCTCCCGCCGGGCCGGCGGCATGGGTCGCCGTTCGCTCCGCGCGCTGCAGGAAGTCGAGCGCCTTCTGCTTGTGCCCGAGGCCGCGGCTCAGCTCCGCGCCCAGCTCGCACAGCGCGATCGTCTCCTCCGCGGAGAAGGATACCGCGCCGCCCTCCAGCAGCGCCTCCAGCTTGGCAAGCCCGATCTCCCGCCGCGAGGCCGCGCAATGGGACAAGTACGCCGCGAGCACCGGGAACCTCGAGGCGAGCAGCTCGGTCGGGCAGCGGTCGAACAGCTCAAGCCCCGCGGCGTCTCTCTCGCCAATCGCCGACTCCGCCGATTCCGCTGCCTCTGCTGCCTCCGCTGCCGCCTCCCGCTCCGCCGCCGCGAACCGCCATTCCGCGACGTTCAGCGCGGACTCCCAGTCCTCCTGCTCCATATAGACAGCCGCCGCCGCCTCCCAGCGGCCCCGTCCCATCCAGTATTCGACGGCCTGCCGGAGCCAGTGGGCGCGTTCCCGCTCCGAATGGCGCTCCAGGTAGCGTTCGGCGAGCAGCGGCTTCACCGTTGGGTGGAGCTCGACGCCCCGCTCCCCTTCCGGCCCGGCGATCGGCCGGACGAACTCTGCGAGCGGCTCCCGGTACGTCTCCCGCAGCTCGCTCCAGTCGAGCCCGAGAAGCGCCTCCAGCAGATTCATATCCAGGAACGGCAGCAATGCGCCCGCCGCGAGCGCTTCGGAGAGCGGCTGCGGCAGGCGGTCGGCCGCCTCCCGGACAAGCCGGGCCTTCGCCTCCTTCGACGCTTGCAGCCGATCGTTCGTCTGGACGAGCCGCTGCGAGAGCAGCCGGATGAAGTAGGCGGACAACGCGGTATTTTCCCCAATGAGCTTCTCGAAAATATCCGAATCAATCCGATAGAGAACAACATCCGAGGCCGCAACCGCCGTCGCCGAACGCGGCTCCCCCGTCAGCAGCGCCATCTCTCCGAGCGTCGCCCCTTCTCCGAGCAGAACGAGCGGCCGCGACTCTCCTTCCGGCGTCTCCGAATAGAGCTGCACCTGCCCCTGCTCGATCAGGAACATGCTGTCTCCCCGTTCCCCTTGGCGGAACAGCCGCTTGCCCGGCGCCTCCGCCTGTCGGTCCATCAGACCGAGAATCCGGGCCAGCTCCACCTTCGACAATCCTTTAAACATCTCAATCCGACTCAGATCCATGCTCCGCAACCTCATCCACTCTGTGCAATATTCACCCATTATATAAGAGCGGAGGCCGCGATGATATTAACGCAACCTTAAATACTGCGAAATAGGTAGGCCGCGATCCCTCTTCGCCCGCGCCCTTCCCCTCCGGCCCGCCGCTAAGGTATGATGATTCTATAGCCGGAAGGAGACATGCCGTCGTGAATATAGATACGCTTGCCGGGCTCGAGAATATGGTCATTCTGGACCGGATGAACAAGCTGGACAAGGAAGATCCGCTGCTGCCGTTCGCCCTCGACGAGTGGCTGTGCGCGCGGACGGGGGAAGGCGGACCCGCGATCTGCCATCTGTGGAGACAGCCGCAATCGTTCGTCATGGGGCTTCGGGACAGCCGGCTGCCGGGGACGCCGGAAGCGGCCCGGTGGCTCGAATCGCAAGGCTATCGGGTAGCCGTGCGCAATTCCGGGGGGGCGGCGGTTCCGCTCGACCCGGGCGTCGTCAACATCTCGCTGATCCTCCCTAAGCCGGCGGTCGATTCTTTCCAGTTCCACGGCGATTTTGAGAAAATGTACGCGCTCATCGCGACAGCCGTCGCAAGCACGGGGTGGGCGGTCGACAAGGGGGAGATCGCGGGGGCGTACTGTCCGGGGGACTTCGACCTGAGCATCAACGGTCTGAAGTTCTGCGGAATTGCGCAGCGGAGGCAGACGCGGGCGTTCGTCATCCAGGCCTTCGTCATCGTCGAAGGCTCCGGGCAAGCCCGCACCCGTCTGGTGCGGCAGTTCTACGACCGCGCGGCGAGCGGCGCCGACCCGGCGAACTACCCGCTCGTGACCGACGACAGCACCGCCAGCCTCGCCGAGATTATCGACCTCGGGGCGGGAGCGGCCGCCGCCTTCGCGGAGGAGGTCAAGGCGGTCGTCCGCGAGCGGCAGACGGACGCCGGCATGGCGGCCGCCGCTTCCACGCTGCGGATGCCGAGCGAAGCGGAGCTGGCGGAGACGGTCGCCATGCTGCGCAGCCGATACGGGATCAAGCGCTGATCCCGCGTGCGGCAACGAAGGAAGCGGCCGGCTCGCTACAAGCCGCTGTATCTCGCGCGGAATTCCGCCGGAGTCAGCCCCGTCAGCCGGCGGAACGTCTGCACGAAGTGGCTGTCGTCCAGGAAGCCGACCCGGGCGGCGGTCTCCTTGACGGTCCCGACGCGGCCGGCGAGCAGCAGATCCTTCGCCTTCTGAATGCGGAATTGCAGCAGATATTGGTACGGCCCCATTCCCCAGCTCTGGCGGAACAGCGTGTTCAAGTATTGCGGGCTGACGGAGATCGTCTCCGCCATCGCGGCCAGGCCGAGCCCGGGATCGCCGTAGCGCTCCTCGATCAGCAGGTAGAGCGGGGTCAGCCGCTCGTGGCCCTGCGACAGCGACGGCTGCCCGCTCGACTTGCCGTACTGCTTAACCTGCGTCAGAAAAGAATACACCTCCAGCGACCCGCTCGTGCCGGCGAAGTCGAAGCTGCGCCGGCACTTGTCGGCATACAGCTCGTGCACCGACGCCAGCGGGCTTAGCTCGTCCCAACCGATCGGCTCCATCAAGGGAATGTCGAGCGCCGTCGCGATCGGGCCCGCCAGCGCCCCGTCGAACGTAAGGAACCAGGTCGCCCAGCCGTCCGTCTCCGCACGATATTGATGCGGCGTGTTCGGCTTCATCAGGATGCCCTGGTTCGGCCCCAGCCTCATTCTCCGCTCTCCGATCGTAAACTCGCCGATTCCGGTCACCGTATGCAGCCAGTGGAACAGAGGGAAGCCGTGCTCGCGGTACACGTCGCCTTGACTTCGGCTGAACCCTACGGTCGACAGGTGCAGCGGCAGCCGCCGGTCGCCCTCGGACGTTACGAAGTGGCGACCGTATCCCTCCGGCTGGGCTTCAACGTCCGAACGAGTCATCGCAGCCCCTCCTTAGTTTCATTTTCTTATATGGGATCGGTGTTATTTTATATATTAAACGATTTGGCGTTGAACTAGAATAGGGGTGAAGTTGAAGATTATTATATTCCGAGCTGGAGAGTGAACAGGGAATGACAGTTAAACTCGGGTTTATCGGAACGGGCGGCATCGCCGCAAACCACGTAAACAATCTTGTGCAGATGGAAGGGGTCGAGCTGTCGGCGTTCTATGACGTGGACCTCGCCCGCGCGGAGAAGGCGGCGTCGGAGCACGCCTCGGCGAAAGCGTATTCGAACCTGGACGACATGCTGGACGGCTCCAAGCTGGATGCCGTATACGTCTGCGTGCCGCCGATGGCGCACGGGGACGCCGAACGCGCGCTCATCGCGAGAAGCATTCCGTTCCTCGTCGAGAAGCCGCTCGGGTTGGACCGCGACCTCCCGGCCGCGCTCGGACAAGCCGTCAAGGACTCCGGGCTGCTCACGGCCGTCGGCTATCATTGGAGATACAAGGAATCCGCGGCAATCGCGAAGAAGCTGCTGGCGGACAGTCGGCCGGGAATGGCGCTCGGCTACTGGATGGGCGGCATGCCGATGGTGCCGTGGTGGCGGGTGATGAACGGCTCGGGCGGCCAGTTCGTCGAGCAGACGACACACATCGTCGACCTGCTGCGTTACCTGTGCGGGGAAGTTACGGAAGTGTACGCGGCCTACGGGCTGCAGGTGATGGACAAGAAGGTCGAAGGCACCACCGCGCCGGACGTCGGCACGGTAACGATGAAGCTGGCCGGCGGCATGGTCGCGACCATCTCCAACACGTGCCTGCTGCCGGTCGGCCACCATGTCGGCCTCGACATCTACACCGATCAAGGCGTGCTGGAGCTGCGGGGCGACACGCTGCTCGAGATCACGGCGGGAGGCAAGAATACCCACCAGGAAGTCGCCAATCCGTACTTCGTCGAGGACGAGGCGTTTATTCACGCCGTGCGGACCGGCGACAGGTCGCGCATCCTGTCCGATTACGCGGACGCGTTGCGCACGCATGAAGTGACGGTCGCCGCCAACGAGTCGGCCGTCTCCGGCAAGCCGGTTATCCTCAAGGGCTAGAGCGCGCGGGCAGGCATCGGGAATCGCTGATGCGGTATTGTTGATGGTATGATGGACGAGGAACAGAATCATGGATACGGAGGAGATTCGGAATGGGACTGAAGCATTCGCTCTGCATCGGCGCGTACCCGGGCAAGGACGCGGTGTATCATCTGGAGAAGGTCAAGGAGCACGGCTTCGACGGACTGGAGTATTACGCTTGGTGGAATCTCGGCGATCTGAAGCAGCTTGCGAAGGAGCAGGAACGGATCGGCGTCGGCATCAGCGCGACGTGCACCCGCTTCATCAGCCTGGTCGACGAGTCGCAGCGCGACGACTATCTGGAGGGAGCGCGGCAGACGATTGAAGCGGCGCGCATCCTCGGCGTGAAGTCGGTTATCTCGCAGACGGGCAACGTCCTGGACGGCGTCCCGCGCGACACGCAGCGGGCGAACATGGTCGAGACGCTGAAGCGGTGCGCCCCGCTGTTCGAGGAAGCCGGCATCGTGCTCGAGGTCGAACCGCTGAACGGCCTGGTCGACCACATGGGCCACTTCCTCCAGCGTTCGGACGAATCGGTCGACGTCATCGACCAGGTCGGCAGCCCGAACGTGAAGCTGGTGTTCGACGTCTATCACCAGCAGATCACGGAGGGCAACGTCACCCGCAACGCGGTCGGCTACCTCGACCGGATCAATCACTACCATATCGCCGACAATCCGGGCCGCAAGCAGCCTGGCACCGGCGAGCTGAACTACGTCAACATTCTGCGCGCAATCAAGGACACCGGCTTCTCCGGCTTCATCGGCCTCGAATGCGGCTACACGATCGACACCGATCTGGCGGTCGAACAGTACAAGAACGACATTCTGGCGAAGCTGTAGGAACGATAAACGGATTCCCCGCATATCGGACCCGCCCGCGGCGGCCGACCGTATTCCGGCAGGCTGCCGCGGACGGGCATCCCTCGAACATTCCAGCATATCCGAACACATATTAGGCTCGGGTCGGACTGTTCCTCCCTGTACGCTGCGCTGTCGCTCCCTTCGAGATCACTCCTCTGTCGCAGACAAGGGGAGCCTGTTCCTCCTCCAGAGGAACAGAAGCAGCGCAATGAAGATCGGAATTGTCATGATCTGGAACATAAGCGAATAGCCCGCCAGAGCGCTCCCCCCCTTGCCTTGGACGGCCGTCACAATCGCCCCTGCGACGGATGGCGCGATCAAGTACCCGATATCGACTCCGATATAGTTCGTATTGCCAGCGACCCCCCTTCGTTCCTGCGGCACCAGCTTCATGCAGAGGGTCTGGACAATTGGCTGGCAGATGCCGTAGCCGAATGCGGACACCGCTCCGGACAACAGGAACATGGGCAGGGAGCGAGCGAAGCTGATCAGAATGAATGACAGAGCGAAGATGAGGATGGCCGGGACCAGAATTCGCCCAAGCCCGTATTTGTCCGCCAGCTTGCCGCTGAACGGGCGGGTGAACAGCACGCAGACCGCATATGCCGTGAAGAACAGGCCAATCTCTTCGACGCCGCTCTCCTTCCCATAGATAAGGACGAAGGAATTGATGCAGGAGTACGCGCTCGCCAAGAAGAACATAATGACGGAAGGAAGCACGACCTCCGGCGCCACAATCTTGTCCCAGGAGATGCGGAAGCCGCCTTCGCGGGAGGGCGTCGTCGCCTTCAGTCGCCAGGCGAGAACGAGCACTATCGCCATCAGGGCTGCTCCGACGAAGAAGGTCGCGTGATAGCCGACCGTATCGACCAATTCCAGCCCCAGTGTCGGCCCTACAGCAGTCGCAAGCGCCTGCCCGAGAGAGAAGACGCCGATTCCCGAGGCGATCTTGTCGCCGGGAAGAGCTTCGCTGGCCAGCGAGAGACAGAGCGGAGCCAGGAACCCCATTCCCATGCCATGGAACAGCCGCCCCGCCACTACCATCGCAATGCTGTCCGAGAGACCATAGCAGATGAAGGCCAGCACAATAACGCCGACCGCCGCCGCCAGCAAGCGATTGTTCCTGAAGTATCCCGTCGCCGGTCCGACGATCGGCCGAACCCCAAGCGCAGTAACGGCGAACATGCTGGACACCATACCGACAAGCACAGCCGTCGCCCCGAGGTGCTCGGCGAAGTTGGGCACAAGCGTATTCATCATGAATTGCCCCAGATTCAAGATCACATTAATAATAAAAATCGCGATAAATGCCCGGTTCCATATCGTCGAGGATTTGCCCGCGGCTTTGTTGCTTGTCATGTCTATCACTCATTCCATAATTTCCGCTGCAGCGTTAGTCGGTGAAGCCAGATGAGGATCGCACAGAATCTCGTCGCGAATCAGTTTGGCCATATGAAGGGATAATTGAGCGTCATGATCGGTCAGGTACAGCACGTCATCGCAGAAGGAGACATGCAGGGAGTACAGCCGTTCGCCGATCCAACGCAAGGGGACATAGAGCTGCCCTTGGGTGAAGACGGCCTCGCCGTGCATGGACATCACTCGCCCGTCCACCACACAGCCAATGCTGCCCTCGGCGAATTGAAGCGTGCGTCCGTCCTTCAGCGTCATCCTTACGCTGCGTCCGTCGAACGCCGAGTCGAAGCTCGCGGCGAACAGCTCCGAGACGAACGTTGCCGGCGTCAGCAGATACTCTCCGCGAACGACAATCTCTCCGTTCAGTCCGTGATACTTCCTCTTCTGCCGCTTAATCACAGAGCCTGACAAGCCGATCAAACCATTAATGACATAAGCCTTGTCGCAACCGCAAGCGACGGCGATTGCGAATTCGTCCCCTTGGCGGGAGATGTCCGAAGCCGACCTCGCAAGCCGACCGGCCTCCTCTCTTCTCCATCCCGAGAAGAAGCGGCTCCAGACCAACTCGGCGTCGTCGAACGTCTGGCCATGGTCCCGGTTCTTTGCTTCATGGAATACATAGTCGGCCCGCTCCCCGGAATAGAAGGCGAAGTTGTTCTCGCCCTCGATCCGGATCGCCGGCAAGCTCTCGCAGCCGTTCAGCCGCTTCCAATAATCCCGGTTGCGGCGCACGAACCACGCCGTGTGCTCCTCGTTCAGGGGAACGCTGTCATGCTCCATCCGAGACTGCCATACCGGCAACGGCCCCGTCCGGTTATTCGGTTCCCCACGTTCGTCGAAGAGAACCTCCGGCCAGGTCAGCCCGGCCGCCCCCGCCTGGCCGGCGAAGACTCCCCCATGATACCGCGCCATCTGGCTTGCCATAATGTCGCCCATCGACATCCCGTGCGCATATATCCGTTCGCGATCGATCCTGTATCGGCTCCCGAGTCGAGCGATCAGAGACAGGACAAAGCTCATGTCCCGGTTGTCGTCGGGGTTGTCGGGAGGCGTATGCATATAGAAGCCACTCGGATTCGGCTTGCCGATGATGTCGAGCGTCTTCCGCTCGCATTCCACCATCCAGATTCGCCGTTCCGTCGCGTTCGGGAACAACACAATGAATCCTTCCCGTTCGGCAATGAGCGTCCACGATGAATAGACGGCCTGCCCCCATCCGGTCATCAAGCCTCCGTGGAACGAGACGACAAGCGGCACCTCTTGCGTGCCGTCATACGAGGACGGCACATACTCGTACCAGACGCGCTCCAGGCCGTCCTCCCCCTTCTCGCGGAATTCCGCAAGCCCCTCGGGATATGTCCGGGAGTTATTGCCATTCTCGTTGACAACGATATCCGATCCGCGGATCGCTTCAGGCAAGTAGTCCCGGTTGTCGTCGTCCGGCGTTCCCGGCGGAATCGCAATGCTTGCCCTCATCGTTAGTTCCTCCTCTCCGCTGCGCAAGCTCATGCCATTCAGCCCTTGACTGCCCCCTGCATGATTCCGTCCGCGAAGTACTTCTGCAGGAACGGGTACAGGATCAGGATCGGCAGTATGGCGACGAATGCAATCGCCATGCGGATGGATACTTGCGGGATCTGCGCGGTCGCGCTTGAGCTCATGCTCGTGTAGGACAGGACCGCCTGAATATTCTGGTTCATCTTGTTGAGCACCGCCTGGATGCTGAGCATCGAAGGATCGGTAATGAAGTACAGTCCGTTCTGCCAGTCGTTCCAATAATTCAGACAAGAGAACAACCCTATCGTCACCAGGATCGGCTTGCCGAGGGGAAGCGCCAAGCTGAAGAAGATCCGGAAGTAGCCCGCCCCGTCGATCTTCGCCGACTCGTAAAGCTCCTCGGGGATATTGGAGGCGAAGTAGGAGCGAATAAGAATAATATTGAACGCATTGGTCAACAGGAACGGGAAGATATAAGCCCAGATCGTGTTGACGACTCCCAGCCCCGTCCACATCATATAGGAAGGCACCAGCCCGCCGTTGAAGAGCATCGTGAAGAAGATGAAGAACGTAATCGGGCCCTTGCCGGGCAAACCCTTGACCGACAGCGGGTAGCTGATCAGAGCCGTAACAAGCAGGCCCAGGAACGTGCCGATCAGCGTCGCAACAACGGTAATGCCGTACGCTTTGAAGATCGTCGAGGAATTGCTCGTAATATATTCATAAGCCCCCAGACTGAGCTTGGCCGGGAAGTAGGAATAGCCGTCGGAGACAAGCGTATTCTCATCCGTTATCGACGAGATAAGCAGCAGCGCCAAGGGAAGCACCATCGCCAGGGAGACGAGTGCCAGTATAAGGTGGAACGTCCACTGCTGAGCTCTGTTTTCAATCATCGTTGCTTACCTTCCCTCTGTCCGAATTAGAACATGGCATCCTTCGAGCTGAGTCGGCGAACCAGCGCGTTCGCCACCAGCACCAGCACGAAGCCGACAACCGCCTGCAGCAAGCCCGTCGCCGCCGAACGGCCGATTCCGCCGGCAGACATCAGCGCTCCGTACACGTACGTATCGATCGTCGCCGTCACATTGAACAGAGTGCCCGAGTTCTGCGGTACGAGGTAGAATAAGCCGAAGTCCGAATAACAGATGCGCCCGATGCTTAGCAGGAACAGCGTAATCATCGACGGAACCAGGGAAGGGAGCGTAATGTGTACAATCTGCTTCCACTTGCCGGCGCCGTCGATTGCTCCCGCCTCATACAAGGAGCGATCGATCACCGACAACCCCGCAATATAGATAAGCGTGCCGTAGCCGACATATTTCCAACAGTTGACGATAATCAGAATGAGCGGCCACCAGGTTGGATCGCTGTACCAAGCCACCGGATGGCTCTTCAGAATGCCGTTGTTCAGCATGCCGTTCTGCTGACTGAGGAAGGCGAACACGACATAGCTGATGACGACCATCGACATGGTGAACGGCAGCAGCACCGAGCTCTGGTACCACTTCCTCAACGCCTTGTGCTTGATCTCGGTAATCATGATAGCCAGCGCAATGCCGACAACATTGTTGATGACAATAAAGGCGACGTTGTACAGAAGCGTGTTGCGGATGATAATGTTGATATCGTTGGACTTGAACAGATAGTTAAAGTTATCGAATCCCACCCACGGACTTCCGAATATCCCCTCGGTCGCCTTGTAAGACTTGAAGGCCGCCACGATGCCGGCCATCGGCACATAGTTGTTGAGAATCAGATAAGCCGCGCACGGAAGCATCATCAGATACAGCGGCATAAAGGACCTAAGCTTGCTCATATCCGTTCATCCCCTTCGAACCGTCGACCGGAAGACCGTGCCGCTTCTGCGGCAGCGGTCCTCCGGCGAACCATGCTATTGAGCGGCCTGCCACTCGTCCAGTTGGCGCTGCTTCTCATCCATGACCTTCTGGAGACCGGCGTCATAGAGCTCGTCGTTCAACTTCTTGATAAAGCTCTCCGGCTCAACCGTACCGAAGCTGATGGCATTCTCGTACTTGGCGAGCACCGCCGCCAGCTGCGACTCCTCCATCGCCACCGACGAAGAATCGAACGTGAACCCGTACGCCTTGGAGACAAGCGCATCGTCGCCGAACGTCTTGTAACGTTCCCAGATGTTGTCCGGGCTGCCCGCCCACGGCGTCATCAAATATTGGTTCGGGTAAATAAAGCCGTAGTCGGAATGATAGTTGACCGTCGCGGCGGTAACGCCTTCGGGATAAGCGGCCTGCCCGTTCTCGTCGACGACCCAATCCACGCCCGGCACCCCCCAATTCAGCAGATCGTTGAATTCCTTGCTCTGATAAGCCCAATTCAGGAACTCGAACGCCTTCTCCTTGTTCTTGGACGTATTCAACACAACGTTCAGAGCGCCGTTCACCGAGGTTGTCGACTTCATCTTGCTCGATACGGGAATCAGCACGGTGTCATAGCCGGTCTGGGACTTCACATCGGTCAATGCATTCGCTCCGTACGAGGCGAAGAACGAGAATGTCTTGCCCGCCTTCATCTTCGCTTGACCGAGCTCGGTGCTTACCGCGATGTCCTTCGACGAGTAGCCCTTCGTGTACCATTCGCGGTTCAGCAGAGCGAATTGCTTAAACTGCTCCGATTCGTACCAGTTCGCAATCTGGTCCGACTGCCCGTAGTTCTCCAGAACGCCGAAGTTGTCGCCTACCCCGTCGACGTAAGTGATCGTGTTCAGTGCGAAAGTCCGGTAGCCGTCGAACGGAGTAATATCCGGGAACGCCTCCTTGGCCTTGGCGAACATCTCGGTAATTTGGTTGAAGCTGGACATGTCGTCCGTGGTCACGCTGAAGTCCGATTCCTTATAGCCAAGCTGCTCGAACAGGTCCTTGCGGACGAAGAGGCCCGACGGCGTCGCGCGCACGTTCATCATCGGGAAGCCGGCAAGGGTGTCGCCGATATACCCGGCGTTCACATCGTCGCCCAGCACCTCGTAAATTCCCTTCGTGTATTCCGTGTAGTCAGATGCATCGACGATGAAGCCCTGATCCATAAAGCTTGGCAAGCTGAAGGCGAACGCGAAGGCAATATCGATCGGCTCCCCTGCGGTCAGCATCAGGGACATCTTCGAGTTGTACGTATCCCAGGTGATCGGAATCAGGTTCACCTTCATGTTCAATTCTTTCATCGTCAGCTCGTTGATCTTCTCGTTGACCGCGGCCTGATTGCCCTCCTTGGGCGCGTGGTAGGCGAAGTTCACCGTATACATCTCGGCTTCGGAGGACGAGGATGCGGCAGCGCCGGACTCCGACGCTGAATTGTTGCCGTCCTTCGAGCAGCCCGCTAGAATCGTTCCCGCCGCAAGTATGCCTGTCGCCATTAATGTTAGCGCTTTCTTTGACATCGAATAAAACCTCCCGTTTTCAATTGTTCTGTCCTTGTCAGGCGTTCCTGACGAATCCGTTCCCACGAATGCGCCCGGCGGCGACATTCATTCTATTCTTGCTTGCGACGCGAGCGGGCGAACGCCTCCGCAAGCGCCCTCACGTAATCCCCGCGCGCCCGCTTGCTGATCTCGGCTTCGCGAATAAAATTCTCGAACGCATGATAGCCGCCCGGATACAAATGAAACTCCACATCCACCCCCGCCTGGGCTAGCCTTGCCGCGTAGTCGATCGTCTCATCGCGGAATGCATCAAGCTGTCCGACGCACAGGTAGGCGGGCGGAAGCCCCTCCAGCGAAGAGGCGAGACTCGGCGACGCATAAGGGCTGTCGCTGTCCTCCGTACCCAGATACATCCGCCAGGCCGCCTGATTGTTCTCCCGGTTCCATACCGAAGGATCGACAATCTCATGGCTCGAAGGCGTCACATTGCGCTTGTCGAGCATCGGATACAGCGGCATCTGGAACATAATCGGCGGGGCTCCCCGATCCCGGGCGAGAAGCGCCAGCGCAGCCGTCAATCCGCCTCCCGCGCTCGCTCCTCCGATCGCTATGCGACTGCGGTCGATGCGCCGTTCCGCCGCTGCGCTCTCCAGCCACAGCAGCGCGGCATAACAGTCCTCAATCGCTGCGGGATAAGGCGAATCGGGAGCGAGCCGGTAGTCCGGCGAGAACACTGCGCAGCCTGCCTCGAGCACGAACTGCTCGCAGATCGCATCCTCCATATCGGGATGCCCGAGAATATATCCTCCCCCATGAATCCACAGCAGCGCTGGAAGCTCGGCTTCCGGTCTCTGTTCCGGCTCGTAAATCTTGAGCAGCATCTCCTGACCGCCCGCTCCCGTCATCCGCACGCGGCTCTGGCGAACGAGCGGCGACCTCTCTCGGGGCAATGGCTCGAAGCTGCGCACCTTGGCCAGATCATCGGGCAAGCGCAGCGCGGGAAGAAGCGACAGCCCTTCCAACAGCTCGGGATTCACTCTTCCTCTGAATTCCATACCCAATTCCTCCTTCGGCGGTCATCCGCCCGCACAGACTCACAGAATCTCGACTCCTCCGGACTCATTCGTGTAAGCGATCTCGAATTCCATGGTGCGGAAGTTCGCCCGAAGCGTTGTCCAATCCTTCCCGAGACGCCAACCGATGGTCAGCCGGCCATCCTCCGCCTGTTCGCCGAGTTCGAGCTCCCCTCCGAATGCCGGATGGCTGTTGCGGAAGCGCATTATCCCGTACAAGCGCTGAAGCATCGGATACGTCACGCGCCGATCGATCTCCTCGGACGTATAATCGTGCCGGTTGATGCTTCGGGCTTCGCCGAGGCGGACCACCGACTCCACGTCATTCTCTCCGGCCAGCAGACCGACGTAGTGCACCTGCGGAATTCCCGGCACATACAATTGCACGACTCGAGCGAGCAGATAGGCGGCGTCGTTCTCGTCAAGAGCGGAATAATACGAGCACATCAACTGATATTGCCTGGCTTGGGCTCCGGATGTCTTGATGAAGCCGCCCGGCAGCTTGATATACTTCTGCACCGGCTCGATCTTCCGATTCACGCGCTCTCGCACCAGGTCGATCTCCTCGTCGGTCAGCAGGCCGGCTACGTCGACTACCCCGATGCCGTCATGAGTATCCAACGTCGTAAATTGCTTGCGCGGACATATCTTCAACCAATGCAGCAGCCGATCCGTCCTTCCGCTCATCAGGCCGTGAAGCATTAGCAGCGGCAGCGCGAAGTCGTATACCCAATGTCCCCGCTCCGCCATCTTGAGCTGGATTTGATAGTTCTCGTGGATCTCCGGAAGCATCTCGGTGCCGTACTTGTTAAGCGGCCTCATGCCGATCTCAAGCACATCCCACACCTCCGGCTCGACGAAGAAGCAGCTTGTCCCCGGCTTCTTGGAAGCATAGGCGAACGCGTCGAAGCGGATTAACGGAACATATTGCGCCAGCCGCTCCAGATTCCGTTCGTAATAGCTCTGCGTGGCCGGCGCCCACGGATCAATATCCACCTGCTCCTCGAAGAAGGTGTTCCAGATCTTCACCGTCTTGCCGTCCTTGCGAGTGAACTCCTTGTAAGGACCCTGCAGCTTTCTGCGATAGAGCGTCTCCAGCTCCCGTTCAGTCGGCTCCCCGCTCGGCCAGAACTCGTTCCAATGGATAAACATCTCGCGATAGGGCGAAGCCTCCCCCCGCTCCATATAATCCCGGAACTCCTCGCTGCGGATCGAGACATGATTGATCATGAAGTCCGCCATCAGATAGTGCTCCTCCGAGAAGTCGCGGATGTCCTCCCATGTTCCGAAGGCAGGGTCGACCTCGTCATAGTTGATGACGGCGAAGCCCCGATCTCCCGAGGAAGGATAGAAAGGCAGAATGTGAACTCCTTCGACGACTCCCTTGAAGTGCTTGTCCAAATTCCTTTTGAGCTCCTTCAGGTTGCCGCCCATGCTGTCCGCATAGGTGATCAGCATGACTTGATTCGTTATTTTCCTCATGATGTCTCCTCTCTGCTCCCTTGGCCCGAACCGTTCTCTCTTCGTATCGTTCCCCGCTCCGGGCTGCTGTCGCGATAGACGCATTGCGCCTCGAAGCTGAGCTTGACGTTGTCCACCCACCGTCCTTCCTTCATGAAGCGATGAAGGAGCTCGGCGGAGCGGTAGCTCATCTCCGCGGAAGGGGGAGCGAAGCTGGTTACGCCTGGTTGAACGATGGAATTAACCGCCTTGTTGCCGTACGAGATGACCTCGATCTCCTCCGGACAGTCAAGCCGATGCTCGTGGATGCTTCGCATCGCCCCGCTGATCATATTGTCGCTTGGAATGAATACCGATGTCGG
Source organism: Cohnella fermenti (assembly GCF_004801405.1). Taxonomy (GTDB): domain Bacteria; phylum Bacillota; class Bacilli; order Paenibacillales; family Paenibacillaceae; genus Cohnella; species Cohnella fermenti. The sequence continues at coordinate 218,861 of NZ_SSOB01000002.1, forward strand.
AATACTCCCGGAATCCAACAAGGCATTCATGGCGATATACCCCCCTTCGTCGCTGTCGTCGCCATACGTGACCGGAGCGAAGAACACATCCCCATTCTCCGATCGGAAGACGTTGAACCGATCCCGGTAGCCGGTCGAACGCAGGCTCAGAGCCCGACTGGAGTAATTGGGGGAGACGATTCCGAAGCTTCGATGGCCCCTCTTGATGAAGTGCGCCATCGCGCTGTCGCCGACTGCATAATCGTCCGTCAGCACCGAGCAGTAGCCCTTGGCCGTCCGATTGATCAGAATAATCGGAATATCGAATTTATGATTCTCGATAAAACCGATATCCTCCTCGGTGAGCGCCATCAGGAGCGCCCCGGCGATAAACTCGCTCGACAGCCACGAAGCCTTATCCTTCAGTCGCCCCAGCTCGAAGGGGAACAGCACGGTCTCGTATGTGACGTCCTGCTCGCTCCAATATCTCTGAATGCCGGCGTAATATTGCGCGATTGGCCCCTTCTCGAAGTTCGTCGGGCAGAAAGCGCACAGGAGAGACTTATGATGGTTGCGCTTCTTCGACTTGTTCCTCGGCGCATGCCGATACCCAAGCTCATCGGCGGCTTGAAGAATCCGTTCAATCGTGCTCTCCGCAATCCGGAATTCACCGGCCCTGTTGTTCAGAACCATCGAGACCGTGCTCGACGACACCCCTGCCGCTTCGGCAATCTGCTTCACTTGAATGCCGGAATTGGTCTTCATGGGCAGCCTCCTGCAACGGCCTCGCGGCGGAGCGGCAGCCAGGTCTCGATGGCGAGCCGAAGCGACTCGTCCCACAGGTCCCATTCGTGCCCCATTCCGGCCACAACCTCGAGCCTGGTCTCGTATCCCCACTCGCGCAGGTCCTTCTCGGCGGCAAGCGTCCGATACAGCGCGTGATCGCTGTCTCCCACCCGGAAGAAGAGCTTCGGCAGCTTCGGCCCTTCTTCCGCGTTGCGTTGGGCGACGGCATACACATCGTTGACCGTCCCGCGAATATAATCCGGATCGTCCAGCTTGCGCTGTATGCCGCTGAAGGGAATCTTCATTCCATCCTTGAAGTCGAATTCCCCGTTCAGGGTCTTGACGGCTCCCGGCACGCCGGGCCGGTAGGAGGCCCCTGACAGCAGCAACGCAGCGGCGAATCTCTCCGGATGGTTCATCGCCAGCTTCATCGCCCCGTGCGACCCCATCGACAAGCCTCCGACGAATCGGTCCTCCCTTGCGGTCGAGATCGGCAACAACGCCTCGCACACCTTCGGCAGCTCTTCCGCGATATAGGTGTAGTACTTCTCCCCGTCCTCCTCGTCCGTATAGCAGGAATTGTAGCCGCTCGGCATGATAACCGCGAGCTTATGCTTATCCGCATATCGAACGATGTTGGTGTAGTGGAGATAATCGCTGTCATCTCCGCTCCCGCCGTGCAGCAGATACAGCGCCTGGAACTTCGTTCCGGGAACATACGTCGCCCCAATTCCCTGCATGCTGTCCGCGAAGCTGTAGGTAGGCAGGCACACCGTGATATTCGTCTGCATCCTTAACGCTTCCGACAGCAGGTTCATTCGAATGACCGCCACCGTTATCCCCCTCCTCCTCTTCCGTTATGCGAACAAAATCTCGTCGCGAATCAGATGGGCCATATTCTTCGACAGCTCCGCAGGATGATCCGTCATATAGAGAACACCCTCGCAGGAAGTGGCATGATGGTTGAACAAGCTCCGGCACAGCCACTCGATGGAGACATGAAGCTCTCCATCCGCCAGAACGGCCTCACACAGCATCGCTCGGACGCGATTGTCAACTACGCAGCCGATGCTGCCTCGAGCGAACTGGACCGCCCTTCCGTCCGGGAACGACAGTTCTGCAGTCCATCCGTCCGCCGAAGACCGGCATTCCGCCCCGAACACGGATGCCGCGAACGAGACCGGCACAAGCACATACTCACCCCTGACGATGGTATCCCCGTTCAGTCCGTGGTACTTGAGCTTGCGGTGTACGAACGCCGGCTTGCCCATGGGAACAACACTATTGCGCACGAACGCCTTGTCGGAGCCGGCGGCAACTGCGATATTGAACTCGTCTCCCCGACGCGGAAGGAGCGATTCCTCATGAACGATTCGACCGTCCGCATCCCTCCTCGTTCCCGAGAACAAGTAGTCCCACACAAGCTCGGCGTCGTCGAAGGTCTGTCCGTGGTCCCTGTTCTTGACGTCGCGGAACACCATGTCTCCCCGTTCGCCCTTGTAGAAGGCGAGGTTGTCCTCTCCCTCGATCTTGATCTCGGGAATCGGAAGGCATCCGTTGATCCGGCTCCAATACTCCCGGTTGCGCCTGACGACCGTATCCGTGTCTCCCTTGAAGTGCGGAGGCACAACGTCGTGCTCGAGCCGGGATTGCCAGACAGCAACCGGGCCGCCGCGGTTGATCAATTCGTCGGATTCATCGAACAGCAGTCCGGGGCTTGAAGGACCTCCGGAACCGGCCTTGCCGGCGAACAGATGTCCATAGTAACGAACCATCTGACTGGTCATCAGATTACCCATCGACATCCCCTGGATGTAGACCCTTCCCTCGTCGATGGCGTACTGCTGCTTCATTCGATCCATAAGGGCGAGAACAAAGTTCATGTCATGGTTGTCCTCTGGACGCTCTGGAGGCACATTGATATAGATATCGTCGTCGCGCGGAGCCGTAGCCTCCGCCAGCTTCTCCTTCTCGCATTCAATCGTCCAGAAGCGGCGCTTCCCCGCGCTCGGGAATACGACAATAAACCCTTCCCTGTCCGCCACGAGCGTCCATGACGTATACACGGCCTGTCCCCATCCGGTCATGAGCCCTCCATGCATCGACAGCACAAGCGGCACCGGACGGCTCCCGTCATAGCTCTTGGGCACATATTCGTACCAGACATCCTCCACCCCGTCCGCCAGTTGCCCCCGATGCTCCTTCAATCCCGACGGATATACCTGAGAGTTGTTGCCATTCTCATTCACGATCATATCAGAGCCCCGAATCGCCTCCGGCAAGTAATCCCTGTTCTCATCGTTCGGCATTCCCGGCAGAATAACGATTTGTCCCTTCATTCCATTCCTTCCTCCTCTTCATCCTGCTTGTGTTGCTCCGTACCGCATTCCTTGCCAATCGGATCAATCAGAACGGACTAGCGCCGCTATCCTCCAGTCCGAAGAATTCAAGCGCCTGCTGGATAGCCAGATCCCAGAACCTCCATTCATGCCGGAAGCCCTCCAACGTCCAGAACTCGGCTTCCAGTCCGATCCGCCCGGCGTGTTCTTGGAAAAGCAGCAAATTGTCGTAAATCGGCTTGTCCGCGGTTCCGCAAGCAAAAAGGAGCTTAGGCAAAGTCCCTGTTCCCGCAAGCGCATTCATGATGGCCCATACGTTCTCGTTCGAATTGACGAACGCGTCGAGCCCTCCCGCATTGTCCACCATCCCCTTCATCCGTTGCGAGAACGGATCGTCCTTCGTCAGATCCTCTTCCGTCAAGGCCGAGAAGTCGACCGGAGCCGCCGAGAGAATGGCCGCAGCCGCGAACTTGTCCGGATGATTCACCGCGTATTTGATCGCCCCTCTGCCCCCCATCGACAGGCCGGCGATAAAGTTGTCCTCTCGCTTGCCGGAGGCGGGGAACCAGTTGTAGATGAGCGGCATCAGCTCTTCCGTCAAGTAATCGTACATTCCGTAGCCCAACATGGCGCGATCCCAATTGGAATAATTGCTGTTCAACGCGCTCGGCATGACGACAATCAAATCCTTCTCTCCGGCGTACAGCTCGATGTTCGTCCGCCGCAGCCAATCGGTATGATCGCCGAAGGTTCCGTGAAGCAGCCAGAGCACCTTGTACCTTGCTCCGCCGGCGTAATACTTCCGGGCATCCACATCGCGGGGGCGATTCGGAAGAATGATGCTGACCTCATGACTGGAATGCAGGTATTGACTCTCGAAGTTCATCGTTACAATCGACATCCGCAACTCTCCTCTCCACTTTTATTGGGCTCATAAGGATATAACAGCTCCAAGCGACATGCAAGCGCTTACCAAACTTCTCCGCATACAAGCTTCCCGATCTCCCGTTCCGCTTCGCGTCTCCGCCTCGCTCGCAAGCAGGCCTTGCAGACGAGGAGCCTGAGCAAATCGATCAAGCAATCCTTGCTAAATTTAGCAACGAATAACCTAACAACTTTAGCTGTGAGTTTAGTTTATAGCATCAATCTTGCTTCGTAAACACAATTCGACTTCAATCCGCATACTATTTTCGCTAAATTTAGCAATGGGTTTATTTGTTTTTCAGCACCTCCGCTCGCCAAGACAAAAAAATCGGCTCCTTCGCTCGATTGCTCATCGAGGAAGAAGCCGATCGCGGCTATTATGGTACCGTTATGGTTCCGTTATCAGTGCGCCAGCGCGAACAGGCCGTGGATGTGCGACAGGTAACGGATGTTGCTCGCTTCCTTCATCAGCGAAGCCGGCGTGCCCTTCAGGCGGATGTTGTTGCCGCCGACCGTGCCGACCGCATCCTTGCGGCCGAGGCTTCCGAGCGTGCCGGAGAAGACCGGCTCGAACTTCTCCATCTTGCCGCCCTTGAAGAAGACGGCGAGGTTGGCGCCGACCGTCTCGCCCATCTGCCAAGCCAATTGAGCGGTTGGCGGGTAAGGACGGGCTCCTTCGCTCGGGATAACGACCGCGCAGTCGCCTGCGAGGAACACTTCCGGATGCGAAGTCGATTGCAGGACGTCCGTGACCGAAGCGCGGCCGCGGTTAACTTCGATGCCGCTGTTCGCGACGACCGGATGGCCTTGAACGCCGCCGGTCCAGATGATCGTGTTCGACTCGAGCACGCGGCCGTCCTTCAGCGCAACCGTATCCTTGGTCGCTTCCGTGATCGCGACGCCGGTGATGACTTCTACGCCGCGCTTCTCGAGGGAGACAACCGCGCGGTCGATCAGCTCTTGCGGGAAGATCGGCAGAATGTTCGGGCCCGCTTCCACAACGTATAGCTTGATGTCGTCGAAGTCGATTCCCTTCGCCTTGCAGATCTCCGGAAGCTTGTCGACGAATTCGCCAACGAGCTCGATGCCGGTCAGGCCGCCGCCGCCAACGACGATCGTCGCGTCCTTCTTGTCGCCGGATTGCTTGTAAGCGTCCAGGCGGGCAAGCACGTGCGTGCGGATGCGGTTCGCTTCTTCGGCCGACTTCAGCGTGAAGCTGTTCTCCTGCAGGCCGGGGATGCCGAAGAACGCCGTCTCGCTGCCGAGCGCAACAACAAGCGCATCGTACGTATAAGCGGTGCCGCTCGCCGTCAATACCTTCTTGTCGTCCGGCTTGATCTCCGATACCGTGTCGACAACCACATTGACGCCCTTGCCCTTCAGCAGCTTGGTCAGCGGAAGAGCGACTGCGTCTTCGCCGATCGTACCGCCCGCGAGGCGATGAAGCTCGGTAATGATTTGGTGGGTCGAATAACGGTTAATCAATGTAATCTGAGCTTCGCTGACGCTCAGGTGCTTGCGAGCCGTCAGAGCCGTCAGCAAGCCGCCGTATCCGCCGCCCAGAATTAGAATCTTCTTAGACATTCTTTATCCTCCGTTCTTCGCGAATCGTTATTTAGCTTGCTGTTTCTCGCCGAGCACCGTCAGGAACGCTTGCGTGAAGCGCAGCGTCTTCTGAAGCTGAGGGTCCTTGAGCAGCTTGAGCAGGCCGAACAGGCCGACCGTCGCCGTATCGGCTTCCGCGCGGTCTCCGGCTTCGATAGCCGCTGCCGCGATATTCTTCGTCTTATCCACGACAGGCTTCACGACTTCTCCGATTCCGTGCGCGAAGTCGTTGATCAGCACCTTGTCGGTAGCAACGCTCTGAGCGAAATCGTATGCCTTCGTCAAGAACGTAACCATCTCTGCCAGCTTGGGCAGGTTCTCCACCAGAACGGTAAGGGATTCCTGAACCTCAGGCTTCATCAATTGATCGAGCACGTCGATCGATGGCTTCTCTGCTGCGATTGCCTCTTGCGACACTTGTGACATGCAGTTGCATCCTCCTTTGCAATGAGTATCCTAATCGGTTGCGCCGTTCGGCCCGCGAAGGCAACGATTCGTCGACGACAACGCGCTAGGATACATTGTAACATTTTTCACATAGAAGATCGTTGGACGGTCCCCTTGCGTAAAGACGTTAGCATCTTGCCCGATATCGTTCCAGCTCGTCGACATAAGCAGGTCGAAACTGAACCTTTCTTGTCTATTCTACACCCAATTCCGCCAAACATGAAGGGCATTTCTTTGTAAAATGCGGTGTTCGCCGCTTAATTTTGTGATTTATTGCACATGACATACAGAGATTGTTCATTATTGGAAAAAATTATTTTCCATTATCCCGCCGCAGCCGGCCAAGGGGCCGCCGCGGGCGCTCTCGCGCAGCCGACAACGCCCCCTCCGGACAAGCTCCGATCAGGCCAGCTTCCGCCGAAGATAACCCGAGATCAGGTCAATCAGCGTAACCATGACGATGATGCCGAGCAGAATGATGCCGACGCGCTCCCAGTTGCGGCTGCTGAGCGCGAAGATGAGCGGCGTGCCGATGCCCCCCGCGCCGACGAAGCCGAGAATCGTCGCCGAACGCACATTGATCTCGAACCGGTAGAGCGAATAGGACAGGAAGCCGGGCAGCACCTGCGGGATCACCGCGAACCAGAGCACCTGGAAGCGATTCGCTCCGGTGGCGATAAGCGCCTCGGTCGGGCCGGCGTCCATGTTCTCGACCTCCTCCGCGAACAGCTTGCCGAGCATGCCGATGGAATGCAGACCGAGCGCAAGCGCTCCGGCGAAGGAGCCGGGACCGACGGCCTTCGTGAACAGAATCGCCATGACGAGCTCCGGGAAGGTGCGGATGAAGCTCAGAACGAACTTGCCGGAGCCCGAGACGGCCCTGTTCTTGCCTCGGCGGGAGGCCGACCAGAAGGCGAACGGCACGCACACAATCGCGGAGATGACCGAACCGAGAATCGAGATCTCCAGCGTCTCGAGCAAGCCGCGCAGCAGGTCCTCCCCCTCCGGCAGATAGACGTAATTCCAATCCGGGGAGAAAATCCCTTTAAAGATCGAGTGCGTAATCTTCCCCGCGGTCGGCTTGATGCCGTCGAAGCGGATTCCCGCGAATGTCCATACATAGATCAGAATAAGGGCGGCGACGATCGTCCACCTAAGCCAGATGCGCCTCTTCATAGCAGCTTCTCCCTTAGCTTGGTGCTGATAAAGTCGATGAGCAGCACAACCGCGAGCGTAAACAGAATGATGCTGTTCGTCTTGTCGTATTCGAGGAAGCCGAGCGTCTTCTCGTAATACAAGCCGATGCCGCCCGCGCCGACCAAGCCGAGCACCGCGGCTGCCCGCACGTTGATCTCGAAGGTGTAGAGCACGTATGAGACGTAGTGAGCGGCCACCTGCGGAACGACCCCGAACACGATTCGCTGAATCCGGTTCGCGCCGACCGATGTCATCGCCTCAAGCGGCCCCGGGTCGATCGTCTCCGTCGCCTCGTACGTCAGCTTGGCGATCAGGCCGATGGAGAACACCGCGAGGGCAAGCACGCCCGGCATGAGGCCCAGGCCGAAGATGGCGACGAAGAGCGCCGCCAGAAGGAGATCCGGAATCGTCCGGATCAGGTTCAGAACGAATCTCGCCGGATAGAGAATCCACGGCGACTTCACGATGTTGCTCGCGGAGATCACCGCGAACGGAATCGCGATAATGGCGCCGAACGTCGTTCCCGCGATGGCCATCCGGATCGTATCGAGCATGGCCGGAACGACGTTGTCGAAGTACCTCCAATTCGGCGGGAACATCTCGTCGATCAGCTTCCACATCTCGGGAAGGCCGGTGAACAGCTCCCTGAACGTGGAGTCGGTCGCGACGGCGCTCCCCCAGACCATCCATACGATAAGGATAAAGGTCAAATAGTGCTTGATCCGGCTCGGCTTCTTCGGCAGTCGGCTTGCTGGGCTTGTCCCCGGTCCGTTCATAGCGCCGCCTCTCCGAGCAGCTCGTCCTTGTGGATCGGACGGCCGTAGATGGCGGCGAACACCTCGTCGGTCGCCTCCGCGACCGGACCGTCGAAGACGACTTCCCCGGCCCGCAGGCCGATGATGCGCGTCGCATATTCTCTCGCCAGATCGATATAATGGAGGTTCACGATCGTTGTGATGCCGAGCTCCTGGTTGATTTTCCGCAGATCGTCCATGACCTGCTTCGTCGTGAGAGGGTCGAGCGAAGCGACCGGCTCGTCCGCGAGAATAATCTTCGCCTGCTGGGCCAGCACCCGGGCGATCGCCACCCGCTGCTGCTGCCCGCCGGAGAGCTGATCCGCCCTGATGTACGCCTTCTCCAATATGTTAACCCGCTCCAGCGCGTTCAGAGCCAGGTTGATGTCCTCCTTCGGGAACAAGCCGAGCACCGTTCTCAGAGTCGAGTGATACCCGACGCGTCCGGCGAGAACGTTGCGAATGACCGAAGATCGCTTAACGAGATTGAAGCTCTGGAACACCATGCCGATATCCCGGCGAATGCGGCGAAGCCCGGCCCCCTTGGCCTTGGTGATCGACTTGCCTTCGATCAGAATCTCCCCTTCGGTAATCTCGTGAAGGCGGTTGATGGAGCGCAGCATGGTGGACTTGCCCGCGCCGGACAGACCGACGATAACGACGAACTCGCCCTTGCCGATCGTCAGGTTGATCCGGTTCAGACCTTTGGTCCCGTTCGGATAAGATTTGGATACGTTGCGAAGTTCGATCACGGTCCATCCGTCCTTTGGCGATTGGAATAAAAAGCACAGCCAGCGAATAACGGATTATCCGGCTGGCTGTTCTATTCGGGGTGCGTTGATGCCCTCAGTCGCGCCTGTCCCGGTCTCGCTTACTCCGTCTTGACGCGCTCGCCGTAATCGCGAACGATATCGAACTTGCTGTCGTCGGAGACGACGTAGCCTTCATGCGTGTAGATGTCCTTGATGATCGCATGGCCGTCTTCGCTCTTGCCGATGTCGATAAACGCATCCTGCAGCTTCTTCACCCACTCGGCATTCATATCGGAACGAACGGAGATCGTGTCGTTCGGAATGAAGTCCGTGAACGCGAGCGCGCGGGTGTCTTCGAACACCGTCGGGTAATCCTTCGCGACCGTGGTGCGCGCGTCCTGGAAGATCGCAGCCGCGTCCACGTCGCCGTTCAGAACGGCCAGAACGCCTTGGTCGTGGCCCTTGACAGTGATCGGCTGAACGTCCTTCAACGGATCAAGGCCGTTGTCCATCAGCAATGCGGCGGGCCAGACGAATCCGGCGGAGGACGTTACGTTCTGGTAAGCGATCTTCTTGCCCTTCAGATCGGCAACCGATTGAATCGGGGAATCCTTCTTGACGATGATCATCGACTTGTAGCCGTCAACCAGCTCCGTCGTCGGTTGGCCGGTCGCATCGTCGACGCCGAACCGCTGCGCCTGAAGGATAACCTCTGCCGCGCCCTTCTCCTTGGCGAGAACGTAGGCGGTCGGAGGCAGGAAGCCGACGTCGACCTTCTTCGACGCCATCGCTTCAATAATCGTGTTATAGTCGGTGGAGACGCTGACTTCGACGGGGATGCCGATGCGATCGCTGAGAAGCTTCTCGAGCGGCTTGGCCTTCGCTTCGAGCGTGTCCGCATTCTGGGAAGGAACGAACTGCACCGTCAGCTTCTTCGGAACGTAACCGGTCGCTTCCGGACTTGCGCTCTCGCTCGGCGTTGCCGACTCGGTCGAAGCCGGGCTGCTTGCCGGAGCCGACGACCCGCCCGACGCATTGTTATTGTTGTTGCCGCATGCGGTCGCGAGCATCAGCAACGCGACGGCCGGTACTGCCCATTTCGTAAGCTTGTTCAACATAGTTACCCCTCCACCTTTTCTACTTTTTTGAGATTTTGTGTAAATGAATTTTGCGTAAATGAATATAACACACGTCTTGAAAACTGTCCCCGGATTTAATCATTTTTATTCCTAATTAACAATTTTAATATATTATGTTCCATTAATATCCACAATAGGGCATTTGTTCGATGGAAGTAAACTGGACATAGGCAGCTAAAGAGGTAATATGCCGAAGGCTGGCAGCAACGGACAAGAGGAAGGAAGCGGCAGAGGGGCAAAGCGAGATTCGCGGAAGAATGCTCTTGGTTGCGAGGTCCGAAGACCTAATTTTAGCAAAATTAAGATAGGCTCATAGTCGCAAAGTCCGGACAACCCCCATGTTATACTCCTCTAGGTAAACGTAATCTTACCCAATAGGAGGATGACATGAACAACCCAAACGGATGGAAGAAGACTGTCGTGGCCGTCGCTTGCCTGACGGTATTCGCGGGCTCCGGGCTTGCCGGATTCGGAGGCGCGAAGGCGGCCTCCGCAGCGACGACACAGACGGTATCCGCGAGCGCAGTATCCGCTTCGGCCTTGACGGCGAGCCAGAAGGCGGACAAGATCATCGCGCTGGCGAAGTCCTTAAAGGGCAAAGTAACCTATAAATTCAACGTCAACAATTCCAGCAAGCTGATCTTCGATTGCTCCTCGTTCACGAAGTATGTGTTCGGCAAGTACGGAGTCAGCCTCCCGTGGAGCTCCAAGAAGCAGGCTCTGGAAGGCACCTATGTGTCGAAGAGCAATCTGAAGAAGGGAGACCTCATCTTCCTGTCGGTTAGCGGCAAGAGCGGCATCAACCACGTCGGCATCTACATCGGCGACGGCAAGTTCATCCATAACACCATCGGTTCGAACTGGAACGGTCTCTTGATCAGCGATATCAATTCTTCTACGTATTCCAAGCGCTATATCACGGCACGCCGAGTGCTGTAGATGTCGCAAGCGGCCAACCGGGCTTGTTCGCTCTTGCACAACGGACAAGCCCCTGCGTATTTAATTTCCCTCATCCTACGCTCCGGCCCATTCCTCCTCTCTCGCCGTCGAATAGGTTACTCGTAATCCAACTTGATTGCGAGTGAATGAGATGCCCTCTGTCCGCGTTGTCTGGAAAGGCCCGCTCACACTGTCTTCCGGCCTCGGGATCGCCAGTCGCGCTTATGTCGCCGCCTTAAGAAGGCAAGGCATTCGTGTCCTTACAGGCAGCGATTCGTCTCTTGGCGCGATTGGTAAGGGCCATTCTCCGTCCGTACTGATCTGCCATCAGCTCTCCTCCGCGTCAAATCTCGATAAGGAGCGTCAGTTGTACGACCGACTGCTTCTCAATACTGTCTGGGAGACAACCCGGATTCCCGCCTCCTGGGTTCCCCGCATCAACCGATTCGACGCCCTCTTCGTGCCCTCCGAGCAGAACCGGAAGGCGTTCCGGAAGAGTGGCGTGAAGATTCCTATTCATCTTGTGCCGCATGGGGTTGACCTGCGATCCTGCCATCCCGACCACGAGAAGTATCCGCTGCCCTTGTCGAAGAATCGGTTTGTCTTCGTCTCGGTGTTCGGCTTCCAGCACCGCAAGAACCCCGAGTTGCTGTTGCGGGCCTATTGGGAGCAATTCTCGGACAGGGACAACGTGCTTCTGGTTATCAAGACGAATGGCTATGCTCCTCACGAGAACGGGCATTGGATTCGCAAGCGAATTGAGCGTTACAAGCAAGAATTGGGCATCCGCAAGCGGACCGCGCCCTTTGTGCTTCTCACCGATTATTTAAGCGACAAAAAATTGCGAGGCTTGTATACATTGGGGAATGTCTTCGTCCTGCCGACCCGGGGAGAAGGAGTCGGCTTGCCGTTCATGGAAGCTCTGGCAAGCGGAACCCCTGTCATTGCGACAGGCTGGGGAGGACATATGGACTTCCTCAACGAGAGAAACTCCTTCATTGTCCGCTACAAGCTGCGGAAACCGTTGCTCGGTATGAGAGGACCGCACGCCATCTCCCGAAAATTTCGCTCCCTCTTCTCCGGCAAAGACCAGCGGTGGGCCGAGCCGAACTTGGAGAGCCTGAAGAGCATGATGCTCGAGGCTTATCTTCATCCTGCCGCATGCCGCAGGAAGGGACGGCAAGGCCGTTCGGATATGCGCAAGTGGTCGTGGGACGCCGCCGGCGCCTCCATGAAGCGCGCGATCGATATGACTTTGGCCGCTCCCTCCACTGGCGCGAAGCGAAGGGCGGCATCTCCCGGCGGCGCCTCACGCCGACAGGGCGACACCTAAGCGGAACCGCCCATTACCGGATATTGCGATGACTTGCGTGGCGCAGACCGAAGCAAGCTTCTAGGCGCGAGCTGCGGCTCGGCCTTCCCTTATGAAGGCTGCCGCCTCCTGCATGTTCTCGTCCGTCACCGCTTCGAGCGTGACGAAGCCGCGCGGCTTCTGCCGCTCCAGCAGCGAGAAGAAGAGCTCGTAGTTCAGCTCGCCGCTGCCGGCCGCCGTCTCGCGCGGAATGCCGTCCGCGTCCCGCTTCAGGTCCTTCGCGTGCGCGCTGACGATGCGCGGGCCGAGCAGGCGGAACGCCTCGCGGACCACCTCGTCCTGGCGGCCAAAGTTGTGGCTGCCCATCAGATTGCAAGGATCCAACACAACGCCGACGCAGGAGGACGGGTATCGCTCAATCGTCCGGGCCATCGTCTCCGGCGAATCGATGAGGTGGTTCTGGGCCGCCTCCAGGCCGATGATCGCCCCGAAGCGTTCGGCTTCTTCGACCAGCTCGTCCATGGCCGCATGAAGACGGTCCCAATGCTTCTTCAGCAGCTCCGGGTCCCTCGCCGGCGGCACCCCGACCTCGGTCGCGACGATCGGCGCCCCGAAGTGGCGCGCGTTGCGGAGATGCTCCTTGAACCGGTCGACATTGTGCCGGTACGTCTCGTCATCGAGGTCGATCAGGCTGGCATAGCAGCCAAGCACCGCGATGCGCACGCCATTCTCGGCGAACGCTCCGCCCACTTCATTGCCGAGCCCGGGGCTCAGCTTCCCCAGCGAGAAGTCCACATCCGTGATTGCCTTGGACAAGGCGAGCTGCATGTACGGGAATCCCCGTGCGGCCACTTCCTTGGCCAGCTCCCGATAGGGCCGGCTCCCGACCAGGTGAGCCAATATTCCTGCCGTCATCTTAGCTTCCCCTCTCCCCTATTCCACCTGTTAACTTCTGGTCCGCAGCCTGCGGATCACTTGATTGAACACTTCCGAGAACAGAATGCCGAAGGCGATCGAGCCGGACAGCATAAACGCTTCGAACGCGAGCTGAACCGCCAGATCGTATTGGTGCTCCACGACGTTCCGCATCGCGTCGTAGGCGACTCCGCCGGGTACGAGCGGCACAATGCCCGAGATGAGGAAAACAATGACGGGAGTCCGGAACGTTCTGGCGAACAGTTGACTGAGCACCGAGACGACGAAGGAGGCGGCCAAGGTCGCGGCGATCGGGTCCGCTCCCCCCTCCAGAAGGAGGCGATACGCCATCCAGCTCGCCATGCCCGCGATGCCGCAATACGCGATGTTCCTCGCGGGAACGTTAAACAGGACGGCGAAGCCCGCCGCAGCGACGAAGCTGGTCGCCACCTGCTCTACGATCGTTAGGAGCGTCATGGAATCACCCCCTCTCCTCCGTAGAAGGAGAGGACAACGGCGATGCCCGTGCCGATGGCGAGCGCGGTCAGACACGCTTCCGCCCCCTTCGACAGGCCGGACACATAGTGCCCCGCCATCAGGTCGCGTACGGCGTTCGTGATCAGCACCCCGGGCACGAGCGGCATGACGGAACCGATGATAAGCGTGTTCAGCTCCCGACCGATTCCCGTTGCCACGAACAGACAGGCCAGCAGGCCGACGACGATGGCGGCCATAACCTCGGCGAACAGCTTCAGCGAGAAGAACCGCTGAGCCCGGAAGACCGTGGCATAGCCCAGGCCGCCGGCAACGATCGCCGGCAGGAAGTCGGCCCATTGCCCTCCGAACATGATCAGGAAGCATCCGCTTGCGAGCGCGGCGGATACCGTGCGGAGCCAGGGGGCGATGCCTTCCCGGGAAGCCTCGACCCGAGCCAGGAGCTCCAACGCCTGCTCCGGCGCCAGCTCGCCCGCTCCGATCCGCCTGGAGATCGCATTCACTTCCGCGACCTTGCGAAGGTCCGTAGACCGCTCGGAGATGCCTACCAGCCGGGTATCCGGCACGATTCCTTCTATCGAGAACATAATGCCCGTGGGCGTAACGAAGCACTGCGACCGGGGCAGACCGAACGAATCGGCAATCCGCTTCATCGTATCCTCCACCCGGTATGTCTCGGCTCCGTTCTCCATCATGATTTTGCCAGCCAATATGCACACCTTCGCGATGAGTCGATCCGAATTCGTTCTTGGCTCCAGGATGTCTCTCTCCTCCGGATGTTCTTCAATCTTATCCATTGTATCAGAGATCAAGGGCTCATGAACATGCCTCTAGGCGGGCTCCGGATTCGCCTTCTCCGTCCGGCGGGCCGTGCCTGCGAGGAACGGACGCATGAGCAGCCAACTGACAAGCGGAGAGCAGCCGATCACGAACAGGAAGGCGGTCAGCGCCAGCGGAGCCCGGGTAAGGTTGACGGTCGCGATGAAGGCAAGCATGCCGACGATTCGTCCCGCATTGAGCGACAGCTCGCGTAGCACGATATATTCGACGCGCAGCTTCGCGCTCGCTTCGTCGCGGCCGATCAGATCGAACACCGCGGACGTCATCGGAATCATGTAGAACGGAATAAACAGCCCGACAGCGATGCCGAACGTCAGCATAATGCCGAAGTCGATGCCGAGGAAGAAGGGAATCACCGCCGCGGACATGACGAGAGCTCCCGCGAACAGGCCGCGGACGCGCCACTGCGGCTTCAGCCAGCGGCCGACGGCGAAGTAGCTGACGGAGCTGATTCCGGAAGTGAGCAGCGTGAAGTTGCCGAGCTGAAGCTCGCTCTTCGTGCTGATATAGACGAGCAGCCCGATCATGAGACCGAACACGCTCTCGCGCAGCCCTTGGGCGGCCAGCGCCGGAACCACCTTCCGCCACGGAGTGCCCGCTTCTTGAAGAACGTTAAGCGAGTGCCGCCACTCATAGCCGTCCTCCGGCTTGCGATTCCGCAGGAAGAAGCTGAGGACGACCCCGAAGGCGAAGATGCCCAGAGAGGTCATGAAGATGACCCGATACCCGCTGTCCGCCTGCATCCGGGAGATGACGAGCCCGGAGCACCAGGGCGCAATCATTCCGGCCAGCGCTCCGAAGACGCCCGCGAACCCGTTGAAGCGGTCCCGGTTGTCGGCATCGGTCACCTCGAAGTAGAGCGTGTTGAACGCGAGCCAGAAGAGCCCGGCGGCGAGCCCCTGCACGATGCCGAGCAGCCAGATGTACTGGATCGCTCCGGCGCCGAACAGGAGCACGAGCGAATAGAACACCGCGGAAGAAGCGATGCCCAGCCGGAGAACCGTCATCTTGCGGCCGCGCTTCACCTCGTGCCCCGCCAGCCAGAACGTCAGCGCCATGCAGGCGTGGCCGATGAGCGTGAACCAGCCGAGCAGAACGAAGTTGCCGCTGGCCTTCCATAGATAAACGCCGAGGAACGTGCCGGACAGCGCCTGGGCCGTCACGAACAGTCCGTTGACGACGAGCAGCAGCCATGTCTGCCCGTCGAAGCGCCCCCGCGACGGTGAGGATGGTCGTTGCTTGTTCATGGGCAGGAATACCTCTGATTAGATGGGAATGGGGGCGCATTCCCGGAATCGTTCCAAGGAATGCGCCCCCATTAACCTGCCCCCTGCGAACGGGAGGCATACCTTACGTCTCGTCATCCTCCACGAACCGCTTGAGCGCTGCCAGCTTGTTGCTCCAGAACCGCTCGTAATACGCAAGCCATTCCTGCAGCTCGCGAAGCGGCTCGGGCTCCAGCCGGTAACGCGTCTCGCGGCCGACCTTCCGCTCCTTGACGAGCCCCGCCTCCGAGAGAATCCGCAGATGCTTGGAGACGGCCGTCCGCGTCATCGGATAGTGACTGCTGATCGCGTTCACCGGCAGTTCCTCTTCGCCAAGCAGCCGGAGCAGGCTCCGGCGCGTCGGATCGGCGATCGCCTGGAACACGTCGTGCTTCGGCGCCGCAGAGCCGGTCATGACTCGATCAGGCTGCGGAACTTCGCGACGATGCCGACCCAGCCGCCGGCCATCCGCTCGCGCACGAGGCGGTGCGCTTCTCCGAACTCGGTCGCCTTGTCCGGGTCCCATCCGGCGTGAATAAGCGTGAACTCGGTGCCTCCCTCGAGCTCCTTCAGCTCGAACGTCAGCGTCCAGTCCTTGCCCCATTCGAACGACAAGCGGTGCGGCGGGTCCACCTCCGTCACCTTGCACGGCGATTGGCCGAACGGCCCCGCGTTCAGATGGAATTCATGGCCGACGACCGCCTGCAGGTCGTTCGGCATAAACCAGGCGGACAGGCCCTCCGCCGTAGAGACGGCGTTCCAGACCTTCTCGATCGGAGCCTTCAGCCGCTCTACCTGACGAATCTCGGGCAAGGAATCGGCTGTGTCGTTCCCTTGGCCGTTCTTATTGCGACTCATACGTATACAAGCCCTCCTATTCTCGTTATGTCGATATGAAACCATTTGGTTCCCTTTTCTCACACTCGAATTATAGGATGTCGTCCGGGTCGGTGTCAACCTCGTCCGGCTCCGGCTCTGACTCCAGCTCCGGAATATGCGCGTATTCCTCCAGATCTATTCTTCCCCCGAGGCCGAATTCCACCCCTTCTCCCTCCAGCAGCACACGCTGCGTATAGCGGCCTTCCTCCTCCTGGATCGCCACCTCGCCCAGCTTGTTCACGACCCGATGCCACGGAAGCCCGTGCTTCTCGCTCGACGAATGCAGAATGCGCACAACCTGCCGGGCCGCCCGGGGGCTTCCCGCCGCGGCGGCGACCTGCCCATAGCTCATGACCCGCCCGGGGGGAATGCTGCGAATAACGGAGATAACGCGTTGTGTGAATGGCTGCATGACAATCGAACCCTCCCGTCCCTAACCTGCGACTTGACACTTGGCTCGATTGTCCCGAATTCGAATGGCCCCTGTCAAGCCCGGCTGGCTTGCGGTAGAATTAAGAAGACAGTTGATCGGTCTTGAATCGGTCCGACGAGAGCACGGCAGGACAGGAACAGCGGCGACAGCCATGGTAGCATAAGTGCTGAAGGAGGGGACCGAATGGAATGGCTGGATCGGATGGCGAAGGCGATCTCCCTCATCGAGTCCCGAATGGAAGGGAAGACGGACATCGAGGAGCTGGCGCGGGAAGCGTATTCCTCCCCGTTCCACTTCCAGAGGATGTTCCACATGCTCACGGGCTTCACCGTCGCCGAGTACATTCGCAGAAGGAAGCTGACCTTGGCGGCCCAAGAGCTGGCGAGCACTTCGTCCAAGGTCGTGGATATCGCGCTGAAGTACGGCTACGAGTCTCCCGAGTCGTTCGCCAAGGCGTTCCGCAAGGCGCACGGAATCTCGCCGACCGACGCCCGCGAGCGGGGCATTCCGCTGAAGGCGTTCCCCCGCCTCTCCTTCCACCTATCTCTGAAGGGAGCTCAAGACATGGACTATCGAATCATAGACCGCCCCGCCGTGCGGACGATCGGAGTCAAGATCGCAACCACGACGACAGATGGGCAGAACAGCCGGGAAATCCCGAGGTTCTGGCAACAAGCGCATAGCGACGGCACGATTGGAAAACTCGTGGAGGCGTGCCCGGGCAAGGAGCTTCTCGGCATCTGCGGCGACATGGACCTGGCGAACGAGCGCTTCGATTATTGGATCGCGGCTGAGAATGACGACCGACCGGCCGATGAACAATGGAAGGAATTCACGATTCCGGCCGCCACCTGGGCCGTGTTCCCTTCCATCGGTCCGATGCCGCACGCGATCCAGGACGTATGGCGGCGCATCTTCGAGGAGTGGTTCCCCTCTACGGGGTATGAGCACGCTGCCGGGCCGGAGCTCGAAGTATACCCCGACGGCGACACCACCTCGCCGGACTACCGCTGCGAAGTATGGGTCCCGATCGTAAAGAAGCAAATCTGAAGTCATCCGAAGCAGGCGCCTCCTCGTACCTTCGCGGACACCCGCCAGGACTGGGGAGGCGCCTTTTGCGTCGGCGCACCTCTTCCTCTTCCTCTTCCTTTTCCAGCCTCTTCTTGCCCCTTCTCTCCTCTCCATACCTCCCCTCTTCTCGCCTCCCCCTAAAGCGCGCTACTTTTCGTAGCAATCAAGCGAGAGGGACGTGGGCATCGACCATTTCAAACCATTATGCCTCCTCTCCCTCTCGCTCAGGACCTCCCAACCGCCTCACGACGCGCCAGATGCCCAAGTTACGGTATAGTCTAGTCGGCCCGCCCTCGCCGCGACGAACAGAACCGGAAACACTCCCGACTCGACACACCCTTTCTGGCCGCCTCTACCATCTCATCGTGCCTCAAACCCCCTCCAACCGCCTCATATATGCGATTTTTCGCATTCATTCGCAGTTTTCTCCTCGAATCGAGACATTGTATGTGGTTTTTCACACTTATCGCGCTCCGAACCCCCTCCAACCGCCTCATGTATGTGATTTTTCGTATTCATTCGCAGTTTTCTCCTCGAATCGAGGCATTGTATGTGGTTTTTCACACTTATCGCGCTCCGAAGTCCCTCCAACCTCCTCATGTATGTGATTTTTCGTATTCATTGGGCATCTTGGTGAGAAGCGAGACAGAGGTGGGGAGCATTAGGGAGCGTAACGGCGGCGACGAGAGCAAGAAATGCGGAACAAAGGCAGCTTCAACCTCTCTTCGGAGCTTCGTTATACCGATTCCCCGCACATCTCGGCCTTCAACCGCCACTCCGAGGCTTCGTTGTACCGATTCCCCGCACAGCTCCCCCTCCAACCGCTACTTCGGGGCATCGTTGTACGGGTTTCCCGTACATCTCGACCTCCAACCGCCACTTCGAGGCTTCGTTGTACGGCCGGCACATCTCCCCCTCCAACCGCCACTTCGAGGCTTCGTTGTACCGATTCCCCGCACATCTCCCGCTCCAACCGCCACTTCGGAGCTTCGTTATACCGATTTCCCGGACATCTCGACCTTCAACCGCCACTTCGAGGCTTCGTTATACCGATTCCCCGCACATCTCCCCCTCCAACGCCACTCCGAAGCTTCGTTATACCGATTTCCCGTACATCTCGACCTTCAACCGCCACTTTGGAGCATCGTTGTACGAGTTTCCCGCACATATGCGAATTCCTCCACCAACTACGCCCCTTCGCCTCTCCGCGCTCGAATGATTGGACTTCCTCCACCAACTTCGCCCTGCGCCCTCCGTCCACCCGACTTCTCCACAGCAGGCATTTCGTCATTATGGATGGCCGCACACGGAAAATCTTCATTAGTTGGGGGCGACTGATTAGTTGGGGCTACTGCGGTCCCTGTTGTCATAGAGGTTTTTAGCATTCATTCGCGGGTTGCGCTTGGGGATCGAGGTGTGAGGTGCGGTCAGGCATTCGTTCGGAGGCTTCCTTCGTCGGGGGAGGGGGAGTGTTGTGGGAAGCGGATGCCCGACGACGCGGCCAACGACGATGTCGGAGAAGCTTCGCGAGGAATAGAGGAATAAGCCGAGGGATATTCGATTATGATATCCTCTTGGGATCGAATCGGCCCATAACCTGCGCACTGTCGCATCCAGCCCCGGCCCCTTGTCGACGCGTCCAATAAATAACTTTTCACAAGTTGCTATAAATTCGTAATGTTGTTTGTTATAATAGCTTCATCCATGTTTCTCGTGACCAGCATTATGCTTGGCAGCCAGAGAGCATCAATCATACGCTTTGAAGGAGGCAGCTTCACTATGGCAATTGCACAAGATTTGCTCGCTCAGCAACGCCCGACCGCTCATTCCATCGATTCGGTCAATGTCAACCGTTGGTCCCCGCGTTCCTTCCTCGAGAAGGCTATCCCGGAAGAGACGCTGCTCAGCGTCTTCGAAGCGGCTCGCTTCGCGCCGTCCGCGTTCAACTTCCAGCCGTGGAGATTCATCGTCGCCGCTTCCCCGGAAGAACGGGAGCGCTTCTACACGTTCATCGGCGAATTCAACTTGAATTGGTGCAAGAAGGCGCCGGTCCTCTTCCTGATCGTGTCCAACACCGAGACCGAGAAGGGGCCGTTCCCGTCGCACGCGTTCGACACGGGCGCAGCTTGGGGCACGCTGGCTCATGAAGCCGTACGCCAAGGGCTGGTCACGCACGCCATGACCGGCTTCGACTTCGCCAAGGCGCGCGAGGCGCTCGGCATTCCGGAGAGCTACGCGATCCAGGCGCTGGTCGCCATCGGCTACCAAGGCCCGAGCGACGCACTGCCGGAAGGTCTGGCCGAGCGCGAGGTGCCGTCTCCGCGCAAGCCGGTTCAAGAAGTGCTGTTCCAAGGCACATTCGGGCAAGCTTTCTAATCGAAGGGCGCTCACCGGTCGCTATCAGACCTGGGGAACGCCCTCGTTTTTTGTCATCCTTTATTCTGCTTTATTCCTGTCATTTTGCGTCCTTCTGCTTCCTTCCGCGCATTCCGCGTCCTTGTGCTTCCTTCCGCGCGTATTCTGCATCCTTGCAGTCTCGCAGCATCAGTCGTTGTTGCAACTGCTCTCTCCCAGATGGCCGGACCGGCCGATCTTCGTCTGAAGGTACTTCTTGTTGTATTCCGACTGGTCGCCCCACAGCGAACGACGGCCAGCTACGTTCATTCCCGCGCGCTCCAGCGCTTCCAGCTTCTTCGGATTGTTCGTAATCAGCGTCACCGGCTTCGTGCGGAGCTGCCGCAGCACTGCGATTGCGTCGCGATAGTCCCGTGAATCGTCCGCGAAGCCGAGCCGGAGGTTGGCGTCAACGGTGTCGTAGCCGTTCTCTTGAAGAATGTAGGCGAGCGCCTTGCCGAACAGGCCGATGCCGCGTCCTTCGTGATTGGCGAGATAGAACAGCGCCCCCGCTCCGTGATCGGCGATCATCTGCATGGATTGCTTCAACTGGAAGCCGCAGTCGCACCGCTTGCTGCCGAATATGTCCCCCGTATGGCAGATGGAGTGCATCCGAATAAGAGCCTCGTCCGCTTCGGCGAAGTCTCCGTACGCCAGAACGCTCGACTGCTGGAATTCCGCCAGATTGATGGAGATCAGCTTCTCGATAATTCGGCCGAAGTCATCGGTCGCTTCCTTGCAGTCCAGCCAGCAGTACCAGTGGAAGTGGACCGTCCTGCCCTTGAGGTTAACCGGAAGCTTGATCGGACCGACCAGATACAGCGCGCCCTCCGCCGTCTCGATCAGTTGGATCTTGCCCTCCAGAATGGAAGTCACTTGCTCATTCGTCATTGCGTTGCCCATGGCGTTCGGTTCTCCTATTCCTTTACGCTCATTATCCCCCGAGAGGAGCTTCCTATGCCATCAGGTCTTGGTCGCACAATATTACAGAACGATCTCCAGGATATGCAAATCCCGGATCTGGCTCAAGTCGACGAACGTCTCCTCCACTTTGACCAGCGGATGCAGATCGTCGTGCGGGTTCAGGTAGACGACTTCTCCCCAGCGGCCGTCCGTCAGCTTGATCTGATGCCCGATCAGATGGACGAACAGCTTCTCGAGGAATACGTTCACGACCTTGCTGTCCAGCTCTCCGAACGCCCCCGCCCGCATCTGCGTCACCACCTCGTGGAACGGCAGCGCTTCGTGGTACGGCCGCTTCGATGACATCGCGTGGAAAACATCGGCAACCGCCACGATTCGGCTCAGCGGATCGACCTGGCTGTTCCTCAGCTTCAGCGGGTAGCCTTGCCCGTCCGCCCGTTCGTGATGCTGCAGGGCGACAAGCGCGGCGCGCGGGTTCAGCCCCACCGTCTCGCTCAGAATCTCGTAGCCGTGGCGGGTATGCAGCTTGATCTCCCCGTACTCCTCCGCGCTCAACTTGCCGGGCTTATTGAGCAGCTCGTCCGAGACTCTTACCTTGCCGATATCGTGCAGGGTCCCCGCAAGCGTAAGCAGCGTCAGCTCCGACTCGCTTAGCTCCATCCAGCGGCCGATCATCGTGGAGATGACCCCTACGGCAATATTGTGCTGATGCGTATATTCACCCTTCGCCTTGATCAGCTCGATCAGGTTGAACACGCTCTGATACGAGGCGATCTCCGAGACAAGGGGGATCAATTCGTTCTTAATGTCCATCAGGGGAACCTTGCGGGTCCGCTTGATATCGTCGAACAACCCCTTGGAGTAAGAAGAAGCTTGCTGCATGCTCTTGATCGGCGGACGTTGCGCCAGCTCCGCCCCATAAGGAAGCAATATCAGTTCCGAGAAATCCACGCGGTGCTGCTCCAGCAGCTTCATATGCGTAAGATCCAAGCGAGTTCCCGCAGCCACCAGCACGAGGCCCGACTTGATGATGTCGTGCTTCACGACCCTGTCGATCCATTCCTCCATCTGACTTCCTGCTCCCTTCAGCCTAACCCGCAGCTTCTATACGTAGTCGTTACTTTATTTTCCAACAAAACCCTATCTGCTATATATCGGCCTTTGGAACCGAATTCATAATATGGAAGTCTCATGATTCCGGCATTTTCCCACGACATTCAGTTCAAAAGATACTGTAAAAAAGGGTACTATTCGTTAACATTCCCCAAATATATAGGCGAGAATCTCGGCCTATTGTCATCGATACGTCACCTCGTACATCGAGCCGAGCGGAAGCAGCTCCCTCAAATAACGGTCAAGCAGTTCCTTCTCAATGTCGGTCACGGAAGCGTTCGGCCAGAGGTCGAGATGGACTTTGCCCGCGACAGGGTCGTAGCAACGGAACATCAACCGGCCATTCGCGAACATTCCGCCTACCAGCGACAGAATCCGTTCCTGATCCAGGCAACGGTTCAGCGCGGCTTTGTAGATCGGCTCCGGCAGCTCGTCGACTCGCGGCACCCGATCCTCCTTCAGCATGCAGTACGCCTTGATATGGAAGCATACGTAGGGGGTCAAGTAGGAAGCCGCGAACTGCCCCAGCTCGTAGCGATCCTTATCCGGCAACTGCAGGTCGTCGTTCCATGC
Organism: Cohnella fermenti; assembly: GCF_004801405.1. Classification (GTDB taxonomy): domain Bacteria; phylum Bacillota; class Bacilli; order Paenibacillales; family Paenibacillaceae; genus Cohnella; species Cohnella fermenti. Next base: position 241,976 of record NZ_SSOB01000002.1, read on the forward strand.
ATAAATATCGGCCGAATTGCGAGCGCGGGTGTGCACGCGGATATAACGGAGGTGCGGATACTTCTGCTTGATGATCTGCTCGGCTAACAGTCGCGTTCCCACTTCGATCCCCTCCCATGGAATCCTCGGTTGCTTTCCTTCTTCGCAGCCCATTGTCAGCGCTTACATTATTCCGTGAGCACCGGCCCTCCGTCGCTTCAGCCCGGGAGTGGTTCCACTATACGCGCGCAGAGAAGCAATTATGCCGACAATTCCCCGTTGCCGCCCCTGCAACCTCGAACTCTCCCCTTCCACGCTTCGCCCTTCCGAGCCCCTCCGAGCCCTTCCGAGCCCTTCCGCATCCTGCCGTGCCCTGCCGAGTCTTTCAATCTATCCATTCTCCATCCGCCAGGAGAATCCTGCCGCCCCTCCTTTGCATTCTCCCGGGAAAGCCGCTATGGTGAAGGAACGGAAAGGCGGGATAGCCATGCCCTCATCGCACTACTTGTACACGTATGCCTGCCACGAGGACGAGGCGTCGCTGTGCCGGCTTGAGCTGAAGACGCTTCTGCAAGCGCAAGCCGAGCCCCGGCCCGGCGCGTCCGTGCTGCGCAGCGGCGCCAGGGTCGACCCGAGCCGCAGCCCCTTCATCCGCGAACGGATCGAACCGATCTGCGAGGGTGCCGACTTCGCAGAGCTGATGCGCGAGGCGTCGCGTCTGCCGCCGGAGGAGCGGCTGTCGTTCAAGGTCGTCTGCTTAAAGACGAACGATCCCACCCCCGGCGGCAAAATCGAATACGAGCAGCGAAGGAAGCTGGAGAGGGAGGCGGGCGCCGCCATTCGGGGGCGAGTAGACGTTCGCCGGCCCGACCAGGTGTTCGGCTTGGTTCGTTGCGAGGGACGCTGGTACTTGGGCCCTTGCGAGAGCAACAGGGCGATCTGGCTGGCGCATGCGAAGAAGCCGAGAGACTACTCCATCGCGCTTCCGACCCGGGTGGCGAGAGCCGTCGCCAACCTGGCCGCTCCGCAACCGGAAGGGATTCGGGCGATCGATCCGTGCTGCGGGATCGGCACCGTTCTCGTGGAAGCGAGATCAATGGGGATCGATATCGTCGGCCGGGACATCAACCCGCTCGCGGTCAGCGGCGCGCGGGAGAACCTTGCGCACTTCGGCCTCGCGGCAGAAGTGTCCCTCGGCTCCATCGAGGACATCCGCGAGGAATACGACGCGGCTGTCATCGACCTGCCTTATAATCACGTGACGAGAATATCCGAGGACTCCGAACGGCTCATTCTTCGGGAGGCGAGAAGAATCGCCCGCCGGGCGGTCGTCATCTCCCATCGGGATATCGCGAAGGAGCTTGCCGAAGCCGGCTTCGCGATCGAGGATCGCTGCGAAGCGAGGAAGGGCTCCTCCTTCGTTCGCCATATCGCCGTCTGCCGCTGACCGGCAGCCCCGCACAAAAAGCGGAATCCCCCGCCGGAGCATTGCGCCCCGCGGAGATCCCGCTTCTCTTGTTCCGCTTATTCTCTTGCTTCGCTCACTCGTCCGCCTCGGCCAGATGCTCGCGGCAGAACGCGGCGAGCTCCGCTTCCTCCTCCGGCTCCACCTCGAAGTCCAGGTATCGGCGCGACGTCCGCTCGAGCAGCTCGTACCGGACGATGCCCGATTGCTCCCCGTCCTCCTTGTAGACGACGCGGATGCTGACTCCGTTCTCGGAGATCAGCTCGTCGTCCTCCGCAACGTCGATGTCGATTATAAACTCGTATCGCTGGCCGGAGAGAATGCCGAACGGGTCCGGCACCCGCTCGACGCTGTATTCGGTAATGGCGAGCATTACAGCCGCACCATCCAGCCGAACGGATCTTCGACGCTGCCGTATTGAATTCCGGTCAGTGTGTCGTACAGCCGCTTCGACAGCGGTCCGGTCTCGCCGCCGCCGATGACCAGCCGCTCGTCCTCGTAGCTGAGCTCCCCGATCGGCGAGATGACCGCGGCCGTGCCGGTGCCGAACGCTTCGACGAGCTCGCCGCTGCGGCAAGCCTCGACGAGTTCGTCGATCAGAATCGGCCGCTCCTCGACCGCAACGCCCCAATGCCGGAGCAATGTCAGCGTCGAATCGCGCGTGATGCCGGCCAGGAAGCTGCCGTTCAGCACAGGGGTAACCACCTTGTCGCCGAGCTTGAAGAAGACGTTCATGCTGCCGACTTCCTCAACGTAACGGCGATGCACGCCATCGAGCCAGAGCACCTGGGAATACCCCTTGGCCGACGCGCCTTCCTGCGCCTTCAGCCCGGCCGCGTAATTGCCCGCGGTCTTGGCCGTGCCGACGCCGCCCTCCACCGCGCGAACGTAGTGGGACTCGACGTGAATGCTGACCGGGTTGATGCCTTCCGCGTAGTAAGAGCCGACCGGCGACAGAATAATCATGAACAGATACTGCTTGGACGGAGATACCCCGAGCAGCGGCTCCGTCGCGATGACGTAAGGACGAATGTACAGGGAAGTCTCCGGCTCGCCCGGAATCCAGTCGCTGTCGATGCGAACAAGCTGCGTGAGCGCTTCCATGAACAGCTCTTCGTCCAGCCCGGGAATGCTGAGCCGGTCGTTGGACAAGTTCAGCCGTTGTATATTTTTGTTCGGACGGAATAGTTGAATGCCGTTGTCCGACGTGCGGTACGCCTTGAGTCCCTCGAATACGGTCTGCCCGTAGTGGAACACCTTGGCCGCCGGATCGAGGGAGATCGGCTGGTACGGTACGATCCGGGGATGATGCCAGCCCTGGCCCTCGTCGTAATTCGCAATAAACATATGATCGGTAAAATACTTGCCGAAGCCCAGCTCGCCAACCTTCGGCTTCTGCTTAGGCGTTGTTGTGCGTTCGATCTCGATTGCCCATCCCATTGTGTACAGCCTTCCTTCGCTCAGAATAGATTATTTTTTTCAGAATAGATTGTCCTTTTATGATAACAAGTTTTCGACTATATTTAAAATATCGGTATGATACGTTATTGATACTTTTGCGGTATGCGTTGGGAGGCGAAGAGGTGGACCTGCGTCAGCTTCGTTATTTCCTCGCGGTGGCCGAGCTCGGGCAAGTGACCCGGGCGGCGAAGGCGCTCAACATGGAGCAGCCCCCGCTGAGCCGCCAGCTTAAGCTGATGGAGGAGGAGCTGGGTGTCCTCCTCTTCGACCGCAGCGGCCGCAGCTTCACGCTGACGTCGGCCGGACAACTTCTTAAGAAGCGAGCCGAGGAGCTGCTCGGCCGGTTCGACGAGACGCTGTCGGAGATCAGACAGCTCGAAGAAGGGCTCGTCGGCACGCTCGCCATCGGGGCCGTCGTCTCCTGCATCTCTCTGCTCCCCCATAGAATTCGCGAATTCGGGCGGCGCTACCCGCGCGTCACATACAAAATCCAGGAAGGAGACCACTTCCTGCTCGGGCATTATCTCGACGCGAGGCAGATCGAGCTGATCGTCTCGCGCCTTCCGTTCGAGGCGGGGCTGGACGAGGAGCGCTACTCGATCAAGCGGCTGCCCTCCGACCCGTTCGTCGCCATCCTGCCGCGCAGTTGGTTCCCCGCTCCGCCTCCGGACGTTCTGCGGATGTCGGACCTCGCGGACTATCCGTTCCTTACGCTGAAGACGGATCAGACGAAGGGAATGCACGAGAAGGTCATCCGCCAATTCCGGGTGAGCGGGCTGAATCCCTCCATCCTGTGCGAATGCTCCAGCGTGGCGATCATCATCGCCTTCGTCGCCGCCGGAATCGGCGTCACCCTGCTACCCCGCTCGGTGATCGACTCCTTCCCGCTCGGCGACATTGTGGTCCGCGGCATCGCGGACGCCGACTTCCAGTCCGAAGTCGGCATCGTCTGGCTGAAGGACCGTTACCTGTCCAAGAGCGCCCAGCGCTTCATCGAATTGTTCTCCGAGGAGGAATCGCCGTCATGAGCGAATCGCACACAAGATTAAGTCCGCAACGGTTGATCGAGCTCGGCTTGGCCTATCCCGGAACGAGCGTAAAGCATCCGTTCGACCCGAACATGCCGGTCCTGTTCGTCGGCAGCAAGATGTTCGCTCTGATCGGCGCCAGCTCCGGCTCGCCGAGCGTCAACCTGAAGACGTCGCCGGACGAAGCCTGGCTGCAGCGCGAGAGCTACCCCGGCTCCGTGCTGCCGGGCTACCATATGAATAAGAAGCACTGGAACACCGTGCTTCTCGACGGAAGCGTTCCGGATGCCGTGATCGCGGAGATGCTCGAGGTCTCCTACCTTCTCGTGCAGGCGAAGCTGACCCGGGCGGAACGGGACGAGCTTGAACTGGGGCCCGCCGCGAAGCGGAAGCCGTCGTGAAGAATCTCGTTCTCACGGTCCTGCTAAGCCTGGCGGGCGGCTGGCTCTTCGACGTTGTCGGCATTCCGCTTCCCTGGCTGCTCGGCCCGATGATCGCCGCCTTCCTCGGCACCCGGATGCCCCGCCTCTTCCAGCCGCGCTGGCCCCGCCCGCTGCGCAACGTCGCGATGGTGCTGATCGGCTACTCGATCGGGCTGTCGTTCTCGGCGGATACGCTGCGCCAGATGGGCCATCAGTTGCCGACCATGCTGCTCCTGACGACGCTGCTGCTGATCGCCAGCACGGCGATCGGCTGGGCCGTCTCGCGGCTGACCGGAATTCCTTTCCCGACCGTGCTTATGGGCAGCATCCCCGGCGGAATGAACCAGATGCTTATCCTGGCGGAAGAGACCAAGGGGATTGACATCACGGTCGTCACCTTCCTGCAGGTATCGCGGCTGATGATGATCATCTTCTGCGTCCCGCTGCTCGTCTTCAGCCCCGTGTTCGGCGGCGCGCACGACGCAAGCCTTATCGTGACGGAGACGTCCCCCGCCTGGAGCGGCCTGCTCCCGAACTTCCCGCTGTTCGCGGTTCTCTGCACGGCGGCGGCCTGGCTGGGCCAGCGGGTCCGCTTCCCGTCGGCCGCTCTGATCGGGCCGATGGTCGTCACCGCGATCGTCCAAGGCATCGGGCTCGACGGCCCCGCGCTGCCGACCGCGGCGCTGAACGCCGCCCAGCTTCTGATCGGCACCTACGTCGGCCTGCTGCTCCGCCCGGAGAAGCTGGAGAACAAGCTGCGGCTCGTCTCGCTGGCGCTGCTGAGCGGAGCGTTGCTGCTCGCCTGCGCGTTCGGGCTGAGCGCCATGCTGACCGCGCTGCATCCGGTCTCCCCGATGACCGCCTTCCTGAGCATGTCGCCGGGCGGCATGGACCAGATGGGCATCATCGCGCACGAGGTTCGCGCGGACATCGCCATCGTGACCGGCTATCAGATCTTCCGCACCTGGTTTATCTACTTCGCCATTCCGCCGCTCATCCGTCTCCTCTTCAAGAGCCTCGAACGAAGAAAAACCGCCCTACGATAGGGCGGCTTCGGCCGGTCGGCTATCCTTCCTGATCTGCTTGCTGCGCAGCTGCCCGCAAGCGGCGTCGATGTCCGCTCCGTGCTCGAGACGAACGCTGACGCTGACTCCTCTCTTTTTCAACGTGTCGTAGAAGGCTCTGACGTCCTCCGCATCGGTCCGCTGGTACTGGCTGTGCTCGTCGACCGGGTTGTACGGGATCAGGTTCACGTTGAGCAGGGAGCGGCGCGACTCGCCCAGCAGATCGGCCAGTTCGTTCGCGTGTTCGACGCGGTCGTTCACGTCCCTCAGCAGGATGTACTCGATCGTTGTCCGCCGGTTCGTCTTCTCGAGGAAGTAGTCGATGGCGGCCATCAGCTTCGCGATCGGGATCGCCCGGTTGATCTTCATGATCCGCGTCCGCAGCTCGTCGTTCGGCGCATGGAGGGAGATCGCCAGGTTCACCTGAAGGCCCGTATCCGCGAATTCGCGAATCTTGTCCGCCAGACCGCTCGTCGACACCGTGATGTGGCGCGAGCCGATCGCCAGCCCCTTATGGTCGATGACCACGCGGATGAAGTTCAGCACGTGCGCGAAGTTGTCGAACGGCTCGCCGATGCCCATCACCACGATGTGGCTGACCTTCTCGCCTTGGCCGAGCGCGTCGAGATCGAGCTGAACCCGCATGATCTGCTCGACGATCTCGCCGGCCGTCAGGTCCCGGCTCTTCTTGAGCAGCCCGCTCGCGCAGAAGCTGCAGCCGATGTTGCAGCCGACCTGCGTGGTGACGCAGACGGACAGGCCGAACTTGTGCTTCATGAGCACCGTCTCGATCAGGTTGCCGTCCGCCAGCCGGAAGAGGAACTTGCGCGTGCCGTCCGCCGACACCTGCTTCAGATGCTCCGTCATCGTCTCGAAGGCGAAGTTCTCTTCCAGCAACGAGCGGCATTCCGCGTTCACGTCCGTCATCTCCGCGAAGCTGCCGACCCGCTTCCGATAGAGCTGCTCCCACACCGGGGTCGCCCGCGATCTTCTATGCCCCCGTTCAGCCAGCCAATCGGCCAACTGCTCCTGGGTCAATCCGTAGATGGATGCTTTATTCATTAGGATACCTCGCTTCAACCATTCCGCATTCTGCCTATCATTGTCCCAGAGTTAGGGCAAATACACAAGTGCGAGACTTTGTCAATCGGGCCGCCGCCCGATCCCGGTTCCCCTCCCCGGTTGGGGGCGGACGTGCGGAATCCGTGTTACAGTTAGAGCATATGGAAGCTTGAATGGACACGAGAGATCGTTATTATCTGTGGAAAAAAGGAGAGAGTCGCAAATGAGCATCAATCGAGGTTGGATTGTTGGCGCGCTGCTGATCGTGTTGGGTATCCTGTTATTCTCCCAGGGGGACCGCTCCTTCAATACGGGAACCGTATTCGCTTACGGCTGGCCGACGATGTTCGTCATCCCGATGGGCGTGTTCTTCCACTGGATGTACTTCTTCATGCTGAACCGCCGCGGAGTCGGCATGCTCGTGCCGGGCGGCATTCTGTTCGTCGCGGGAGTCGTCTGCCAGCTATCGGCGCTGACCGGCGCCTGGGCCATCACCTGGCCGGGCTTCCTGCTCGCCGTCGCCTTCGGCCTGTTCGAGCTGTACTGGTTCGGCAGCCGCAACCGCTGGCTGATGATTCCGATCGCGATCTTAAGCGGCCTGTCCGTGCTGTTCTTCGCCGTGTTCTCGGTCGGCTACCTGTTCAATAGCCTGTCGATGTCCCGCCCGATCATCGCCGCCCTGCTCGTCATCGCCGGCGGCGCGATCATTCTTGTTCGCAAGAAGGAACACTCGTACTAAGACGGATTAAGACGGGGAACCCGAAGGCCGTGCCTGACTCCTTGCGAGCGGGCGCGGCCTTTGACTTGCGGCATGGCAAGGCGATCACAACAAATTCGTGAACGCATGGCGAATGACGTTGCCCCGGCTGATGATGCCGACCAGCACCCCGCCCCGTACGACCGGGAGCTTCTTGATCCGCTTCTTCCCGAGAAGAGCGGCGACGTCCTGGATATCCTCGTTCCAATCCACCGTGACGACCTTTTTCTTCGCGATCTCCATGACGTTCATCCCAAGCAGCCGCTTGGACCTCTCCTCGAACGGCTCCTCGTTCTCGTCGAGCCGCACCATGAAGGCATAGGGGAGCGAATCGAACATGCCCAGCTCCGGCCGACCGATGAAGCGCATAATATCCCCGTCGCTCACATAACCTACGATCTCGTTGGCCTCGTTCACAACCGGTACGCCGCTGATCCCGTGATCGACGAACTTCTCGAGCACCCTGCGGACCGTGTCGGTCTCCTTCACCTTGTATACTTGCGTGATCATCACATCCCGCGCCTTCATCCGCCGTCCCTCCTACGCTTCTTCCCTCATTGTGACGAATTGTCAGGGAGGATGTCAACCGATTTCATTTTGATGTATAGTCAGAGTATGACCCCTGCCGCCTTCCTGCCATTCAGCGGATTGCGGATATGGAATGGAGAACTCGACGGGAGGCCGCCACCGCATGTCGCTGCAAATTTTTATCCTCGGAATCTTGTGCGAGGGACATCGCCATCCTTACGATATCAAGAAGATATTCAAGCGAGAGAGCCTTGCGCCCGAAGCCCGGATTACGGACGGCAAGCTGTATTATCACTTCGAGGCGCTCGCCAAGCTGGGCTATGTCGAACGGGTGATGGTGTCCCGGGAGGAGAACCGCCCGGAGCGGACGATGTACGGCATCACCGAAGCCGGCCGCGAAGCGCTCGTCGAGATGATCTACAAGAACTTCCGCAGCTTCAAGGACGTCACCGACCTGTATCCCTCCGTTCTGTTCCTTCATCACGCCAGCAAGGAACGGGTCATCGGGCTGATGGAGGACGGCATCGACGAGTTGACCCGCAAGATGCGCAGATACGAGCAGATATTGGCCGAAGTCGTGCCCCCGGATCATGCCGAGCACCCGATCGTGCAGAACGCGAAGATTCTTCAGGAGCACACGATACATCGCATCCGCGGCGATCTGGATTGGCTGCTCAAGGTGCTGGACAAGGTCAAGGCGATGTGACGAACATCACCCGGACCCGTGCCGAAGCCGAACAAGCGATGACAATTTCATGAACGCAATTCGCCGAGACGCCCGAATGGGCGTCTTTTTCCATGTTCCCGGTGTTCGCTTCGGCTTCGGGCGGTTGACATGTAAGAGCTTACCGAGTTATTGTTCAATTTATATTACTTTGATTTGAGTATTCTATATTGGGTATATCCCACAGAGAGGAGATCGCGACGATGGGAATCCTGCGAACGTTCTTGAAGCAGAAAATGGTGATCGGCGGCATCTTCATGGCGGTCTTCTACCAGATCGTCTTTATCGTGATTTATATGGGCGGCTATGGCGCGATGACGGACAACATCGGCAAGCTGAGCGTCGCCATCGTGAACGAAGACGAGCAATACGGCAAGGACATCGCCGAGAGCCTGGCCGCCCAGCTTCCGTTCCGGCTCGTGACGGACATCGACCTCGGCCGCGCCCAGGAGGAGCTCGACAATCGGGATCTGCACATGATCATTCATATTCCGGCCGAGTTCTCCGAGAAGCTGGCGGCGCAGGGCGAGCAAGCCCCGCTCGACTTCTACATCAACCAGTCGAACCCGGCGATGGTCGCTTCCTCGATGCAGCAGGTCGCGACGCAGTTGACGACGGCGCTGAACCAGCAATTCGCAACGCAGAACGCCGAGCGCCTCTTCGCCGAGCATAATATGCCGGAGGAACAAGCCAAGGCGCTTGCGGAGGGCATCGCGACGAAGCTCGCCGCGGAGATCGACCTGACGAATCCGATCCCGTCCGGCATGCAGAATCAGGTCGCCCCGATGTTCCTCTCCATGGTATCCGTCGTCGGCGCCATGATCTTCGCCATGATGGGAACGGGCGTCGCGAAGAGCCTGGCGCCTTCCTTGGGCAAGTGGAAGGCATTCCTCGGCTTCCACGGGGTGAGCGCGATCGTCTCGGTCTTCGCGCCGGCGGTCGGCCTGCTGATCGCCTTCGCCTTCCAAGGCTACGGAGTCGAGACGTTCTTCCGCATGTGGGGACTGCACGCGCTCGAGATGTTCGCCGCCATCGAGTTCATGGGAATCTTCTTCTTCCTGTTGGGCCAGGCGGGCATGCTGATCTCCCTGTTCTTCATCCTGGTGCAATCCATTACGAGCGGCGTGCTGATGCCGCAGGCGGTCATGCCCGACTTCTATCGTTATCTCAGCTATATCTCCGTCATGTTCTACAGCGCGCAGTCGGACATGAGCCTTATGTTCGGCGGCGGCAAGACCGGAGAGCACATTCTCGGACTCGTTCTCATGGCCGTCGGCGCCATCCTGATCAATACGCTGATTTATTCCCGGAAGAAGGCCAAGCGGCAGGAGGCCGAGCCGGCCTTCTCCTTCGCAGCCGAATAACTCTCCGTACCGACTACCCTTAAGAAAACGAGGTGTTCCACCATGAGAAATGTGCTTACGCTGCTCCGGAACAAGGCGTTTATTACCGGCTTTGTTATGTTCCTGATTTTCCAACTGATGATGCTCCTGGTTATGCTGCCCGGCTACACGGCGATCCCGAAGAACGTTCCGGCCATGACCGTCGCGCTTATCAACGACGACAAGGGGGAGGCCGGGGCGGGAATCGCCGATGGCCTCAGCCAGCAGCTTCCGTTCAAGCTCGATACCGAATCGACTCTGGCGCAGGCGCAGGAGGAGCTGGACAATCGCAGCATTCATATGATTATCCGGATTCCGGAGGACTTCTCGGACAGAATTGCCGATCCGAGCCAGCAGGTCAATCTGGGCTTCTACATCAACCAGTCGAACCCGGCGACCACCGCCCAGACGATGCAATCGGTCGTGACGCAGGTGACGAGCGCCATGAACCAGCAATTCGCCGTCCAGACCGTTCAGGGCACGCTGCAGCAGCTTAATGTCGGCGAGGAGGAAGCCGCGGCCTTGGCGGCGAGCGTTCCGTCGAAGATCAGCGCCAATATGGTGCTCACGAACCCGATTCCGGCCGGCATGCACAACCAGATGGCGCCGATGTTCCTCGCGATGTCCATCTACACCGGAGCTATGATGTACACGATGATCTCGCTGAACGGCTTCCATGCGCTGAAGCGCAAGATGGGCAAGTGGCAGTCGTTCTTCGCCCTCCAGGGAGCGAACGCCATTGTCTCGATTGTCGCCCCGCTGGCCGGACTCGCCGTCTACTTCCTGCTGCAGGAGCACACCGCCTCCGCCTTCTTCGGGGCGTGGCTGTCGCACTCCCTTGAGGCGTTCGCGTCGATCTCGTTCATGTCGATTCTGTATCTCGTGTTCGGCCAGGCGGGCTCCATCGTCAACATTCCGATCATGCTCAGCATGACGATTGCGAACGGCGCGGCGATGGCTCCGGAGATGATGTACCCGTTCTTCCGCTTCCTCAGCCATTGGACCGTGATGTACTACCCCGTTCACCTGGACTTCAACTTCCTCTTCGGGGGCGGAGGCACGGGAGATCTGCTGCTTAAGCTGGCGCTGTATGCCGTCGTCTGCTTGATCGTTGTGCTCGCGCTTCACTTCCGGAAGTACGACAAGAAGGAGGTGACCCCCGCGCTCGGCGAAGCCCCGTCGGCTCCCGCCGCTCAATTGGTTCACTAAGTTCTAGAATGGCACCGGCCTTGCCCCGGAATTCGCCTTTGACGCGGATTTCGGGGATTTTTTTGTCTGAACTGATGGGATCGCCGGAGCCGCCGGAATCGCTGGAACCGCTGAATCGCCGGAGCCGCTTGAGCCGTTGCCTCTTCTGCCGGATGCCGCAATTTTATGTGGAAAATCACATTCGTGCAGCGCGAGACGGGCGATTGGGGAGGTTATATGTGAAAAATAGCATAAATAGAGGATATCCGGAGCCGAGTTGCTGTATATATGCTAAAAATCATATAAATCGCCACGGTTCCCTCCTAATCCAAGTCGATGAATGTGAAAAACCGCATAAAATCGGAAAAGGCACCGGAACAGAGGTGGCACGAAACGGCGGTGCGATGCGGAAATCCGTTAAGGAGGAGAGCGGGCGGCGAGAGGAGAGCTTGGCGGCGAGGTTGGAGATACTGGCAGAGGGGTTGCGCCCGAATTCCCGCTTGCTTCGGCGGACCGACGGAGATAAAATAAACATATGAGCATATGTTCATATGTTAGAGAGGAGAATGCCTCATGACTCGTCCCCATCCGGAGCATCGCTGCGATCATGAACATGAACACGATCATGAACACGCGCACGACGATTCGCACAAGCACAACGATTCGCACAATCATGAACACGCGCATGAACACGACCATCTCCACAGCCACTCTCATGATCGCCAGCACGGTCATCAGCATCATCACGGTCATGGGCATGTTCATGGTCACGGCCACCATGGCCATTCGCATGCGCCGAACAATAAGAAGGGGCTGCTGATCGCCCTTATCATCACCGGCGGCATCATGCTGCTGGAGTTCGTCGGCGGCCTGGTCACGGACAGCTTGGCGCTGCTCTCCGATTCCGGCCACATGCTGAGCGATACGGCCGCCCTCTTCCTGAGCCTGATCGCGCTCAGCCTCTCGCGGCGGCCTTCGACGCCGCGCCTCTCGTTCGGGCTGCGCCGCTTCGAGATCATGGCCGCTCTTGCCAACGGCGCTGCGCTGTTCGTCATCGCCGCCATCATCGTATGGGAGGCGTGCCGCCGGTTCGCCGATCCGCCCGAAGTCGCCAGCGGCACGATGACGCTGATCGCCGTCGTCGGCTTGCTCGCCAATCTGCTGAGCGCCTGGTTCCTGATGCGGCAGGGAGACGTCAAGAACAACATCAACGTGAAGAGCGCCTACCTTCACGTTCTCGGCGACGCGCTCGGCTCGGTCGGCGCCATCGCCGCCGGCATTCTGATGTCGCTGTTCTCCTGGTATTGGGCGGACCCGGTCATCAGCATCATCGTCGCCCTGCTGATTCTGAGAGGAGCCTGGGGCGTGCTCCGCAGCACGTTCCACATTCTCCTCGAGGGGACGCCGGAATCGGTCGACGCCGGGGCGGTTCGTGCGGCGCTCGGGAGAATCGATGGCGTGCTCGATGTTCACGACCTTCATATCTGGACGATCACATCCGAGCTGAACTCGCTTAGCTGCCACCTGCTGATCGCGGACGACCGGGACCACCAGGACATCCTCCAACAAGCCGTCACGCTGCTTGAAGAGCGGTTCCATCTCGGCCATTCGACCATACAGGTCGAGAACTCAAGGCTGCGGCACGGGGAACTGCACTGCCAGGCGGAAGCAGTGACGGACGCCGGAACGTAGGCCGGATCGGGAACCGCGGCGCACGCCGGGGGAAGCGGGTCGACTCTATTCGACCGCTTCCGTCTCCCGGGGGCGGCCCCGCACGATGAACTCATCCAGGTCGCGGTCCGCCTTCGATTGGTTGCAGGCATTGCAGGCGCACACGCAGTTAAGCGGCGTCGTGTGGCCGCCCTTCGCGCGCGGAAGCAAGTGGTCGATGGTGTCGCCGTATTCGCCGCAGAAGTGGCAGGTGTAGTTGTCCCGGTTCAGAATCAACCGACGGAATTCCTTGTTGCTGTAGATCCGGCGAATCGTGCTCCGGTTGACGACGACGGCGGCCTGCTCCCGGACAAGCGTCTCCGCCAGCTCGAGATCGACCTCCTGGTACCACTTGCGGCCGTTGTCCGTCTTGCCGCGCATGCGGATGAAGCCCTGCCGCGTCGGCCGCAGGTCCCTGACTCCGAGCGCACGCGCGGTGTCGTCCGTCTTCGCGGAAGGATGGTGCTTCCGGGGCGGCGGCAGCGCCTCCTCCGGGACAAGCGCGGCCTGGACGGATCGCGCGGCGGCAAGCGCCGCATTCTGGCCGTGGGCGGCAGGCGGGATCGGGGCAACATGGGCGGAAGCAGCGCCCTTCTTGCCCCTTCTTCGGCGGCGGCGCTTCTTCTTCGGAGCAACCGCCGGGGAAGGGGCCGCCGATGCTGCCGCCTCTGCCTCGGCCGCCGCCTGCATCTGTGTCGGTTCCGCCGCCGCGGGAGCGGCGGAAGCCGGCGATGCAAGCTCTTCCGCCGAGGAAGCCGCCGTCTCCCGCTTCGCCTGCATGCGGCAGCTCCGGCATGTCCCCCGCCGCGTTCTCCGGCCGCCTCGCCCGCCGCTCCGACTACGGAACTCCGCCAACGGTTGCTCGAGGCCGCAGCTCGGGCATATTTTCGTTATTTTCTGAATTTCTATATCATCCATGTTCATTACCGGGAAGCGGCGCTGGTCGCGGGCTTCTCCTTCTCCTCGTTCGTCTATCTTCTGACTCCGATTATAACATAAACTCCCCCTTCCACGGATAAGCCTGCCCGCTCAAGCAGCTTAGACACCGACCGTACGGAAGTACCGATACACCTTCCTCAGCTTCGCCTCGTGCTTCCCCTGCGGACTCTCCATGCTGCCGAATTCGAAGAACTTCACCTTGCGGATGCCGACATATTGGAAGAGCGCCTTCTTCATCAGCACGCGATGAGCGTCGTGCAGCCACAGCAGCGGATACCTCGCGAATCCCTTCATCGTCGAGACGCAGACGACCGACTTGCCCTTCAGCAGCCCCTCCGGGAGCAGCTTGCCGTTGTCGCGATAAGCGAAGCCGGAGGCGAACATCCGGTCGATGTAGCCGAGCAGAATCGCTGGCGGCCTTCCCCACCAGATCGGATAGACCAGCACGATGCGGTCCGCCCAGAGCAATTGCTCCCGATGCCGCGCCAGCTCCGGGTCGCTGTGCATGTCGCGGCGCCTCTTCTCCTTGTTGAACACGAGAACGGGATCGAAGCCTTCCGCATACAGGTCGAGCACCTGCACCTCTTCGCCGCTCGGACGATCGCGAAGCCCCTTCAACACCCGCTCCAGAAAAGCGTAACTCAAGCTCTCATGGTTCGGATGCGCGTAAATAACAAGTGTTTTCATATGGCCACCTCATTAGTTATCAATTGATAACATAATACCCGCCGCAATATTTAGTTGTCAAATGATAATTGTATTGTGATAACAGGTTTGTTATCTTGGCAATAAGAGGTGACGACATGGATCGAAGCGAGCTGTTCCGCCGTTACGTAGCGCTAACCGCGTCGGTGTTGGAGGCAAGACATGAGTATACGAAGGATATCCGACTGGACGATGTCACTCCGGTCCAATACGGCATTCTGGAATATTTGGCCGTCCACGGCAACGAACCCGTTACGATCGGCCAACTGAGCGATTGCCAGCATATGTCCCTGCCGAACATGAGCCGCGAGCTGCGGAAGCTCGGCGAGAAGGGGCTGTGCGAGAAGTTCGCCGATCCGGCGGATAAGCGCAAGATGTATGTCCGGCTCTCCGCGCAGGGGCAAGCCCGGATGAACGAGACGTTCCAGGCGCTGGAACGGAAGTTCCTCGCGCGGCTCGAGGGCGTGCCCGATGAGGAGCTGGCGGAGCTGGACCGGGCCATTCGGGTTCTGAGCGAGAAGGGGCTGTGAGGGTGTCTGACGCAGCTAACGCTAGCCGTTAGCACTTACTCTCTTGGCCGACGGGCTCTAATCAGCATGGGAATGGCCATCGCCAGGCTGATCAGAACGGGAACAACAGAGCCCTCAAGGCCGAAGTCTCCCCCCGTCAGAAGGGCGGACCCGCTCGCTTGCACCGTATACAGACCGTCTGGGGCGTGCCCCGATACAGGGGTTCCGAGCAAGCTCTCAATGGCATTCCATGCACAATGCAGTCCGATGACAAACCACAAGTTCCGTCGCCACAAGAATGCGGCCCCGAGCAGAAGACCTGCTTCAATGGTTATAGCGAAGCCACTCCATAGCGTTGCCCCTGTATTGCCAAGATGGGCAACTCCGAAGAATAGAGAGGTCACGGCGAGTGCGAGCCCATTGCCGGCCCATTGCCGAATGGCTTGGAACAGAAGTCCTCGGAAGATGAGCTCCTCAACGATGGCAGCGCCCAGAGCGGATGCAATGGAGGCTCCAAGAGCGGAACCCGGTTCCGCAGCATTCGCCCATTGGATGGAATAACCTCCTGCAGCAACAATAGTGAAGGCGGACACGAGAACGAAGAGCGCCCCGGTCAGCAGTCCCATCCCGGCTTCGACTCCTGCGCGTTGGCCGGACAGCTCCGGGGTTGACCGGCGAGCCAGATGGTTCATGGTTAGCTTATAGACAATGATGACAATAACGCCTTCTGCAAGCGCAAGAATCAGGGAGATTATGCCTGTCGCTTGATCGGCGAGCGGCCGAATGATCGCATCCGCCAGAATAATGCCGAGGGCTCCCGCAATCACCCAGACAATCGGCGAGGCCCCCAATGAACGCCACATGCTTGACCTTCCGCGATTCTCCCGCTTCTCTTGATGGATAGACCTGATCTTCATGACTTCCTTCAGCTCCTTTGTATCGCATGAGTACATGGATAAGTGTAGGCTGAAAAGGTCATATCGAATAAGTGCGCTTTGGTCACTATTGAATCAGTATTTGGTCATCTATCCATGAATCCCGAGTCCAGCGCCTTACGCGCGGCCTCGCGCCTTCCCGTCACATTAAGCTTCGAATAGATCGTTGATATGTAATTCTTAACCGTTCCCTCGCTAAGAAACAACGCTTCCGCGATGTCTTGATTGCGCAAGCCCGAAGCCAGCTTATGCAGCACTTCCATTTCACGCGGGCTGAGGCCATATTCATTGCTTTTCGGGGCGGAGGCTTGGTTTATGCTCTTGATCATTTTGCTCGCCATCTCTTGGGTGATTAACGTTCCGCCCGCATGAACCACCCTGATGCCCGCTGCCAGTTCCTTGGGATGAATGGCCTTGAGCAGATAACCCTCAGCTCCATGGCTTAATGCCGCCAGCACATATTCCACTTCCCGGTAGGAAGTAAGGATGATCACTTTGGTTGCGGGGAACCGTTGTTTGATAAGCGCCGTTGCGGCCACGCCGTCCATGACCGGCATATTGATATCCATCAGCACGAGATCCGGCCGGAACTGTTCACAGCCTTCGATCGCTTCCTCGCCATTCGTGGCTAACCCGACAATAGCCAAGTCTTCTTCCAGGGATAGGACGATCCGAAGGCTTTCCAGAATCAGTTCCTGATCGTCGGCAAGCAGCACTTTAATTGGGGCCATGTATCCTCACTCCATTCAGAGGAATCTCGCACCGGACTTCGGTGGTTGCGGGAGTTCCCGCGTCTGATGACACAACCAGGCTGCCTCCTAGCCGCTCGACCCGCTGGTGCATGGCGGTCAAGCCGAAGCCATATTCCAGCTTGTCGATCGGCTTGCCATTATTGCGGATGAGCAAGCGCAGAGCGGACTCGGAGAAGCGAAGCTCCAGTTGCAGTTGAGAGGCCTTGCCATGCTTGAGCGCGTTCGTCATAGACTCCTGAATGACCCGAAGAACCGTTTGCCGGGCTTCAAACCGTATCATCGGCTCTGTCCCCGAGTGGCTCAAGGTCACGACTGTTCTTGTATTCTCCCGGAAACGCAGCACAAGAGCCTCGATCTGCCGCATAAGATTCGAGTCCTCTTCGTCGCCCATCTCGTGGACAATGCTTCTCATCTCGTCCAGGTTGCTCTCCGCCAATGCCCTTAACCGGATCAACCGGTCTTTGACCTCGGCAGGTTTATGATCCAGAAGCGCAATGGAGGCATCGAGGCTCATAAGGAGCGAGATAAAGGAGTGCCCCAGCGTATCGTGAAGCTCCTTGGACATGCGGTTGCGTTCTTCAAGCAAGGTCATCTTCTCAATCTCGGCGGCGTAATGGGTTAACAGCTTGTTCTGCTGCTCGACTTCGGCCACCAGTTCATTCTTCTGATAATACGCGTTGGCTACGGAGCTTGCCCATATCCCGATAAAGCAGAATAGCAGGTTGTCTGTGCCGATTCCGAGGGTCTGTTCCCAAGACAAGCTTAGATGAGACTGGTAGGCAAACGGAATCAAAGCAACGGCGGGAATGATCCAGAGCGTATGTCTAGTCCATAGATACCCCATTGTCAGACTCGGCAACAAGTAGTCAGCCTTGGAGAGCAGATCGGGATGGAAGACGGTATTCACATAATAAGAGCCGCCGAGCAACAACTCCAGCAGGCTGAACCAGGTTTTGTTCATCCGCCGCCCGGGGAACCAGAACATCAGGGGGACGACTAACGCGGCCATCAGCCAAATAACGTATAGCCATGCGCGGCCTGAAGGCACGCCGTCAGCGAGAATCCGGGACAACAGCAACAGATAATGATAGGAACGAAGGGCAAAGATGCCCCAATCCATGAAAGCCAGTATTTTCCTCATATCGCCACTCTTCCGCCAAAAGAAGTTTGCGTTCATGAATGTTGTATACCATTATAGCGTTATTCCAACAATTGGTCTCCTGCTTGTGAAGCATGGACTCTTCGACCGACGCCAACGAACCCGTCATAATATGTGCATATTGCACTTAACTCCGGCGCGTGCTATAGTAAATTACGTGCAAGTTGCACATAATAAGCCGGAAGAAGGTTGCTATCCATGAAGGCAGCGATCGTAAAAGAAAAGGGAACCCCTCCCGTTGTCGGTCACTTTGCAGCACCTGCTGCAACGGAGGGGCAAGTACTCATTAAAGTATCGGCGGCTGCCCTGAGTCGGGTTAGCAAGTATCGTTCCATGGGGATGCACTACTCCTCGGAAGCTGCTTTTCCCTTGGTGGCCGGCATTGATGGCGTCGGGACGCTGCAAGATGGCTCTCGCGTGTACTTCGCGCTGCCTACCCCGCCGTTCGGCAGCCTGGCCGAGCAAACAATCGTCAGCGCCAAGCTCACGGTCCGCTTGCCCGATGGCATCGATGCGACGACGGCTGCCGCGATCGCCAATCCTGCCAGCTCATCGTGGGCCGCGCTGCTCTTCCGCGCTCGCTTCAAGGCGGGCCAGACCGTCTTGATTAACGGCGCAACCGGCGTCTCCGGCAGCTTGGCTGTCCAGATTGCCAAAGCGCTGGGGGCTCATAAAGTGATCGTAACCGGACGCGACGACACCAAGCTGCGAGCCCTTAACGCCGATGAAGCAATCGCGTTTGATATGACCGCCGCCGACGGTGCCGAACGGTTTGCAAGCGCCCTGATGCCTGCCATTGCCGAAGGTGTCGATGTTGTATTGGATTACTTGTGGGGCGACAGCGCAACGGCGATCCTGCTGGCGTTAGCCAAGACGGCGACGGACCGGGTGACGCGATTCGTAAGCATCGGCACCTCTTCCGGCCAAGAAGACATTGCGTTGCCTTCCGCCATTCTTCGCTCATCCACGATTGAACTTGTCGGCAGCGGAGACAAGAGTGTATCCAAGGCCGATATGTTGTCCGCGATTCAAGAATCGTTCGAATTGGCTGCAGCAGGTAAGATAAACATAGACACGAAGGCATATGATTTAGAAAATATTGAAGAGGCCTGGAACGCTCCATTGATGCCAAGGCCCGTTGTGAGGATATCGCACACAGATGGAAAATGATATTTTTAAAGCCTTACTCGATCTGATCTCCTTGGTCAACCGGCCGGATCGCGATAAGAAAATGATCGCGAACGCCGGCGTTAATCTGGAACCGGCAGCGTTCGTCGTCTTCGGCGGCATAGCCCATCTCCAACCAACCAGCGTAGGCGACTTGGCTGCGATGATGGGCAAGAATTATTCCAGCGTCAGTCGGCAGATCGATAAGCTGGAGGCCGCAGGTCTGATTCATACGTATGCATCAAGTGCCGATTCCCGCATTCGCATCTCTGAACTAACGCCATATGGGGAAGAGGTTCGCGCGAAGATTGGCCATACTCGCGAACGAATTATGCGGGAGGCCTTGTCTGACTGGCCGCTGGAGGACAAACAGGATTTGTTGCACAAGCTGCGTCGTCTCTTCGACTCAATGAGCAAGATCGAGTAGCAAGAGAATGCAACGTGTCTTCGCAAGCAATGAAGAGGCAATCTCGTGCGGTCCTCGCTCTATAGATGTATAGATGAAGCGGATCACAAACAAAAAACTGGGGGATTCGAGTCGCCTCGAATCCCCCATGCCGGACGCCAAGCGAGCGAACGCGCTTAATCCCGGCTGCGCAGCTTCGCCAGAAGCCGCAGCATCTCGACGTACAGCCAGACGAGCGTCACCATGAGGCCGAAGGCGCCGTACCATTCCATGTACTTGGGAGCTCCGCCCTGCGCGCCGGCTTCGATGAAGTCGAAGTCGAGCACGAGGTTAAGGGCGGCGACCACGACGATGACGAGCGAGATGATGATGCCGATGACGCTGTTGTCGTGCAGGTAAGGCACCTCGATGCCGAACAGGCCCAGCACGAAGCTCAACAAGTACACAAGCATGATGCCCATCGTAGCGGAGAAAACGCCGAGCTTAAAGTTCTCGGTCGCTCGGATAAGCCGGGACTTGTACGCCAGCAGCAGCGCCACGAACACGCACATGGTGAGCAGCGCGGCTTGCAGGGTGATGCCGTTGTACACATACTCGTAGCTCGCGGACAGCGCGCCGAGGAACACGCCCTCCAGCACCGCATAGATCGGGACCAGATAAGGAGCGGTCGTCCGCTTGAAGCTGATGATCAGCGCCAGGACGAAGCCCCCGATTGCGCCCGCGATGGCGTAGCCGCCGACCGCGTAGCCGTCGAAGAACCTCGACCAACTGACGAATGCGCCCGCAAGCAGCAGCACCAAGGTAATAAATGCTTTGTTCACCGTGCCGTCAATCGTCATGACCGGCGCGCCGGAAGGATAGCCTTGCGAGTTCTCGAACGTATCGTCGTTTAATGTCGGATTACCGCTGCGACCTATCAACCTGGAATCACCTCAGAGGGGTATTTTCCTTCGAGTGTACCACATCCGGCGCCGCATTCCCATATAATTCCTATATGAGTTCCCACGAGTTATCGAGCGCCGCTGCAAGTCAGCGCGCCGAGCCCGCTTCGGAGCCGCGCTTCAGAATTCGGACCCCGTTAACCGGAAGCTCGATCCGCTCCGCCGCGATCGTCTCCGCTGTCTCCACATCGTCATACGCTTGCCCGTCCAGCTCGACCACGCGCGGCTCCCCGCTGAAGTTCATGACGAATACATAGTCGGACTCCCCGTCGGAGCGCACTTGTGCGCTGACCCCGGACGGCAGCTCCGCATTCAGCGCCCCGCGAACTCCCGCCTCCGCGGCGACCTTCCCGTAGAACGCGCCCAGGAAGTCGTCCTGCAGGCGGGCAGCCATGTAGTAGGCCCGTCCTTCCCCAAGCCGATTGCGAGTCAGAGCGGGCCGTCCCGCGTAGAAGTCGTCCGTGTACACGCCAAGCACCTCGGCGCTCTCGGCATGGATCAGCTCGCACAGCTCAATCGCCTCGAACGTTCCTTCCAGGCCGGCTCCGTCCGCCATCCGAACGCCGTTGCGATCGTGATCGTACAAGCCCTCGATCTCCTCCGCCCAGATGCCGAGCGTCTTGCGCAGCGGGCCCGGGAAGCCGCCGAGATGGCACAGGTCGTTCTCGTCGACGACGCCGGACCAGTACGTCGACACGAGCGTGCCGCCCGCTTCCACGAACCTCTCCAGCTTCTTGCCCGTCTCCTCGCGGCACAGATAGAGCATCGGCGCGACGATCAGCTTGTAGCCGGAGAAGTCGTCCTCCGAGCCGATCACGTCGGTCGCAATGCCGCGCGCCCACAGCGCCCGATGATGCGCGTACACTGTCTTCTCATAGCCCACGCCCATGTTGCGCGGCCCCTGCGCATCCCGAACGGCCCAGCTATTGTCATAGTCGAACAGGATGGCCGTCTCCGCGGGAACGCCGGTGCCGACGACCTCGCCGAGACCGGCAAGCGTCTTCCCCAGCTCGGCGACGTCCGCGAACACCCGGGTATGCTCGTGCCCGACATGATCGACGACCGCTCCGTGGAACTTCTCGCTCGATCCCCGGCTTTTGCGCCATTGGAAGTATTGGACGGAATCGGAGCCGTGGGCGACCGCCTGCAGCGAAGAGAGCCGGTGCATGCCGGGGCGCTTCAGCTTGCTCACCGGCTGCCAGTTCGTGAGGCTCGGCGTGCTCTCCATGAGCAGGAACGGCTTGCGCTTCAGCGAGCGGAACAGGTCGTGATAGAAGCCGACATAGGCGGCGAGCTGGCTGTCGTCCTGCGCATCGTGCCACGTCGGATAGCTGTCCCAGGAGATGACGTCGAGCAGCTCCGCGAAGCGGCGATAGTCGATTCCTTCGATCATATGCATGTTCGTCGTTGCCGGAAGCTCGGGATTCGCCGCGCGCACCGATTCGATCTCGTGCCGGCAGAAGTCGACCGTCCGATCCGTCACGAAGCGGCGCCAAGCGAGGTTGTGCGCGTGCACCATCGATTCGCCGTGCGGAGCCGGGGATTCAATCTGCTCCCAATCCGTGTACGCGTGCGCCCAGAACGACGTCCACCAGGCGGCATTAAGCGCCTCCAGCGTCCCGTACTGCTCGCGCAGCCACTTGCGGAACTCGGCCTGGCAGTAATCGCAGTGACAATCGCCGCCGTACTCGTTCGAGATATGCCAGCCGATGACGGCCGGGTGGTTCGCGTACCGCTCGGCCAGCTTCCCGTTCAGAATGGCCGTCTTCTCCCGGTAGACCGGCGACGAATAGCAATGGTTGTGGCGCAGCCCGTGCAGGTTGCGGACGCGGTTCGCCCCGACGCGCAGCACCTCCGGGTACTTCGCCGACATCCAGGCCGGCCGGGCTCCGCTCGGCGTCGCCAGCCATGCGAAGATACCGCTCTCCACGAACGTGTCCAGCAGCCGGTCCAGCCAGTCGAACGTGAAGACGCCTTCCTCCGGCTCCAGCGCCGCCCATGCGAAGATGCCGACGGACATCACGTTGCACCCGGCCAGCTTCATCAGGCGAATATCCTCCGCGAGCACCTCCGGGGCGTGCTGCCATTGGTCGGGGTTGTAGTCGGCGCCGTGCTGCATGACGGGAAACTTGGGGCTGATCGGCGGGAATCTCTTCGTCATTATCTTCTCTCCTCTTATTCGCTCATTTCTCTTTGATCTTACGGGAGTTCCCCTTTATACTCATAGCATAATCGACTCAGAAAATCGTCCAATTCGAACATGGAGGAAATGAGGGGAATGGAGGAACAACGAGGATGATGCCCTTCCTGCTTGCCGAGTTCGCCGCGCTGGAGCAGCGGCTTCCCCTGTACGTCTACATCGTCGGCAGCCACGAGCAGAAGAGAATCGAGCGGCCGGACGGCTACCCGGCCCACCAGATTTTCTTCTGTCGAGGCGGAAGCGGCACGATCCGGACGGAAGGCGGGAAGGAGCTGCGAATGACGGCGAACACGCTTCTGCTGCTCCCCTCCGGGGTCCCGCACGAGTACGCCCCGGACGATCCGGCGGACGGCTGGGACCTCGGGTTCGTCTCGTTCGACGGAACCGCCGCCGAGTCGATGCTGCAGCCGTTCGCTCCGCTTGCGCTGACGGTGCTGTCCTCCCCCGGCTTCGACGGCTTGTGGCGGCAGCTCGAGGCGATCTGGCACGTCGTCAGCCGCGGCGGCGAGCCGTCGTATTGGGAGTCGTCCCGGCTGCTCTACGGCTTGCTCCTCGCCATTCTGAAGGAGCAGACGGCTTCCCGCAGCCCGAAGCGCAGGAGCGACTCGCCGCAGGAATCCGCCCACGATGCGCTCAAGGCGGCCGTCAGCTTCATCCACGACCACTACCAGGACCGCCTCGTCGTGTCGAACATCGCCAGAGCCGCCGGCTATTCGCCGCAGCACTTCAACCGGCTGTTCATCCGGCATTACGAGGTGTCCCCGAACCAGTACATCCAGCAGCTTCGGATGCGCCGTTCGGTGCAGTTGTTCCGCGAGCAGCCGGGGCTTACCGTCGATCAGGCCGCCGGACAGCTCGGCTTGGAGACGAGTTACTTCATTCGTCTGTTCAAGAGATTCTACGGGAAGACGCCCAAGCAATACTTCAAGTCGGAGTAGACGGAAGGATGGAACAATGGAGAAAACAATGGACGATCCAATTGGCGAATACACCGAGGAGCTCGCAAGCGCATTCGCCGCGGCGGAGACGGAGCTGCGCGCTCTGCCGGGGGAGATGGGCGAATGGGCTGCCGGATTGTTGAGGAAGAGCGATCCGGCTGTTAACGATGGAAGGGCGAACCTGATCAGCTATCTTCTGCCCTATTGGGTCGGAGAAGCGCTGGGCGTGCCGACCGGCTTCTGCCGGGAGCTGGCGATCGGGAACGTGTATGCGATGCTGCACTTCTTCATTCTCGACGATGCGATCGACGGCGACGCGGGGTGGACCGCCGCGCAGCGGCGCCGGCTGCTCCCGCTCGGGCAGCGGCTGCACGGGCTGTTCTATCGGCGGTATCTCGGGTGCTTCCCGGCCGAGTCGCCGATCTGGGACCGGCTTGACGCCTACATGCAGATGTGGGCGGAAGCCATGGCGGAGGAAGCCGCCTCCCGGGCCGATCCCCGCGACGTGCGAAGGCTCGCCGGGAAGGCGGCTCCGGTCAAGCTGTGCGCCGCCGCCCTGCTCGTCCGCGCCGGCAAGCCGGAGCGGATCGCCGCCATGGACGAGGCCGTCGACCTGGCCCTGGCGACCCTGCAGCTCTGCGACGACTACGCGGACTGGCGGGACGATCTGGCGGAGCCGGACGGCAACGCCTTCCTGACGCTCGCGCGGGAACTGCTCGGCAGCGATGGCTCACAAGCGCCGGACGAGCGGTCGATCCGGCGCGCCATCTATCATCGCGGCGCGCTCGCCCGCCTGGCCGAGCTGGCGGAAGAGCACGGCCGGCGGCTCGCTTCGCTGCCGGAATGCCCTCGCGGCCTGCTCGAATTCCACCGCTCGATGGCGGAGGAGCTTCGGGCCGCCGAGGGCCGGGTCCGGGATGAGGTCGATCGTCTTCTGCATGGAGACCGGCTGTCGGATCTGCTGTCAAGCCTCGGCGGCGACCGGAGACGCGGCGGGGAACGATGAATCCGCCCGCTCCAGCAGCGGGAGACGAATTCGCGCCTCCGCCCCTTCATCCTTCACGCTGCGGAATTCCAGCGAGCCCTGCATCGCTTCGATCAGCCGGTACGTCGCCATAAGGCCGAGCCCCGTGCCGTCGGCCTTCGTGGAGAAGAACGGCTCGCCGAGCCGGGACAGTTGGGCCTCGTTCATGCCGATGCCGTTGTCGGCGATCATGACGACCGCCTCGCCGCCCTCCGCGAAGGCTTCGATCCGGATGAGGCCGGCCCGGTCGCGGGTCGCCTCGATGCTGTTCTTGACGATGTTGATCAGCGCCTGCGTCAGCATCGAAGCATTCCCCCGGATGCGGAGGAGCCCCGGCGCGTACACCTCGATCGTTCCCCCGTGAAGCGCCGCGAACGGGCTCATCATCGCCTCGACGCGCCGCAGCTCCTCGTTCAGGCTGAGCGGCACCGTCTCGTCCGGCTCCGGCTTGGCCAGACTGAGGAAGTCGTTGATGATTCCGGACGCCCGATCCAACTCTTGAATGGCCAAGTCGAAGTGATCCTGGTGATCCTGGCCCGTTCGACGGGCGAGGAACTGGAGGAAGCCGCGGGTCACCTGCATCGGGTTGCGCACCTCGTGGGCGACGGAGGCGGCCAGGTCGCTGACCACCTTCATTTTCTCCGTGCGTTGCAGCCGTTCGTTATACAGCTCCAACTGCTTCGAGTAGGCGACGACCGCCCGATGGTTGTGCGAGATCCGCCGGGCCAGAATGATCGTCAGCGCGACGAGCAGAACGACAACTCCCGCCTTCCAGAGGAAGAAGACGTAATTCTTCTCCTGCAGGTAGTAGGTGGTCAGGTCCGCTCCTCCCGACAGCGCCAGGGCGAGGAAGCCCGCCGACAGAAGGATCGAATCCCCGTTCCTGCGAATCGCGCTCCTCACGGTCAGCACGAGAATCATCGCCAGATCGGCGAGAATAAACGCCCCGAGCACCGGCACGGTGAACACCTCGTAGATCCGGAAGAACGACTCCCCGATCGCGTGGTAAGCGAGCAGGAACAGGAGGCAGACGAGCGAATACCCTCCCATCACGCGCCCGAAGCGGGCGAACCAGCGGTAACGTCCCTCGAAGACCCAATTTACATAATAATGAAGCGACGGGAACAGCAGGATCATCCAGATATCGAACATAAACAGAATGACGGGCCCCAGCTTCTCGAGAAAAAGATAAGGAAGAGGATTGTAACTGAGAACGAGCATCCCGGTCGACAGCACGACGAGGCACAGCGCGATCCACGGCCCCCTCTGGCTGCGAACGAGCAGTCCCGTGCCGATCAGCATCAGCAGGCCAAGCGCAGCCGCGGCCGTGCCCAGGACGACATCGAACGCTTCCTGCCGGACGAACCGCTCGTGCAGCCCGTCGAATTCGCCGATCCGAACGTCGCCGGCGATTCCGATCCGCAGGTCGGACTCCAGCCTCAGCAGAAGCTCTCCCTGCTCGAAGCCGTCGTCAAGAGGAACGAGCAGCTTCGTGCGCTCGAAGCGATAAGAGCGATCCTGCTCATGGATCAGCTTGCCCTCCTCATAGACGGATATGCTCATGGCGAACAGGCGATCCACGAGCAGTGCGGGACGCAGCCATCCTTCGCTCTTGGGCAGATCGAGACGAATCCACATGCCGACGAAGTCTTCCGGCTTCTCCGGCAACGGGTCGGACGACTGCACCGTCAGCCATTCCGCTTCGGCGGCAGGGGCTTGCTCCGCCGCCCGTTCCGCGGATATCCACTGGATGCTCCAGCCGCGGATGCCGGCATCGACCCCAGCCGCGCCGACGCCGGGAGCAGCCGCGGCCAGCAGCACAAGCCAGACCGCGGCCGCCGCCAACAACGCGACCGCCCTCCGCACCGCCATTCCCGTTCCCATTCCGCAGCCTCCTCCAGCATCCTCTTGTTGTTTTGCCAACAGATAAATTCCGACAAAATTCGTCAGAGGCAATATTATCCGACTCCAGAGAGGAAAACAAGACAAAATCGCGAATTGGAATAGAAAAGGAAAAAGCGAGAGGCGGGGTGGAGATGAGCAAGCTGAGCAGCGAGTCGAAGCCTACCGGGACGCCTGGGCGCAATAGGAGCAATCGCCCCCCTCAACCCTCAACCCATCCGAACCTCGAACCTGCCCGAACCTGCCGGCAACGCCTGATAAACGCCGTCCGCGACATAGATCGCTCCGACTTGTCGAACAATAAAGCGGAGCCTGAGCGCAAGATGTGGTAAAGTGAAGAGGACGGCATACTTGCCCAGATAAGGAGAACGTATGAATTTTCAAGACTTGAAGCTTATTCCGCCTATTCTTAAGGCGTTGACCAAGGAAGGCTACGCCTCGCCCACTCCGATTCAGGAGCAGGCCATTCCCGCCGTGCTCGCCGGACGGGACCTGTTCGGCTGCGCGCAGACGGGCACCGGCAAGACCGCGGCCTTCGCGCTGCCTATTCTTCAACTGCTGCACGGCCCGCAGGAGGCCTCCCAGAAGCGCCCGATTCGCGCGCTCATCCTGACCCCGACGCGCGAGCTCGCCATTCAGATCGACGACAACCTTCGCGCGTACGGACAATTCTTGAAGCTGCGCAGCAGCGTTATCGTCGGGGGCGTCTCGCAGAGAGCCCAGGAGCAGGCCCTCGAACGCGGAACCGACATTCTGACCGCGACTCCCGGGCGGCTGATCGACCTTCTGAACCAGGGACTCGTCAGCTTGAATCAGGTGAAGATTCTCGTGCTCGACGAAGCCGACCGCATGCTCGACATGGGCTTCATTCACGATATGAAGCGGATTATCGCCAAGCTGCCCGCCGCCCGGCAGACGCTGTTCTTCTCGGCCACGATGCCTCCGGAGATTACGGGCCTCGTCAATTCCTTGCTGAAGGACCCCGTGAAGGTGGAGATCACGCCGGTCTCGTCGACGGCCGAGCGCATCGAGCAGTCCGTCTACCTCGTGGACAAGGAGAACAAGCAGAAGCTGCTTAACCTGCTGATGGAGGACCGCTCCATCTCCTCCGCCATCGTCTTCGCCCGCACGAAGCACGGGGCGGACCGGATCGCGAAGGGGCTGAACCGGGCGAACGTCTCGGCCCAGGCCATCCACGGGGACAAGTCGCAGAACTCGCGCCAGAACGCCTTGAACAGCTTCAAGAACGGATCGACGCGCGTGCTTGTCGCGACCGACATCGCCGCCCGGGGCATCGATGTGGAGGAGCTGTCGCACGTTATCAACTTCAACCTTCCGAACATTCCGGAGACGTACGTTCACCGCATCGGAAGAACGGGGCGCGCAGGCCTCAGCGGCACCGCGATCTCCTTCTCCGATTACGAGGAGCTGGAATACCTCAAGGACATCGAGAAGCTGATCAAGAGGAAAATCCCGCGCGTAGACGGCCACCCGTACCCGATGCAGATCACGACTCCCGCCGCAGCAGCAGCCGCAGCCGCTTCGGCCCAGGGCCAGAGCCCGGGGCGCGGCCAGGGTCAGAGTCAGGGTCAGGGGCGCGCTCAAGGCCAGGGACAAGCTCAGGGGCGGGGCAGGAGCCAAGCTTCGAGCCAAGGACGCGGATCGAGCCAGGGCGGCTCCAAGCCGCGCTCGGACAAGCCGGCGCGCCAGGGCAACCCGGCACGCGGGAACGGACCCGGCTCTCGCTGACAGACTCCCTTATGCTCCGCATGGATCGGATCGCCGATGCCCTGCGGAGCTTTTCCTGTCGCTTGATGTCCGGACGACCGACTTCCGATGTCTCTATAGCTATAAATAGCTATAAATTCTTGCAGCTATAAATTGTTGCGTTACATTACTTTTTATAGTATGATGGATTCATCAAGAAGGAGGGGTCCCCAATGGGCGAACATACATCCGCAACACCCGCAGCTCCTGCGATGGAGATCGGCATCAGCACATTCCTGGAGGCGACGCCGCACCCGCTCACCCGCGAGAAAGTAAACCATGCCGAACGGCTTCGCCGCGGCGTCGAAGAGATCGTGCTGGCCGATCAGGTCGGGCTCGACGTGTACGCAATCGGCGAGCATCACCGGCCGGATTACGCCGCGTCCGCTCCGGAGCTCGTGCTCGCGGCCGCCGCTCCGCTGACGAAGAAGATCCGGCTGTCGAGCGCCGTTACCGTCCTGTCGTCCAACGACCCGGTGCGCGTCTACCAGGCATTCTCCACCGTCGACGGCTTGTCGAACGGACGGGCGGAGATCATGGCCGGACGCGGTTCGTTCATCGAGTCGTTCCCGCTGTTCGGTTACGACCTGAACGACTACGACGAGCTGTTCGACGAGAAGCTCGAACTACTGCTCAAGATCCGCGCCTCGGAGAAGACCAACTGGCCGGGCAGCAAGCATCGCCGCGCCATCGTCAACCTCGGCGTCTATCCTCGCGCCGTGCAGGAGCCGCTGCCGGTCTGGATCGCCAGCGGCGGCAACCCGGAGTCGGCCGTTCGCGCCGGGACGCTCGGCCTGCCGATCGTCTTCGCCATCATCGGCGGCATGCCGGAGCGGTTCGCTCCGCTGGTCGGCTTGTACAAGAGAGCGGCCGAGAAGGCCGGGCACGACCCGAGCAAGCTGCAGATCGCGAGCCACTCGCACGGCTTCCTCGCGGACACGACGCAGCAGGCGGCGGACACGTTCTATCCGTACAACAAGTCCCAGATGGACGGAATCGGCCGCGAGCGCGGCTGGCCTCCGATGAGCCGTGCGTCGTACGACGCCTCGCGCGACCTGCGCGGAGCGCTGTACGTCGGCGATCCGGAGTTCGTCGCCGAGAAGATCGTGAACCTGCGCAGGCAGCTCGGCCTGACCCGCTTCTTCCTTCACCTCGACGTCGGCTCGATGCCGCACAGCGAAGTGATGCACGCCATCGAGCTGCTCGGCACGAAGGTCGCTCCGATCGTTCACAAGGAGATCGCCCGTCTGGAAGCGTCGGAATAAGCGCGGGAATAAGTGCGGCTCGCAGCCCCGCGGCTCCGCTTCCCCGCCAAGCTATTCGCTCCGCGGCTGCGACGGCTCTTGCCCGCCGGTGCGACCCGATGACGTTGGCGGTTGCGGTTGGTGGTTGGCGATTGCGATTAGCGATTGGCGATTTTATGTGATTTTTCGCATTCGTCGGCTTGAATTGGGCGGGCAACGAGGCGTTTTATGTGATTTTTCGCATATATGCGTTACCTCGAGCCGGAATTTGCTCCACGAATGTGATTTTTCGCATAAAACCATCCAAACTGCCCGGCATCGAGCCGCGCCAATGTGAAATTTCACATAAATTCCGGGCGCCCAACGCCAACGGCCCGCCGTCTTCCTCATTCGAGGGGACGCGCGGGCCGTTGGTCGTCTTAACGCGAGACTTCTACTTCAAAGCGCCCTCCGTCAGTCCGGCCACGACGTACCGGTTGAACACGATGTAGATCGCAATCATCGGAATCGTCACGATGGACAGGGCGGAGAACAGCATCTTGTAATCGGTCATATGCCGGCTCGAGAACGCCAGCAGGCCGACCGGAATCGTCTTGAGGGAATCGTCCTGGATGTACAGCATCGCGAGCAGCAGCTCGTTCCAGGTGTTCAGCGCCGAGAAAATCCCGACCGTCGCCATGCTCGGCATGAGCAGCGGCAGAATGATGCGCCCGTACAGAATCGCGTCGTTGCACCCGTCCATGCGGGCCGCCTCCATCAGCTCCTTGGGAACCGAATCGAGGAACGCCTTGAGCAGGAACACGGCGAGCGGCAGTCCGAGCCCGATATAAGGGAGAATAAGCGACACATAAGAATCCTTCAAGTTCAATTGGTCGAACAGATAGCTCTGGGCAATGAAGAACGATTGCAAGGGCATGAACAGCCCCAATGTGAACAGCATAAGCAGCATCGAGCTGCCCCGGAAGCGCAGCTTGCTGAAGGCGAACGCCCCCATGCTCGCGAACAGCAGAATGCACGCCAGCGTTATCGACGTTACGATGACGCTGTTCAAGGCGTACGTGCTCATGTTCCCGATCTCCCATGCTTCCTTCCAGTTGCCGAAGTCGATCTTGGCCGGCAGCCCGAACGGGTCCATGAAGATCTCCTTGTTCTGCCTGAAGGAGGAGAGCACGAGCCAGATCATCGGATAGAAGAACACGCACGAGATCGCAATCATGAAGATGTAGTACAACAATCCGAATATCCGCTTGCGCCGCTTGGCGCCGGTCTTCGCCTTCGCATCCGCGTTACTGCCCTGGATTCCATTCCAAGCCGCGCCTGTCATGGCCAGCACCTCTTTTCCCCTATCAATCTGTCAATATTCCAACGCGGAATCCTTCCGCTGCAGCAGTCGTCCGAGCACGCCAAGGATGCTGATGACGATGGTCAGAAGGACGGCCAACGCCGATCCGTACCCGACGCTCATGTGGCTGAACACGACCTTGACCAGATAGGTCGGCACGATCTCCGTCGAGTTGTACGGCCCGCCGTTCGTCATGACGTAGAACAGATCGAACGACTGGAAGCCGGTCAGCACGCACAGGAGAATTCCCGTATCGACCAGCGCGCGAATCATGGGCACCTTGATCCGGGTAAAGATCTGGAATTCGTTCGCCCCGTCCAGATAGGCCGACTCGAACACCTCCTTCGAGATGCGCGTAATTCCGGAGTAGAAAATCGTCATGTAGAACCCCGCGTACACCCAGCCCGAGACGAAGCAGATGGCGATAAGAGCCGTCTTCGGATCGCCCAGCCATACATGAGCCCAGTTGCCAAGGCCGATCGACCTCAGCATCGAGTTGAGCATACCAAAGTCCGAATTGTAGACGAATTTCCACAGGAAGGAAACGACGATCATCGGCAGCATTACCGGGGTAAAGAAGGCTAGCCGGAACAGGGCGCTGCCCTTGTGCCCCGAGGTAACCAAGCCCGCCAGGACAAGCCCGACGAGCACCTCCAGCACGATGGTCGCCCCGATATAGCCGAAGATGTGGCCGTACGATTGGAGATAGATGCGGTCTTCGAAAGCGCGGGTGTAGTTGTCCAGGCCCGCGAACGTCATGGAGCCGATGCCGTTCCAGTCGTAGAAGCTGAAGACAAAGGTGAGCACGATCGGCAACAGGATGGTGAAGGCGAAGAGAAGAACGGACGGGGCCACGAACAAGTAGGCCGATGGATTGCTTTTGCGGGACATGGGCCACCTCCATAAGGCGAAGGCCAACCGACCGCCGGGTCGGAGGCCTCCGCGAATTCGTTACTTCTTAAGCGGGGCAATGGTGCTGTCGAGCTGCGCGAGCGCTTCTTCCGGAGTCTTCGCGCCGCCGATGACTTCGGAGGACGCCGTGTTGAGCGCATTCGCCACCTCGATGGAATAGCCGGTATCCGGCGGGGAGACGACCATTGTCGCGTTCTGCAGCAGCTCGTTCAGCGAGAAGGCCAGCGGGCTCATCGACGACTCGTCGATTCCGTCCTTCGTGATCGGAACCGCGCCGGCCGCCTGCAGCTTCTTCGAGTTGTCCGCCGAGCTGTACAGCTTCATGAACGCCACCGCCTCGTCGATCAACTCGGAGTTCTTGTTGACGACCATGCCGTTCAGAACGCCGATGACGCTCTGCTGATCGCCCTTGCCGCCCGGAATCTCCGGAAGGTTGAAGTAGCCGAGCTCCAGGTCAGGCGTCTCTTCCAGCGCAGTGGAGACGAGCCAGCTTCCGATCGGATGCATCGCCGCTTGCTCGTTCAGGAACATCATGTCCGCCTCGTTGTCGGCGAGCGCGTTCACGCTGTCGTTGATGTACCCCTTGTCCCACAACTCCTGAAGATACCCGTACGCCTTGACGAAGTCTTCGGAGTTGAACGGGATCTTCAGCTCAAGCGCATCGCTGTAGGCCTGTTCGCCGACAACGCGGGAGATCAGGTGGCCGGCCCAGTTGCCGACGGTCCACAGGTCCTTGTTCCCGGCCACGATCGGCGTGATGCCCGCCGCCTTCAGCTTCTCGCTGACGGCGAGGAATTCGTCCCAGGTCGTCGGCGGCTGCAGGCCGTTGTCTTCGAACATCTTCTTATTGTAGAAAATCACGTTCGTCACGTCGCCCGCAGTCGGGATCATATACGTCTTGCCATCGAAAGTCATGCCGTTGAAGGAGCCTTCGCTGAACATGTCCTTCAGCCCCGAGCTGGCCAGCTTGTCGGTGATGTCGGCGGCGTAGCCGTCGGCGATCCGCGTCTCAAGACGAGCGCCCGCCCACTCGAAGTACAGGTCGGGAGCGTTCTTGCCGCTGAGCAGGTTCGGAAGCCCGACGGTCTGATACGTATCGTCGTCCTGGTAGTTGAATTCGACCTTGATGCCTTCATGCGCGCTCTCGAATTGCTTGCCGATGTCTTCCCAGACGGAGATCAACTCTTCCCCCGGCGAGCTCATTGCGATCCGCAACGTCTTGCTGCCGCCTCCATCGGAATCCGAGCTCGAGCAACCCGCCAGCGCCGCAGATGCCACTGTTAATGCCGCCGTACCGAACAACCATTTCTTTGTCATCGATCCATCTCTCCCTTTTCAGTTCTTATTATGTTGAAATTAAGTTATACCCTCGTCCACGACTTTTGCCATACCATTCGATTGATTTGTAGTAACAATATAGTCTCATTGTATTAATGATTCCAACATAATGTCAATGCATTTCTTTCATGTGGAAGCGTTTTTTTAATGTTAGGTCTCTGAGGCGCTCTTGGAAAAGGCTGATAATTAAGGAACTTTACTGGGGTTTATAGAGGATAACGACAGAGCGGCGGGGTTGCAACGACGCTATTCTCCGTCGTTTTTGTTGATTTTTCACTTTATTTGTTATTATCAGATTAATGTATTGACAATTTGTCATGATTATAAATAGAATGTTAATGAAATGTTACTACAAATTATCCATTGGTTATCCCTTAGGGAGGTGGACGGGGCAGGGATAGGCTGGTAGGCCGGGTTGGCCATGAATCGCTTGCAGAAGCTGGGTCGTGTATCACCGCAAGAAGAACGTTAGACGCATAAGGAGGAGCATACATGCACTTTAAATGGAAGCAAGGATTAACGGCGCTTGCCGTCGCGGTCAGCATGACCGCCGGCTCCGCATCGGCCTGGGCCGCGGCCGGGAACGAGACGATACCTGCCTGGGTGTCCGCAGAAGTCGCCTCCTGGCAGCAGCTTGGCCTGCTGAAGGGCGACGCGAACGGCAGCGTCCTGCCGAATCAAGCCGTGAATCGCGCCGAATTCGCCGCCTTCGTGAACCGGGTATTCAATTACCAAACGACAAGCCCGGGCGGCTTCAGCGACGTCCCCGCGTCGGCCTGGTACGCCTCCGATATCGGCAAGGCGGTCGCCGCCGGAGCGCTGGTCGGCAGCAACGGACAGGTCGATCCGCTGGGCGCCCTCACGAGAGAGCAAGCCGCACTTATTCTGTACCGGGTGTTCAAGGTATCGCCGGCAGCGGCATCCTCGTCGTTCACCGACGATGCGGCAATCTCCTCTTGGGCCAAGGAAGCGGTCTATTCCATGAGGGCGAACGGCTACCTCGAAGGGACGCCGGACGGCGCCTTCCAACCGAAGAAAACGGTTACGCGCGCCGAAGCGATCAAGATGATCAACAACGCAATGGGCGCCTTGATTGCGGACGGCTCCTCGCATGCCGGTCTGTCCGGCGGCAATCTGGTCGTCAATACGGCGGGCGGCGACTTGAGCGGCCTTAACCTGACAGGCAACCTTTACATTACCCCGGGCGTCGGGGAAGGCGATCTGACGATCTCGGACTCCGCGATCGCAGGCACCGTCTTCGTCAGCGGCGGCGGCATTCACAGCATTACGTTCTCGGATACCCAAGCAGGCGGCATCGTGGTCGACAAGGATTCCCCGGTTCACGTGATCCTCAGCGGCAACTCGACAGCGGGCACGGTGAACGTCGATTCGGAAGGCAGCCTTCTGGACGTTAATGAAGGCTCGCAGGTTGACTCGCTCACCATGAATTCCGGCGGCACCGTGTCGGGCGAAGGAACGGTCCAGAACGCAACGGTTAACGCGCCGGGCGTGTCGTTCTCCAAGGCACCGGGCAAGCTTACTCTCAACGCTAGCCAAACGACCGTAGAAGGCAAGACCGTCACGAAGGAGACCGACGAGACCGGAAGCGAATCCGGCAGCGGCAGCACGAGCGGAGGCAGCACCGGAGGCGGCAACACGGGCGGCGGCTCGGACGGCGGTGGCACCGTGACGCCGAAGGAGACCGAGGTCTTCACATACGAGGAGGTCCTGACCCAGTTCAGCTCGACAGGCAACGAAGGACTGGCGAAGCGTTATATCGAGTTCCTGTCCGACTCCACGTATACCCCTTCGATCGCAAGCCCTGACGCAGCGCTTCCGGACCTGACCAACGCCATTACGTTCGTGGACAAGGACTTCACGATCAAGCCTTCGATCTTCGCTTCCCTTCGCGGCGTCAACACGTCCGTCCTGACCGATGACCGCTCTACGCTCTGGATCGGCACCGATACGGGAGTTGCGAAGATTACGCTCGCAACCGGAGCCACGGTCGACTATGTCAGCGTAGACGGACAACTGGCAGACGACAAGGTGCTGCTGCTGATTCTTGACGGCAACACGGGCGTATATGCGATTACGGCAACCGGCGTCTCTCACATTTATCAATAAGGGAAAGGGGATCATGACTCCATGACGTTCAAGAGAAGGCAAGTCCAATTCGTTGCCGGCGCACTGGCCGCGACCATGCTGATCGCGCTGCCGCTCCCTACCTTCGCGGCGAAGCCCGCTTCCTCCGCCTATTCGACGATCCAGCTTAAGGCAACCCCGCAGAAGGAAGTCGTCTATTACAACAACAGCGCCATTATTCCGGACATCGATTGGGTGACGGACTCGACCGCGCTGACCTTCCTTCCGACGGCAGTCACCGGCGACGTGACCAGCGTTGTGAAGGAGGAGAGCGGCGTGCTGTGGATCGGCACCGAGACCGGCCTGCAGCGCGTGAACTTCTCCGCCGAAGATCCGGGCGACATCGTAGAGTACTTCGCGGGGCCGCGTTACCTGTACGGCGGCGATAACAACGTGACCGGCCTGGCCAGCGACGGCGAGGGCGGCATCTGGGCCAAGACGGCCAGCGGCGTCACCCATATCACCATGAAGGAGAAGACGCTGGTCGAGAAGGCGACTCGCTTCGAAGAACTGGCCGATCTGGTCAACGACCGCCGCGGCATGAAGACGGGAACGTCCTTCACCTTCACGGACTCGGCCAATCCGGGCATCGTCGACTACAGCTCGCCGACGGGCGTCTTCACTTCGGCACCGGAGACCGACGATAACGACGGCCTGTGGACGAGCATGTACGCGATCGGCGAGATCTTCCGCTATGCGACGCTCGTTGAGGAGTATGGCGAGTCTCCCTCCGATCCAAGCCAGGCGGCCGAGATCGAAGCGGCTCAGGATTCCGCGGTCCATGCGACCAAGGCCGTTCTGCTGCTCGATTATGTCTCCGGACGCGGCAACGGCTTCCCGGCCCGCTCTTACATGCTGACCAGCGAGCCGAATGCCGCAACCGTCGGCGGAACCGTCTACGGCTACCAGAGCCAGAACGGCTTCTGGTTCCAGAACTTCGTCGGCGAGGACGCGGTTAATCCGAACGGCATTATCCCGAGCATGAAGATTGAAGGCGCAGATCCGATCGGCTATTCCATGGTTCGCGTGACGAAGGATGCGACGAACAAGAGCGGCTCGAACGTCTTCAGCTCCATCGGCAATGACAACGTCATGGCGTTCAACGGCTTCGGCTTAAATCCGGAAGCGATCGAGGAGCTGAACAAGACGCGTCCGGACGGGCAGAAGCTCGGCACGGACATCTACGTCACGGTCAAGGAGTATCCCCAGGTGCTGCCGGTCATTACAGCAGCAACGAACCAGAAGAAGCCTGCCGAGGACAAGACGACCAGCGAATCGAACAAGCCGCTGTTCCAGTTGACCGCTCCGATCTACGAGCAGATTCCGACGATCTTCAATGACTTGTTCCCGTCGTCGGCGCTTAAGGAAGTCGACGGCCAGCAAGTGATCGACATGAACCAGATCGTCTACAAGGCGGATACGTCCTCCGACGAAGTCATCGGCCACTATGCGCTGTTCTTCACGGCTTACAAGTACCTGATCGGCAACAGCCAGGACTCCGAGCTGCTGGAGCTGAAGCCTTATGTCGTCGACACAACGAAGCGGATGACCGACCTTATCCTGAAGGACGATCACTACTACATCGAGGATGCGACCGGGAAGTCCACGCAATGGTCCCGCTGGTTCTCCGAGTACTTCAACGATAATCTGGACGAGATGAAGAGCCAGCCGGAATGGTCGCAGTATAAGCTCGGACTGGTCGGCGAAGATGGCGATAAGGAGGACGGTCTGTCCTACGGCTTCGAGGACGCGCCGCTTAACGCGCTGGAATTGATGTCCGTGCTGAAGACCGCCACGACCGTGACGGCCGCCGACTACCCGGCAAACTCCGCGAAGTATCAGCTTGCCTACGAGCAGACCTACGACAGCAGCTACAGCACGTCGGCTGAATACATCAACGGCAAGGGCTATATCAATATGGCGCTCGAGTACATCGAACGCCGGCTCGTTCGCCAAGCCAACGATGCCTATGGCGTGAACGACGATCAGCCTGTCACTAGAGACAATTATCAGTATTCAACGGAAGACGAGGCAGATGATCGCATTCACGATAATGCGACTGTCAACGGAACGCTTCACGGCGACTGGACGCAATACCTCAACTATTCGGACGAAGAGCTCGCCTGGTTTGCTCTCTATCCGCTGATCCTTCAGGAGACTGATGCAACGAAGCATTCCCTGATTGCACAGGCGTTCGATCAATGGTACGAGAACGAGCAGCGCGAAGAGAATCCGTTCTACACGTTCCTGTACCAGCTTGCGCATCCGGAGCGCACGGATATCGACCTGGAGGCCGCCGTCGACTATCTCTACAGCATCCCGCAATATCAGGTCACATTCCAGATTGAATGGAATCGTCAGGATGTGCTGTACATCGAGCCGGGCTTCCGCGACGATTACGTCCAGACGAACTATGTTCTCCCGATGGACGAACGCCGCGCAATGAAGAATAACGGCAACCCGTTCGAGGCGGAGAAGCAGGCCGGCGCCGCCGATCCGAACTACGGCTACAACGGCTCCGGGCTCGATTTGGAAGTCGGATCTACCTTCTCCGTCCCTTACTGGATGGGCCGCTACTTCGAGATTATCAAGGAGTAACACGCCGTCCAGCCCAAAAAAAGAAGATCGCCATCTCCGGCGATCTTCTTGCTTCTCGGGATCTCATCCATTCAGAAGTGGCGCTCGATCGTATAACTCGGGAAGTCGCCCCGGAAGACGCCGAAGCTGTACTCAAGCGGCGTGTTGTCTTCCAGATAGGTGAACGTCTTCACCTGGAGACAAGGCGAGCCTTCCTTCACGCCGAGGTACTTCTTCGCGGTTTTGTCCGCAAGGATCGGCTTCAGCTCCTCGACGGAGCGGTGGGCCTTCAGGTTGTACTTCGCTTCCAAGAAGGAGAATAAGGACCCCTCCGAGTAGTCGTTCGCCAACCCCGGAGCCAGGCTCCAGGCGACGTAGGTTCTCTCGTAGAGCAGCGGCTCGTTGTCCGCGTATCGCACGCGCAGCAATTGGTTGACGGGTGCGTTGATCGGTACATGGAGGAATTCGTTCAGGGGAACTTCCGCGGGAATGACTTTGGCCTCGATGATGCGATGCGTCGGCTCTCTGCCGCTCATGAGCACGTCCTCGGTGAAGCTGCGGGTCTGCACGAGCTGCAGCTCCTTCCGCTTGACGAAGGTTCCCTTGCCTTGAATGCGCTCCAGGATGCCTTGCACTTCAAGCTCGCTTAAGGCGAGACGGATTGTCGTTCGGCTGGCGCTGTAGATCTCGCACAGATCCGCTTCGGTAGGCAGCTTCTCGCCGACCGAGTAAACGCCGGACTGGATCTGCTTAAGCAGCTTCTCTTTAATATTGAAGTACAAGGAATTACCCGCTCTTTTGGTCATTACGAACTGCCTCCGACTATAAGATGGAAACATTATAACACAGCGTCGGGCAGCGTTAAATTGTTACTACAAAATTTTCGTGGGAATTTTTAGATTTCATTGCTAAAAGAACCTTCCATGGAAGCCCGCTTCATCTCCTGTAAACGAGACCGAGCAGATTGGCAGCCGATTGTTGGCGAACGCTCTGTTTTCTTGCAAAATAATGGCGGAGCCCCCTCCTTCCAGGGAGGTCTCGCTTCATCATCGCTTACAAAGTTTACACGAATCTCCATTGACATTTGTAGTAACAAATAATAATATTATATTAATCATAATAACAAATATAAAGCTTGGTCCTCTCCCCTTGCGGTCCGACCAAGCATGGAACGTGGAGGATGCCGCCATGAGCAAACAGCAACTGAAACTAGCCGTGATCGGTGGAGGCTCGTCGTACACCCCCGAGCTGATTGACGGACTGATCAGGTACTACGACGAATTCCCGGTAGCGGAGCTGTACCTGGTCGATATCGAGGCGGGAGAAGAGAAGCTTCGCATCGTCGGCGAGCTCGCCAGGAGAATGATCGAGAAGAGCGGCAAGCCGATCCGGCTTCACGTCACGCTCGATCGCCGCGAGGCTATCCGTGATGCGGACTTCGTCTCGACGCAGATTCGGGTCGGGGGTCTGGACGCCCGCTCCCGCGATGAGAAGATTCCGCTCGCGCACGGGCTAATCGGCCAAGAGACAACCGGAGCCGGCGGCTTCGCCAAGGCGCTTCGCACCATCCCGGTCATTCTCGAGATCTGCCGCGAGATGGAGGAGCTTGCTCCGAACGCCTTCCTGATCAACTTCACGAATCCCGCCGGCCTCGTGACCGAGGCGGTGTCGAAGTATTCCAAGATCCGCTCCGTCGGCCTGTGCAACCTCCCGATCAACACGAAGATGCAGATCGCCGAGCTGTACGGCGTTCCGGAGTGGGAGCTCTTCATCGAGATGGTCGGAATCAACCACCTCAACTGGACGACCCGGGTGGCGATCGACGGACGCGACCTCACCTCCGACTTCCTGTCGAAGCTCGCCGGCTTCAAGGGCGTCTCGATGGCGAACATCCCGGACCTCGAATGGGATGCGGAATTCATCGATTCGGTCGGCGCTCTTCCCTGCTCTTACCATCGTTACTACTACATGAGAGATGAGATGCTGCTGGAGATGGAGGAGCGCCTCCGCGAGACCGGCAAGACGAGAGCGGACGACGTGAAGGAAGTGGAGGCCGAGCTGTTCGAGCTGTACAAGAAGCCCGAGCTCGTCTCCAAGCCGCCGCAGCTCGAGAAGCGCGGCGGAGCGTACTACTCCGAGGCGGCCGTCCAGTTGATGAAGTCCATCTATAACGACGTGGGCGACATTCAGGTCGTCAACGTGCGCAACGGCGGCATCATCTCCTGCCTCCCCGACGATGTCGCCATCGAAGTCAACTGCGTCATCAAGTCGGATGGCCCGCACCCGATTGCACTGTCCAAGCAGCTTCCCCCTCACATCCGCGGCTTGCTGCAGATTGTGAAGGCATACGAGGAGCTGACGGTCGAGGCGGCCGTACACGGCGATTACAAGGCGGCCCTTCAAGCGCTGACCCTTCATCCTCTTGTCGGCGACGTGCCGCGGGCGAAAGACGTTCTGTCCGACATTCTGGAGAAGAACGCCGATTATTTGCCTCAATTCAAACGATAACGATCAGCAATGAAGAGGGACCCGCGGCTTGTGCGAGGGTCCCTCTTCATTGCCTTAACCACGCATAAGAGATCCACGCCAGATGATAACCCGCCAACACCCCGTAGCCGATCGCCCCGACCAACGCTCCTCTGCGGACCATCGACTGTGCGCCGACTTTCCCGAGAAGGAGCAGCAGCAGCAGGGGCAGCCCGATTTTGTAAGCGTAGAACAGGAAAATATCGGTCTCGTAGAGACGCGCCGCCCACGGGTTGCCTTCCGTCACCGCTTGCCGCCTCAGTCCGATATCCGTTGCCAGCGCGTCGAAGGCCGACAGGACGAGCAACCATAGACCGGACCGGTCGCAACCATGCAAGCTCCCCCGAATACGGGCTATGATCGATGGGGTCACCTATCGTCCGCCTCCTTAGATACAAATTGTATCATATATTCGCGATGTGACCATCCTCCTCTCGCCCCTTTTTCTCCACCGATTGTTCTCTCTTACCCGCAATCGCACCATTGTTCAGCAATCTCATTATTGTTCACTTGCAAACCTTGGGAGAGCCGCTACGATGATGGTGCAAGCGCTTCAACATATTCCCCATGCGTTAGGAGGCTATTGAAGTGAGAAGCAGAGTCGTATTGTTGTGGGCAACCGTCGTCGCGCTGGCCGCATCGTTGCTCGGCTATCTGCCCGAACGGGCGAACGCGGCAAGCGTAAGCATCACGAACGGCACCGACTGGCTCGATACGGCGGGCAACCCGATTCTGGCGAACAGCGGCAACATTCTGAAGGTGGGAAGCACTTATTACCTGTACGGCGAGCATGCCGTCGGCGGCACGTTCGACAGCGTTAATGTGTATACGTCAACCGACTTGAAGAACTGGACATTCAGCAATGCCATTCTGACGAAAAGCTCGGCGACCGAGCTGAATTCCAGCAAAATCGAGCGACCCAAAGTTATTTACAACTCGTCGACGGGGCAGTACGTGCTGTGGGCGCATTACGAGAACGGCACGGATTACAGCTTGGCGCGGGTCGCCGTCGCCACAAGCAGCACGCCGAACGGCAACTTCACGTATCAGGGCAGCTTCCGGCCGCTCGACTACGAATCCCGCGACATGACCGTCTTCGTCGACAGCGACGGCGACGGCTATCTGTTCAGCGCCTCCAAGAAGAACGGCGGAGCCAACGATACGATGGCGGTATTCAAGATGAACTCGAGCTACACCGGAATCAGCTCCTTCGTCGGATGGCTGTTCGAGAACGGCTACCGGGAAGCGCCGGCCGTCGTGAAGAAGGGCAGCCGCTACTACCTGTTCACCTCCCAGGCTTCCGGATGGTACCCGAACCAAGGCGCGTACGCGACGGCGACTTCGATCTCGGGAACCTGGTCGTCGCTGTCCCCGTTCGGGAATCCGTCGGCGTTCGGCTCGCAGATTCACGATATCGCGACGATTGCGGGAAGCTCCGCGACGTCGTATATTTACATGGCGGATCGTTGGAACCCGCTGGATCTGAGCGATCATAAGCATATCTGGCTGCCGCTCACGTTGAACGACTCGGCCGGCACGGCCACGCTTGAATGGTACAGCGATTGGAGCATCGACGCCGCAAGCGGGGCAATTGCAACCCCTTCGCTCGTCAACCATGCCGAGGGCAAGACGGCAACGGCCGGTTCGACCGCGTCGACCTCGGCCGCGTCGAACGCCAACGACGGCAACTATCAGACATCGTGGACAGCCTCTTCTGCTGCCTGGCCCTCCTGGTGGCAGGTCGACTTCGGCGCGCCGAAAACGATCACCGAGGTCGACATCTCCTGGTTCATGTACAAGGGCTCGGAAGGCTACTACAAGTACAAGATCGAAGTCAGCAACGACGGAGTGAACTATTCGACGATCGACCGCACGACCAATACGACGTACGGGTTCACGACCGACAAGGTGCACTTCA
Organism: Cohnella fermenti; assembly: GCF_004801405.1. Classification (GTDB taxonomy): domain Bacteria; phylum Bacillota; class Bacilli; order Paenibacillales; family Paenibacillaceae; genus Cohnella; species Cohnella fermenti. Next base: position 284,092 of record NZ_SSOB01000002.1, read on the forward strand.
CCGCCCGCTACGTCCGGATCAATCTGGTCAACGCCGTTCTCTGGAACAACCCGAGCAACTGGTACACCCCGACCTTGCACGAGGTGAAGCTGCTCGGACCGTCCACGGCCGACGCGACGGGCTACAGCCAATTCGCGTCCCACAACTATCCGACCTACTACATCCGCCATTACAACTACGTCGCCCGGATCGACCCGAGCGTATCGCCGGTGCTCGATTCCGAGTTCCGCGTCGTGCCCGGCCTCGGCAGCTCGTCCGGCGTCTCGCTCGAATCGATCAACTTCCCGGGCTACTTCCTGAGAAGGAATTCGAGCAACAAGATCGTCCTGGAGGTCTACTCCGATACGACCGCCTACAAGAACGACGCCACCTTCCTGCTCGCTTCGGGATGGGCGGACAGCTCGAAGATCAGCTTCCAGTCCTACAGCCAGCCCGGCTATTACATCCGGCATTACAATTACGTCCTCCAGCTCGACAGCGTCACTTCCTCCAGCAGCTCCACGCTGAAGAGCGACGCGACCTTCCAGCGGTACAATTACTAGCCTCACGCCGTTTTGCAGCGGCAACTCGAACGGGCGCCTGGGTCCCCAGGCGCCTTGCTTCCGTCGTCCGGGCCGGGACGGCGGTATTTCTTCATGGCTATATTCTTCACGGCGACATGCTTCGAATGTGACATTCTGCCATAGAGGCCACCCACCGTTCCATTGAATCCACCTTGCGCCTATGTCACAATAGGTTCCGAAAGAACGCGTCAATCACTCCGATTGGAGGTACATGCCTTACTATGAAGACGATCAAGCTGGGGACAAGCTCCCTTGAGGTTCCCGTTGTAGCCGTAGGTTGTATGCGAATGAACTCCCTGGATAAGCCGCAGGCGGAACGATTCGTTCGAACCGCGCTGGAGGAAGGCGCGAACTTCTTCGATCACGCGGACATCTATGGTACCGGGGAGTGCGAGTCGATCTTCGCCGATGCGGTCGGAATGACGCCCGCCCTCCGCGAACAGATGATTCTTCAGTCGAAGTGCGGCATTCGCCCGGACAAGAAGACATTCGACTTCTCCAAGGAGCACATCCTTGCTTCTGTCGACGCAATTCTCGGACGCCTGAAGACCGACTACCTCGATGTGCTGCTGCTTCACCGTCCGGATACGCTCGTCGAGCCGGAGGAGGTAGCGGAAGCGTTCGACCTCCTGGAGCAAGCCGGCAAGGTTCGCCACTTCGGCGTCTCCAACCAGAACCCGATGCAGATTCAGTTGCTCAAGAAGGCCGTGAAGCAGCCGCTCGTGGCGAATCAGCTTCAGCTCAGCATCACGAACGCGACGATGATCTCCCAAGGCTTCAACGTCAACATGGAGAATGCGGCGGCCGTGAATCGCGACGGCAGCATCCTTGACTTCTGCCGCCTCCACGATATTACCATTCAGCCGTGGTCTCCGTTCCAGTACGGCTTCTTCGAGGGTGTTTTCCTCGGCAGCGAGAAGTTCCCGGAGCTCAACGCGAAGATCGGCGAGATCGCCGCCCGCTATGGCGTCACGGACACGACGATCGCCATCGCCTGGCTGCTCCGCCACCCGGCGAACATGCAGCCGGTCATCGGCACGATGAGCATCGAGCGGCTGAAGGACTGCTGCAAGGCGGCCGACATCCGCCTGACCCGCGAGGAATGGTACGACATCTTCCGTTCCGCCGGCAACGTTCTGCCTTAATGCATGGAGGAGGGTTTCTCCCGCTTCGGCGAGGGGCCCTCCTTATATGCTCCGCCCCCCCACGACCGCCGATTTTATACGGTTTTTCACACTCATTACGCTCCGAGCCCCCTCCTACTACCGATTTTATACGGTTTTTCACACTCATTACGCTCTGAACCCCCTCCGACTACCGATTTTATGCGATTTTTCACACTCATTACGCTCTGAACCCCCTCCGACCGCCGATTTTATATGGTTTTTCACACTCATTACGCTCTGGACCCCCTCTGACCGCCGATTTTATGCGATTTTTCACACTCATCTCGCTCCGCCCCCCCTCTAGCTGCCAGCCTTATATAATTTGAGAGTCTCCACCGGCTCCTCAAATGCGCAGTTTGGTTACTCTCTTCCACCCTCCGACGCTCCGTCCCGGCCATGTACGCAGTGAAACTATCTTCTTGCTCCCTTCGCCCACCGACCGCCGACTGCCGAATGCCCCCGCCCCTCACCGCCAAGGGAAAAATCACCAAAAAGACCTATCCTCCGCTAAAGTTCGTTAATTTTCGTAGTTCTATATGCCTAGAATCCTGTTTGTGCTAAAATTTAGTAGTATCAGATTTGAACCACTCCCAACGACATGAGGAATATAATGGATGCCCAGCTAACGAGCAAGGCTATATTCGCCCTGAAACTGTTTGTCGTCGGAGGCACCATTCTCCTGCTGTTTCATACGCGCAACTTCTCCATCGGGCTCTGCCTGGCGGCTGTCTCGTATGCCCTGCTCGACCTGGCAAGAGATTACGTTCTGAAGCTGGACCTGTCCGGCAGGACCGGAACCGGCTTCCTGCTGTTCCAACTGCTGTTCGCCCTCACGATCAGCATCTGGTCGGAGAGCTTCGTTGCCCAGCTCTATCTGTTGATACTGATTGGGGAATTCACCTTCTATCATTCGCGGCTGCATTCGATCGTCTTCACATGCTTCACCTACATCAGCATTCTGATCGGTGTCATGATTTACCGCGAGCTGCCTCCGCTCGAGGATATCTACATCCTCATCCCGCGCGTCATCGACTACTTCGCCATGTTCGGGATGAGCTTGTTCGCGAGGCTCGCCTTCGAGCAGAAGAACCAGCTTGCCATCGACAACGAGCGGCTTCGAATCGCATCCGTGGAGCTGGAGCACAAGACGGCGCTGCAGGAGAGGGCGCGCATCTCGCGGGAGATTCACGATTCGGTGGGGCACACGCTGACCGCCGCCCTGTCGGGCGTACAGACGGCATCCCGCGCGATCCGCAAGGACAATCATGCGCTCGCCGCAGAGATGATGGAGCGCACGGAAGAGAGCATCCGCCGCGGATTGAACGACGTCCGGACTTCGGTGCACCTGCTCCGCGAAGGCGTTCCCGGAACCTCGTTCCTTCCCGAGATCGTCAAGCTGATCGAGGAGACGAAGGGCCGGGCCGGCGTACAGATCGATCGGGAGATCGACGAATCGCTCCCGGAGCTCCCGCCGCTGGTGGAGCTGACCATCTATCGCGCCTTGCAAGAAGGGCTTACCAACGGACTTCGGCACGCAGGCAGCACCCGATTCCGCTTCAAGCTGAACGCCCGGGACGGAGCGATTCGCTTCCGTCTCGAGAACGAAGGGCCTGTGCCCGGGTCCGTGACTCCCGGCTTCGGGCTGAATTCCATGAAGGAGCGGGTCGAAGCCGTCAGCGGGAAGCTGACGATCGGCGCGACGGAGGCCCGGGACGGCATGTCCCTGAACATCGATATCCCATGGCCCGCCAATAACCCGATGCAGGAGGAGAGAGAATGAACCGCTCCGCGATTCTCATCGCCGAGGACCAGCCGCTTATCCGGGACGGACTGGCCGCGATTCTTGCCTTGGAGAACAAATATACGATTGTCGCCAAGGTCGGAGACGGCCTCTCGGCAGTCAAGGCAGCCTTGACGTATAAACCGGATCTCGTTCTTATGGACATTCACATGCCCAAGCTCGACGGTCTTCAGGCGACCAGAAGCATCAAGGCGGAAGCCCCGGAGACGAAAATCCTCATTCTGACGACGTTCGAGGACGACGAGTACATGTGGGAGGCGATCCGGTACGGCGCGAGCGGCTTTCTCGTGAAGGGGGCGGAGACGGAACAGATTCTGTCCGCCGTGCGGGATTGCCTGAACGATCGCGTGAGCTACCCTTCGAGCCTGCAAGCGAAGCTGGCCCGCCTGCTCAGCGAGACCGCGGCGACGGCCGAGCCGCTCGCTCCCGGTGCGGACAGACCGGCAAGACAGGAGCCGAGTCTGCTCGAAGGGCTCACCCTCCAGGAGAAGAACATCCTGAAGCGCCTGAAGCAAGGCAAGTCCAACCAATCGATTGCCGACGATCTCTTCCTGACGACCGGAACGGTCAAAAATTACTTAAGCGCAATCTACAAGAAGCTGAACGTGAACAGCCGCTCCGAAGCGCTCGCTCTCTTGTACGAGCAAGAATTCTGAAGCAGGAGAACTCGCGGAACTTGTCGAATCCATGTAGCCATGAAGACACTACTGACTAAACTGCCTAAACTGCCGAATAAATACGTCCAGCGCAACATTGGGGTTTTCCTCCTCTGCTGTGCAGTCCTTCTCGGCTTGCGCCTGCTCTGGTCCGAAGCGTTCCATACGTCCGACCGCTTCGAAGCGCAGAACGGCGTGCTCGACCTGCGCGGAATCGATCTGACCGCGTCGCCTCCCCTCTATCTCAAGGGGCAGTGGAGCTTCTATCCGAGCCAGCTCCTGACCTTCGAAGATATCCGAGACGGGGAACCCGAATCGGCAACGGCCAACGTTCCCGGAGATTGGAGGGACGCTCTCGGACCGGACGCGGGCTCGTCCTACGGGTATGGGACCTACCGGCTCACCATCCTGACCGATCCGCTCGTGCAGCCGGTCGCTCTGTGGATCAAGGGGCTCCAGGCGGCATCCGAGACGGAGATCAACGGCAAGGTTGTCGGCGCAGGCGGAACGGTTGCCGACCGGAAGGACGCCTACACACCAAGAAGCCTCTCTTACGAGCCCACCTATGAGCTTGAAGGAGCAACGAAGCTGGAGCTTCTCATTCGCGTCGCCAATTACGACGATCCGCTGCACGGAGGATTGACCGGTTCCATTCGCTTCGGCTCCCAGCCGGCGATCGATACCGTTCATTGGTATGCGATCGGCTTCCAGATGCTCACGATAGCGTTCCTGTTCCTTCATGGCATATACGCCTGCATTCTCTATCTGTTCAGCTCCCGGGACCGGGGCATTCTGCAGACCGGATGGCTGACCATCCTGGTCGGCTTCGCTGTCGCTTCGGGCCACGACAACCTGCTTCCGCTGTGGGTTCCGATCGGGTACTCCGCGACGATCAAGATCCGACTGCTCTCCTTGCTGTGGCAAAATTACCTGATTCTTATCCTCTATCGCCACTTCGCCGGAATGAAGCAACGCAGCCGATGGGTCGACGCTTACGCGGCGGTCCTCCTCCTTCTGTCGGTCGTCGGAATAGCGGCTCCCGTTGCCTGGGCGAACGCTATCGTCGACCTGGGGATTTTTATCATCGTGTATCTGACCGCCTTCGTCTGGTTCGTCGGCATCGTCTTCATCATGATCTTCAAGAAGCAGAAGGACCCGGACATCATCTTCCTGCTGCTCACCGCGTTCGGAATCATCTCCAACCTGATCTGGAGCGTCTTCGAGTCGAACTACAATGTCACGACGGTCTACTATCCGGTCGATATCATTCTCGCCGCTATCGGATTCGCTTCTTATTGGTTCAAGAAGTACCACCGCAATTCCAAGGAGAACGCCGAACTGAGCGAGCAGCTTCGCCGTGCCGACAAGCTCAAGGACGAGTTCCTCGCGAACACCTCGCACGAGCTCAGAACTCCCCTGCACGGGATCATGAACATCGCGCAGAACGTCGCCAACCGGGATCGGTCGAGGCTCAGCGAGGACAGCCTGAAGGACATGGAATTGCTCGTCACCGTCAGCCGGCGCATGTCCTACCTGCTCGGCGACCTCCTCGACCTCTCCCTCCTTCGGGAACAGCGCATCCGGCTCCACCCGGAGCCGCTCGACGTCCAAGCGATCGTGCCCGGCGTCATCGACATGCTGCGGCCGCTGCTCGAAGGACGCCCCATCCGGATCGCTGCGGATATCGAGGAAGACCTGCCGGCCGTGTGGGGCGATGAGAAGCGATTCGTCCAAGTTCTCTACAACCTTCTGCACAATGCGTTGAAGTATTCGGAGGAAGGGACGATTGTCGTCGCCGCGAAGCGCCAGGCCGGCCAGGCCGTTATTCTTGTCAGCGACGAGGGCATCGGCATGGACGGGAGCACGCAGGAGCGTATTTTCCTGCCTTATGAACAAGGCTTGGGCGGCGTCAACGACGGAAGCGGGTTCGGACTCGGCCTCAGCATCTGCAAGCAGCTAGTCGAGCTGCACGGAGGCGAGATCGGCGTCCGCTCGCAGCTCGGGGAAGGCTCGGAGTTCCGATTCACCTTGCCCTTCGCCGATGCGGCGGCAACAAGGCCCGGCCCGGAAGCAAGCTCCGGTGCCGAGGAGACGGAGGAGCGAGGAGCCTCCGAGGTCGGCATCTTCCATGCGGAAGCTGTTCGAAGAGAAGTCGCCGCCGCCGCGGAACGAATTCCCCATCTGCTCGGCGACCGGAAGATGAGGGTTCTGGCCGTGGACGACGATCCGGTCAATCTGAACGTTCTCGAGGGCATGCTCGCTTCGGAGCCTTACCTGGTAACGACAACGCGTTCCCCGCGGGAAGCGTTGGAATGGATCGGGACGCGGCCCTACGACCTGCTGATCGCGGACGTCATGATGCCACACATGTCCGGCTACGAGCTGACGCAGCGGGTGCGGGAACGGTTCTCCGTGTCGGAGCTGCCGATTCTGCTGCTGACCGCCCGCAGCCAGCCGTCCGATATATATGCCGGCTTCCTGGCCGGGGCCAACGATTACGTGACCAAGCCGGTGGACGCCATGGAGCTTCAGTACCGGATTCGCGCGCTCACGACGCTGAAGCAATCGATCAACGAGCATGTCCGCATGGAAGCCGCTTATCTGCAAGCCCAGATCCGACCGCACTTCCTGTTCAATACGCTCAACTCGATTCTCGCCCTGAGCGATATCGACTCCGAGAAGATGAGAGAGCTTGGCGAGGCCTTCGCCTCCTACCTGCGGATCAGCTTCGACTTCCTCAATACGGAGGAGTTGGTCGACCTGCAGCACGAGTTGAAGCTGGTCGAGGCGTATCTGTTCGTGGAGAAGGCACGATTCGAGGACCGTCTGTCCGTCGAATGGGAGGTCGATTCCTCCCTCCGTGTCCGCGTTCCTCCATTGTCGATTCAACCTCTGGTGGAAAATGCCGTCAAACACGGACTGCTGTGTCGGAATGTTGGCGGAACCGTGCGAATTCGAATCGTTCGTCAGGACGGCGCCATTCTCGTCGAAGTGTCCGACGACGGCAAGGGGATGGAGCCCGAACGGGCGGCCCAACTGTTGCAGCCTGCCATAAGAAGCTCCGGCGGGGTCGGTCTCGCCAACACGCATCGCCGCCTGACGCAATTGTTCGGACAAGGGTTGTCCATTCGGAGCAAGCCGGAAGAAGGCACGACGGTTGCCTTCCGAGTCCCGGAGACCCCATAGCGAAGCGCTGCTGGAATGGTCGTTTATCGACAAAATTATTGTTTTTCCACGTTTCAGTGACAAATTTATAGCGGATTCGGCAGTGAAAATTGTCGATTCTCCCAATGGACACAACTGTCAAAACAGCTATAATTCTAGAAAAGAGGAATCCAAATGCTTCCTGTGCCGATTAACCCTAACACATTCCTAATTCTATCCCCTAACATTTCTAACACTTATCCTTTAATCTGAGTTTGGCATTACCAATCCCTTCCTTAGCGGGTGTGACCATGAGAAGAGCAATCAAGCGCCATCTGTTTGCCATGCATTCCTATAAGGCGTCGTTGGGACTGTGGATCTTGCTCGCGGTCCTCGCTCTTCTTCTCGATTCGGGAATCGTTCTGTTCACGCACGATTATAAGGAACGACTCGCCAAGGAAGTTTACACCGATGCGCAATATGAATTGAACGCCCACGCATCCGCCCTGTCCTCCGCCATCGACAGCAAGCTGAACCTCGCCAAGGGAATTCGGGCCTTCGTCATCGACGAGCTCGAGCATTCCGGAACGGTGTCGCAATCCCGCTTCTCCACATTCTCCTCCGCCTTTATGGACGGCCTGCCCGGCATTCGCAATTTCTCTATCTACGAGAACGGGATCGCCTCGATGGTGTACCCGCTTGAAGGCAACGAGGTGCTGCTCGGCCTCGACCTGTTCCATCATCGGGACCCGGCGGTGCGCGAGAATGCCGAGCGGACCAAGCTGACCGAAGAGTTGACAATCCTTGGCCCGCTTGAGCTGACCCAAGGCGGAACCGGCATCCTCTCCCGGCAATCCGTCTTCTGGCAGGGGCGCTTCTGGGGATTCGTATCCGTTGTGCTCGACGTGCCGCCCATCCTTGAAGAAGCCGGCTTGACGAGCGCGAACAAGGGGATCGAGTTCGCCGTCCGGGCGGGCGGGCAAGTGCTGATCGGCAGCCCCGAGCACTTCGACCATCCTTCGCTGTACCAAGCTGTCAGCATTCCGGAAGGACACTGGGAGATCGCCGCGGAACCCGGCGCATTCCGCCTGGACTCCGTCGACTCGAAGGTGCGTCTCGTTCAGAGAATCTGCTGGTCGGCTATGCTTCTTATCCTGATTTTCCTCTATACCCAATTCACGCAGAAGGCCAAGCTGAAGCAACTGGTGAAGCTGCGCACCCAGAAGCTCGAGGAAGCGAACCGGGAGCTGGAGGTCACTTACCAGGAGCTGGCCGCCACTGCCTACCGTGACCCGGTCACCGGTCTGCTTAACCGCTCCTCCTTCAACGAGACGCTCGCCGTATGGATGGAGGAGGTTCGGCCGCCCGAAGCCCGCATGGCGCTTCTCTATCTCGATATCGATCAATTCAAGCTGGTTAACGATACGCTTGGCCATGTCTACGGAGATCTGCTGCTGAGGGAGATCGGCGACAGACTCAGCGGCGTGCTGAGCCAGAACCAATTGCTCTTCCGGATCGGCGGCGACGAATTCACGATCCTTCAGCGGCCGATCGAAGGGCTCGACGAGGCTCGCGCGTTCGCGCAGAAGGTATGCGATCTGTTCCAGGAGCCCTTCCGCCTGCGGGACACCGAGTACTTCATCACGGCCAGCATCGGAATCGCCATCTATCCCGAAGACGGCGGAGACGGCGCCTCCATCGTCCGCAACGCGGATGTCGCCATGTACCGGGCCAAGCAGGAAGGCAAGAACCAATACCGCTTCTTCGATACATCGCTTAGCACGAACACCGAGGAAGCCATGGAGCTGGCCGGCCAGCTCCGCCGCGCCTTGGAGAAGGACGAATTCTTCATACATTACCAGCCTCAGATAGAGGCGCGCACGGGCAAGCTGACCGGTCTCGAAGCGCTGATCCGGTGGCAGCACCCGGTGCGCGGACTCGTTCCTCCGGGCACATTCATCCCGATCGCGGAGGAGACCGGGCTCATCGTGCCGATCGGCGAGAAGGTGCTTCACCTTGTCTGCGCCCAGAGCAAGATCTGGCAGCGGGCCGGCTTGCCGCCCGTGCGGATCGCCGTCAACCTGTCGGCGCGCCAATTCGCCCAGAAGAACTTCGCGGCCCGGCTCGGCGAGATTCTCGAGGAGCACGAGATGGAGCCGCGCTACATCGAGCTGGAGATCACGGAGAACATGGCCATGAAGGACGACATGCAGCCCGTTCTTCAGCAGCTTCGGGACCAAGGCTTCACGCTCTCGATCGACGACTTCGGCACCCAGTATTCTTCGCTGAATTACTTGAAGAAGCTGCCCGTTCAGAAGATCAAGATCGACCGCTCCTTCGTCACCGGCATCTCGCGCGACCGCAAGGACGAAGCGATCATCGCCGCCATGCTGCACATCGCCGACCGCCTCAACCTGACGGTCATCGCAGAAGGCGTAGAGACGCAGGAGCAGCTTGACTTCCTGAAGGACAACAACTGCCACTCGATTCAGGGATATATTTTCTACAAGCCGCAGCCTGCGGAGGAGATCGAAGACCTGCTGAAGGAGTGAGGCGGCAGGCCTCTGGGGGCGGAGCGTCGGGCGGAATTTCCGTACAGCGGCGCTCGGAATAGTGTCTCGGGCGAGGCGTTAGGCGGATTTTCCGTACAGCGGCTCTCAGGATGGTGTCTCGGGCGGGGTGTTGGGCGGGAATTTCGTACAACCCGCCCCCCGGCCCGGTGGACTTTTGCGATTTTATGTGATTTTTCACATTCGTCGGCTTCGATTCCGCCTGATCGAGGCGTTTTATGTGGTTTTTCACATATATGCGGTAATTCGGGCCGGAAATTCCTCCACGAATGTGATTTTTCGCATAAAATCGCGCAAAACACCCGTTATCGCGCCGCTCCAATGTGGTTTTTCACATAAAATTGGGTAGGCCAGCGGCTTCGGCGGGTTCTCCGACGTTACGACGGCTTCCATCCCTCTTGGATGGGCTCGAACGAGACTCCGCGGCCTGCTTATAGGGAGCGCCGTCCCTCTCGCCGCACAGACGAGAGAGACGGCGCTGTTAGTCGTACCAGGACCAGGGTCGCCTCGGTTACTCCAGTATCCCGTAGCCATCCCGGCAATCCTTGCTTAAACCAGGATTCCCTTAAGGTAATCGGTTAGCTCTTCCGCCGCCTTGGCGTGAGCAAGCGCGCCGGGGTGGCTTCGCGCCCCACGCGTTGCTTCCGTCATGTTCGAGAGCTGGAACACCGACACCTTCTTGTCGCCGGATGCCTTCGAGTAGGCGTCCACCGCGCGGTAGATCGCCGGCAGCATCGCGTAGCCGAGCATTCCGTACGCCCAGACGATCCGGGCCTGCGGGTTGTTCTTGCGAAGCTTGGCGAGGAAGCGGCAGGCGGCGGCCTCGAATGCGCCCAGGTCGTCCTCGTTGAAGCTGCCGTCCTCATTCAGCCGCTGCTTGTACGTCCGGCCGGTCGCTTCGTCCGTCCAGGCTGCGTTGTGGAACGCGCCGTTGTCGTTCGTCCCGAGGTTCACGACGATGACGTCCGGCTGCCACGATGCGAAGTCGTGCGGCTCCAGCGCACCCAGCTCCTCGTTCTTCGCGCCGGACAGCGGGCCGCATACTTGCTCGTAGCAATCCGGCAGGTTGCGGCGGGGGTTGTTGTCCCAACTCGTCAGCACGCCCCAGCCGCTCTGCGAGAGTGTCCGATAGTCGGCGTTCAGGGCTGTCGCCGTCCGGCAAGCATAGTTGTCGACCGCGCTGAACCACATCGGAATCCAGTCGAGCTCGGCGATGGCGCCGATCGCGCCTTCTCCCGAGGTGATGCTGTCGCCGATGAATTCCAGCTTAAGCGGCTTATCCTCTATCGGCAGGAACTCGCCGTCGAACCTCACCGCGTGAACCTTCAAGGAGTGGCCGCCGTCATCGCTCATCGCCTGAACATCCTTGACGATCCGCACGTTCTTGACGACATCTGCGTTCATTCCGCGGAAAATGCAGACCCAATGCCGCCCCGCCGTCACCATCTGCCGACCGACCGGCGCCGAATTGATCAGGATGCTGATCCAAGGCTCATACGAGTCGTAATCCGCCTCGAGCTCCACCCACAGCTCCGATCCCTTCGCATTGAACTCCACAGCGCTGCCCGTCCAGAACAGAGCCAACGGATCTCGCCTGGCCGTCGTTCTCCCGTGAACCTTCACATGATCGACCTCGGACAATGCCCGGATTGTCAATTTATCGCCCCAATCGCGTCTGCCGTCTCTGTCGCTCGTATGGTCGTTAGCGTTCATCCGTATCGCCTCCACTCAAGAGTATCTTACGGATTCGCGCTTACGGTCAACCCTTCGGATTCCGCCTGCGGGTTATCCACGACAGCCGCCGGGCCTCCGACCGGCCGCCGCCTCAGCTACGCAACTCAACTTAGCCGCCGTTCCGAATCCCTCAGATCCGCTTGAACTCCAGCCATTCGACGCTCAGCCCCGGCTTGACGGGGATGAGGGTCATCTCGTACAGGCCCGCCTCGAGCTCGACCTTCGCCAGCTTCTGCTTGATCCACTTGCCGCCCGTCCCGTTCGTCTGAACCGTCGCCAGCGGCTTGCCGTTCAGCACAATGTTGCTTGCACTCTGAGCCAGGTCGGATTCCGGCGACATCACGCTCGCAAGCAGGCGGTACGTTCCGGCCCGATCGATCCGGACAAGCGTCGCGCCCGCTTCGGCCAGCTTCACTTGCCCCTGCTCGGACAGATGCCGCACCTCCTGCAGCCCTCGCGTCCCCTGCGCCTCCTGCGTCTTTTTCGCCCCGTGTGCCTTTTGCGCCCCCTCTGCCCCTTCCGTCCCCTCCGCCGCCAAGGCCGGGAAGCTCTCCACCGTCTCCTTGGTCAGCTCCTCCCGGGACGACACCGGCGCATCGAGGATGAAGCGACAGATGTTCATCGCCGACCGCTGCAGCTCGCCGCGGGTCAACGTGCCCGCCTTGAGCGACTCCAGCGTGTTGTCCCCGTAAGCATTGATCTCTGCGCCGTAGTTGCTGACCACCATATAGAGATCGTTCTGCGCGCGCACCATCGCGTTCGTGAGCTTGCGATCCGGCGTGCCGCCGTCGACGGGATCGTTCATGACGGCCCACCAGTCGGTCATGACGATGCCCCGGTAGCCCCACTCCCCGCGCAGAATCGTTGTGTTGAGATCGTAGTTCGACGCCGCCCAATGGCCGTTGATCGGGTTGTAGGACGTCATGATCGAAGTCGCCCCGCCCGTCTTCACCGCGATCTCGAAGCCCTTCAGATAAATCTCGCGCAGCGCCCGTTCCGACACGACCGCGTTCACCTTGCTGCGATACTTCTCCTGATTATTGCAGGCAAAATGCTTCAAAGTCGCGTTGGAGCCACCTTGGCGGATACCCCTCGTACACGCAGCGGCGAAAGCCCCGGTAATAAGCGGGTCCTCGGAGAAGTATTCGAAGTTGCGGCCGTTCAACGGGCTGCGGCGGATGTTCATTCCCGGCCCGAGCAGCGTGTCGATCTCGTTGCGCAGCAGCTCCTGCCCTTCCATCACATACAGGCGCTCGACGAGCTCCGTATTCCAGGTCGCCGCCAGCAGCGTGCCGATCGCGACCTGCGTCGCCTTATACCCGCTGTCCATCCGGATGCCGGACGGCCCGTCCGCCGTGCAAGCAACCGGAATGCCGTAGCCGAGCAGGCTGTCGCTGACGCCGCCGAAGGCGGACGCCGTTCCCGGCGTAACGAGCGGGCTGACCATGCCCTCGCCCCGAACGATCGTCGCCAGCTCCTCGTCGTTCAACTGGGCGACGAACGCCTCCAGCGCGATCCGGCCGGCGGCGACGTCCTTCAGCTTGTGGCCGCGATCGCCGGTCTGCTCCAGCGTCTGCGGCAGGCGGCTCTTGATCCGCTCCGCCATCGACACCTTGCGCTGCGGCGCCTGCTCGTAGGCGAGCTCATAGGAGCCGTCCGCCTTGCGGGCACCCGGCTTCAATCGCGACAAGGCTTCCGTCGGAGCCATCGCCTCCTCGAGCTGCTCCACGATCCGCAGCGCATCCACCGCATAGCCTTCGCCGCCGCCCTCGAAGGCGACTGCGCTCAGCTTCTTGACGCTGGTTCCCGCATACAACCGGTAGACGCCTTCCTCAAGCACGTACGCCGACCCGTTGCCCGTCACGCCCGCGTCGTCGTAGGAAGCCATCGCCCGAACCGGCAAGACAAGCGTCAAACGCTGCGATTCGCCCGGCTGCAGCACCTTCGTCTTCGCGAAGGCGCCGAGCGCGCGCGCCGGCTTGCCCAGCTTCCCTTGCGGAGCTTCGTAGTAGAGCTGGACCGCTTCCTGTCCGGCATACATTGTTCCGGTATTCGTCACAGTCGCTTCGATCGCAATAACGTCGTTATTTTCCACATGGGCATGCCCCGGCTCCACCCGGAACGTCGTGTACGACAGCCCGAAGCCGAACTCGAACTGCACGCGCTCCGGCCGGAACGTCTCGAAGTAACGGTAGCCGACATAGATGTCCTCTTCGTAAGGACTCGTGAATTCGTTCCCGTAATTGCGAGTCGACGGATAATCCGAGATGGAATAGGCGATCGTATCGGTCAGCTTGCCGCTCGGGGTCACGTCTCCGGCCAGCACGTCGGCGATCGCGTTGCCGCCCTCCATGCCGCCATGCCAGGAATAAATGACGGCGGCGATCGGATGAACATAGTCCTCGTCGTTCAGCCAGCTCATGTCGATGATGTTGGACACGTTCAGCACCACGACCGTCTGCTCGAAGGAAGCCGTTACCTTCTTCAGCATGTCCGCTTCGTCCGGCGTAAGCCGATAGCTGCCCGGCTCGTCGGCATTGTCCTGGTCCTCGCCCGCCGTGCGTCCGATGACGACAATCGCCTTGTTCGCCCGGCCCCTCGCGGCCGTCACAAGCTCCTCGGTCAGCGGCATCTCCTTCTGATGCCAAGGCTCGGCCGCCCAGCCGCCGCCCCCGTTGTCGAACGGATTCTCCTCGATCCAGCGCTCGTAGACGGCGGCCAGCTCCTCGTCGACCCGGACGCCTTCCTTGCTCCTCAATCCGTTCAGCAGGTTCGTCGTGTAGGCCACGTGCACGCTTCCGCCGGACCCCGTGCCGCTTCGATAATAGTTCACCTGCACCCGTCCGAAAATCGCGACGCGATCCGCCGGCAGAAGCGGAAGCGCCCGCCCTTCGTTGCGGAGCAGCACCGCTCCTTCCGCGGCCACGGCGCGGCTGAATTCGGCGAAGCCTTCCAGCGGAACTCCGATAAAGTTCGTGCTTGTGCTCATAGGTATTCCTCCCTAGTTTGGTTGCTCTTGCTTCTTATCGGGCAATGGACGAACGGAGCCGCCCTCCACCAGTCGCACGTATACCCGCTCCGGCTCCAACGGCTCGCCGTCGATCAGCTTCAGCAATTGCTCGGCGGCCACAGCTCCCCACTTCGTGAGCGAGTAGTCGATCGTCGCCAGCTTCGGGCGCATGTACCGTCCCGGCTCGATGTTATCGAAGCCGATCAGGTGAACGTGCTCGCCGACCTGAAGGGAAGTATGCTCCTCCAGGTATTCGTACAGGCCGATCGCCATCTCGTCGTTGAGGCAGAAGACGCCGGACGGCCGATCGTATTCGTCCGCAATTGTTTTGCCCGCCGCATAGCCGGACTTCTTCTGGAAGCTGCCGGGAATCATCCTGAACTCCGTTCCCGGCGAACGGTCCATCACTTGCCGGACGGCCCGCAAGCGCTGTCTCGCATCGTAGGCATCCTCCGGCCCGCCGACGACATAAATTCTCTCGTATCCTTGCTCAAGCAGATGCTCCATGGCCAGCGAAGCTCCCGCCTTGTTGTCGAGGAGCACCTGATTGATATGCGGATGGGCCAGCTCCCGGTCCAGCACGACCAGCTTGTGGCCGCGCTCCGCGTAGTCCAGCAGCTCCTCGTCGGTGAATTCCGAATCGAGCACAATCGTTCCGTCGAACGTCCGCTCCGGAATAAGCCGGTGCGAACGCATCCCGCTGCAGACGATAAGATCGTACCCCCTCCGGTTCAGCTCGTCCTTGACGCCTTGGAGCAGACTCCCGTAGAAGTGCCCTCCGTAATTCGTCAGGTAGATGCCGACCAGCATCGACTCCCGCTTCTTCAGCCTTCGCGCCGCTCCGTGGGGAACGTAGCCCAACTCGTCCGCAATCGCGAGAATCCGTTCGGCCGTCTCCTTCATAATCCGTTCGCTGCCGTTAAGCGCGTAGGAGACGGTAGAGATGGAGACGCCCGCCTTCTTCGCAATATCCTTAATGCTCGTCATGAGCGGCTTCCTCCGTTCGGATAGACGTGTGGCGATTCGGGTCGAAACGTTTCAAATCAAGGCTTTTCATTGGCGGAACTCCGCCTTTCCAGCCGTTTCGGTGCCTTATCGTTCTAACTTTATCTCAGATACCACCCGATTTCAACCTAAAATCGTCGTTTGACGGCTGCCGGAAGCGGATTTATAATCGTATTCGAAACGTTTCGATAAAACGCATTCACCAGAATCCCTAAACTCCACTAAAACCTTAGAAGAAAGAAGGCTGACGCCCCATGACAACACCGCTCCCGCCTCTTGACGGAGCCCCGCGCGGGAAGCTGCCCGACTTCGTCATGGCGCCGACCGATCCGGTGCTGACGAACCCGCTCATCGACTCCGGCCAGTTCATGCCGATCGACGAGTTGTTCGACAAGTACGCGAACCAGATCTGGAAGGATCACGCCGCCGCGCATCCGGAGTGGAACCTGCTTCGTCAATCCGGGCTGGAGACGTTCAACAAGATCATCTACAACAAGCTCCCGATCGACGCGTTCGACACGTTCGTCTCCAACTGGAAGACCAACGGCGGTGATCAGATCACCCTGGATGTGAACGACTGGTTCAAGTCCGTCTCGCAATGAGTCGCGAGTGGCACGGAACAATCATGACCTTCAACCTGAGGTCAACGTGGAATCCGACGGCGACGACGCCTGGCCGCGACGGCGGATGGGATGGCGAGCACTGCGCGATTCTCTACAAGAAGAGCGAGTGGCGCGTCGTCGAGCAGGGCAGCTTCGCCCTGTCGGATACGCCTGACCGCCTGGGAGGTCTGTGCTGGAACGCCGTCTACCCGCGAATGTCCACCTGGACCCGGCTCCGGCGCCCGATGTCGGGCGCGGACGGGGCGGCGGACTTGACGACGGCGAACTTGAACGCAGACCGGGCGGTCGAGCCCTTCGAGCTGGCCGTGTTCAACACCCACTTGGACGACAGCAGCGAGGAATCGCAGACCAAAGGCATGGAGATCATCAAAGCCAGAGCTGGCCTTCTGAGGCAGCGGGCAGCGCTGCCCGTCGTCATCGCCGGCGACCTGAACGTGTCTCCGGGGCATCCCGTGATCCGCAGCTTGCAGGAATTCGGCTGCCGGGACGGGTACTCGGCGGCGGCCGGGAGCCAGGAGCAGGTGCCCGGATGCACCTCCCACGCCTTCGCCGGCGAGACGGAGGGAGAGCCGATCGACTACGTCTTCGCCTCCCCGGAGCTTCGCCTCGAGAGCCTCGTCGTCGATCGCTCCCGCCACGAGGGACGTTACCCGTCCGATCACTATCCGGTCGTGGCCAAGCTCTCGGCAACTCCATAACGCCCAGAAAGCCGTTCCACCGTCCGAGAAGACGGGGAACGGCTTTTTGTTGCATGTGCGCTGCCCGATAAAGCCCGCGCCATGCGCCTGACCCGACGATCCACGCGATTTGCCAATTTATACACTCTTGATTGCACTCGGATTTATGTGAGGTTTAATGAATCGTTATGGGATACCTACCCAAATTATTTTAATAGGTATTTACTTTTAGCCCACTATAATATACATTTTGATTATAAATGGAATCTCTTACTATTATAACTTGGCATCTAATTTATTGAGCGCTACTGAATTAGATGCACACTTCAAACGAATGGTGGTTGGATTGTGAAAAAGAGGAAAAGGGCTGACGCATTCGCCTATTTAACCCCAATGATTGGAGGAAGTATTTATGAAATATAAAACAAAACTCAAGTTAGTTGTCTGCACTATTTTGTTTTCTACAATTACCATCTCTACATGGGCAATAACCAATTCGAATAATAATAAATCAGATGCTGTAGAGCATCCCACCACCGTCAACACTGTAGGTAGAATTAATGCTTCGCTTCAGGTTTTACCGATAAATGAATCCATCGACAAAGCAGATCTCATTGCAAAAGTAGAAATAGTCAAAACTGAAAAAGAAATTTCGAAACCTAGCCAAAAGACCATTTTAGCTGCAAAAATCATTGAAACTATTAAAGCTGATTCTAGGAACGAAAACATTGACGTTATACACATTCTTCAAAATGGAAATTCGACGGCTCTCATTAATGGAAACAAAATATTTCAACCTGCCGAACAATATGTCCTTTTCTTAAAACGTGCCGTAGGAGAGGAATATGATCTCACGAATACCTATTGGATTCTTGGTGAAGAAACAAATATCTACGAAGATTTGGGCAATGGTCTGTTATCTAAGTGGGCATTAACAGATGCAGACTTAACTGAAGTTGAAGAAAAACAAACTGCCAGCAAGAACGCCGTAAGCGGAACACAGATCCTTAGCGAAGATAAGTTCAAGGCGTTCATCCAAAATACACAAGACTAAACAGACAAAGAGGTGATTATTATGATTAGAAAATTACTAACAGTCATGTTACTTATTTCTATAATCATGCCAGCAACCGTATCTGCTCACCCCGTTGGTTCCCCATGTTCTCCAGGGAGCGATACCGCAACAGTAGGCTATGTAGTGGATTGTTTCAACCACCAGGCAAATGCATCATTTAACTATCGAATAGACTCTGGCGTTACTACACTCTATTCTGGTTACGTAACTACCGGCGCGGCAAATTGGAATGCTACTGGAATTGTTTCTATCTCGAAAAGTATTACTTCTACTTCACAAGGATATGTATATACTTATACAGATCCTAATACCTCCTACCAGGCAACATTCGGTTTTATTACCTCTGATTCCAATGGCCATTTGATAAGTTGGACCATTATGCTCAACAAGTCATTAATGGACGGATATTCTGATGCAAAAAACAAGGAAATTGCAACACACGAATTTGGCCATGCAATAGGCTTAAATGACTTAACCAATTTCTCGAATAGTGACAAGCTTATGTATTCTTTCAGTTCTCGTACTGCATCGACTCCAACGACTAAGGATCAAAACGGGGCAATAGAGGCTACTAAGCACTAAATTTTTATATTTGAAATCGTAAAGTCCTTGATTGAGTAAAATCGATCAGGGACTTATTTTTATTGACTTTTATAGAGAACCTCTATAAGAATTTGGGAGTTTAATTGTGAAAAATCAAATTCGTTCAGAGGTTAGAGGGCTTAGAGATACAATGAATGTGAAAAGTTCTGTGGCAACAAAGAACGTTGTCACCCCTTACAATAAAAAGTTTTCATATGCGGGCCATCCGTGATTATAAAAAGCCCACTCTAGCGTGAATACTGAAATCGCGTGTGAAAAACCGTTCTATTGCGCCGTGGAGAATTGCCTATTGTAGCCCCATATAGTACGTGTATTAAATTACACGCGCTTAGGCGCATGATTTGTATGAAAACATTGGGGGTAAACTTTCCCCTAGGCGGAGAAATGTCTGAGCAGAGAAGTTAAAAGGTATTTGACGTACATCTGACAAATGGGATACAACGTTGTTACAATCCGTTAGCGAATGGTCTATCCATTTTGGGGTTTGCCTAAATCTGTTATAGACCGACTTTTGTGGGGTTTAACATAAGCGGAAAATTTTTCAACTCAAAGATGTGGACATATGTGGAAAATCCAAATTGCTCGCTATCGCGCCTCGCCAAAGTAATTTTTCGCATAAAGTCCCGACAGCCGACGACATCACCATCACACCACAGTCTTCACCTCCTCCCGCTCCCTCCTACTCCGTCCGAAGAGGAAGGCTCCCCTTGCGCTGCGCCAGAATCTCCGGGATGTGCAGCTCCCGCAGCACCGCGACGACCTCCTGCACGCTGATCTTCTCGAACTTCTTCAGGATGCTGTGGATCTGCGACTTCAGCGTCGAAGGCTCGACGTGGCGCATCCGGCAGATCTCCTGGCGGCTGTAATCCTTCAGCAGCAGGTCGAGCACCTCGAGCTCGGTCGGCGTGAGCTGCGTCAGGATGTGGAAGTTGCGCAGCAGGCTGTCCTCGTTCGTCTTGATCCGCTTGAACTCGCGGGTGATTTTGCCCGCGATGTTCGCATGCAGCGACGGCACGCCGCGGTAGGCGTCCTTCACGGCGGTCCGAATCTCCTCGGCGGGCATGTTCTTCAGCAGGTAGTTCGTCGCCCCGAGCTCGAAGGCGCGGAAAACCGTGTCGTCAGTCTCGCACACAGTGAGCATCACAATCTTGATGTCTGGCATGTAGGCCAGAATCTCGGACGTCGCCCGCAGCCCCGCCTGCTTGTCCTCCAGCTCGATGTCCATCAGGATGACGTCCGGTCGGTGGAGCGCCGCAAGCATCGTCCCCTCGTACCCGCTGGCCGCCCGGCCGACGAATTCGAGCTGCGGGTCCTTGGACAGAATCATCTGATAGCGCTTGGATATGAGGTTGTCGTCCTCGACGATGAGCACCTTGATGACGGGTTCGCTCATACGCGTCTCGCCCCCTTATATCTTGGATGTCCGAAGCAAGGGCATCACGATCCGGAAGGAGGTGCCCTCTCCCGGCTTGCTGACGGCCCCGATCTTGCCCCCGTGCGTCGTCACGATGGAGTGGCTGAGCGACAGCCCGACTCCCCAGTTCGTCGCCGTCGGCTTGGACGAGAAGAACGGCTGGAAGATCTCCGCGAGATGCTCCTCGGGAATGCCGACTCCGTTGTCGCGGACGATCAGCTCCACCCACTTATGCTTGACGTTCGTCTCGATGTCGATCCGCCTCGAGTTCTCCGGCACGCTCGCCAGCGCTTCCGCCGCGTTCGCGAGAAGATTCTCGAGCACCTGCGAGAAATAATAAGGATCGGCCATAATCGTGATCGGCTGCGGCCTCGGTTCGTAATGAACATTGATCCGCTTAAGTCTCGGCGCCAGCTCCGCAAGCAATCGGCCCAGCAGCTCTTGCAGCAGCACCGGTTCCAGCTCCATTTTCGACTTCATGGTCTTCTTGTGAACATCGTCCAGCCGATCGTAGATGCCCCGGCACCGCTGCTCGATGACCTTGATCTCCCGGACGACCTCCGGCGACTCCTCGCACATGGCCTCCAGGAATTCCGTCTGCGCCATGATGCCGAGCAGCTCGTTCTTCATGTAATGACTGTACACTCTTGAGGTTAGCACAGCCGAATCGATGTTGCGAGAGATGACCGATTCCTGGTTGCGGATACGGTTCTGGATACGGGCGTACTTCACGATGCCGTACAGGCTGACGAACAGGCAGCAGCCGACGATATAAGGAAGCAGCGCGTACATCGACGGATTGCCCACCAGGTTGATCGGCTTGAAGCGAACGAAGCGGGCCGCCTTGGACACCGTGATCAGCACGTCGGGCGCCCAGAAGTTGATGTAGTAGTAGGTCACTTGAAGGGAGACGTAGCTGATCAGGATCATCGCGATGTTGCTGCGGATCTGCCTCAGCTTGGGAGCGTCGAAGAACGCATACACAAGGAGGAAAATCCCCCCGCCAATATAGCCCGTATTCAAGACGAAGGTGACGCGATGGATAAGCTCGTAGGCGGCGACGAACGCCTGCGACGTCATGACGTCCGGATACAGCCGGTAATACAGCGCTTCATAGAAGGAAGGATCGTACAGGACGATCTGGACGACGCAAGGAACGGCGAGCAGCGACAGGAGCCTGCGGCTCTTGGCTCCGGTGAGATTAAACGCGAAGAAGACGGCGGAGAGCAGCCCGCAGTACAGGAACGACATCGAGAAGACGTTCATCCCCCGGATGAGCATATACCGCGAGATCGGCAGGTAGAGCAGTTGATTCTGCAAGTCGCGGGTAATGCCGAAGAACCCGTACAGACGGTAATAGTAATAGGCGTCCTTCGCCATGTAGGTCATGATACCGCTTACGACAAGCAGGAAGGACAAGCCCATGCCCAGCATAAACAGCGTCGCCCTCGTATATTTCTGCTGGGTGAGGCAGAAGATGGCTATGGCGAAGAAGAGCAGGAACATGAAGAAGATGAACATCGCGGCCCCATCCTTCCGGTCGATCCGAACTCGATTTGAACTCGATCTGAACTATTCTAAGGCCGTCCCGGGTGCTTGGCTAGGTTGAAGTTTTATCCCCCCCGCCGCGCCGGCATCGCGGCGAATCCGGGGGCCTGCGCCGACGGAGGGGGACAAAAGATCAACCTTATCCCGGCCTCCGATTGATTGTACGATTAAGGCATCAACGAATCAGGAGGGGTTAAATGTGAGAAAGAGAAGTTATGCAGGCCTGTTGCTGACCGCCGCCCTCGCCGTAACCGCAGCCGGATGCGGCTCCGATAACGAAAGCGCTCCGAGCGGCGAAGCCGGCGCCGAGAAGGTCGTCCTCACCTATTATACCTGGACGGACGAAGCCGACTACATGCAGAAGATTGTGGACGCTTTCAACGCGCAGAACAGCGACATCGAGGTCAAGATGACGACGGTGAGCAACGACGCCGACGAATACAACACCAAGATCATGACGAACCTGTCCGGCGGCTCCGACATGGACGTCTACAGCATCAACGGCACGGCGAGCCTCGGCCTGTTCTCCTCGAAGAACCAGCTGCTCGAGCTGACGGACCGGATCAAAGCCGCGAACGTGGACATCGGCGCTTACGGCCCGAGCTTCCAGGATATCACCTCGACGCTGACGGACGGCAAGTATTACGCGCTGCCGTACCGGACCTCCCAGTACGCCCTGTTCTACAATAAGGCTATCTTCGACAAGGAAGGCCTTCCTTATCCGACGCAGATGACGTGGGACGAATACGCGGACCTCGCCAAGCAAATGACGAAGGGCGAAGGCGCGGACAAGCAGTGGGGCGGCTATTACGCCGACTGGATGATCGCCCCGCTGGGAGCGCTGCAGCAAGGCGCCACCATTCTGGACGACGATCTGACCCCCGTGCAGAATTGGCTGACCTTCCTCGACCGGATCTACTATCAGGACCAGTCGCACATGAGCTACAAGCAGATGAAGGCGGAGAGCACCGACTGGATCAAGCAGTTCGAGAGCGGCAACGTCGCCATGCTCGTCAACGGCGAAT
Organism: Cohnella fermenti; assembly: GCF_004801405.1. Classification (GTDB taxonomy): domain Bacteria; phylum Bacillota; class Bacilli; order Paenibacillales; family Paenibacillaceae; genus Cohnella; species Cohnella fermenti. Next base: position 306,706 of record NZ_SSOB01000002.1, read on the forward strand.
GGACCGTCAACATGCTGAAGGCGGACATCGCCGCCGGCAAGACGGACATCGACTTCGACATGACGCTGCTGCCGCAGCCGGAAGGCGTGTCCGACCCGACGACGGTCGGCGGGGTGAGCACGTTCATGGGCATCAACCCGAAGGGCAAGAACCTCGACGCCGCCTTCAAGTTCGTGCAATTCGTCACGGGCGAGCAGGGCGAGTCGATCATCGCCGAGTCCAGCGTGCTGCCGGCCTACTCCAGCGACGCGACGAAGGAAGCGTTCCTGAACGCGACCGGCATCCAGGGCAGCGGCGCCTTCTTCGAAGCGAACACCGTCGTCGAGAATCAGCCCGTCGCGAACATCAATGACGTGAACGCGGCCTTCAGCGAGCAGCGCGACCTGTTCCTCTTCCAGGAGCAAGACGCGGCCAAGACGACCGACGAATTCATCAAGCAACGCCAGTCGGCGCTCGGCCAATAAGAAGCTATCCATGACGCTATCCCATCGGCTGCCGCTCAATTGCCTGACGGCAGCCGATGCCGTTCCGAAGCGCCCGACTGACGTCCATAAGGAGTGATCGCATTGAAGCGACGTCTGCCCTACAGAGACTACGCGACCGGGACGCTGTTCATCCTTCCGGCGTTCGTTCTGTTTGCCGTCTTTATTCTCTACCCGCTTGTCTACGGCTTCTACATGAGCTTCACCGACTACGGCGGCTTCAACATCAAGCCGAACTTCACGGGCCTCGCCAATTACAAGAAGCTGCTCGGGGATGCGTACTTCCAGATCTCCTTGAAGAACAACCTGATCTACACTGCCTTGTTCGTTCCCTTGACGATGCTGTTCGCCCTGCTCGCGGCCATCGCCCTGAACAGCGTCCTGCACCTTCGCCAATACTTGCGGGTCGCCTTCTACTTCCCTTACATCACGTCGATGGTGTCCATCGCGATCGTGTGGGGACTTCTGCTCAACCCGGAGCGCGGCCCCGTCAACCATATCCTGAAGGCCATCGGCATCGCGCACCCGCCGGAATGGCTGATGTCCTCCGACTGGGCACTGGTCGCCGTCGTGCTCGTCGCGGTGTGGAAGAGCTTCGGCTACTACATGATCATCCTGCTCGCCGGGCTTCAGGGCATTCCCGAATACTTGTACGAATCCGCCCGGCTCGACGGCGCCGGCCGGTTCAAGCAGTTCCTCTACATCACGCTGCCGAGCCTGTCTCCGACGCTGTTCATGGTGCTTGTCCTGACGGTCATCAACTCGTTCCAGGTGTTCGACCTCGTGTCGGTCATGACCGACGGCGGGCCGGGGCGGTCGACGAACGTGCTCGTGTTCCGCATCTACCAGGAGGCGTTTATCCACTACCGGATGGGCTATGCCGCTTCGATGTCCGTCGTGCTGTTCCTGATCATCATGATCATCTCGATTGTGCAATTCCGTCTGGAGCGAAAATGGGTGACCTACTAGAGAGGAGAAGACCGCTATGCTGAATGCCCTCGGGAACAAGAGACGGGACAGGATTGCCTACGCTCTCCTTCTGGTTCTGCTGGTCGCCTGCTCGATCGTCGCTTTGTTCCCTTTTCTATGGATGATATCGGCTTCCCTGCGCACCGACGTGGACCTGTTCCGCAACCCGATGAACTGGATACCCCAGTCGCTGTACCTCGATAACTTCAAGGAGGTCTGGACGGCGATCCCGTTCGGCACGTACTTCTGGAATACGCTCAAGCTGACCGTCATCATCACCGTCCTTCAGGTGCTCATCTGCTCCATGGCGGCCTATGCGTTCGCCAAGCTGCGAATTCCGTTCAAGAATGCGATCTTCCTGCTGTTCATGACGAACCTGATGATGCCCTGGCACTCGATCATGGTTCCCCAGTTCACCGTCGTCAGCGAGCTCGGCCTCTACAACACGCATACGGGCTACGTTCTCGTTCAGTTGTTCAGCGGCTTCGGCATTTTCCTGCTGCGGCAGTTCTTCCTGTCCCTTCCCGCCGAGCTGAACGAAGCGGCCCGCATCGACGGCTTCGGCGAATGGGCCATCTACTGGCGCATCATCCTGCCGCTTGCCCGCGCGGGCGTCTCGACGCTGGCCATCTTCACCTTCACGTTCATGTGGAACGATTACCTGGCGCCGCTGATCTATCTTCAGGACGACGGCCTGAAGACGCTGCAGCTCGGCCTCAAGTCGTTCCAGACCGAGCATACGACCGACTACGGCCTGCTTATGGCGGGCACGCTGATCGCCACGATCCCGATGGTTGTCGTCTTCCTCGCCGGGGAGCGGTTCTTCACGAAGGGCGTCGCCACCACCGGCATGAAAAATTAACCGACAAGGAGAACCCCCATGACGACATATATGAACGATGCACACGCCAACGATACGCGCGACTTCCTGCAGGTCAGCGGCGAACACTTCGCCGTGAACGGCGAGAACGTTCTGCTCCGCGGCTTCGGCCTCGGCTCCTGGATGAATCTCGAGCACTTCATGATCGGCCTTCCCGGCACCGACACGATGATCAAGCAAGCGTTCTCCGACGTGTACGGCCCGGAACGGAGCGGCGCCTTCTTCCATAAGTTCCTGCTGGAATTCGTGGACGAGAGGGACTTCGCGTACTTGAAGAGCCTCGGCGTCAACCACATCCGCATCCCGTTCAACTACAAGTACTTCATCGACGACCAGAACCCGGAGACGATCAAGGAGGAAGGCTTCGTCTATCTTGACCATGTGCTCTCCCTGTGCGCCCGGTTCCAGATTTACGGCATTCTCGACCTGCACTCGGTGCCGGGCGGGCAGAATCCCGACTGGCATTGCGACACGTCGAGCGGCTTGCCGCTGTTCTGGGAATTCGGCGCGCTGCGGGATACGGTCATCCGCCTGTGGGGGCACATGGCGCAGCGCTATCGCGGCAACCCGTGGATGGGCGCCTACGACATCGTCAACGAGCCTTCGCTTGTGAAGGACGCCAAGGTGTTCAACGAGTTCTACCGCAAGGTGATCGCGGAGATTCGCCGGTACGACGCCGATCATATCATCTTCATCGAGGGCAACGCGTTCACGACCGACTTCTCGATGCTCGATCCGGTGGACGATCCGCAGGTTGCCTACGAGTTCCACTTCTATCCGTTCGTCAAGGAACCGGCCGTGCTTACGGAGGAGATGGCGCGTCCGCGCCGCCGGGAGATCTTCAAGGAGGCGTTCGACGAGCTGCTGGCGGTGCGCGGCAAGTACAAGCGCCCCGTCTGGTGCGGGGAGCTCGGCCTCGTCTGGGAGCCGGAGCGGATCGGCTTCCTGACATCGATCATGGAAGACATGCTGGAGCTGTGCGAGACGAACGATGTCTCCTGGGCGCTGTGGACGTACAAGGACGCCGCTTGCATGGGCATTGTCTACCCCTGCGAAGAGACGCTGTGGCGACAGCTCACAGGCCGCATCCGCGAGGGGTGGAACCAACACGAGGAGCAGGCGAAGGGGGAAGCGCTTGTCGACTACATGGCGGCAACGTACTTCAAGCCGATCTCCGCGGAGATGCGGTACCCGCTCCAGTTCCGGATGCGAACGATTATGCAGGTCGTCTGCGTGGAGCAGAACCTGAAGCCGTTCCTGCGGGAGGTGCCGTGGGAGGACGCGCTCAAGCTGCCGGAGTCGTTCCATTGGGACCAATGCGCGACCTGGGGCGAGCTGGAGGTTCTGGTGAAGCGGTGTACGGGGGCGTAAAGCCGAGGATAAGCCAAGGAGAGAATTCCCTCTCGCGGGGAATTCTCTCCTTGGCTTACCTGGTTATGATGCCGTCAATTCGTTCCCGCAGAACTCGCACTCTCGCGATTCTCCCGGAAGGACCATGGTACTGGACCCGCAGCCTTGGCAGACGACAGCCCGCGGGCTTGCCGCTGCCGGCCGAGAGGCGGCTCCGCCCGCGTCCGGGATTCCGGAGACCGGATTCGGATCGCTTCTCCGCTCGCCCGACACAGCCTCGAGTCCATTGCCCGTCAGCCCCTTCAACTGCTGAATGTATCTCATGTCCTGCTCGACATCGCGGTAGCGAATCCCCGTTCTGGCGGCAATCTCGTTATAATCCGCCACTCCTCCTTCTGCCAGGCGAGCGTAAATCCGATACCGCTCTTGCATCTTGGCTCTCCGTCTCTTGCCCAAGCCATAGAAGACGAATGCAGGCGTCAATAGCACGGCAGCGACGATCATCAGCCCCACCACAAGCTCCCCGGGCGTCAGAACGTTTTCCCCCCAATAGTTTATTACGATAATAATAACGGACCAGACAAGCCACATCCAGGTGAAGAAGTGCCCGGTTACCTCATAATCCTTGTCGCGCAGGTGATTCACATTGGCATGAGCCAGAAAGCGGATCAGAATAAGCAGAATTGCCAATGGGAAAAACAGAATCGTAAGCCATATAATCAGTCCGTTGCTGATTTTAGGTTGGTTGAGTTCCATCGCGATGCCCCCTTCGCCAAGTCACCGAGCTTGCTCAAGTTGCTTATTCTACGTAAAGCTTGTTGCCGCATTACTCGCATACCGTGGATTCGTCGGGGAATAGCGCCGGGCCGGAGCCGCAGCCCCGGCAGACGACGGTATGCCCCCGGTCGTATTCCTCGATTCCGCGAACAACCCTTGATACACGCGATATCGTTCCGCCATCATGTTCCTGCGATTGTTGTGCGCCAGAAGGAAGATAATGCTCTCAGGTTCCCTCTTCCTGCGCGGCAGAGTTGATTCTATATAGAATCATAAGTCCCATCAGCAGCAAAGCAATGGCCAAGGCTGCGAATTGGATTAGCCCATAGACAACGATAGGCACGTCCAGAATCCATGAGAAGACGATCGCGACCGCCAACGCGACGAGAAGGTAGAGCGCGGCGATCACTCCCATTCCCGCATAGGAAGGGAACAGTCTTCTTGAACGGGGCAAGCTCGTCGCATAGTGCATGGCAGTCCCATACAGGAGACCTTCTCCAAGGATCAGAGCCACCGTCGTTATCCAGGTGTGGCCGGTCCTGCTGAGCGGAGCGTCAATCAGCGCCACCAGCGCTGCGGTCAAGAGCAATGCCGCCGCGAACAATGCCGTTACGAGGAGCGGCACTGCCCGTCCGGCTTCGTTGACTTGAGGCGTTCCCCCATCGTTCTGCATCTGCGTTCCCCTCCTTTATTCCGACAGCCTGGTGCCGCATTCGAGGCAGAATTTCTGCCCCGGCTTTGCTTCGCGCTGGCAGCTCGGGCAAGTCCGGCGAAGACTTGTTCCGCACTCCGGACAGAACTTGCCGCTCGGGTCGACTTCCGTCCCGCACTGACCGCACACCGGTTGTCGCAACAAGTATCCGCATCTCGTGCAAGCCTCGGTCTCCGGAGCGTTATCCGCTCCGCACTTCGGACAAGGATGATTCGGATCGCCGCAATTCGGGCAGAACTTCGCCGAGAGGGGGAAGTCGTGTCCGCATTGGCTGCACGTCGTCTGGTCCGCTTGGGCCTCCTGAGTCGGCTGGGCAGGCGGAGATGACGTTCCCGTCTGGTAACCATATCCGCAAGCGATGCAGAACAGGGCATCCTGCCGGTTAAGCGTGTTGCAACTCGGGCAAGGCTTATTGTAAGAAGCGCCGATATTCATCTGGCCCGTCAGGCCCGACATCTGTTGTCCGAACGACCCTCCGATCCCGACTCCCATTCCGAGTCCGATCCCGGCCCCCATCACGTTCGCTCCTCCGCTCCCTTCGTTCCTGGCGGCCCCCTCCAACGTGTCGAACGTCCGCTGCTGTTGATAGGTGTATCCGAGAATGTCCATCTCCGCCTTCTTGACCAGCGCCTCCTTCAGCTTAAGCGTGGCGGGATCGTCCTCCGGCGTATTGATGGAGTCGATAAAGAAATGGGTCAGTCGAATGCCGAACTCCCGAAAGGTCGGGGCAATGCGAGCCTCGATATGCTGGGAGATCTCCGATAAATACGCGGAAATCTCGAGAATGCTGATTCTCTTCTGGACGAGGTATGAAGAGATCATCTCTTTGATGTTCATCATGAGCACGCCGCGGAAATAACGGACGAGAGTATTCCTGTCGAATGTTGAACCCGTGCCCACCAGCCGGGTCAGGAAGGACTTCGAATCCTCGACCACAATTCCGAGTTGACCGAACGAGCGGATGTTGACGAAGAGCTGATACTTCGGGTCTTGCAGTTGAATGGGGACGGCCGTGCCCCACTTGACGTCCAGGGAGTAAGCCTTGTTGACGTACCAGACCTCCGCCGTGAACGGAGAACGGCCCCCGAACGGAAGATTCACGATGCTCTGCAGCAGCGGGATATTGGCCGTACTTAACGTATGTCGTCCGGCGCCGAATACATCCAGCGCCTTGCCTCCCTTGAACAGAATCGCTTCCTGGGATTCGTTCACGATAAGCTGCGTCCAGGTGCCCAGCTCTTGATTCGGATACTTCCACGCGTATACGCCTTCAGGCCCGTCGAACTTGACAACTTCTATGATGGCCATGCGATTGCCTCCTGAGTTCCCTTGGGACGGCGCGACAATGCGACGGATTCCCCCAGGTTTCGACTTCGTAGTAGTTCTAATTCTACGTCTGTTGGATATATCCTCCAGTTCCGACGCCCCTTCACGCAAAAAAAAGACACCTCTATCCGGTGTCTTTGTTAACTGAATCTGTCGCAAGGCTTAGGGGAAATGTCCTGTCCGGAGGTTGTCCTCTGCCGTTTAATCCCCGATCGGGAACCAGCCCGGAACGCGGACGATCGACTCCCAGAGCGGGCCGGGAACCTTCAGGCGGTCCTTGCCTCTCGGGTCGAGCTTGGTCTCCACTTCGTCCTGGCGACCGGATTCGACCTTCTGGGCCCAGTCCGGGTCGATGATGAGCTCGCGGCCGATTGCGACCAGCTCGATGCCCGTCGCCAAGGCTTCGACTGCGTCCTCCGGGGTCTTCACCGCGCCGACGCCGATGACGGGCACGAGATGGCCGATCCGCTGCCGGACCCATTCCAGACGGGTGAGGCTGTCGTCCGCACCGCGCCGCGGACGGGAACGGAAGTCGTTCTGCGAGACGTGAACGTAATCGAGCTCCTTCGTCGCCAGCTCATCCAGCAAGCGGAACGTCTCCTCCATCGTGATGCCGGGAGTCGTCGCCTCTTCGGGCGAGAAGCGGTAGCCGATCAGGAAGGGGCGCTCCGCCCGCTCGCGCACAACCCGCTTCACCTCGTCGACGACGGCGAGAGGGAACCGCAGCCGGCGCTCGATATCGCCTCCCCAGCGATCCTCGCGTCGGTTCGCGTGCGGCGAATAAAATTGCTGGATCAAGTACCCGTTGGCGCCGTGAAGCTCGACACCGTCATACCCGGCCTCGATCGCGCGCCGGGTCATCTCGCCGAAGTCGCGGACGATCGACTCGATCTCCGTCTCCGTCAGCTCGCGCGGCAGCACCTCAGGGTTCTGTTCGGAGGAGACGGCGCTCGCACCGACGACATCCCCGTTCGGCACAAGAACCGGCTTGCATTCTCTGCCGCCGTGGAAAATCTGCAGGACAGCCTTCGCCCCCTTCTCCCGGATCGAGCCCGCCAAGCGTTCCAGGCTCGGAATCATCTCGTCCCGGTCGGCGGCGAACTCGCCGGGGAACCCTTTGCCGTTGGGCGTCCCGTAGACGCACGCGGTGACGACCATGCCGACGCCCCCCGCCCGGCGGGCGTAATAATCGACTTCCTCATTCGACACCGTGCCGTCGGAATAGGCGGAGAAATTCGTCATGGGGGCCATGACGAGACGGTTCTTGACTTCGACGCCGCTGCGGAAGCGGTATGGCTCGAACAGCGGCCGGTATTCCGATCTCATGGGTTTACTCGCTCCTTCGAATTAAACTGTAACAAATTCGATTACTGTTGTTGTTATTGTCACAGATTAAAGTTCGGTTGTCAATACCGGCCGTCTGCGATGAAGCCAGCCGAATTAGAGCTTGCGTCCGGGATTCGCCATTGCTATGATAGAGGCGACAATCAACTTAAGGGCTATGCTCCCTGGCGTTCGGCTAGAGACAACCCCGCTACCTTGTAGCGGGGTTGTCTTATTTACTATGAGAGGCGGAATCGAATCGATGAAGGCAACAACCGAAGCGAATGCGTTAGCAAGACCCCTTCTGACGAAGGAGGAGCTGATTCGGCACTTCAGAAGCTGCGGAGTTGCGGAGGGCCAGACGCTGATCGTCCATGCCTCGCTGAGCAAGCTCGGGTACGTCATCGGCGGTGCCGAGACGTTAATCCGTGCGCTGCTCGAGATCGTGGGCGAGGAGGGAACGCTGACGATGCCATCGCAGACGTGGAAAAACCTTGATCCTTCCGCAGGAGTCCATTGGGAGCTTCCCCCGGAGGCTTGGCCGGTCGTGAGGGAGCACTGGCCCGCCTACGACAAGGAGGTCACTCCCGCCATCGGCATGGGAGTCACCGCCGAGATGCTCCGCAAGTGGCCGGGGGCGAGACGGTCCGACCATCCGGCCCGGTCGTTCGCGGCAGTAGGCAAACACTCGGAGTTCATCACGGCTCACCATGATTTGTGCAATATTTTCGGAGAGGGGTCGCCCCTGGACAAGCTGTACCGGCTTGACGCCCGCATTCTGCTGATCGGCGTCGGCTACGAGAAGAACACTTCGCTGCATCTCGCGGAGACCCGGGCGGGCTTCCCGGGCAAGAGGTTCTCGACGGAGAGCAGCGCTATCGCCGTGAATGGGGAACGCCGCTGGGTCGCTTACGAGACCCAGGAGGTGCTCGACGACGACTTCGCGCGCCTGGGGGCCGAATACGATGAGGAACGGAGCATCAAGGTCTGCCGAATCGGCAGTGCCGACGTTCGTCTCCTGGAGCAGCGCTCGCTCGTCGATTGGGCGGTCGCCTGGATGGAGCGCAACCGCGCTTAGCTTCCTTGCCTTCTCTTCCGGCTGGAGACGAATACCCCGCACAGAATGCAAGCCATGCCGACGAACAAGGTCCAATGGGCGGGCTCGTCCAGCAGGCAGACGCCCCAGATGATGGCCGTGCCCGGCACGAGATAAGTGACCATCGAGGCGAATGTCGGCCCGCCCTTCTGGACCATGAAGTAGAACAGAATATACGCAACGCCGGAGCCGAAGACGCCGAGGCCGACGGCTGATCCGAGAGCGGACGGCGAGGCCAGGCGGCCGAGATCGACGGCTTCCGTCGAGAAAGCCATCGTGCCGCTGACGAGCATCGCGATCAGCAGTGTGCCGAATGCGACCTGGTACATCGTCGCTTCCCGGAATCTGGCGGACAACTGCGAACCGAAGCCGTAGCACAGAGTCGCGCCCAGCATCCCGGCGAATCCGGCAATGTCGACGGAGACGATCGAATGCGGATTGATGTCGAGCAGCACAAGCAGCCCGGCGAACGCGATCCCCATGCCAAGCCACTGCATCCGGCTCGCGGCGGTTCGGAAGATTAAGACGCCGATGACAACCGTCCACAGCGGCGTCGTTGCGTTCAGAATGGAAGCCATGCTGCTCGTCAGTCTCGTCTCGCTGAAGCCGATGAGCGTCCACGGAAGCGCCGTGTTGACGAGCGCCGTGACCGCCATGAGCGGCCAAGGAAGCGACCTCCACCCGAACGGCTGACGCAGCGCGAGCATAATCGCCGTAATTGTGACAAGCCCGAAGGAAGAGCGGATAAACGAGATCGTCCACGGACCGAAGTCGTGAAGCAGTTCCTTCACGAACAGGAACGAACCGCCCCAGATGAGGCCCAGAACAATAAGTGCAGCATAGAGCAAGCGTAGCATGGCCGAATTCCTTCTCTCTCGTGATCTCTCATGATGACCATTGTTCTCTTATTCTATCACACGTCCGCTATATTCGATTTGTCTCCTTTTGTCTTCTCCTTGTCTTCTCCGTCACGCCGTTCGCTCCCTCCCGACGTTCACCCAACCGATGACGGATGCGATTTACTATGAATTTCCGCATCCGTCGGCTGTTCGTCGGCGGGAATTCGGCGGGCGCGCGGCGTTTTATACGGTTTTTCACATTCATCGGCTCGGATTGGCGGCATTTGCGGCGTTTTATGTGATTTATAACATACATGCGACAGCTCGCCCCCGGATTTCCTCCATTTATGTTATTTTTCGCATACAATCACCCAAACTGCTCGTTATCGTGCTGCGCCAATGTGAATTTTCGCATAAAATCCTGTCATCGAAGCGGCTTCGCCAGGTGCGAGCGCGCATCCTTGCCGCCCCCATACCAAAGAGGCACCTTGTCGGGTGCCCCAAGCGAACTCGGCCATGCCTGATGCCATCGTCCGTCAAGCCTCCGTGCCGGCGACGGAAGCGCGGGCTCTCGCCTTCTCTGCCCGGCGGCTCTTCTTCGCCAGCAAGGCGACGGACAGGATCGCCGCCGCCAGCATGGCCGTCAGTACGAACAGCGTCGGCACGAGATGATCGCCGAAGTCGTTCGGCGTTGCGACGACTCCGCCGCGGGCGAAGACGAGGCCGCCGATCGCCACCCCGAACACGCCGCCGAGCTCCCTTGCCGCGTTGCTGAGGCCGCTCGCTTCGCCCGCTGCGCTATCGGGCACAGAACTGAGCAGGCCATGGGAGAGCGGGGTGAAGCTGAGGCCCATGCCGACCCCGGCCGCCATCATCATCGGAACGATGTAGCCGAACGGGAAGACCGCTCCCTGGCTCATAATGACCAGCGCGAACCCGAGCAGCGCGGCCATCTGCAGCAGAATGCCGATAAGCAGCACGTTCTTCGAGCCGAACCGCCCGATCACGAGGCCCGCGAGCGGCGCGGCGACCATCGTGCAAGCGGTCCAGACCATCTCCCGAACGCCGGCTCCGAGCGCGCTGTAGCCCTGGGCCTGCTGCAGGAACAGGGTGAGCAGGAAGATCGCCCCGAAGATGCCCGCGTTAAGCCAGAAGCCGGCCATCAGATAGGCGCTGTACGTGCGGTTGCGGAATTGGGACAATTGGATAAAAGGACGTTTCCTGCCTCTCTCCCAACCATAGAATGCGAGCAGCAGCAGCGCTCCGCCGGCGATCGGCCCCCATACGCCGAATTCGCCCCACCCTTCGTCATTGCCGCGAACGAGGCCGTACACGAGGCCGAACAGGCCGGCACCAAGCAGCGCGATCCCGACCGGGTCGACCGGCCTGCTCTCCCCCTTCGATTCCTTCAGCCACTTGAGCCCGAACAGCACCGCCAGAACGCCGAACGGCACGTTCACCCAGAAGATCATCTCCCACGGCGCGCCTTCGATAATCGCGCCGCCGACGAGCGGCCCGATCGACAGCCCCAGGCCGGAGATGCCGGACCAGATGCCGATCGCCGCCGCCCTCTTCTCGGGCGGGAACGCGCTGCTGACGAGCGTCAGGCTGATCGGCATGATCGCCGCGGCCCCGACTCCTTGCAGCGCTCTGGCCAGCGTGAGCTGCATCGAGCTGTCGCTGAGAGCGGCGGCAAGCGAGCCGAGCGTGAACAGGACGACCCCCGCCAGGAACATTCGCTTGCGACCGAGCCTCTCTCCGAGCATGCTGAACGGGATGAGCAGCACAGCGAACGCCAGCGTGTAGGCGTTCAAGAACCATTGAAGATCCGACATTCCGGCGTTGAACTCGGCTTGAATGGACGGAAGCGCCACCCCCACCACCAAATTGTCCAGCATCGCCATAAACAGAGCAATACAGGTGATGACCATGAGGCGAATCCGATAAGCGGTCGATACCATTGTGCCTCCACACTCCTTGACATTATTATTTATAGATAAATAAATTAACACCCAAAAAAAGAGAGCCCTTCGCCCGATAACCCTTCGCCGCCCCCCAAGCCGTCTCATGCAGCCGTCTCGCTCAGCCGTCCGCCTGCCGCCAATCGGTTAGCTTGGCGGCAGGGGAAGCGCCTTATCCATCTTCGCCCATATCCATCATGCCGAGCTGAGGCAGCTCCAGCACCTCCGCCATCGCGATGACCATGCCGCAGGCAACGAATTGGCTCGCCAGGGCCTCGGCCTGCGGCAGGCCGGCACTATCGAAGCGATCTGCAACGAGCTCGTGAATCAGCTTGAACTTCCCGCGCACGAATTGCCGAATGTCCGGCTCCGGCGTCGTGAACGACTGCATGCATAACAGGATCTCGTCGCGGTGGGTGTCCATCAGCACATTGAACGCATGCCCCATGCGATGAGCCAGCTCCTTCGGCGGAGCCTCGACGGATCGGAACGCCTCGATCAGACGGCCCACCGCCCGATCGAGCACCGCGAGGTACAGCTCCTCCTTCGTCTTGAAGAAGTGGAACACGTAAGGCTGGGTCACCCCGACTGCGGCGGCGACGAGCGCAGTTGTCGTCTTGTAGAAGCCGTTGGCGGCGAATTGAGCGGCAGCGGCGTCCAGAATCTGATCCTTCCGATTCGGGGACGCGAGCGGGTTGTTCTTCTGTCTGGCCATAGCGTACCTCGTTTATTTACCAATAAATTAATTCATTTGTGCGCTGCTGTCAACTGTTTGCTGAACATTTGGGGCCGAAGCGGCGGTCGAAGCGATTCCGCAACTGTGGTCACGCCTCCGTCTCGTACGTCGAACCGTCCGCCGCCTGCACGAACGGCGACCATTCCCCGACCGAATAGAGTCGGAGCCGGTGCATCGCGCGGGTGCAAGCCGTGTAGAACAGCTTGCGCTCGCTCTCCCGGCTGTACGTCCGCGAAGACGCGTCGTACACGAGCACCGCGTCGAATTCGACGCCCTTCGCCAGATAAGCGGGAATGACCGAGGTGCCCTTCTCGAAGCTCGGCGTGCTCTTGGTGACCAGGCGCAGCTTCTCGCACCCCTGAGCGGCGAGAAGCTCGCCGGCGCGGGCGCTCTCGGCCGCCGTCTTCGCGATCACGGCGATCGACTCGAAGCCTTCCGCCCGCAGCGCGGCGATATCCGCCGCAATCCGCGCCGCCCGCTCTTCCTCGCTGCCCGCCTTATAGACGACCGGCTTCTCTCCCCTTCGCTCGAACGGCACAATCTCCCGCTCGCCGGGAAGCAGCGATCTCGCGAACTCCACGATCTCCCGGGTCGAACGGTAGCTCCGGACGAGCCGGATCAGCCGCGTCTCCGACTCTCCGTACAGACGGAGGAGCGGAGAATCCGTCTGCTGCAGGTCGGTCGATTGCGTGAAGATCGCCTGATCGAAGTCCCCCAGCACCGTCATGCGGGCGCGCGGGAACAGCTTCTTCAGGAATTCGTATTGGAACATCGAATAATCTTGCCCCTCGTCGACGAACACGTGCCGAACTTCCGTGTTGACCCTCATTCCTTCCACGAGCTCCTGCAGGTGCAGATACGGTGTCGCGTCTTCGTAGAACAGTTCTCCCCCGTTTATTTTCGCCAAGGTTAGCTTGCCGATCTGCTCCCACCGCGACGGAATGCGCGTCTCTCCCGTCATCTCCCGATAAGCGTCCGGCCCCCGGAACAATTGGGCGTACAAGCCGGTCTTGTCGATGAACGCGAACCTCCGCACGCTTCTGCGCAGCGGCTTGAACTGCTCCTTCACGATCGTGCGGCGCAGCAGCTCCTCCTCGCGTTCGGCGTAATCGAAGTCTCCCTCGTCCCCGCGGGTAATCCCCTGCAGTCGCTCGCGCGCTTCCGCCCACCGCTCGGCGAAGTCGAAGACCCCTCTGTCCTTGTGCAGCTCGCGGTGAACCTCCGCATATTGATCGTTGTCGAGGAAGTGCATCTCCTCCTGGACCCAATCCGCCTCCCGTTCCTTGCGCTCCAGAGCAGCCAGCTCCTTCAGCAGCCACTCCTGAAGCAAGGCGACGCGGTTCGCAAGCCGGGTGCTCGGATCGTAGCTGTAGAACTTCTCGCGCATCCGCGCGGCGGACACCAGCTCCCGGTCGCGGAACCGGATGCCGACGAACCGCATGCCGTCCCGCTCGAGCCAAGACGCATAACGCTGAAGAGCGTCCAGGTACGCCTCCGACGACTTGTAGCGAATGGCCTCAAGCCGCGCCTCGTACGACGGGGCCGCTTCCTCCGTCAGCACGTATTCGAGCTGGTCGAACGGATCTTCCAAGCGAAGGGATGCACCAAGCCAATGGTCCAGGTACTCCTGGAACGTCGTCTGCTGCATGTTCTCCTCGCCCAGCTCGGGCAGAACCGTGGAGACGTAGCTGTTGAACATCGAATTAGGGGAGAAAAGCACGATCTGATCCGCCTTGATCCGATCCCGGTAGCGATACAGCAGGTAGGCGACCCTCTGCAGGGCAGCCGAGGTTTTGCCGCTTCCCGCCGCGCCTTGGACGATAAGCATTCGGCTTCGCTCGTCGCGGATGATCGCATTCTGCTCCCGCTGAATCGTCGCCACGATGCTCTTCATCTGCGAGTCCGCGCCATGGCCGAGCACCTGCTGCAGCAGCTCGTCCCCGATCGTCAGGCTGGCGTCGAACAGATTGCGGAGCTGACCGTCCCGGATCTGATATTGCCTCTTGAGCGCCATCCGCCCTTCGATCAACCCTCCGGGGGTCTGATAAGCCGCTTCGCCCGGCTGATAATCGTAATACATGCTCGCGATCGGAGTGCGCCAATCGTAGATCAGGAAGTTCATGCCGTCTTCAGTGGCGAAGGACGACACGCCGATGTACACTTGCTCGCGATCGTGCAAGCCGTCCTCCTCGAAGTCGATCCGCCCGAAGTAAGGCGACGGCAGCAGCCGGTTCAGGCTGTGCCACTGCTGCGTCCGCTGCCGGTGGCTCCGCTCCCTCTCCGACAGAACCGCCGCCTGCTGCTTGATCGTGAAGAACGTCTCCTCGAAGTCCTCGTCCGTGGCTGTATTGACCGTCACTTCTTCCCAGAACTTCTTGCGAATATCGACGACCTGCTCGCGCAGCCCGGTCACCTCCGGCGCCAGCTTCTCGATTCTCTCCCGCAGCCGGGCCGTCACCTCGTCCAGCCGCTCTCGCTCCTGCTGCCATTCGATTCTCTGCGACATCTTCAAGAACACGCTCCTTCGGATCAAAATTTCGATGCGGATATTCGGCGAACACTCCTAATCGGCGCAACCCAATCAGCGGGCCGCCCATAATCGGCTAATCGGCGGCAGCCTGTTGACAGCTCCTATCCCGTATGGTAAGATTAAATTGTAAGTAAGATAGGATGATTATGCGAATAATCACAAAACACAATGAATAGCGCCCCTAATCATAGCACAGGGGTCCCATAGATGCAAGCAACCCGGCGGATCGCCGGGTTTTTTATTTTGCAGGATTATCGAATAGCGGGAATGCCGCCGACGGCCGGGATTTTATGCGAGAAACGACGTTGGCGGATTGGCGACATCGGCGGGGGCGCGACGCGATAACGAGCGGTTTGATCGATTGTATGGGAGAAGCCTCTGGGGCGATCGGCGGGCAAGATGGGCGGGGAATCCGCACAACGACAGCTCGTTCCGCTGCCGCTGCTTCCGCATTTGTTGCTCTCGTCGCCGCTGGTGTGCTACCTAACGCGATAACGAGAGGTTTGACCGGGTTTGGCCGATTATATGTGAAAAATCACATTCGCGAGACGCACCACCAGGCGATTTAAACGATTCTATGTGAAAAACCACATACATGAAGACCATTCCGCTCCGCAGCCCCCTTATATATGCGAAAAATCACATAAAACACCCCGATTCACCCGAAATCCAAGGCCGCGAATGTGAAAAATCACATAAAATCGGATGAATGGGCGAACCATGGGCCATCCGAACGGTATGCCTACTAAGTGCGGCAACCATTCGACCATCCGTCGGCCACCCGACCACCCTTCACTCCTCCGAAGACCATTCGGCGCCCACTCGACATGAAAAGAACTTTGGTTTAGCCCCCCTGCTCTTAATAAGCGGCCATACATTCTATAGGTTCGGCGCTGGGTAGCCCCCACATAAAATTAATCAGCTTTTAAACCTAAGATGTATTCTATTCTAGATTTAGCAGAATCGCTTGTTTCCCTGATTCTATATTCCCCTTTATTATCAATAAATTTCTTACATATTTGAATGTCCTTCATCAGCATTTCAATGTCATTTTTATCGATGTGCTCTTCAAATTTAGTGTTTTCCAGATATCCATCCAGTTTAAAATATATAAAATCAGCAATTTCTTTATACTTCAAACTCTCTATTGCAATAGAAACAAAATATAGTGTTTTAGTAAATAAACTATCGTTTACTCTTCTCCATTCTTCTTCTAACATTTTCGCTGAAGCCTGCGCTACATTTAAACCCTCTTCATCTATATATTCCTCAAGGCCGAAAGTTACTGAATCTTTTATTCTTTCATAACCCATAATGTTCATACTATACATCCCTCATTTCATACTTCATGCGTTCCCCCACTGGCAAAACTTTTGACTGAATTGCCGCTTGTATTATAGAAATGAAGGAGTGGGTGGCTAGCCTTACCATATGACCTACTCGTTATGTTAACTAGTACACCATTTCAGAAGTTCATTCCCCTTATAAAATGCCGAAGACTAAAAGTCACTCCATACAAATGGGAACTGGTTTGTTAGTACAGCGAGCAGTTGCGGAGCCGAACCTGTAAAGGGGATT
>NZ_SSOB01000003.1 GCF_004801405.1 Cohnella fermenti
GGGCTGCGGTACGGGTTCGGCTACGCCCTCCACCCGGTCACCTACTGGAAATTCACTTCGTTCCTTTTCAGTCGTCCGGATCAACTGGAAAAAGAACAAAATGATCTTACAAGTACGATTATACGAGGAGGGATGCGGGCGGCCCGCTCGTTCCGGACGGCGGCTTCCGGATGGCGGCTCCGGGCGGTCGCTCCGATTGGAATCTTCCGGACGGGAGCTTGCACTCTTCCCGGGAGCATGATAAAACAAAGGGATATTGATGTTCGCAAGCAGGAAGGGCGTGAAGCGGTGGATAAGGAGGAAGCCATCCGGGCGGAGGAGAAGGCGCGGCTGGTCGAAGTGCTCGGGGTGATCGACAGGCGTCTGCGCAAGGAGCTGTCCGTGCTCGGGAACCGGAGGGGAGATGTCGTCGGCATCCGGCAGGAGTTCTTCGACGATGTGAGCTTCAACTTCTCCGACGCGACGGAGCTCGGGGAGACGTGGAGCAGCATCGTGCAGCAGGCGGAGCTGCTGGCGGAGCGGGAGCGCAGCCATCGCGTCGCTTCGACGTCGGTGGAACGGCTCGCGTGGCAGCATGACAACCCGTACTTCGCGAGGATCGACTTCGTGGAGGAGAGCGAAGGCGCGGAAGGAGCGAGCGGCGGCGGAACGGCCGCTGCGGGCAAGGTCGAGAGCATCTATATCGGCCGCTCCTCGCTGATCGGCGAGGACGGGGAGACTTTCTATATATACGATTGGCGGGCGCCGGTATCGAGCTTGTTCTATGACGGCGAGCCGGGACCCGTCAGCTACGAGACGCCGGGCGGCATGGCCTCCGGGACGATGACGCTGAAGCGTCAGTTCGTTATTCGCGGAGGCGTTCTTAAGCATGTCTTCGATACCGACGAGACGATCGGCGACGATATTCTGCAGGCGGTGCTCTCCGAGCGGTCGGATACGTCGATGAAGAGCATCGTCGCGACGATTCAGAAGGAGCAGAACCGCATCATCCGCGACGAGAAGCACAAGCTGCTCGTTGTCCAGGGGGCGGCCGGCAGCGGCAAGACGTCGGCGGCGCTGCAGCGGGTCGCCTACCTGCTCTACCGATACCGGGAGACGCTGACGCCCGAGCAGGTCATTCTGTTCTCGCCGAACCCGGTGTTCAAGGGCTACGTCTCGCGGGTGCTTCCCGATCTCGGAGAGGCGAACATGAGGCAGATGACGTTCCGCGAGCTGATCGAAGCGAGGCTCGGCCGCCGCTGGGAGGTCGAGGATCTGTTCGCGCAGACGGAGGAGCTGGCCGCGACGAGCGGAACGGCCGAGGGAGAATCGCGCGAGGCGGCGGCACGCTACAAGGGCTCGGAGCACTTCTTCGCGACGGCGGGGAACTATCTCGAGCGGCTCAAGAAGTCCGGCGTGCGCTTCCGACCGCTCCGCTTCCGGGGAGAGACGATCGTCTCCGCGGAGGAGATGGCGGCGAGGTATTACGGCGAGCTCGGGCACGAGGACTTCGGCGAACGCCTGATCAAGCTGAGGAGATGGCTGAACGGGCGGCTGAACGGCTGGATCGAGAGCCAGATCGGCGAAGCGTGGCTGGAGGAAGCGGCGGAGCTGGCGAGCGAGGAGGACATTCAGCGGACCTATGTTCAATTGCGGCGCGAAGGCGGCTTCCACGACGAGGCGTTCGACGACGAGGACCGCATGACCGAGCTGCTGCTGCGCCGGGTGGCCGAGAACTCCATTGGCCCGCTGCGCAAGGCGGTGAAGGGCTTCCGCTTCATGGACCCGATGGCGACCTACCGCGAGCTGTTCCGCAGCCGGACGCTGTTCACGGCTTGCGCGCCGGACGGCAAGCTGCCTCCGAGGTACGAATGGATGGTGCTGCGGGCCGACGAGACGCTGGGCAGGAAAATAATCGACCACGAGGACGCGACCCCGCTGCTGTTCATCATGGAGGCGCTCGAAGGCTTCCGCAAGGTGGAAGGCGACGTGAAGCATCTGTTCGTCGATGAGGCCCAGGATTATTCGCCGTTCCAGGCCGCGTTCCTGCGCCGGCGGTTCCCGCATGCGCGCCTGACGGTGCTCGGCGACTTCAACCAGGCGATCTACGCCCAGGCGGAAGAGAGCGGCGGCTTCGGCGGCTGGACGCGTCTCGTCGCGGAGGAAGACACCGCCGTCTGGCGGCTGACGACGAGCTATCGTTCGACGCGGCCGATCGTGGAATTCTCGAAGCGGATTCTAAGGCCCGAGGACGCGGAGGGCATCTCCGCGTTCAACCGCGACGGCGAGGAGCCAAGCGTCCGGAGCTGCCGGGACAATCGCGAGCTGGCGGAGCAGGTCGCGGCGAAGGCGGAGGAGCTGCTCGCCGCGGGCTATGCGACGATCGGCGTAATCGCGAAGACGGCGGCGGAATGCGGCGATGCCAGCGCCTTGATCAAGGAGCGGCTGCCGGATAAGACGCCGGTGACGCTCGTGACCGGAGGATCGGCGAAGCTGCCTCCGGGCGTCTCGATTCTGCCTTCCTATCTGTCGAAGGGAATCGAGTTCGATGCGGTGCTTGTGTGGGACGCTTCGGCCGCCCGCTACGGGCGGGAGCAGGACCGCAAGCTGCTCTATACGGTGTGCACGAGGGCGCTGCACGTGCTCAACGTTTATTGCGTCGGAGAACGTTCGCCGCTATTTGGATCGGATCAGAACGGATCGGATCAGAAGGGATTGGATCGGGAGGTGGAGACGAGATGAGTGAGACGAGTGCCGAAGCTTATTCGAGTTCGAACCGGATGGACGACGCCAGGCGCGCGCTGCGGCGCTTCTTCGGCTACGACTCGTTCCGGAAGGGACAGGAGACAATTATCCAGGCGCTGCTGGAAGGAAGGGACGCTCTTGGCATCATGCCGACCGGGGCGGGCAAGTCGATCTGCTACCAGCTCCCGGCCGTTCTGCTGCCGGGCATTACGCTTGTCGTGTCGCCGCTGATCTCCCTGATGAAGGATCAGGTCGACGCGCTGACCGAGACGGGCATTCCGGCGACTTACATCAACAGCTCGTTGTCGGCGCGCGAGACGAGCCAGCGGCTGCGCGGCATCGAGGACGGGCGCTACAAGCTCGTCTACCTCGCTCCCGAGCGGCTCGAATCGGAGCGGTTCCTCGAGCTGCTCGGCCGCATCGAGGTGCCGCTTGTCGCCGTTGACGAAGCCCACTGCGTCTCGCAGTGGGGGCACGACTTCCGCCCGAGCTACATGGGCATCGTGCGCATTCTGCCTTACCTGGGGCGCCGGCCGATCATGGCGGCGTTCACGGCGACGGCGACCGATGTCGTCAAGGAGGACATCCTCGTCCGGCTGCGCCTGCAAGCGCCCGTCCGCGTGACGACCGGCTATGCGCGGGACAACCTGGCGCTGTCGGTCGTCCGCAACGCGGACAAGCGCGACTTCCTCGCAAGGTACGTCCGCGAGCGCTCCGGGCAGTCCGGCATCGTCTACGCGGCAACCCGCCGGGAGGTCGAGGCGTGCCAGCAGCATCTGGCCGGCCTCGGTCTGCGCGTCGGCAAGTACCACGCCGGGCTGACGGAAGAGGAGCGGTCCGACGTCCAGGACGCTTTCCTGAAGGACGACCTGCAGATCATCGTCGCGACGAACGCGTTCGGGATGGGCATCGACAAGTCCAACGTCCGTTATGTCGTGCACTACAACATGCCGAAGAACCTGGAAGCCTATTACCAGGAAGCGGGCCGGGCGGGCCGGGACGGCGAGCCGGGGGAATGCGTGCTGCTCTATTCCGCGGCGGACACGGTGACGCAGAAGTTCTTCATCGAGCAGAGCGAAGCGGACGAGGAGCGCAAGCGCAACGACTATCGGCTGCTTAACGACATGGTCGAATACGCGAACACGTCGGATTGCCTGCAGCGAAGCATTGTGCGCTACTTCGGCGAAGAGGGTGGAGAGCCGTGCGGACGCTGCGGCAATTGCACCGACACGAGAGAGCTTCGCGACATGACCGAGGAGGCCAAAATCATTTTCTCCTGCGTTGCGCGCATGCGCCAGCGCTTCGGGGTGACGCTGACGGCCAAGGTGCTGCGGGGGGCGAACGATGCGAAGGTGCGGCAGTTCGGCTTCGACACGCTGACGGTGTACGGCATGATGAAGACGACCTCGGAGAAGGAGCTTGTTCGCTTGATCCACGAGCTGATCGCGGACGGCTACCTGAAGCTGACGGACAGCCAGTACCCGGTCGTGCAGCTTGCGGAACGGGCGCGCGGCGTTCTCGAAGGCACGGAGCGCGTGATGAGCCGCGTGGAGCGGATCGAGGAAGCGGCGAGAAGCCGCTCCCGCTACGGCTCCGGCGGCCGCGGCGACCAATACGGACCCTACGACGAGGTGCTGTTCGAGCGTCTGCGCGAGCTGCGCAAGAAGCTGGCAGGACGGGAAGGCGTTCCTCCTTTTATTATTTTCAACGATGCGACCTTGCGAGAGATGTGTCAGCAGCTTCCGGATTCCGAGGCTAAGATGCGCGGCGTGAAGGGGATCGGGGAGGCGAAGTATGCGAAGTACGGCACGGAATTCCTCGAGGCCATCCTCGACTACAAGAAAGAAGGCTGAGCGATGAGCGAGATCTACCGCCTGAGAAGGCAGCGGGTAATCCACCACCTGAAGGAGAACGGGATCGAGGCGGCGCTGGTGACGTCCCCGTCGATGGTCTACTACGCGACCGGCTTCCGCTCGGACCCGCACGAACGGTTCCTCGCGCTTCTGCTCGACGCCCGCTCGGACGAGGAGACGTTGTTCGCGCCGGAGCTGGACGCGGGGGCGGCGGGCGAGATGAGCACGGTAGCGGCTATCGTCCCGATCGGCGATACGGAGAACCCGTACGAGAAGCTGAAGGCGCGGCTGGGCCCGTCCGTCTCGGGGCTGGCGATCGAGAAGAACCACGTCACGGTCGACAAGGCGGAGCGTCTCCAGGCCGCGATGGCGGGCGTGAGGCTTCACAACCTGACGCCGCTGCTGGAAGGGATGCGAATGCGCAAAACGCGCGAGGAGATCGAGAAGGTGCGGCTCGCCGTCGAGACGGTCGAGAAGGTCATGAACCATGCGCTGACCCACGCGGTTGTCGGGATGACCGAGCTCGAACTGACCGGCGAATTGGAATTCCAGATGAAGCGCCTCGGCGCCGAGAAGCCGTCGTTCGAGACGATTGTTCTGACCGGCCGCCGCTCTGCGCTGCCGCACGGCGTTCCGGGCGATGCCAAGCTCGCGGAGAACGACTTCCTGCTGATCGACATGGGCGTCGTTCAGCAGGGCTACTGCTCGGACATCACCCGCACGTTCATCATGGGCGAAGGGACGGCGGAGCAGGAGGCGATCTATGAGGCCGTCCGCGCCGCCAATCTGCGGGGCATCGGAGCGGCCAAGGCGGGCCGTCCGCTCTCCGCCGTCGACAAGGCGGCGCGGGACGAGATCGTCTCGCGGGGGTACGGCCCGTACTTCACCCATCGCGTCGGCCACGGCTTCGGGATGGACATCCACGAGTACCCTTCCCTGCACGGAAGCAACCCGGACCCGATCCAGCCGGGCTTGCTGTTCACGGTCGAGCCGGGCATCTACGTGCCGGAGATCGGCGGCGTCCGCATCGAGGACGACCTGTACATCCGCGAGGACGGCACCGCCGAGGTGATCACCTCGTTCACGAAGCATCTGATTCGGCTGGGGTGATTGGATTTCGCATAGCGAGAATCCGATAGCAACGGGTCAGCCCATTCTGAATCGTGCGGGAGGGGGGAGCGGGCATCTCGCCGGACTCGTATGCGGCCATCCGCAGTGATGAAAAGCCAACTGCGGAGAGGCAGGAGGAGCGGAAAACCCGCCTATCGACTGTTCGTTCCACTTGCCATCCCGCCCGGCATCGCTTCCCACTCCCCAGGCGTCTATTCCCTCTGGCGGCATTAGGTCTCTTCTCCCTTTCGTTCAGGATAAGGAGGTGCAAGGGAATGGGCTGTCCTAAGACCCAAGGGCATGATCGGCAAGCGGAGGTTCCTGATCCAAGGGGAGAAGAGGCATAAGCGCGCAGGAGGGGGATAGCGGCCTTGTCTTCACCAAAATATGGGAATTGTCTTGCGAGGAGGCGGAGAACGTGTTCCAAGCGGAATCGCTGCAACACAAGCCCGATGAGCATCTCCGCCATCCTACCGGAACAGGTTCCGCAGCACAAGCCACAGGTTGGCCGGCTTCTCCGCGAGCCGTCGGGTGAAGTAGGGATACCAGTCTTGACCATACGGCACGTAGCAGCGAACGCGGTAGCCCTGTGCCGCCAGCTTCGCCTGCTCCTCCATGCGGAGGCCGTACAGCATCTGGAACTCGAACCGGCTCTTGTCGATGCCGGCCTGCTGCGCATGGGAGCGGACCGCGCGGAGGACCCGCTCGTCGTGCGAGCCGATGGCGACGAACGCCCCGGCGTCCAGATGAAGCCGAATCAGCTTGTTCAACTGATGGAGAACGTCCCCCGAATTCGGGAAGGCGATCTCCTTCTTCTCTTGGTAGGCCCCCTTGACGAGGCGCAGCGGGACGCCCTCCTCCAGCAGCCGTGCGGCGTCCGCCTCGCTGCGCCGAAGGTACGCTTGGAGCACTGTCGTCACGTTCGCATAGCCTTCCGCGCGCAGCCTTCGGACAAGCTCCAGCGTGGCGTCCGTGTACCTCGCGTCCTCCATGTCGAGGCAGACGGACGTGCCCGCCTTCCGCGCGCGCTCCGCGATGAGCCGGACGTTGCGGCAGCAGGCTTCCGCATCGAGCGCCAGCCCCATCTGCGTCGGCTTCACCGATACCGTCGAGTCCGCCCGCTGCAGCCGGACGCCTTCGAGCAGCCGCATGTACTCCTCGCGGCAGGCCGTCGCCTCGTCCAGGCTGCGCACCGACTCTCCCAGATGGTCGAGCGTCGCCGCGATGCCGAGCCGGTTCAGCCGCTGGACGACGAGCAAGGCGGCCGTTCGATCCCGCCCGGCGACGAACCGTTCAGCCAGCCGGGCGCCGTGCTGCGCGAGTCGTCTCGCGACCGTCCGGTTCGCGAAGAGAGCCCGCATTCCCCTCCGATAACCCTCGCTTCCCCATCCCATTCGTCCCCCGCTCCTTTTTGCCCCCGTGCTGCTTGGAATTTATCCCTAGTCTATTCTCGTGCCCCCCGATTCAGATTCGCCAAAAATGATATAATGAGTGGGTCATGCCATCTATGTTCAGAGAGGCGGTCTCATGCCATGTTGTTCAATGAGGAACGGATCGGCCCGATCGTGGTCGGTTCGTACGAAGCGTCCGGCCGGGAAGGGGTCCACTTGATCGCCCTTGATGCCGGGACAGGAGAATTGAAGCGAATCGGCGGGGCAGCCGGTATCGAAAATCCTTCGTTCATCGCCATCCATCCAACGATGCCGAGAGTGTACGCGGTGAGCGAGACCGATGACGGAGCCGTTGTCTCTTATGGGTATTCCGAGGAAGAGTCGGCGCTTGCGGAGCTGAATCGGCAGCCTTCGCGGGGGGACGCGCCTTGCCACCTGAGTGTCGCCGCGTCGGGACGGTGGCTGCTCGCCGTCAATTACTCGAGCGGAAGCGTCTGCTTGTACCCGCTTGGCGAGGACGGAACGATTGGTCCGCTGGCGGATCAGGCGGTTCATGAAGGAAGCGGCGTCAGGGCGGATCGGCAGGAGAAGGCGCACGCGCACTCGGTTTTCCCGATTCGTGGAACGGACGATTGGCTCGTCTGCGACCTCGGCACGGACGGGCTGTACGTGTATCGAATCGACGAAGCGGCGGGCAAGCTCGTGCTGCGCAGCCGCACGGACACGGCGGCGGGAGCGGGACCCCGGCATACCGCTTGCCATCCGGCGCTGCCGATCGTGTATGTCGTCGAGGAGCTGAGCTGCGCGGTGTCCGCTTACGAATACCGGGCCGAAGCCGGCGAACTGGTCCCGTTGCAGACGGTGTCTACGTTGCCGGACGGCTATGAGGGCGACAATACGTGCGCGGACATCCATCTGACGAAGAGCGGCTCCTATCTGTACGCGTCGAACCGGGGCGACGACAGCCTGGCGGTGCACCGCGTGCTGGCGGACGGGACGCTCGAGCCGCGCGGCCAAGTGCCTGCGGGAGGCCGGACGCCGCGCAGCTTCGCCGTCTACGGAGATCGCTGGCTGCTGTCCGCGCTGCAGGATTCGAACTCGGTCGTCTCCTTCCGACTCGGGGAGGACGGCATGCCGGCGCCGACGGGCTTCGCACTGGAGGTGCATAAGCCGGTATCGCTGGAGCTCGCTCCGGACGCCGATTCGGGCTCGGGCTCGAGCTCCGGCTCCGACGAGTAATCGGGCGAGCGTTGCGTCGGAGGCGGTCGGTCGGCGATTGTGTGCGGTTTTTCGCCATAGAAATGGTCGTCGGAGGCTGTTGGTCGGCGATTGTGTGTGGTTTTTCGCATAGAAATGGTCGTTGGAGGCGTTTGGTCGGCGATTATATGCGGTTTTTCACATAGAAATGGTCGTCGGAGGCGTTTGGTCGGCGATTATATGCGGTTTTTCGTATAGAAATGGTCGTCGGAGGCGGTTGGTCGGCGATTGTGTGCGGTTTTTCGCATAGAAATGGTCGTCGGAGGGGGTTAGTCGGCGATTGTGTGCGGTTTAATACGAAAATAAAGTCCCGCTAATGGCGGTTTGGAGCTCATTTGGATAAAAATGTCCCACCAGCGTCTAGCATCGGCTCGGCGCGGGCGGCATGTTGGTGAGTTGGCGAATCGATCCCCATATTATGGGTGTAGCGAGGGCGTTATCCCTTTTCTGAACACTTATCTCTCTTCTCCCCGTGGCTCAGGAACCTCCGCTGGCCGATCATGACCTCTGGTCTTCGGTCAGCCTGTTCCCCTTGCACCTCCTTATCCTGAACGAAAGGGAGAAGAGACCTAATGCCGCCAGAGGGAATAGGACGCAGGGGAGAGGGGAGAGGGGAGAGGTGCCGAACGGGATGGCCAGCGGAAACGAACGGTCGATAGGCGGTTTTTGCCGCACATTGGCCCCTCCAACCGGCCCTTCGGAGCAACGTTAGGCGAGTTAGCCGCTCATCAGCCCTTCCAATCGGCTCTTCAGGGCATCGTTAGGCGGGATTCCCGCTTATTGGCCCTTCAACAGGCTCTTCAGAGTGTCGTTGTATGCCTCTTCACTAACCCCGTTCACCCAGTCTCCCCACCCAACTTCCCCTACTGTAGGCTTCATGACGAGGGATCACCGCATACGCATAATTTTCATTGTAGGGGGTGACAACTGTCCTTGTTGTCATAGAGGTTTTTCGCATAGAAATGGTCGTCGGAGGCGGACGGTCGGCGATTGTGTGCGGTTTTTCGCATAGAAATGGTCGTCGGAGGCGGACGGTCGGCGATTGTGTGCGATTTTTCGCATAGAAATGGTCGTCGGAGGCGGTTGGTCGGCGATTGTGTGCGGTTTTTCGTATATAAACGGTCAAGCACCGCCTCTCCCTGCGCCTAATAAAATATAGGTGAGAGGGGGAAGGCGCATGGGAACGAAGGGATTCGACGCACGTCGCGCCATATTGCTGGCGGGCGTCTGCAGCCAGACGTATAAGCAGTACGATCATCCGGACGGCGGCTTCATCGTTCCTTCCCCTTACCGGGCGGTGGCTGTCTTCGACGCCCAGTCGCTGAATCGCAATCGAGAGTCGTTCGGCTTCATTCTGGAATCGGACGAAGAGGTTGTGGTCGCATTCCGGGGAACGAGCTCGACATCCGATTGGCTGTCCGACGCGATCGCATACCAGATGAAGTTCCCTTATGCGAAGAACGCCGGGCAGACACATCGGGGCTTCACCCAGATCTATAAATCCGCACGGGCCGACATCATGGAAGTGCTGCACGGGATAGGCAAGGAGAAGCGGATCTACGTCACGGGGCACAGCCTTGGTGGGGCGTTGGCCACGCTGTGCGTGATGGATGTCGCGGCGAACTGTCCCTTCCGCGCCCATGGCATGTATTCATTCGGCTCGCCGCGGGTCGGGGATCCGGCGTTCGTCCGGGCTTATTCGGAAGCGGTGCCGAATTCCCATCGGGTCAGCAATCTGTTCGATGCGGTTCCTTATCTTCCGCCGACTGTTTTCCGGCTGCCGAGAAGCGACAAGGTATACGAGTATCGGCACGTGCGGACCGTCTATCCGATGGAGTTCCGCAAGCGGACGATGTCCGGCAACCACGTGATCGGCAGCTACTTCTGGGAGCTGGCGAAGAAGGACTCCGCCTACGCGACTGCTCTGTGCACGGCCAATCCGGGCTTCTGCCCGGCGCGACCCCAATAAGAAGAGAAGGCAGCGTAGCGGCCTAATTGAGCCGGGAACGCCGCCTTCTCTTCGTTATGCGGAGCGAAAGTCGGGAAGCAGACAGCATGGCGGCTAGTTGGGCAGCAGTTGTAAGGAAAAACCGCACAACGCCGCCTCCGGAGGGCCGAATGGAACTCCGATGTACGGAAAAGTCGCACAACGCCGCGGCCGCAAGGTCGGATCGAGCTCCGATGTACGGAAAATCCGCACATGGCGGAATTCTCGCATCCGATCGCTCTCCTGTCAGCATCCCACCGCTCACTTGTCCTGCCCCACACTCTCCTACCGTTCTCCCGCCGCTCTCCTGCCCATCCTCTCACAGCTTACTTTTCCGCCAACTCCCCGCGTTGTTGCCATAAGCACCATATTGACAGATCCAGCCAATCCGGCGTACCATTAGGCCATCCATATAACCAAGTTAAATAATAGGAAAAGTAGGATGTGTGATCGGATGAACATCGAAAACATGGAAGCGTTCGTGTACGTGATCCATTACGGCAGCTTCAATAAGGCGGCGGATGCGTTGTTCCTGTCGCAGCCCTCGGTGACGGCGCGCATTCAGTCGCTGGAACGGGAACTGAACTGCCAACTGTTCGACCGGGTCGGCAAGCAGGTTCAGATTACCGAAGAAGGCAAGCGGTTTCTTCCATACGCGCAGCAACTGCTGCAGATTTATCGCAAGGGCAAGCAGCACGTTCAGTATAAAAAGCAGCTTCCGAACGAGATGAGAATCGGCTGCACGGTATCCGTGGCCAATTATTTGATTCCGGGGCTTCTGCCTGCGCTCAGGGAGAGATTCCCGGAGATCCGGTTTAAGCTGCAGACCGGCACGACCGATGAGCTGGCGGCGAAGGTGCTGAACAAGGAGATCGATCTCGCCCTGGCGCGCCCGGTGAACCATCCGGAGCTTCGCGCCGCGCGGCTGCTGCTCGATCCGATCCGGCTTCACGTGTACGAAGGGCATCCCTTCCTGCTCGAGGACAATCTGGGCATCGAGGCGCTGGCGGGCGAGCCGCTTGTCTTCTTCGAGTGCGGAGCGCTCGATTGGCTGCGGATTCATCGGATTTTCGAATCGTTGGATCGGCCGCCGCGGATCGAGATTCAGACCGACAATTCCGAGACGGCCAAGAAGCTCGTGCTGCAGCAAGCCGGCATCTGCTTCCTGCCGGGCATCTGCGCGCGGCAAGAGGTGGAGGAGGGCAGGCTGTTCCCGATTGACTTCGCGGAGACGTCCGGCATCTCGATGCAGACGTGTGCGCTGACGCTTCAAGGCGAGAACACGGACTTCGTTCAGGAGCTGACCGCCATGATTAAGGCGCGAACGAGTGCGTAGTTAAACCGCCCCATTAACCAAGCCCACCGCATCTCGATTCAAAAGTTGAATTTATCGATAGACGATCTCTATTGGAAGTTGCATTGACGCTGCCCGCGGCGGGTGATAAATTTAGTTCATCATAATTCTCACTTATCGGGTAGGAATTATAAGTTATCACTAAGACATGGGTGGAGGGTCTACCAAATGAGAAAAACATTAACGATCGCAACAGCCGTCATCAGCCTGGCCGCGGTGCTCGGAGGCTGCGGCAATAACGGCAACGGCAATTCCGCCGGAGCGAATTCGTCCGCATCCCCATCAGCCGCATCTCCGTCGTCCGCGTCCCCGGCCGCATCCCCATCGACCGCCTCCGCGTCGAGCGAGGCGCCCGCGGAGGTCAAGAAGATCATCGTCGGCACGGGCACGCAGTTCCCGAAGGTCGCCTTCCTCGACGAGAGCGGCAAGCTGACCGGCTTCGACGTCGAGCTCGTGCGCGAGATCGACAATCGCCTGCCGCAATACGAATTCGAGCTGCAAACCTACGATTTCGCCAACCTGCTGCTTAGCCTCGAGACGAAGAAGATCGACTTCGTCGCCCACGAGATGGAGAAGAATCCGGAGCGCGAAGCGAAGTATCTTTTCAACAAGGAACCGTACGCGCACTGGCAGAACAAGCTCATCGTCGCCAAGGACAACGACTCGATCCAGACGCTCGCGGACCTGGAAGGCAAGAAGGTGATCGTCGGCGCAACGAGCGCGGAAGCGCAGATCGTCGAGAATTACAACAAGGAGCACAAAGACGCGATCAAGATCGTGTACTCGAGCGGAGGCTCCTCGGACTTCGTCAGCCAGATCTCCTCGGGCCGGGTGGATGCGACGATCGGAGCGGACTTCACGCTGCCGCTCATCGACCCGGAAGGCAAGCTGAAGTCGACGGGCGAGCACCTCAGCGCGGCGGACATTCTGTTCGTCTTCCGCAAGGACGATCCGGATGAGCAGACGCTTGCCGACGCGGTCGACGGGGCGATCAAGGAGCTCAAGGCGGACGGCACGCTGGGCAAGCTGAGCACGGAATGGCTCGGCTCGGACTTCACCAAGGATATCCAATAATCAATCCGTCTTCTGCAGGCGAATGCGCACATGCCGCCGCGTGCGCACCGATCAGGCTTAGGGGAGGAGAACGGGAATGCCAGGAGCCAAATTCGATATTCATTACGTGTTCGATTATTTTCCCAAGCAGCTCTCCACGCTCAGCCTTACGCTAACGATCGTAGGTCTGTCCATTCTGCTGGGATTGGGCTTCGGCTTTCTCGTCGCCCTTCCCCGTCTTTACAAAGTACCGGTGCTGCAGCGAGTGTCCCAGGTTTACGTGTCTTTTTTCCGCGGGACCCCGATTCTGATTCAATTGTTCCTGATCTACTACGGTCTGCCCGAAGTTCTTAAGCTCTTCTCCGTCGACGTTACCCGAACGCCGGTGCTTGCCTTCGTTGTTCTGACGTATTCCCTGCACGCAGGGGCGTACATCTCCGAGATGATCCGGGCCGGGGTGACGGCGGTGGACCGGGGGCAGGTCGAAGCGGCGTACTCCGTCGGGATGAGCGGCTTCCAGGCCTTCGTGCGCATCGTGCTGCCGCAGGCGCTCGCCATCTCGCTGCCCGTCTTCGCCAACCTGGTGATCGCGACCCTCAAGGACACTTCGCTTGCGTTCTCGCTCGGGGTGATGGAGATGACCGGCAAGGCGCAGACGCTCATTACGCTAAGCCAGCACTTCGTGGAGACGTACATCGCGCTCGCCATCCTTTACTTCGTCATCAGTTTTATCCTGGAGAAAATCTTCTACGTGCTGGAACGTCGACTGCTGAAGCATGAACGGCAGGAGGCGGGGGCGGGGACGGGACGAAGGTTCGGCTGGAGAAGCGCTCCTACGCTCCGCAACCTGCTCACTGGAACGACCCGCGGCCGAGGCGGAGCCCGGGCCCGAGACGGGAGGTCGGAAGCATGAAGCTCGATCCCGCGTTTATCTGGACCGCCTTCGTCAAGCTGCTGCCAGCCATTCCGATAACCCTGTACCTGACGGTCATCTCGGTGCTCGCCGGACTGCTGTTCGGGACGGGAATCGCGCTGCTGAGGATTTACCGGGTTCCGGTGCTGAGCCAGATCGCTTCCGGGTACGTGACGTTTATCCGGGGAACTCCGATGCTGGTGCATCTGTACCTCGTGTACTTCGGGCTGCCGGCCATCATCGATGTCGTCTCGGAGAGCTTCGGCTGGTCGTTCCGCTCGGTCTCGGTTCCGTACTTCGTCTTCGCGGTGATCGCCTTCACGATTACGGCCAGCGCTTATATGTCCGAGGTCGTCCGCTCCGGCCTGCTTGCCGTCAACCGCGGGCAGTTGGAGGCCGCGCATTCGATCGGCATGACGACGCCGCAGGCGCTGCGCCGGATCGTCTTCCCGCAAGCGTTCGCCGCGAGCCTTCCGAATCTGACGAACAGCCTGATCGGGATGCTGCACGGCTCGACGCTGGCGTTCACCGTGTCGGTCGTCGAGATCATGGCGAAGGCGCAGATCGTCGCTTCGACGAACTGGAAGTTCTTCGAGGCTTATCTGGCCGCGGCGCTGATCTTCTGGGGGCTCACCGTTCTGATCGAGAGAATCGCGGCGCGCGTCGAGCGCCGGATCAACGTCTACAACCGAGGAGGGGTCGCATGATCCAGCTTAGCCGTATCACGAAGTCGTTCGGCCGCCACGAGGTGCTGAAGGGCATCGACTTGAACGTCGGGAAGGGAGAGGTCGTCGCGATTCTCGGGCCGAGCGGTTCGGGCAAGACGACACTGCTGCGGTGCATCAACTTCCTAGAGCGTCCGAGCGGAGGAACGGTGGCGATCGGGGAGGCCAAGGCGGATGGCAAGCACCCGTCGAAGAAGGACATCCGCGAGCTGCGGCTGAAGTCCGCGATGGTGTTCCAGCATTACAATCTGTTCCGGCACAAGACCGCGCTGGAGAACGTGATGGAAGGGCTTGTCATCGTTCGGAAAATCCCCAAAGAGAAGGCGCGAGCGAAGAGCGTCGAGGTACTGGAGAAGGTCGGCCTGGGTGCGAAGATCGATGCTTATCCGAGCCAGTTGTCCGGCGGACAGCAGCAGCGGGTCGGCATCGCCAGAGCGCTGGCGCTGGAGCCGGAGGTGATCCTCTTCGACGAGCCGACGTCCGCGCTTGACCCGGAGCTTGTCGGAGAGGTGCTCGAGGTCATCCGCCGGATTGCGAAGGAAGGCATCACGATGGTTGTCGTCACGCACGAGATGGGCTTCGCGCGAGACGTCGCCAACCGGGTCGTGTTCATGGACGAAGGGGCCGTCATTGAAGAGGGCGATCCTAGGGAGATTTTCGCCAAGCCGAAGCAAGAGCGAACGAAGCAATTCTTGAAGCGGATTACGCCGGAGCCCAATTACTCGATATGACCAATAGATTCGATACGACCAATAGATTCGATACGATCAAAAGATTCGGAGGAGATACGAATGGCCTTGACGCTTAGCTTGTTGGATCAGAGCTTGATAGCCCCCGGCGACACGGCGGAGCAAGCGCTGCGGAATACGATCGAGATCGCGAAGCTGGCCGACCGGCTCGGCTATCATCGCTTCTGGGTATCCGAGCACCACGATTCGGATCAACTGGCCGGCTCTTCGCCGGAGGTGCTGCTCTCGCATCTCGCCGCGGTCACGCAGCGGATAAGGCTCGGCTCGGGAGGCGTCATGCTTCAGCACTACAGCCCGTACAAGGTGGCCGAGAACTTCAACCTGCTGTCGGCGCTTGCGCCGGGGCGCATCGATCTCGGCATCGGGCGGGCGCCGGGCGGGCTGCCGAACTCCACGAGGGCGCTGCAGCGCGGCGTTACGGAGCCGATCACGCTTAACGAGAAGCTGGCGGAGCTGGAGCGCTACCTGAGCGGTTCGCTGCCGGAGGATCATCCGCTGGCCGGCATCAAGGTGACGCCGAAGCCGGAGGTCGCGCCGGACTTGATTCTGCTCGGCGCCAGCGTCGCCAGCGCGGAGTTGGCCGCGGAGCTCGGGCTGCCGTATGTGTTCGCGCTGTTCATCAACAGCGACCTGGACGTGGCGGAGCAGGCGCTGACCGTCTATCGGGAGCGGTTCGATCCGGCGAAAGGGACGGCGCCGCGCGCGCTGCTGGCGCTCTCGGTGCTCGTCGCCGAGACGGAAGCGCAGGCGGCGGAGCTGGCCGAGGAGCTGAAGAACGTGAAGATCAAGCTCGAGAGCGGCCGCACGGTGACGGTGGGCACCCTCGAGCAGGCGGCGGAGTTCGTTCGTCAGGCGAATGAGCCGTACGAGATCGAGGTGAAGGAAGCGGACGTGACGAAGGGGACGAAGGATCAGGTGCGCGCTCGGCTGCTTGAATTGCAGGCCCGCTACGAGGTCGACGAATTCATCGTCACGACGGCGATCAAGGGCTTCGACTTGCGGAAGCGCTCCGTCGAGCTGCTGAGCGAAGCGTTCGCGCCGATCCCGCAGACGTAGGACGCAGGAGGGGATACGGATGAGCCGAAGCTTGGCCGAGATTGTGCAGCGGGAGGTGTTCGAGGCGAAGCTGGTCGCCATACGGCGGCAGCTTCACGCGAACCCCGAGCTGTCGCACGAGGAATTCGCCACGACCGAATCCATTCGGGGATGGCTTGCGGAAGCGGGCATTCGGCTTCTCGATTATTCGCTCCGCACCGGTGTGATCGCCGAGATCGGCGGAGCGAAGCCGGGGCCGACGATTGCGTTGAGGGCCGACATCGATGCGCTGCCCGTTCAAGAGGACACGGGGCTTCCGTTCGCCTCCAGAGCACCGGGCAGGATGCACGCGTGCGGCCATGATTACCACACGGCCTCGCTGATCGGGGCCGCTTACCTGCTGAAGGAACGGGAGAGTGAGCTGGGCGGCACCGTCAGGCTCATCTTCCAGCCGGCGGAGGAGAAGGCGAAGGGTGCGCTCGAAGTGATCGCGAGCGGTGCGCTGGACGGCGTCAGCGCCGTCTACGGCCTTCATAACAAGCCGGACCTGCCGGTCGGCACGATCGGCATCAAGGAAGGGCCGCTGATGGCGGCGGCGGACGGCTTCGTGGTTGAGCTGACCGGCGTCGGCAGCCATGCGGCGGTGCCGGAAGCGGCGGTCGATCCGGTCGTGGCGGCGGCGCACCTCGTGACGGCGCTGCAGACGATCGTCAGCCGCAACGTGGGCCCGCTCGAGAGCGCCGTCATCAGTGTGACGCGCCTTCATACCGGCACGTCGTGGAACGTCATTCCGGAGAAGGCGCTGCTCGACGGGACGATCCGCACGTTCGATCCGGCCATAAGAGACCGGGTGCGGGAGCGGTTCGAGCAGGTAACGGCGGGAATCGCCGCCTCGTTCGGCGTATCCGCGGCGGTGAAGTGGATCGACGGCCCTCCGGCGGTGCACAACGACAAGGAGCTGGCGGAAGCCGCCAAGGCGTCGGCCCGCAGCGTCGGTCTGCAGGTGCTGGAGCCGACGCCGTCGCCGGCAGGGGAAGACTTCGCGTTCTATCAACGCGTGGTGCCGGGGGCGTTCTTCTTCATGGGCACGTCGGGGCCGCGGGAATGGCATCACCCCGCATTCGACGTCGACGAGCGGGCGCTGCCGCTGACGGCTGCCTTCCTTGCCCGGTTGGCGGAAGACCATTTGATCCCAAACCAGATAAGGAGTGAAGAGCCATGAGCCTTAGCGAGAACGAGATCAACCGTTATTTGGATACCCATGCTGTACTGGAAGCGGCGATCGCGGGCTTGACCCCGCAGCAGCTCCGGTGGAAGGAGGCGGCGAACAAGTGGAGCGTGAATGAGGTGCTGACGCATCTCGCGGATCACAATATCGTCGTCTCGTTCCGCATTCGCGAGATTCTGTCGGGTTCGCCCGAGCGGCTGCCCGCCTTCCGGCAAGACCCGTGGGTGGAGGGGCAGCGAGGGAACGAGGCTGCGGCAGACGAGCTTCTGGCCTTCTACCGTTCTCTGCTCGCATACAACGCGCAATTGTTCCGGAGGCTGCCTGCGGAAGACGGGCAGAAGACGGCGGTGAACGCCAAGGGAGACGTCGTGACGCTTGCGCAGGTCGTCCGCTCCTTCGTCGAGCATGTCCACCATCATCTCGGCCAGATCGACCGAATCAAGCGGGCGCTGCCTGCCGAGCTTCCCGCCGCTGCGGACGCAGGCGCCGCGGTTCTCATCCGCGATGCGAAGGAGGAGGACCGCGAGGCGCTGCGGAGCGTTCTGGTCGCGGCCTACGAGCAGTATGCCGGCGATATCCCTCACCGCTGGGAGGAGTACAAGGAGTCGATATTGGCCTCCGTCGACGGGGGCAGCCCGAAGGCGAGGCTCGTCGCCGAACGGAACGGGGAGATCGTCGGCAGCGCGCTGCTCTTCGGCTCCTCGGAAGAAGCGTACGGGAACCCGGAGCTTAACATCCGCAATCCGATCGTAAGGCTGCTCGCCGTCTCCCCGGCCCATCGGGGCCAGGGCATCGCGACCGCGATCCTGCGCGAGAGCGCGAGAAGGGCGGCCGAATGGGGCGCGGATACGCTGCATCTGCACACGTCCGACGTGATGGCTCCGGCCGTCCGCTTGTACGAATATCTCGGCTTCGAGCGGGATCACGATAAGGACGTGCAGCAAGGGGACATTCTCGTGAAGAGCTACAAGCTGCATGTGAGAGAGAAAGTTATCCAATAGCGAAGATTATCCAATACAGGGAGGAACGATGGCCATGGCAGGGAAAAAACTGAAGCTCGGAGCATTGATTCACGGCGTCGGAGGCAACATCTCGGCCTGGAGGCATCCGGAGGTTCCGACGGACGCGAGCGTGAACTTCGACTTCTACAAGAGTCAGGCGCGGAAGGCGGAGGAAGGCAAGTTCGATCTCGTGTTCATCGCGGACGGCTTGTACATCAACGAGAAGTCGATTCCCCACTTCCTGAATCGCTTCGAGCCGCTGACGATTCTGTCGGCGCTGGCGGCCGCCACGGAGAAGATCGGGCTTGTCGGCACGCTGTCGACCTCGTACGCCGAGCCGTTCACGGTCGCGCGGCAGTTCGGTTCGCTCGACCATATCAGCGGCGGCCGCGGCGGCTGGAACGTCGTGACCTCGCCGCTCGAGGGCTCGGCGCTGAACTACGGCCGCGAGAAGCACCCGAGCCACGACGAGCGCTACGAGATCGCCGAGGAATTCCTGCAGGTCGCGCGCGGCCTGTGGGACTCGTGGGAGGACGACGCCTTCGTGCGGAACAAGGAGAGCGGCGTCTTCTTCGATCCGGCGAAGCTGCACACGCTGAATCACAAGGGCAAGCACTTCTCCGTTCAAGGTCCGCTGAACATCGCCCGCTCCAAGCAGGGGCACCCGGTCGTGTTCCAGGCGGGCTCCTCCGAGAGCGGCAAGAGCCTGGCGGCGAAGGGAGCGGACGCCGTGTTCACCGGCCACGAGACGCTGGAGGAAGCGAAGGCGTTCTACCGCGACGTGAAGCGCCGGACCGTGGAACAGGGCCGCTCGGCGGACGATATCGTCATCCTGCCGGGCATCGGCCCGATCATCGGCCGGACGGAGGCGGAGGCGGAGCGCAAGTACGAGGAGATCGCCGGCCTCGTCTCGATCGAGAACGCGCTGAACTACCTGGGGCGGTTCTTCGAGCACTTCGACTTCTCGCAATTCCCGCTCGACGAGCCGTTCCCCGATATCGGGGACCTCGGCAGCAACAGCTTCCGCAGCGGAACCGACAAGATCAAGAAGCAGGCGAAGGAGAAGGGGCTGACGCTTCGCCAGGTCGCGCTCCAGGCGGCGACGCCGCGAGGCGAATTCTTCGGAACGCCGGAGCAGGTCGCGGACCGGATTCAGCTCTGGTTCGAGGAAGGCGGCGCGGACGGCTTCATCATCCATTCCAACATCCCGAGCGGACTGACGGACTTCGTCGAGCTGGTCGTGCCGATTCTTCAGGAACGCGGAATCTATCGCACCGAATACGAGGCCGACACGCTGCGCGGCAACCTCGGCCTGCCGATTCCGGCGAACCGCCATACGTTAGAGAACGTTCGCGGCTGATCCGCCGCTGCCCCGTCTCCCGAATAAAGTCGACTCTTCTCCTGTTCGCAGGGGAACGAGCTCGGCTTTTTTTGCGCAAAATATCGAAGACAACCTCCGTGAAATATGGTTATAATGGCTATCAACAAACGATCGGCCGGGGGGAGGGGGGAGCGAACGGTGAAGGAGAAGCTGCTGAAGCTGGTCATGGACCGGAAGTTTTTCACGAAGATTTTCGTCTCGATTACGATTGTCGCCTTCATCGGCGTGTTCAGCATCGCCTTCGTTTACCAGCAATACTTCCGCCGGGTGCTGACGGACAACGAGATCTACCGGGTGCAGCGTTCGATCGACCAAGCGGGCCTCAACCTGGACAACCAGATGTACCGGATCGTGAGCAATGTCCACTACTTCTTCGAGTATTCGGGCAACGAGAACCGCTTCATGAAGCTGCGCACAGACGGCTCCGCGGAAGCGGGAGAGGATAAGAGCTGGGCGGAGAATACGCTGGGCGCTTATCGCATGCAGTACTCGAGCGAGCTGGAGTCGGCGTTCTTCCTGCTGCGGGATCGCCGGGACGGAGGGAACGAGACGCTGTTCCACGACCCCGAATTGGACCCGGTGCCGGACATGGACTATCGCGAGATGAGCTGGTACCGGGACTTCATCGCCGGGAGCGTCAACTTCTGGTCGGAGCCGACGCAGGAGCTGCTGTTCTATCAGGACCGTTCGATGACGACGATTTACCTGACGATGGCGCGTTACGATGCCGAAGGGCGGGACGGCATTCTCGTCATCCGGCTGAACGGCAAGATGTTCAACGACGCCTTCCGGCTTCTGGTGACGAGAGACCTGAACATCGAGCTGCTGAACGCATCCGGGCAGAGCGTCTATTCCTCGTTCGCCCCGTCCGAAGCCTACGATTCGGAGGACGACATTCGGATGGATTCCACGCTGAGCCAGAGCGGATTCCGCATCCAGGCGCACATTCGGAAGTCGTATATCGAGCAGACGGTGAGCAAAATCAAGATTTTGCAGCCGTTTGTCCTCGTACTGGTCGTCCTGATGACGCTGGCCATCTCGGCCATTCTGTCGCTCTCGCTTGTCCGGCCGATCAAGAAGCTGCTCCGGCTGATGAAGCAGGCGGAGCTTGGCGATCTGGACGTCCGCTTCAACGGGAAGTTCACGGACGAGGTGGGCGTGCTCGGCAACGGCTTCAACCGGATGCTCGCCACGATGACCGATTCCATGGAGAAGGCGCACCGGGCGGAGATGGACAAGCTCAGCGCCGAGGTGAAGCAGAAGGACGCGACGATGCATGCGAT
Organism: Cohnella fermenti; assembly: GCF_004801405.1. Lineage (GTDB taxonomy): Bacteria > Bacillota > Bacilli > Paenibacillales > Paenibacillaceae > Cohnella > Cohnella fermenti. Next base: position 21,045 of record NZ_SSOB01000003.1, read on the forward strand.
GCAGAACCAGATCAACCCGCACTTCCTGTACAACACGCTCGAGGTGATCAACTGCCAGGCCATCATCCACGAGGTGCCGAGCGTCAGCCGGATGAGCAAGGCGCTGGCGGACTTCTTCCGCTATTCCGTCGATAACCCGATGGCGGAGGTCGAGCTGCGGGTGGAAGCGGCGCACGTCGCGACCTACCTGGACATCCAGCACGAACGGTATCCGGATATCGAGATCGACATGGACGGCTTGAACACCTTCGGCGACTATCCGATTCCGAAGCTGACGCTTCAGCCGGTGGTCGAGAATGCGTTTAAGTATGCTTTTCAGGGTAGCCGCGATTATTACCTGCGGATTTACGCCGAGGATGCGGGCCCGGATTCGTACGCCTTGTTTGTGGAAGACAACGGGGAAGGGATGGACGAGGAGCGGCTGGAGGCGATCAATCGCCGATTCGAGTCGGTAACCGGCGATTCCGGGGTCGGAATCGGCCTCGCGAATGTGCACGATCGGCTGCGCCTCAAGTACGGAGCCGACTATGGCCTGACGATGCAAGAATCGATGTCCGGGGGCATCCTCGTTCGAATACTGCTGCCCAAGAGGAGGGGGAACGCATGAGAATTCTGATCGTTGAAGACGAAGCCGTCATTCGCAAGGGGATTATCAAGCTGCTCGAGAACAGCCATATTGCGATTACCGGGATCGAAGAAGCGAAGAACGGCGAGGAGGCGCTGGCCGCCGTCTCCCGCACGAAGCCCGACCTGATCATTACGGATATCCAGATGGCGGTGATGGACGGCCTCGACCTGATCGAGAATATTCGCCGTTCCCATGCCGAGATCGAGCTGATCGTGCTGACCGGCCACGCGGATTTTCACTATATCCAGCGAGCGCTTCGCAACCAGGTGGCCGACTACCTGCTGAAGCCGATCACGCAAGAGGGGCTGAATGAGGTACTCTCGAAAACGCTGCTGAAGGACCCCGCCAAGTGGACGTCCCGGATGGACAACGATACGATTCGGGAGATGTCGGGCGCGGCGGCGGGGCTGGCGAAGGATGTGCTGGCGGAGAACCGGGGGGAGATGCGCCGCAGGCTCGACAGTTGGTTCGGCTTCTGCCGCGGCAAGGGCTATTCCTGGACGGAGCTGAAGCGGATCATGGGCCACTTCGAGCTGTTGTTCCGCTCCGAGCTGTATCTCGTGCTGAAGGAATACCCGCAGGATTCCTCCCTGGACAGCCAGCGCCCGGCCGCCTCCGCTCATGAATTGCAGAGTTACTGGGAACATTATCTGGAACAGTTGATCGCCTCCGTCGCGGAGAAGCGATCGCCGAGGAACAAGCGGGTCGTGGACGACGCCATTCGGCAGATGGAAGCCCAATACGGGGACAAGGAGCTGAACCTGCAGGCGCTTGCCGACCGCTCCGGCGTAAGCTCGGCGTACATGAGCAAGATGTTCCGCGAGATCATGGGAAGGCCGATCACCCAGTACCTGAACGAGCTTCGGCTGGAGAAGGCGCGGCTGATGCTGCTGGAGCAGCCGGAGATCAAGATCGCGGCGGTTGCGGACGAGTGCGGATTCAACGATTATCCGTACTTCTCCAAGGTGTTCAAGAAGCATTACGGCATCTCGCCGCTCGAATACAAAGAGAAGAACTGAAGGGGCGATTCCCTGCAACCGCATACTTGCATGTGACAAATCTTGACGTCAAGGTTTGTTTTTTTTGTTTGGACAACCGATTTAGTTGCGAGAAGACAAGAACCGGTGTCAGAGTACATTGTTGAAACCCTTTGCAACAACTAGAATTTGTTTTGTACCTCGGCTGACATGTCAGGTTTGAAGCACAAACGGCGTTGAAGTCCTATCGGTGGATGAACTCATCATGATTAACCAGAGAAGGGGAGAACGACATTGGCTAAGAAAATCATGCAAATCGCGGCGGCATCCGTCCTGACCGTCTCGCTGGCAGCTTGTTCGAACGGAGGGAACAACGAGGCATCCCCCAGCGCGAGCGAGAGCCCGAGCGCGTCCGGAGTCGCGGCGCCTTCCGAATCGGGCGCAGGCTCGACGGCTACGCTCGCCGAGTGGGGCCAGACGATCAAGAGCAAATACGACGGCACGGAGATCAACCTGGCGTTCGCGAGCCATCCCTCGACGGATTCCTTCCAGAAGATGACGAAGGAATTCGAAGACTTGACCGGCATCAAGGTCAAGTGGGAGGTCATGGAAGAGGGCTATCTGAAGAACAAGCAACTGCTTGACTTCACGGGCCGCACCGGAACGTACGACGTGCTCATGGTCGACGGCTTCTGGATGAGCGAATACGGCGCCAAGAAGGTCGTCGAGCCGCTGGACGATCTGATCGCGGACAAGACGCTGACTCCGGAGTGGTTCGACTACGAGGACATCGTGCCCGCTTACCGGAACGGCATCAGCAAGTACGAAGGCGTGACCTACGGCATTCCGACGGCCGGCGAGACCCGGTTCATCGCTTACCGCAAGGACCTGTTCGAGAAGTACGGCAAGGAGCCGCCGAAGACGATGGACGAGTTCCTCGAGCTGGCGCAGTTCTTCAACGGCAAGGAAGACGGGCTCTACGGCGTCTCGATGCGCGCCCAACGCGGCACGCACGCAGCCTCCGGCCTGCTGAGCATCCTGTACAACTTCGGCGGCGGCTTCCTCGACCAGAAGACGGGCAAGGCGACGATGAACGATCCGAAGACGGTCGAAGCGATGCAGTTCTACGTCGATCTGCTCAAGAACGCGCCGAAGGACGTCAGCTCTTATACGCATGAAGAGGCGCTGTCCGCGTTCACGACGGGCAAGGCTGCGATGTGGCTGGACGCGACGGCGCTGGCGAACCGGATTCTCGATCCGAGCAGCTCGCAGGTCGCGGACAAGGTCGCCTTCGTGCCGACGCCGGAAGGTCCCGCAGGACGCGCAAGCGCGCTGGCCGGCTGGAACATGTCGATCTCCTCGCTCTCCAAGAAGCAAGAAGCGGCATGGGCGTTCGTCGTCTATATGAACAGCAAGGAGAAGGCGAAGGAATACGTGCAAGGCGGCGGCGTGCCGGTCCGCACGTCCGTCTACCAGGACGCCGAGCTCGCGGCGGCGAACATCTCCTACCCGGTGCAGCTCGAAGCGCTTAACGACGCGAACGTGCTCGTCGAGCAAGGAATCTCCTGGATTCCGCCGAGCCCGAAGCTTGGCCAGATTCTCGACCGCGTCGGCTACTACGTCAGCGCCGCGATGTTCGGCGAGATGACCGTCCAAGAGGCGGCCGACAAGGCGCAGAAGGAAGTCGCGGACATTACCGGCGAGTAAGGATAAGGAGCCGGCCCTGCGCTGCGCTCACAACCGCAACAACAAACCGACACCAAGACCGACACCAAGACCGACACCAAGACCAGAAACAGCTTAACCGCCCGGGCGGCTCGCGAGAGCCGTTCGGACGGCCTCCGGAAAGGAGAGAACCAATCGATGCTTCGCCGTTATTTCCACAACCGGCCGCACCTCGTCTATATCGGACCGGCCATCTTCATCCTCGGAATCTTGACGTTCGTTCCTACGATTTTCCTCTATGGGCTGAGCTTGACCAACTATGAGCTGGGCTACCAAGACTTCAAGTTCATCGGGCTCGACAACTTCGTCCGCCTGTTCTCCGGGCAGGACCCGGAATTCTGGTATTCCGTGCGCATCAGCCTTGGGTTCATGATCATCGTCACGGCCATCGAGCTGCTGCTGGGCTTCGGTCTCGCCGTCCTGCTCGACAGGGAGTTCAAGCTCAAGCCGCTGGCCTTCGCCTGCCTGATCGTGCCGATCGCCATGACCCCAAGCATCACGGGCCAGATCTGGAAGCTTATGCTCAATGCGGAGAACGGCGTCGTCAATTACCTGCTGAGCTTCGTCGGGGGCAAGGTTATCTGGCTGTCGGCCGACAATGCCTTCCTCTCGACCGTAATGGTTGACGTCTGGCAGAACACGCCGTTCGTCGCCCTCATCATCTACGCCGGCATGCGTTCGCTTCCGTCCGAGCCGTATGAGGCGGCGGCCATCGACGGCGCGAACCGGACGCAAGTGTTCCGTTACATCACGATGCCCTTGCTGCTGCCGATGATTCTGCTCGCCGTCGTCTTCCGGGCGATCGATTCGCTCAAGACGTTCGACATTCCGTACTCGCTGACCCAGGGCGGGCCCGGAAGCTCCACGGAATTCCTCAGCATGCACGTGTACCGGCTCGGCTTCGCGCAGACCGGCTGGGTCGGCCGCTCGGCCGCCGTCTCGGTTGTCCTGCTTGTCCTGATCACGGTCATCAGTTGGCTGCTTATTCGCGCCTATCGGAAGGGAGTGGAGAACCGGGGATGAGCACCTACGGAAGCAAAAAACTCGGGATCGGAACCGGTCTCCTGCTGCTTGTCGTCTGCATCCTGTGCATCTTCCCGATGTTCTGGATGATTCTCGTCAGCCTCAAGTCGAAGGCTCTCACATACGACTCGAGCGTCTGGTTCTTCTCGCCGACGTTCGAGAACTACAAGGCGGTGTTCGAGAACCGCAATGCCGTCGACTACTTGAAGAACAGCGCCATCGTCGTTGTGCTGACCACGATTGTCTCGATCTTCATCGGCGGCATGGCCGCGTACGGCTTCGCTCGGTTCGAGTTCAAGAAGAAGGAGAACCGCGCTTTCTGGGTGCTCAGCCTGAGAATGCTGCCGCCGATGGCTTCCGTCATTCCGCTGTTCGTCATGGCGAGCCTGATCGGCGTGCTCGACACGCACCTTGTGCTGATTGTCGCCTACATGCTGTTCAACATTCCGTTCACCATCTGGATGATGCGCAGCTTCTTCGAAGAGATTCCGGTCGCACTCGAGGAAGCGGCCTTCGTGGACGGAGCGTCGCGCTTCCGCGTGTTCGTGCAGATCATTCTTCCACTCGCTGTTCCGGGGCTGATCGCTACCGCGATTTTCTGCATCATCAATTCGTGGAACGAATTCGTCTTCGCCCTGTTCCTGACGAGCTCGCATGCGAGCACGCTGCCGACAACCGTAACGCTGTTCCTGTCCGTGTCCGGTGTCGCTTGGGGCGAGATGTCCTCGATCGGGGTCGTCACCATCCTCCCAATGCTGATCTTCGCGATGGTCGTGCAGAAGTACATGATTCGCGGGCTTACGTTCGGCGGGGTTAAATAAACCGTTATATTATCTCGTTCAACTTCACATCATGGAAGGGCGATGGATCACATGTCGAAAATCAAAATGGGTATCGTAGGAGCAGGAACGTGGGGGGAGACTCATGCCTTCATCTATAACGATCATCCGAACGCCGAATTCGCGGCGATCTGCGATCTGAACCGCGAACGCGCCCTGGCGCTCGCCGCCAAGTTCAACCTGCCCGAATCGGCGGTCTATTCCGATCACGGAGAGATGCTGCGCTCGGCGGACATCGACGCGGTGGCGATCGTGACGCCGGACTTCGCCCACACCCGCATCGCCGTCGACTGCGCGAATGCGGGCAAGCACTTCATTATCGAGAAGCCGCTGACGACAAGCCGCGAGGAAGCGCTCGAGATTCTCGAAGCGGTGAAGCGCAACGGCGTGCGCATGATGGTCGACCTGCACAGCCGTTGGAGCCCGCTGTTCGCCATTCCGAAGCAATCGATCGTCGACGGGGATATCGGAGAGCCGTACAGCGCGTATTACCGGCTCAACGACATCAAGTGGGTCGCCACCGACCTGCTGCCGTGGGCGGCGCGCTCGTCGATCCTCTGGTTCCTCGGCTATCACAGCGTGGACGTGCTTCGCTGGCTGTTCGACGACGAGGTTGAACGGGTGTACTCGGTGTCCCGCGCCGGCGTCCTGAAGGATCTCGGCGTCGACACGACCGACGTCTACCAGACGATTCTCGAGTTCCGCAAGGGCGGCATCGCGACGATGGAGAACGGCTGGATCACGCCGAACACGAACCCGAACGTGAACGACATGAAGCTGAACATCACCGGCACGAAGGGCATGTTCAACATCGACCCGACGCACAGCCAGATGCTCGAGCGCTTCACGGAGACGAAGGCGGATCGGCCGGACCTGCTCGTGCGGCACTTCATCCACGGCAAGCCGAAGGGCTTCGCATACGAGAGCATTCGCCACTTCGTCGACCAGCTCATCACCGGCGAGCCGTTCCTCGTCTCGACGGACGATGCGTTCAACACGACGATGGTCATTCTCGCCATCATGGAATCGGCCCGCACCCGCCAGCCGGTCGTCGTTCAATACTAGTAAGGCAGCGGAGGCTTCGCCGAATTCGGCGGAGCCTTCTTGTCCTATGTCGTGGCGACATCTCCTTTCTGCACATTATGTCTCTTCTCCCCTTGGATCAGGAACCTCATCTCCTCGCGGATCACGTCCTCCGCGCGGCAACTTTATTTGACAGATCCACGCCCCAACCGGAGCGGCGATAGGCGCGTGGAGGGCCCAAGATGAGTCGCCATTACTCAAGTGCGGGCGTCCGCGCGGGCAGGGTGGGTGCAGATGAGTAACCACGCCCCAACCGGAGCGACGATAGGCGCGTGGAGGGCCCAAGATGAGTCGCCATTACTCAAGTGCGGGCGTTCGAGCAGGCATGGTGTGCAGATGAGTAACCACGCCCCAACCGAAGTGGCGGCAGGCACGTGGAGGGCCCAAGATGAGTCACCATTACTCAAGTGCGGGCGTCCGAGCGGGCATGGTGGGTGCAGATGAGTAACCACGACGCAACTGGAGCGGCGATAGGCGCGCTGAGGGTCCGAGATGAGTCGCCACGACTCAACCGAAGCGACGATAGGCGCGCAGAGGGACCAAGATGAGTCGCCATTACTCAAGTGCCGCCGAGTGTTCCCTGCTCATCTCTACCTGAGCGAGAGGGAGAAGAGACATAATGCCGGAAGAGGGGGATATGGTGCTGCGAAAGGAGGGGGTGCGAGAGGGTGGGCTGCGGACAATGGTTGCGAGGCGGCGGAGCGGCGGTTCTGACGTCCCGGAATACCGCTGCCGTCCAGATGCTCTCCAACCATGCCCTCCAGCCAAGCTTGCCAGCCATGAATAAAGGATGATATAACCAAGGTAATCATCAATCAACGATTGGCGAGGCGGCGGAAGTGGCGGCCGCCTCGTCGTCATGCGAGGAGGAGTACCATGAGCGACATGATGAGTCAAGTCCGCGAGGCGGCGGCGCGTATGCCCGGAGCCGTCTTCGCTTCGCTGGACATCGATCCCGTGCTGATCGAAGTCGGGGCCATTGCCCGCGTCGCGCCGTACTTGAGCGGCAAGGGCTTCAAGCGGGTCGGCCTGGTTGCCGACCGGACGACATACGCGATTGCGGGCGAGGCGCTCGAAGCCGCCATCGCCGGCAGCGGAGTTCAAGTGCAGTCGACGCTGATCGCCCCGAACGCCCAAGGCGACGTCATTGCGGACGAGGCTTCGCTTGTCCAGTTGATACTCGACGCCAAGAGGTTCGGCGCGGAGGTCATTCTGGCCGTCGGCTCGGGAACGCTGCACGACATCGCCCGGTTCACGGCCTACGCGATCTCCGTGCCGTTCGTCTCCGTGCCGACGGCGCCTTCGGTCGACGGCTTCAATTCGGTCGGGGCCCCGCTTATTCTGCGCGGGGACAAGACGACGATCCAGACGATCGGCCCCATCGCGATCTTCGCCGACCTGGACATTCTGACGAAGGCGCCGGCACCTCTCGTGGCGGCGGGCTTCGGCGACATGCTCGGCAAGTTCACGTCGCTGTTCGATTGGAGCTTCGGGCGGGCTGCGGCGGGCGAGATCTATTCCGACGTCGTGGCGGACATGACGCGAAGGGCGCTTGAGAAGTGTGTCGCGAACGTGGAGGCGATTGCGGAGCGGACGCCGGACGGCATTCGCGTGCTCACGGAAGCGCTGGTGGAGTCCGGCTTCGCGATGCTTCTGCTCGGACAATCCCATCCCGCCTCGGGGGCGGAGCATCATCTGTCGCATTATTGGGAGATGGAATTCCTGCGGACGGGGCGCAAACAGATTTTGCACGGAGCGAAGGTTGGAGTCGCCTGCGGAGTGATCGCGGATCGGTACAAGAGATGGGCGGACGAGGGGCCGCTGCCGTCGCTGCCGGCGGAGAAGCAGGCCGAGATTCGGGAAGCGCTGGCGGCGATTCCGCCCGCCGACGTCATCAAGGGCTGGCTGCGGAAGATCGGCGGTCCGGCCGAGACGGAGGAGCTTGGCGTCAGCGAAGAGCTTCTGGCGCGAAGCCTGAAGGAAGCCCATCGCATCCGGCCGAACCGCTTCACCTTGCTGCGCGCCTATAATGAGAGCCGCTGACGGGGGAGGCTCGCCGTCCCCCTCAGCCCGAGTTCTCCTGAAGCTTCAGCTTGAACTGCTTCGGCGAGCAGTCGTTGTACCGGCGGAACATATCGTAGAAGTGGCCGATGTTCGTGAAGCCGACCGATTCGGCGATCTCGGCGATGCTTAAGGAGTCGTTCGTGAGCAGGAGCTGCTCCGCTTTCTTGATGCGCTTGAGCACAACGAAGTCGGTGAACGACATGCCGACGCCCTTCTTGAACGTCTTGATAAAGTGAGTATAGCTCATGTTCACCAGCCTGCTGGCATCGGCGACCGAGATTCTCTCGTCCAGGCGCTCCTCGACGTAAGCAAGAGCGGGCTGGAGCCGCGTCAGCAGGCTGTTGTTGCTGTAATGAAGCTGCTGCCGGGCGTCGCTGCGCAGAAGCTGCAGCAGCATGCTCTTGATCGCGGAGGAGACGGCGAGCTCGTAGCCGACCCTGCCCTCGTTCATCTCGTCGTAGATCTCCCGAATAAGCTCCTCGATCCTCCGCCTCACGTCGTCATTTTCCCGGAAAATATAATTGACCGAGCTAAGCGGCCGGATCACCTCGGAGAAGTGCTGCATGCTGCTGAGCGTGCTGGGGTCCCAGTACTTGCGCAGGTCGATCTGGAACACGATGTAGCTCAAGCCTTCCATGCTCGTCTGCAGGGTGGTGTGGGGCTCGGACGAGCCGAACACGACGACGTCGCCCGGTCGCAGCGCCATCCTCTCCTCCTTGCAGAACACCGTCAGTTCGCCGCTTAGGACAAGCAGGAATTCGACCTCTTCGTGATAGTGCCAGCCGGAGTAGCGGGATTGTTGCCAATTCTGTTCAATCCTCATGCGAAGCTCGTCGGAAACCCGATGCTCGGCGGGACCGTCGATCTGCCAGATTCGGATGGCAAGGAACGGATTCTGATAGACGACGTGCTCGTAACGCATGTCCGGGTACATGGCGGCAGCTCTCCTCCTAGGAAGCACAATTCGCAGAATTACGTAAGAGTAGATTAGCATAGATAGTACTTCGAGAACAGGGGATAACACAATTCCGGATAAAATGCATCTCAATTGCAATCGCCCGCTGAGAACGCTTTCCCTACAATGAAGGAGAAATGAACAACCTATGGCGAGGTGTGAACATGAGCACGAATGTGAATGTAACGATCTGGAATGAATATCGACACGAGAAGACGAACGAGAAGGTCGCTTCCGTCTATCCGAACGGAATGCACGCGGCGATTGCGGAAGGACTGGAGACGACCGGCACGATCCGGACGGCGACGCTGGACGAGCCCGAGCACGGCCTCACGGCCGACGTTCTTAACGATACCGACGTTCTCATCTGGTGGGGACATATGGCGCACGGAGACGTGAGCGACGAGATTGTCGAGCGGATGCATCGGCGGGTGCTTGAGGGCATGGGGCTGGTTGTGCTTCATTCGGGGCATTTCTCGAAGATTTTCAAAAAGCTCATGGGGACATCGTGCGATCTGAAGTGGAGAGAGGCGAACGAGAAGGAGCGCATCTGGGTCGTCAACCCGGCTCATCCGATCGCGGACGGCATTGGCGAGTACATCGAGCTTCCGCATGAAGAGATGTACGGCGAGCACTTCGACATCCCGCAGCCGGACGAGCTCGTGATGGTGAGCTGGTTCGAGGGCGGAGAAGTGTTCCGCAGCGGCTGCTGCTACTCCCGCGGCGCGGGCAAGATCTTCTACTTCCGCCCCGGCCACGAGACCTACCCGACGTATTACAACCCGCAGGTTCGCCGCGTCATCAGCAACGCCGCCAAGTGGGCGGCTCCGGTGAAGCGCGAATACCCGACATACGGCAACGCGAAGCCTCTCGAGGAGATTCGGTCTGAGCTATCGCAAAAATAACGCATTAAAAGAACCGTCAGGGGCTAGCTTCCCTGACGGTTTCTTCTATTCGTTATTCCCAGCTCTCCGAGCCGGTCTTGTACAGCTTGTAGGAATGCGAAACCGACGCTTCCATGATCTCGGAGTATGCCCAGTGGGTCGGAGACACGTCTTCCCATGCGGGCGCTGTCGGAATCGTCCATGGACGGCGGTTCAGGAACTTGTTGATAATCGCTACCGCTTCCGCGCGGGTGATCACCTTGTTCGGCTGGAACGTTCCGTCCGGATAACCGGACACGAGCTTGTTCGCTTCCGCCGCGGCGATCGCCTTGGCGGCCCAGTGGCCGGCGACGTCGCTGTAGGAGCTGGCAGCGCCGCTGGACGCATCGCTCCACTTGGCGAGATTGGCCAGCGTCTGGACGAGCTCCGCGCGGGTGACCTCGCGTTCCGGAGCGAACTTGCCGTCTCCGACGCCGTTCATCCAGCCTTGGCGGGCGACGAGCGCAATCGCCTTGGCGGCCCAGTGGCCGGCCGGAAGATCGGAGAAGGCTGCCGCTGCGGCGGCGGACGGGTCGGCTGTTGCGATGCGGCTCAGGATGGCGGCCAGCTCGGAGCGGCTAAGACCGCGTTCCGGCTTGAACTGCCCGTCCGGGTAGCCCTTCATATACGGGGTGTGCTCGCCGGAGGAGAGCAGCTCCGGCATCATGGTGAAGCTGAACGGAACGATCGTCGTCCCGACGTGAATAATTCCGTCCTTGATATAGCTGTCTATGCCGTACGTCTCGTCGCGAAGATCCTCGCGGCTGTCGAACGTCACATAATTGTCTTGGGTGCCGATCAGGTAATAGTCTCCGTCGGCGGGAACCATCCATCCGTACTTGCCGTCTTCGGTGCTGAATTGCGGATTGGCGTTCTGGTTCGGCGCGAAGTCCGGAAGAGCCGGCAGCGATACTTCGGTGCCCGGAACGCGGCCCTTCGACCGATTCAGCTCCGTATCCGCCCAATACAAGACGACCTTGGCACCCGGAACGGAGGTTCCGGTAACGCGATCGGTGATCGTGCCGTAAGGGTCGATCAATTCGGCTTCCAGCGTCGCGTTGCCGTTGCCGTCTACCGTCAGCTTGGCCGTCTGCCCGGCCAGCTTCTCTCCGTTAGGAGCGGTAACGAGAAGAGCGAGCCGATATTCGCCCGGCGCCAGGCTGCCCAGCTTGAGCGTGCCGTCCGCGCTCATCTCGATCGCTTCGGACAAGATTTGCCCGGAAGCCGAATAGACGCGGCCCGTAACCGGCAGGCTGCTGCCGATGAGACGGGTGACGGTGGACAGGGAGCTCGACGTTCCTCCTCCGAGCGATACGATGACGCTCGGGGTGGCCGACGGCGAAGTTGTCGCTGCCGGGGCGGCCGATGTCTCGAAGCGGACGGCTTCGCTGTAGACGATGCCTGCCTCCGTTACGGCGTAAGTGCGGACATAATAAACCGTCGAAGGAGTCAGGCCGGACAGCGGAGTCGAGAACGTTCCGGTGCCGCTTCCTTGGTTCGGGACGACAGTGCCGGTCTCAAGCGTAAGCTCCTCCGTTAAGCCGTAGACGACACCGCGCTCCGTGACCGGAGCTCCGCCGTCGCTCGCGATGGCGGAGAGGACGGTTGCGGTCGAGGAGCCGACGGTCTCGACAGCGGCCGTGACACCGCCGGCCGGAACGGGCAGTGTCCGGAACGAGACGACGGCGCTGTAGCCGACGCCGTATTCGTTCACGGCATAGGCCCGCACATAATAGACGGCGCCCGGAGTCAGTCCGGAGAGCGGCAGCGAATATTCGCCGAGACCGCCGTCTCCGTCCGTTGCGACGGTGCCGGTCTCGAGGTTCAGGTCGTCGCCGCTTAAGCCGTACACGATGCCGCGCTCGGCGACCGCTTCTCCGCCTCCGTCGCTGACGACGGAAGAACGGACGGTCGCGGTTGTCGTGCCGATATCCTCGGCGGCCGTCGTTATTCCGGCCGGCGGCGTATAGAGGATATAGTAATTGTCGTACAGCCAGTCCTCGTCCTCCGCAGGCAGGACGTTGCCTCGGCCGTCATAGGCGGTAAACGCGACGAGGTGTTCGCCGCTCTCGACGAACGGCATCTCGATCGGCAACCCCCAATACTTGTATCCGTCCGCCGAGTAAGTTCGGGAGTTGAGCAGTTCGAGCTCATACGTCTGGTCGCCAATCGCGGCCGTTACCCTCACCGCATAATAATAGCTTGCCGCATACAGGGTGAGCGAATCTCCGGGAACGAAGGTCGCATCCTCCTCGTCGTCTTCGAGCCAGCCGTCCAGCCAGTTGTCGGGATCGCTCTCGACGAGGACGTAGAACGTGGTCGAGGAAGACGTTCTGCCGTCGCTGACGGTCAGCGTAACGAAGCCTTCGCCTTCCTGCCCCTCTGCTGGCGTGATCTGCACGGTCCGGTTCGCTCCGGTTCCGCCGAGTTCAATGCCCGAGAGCGGCAGCAGGGTGAGGTTGCTCGATTGCACGGTGACGACAAGCTCATCGGCTGGGAGAATACCTCCGCTAAGCGTAAACGGGAGCAGCGAGGTCGATTCATCGGTCAACAGGAATTGATCGTCGATCGGCGTAACGGCCGGCGTATTCGGAAGGACGACGACGAACAGATCGCGTTCTCCCGTCTGCGCTCCGCCTTCCCCGGTATAGCCGTTGTCGTCCAGGTCGAAGTGCATCTTGACCGTGCCGAAGAAGTTCGCCGGCGGCGTATACAGCAGCTCGTTAAGCGCCGCGTCCACCGCGGACTTGGGACCTTCGATCGTCAGATCGTCGCTGTCGTTCGCTCCGGCGACGACTTCGATTCCGTCCTCGGGCAAGTGAATCGAACCGCGGGGAACGGAGATGCGCACGGCGATCTTGCCCTGCGGGTCGTCCTCCGCATCCGGATCTGTCGTATAGATCCCGTGCAGCAGATCGCCCGTGTTCGTGTTCTCTTGGATGGTGACGGCCAAGGGAGCGTCCGCGTCCTCCACCCAGTCCGCTTCCACGATGTTGCCGCTGATATCGCGGCCCGTCAGGTCGTTCAGGTACGTGCCTTCGCTCTCGAGCATCGGCATGTACCCGACCAAGCCTTCTTCCTTGCCGGTCAGGATGCTGATCTTGTCGGCGGCGATCTCCTCCGGCGTGCGGGCGTAATTCCAGAACCGGATGTCGCGAATTTTGCCATTGAAGTAGGCGTCCTGCCCCCAATGGCTTCGGCCGATATAGCTGATCTTGCGGTAGATGTCGACGATCGGGCCGACGTCGCCGCTTGCCTTCAGGACGCCGTCCCAATAAATTGTGCCGACGCCGTTCTCGTCGATGGTGACCTCGACATGAACCCAATCATTCGTCGGGAATGTCTCGCCGACCAGAATCTCCCGGCTCTGGTTGTCCATCGTGTAGTTGTGCAGGAACATCTGACCGCTGCCCGCCTTGAAGCCGACCATGATGTTCTGACCCGGGGAGCCGTTGCCGAAGTCGAACAGGCGCGACCAGGTGGCGTACGGGTTCACCGAGTACACCCACGCTTCGAACGTCATCTCGCCCTTGAGCGACAGGTTGTTGACGGTCACGTAATCGGTCGACCCGTTGAAGTTCAGCAGCTTCGGCGTCTGCGGGAAAATAACCCGAGGCGCGTCGTTGACCGATGTAACTTCGATGGATGCCGTCTGCGTGTCCGCGCTGTACGGAGTGCTGCCTCCGTTCTCTGTCACGTCGTACCGCAGTCTGCTCAGATCGTTAGGCGGCCCGTCGTTGCGGACGTCCCACGCGCGGTAGGTGATCGTCGCCGTGCCGTTCCAATCGGCCGCGGGCACGAAGCGCAGCTTCATGTCGCTCTTGAGCATGATGGCCGTCTCCGGCGAGAGCGAGTCCATGTTCCACCAGGTGTTATTGTAATAGCCCTCCCAGGTGCCTTGTCCCGTCATGCCGACGAGGGCGATGCCAAGCGAGCCTTCGTTGTAGCTCGTCGCGCTGCCGTTCAGCAGATCGCCGATCAGCAGCCCTTCATCTCCGAGCGAGTCTTCCGCGATGGCATCGAAGACCGGCTCGTAAGAGCTGTCGATCGTTGGAGCCGGTATCGGTTCCGCGTGCGCGTAGCCGGTCGTCGTCAAGCCGAAGGCCAAGGCCAGGCAGACGAGCAGACGGACGGCTGATGCGAAGGGTGCCGCTTTGCTGGATGTTGCTCGGTGTGTCACGGATGTCGTTCCCCCTTATTCCTAATACTTTGGTATCGAATTCCAGAGAGAGATTACCACAACGGGTTGGACAAATTCTGGACATCCAGGGACCAAGGGCCTATTGGCGAAAAGGATTTTGGGAGAATCCGTCGAAAATTAACAGGAGAGAGATTATTTTGTCGGGTGCCGAGGTGCAAGTATTGAGAGCCATTCTTATTGACGATGAACAGCCGGCGCTCGACATTCTGCGGGTGTTCCTGGAGCAGGACGGCCGGCTCGAGGTAGCGGGAAGTTACCGCAGGGCGAAGGACGCATTGGACGAGGCCGGCGGGCTGAAGCCGGATGTCGCTTTTATCGATATCGAGATGACCGCGATGAACGGGCTGGAGCTGGCGGAGAAGTTGATCGCTCGAATTGACGATATTGAGATTGTCTTCACGACGGCCTTCGACAAATATGCGCTTGACGCCTTCAAGTACACGGCGCTTCACTACATTCTCAAGCCGCTTACTCCGGAGGCGGTGTGGGAAGCCGTGAACAGGCTGTATCGGCGCAAGGGCAAGGGGACGGGGAACGCCGAGCGGGAGACGCCCGCGGCAGGCTCGTCCGGGGCGGCCAAGAACTCCACCCTCGTTCGGCTCTTCGGAGGCTTCCGCATTCAGGGGCCGAACGGTTCGCCGGTTCACTGGAGGACGGCGAAGACCAAGGAATTGTTCGCGTTCCTGGTTCTCCGAGGCGGCTCCTTCGTGTCCAAGTGGGACATCCTCGACAGCTTGTGGCCCGACAGCGATGAGGAGCGGGCGCATACGAACCTGTACACGACGGTCTACAAGCTTCGCAAGGCGCTGCGGGAAGCTTCCGCCGACATCGCGATCGAGCAATCGATGGAGAATTACGGCATCCGGATGGGAGATTCGGTATGGGTCGACGCGGAGGAGCTGAAGAAGCTTGCGCTGTCGGCTTCTCCGCTCGACAACGAAGCGGCAGACCGGCATCGGGCCGTTCTCCATTCCTATGAAGGAGAATTGCTCGCCGGTTGGGATTCGTTATGGTGCGTGAGCGAACAAGAGAAGTTCGCCCAGCGCTTCCGGAGTCTGTCGCTTCGGCTGGCCGTCTTCGAGCTCGAACGGGGCCGCCTGGACGACGCCGAGCCGGTCGCACGGAAGCTGCTTGAGCAGATGCCGCTGGACGAAGAGGCCAACGGAATGCTTCTGACGATCTACGCCAGGAAGAAGGATCGCGTCTCCTTCCTGCGCCATTATGAGAGAATGAGCAAGCTGTTCGAATCGGAGCTCGGCTTGTCGCCGCAGCCTTCGATCCGCAAGCTGTACGAGAAGATGATGGAGGCGGCGCCGTGAGTCCCCTGTCGAACCGTTTGTCGTTGGCGCTCCTCTGGTGCTCCGTCGCAATTGTGCTTCTGACGATAGCCGTTCCCCTCTATAAGGATGCGAAGCACCCGGAGCCGCGCGCCGAAGGCGGCGTCCTCGATCTGCGGAGCTGGGTCCCCGAGCATTCCAAGACGATTCGCCTCGACGGGGAATGGGAATTCTATTGGAACTCGCTGCTGACGCCGCAAGATCTGGCGGCGACGGCTCCCGCTCCGGAGCGGATCTCCGTGCCTTCCAGTTGGGACACGATTAAGCATGACGGGAAGAGCCTCCCCGACAGCGGGTACGCGACGTATCGGCTTCATATCGACATGCCCGCAGGCCATGAGGGCATCTACGGGATCAAGACGTCGAACATTCGGGCATCGAACCGAATCTACGTCAACGGCGAGCTTGTCGGGAGCAGCGGCGATCCGTCGTCGTCCCCGGACCGCATCGTTCACCGGAATACGCCGTATACCGCCTTCTTCGAGGTGAGGGAGCCGCGGATCGACATCGTCGTTCAGGTGGCCAGCTATAAGAGCTTTAACAGCGGCATTGTCCAATCGATCTCGCTCGGAAGCCAACATGCGATCTCCTCGTTCAACAATTACAACAACGCGCTGGACGGAGGCTTGGCCGCAGGCTTCTTCGTCATGGCGATTTATTTTATCGGAATCTTCTTCCAGAGAAGCTCCTACAAGGAGCTGCTGTTCTTCGCGCTGAGCTGCCTGGCGACGACGGCGTTTATTCTTACGCATTCCGAGCGCCTGCTTACGCAGATGTTCCCGGAGCTGTCGATCGAAGCCCAATTGTACATCGAAGACATCTCGTCGATTCTGATGTTCAGCTTCTTCTCGCGTTACGTCTATCACTCGTTCCCGCATCTCTATCCGCGGGCGGTGCTCTACGTCGTGGAGACGCTTGCCGCGATCGGGATCGTTGTTGTCCTGTTCACCTCGGCCAGCTACAACGGCCCGTTCGTCCTGTCGTTGTCCTTCCTGATTCTGTTCGTCATGCTCGTCAACAGCTTCTTCATGGGAGTGGCCGCGAGAAGGGACCCGTACGGCTCCGCCTACCTGTACATCGGCATCATCGGCACGCTCGACTTCGTCGTCGTCAACATGCTGAACAACGTCTGGAAGCTGGAGGAGCACTACTTCTTCCCTGTGGCGCTGCCGATCATCGTCATGTCCCAGGCGCTCTACGTCTCCAAGCAATACACGCGGGCATTCGAGACCGTCCAGGAGCTGTCGGCCAAGCTGTCGACCCTGGACAAGATGAAGGACGAGTTCCTGGCGAAGACGTCCCACGAGCTGAAGTCGCCGCTTAACGCGATGATCAACATCTCGCAGTCCTTGCTGAGAGGGGCGGGGGGCGAGATGAGCCCGGCCCATTCGGGAGACCTGAAGCTTGTCGTCGATACGGGCAAGCGGCTGTCGACGCTCGTGAACGACATTCTCGATTATTCGAAAATCAAAAATCACGATCTGACTCTCCATCTGAAGCACTTCGATTGCCGCATGGTGGCGGATGCCGTTGTCGAGGTGTTCGCCCATGTGATTCGCGGCAAGAAGCTGACGATCGAGAACCGGCTGCCCCGGGGCAAGCTTATCGTCTGCGCCGACGAGAACCGGCTTATGCAGATCGTCTACAATCTCGTGGACAATGCGGTGAAGTATACTCCGTCCGGCACAATCGCGATTACGGGACGGCAGTCGGGAGAATCCGTATTCCTGACGGTGGAGGATACGGGGATCGGCATTCCGGAGAACCGCTTCGGCGACATCTTCAAGTCGTTCGAGCAGGTCGATTCCGGCATTGCCCGGAGCTACGGCGGCATCGGCCTGGGTCTTGCGATTACCCAGCAGCTCGTCGAGCTGCACGGAGGAACCGTCGAGGTGAGCTCGGAGGTCGGCAAGGGCTCCCGGTTCACGTTCTCCGTCCGGGCGGGGGAGCGGAGCTCCGTAGGCAGAGAGGAGCGGGAGCGCTCGTCGCCCGGCGCGCGGTATGCCGACTTCGCCTCCGTTCCGTCCGGCGCAGCCTTGCAGGAGCTGGCGGCGACGAGCGAAGGAAGCGGCTACTCGATCCTCGCGGTCGATGACGAGTACAGCAGCCTGCGTGCGCTCACGAACTTGCTTCGCCTGGATCGATACGAGGTGACCGCCGTGTCGGGCGGCGAAGAAGCGCTGGCTCTGCTGAACGAGGGACGGACGTACGATCTCGTCCTGCTCGATCTGATGATGCCGGGGATGTCGGGCTACGAGACGTGCAAAAGAATTCGCGAGAGCTATTCGCTGCTTGAGCTTCCGATCCTTATGGTATCGGCGAAAAACCAATACAGCGATATGGCGGCCGGCTTCCTCGCCGGAGCGAACGACTTCCTGGAGAAGCCGTACGATCATCTGGAGCTGCGAAGCCGGGTGGGAACGCTTGTCCAGCTCAAGAAATCCGCGGAGGAGCTGCTGCGCAAGGAGCTGTCGTTCCTGCAGGCGCAGATCAAACCCCATTTTATTTTCAACACGCTTAATACGATTCTGTCCTTCAGCTACACCGACCACGACCGCTCGCGCAAGCTGCTGGCCGACTTCAGCTTCTACCTTCGCAATTCGTTCGACTTCAAGGAGGCTTCGGCGTTCATCCCTCTGAAGCGGGAGATGGAGCTGCTGCGGGCTTACCTGGGGATCGAACAGGCCCGGTTCGGGGACATGCTGGCCGTCGAGCTGACGATCGACCCTGCCGCGGAGAACGTGCCGATTCCTTCCGTGCTGCTGCAGCCGCTCGCCGAGAATGCGATCTACCATGGCATCATGAAGAAGGAGCAAGGCGGGCGTCTGGCCGTGCGGGCCGCCGTCGAGGGGGACGAGCTCGTTGTGGAGGTTCGGGACGACGGCGTCGGGATGGAGGAGAAGGCGTCGCGGGAAGCCGAAGGCGGCAGGCAAGGCATCGCGCTCGAGAACATTCGCAGCCGCTTGATGCGAACGTACAATCGGGACTTGCACATCCGCAGTGCCAAGGGAGAGGGAACGGTCGTCATTGTTCGGATTCCGGTTTACTTTTCCCGCGGAAAGTCGTATGCTGGTGGTTGATTATTCCGCTCGTTAGGGTAGGGTGAACCGTACAATCATGTCGGATATGGAAAAAGCGGGCTACAAATCGATCGCGCTCGATATTGCGCAAAGAATCGTCAGCGGGGAGATTGCGGAAGGCAGCAAGATCTCGGGACGCTCGATTCTGGCGGGGCAGTACCATGTGTCGCCGGAGACGATCCGCAAGGCGATCGGCTTGCTGAAGGAAGAGAATATCGTGTCCGTGTCGCAGGGCAAGGAGATCGCCATCGTCTCCGTGTCGCGGGCATACGAATATATCACGAAGAACAATTATTTGAAGTCGGCGCATTCGCTGCGGCAGGACCTTCAGCATCTGCTCAAGGAGAAGCAGGTGATGGACCGCCGGTTCGAGTCGCTGCTGCTCGAGATTATCGAGACGTCGGACCGGATGAAGAACTTGAAGCCGTACAATCCGGTGGAGCTTGCGATCAAGTCCGATTCGCCCGTCATCGGCATGTCCATCGCGAACCTGCAGTTCTGGCAGAACACGGGGGCGACGATCATCGCCCTTCGCCGGGGGACGAACGTCTCGATCTCGCCGGGGCCGCATGTCGTCCTGCTCGAAGGCGATGTGCTCATCGTCGTCGGGAACGACAAGGTGTACGAGAAGACCGAGGAGTTCCTTAACGGGAAGCGCGGGGACCCCTCCTGATCTCGGGCAGCAGATCATATCGAAGCAACCGAAGCGGGGCGGCCTTAGGGCCGCCTTTTTGCTTGTGCGAGTGAGATCGGTGGCTGCCGGATTTTATGCGAAAATTCACATTGGAGCGGCTCGCTGCCGGCACTTTGTACGATTTTATGCGAAAAATCGCCTTCATGCAGGCGTCGGACTAAGGGGACGCACCACTATATTGACAAACGATGTATCGCATATTAATATACAGACATACGATATATCGACTGACGATGTATTTCGTGGCAATATAAAGCGCGTCGATACAAATTTTCCGAATAAGGGGGGAACTCGATTGGAGAAAGGGAAGGATATGCTGCCGCTGACGGAAGCCTTCTACTATATTCTCGTCGCCTTGTACGTGGAACCGTCGCATGGCTACGGAATCATGCAGGAAGCGGAGCGGATGAGCGGCGGGCGGGTGAAGATCGGGGCGGGCACGCTGTACACGGCGCTGAACACCTTGCTGGGCAGAGGGGTCATCGACAACTATCCGGTGCCGGAAGGGACGGATTCCCGGCGGAAGATGTACGCAATTACCGATGAGGGGCGCGCTGTCGTGAGAGCGGAGATCTCCAGATTGGAAGAGCTGCTCAAGTCCGGCAAGCAAGCACTGAGCATAGGGGAGGAGCGCGGAACATGACAACGGCCAAGGAGAAACGTTACCGGCTGTCGCTAAGCTGGGAGCACGAGAAGGAAGAGGAGTGGCTGAACGCCCGCTCGGCGGAGGGGCTTCACTTCAAGAAGCTGAGCCTCGTCAAGTATACGTTCGATAGAGACCCTTCGGTCCGGTACACGTATCGCCTCGATTACCAGGGCGGATTCGGCAAGACGATGAGCAAGGAGGAATACATCGAGCTGTACCGCGACGCGGGCTGGGAGTATGTGAGCTCCTACGGCGCCATGTGGCACTACTTCCGCAGGCCGTACGAGGAGGGAGAGGAAGCGCAACTGCTGTACACGGATTCGGAGTCGCTGGCCGGACTGTATAAGCGCGTCCAGGCGATGATTGCCGTCATGTTCTTTATGAACCTCTTCTTTATGGTGTTCAACACGATAAGGGGAGGGGTGCTCGGCTACTCGCTGCTTGTTCTCTACGTCTTCCTCTTCGCCGTGCTGGGCACGGGGTACTTCAGGCTCGGGAAGAAGATCAAACGGATCTCGAAGTAATGGCAGAACGTATGAGCGTTAATCGGCGACCGCTTCCCGGACTCGGGCATGGCGGTCGCTTTGTCGTGCCGCAAAACACATATTCTTCACATAATTCCACGAAAATTACGCGAAAATCGCTTAGTAATCTGATAGATAGTCGTTGATTCTTTTTGTGATAATGATAATCATTGCCTCTTGGTAAATGCGGAGGTGGCTGCATCAACTTGCAAAGATCAATTTATGTTGCCGCGAAGAAAAGGGTTATGCTGGCGATCTGTCTCATTCTGATCGGGTGGATGAGCTTGTCGGGACCGCCTGCTTGGGCTGCAGTCTCGGCAGACGATATAGGAGCGGAAGAGGCGTCGACCCAAGTGGGAGAAGTAATAAACCGCTTGGAGGGCGGCAGCGCCGATGCGGCGGCAGAGCAATTCGCGGCGGTCAAGAAGTGGTGGGTGCTTCACAAGAACGATGTCAAGCAGCGCTCGCTTCCGCTTGCGATGGAGATTGACCGACAGATCGCGAGCCTGTCGCTGGCGCTGGTAAGCGAGGCGAACGACGAAGCGTTAACGCAGGCGAGCAATCTCCGATTCTCCCTCCTCAATCTGCGGGACGGCGCGTTCACCGACAACGACGGCCAGAGCGGGATGACGCTCTCCGCGTACATTCTTAAGCTGCGGAATACGGGGGATTTGATCGGGAAGCAGCGATGGGACGAGGCTCAGGGGCAGGTCAAGCTGCTCCAGCGCCAATGGCTGACCGTCGAGGGAGACGTGGTCAGCCAATCGCAGAAGGTGTACAACGATACCGAACGCGACCTGGTCCTGCTGGACGGATACTTGAGCAATTCCGGCAAGCGGGATCAGGCGGCTTCGATCGTCGACCGGATGGTCGAAGCGTTGGCTCCGCTCGCGGATGCGAGATATTCCTGGTGGGACGCAGCCTTGATTCCGATTCGGGAAGGGTTCGAAGGGCTGCTCGTTGTCGGTGCTCTGCTGATGTACGCGAAGCGAGCCGACTCGAAGCCGGCCAAGCGGTGGGTAATCGGAGGCTCCGCGGCGGGGCTGCTGACTTGTGTCGTAGTCGGCTCTGCTGTCGTCATGCTCCTCTCCTCCAGCGCGTTCGGGCATAACAACCTGCTCATTAACGGGTGGACGGGAGTTCTGGCCAGCGCCTTATTGTTGTATGTCAGCTATTGGCTTCATCGCAATTCGGACGCGAAGCGCTGGAATCGGTTCCTGGCCGAGCAGAGCTCCAAGGCTCTTACCGGAGGGCGGATGTTCTCCCTGGGGCTGCTCTCCTTCTTCGCGATTGTGCGGGAAGGGCTGGAGACGGTTATCTTCCTCATCGGAATGGCGAGCAAGATGTCCGCGATTCAGTTGACCGCCGGAATAGCGGCAGGCTTCGGCGTTCTGGCGATCGCGGCGTTCCTTATGCTCAAGGCCGGCTCGCGCTTGCCGATTCGTCCCGTGTTCCTGGTCTCCAGCGCCATCGTGTTCTATCTGTGCTTCAAGTTTATGGGCTCCGGCATTCACAGCCTGCAGATGGCGGGCGTTCTGCCGGCGACGGTGGATGAAGGGCTGCCCGACTTCACGGCTCTGAGCCTGTATCCCTCGTGGTACAGCACGCTGCCTCAATTGCTCTTCCTCGCTGCCGGCTGCATGGCTGTCTTCTTGTCGCTGGTATCGGCGAGACGCCAACGAACGGTTGCTCCACAGTAGAAAATAAAACGGAAGCGTATATCGCGAACTTATTGGAGGTTATCCCTAATGTTTAAATCGACGGTTGCTCTGCTTGCCCTCTCGAGTGTCCTTGCCTTGTCCGCATGCGGCAATTCTTCCAACGGGACGAACAACGGAACAAACAACGCAGCGAGCGGCTCCGGCGTGATCCAGGACGGCACGTCCAAGATGCTGGAGCAAATCAAGCAATTGCAGGATGTGATTGCCAAGCAGGACGCCGACGGAGTCAAGGAGCTGGGCAAGACGATCAACGATACCTGGCTGTCGTACGAGAATACGGTTCGCCAGACATTCCCGCTGGAATACACGGACGTGGAGAAGTACGAGATGCCGATCTTCTCCGCCTCCGCTTACGACAAGATCGACTTCGCCGCGCTGGCACAGAATGCGCAAGGCTTGATCGACGCCTTGACGACGCTGCAGAACGCGAAGCCGTCCACGGCAAGCTCGTCCGAGCTGCTGCTTGAAGCCGTTAAGAAGTACGAGCAATACGTCGTCGATCAGACCGACAAGCTGACGGCTCAGACGCAAGTGTTCGTCGACGCGGTCAAGGCCGGAGACATCGATGCGGCGAAGGCCGAGTACGTGAAGGCGCGGGTGTTCTACGAGAGCATCGAGCCGATCGCCGAGAGCTTCGGCGATCTCGACCCCAAGATCGACGCCCGCCTCGCCGATGTGGACGACCCGAGCGCCTGGACCGGCTTCCACGAGATCGAGAAGGCGCTCTGGGTCGACAACTCGCTCGCCGGCCAGGCTGCGTTCGCCGATCAACTGATCGCCGATGTCAAGGCGCTGCAAGCGGAAGTCGGCAAGCTGACCCTGGAGCCGAAGACGGTTGTCGCCGGCGCGATGGAGCTGCTCAACGAGGCGGCGACGTCGAAGATTACGGGCGAGGAAGAGCTGTACTCCCACATCGACCTCGTCGACCTCGCGGCCAACGTGGACGGCTCGAAGACGGTGTACCTGTCCATTATTCCGGCCTTGAACGAGAACAACAACGAGCTGGCCGACAAGCTCGACAGCGCGTTCCAGTCCATGGAGCAACTTCTTGCGGGTTATGTCAAGGAAGGGCAATACGTGCTCTATACCGAACTGACGACGGAGCAAATCCGCGAGATCAGCGATCAGCTCGGCACGTTGTCCGACCTGATGTCGCAGACCGCCGCCATTCTCTAAGCGGAGGCCGCGCAGATGGAATCGAGACCCGGGATGTCCCGCAAGGAATTCCTGAAGTTGTCCGCGGCGGCCGGCGCGGGATTGGCGCTGGGCGCTTCGGGGCTCGGCGCGATTGTGGAGATGACGAAGCTCTCCGGGTCCGCCGCGCCCTCATCGCCCTCATCGGCCGACCCGAAGGACGGGATCGTGCCTTTCTATGACAAGCATCAAGCCGGCATTGTGACCCCGCAGCAGACGTACTTGTATCTGGCGGCTTTCCGCGTGACCACGCAAAGCAAGTCGGACTTGATCCTTATGCTGAAGGATTGGACCAAGTTCTGCGATTTGAGTGCGGCGGGCGGCACCATGAAGCTCAGCGACAGCGCTCTTGTGCCGCCGACGGATACGGGGGAGACGCTGGATCTGCCGCCTGCGCGGCTGACGGTAACGTTCGGCTTCGGCCCTTCCTTCTTCGGCAACGGCGCCTTCGGCCTCTCCAAGCTGACCCCGCGGCACTTGCAGGACATTCCTCGTATGCCGCGGGACAATCTGGATTCGTCGATCTCCGGAGGGGACATCTGCGCTCAGGTTTGCGCGGACGATCAACAGGTCGCTTTTCACGCGGTGAGGAACTTGATTCGCTTGTCGACCGGCAAAGCCTCGTTAAAGTGGATGCAAGAAGGCTTCGCCAGCGGCACTCCGGGGAAGACGCCGCGGAATCTGTTCGGCTTCAAGGACGGCACGGCGAATCAACTGCACGATTCCCCCGCCGGTTACGATCAGGTCGTGTGGGCGGGCAGCGACGAGCCGGAATGGATGCAGGGAGGCTCTTACCTGGCTTATCGGAAAATCCAGATGAAGATCGAGAGCTGGGATCGCACCTCGCTGGCGGATCAGGAGGCTACCTTCGGCCGCAAGAAGGTGTCCGGAGCGGCGTTCGGCGTTTCGGGGGAGTTCGACACGTTCGACGCAGCGAAGCTGCCGACGGATTCGCATGTGCGATTGGCCAAGCAGACCGGACAGCTTATTCATCGGCGCGCCTATTCCTATACGGACAAGGTCGATCCGCGAACCGGCAATGTCGACGCGGGGCTGCTGTTCATCAGCTACCAGCGCAACCCGGATCAACAATTCCTGCCCATGCTGCGCTTGATGCAGAGCAGCGATGCCTTGAACAGCTACGTTGCCCATGTCGGCAGCGCCATGTTCGCCTGCCCTGCGGGGCTGAGCGCAGGCCGCTATATCGGCCAATCCATTCTGGAAGCGTAGGCTGTATATCCGGCACCGTATAAGCCCCTCTGTCAAGCTTCCATGCTTCGGCGGAGGGGCCTGCTTCATCCCGGCCGGTCGCTGTCTCTCCCGGCCGGCGCGGCCGATAGTGCGGCGGAAGCCACGGGCGCATCGGGTTTTATGTGAAAATTCACATTCGAGCGGCTCGGTAACGGGGACTTTGCGCGATTTTATGCGAAAAACCACATTCATAGGCGATTTTCCGGATCGAGTTGCCGTATGTATGCGAAAAATCGCATAAAACGCCGCAATTCCCTCCGATTCAAGCCGACGAATGCGAAAAATCGCATAAAATCGCAACAGTCGTCCGACAAGGGGCGGTTCGCCAATCCGGCCGTTCGTGGTCGGTTATGTCGGTCACAAGGAGTGAGGATGAACATGTCGATCTCGGAACCATTATCCGATCTTTGTCATCGTATCGAGCAAATGGGAATTCGGGTCACTTCTCAAAGAAAAGCGATTATTCATTTATTGCTGCAGTATCGGGGCAAGCACGTCACGGCGGATGATATGGTGGCGGTGTTCAAACGCAAACCGGGGGTGGTCGGACGCGCGACCGTATATCGAACCTTGGAGCTGTTAGCGGACCGTCAAGTCATTGACAAGCATCATTTCGATAACGAGGTCGCAAGGTATGAGCTTCGCGAGCCGGATCAGAAGCATGCCTATCACCAACTGCTGTGCAGCCGGTGCAAACAAGCGAGAACGATCAAGGAGGATTGGCTGGGAGAGCTGGAAGAACGGATCGAACAAATTCACGGTTTCCGGGTTCTGGATCACCATTTAATCTTTATTGGTCGGTATAATAATAGTTGCGATGATGCTAGCAGGTCTATGGCGCCCCGGAGGTCGTGTTCATGTACACCGTTCACTTAGTCGAAGACGAGGACAAATTAAATCATCTGCTGAAGATTTATTTGGAGAAGGAAGGGTACTGCGTCGTCTCCTTCCATGACGGGGAATCCGCCATGCAAGCGATCGCGAAGCAGCCGGAGCTGTGGATTCTGGACATCATGCTGCCCGACATCGACGGCTATCAGTTGATCAAGGCGATCAAGGAGTCGAATCCGCTGACGCCCGTCATCTTCATGTCGGCAAGAAATCAGGAGCTGGACCGCGTCGTCGGCTTGGAGCTCGGCAGCGACGATTACTTGTCGAAGCCCTTCCTGCCGAGGGAGCTGGTTATCCGCACGAACAATCTCATGCAGCGATTGTACGGCAGCAAGGACGAGGTTCCTTCCGTTGCCCATCTGGAGGGCTACGCCGTGGATCGCAAGCAGCGGGCCGTGTTCGACGGCACGCTCAAGATCGTGCTGACCAATAAGGAATTCGTGCTGCTGCTCTACTTTATCGAGAATCGGAATACGGTCGTGACCCGGGAGCAAATTCTCGAGAAAGTGTGGGGGGACAACTACTTCGGATCGGATCGCGTCGTCGACGATACGATCCGGAGATTGAGGAAGAAGCTGCCCCGAATCAACATTGAGACGATCTACGGATTCGGGTACAAGCTCGAGGTGTCCGGATGAAGTTCAAGTCCCTGACGCTCCGAATCTGGGTCATGATCTCGGGGTTTATATGCGCGGTTGTGCTCGCCTTCCTGATCGTCTTCGCGCTGGTTCTTAAAGACAATGACGAAGAAGGCTCCCGCCATCTCTTTGCGTTTATGCATTCGGTCGTGCTGAACGATGTACAGGGGATAACGTCGAAGGGCGATCTGCTCGGTTCGATCGAGCGGGAGAACATTACCCACTTCCTCTATAATCGGCAAGATGGCGAACGCACTTACATTACCGGCCATAACAGCAGGATCGCCGATTCGCTGATTCCGAAGGGGATGGCCCTCGCCGCAGGCGGCGACACCCCGGTTTATACGCAGCGAATCGATCGCCGATCCTACCTCGTACAGATCAGCCGCGCCGATGCTCAATCCTATTTGTTCTCCTACCGGCCGCTCGCGTTCAATGAAGACATGAAGCAGATTATCTTCGCGGGAATTGTTATTATTCTGCTCAGTCTGCCGATCTCCAAGCTCATCGCCACCCGCATCGGCAAGCCGCTAAGGCAATTGGAAGCCTATACGAAGCGAATCGCCGACAAGGACTGGGGCAGCGAGCTGGCCATCGAACGGGAAGACGAGATCGGCAGGCTGGCCGACTCGATGAAGGCAATGAAGGAAGCGCTGAGGATCGCGGATGAGGAGGAACGGAAGTTCCTGCAGAGCATCTCGCACGACTTGAAGACGCCCGTCATGATCATCTCAAGTTATGCCCAGGCGATGATAGACGGGATGTACGAGGGCCCCTCCGAAGAGCCTTCCTTGATTATCAAGGCGGAAGCGGACCGCCTCGAGCGGAAAATCAAACAGATCTTATACCTGAATACGCTCGACTACATGCTGGAGAACGATAAGCTGAGCGAGGACGTGCTGCTGGACAAGCTGCTCTCCTACCTCGTTGCGAACTTCAAAGCCGTCGCTCCTCGATTGACTTGGGAATTGCAGCTCGAATCGCGCCCTGCGGCCATGTCGGGCAATCCCGATCGCATTCGGGTCTCTATCGAGAATATATTGGACAATCAGCTCCGGTTCGCGAGCAAGACCGTCCAAGTCGCACTCCGCGAGGCGGGCCCGTTCTGGATAATCGAGATCCGCAACGACGGCCCGCTCTTGTCGGAGGACGATCGGGACCAACTGTTCAAGTCGTTCTATAAAGGCGCCAAAGGCAACTTCGGGTTGGGCTTAAGCATCTCGAGGAAGATCGCGGACTTCTACGGCGGGACGATCGAGGCCCGCAATGAGGGCGGCCGCGTGTGCTTCGCGATTCGGTATCCCAAGCAAGGCGGCGGCAGCTACCTGCCGCGCTTGCCGCGCTGAATAAACCGGCTCAGGAACAAGCAGAACGGCGTGGAGTCCAGATCGATCACTCCGTTCATGTCGCTGAGCGCGTAGACGAGCAGGAACGGAAGCAGACCGATGGCGAGCACCGCGATGACCATGCCGAGCGTGATACTGCGAACGATGCGGCCCCATGCGATCATGAGGCTCACCTCCTCTTCCTCCGATTAATAGCAAACCGTGCGCAGACGCGCAAGCGAAGAAGCGATCGCCTCCCGGACCGGGGGGACGATCGCTTTTGCTTCATTTTACCCTACGGCTTCCCTCTTCTTGAAGAACGTCTTGAGGGCGCTGTAGATCTCGGTCTTCTCCTTGATGACGTGGTACAGGAACTGCTGGTGCTCCAGATGCTTGTAAGCGGACATGAGCGTGCTGGAGCGGTTGTACTGATTAACTTCCCCATAGCCGAAAATATTCGCAACATTCAGAATTTCCTTGATAAGCCGAACGCAGCGTTCGTTGTCGCTTGTCAGGTTGTCGCCGTCGGAGAAGTGGAACGGATAGATGTTGTAGAGGGACGGGGGGTAACGGCTGTCGATGATCTCGAGCGCCTTGATGTAGGCGGACGAGCAGATCGTTCCGCCGCTCTCGCCGCGTGTGAAGAACTCCTCTTCGGTCACTTCCTTGGCTTCCGTATGGTGCGCGATGAACACGATCTCCACTTTCTCATACTGCCGCCTTAAGAACCTCGTCATCCAGAAGAAGAACGAGCGCGCACAGTACTTCTCGAAGGAGCCCATCGATCCGGACGTGTCCATCATCGCAATGATAACGGCGCTGTTCTGCGGCTTCACGATATCCTCCCACGTCTTGAAGCGCAGATCGTCGGGGGAGATGCCGGCAATCAAGGGGCGGCCCTCGCGGGAGTTGCGGCGCAGGTTCTCGAGAATCGTCCGCTTCTTGTCGATGTTGGACATGATGCCCTTGCGGCGAACGTCGGTGAAGCGAACGTCCGTCGTCTCGATCTCCTGCTTCTCCTTGCGCTTCATGTAAGGCAATTCGAGCTCCTCGAACAGAAGATTCTCCAGCTCGGCGATGGAGATCTCCGCTTCGACCACGTCGTCGCCCGGCTGGTCGCCGGCCCCTTCCCCCTTGCCGCTGCCGCTCTGCGGATCGGTTCCGAGAATGTCGCCGACCTGGCTGTCCCCGTCGCCTTGCCCGACGTGCTTGCGCTTGCCGTTGTTATAGATGAAGCGATACTCTTCCATGCTGCGAATAGGGATCTTGATAATCTGTTTCCCGTCCGAGAGGACGATGTTCTCTTCCGACAGCAGGTCGGGCAGATTCTGTTTGATCGCCTCGCGAACCTTCTGCTGATGCCGCGACTGATCCTGGTATCCCTTGCGATGCAGTGACCAGTCTTCGCGCGACAGGATGAATGCCGGTTCAGTCATGGCGCGGACACCACCTTTATTAAGCGTGTGTGTTCATCGTGTGTGTTCATCGTGTGGTATTCAAATCGTGTGTTATTCAATATATTCTAGATTCGATAAACGATGTGTGCGATTTTTCTAAGCTGTGATTCCGATCATAATATTGGGGCATTCGGATGGAATAATTGTCCGATTTCGGTCATGGCGCGGATAGGGGGAAAAAGGGTATGATGAGATCAGTTCACCACGAATTGCCACTTAAGGAGGATTCCCATTGGTAAGAAAGTATGCGATGACCGGGGCCGCCATAGCGCTGCTGGCCGTCATCTTCGGGGCATTCGGCGCCCACATGCTCAAGGAGACGCTCTCGGAAGACGATCTGAAGACGTTCGAGACGGGCGTTCGATACCAGATGTATCACGGCCTCGGGATCTTGCTGGTCGCTCTGCTGGCGGACCGGTTCGGTTCGGGCAAGAGCATGCTGTGGGCGGGCAGATTGCTGCTGCTCGGCGTCATTCTGTTCTCCGGCAGCTTGTACGGCTTGTCGCTGACGGGCCTCGCCTTCTTCGGGCCGATCACTCCGCTCGGGGGCGTGTCCCTTATCGCCGGTTGGCTCTGCCTTATTCTGGCGATTCGCCGTCCGGAATAGGTAGAAAAAGGTAGGAAAATGTCGAAAATTGCTATATAATGAATATCGCACATCATTTGTCATGTTTCCCAGACGGGAGGAAGGACGTAGCATTGTGAACGGATGGTCCGACAGAACGTCTTATCGACTGGAGCTGCTTAACTCGATCTACAACAGTCCGATCACGATTGCCGTCTTAAGCGTCGAAGGACATCTGCTCGACTTGAATCAGGATCTGAGCGAATTCTTCGGGTATTCCCGCGCGGAGATGATCGGCGAGAAGTTCTCGAGATGGCTTGACCCGTCTTATTACGATGACGGCGTGCAAGCGATGAGGTCAGCGCTGCGGGGGGAATGCGTCTCTCAGGACATACGCGTCGTCCATAAGTCCGGCTATCCCGTGGACTTGAACGTCACCTTGTCTCCTATGCGGCAAGGCGACGGCATTCAGGGAGTTGTCCTCGTCATGCAGGACGTTACCCAACATAAGAGATCGCTGAAGCGGAATCATTATCTGGCCCACTACGACGATATGACGGGGCTGCCGAATCGCCGGCTGTTCCTGCAATATCTCGAGGACAAGCTGCGGGAGGCGAACGAACGCGGCGGAACGCTTGCGGTCTGCTACGTGGATGTGGATCGCTTCAAGCTCGTGAACGCCTCCTTCGGCAGAGATACGGGAGACATGCTGCTGCTGCTTATCGCGGCCCGGCTCTCCGAATTCTTCCGCGGCGAAGGCGATCTGGCCCGTATGGAAGGGGACGAGTTCGCGGGCATTCTTCCGGACATTCGGGACGAAGAGGATCTCGCGAACCGGATGGCCGCCCTGCTGGCCGTGTTCGACGAACCGTTCCTGCTCGGGGAATCTCCCATTCAAGTATCGGTGAGCATCGGCATCATGACGTCCGACGGCGCGGGCGAAGACGCTCCGCTGCTGCTCAAGAAGGCCGATACGGCCTTGAACAAGGCGAAGGAGAACGGGCGCAACGATTATCACCTGTATTCGGAAGATATCGACCAGCAAGCCTACCACCGCCTGACGCTGCAGCACGAACTGATGAAGGCTCTCCAGAACGGCGAGTTCCTCCTCCACTATCAACCTCAATACGACTTGGCAACGGGCCGCATCGTCGGCACGGAAGCGCTCGTTCGTTGGCTTCATCCGACCCGCGGGCTCGTGCCGCCGGGCGAATTCATCCCGGCCGCGGAGGACAGCGGCCTGATCGTGCCTCTGGGCGACTGGGTTCTGGAAGAGGCCTGCCGCCAGAACAAGGAATGGCAGGACGCCGGAGCGGCGCCGATTCCGGTGTCGGTCAACCTGTCGGTGCGCCAATTCTCCCAGCGCAACCTGATCGGGAAGATCGGCCGCGTCCTGAAGGCGACGGGGCTCGACCCGAAGTGCCTGAAGCTGGAGATCACGGAGAGCGTGACGATGGATGTGGAGCGGGCGACATTGTTCCTCGAGCAGTTGGCCGAGCTCGGCGTCGGCATCAGCATCGACGACTTCGGGACGGGGTACAGCTCCTTCCACTACTTGCGGAACTTCCCGATCGGCAGCCTCAAGATCGACCGCTCGTTCGTGCGAGACATCGAGCAGGACCCGAACGATGCCGCCATCGTGGCGGCGATCATCGCCATGGCGCATAACCTGCGGCTTCAGGTGATCGCCGAGGGCGTCGAGACGCTCGAGCAGGTCCGCTTCCTCAGAAGCCACGGCTGCGATGAGATGCAGGGCTATTACGGCAGCCCTCCGCTGCCCAAGGCGGGGATCGAGAGCCTGCTGTTCGAAGCGACCTCGTTCTCCTGTTGAAGGCTGAGCGGGCATGAACGAATTCGAACGTTTGAGCGGGCATGAACGAATTCGAACGGATTTGAACGAACGGCCGGAGGCCGCGCCCTAAGTCCCCTTAAGGCGCGGCCTCCGCGCATTGCATTCTTATTCGACGAAGTCGTCGATCTCGTTCAAGTAAATCGAGTAGACCCTCTTCTCGTCCACATGATAGAGCGTGAGCAGCGTCTGATCCGGATCGAAGTTGACGATCCGACAGGGCATCGATTGCTTGATCCCTTTGCCGCGGTTAAGGTTGACCCGGATGAGCTTGTTCGATTGAATATATCCCCGTATCTTCTCATCCAGACTGTCCGTCAGAATCGGCCGCGGCCGTTCCGTGCGCTCCAGCTCCTTCCGGATGGTCTCTCCAAGCTGTACGCCCGATACGATCCGATAGTCCGCCAATTCGCCTTCGTTAAGCAGATGAAGTAATTTCTCCATTGCGATACCGTTGCTCGATGCCCGGATCAAGATGTCGACTTGGAAGAGGTAAGAACCGTCTGCCGAAGTTTGTTTGGTTGTCATGGCTGATCCAATCCCCCGAGTTCAAACAGCATTCCGATATCACCGAAGATACCGCTAGTAATAATATACCATGTTTCCGATGGTTCAAATAGTACAAAATGGGTGTTTTCCCTGATAGGAAATAGGACCTAATACCGGATCGGGCGCATAAAATGATTCGAAAAGACTATGGGGCGAGCGAATAGACCTTTTCATTCGTGCCATAGGGAGGTGATGTTGATGATGCGACTCGTTCCGATCGAGGTAGGCGGCCATACGGCCACGGGGGTGGAAGTTCATCTTCCGGGCACGACCTTGCTCGCCATCACGATCAAGGACGGCTATATCATGTGCGGAGCGCTGGACGTGGAATTGCTTAACGAACGGCTGAAGGATCGCAAGATCATCGCGGGGCGCGCCGTCGGCGTGCGCACGTTCGATCAGCTTCTCGAGGCGCCGCTCGAATCCGTGACCGACACCGCGCGCGAGCTCGGCATCGTTCCCGGCATGAAGGGCTATGATGCGATAGCGGCGATGGCGGAGCGGCCTTCCCGCTCCTGATCCATCGCCGCCTCGATTCTTTTACTTATCGAACAGAGCCTTGAGATTCGCCTCGTAAGGCGCGCGAACGATGCCTTGCTCGGTGATGATCGCGGTCACGAGCTCGTGCGGGGTGACGTCGAAGGCCGGGTTGTACACCTTGACGCCTTCAGGCGCGGTTCGGCGCCCGAAGGCGCTCGTCACTTCGTCCGCGTGACGCTCCTCGATCGGGATCTCGGCTCCGATCGCGGTGGACAGGTCGATCGTGGACAGCGGACAAGCGACATAGAACGGAATGCCGTGAGCCTTGGCCAGCACGGCGACGCCGTAGGTCCCGATCTTGTTCGCGACATCGCCGTTGGCGGCGACGCGGTCCGTGCCGACGATGACGGCTTGAACCCATCCCTTGGACATGACGTGAGCCGCCATGTTGTCCGTAATAAGCGTCACGTCGACGCCCGCTTGCTGAAGCTCGAATGCGGTCAGGCGCGCGCCCTGGAGAACGGGGCGCGTCTCGTCCGCGAACACCTTGAGCGCGATGCCTTGCTCAAGCGCGAGATAGAACGGAGCGAGCGCGGTTCCGTACTTGGACGTGGCAAGCCCTCCCGCGTTGCAGTGGGTGAGAACGCCCATGCCGTCCGCGAACAGCGTCAAGGCGTGCTCGCCGATGCGGCGGTTCGTCTCCACGTCCTCGGCCTGGATGCGCTTGGCCTCTTCCAGCAGCGCGGCGGCCGCGCTCTCGGCGGACAACCCTTCCTCCGCGAGTGCGAAGGCGCGCGCCTTCATGCGATCGAGCGCCCAGAACAGGTTGACGGCCGTCGGCCGCGAGGTGGCGAGGTGCTCGGCGTGCCGCCGCGCTTCCTCCGCCAGCTCCCGGGCGGTGCCCTTGAAGCCTTGAACGCCGAGCACAACGCCGAAGGCGGCGGAGATGCCGATCGCCGGAGCGCCGCGCACCTTCAGCTCGCGGATCGCCTCCCAGACGTCCTGCGGCGTTGTCAGCTTCAGATAGACGATCTGCCCGGGAAGAAGGCGCTGGTCAAGCAGCTCCAGCGTGCCGTCCGCCCAGACGACCGGCTGCAAAATTGTCGAAGCGGCGGATGTGTCTTGCTTGCTCATGTTGCGTGACTCCTCTCGTTAGTTGCCGATACGAATCGGGGGACGAGCCCCTCTCTTAGCTCTCTGCCGTTGCTGCCGCTGTTGTTGTTGCTGCCGCTTCCGTGGCGATGCGGATAACGTCTTCGATCGAGGACGCTTGGCGATTGCCCTTGATCAGGGAAGTGCCGATCGCAAGCGCCAGACGCTGTGCCCGTTCCTTGGCGGCGGCGTCCGGAATCGAATCGATGTCTGCGACGTGCGCGAATCCGTATACGCGGCGAACCGTCTTCGCTCCGGCGAAGCCGACGGTATCCTGCAGCAGGCGGCGCATATAGTCGTCCTGGAAGGCGGCCGAGCCAAGCAGGCGATCCGTCCCTTGCTCGTTCCACAGCTTGCGGAACTTGGCTTCGAACAGCGTCCAGACGTCGCGGACCGTGTTCAGCAGATAGGCGCGGCGGTCGCGGCGAGCGGCTTCGTCCGCACTCCAATGCTCCTGCGCGGCGAAGTTCAGCAGCAGGTTCGCGAGGATGGCGCCGATGTCGAAGCCCATCGGTCCGAAGTAGGCGAACTCGGGATCGATGACCTTGGTCGATTCCGGCGTGACGAAGATGCTGCCCGTGTGAAGGTCGCCGTGCAGCAGAGCCTGGGCGCTGACGAGGAACTTCTCGCGCAGCAGGGCGACTTCCAGCTTCAGCTCTTCATCCGCCCAGTTCGCTTCGGCCGCGTCGCGGATCGCCTCGTCGATGTTGTTGG
Source organism: Cohnella fermenti (assembly GCF_004801405.1). Taxonomy (GTDB): domain Bacteria; phylum Bacillota; class Bacilli; order Paenibacillales; family Paenibacillaceae; genus Cohnella; species Cohnella fermenti. The sequence goes on from NZ_SSOB01000003.1 coordinate 55,530, forward strand.
CCTTCGCATCATAGTAGGGCTCTTCGAAGATCAAGTCTTCGGAGATCTTGCACATATGCGGGTTGACGAAGCTCTGGACAAGCAGCTTCTTGTCCTGCGGGCTCATGCCCAGGTCGGAGGTGAAGAAGAGCGTGCGGGCGGCGAACTCGGAGATCTGCTCCGCGAACGCCGGGTAGACGCCGCCTTCGATCAGCCCCTTGCGCATAATGACGTGATCGCTCAGATCCTCCATGACCGTCAGCGCCATCTCGGTGTCGGTCTTGTACACCTTCGGAACGAGTCCGGGCGAGATCTCTCCCTGCTTGATCAGCGCCTGATTCTCGATTCGGGCGCGGTCGACCGTAAGCGGCCACGACTCTCCGAATACCTTGACATAAGGCAATGCTTGCTTAACGATGATGCCGGCTCCGGTCGCCGGCTGCGTAATATGGAAGACGAGATTCAGGTTGCCGTCCCCGATCTCCCGGCAGACGAACTCCCCGTCCTGCGGGAATACTTCCTTGATCGAGCGCGCGATCTCAATCGCTTCCGCTTCGCTGAGCGGATGATAGTGGCTCATTCCATTCAACCTCCGATGCATCTTCTTCACAGTCGTCTTGCTTGTCTCCATTCGCAAGTCCGCCCATTCCACATCCCATTATTATAAGGTAAGCGGAACGTTTCATCCAGCAATAACCGTTATGTTATAATTCGAATATAGAGAAGGAAGGAGTGGAACGGCATTGCTTCAGGACATTGCGCTCAGAGAGTGGGCTGTCGCAGTCGACGCTCTCGAGAGCGGGAGGCAGATCATCGTGCTGCGCAAGGGCGGAATTGCGGAAGAGACGAAGGAGTTCCGGCTGGAGAGCCCGCGCTTCTATCTGTTCCCCTCGTACGAGCATCAGCGTCCGGAGCTGGTGAAGCCGGAGGCGAGAGGCGGCGTCGGCGCTTCGATCGCGGAGGCGGAGAGCCATCCGGGAGAAGTGAGAATCGGCTCGTATGCGGAGGTTGCGGAGGATATCGAGGTGACGGATTCCGAGACGCTGGCCCGGCTGTCCGGGCTTCATATCTGGACGGACGAGTATGCGGAGGAACGGTTGAAGTGGAAAAAAACAAAGCCGCTCCACGTGCTGCTGCTGAGAATGTACAAGTTGGAGGAGCCGGCGGTCGTTGCGATGAAGAGCAGCTACGGCGGCTGCAAGTCGTGGCTGGCGCTGGAGGACGAGGTTCCCGTTCCGAAGGGAATGGCCGTTCTCGGGGACGAGGAATTCGCCGAGCGCGTCGCCGCCGTCAAGCGCGCCATCGCAGGAAAATAAGGGTGTGCGGCGCCGCTGTCTGTGATCGAAATCACACGCAATATCAGGAAGTTTGCGTTTTTCATTGCTTTTTCATAAAATGTAGGTTGAGAATCAGTGAGAATCAAATTAAAATAATTATAAATAAGGATTCTTGGAGTCCTGACACCTGGAGGGAAACGATATGTCCAGCTTGTTCGAAATCCGTGGCCTGAGATCGGCCATTGAAGGTAAAGAGATTCTGAAGGGCCTCGATCTTAAGATCGGCGGGGGCCAGGTGCACGCGATCATGGGACCTAACGGCACCGGCAAGTCCACCCTTGCTTCTTCCATTATGGGTCACCCTAAATATGAAGTGACGGACGGCGAAGTTCTGCTCGAAGGCGAAGATGTTCTGGAGATGGGCGTCGACGAGCGCGCGCTTAACGGCTTGTTCCTCGCGATGCAATACCCGAGCGAGATTACGGGCGTCACGAACGCCGACTTCCTGCGCAGCGCGATCAACGCTCGCCGCGGCGAAGGCAACGAGATCTCCCTGATCAAGTTCGTCCGCCTGATGGAAGGCAAGATGAAGGAGCTCGAGATGAACCCCGAGTTCATGCACCGCTACCTGAACGAAGGCTTCTCCGGCGGCGAGAAGAAGCGGAACGAGATTCTGCAGATGATGATGCTCGATCCGAAGCTTGTCATCCTCGACGAGATCGATTCCGGTCTCGACATCGACGCCCTGAAGATCGTTGCGGCCGGCGTGAATGCGATGCGTTCCGAAGAGCGCAGCTTCCTGATCATCACCCACTACCAGCGCCTGCTGAACTACATCAAGCCTGACTTCGTCCACGTGATGATGCAAGGCCGCATCGTGAAGTCAGGAGGCCCGGAACTGGCCGAGCGTCTGGAAGCCGAAGGTTACGATTGGGTTAAAGAAGAACTGGGCATCGTCGACGAGACGGTCGGCCAGGCCTAAGAGGATAAAGGAGGTTAGCAACCATGAGTACTCCGACCACCTCTTTTAGCCGCGAAGCGGCAGCGGCGCTCGCTCGCAGCAAGAACGAGCCCGCATGGCTCGTCGCTTGGCGCGAGGAAGCCGGCGAATGGGCGTCCACCCTGGAGCTCCCGCATCCGGAGAAGACGCCGATCCAGCGCTGGACGCTGGACGTGCAAGGCGTTCATCGCCCGGGAACGACCGTCTCCGCGACGGCATCGCTTCCTTCGGCAATCGCTTCTCAGCTCCCGGCGCAGGAGATCGGCGCCCTGGTCGTTCAACACAATTCTTCCGTCGTCTACACCCGTCTGTCCGACGAGCTGAAGGCGAAGGGCGTCGTTCTGACCAGCCTGGAGGAAGCGGCTCGCACGCATGAGGAGCTCGTTCGCGCGCACTTGATGACAGCGTACGAGCGCAACGAGCACAAGCTGTCCGCGCTGCACGCGGCGCTCTGGAACGGCGGCGTCTTCCTGTATGTGCCGCGCGGCGTCGTGATCGAGGAGCCGATTCAGGCGATTCTGTTCGCGGACGACGCGGAAGCGACGTTCGTCCCTCATATTCTGGTCATCGCGGACGCGAACAGCCAGGCGACCGTCGTCGAGCACACGTTCTCCGCTCTGGGCGACGCTCCGGCGGCAACGCTGCTGCACAACGCCGCGGTTGAAGTGTTCGCGAAGCAGGGCGCGCAAGTTCGCTACGCATCCGTGCATCATATGGACAGCACGGCGATCGACGTGACGTACCGCCGCGCGATTCTCGAGAAGGATGCCCGCATCGAATGGATTATCGGCGAGCTGCACGACGGCAACACGCTTGTCGACACGAAGTCGATTCTGAAGGGCAACGGCTCGACGTCCGATGCGAAGATCATCTCCGTCGGAACGGGTTCGCAGCGCATGAGCATCACGACGCGCGCGGTTCACTACGGCCTCTCCTCCGAGAGCGACATGATCACCCGCGCCGTCATGAAGAACGAAGCGACGGCCATCATCAATGGCATTACGAAGATCGAGAAGGGCGCGACGAAGGCGAACGGCCAGCAGACCGAGAAGGTGCTTATGCTGAGCCCGAAGGCGCGCGGCGACGCCAATCCGATCCTGCTGATCGACGAGGACGATGTCAAAGCCGGCCACGCCGCCAGCGTCGGCCAAGTCAATGCGGAGCAGGTGTACTACCTGATGTCTCGCGGAATCTCCAAGGAAGAAGCGGAGCGTCTTATCATCCACGGCTTCCTGGACCCGGTCGTCTCCGAGATTCCGGTCGAAGGGGTTCGCGAGCAACTGCAACGCATTCTCGAAAGGAAGCTGGGGTAAATGGATCCGATCGCGCTTAAAGCCGAGTTCCCGATTCTGAACCAGGATATCAACGGCCACCCGCTCGTCTACCTGGACAACGCGGCGACCTCCCAGAAGCCGCGCAGTGTCATCGAAGCGGTCAAGCGTTATTACGAATGGGATAACGCGAATGTGCACCGCGGGGTGCACACGCTCGGCTCGCGCGCAACGGACGCTTACGAAGGCGCCCGCGAGAAGGTCGCCCGGTTCCTGAACGCAGCGAGCCGGGAGATCGTCTTCACGCGGGGAACGACGACCGGTCTTAATCTCGTCGCCCACGGCTACGCCCGCGAAGTGCTGAAGCCGGGAGACGAGATCGTCATCACCCACATGGAGCACCACAGCAACGTCATTCCCTGGCAGCAGGCCGCCAAGGCGACCGGGGCGACGCTGAAGTACATTCCGCTGCAGCCGGACGGCACGCTCTCGCTGGCCGATGTCGAGAGCACGATTACGGAGAACACGAAGATCGTCTCCATCGCCTACGTATCCAACGTTCTCGGGACGGTCAACCCGGTCGCCAAGATCGCGGAGATTGCCCATAAGAACGGAGCCATCATCGTCGTGGACGGAGCGCAGAGCACTCCTCACAAGAAGGTCGACGTGAAGGCGCTCAATGTTGATTTCTATGCGTTCTCGGGCCACAAGATGTGTGCTCCGACCGGAATCGGCGCTTTATACGGCAAGGCGGCGCTGCTGGAGAAGATGGAGCCGATGGAGTTCGGCGGCGAGATGATCGACTTCGTCGGCTTGCAGGACTCCACCTGGAAGGAGATTCCGTGGAAGTTCGAGGGTGGCACCCCGATCATCGCGGGAGCCGTCGGACTCGCAGCGGCCATCGACTTCCTCGAGAGCATCGGCCTGGACGAGATCGACCGTCACGAGAAGAAGCTGGCGACGTACGCGATCGAGCGCCTGTCGGCGATCGACGGCATCTCGATCTACGGACCGCGAGAGGATCGCGTCGGCCTCGTGACGTTTAACCTCGGCGACGTCCACCCGCACGACGTGGCGACGGTGCTCGATACCGAGGGCATCGCCATTCGCGCCGGCCACCACTGCTGCCAGCCGCTTATGAGATGGCTGGAACAGAGCGCTACGGCAAGGGCAAGCTTTTATCTGTACAATACCGAACAAGACGTGGACCGTCTCGCCGAAGCGCTATGGAAGACAAAGGAGTTTTTCGGCTATGAACCCGTTAGATGATCTCTACCGCCGCGTCATTATGGACCACTACAAGAATCCCCGCAATCGCGGCTCCCTGGACGACGGCTCGGTTACGGTCAACCTGAACAACCCGACGTGCGGCGACCGGATCAGCCTGCAGCTTCACATCGAGGACGGGGTCGTGAAGAACGCGAAGTTCACGGGCGAAGGCTGCTCGATCAGCATGGCTTCGGCCTCGATGATGACCGATGCGGTCAAGGGCAGAACGACCGAAGAGGCGCTCGCTCTGGCCGACAAGTTCTCGTCTCTCATGAAGGGCGAGGCGGCCGAGTTCGACGAGTACGAGGATATCGACGCGCTGGCGGGCGTGAACAAGTTCCCGGCTCGCATCAAGTGTGCGACGCTGTCGTGGAATGCGCTGCGCAAGGGCGTCGAGAGCGGTCAAGGCGAGCATGAAGGAATCGAACAATAACTAAACTAAGCATAGAAGGAGGATGATCGTCATGGCGAAGCAGATGCCTGAGATGGAAGAGTACAAGTACGGCTTCCGCGACGAGCACAAGGCCATTTTCCAATCGGGCAAGGGGCTGACTCCGGAGATCGTGCGCACGATCTCGGAGATGAAGGGCGAGCCGGAATGGATGCTGAACTTCCGTCTCAAGTCGCTGGAGCAATTCAATAAGATGAAGCTTCCCCGTTGGGGCGGCGATCTCGACGGACTGGACTTCGACGACATTCAATACTACGTCAAGCCGTCCGAGAAGCAAGGCAAGACGTGGGAAGAAGTGCCGGAAGAGATCAAGGCGACCTTCGACAAGCTGGGCATCCCGGAAGCCGAGCAGAAGTTCCTCGCCGGCGTCTCCGCGCAGTACGAGTCCGAAGTCGTCTACCACAACATGCAGGAGGACCTCGAGAAGCAAGGCGTTATCTTCATGGATACCGACTCCGCGCTTCGCGAGTATCCGGAGCTGTTCAAGGAATACTTCGCGACGGTCGTTCCGGCTGCGGACAACAAGTTCGCCGCTCTGAACAGCGCGGTATGGTCCGGCGGCAGCTTCATCTACGTGCCGAAGGGCGTCAAGTGCGAAATTCCGCTGCAGGCTTACTTCCGCATCAACTCGGAGAACATGGGCCAATTCGAGCGCACGCTTATCATCGCCGACGAGGGCAGCTTCGTTCACTACGTTGAAGGCTGTACCGCTCCGGTATACAGCACGAATTCGCTGCACAGCGCCGTCGTCGAGATCATCGTCAAGAAGGACGCCCGCGTCCGCTACACGACGATCCAGAACTGGGCCCCGAACATCTACAACCTCGTCACGAAGCGCGCCGTCGCCGAAGAGAACGCGACGATGGAGTGGGTCGACGGCAACATCGGCTCCAAGCTGACGATGAAGTACCCGGCCGTCATCCTGAAGGGCCGCGGAGCGAAGGGCATGGTGCTGTCCATCGCCGTCGCCGGCAAGGGCCAGCACCAGGACGCCGGCGCGAAGATGCTGCACCTGGCGCCGGACACGACGTCGACGATCGTCTCGAAGTCGATCTCCAAGCACGGCGGCAAGGTCACCTACCGCGGCATCGCGTCCTTCGGGCGCAACGCCGAGGGCGCGAAGTCGAACATCAAGTGCGACACGCTTATCCTCGACAACCTGTCGACGTCCGACACGATCCCGTACAACGAGATCATGAACGACAACGTCACGCTCGAGCATGAAGCGACCGTCTCCAAGGTGTCCGAGGACCAGCTCTTCTACCTGATGAGCCGCGGCCTCTCCGAAGCCGAAGCGACCCAGATGATCGTCATGGGCTTCATCGAGCCGTTCACGAAGGAACTGCCGATGGAGTACGCGGTCGAGATGAATCGACTTATCAAGTTCGAGATGGAGGGGAGCATAGGATAACCTTGATATATCAAGGTTTTTCGGCTCTCACTGGGGGATTTGTCCGGTTTTTGTCCGGTCTTGTTTAGAGGACGTATCGTGCGTAGAGGTTCAGGGCGTCGTCTTCAATCTTCTGCGTAACGTGCAAATACGTGTCCGCTGTGATCTTGACACTCTTGTGTCCAAGGCGCTCGGACACGTATTTTATATTTGCGCCGGCTTCGAGCAGGTGAACGGCGTGGCTATGCCGCAGCGCGTGCGGAGAGAGGACGGGGACCCCGGCGCGCTTACAGACCGTTTTGAAATAGTCGCGGACAACGTTGGTACGCAGCCAGCGGCCGTCTTGCTGGAAGAATACGATGTCGCTTTCCGGGGCCTTGTAATGCGCATACCGCAGTACGACCTCTTTCCGGTTTATCCGATGCTTCTTTAGGATCGCTATAGCCGCATCATCCATCTTGATCGTGCGGCCGCTGGTCGCGGTCTTCGGCGTGGACAGGTAAGGCTTCGAGTTAATCGGATAGACAAGTGTCTTGTTCACGGTGAGCGTCTTCTTGTCCAGATCGATGTCATTCCAGGTCAGAGCCAGAGCCTCGCCGATCCGCAGCCCTGTGCGCGACAGGAGTGTGAATAGGGCGGTGTACTGCATCGACTCCTGATACTTCGAATTCTTGACCGGCTTGGTGTGCTGCAAGAATAGGTCGAGCTGCTCGCGTGTGAAATACTGGACTTTGCCGGTCGCCTCCGTCTCTTTCGGGATCTTGATTTTCTGCAGCGGGTTTTCCCTGATGATGTTAAAGTCGTGAACGGCGTCATTCAAAGCGCTGGACATGATGCTGTGAATCCGCCGAGTCGTTCCCTCGCTGTAATGCTGCCGCAGCTCGTTAATCCACTCCTGGTAATCATTCCTCGTGATGTCCCTCATCTTCAGATGGCCCCAGCGCGGGAGAATGTTAAGCCGCACATTGCGCTCCTGTACGCTGTACGTGATCGGCTTGACGTTCGGCTTCTTGTATACCTCCAGCCATTTGTCGAAGAATGTGCTGACAAGCTCGTTACCGTCGGGCGCGAAGCCGTAGTAAGCCAGCTCCAGCTCGGCGGCCGCCGCGGCTATCTTCGCCTCCGGCTTCGTCGTGAATCCTCCCTTCGTCTTCTCCTTCTGCTTGCCCGTTTTGCGTTCGATGTAGCTGATTCGATATTCCCACGTCGAGCCGCGTTTTCTGTAAAAGGCCACGTCTTGTCCTCCTCTGGTTCGTTATTTGTAGACATCGCCGCGTGAACCCAAGTGAAGCACAGTGATTATGAGCTCATTCTGTTCGATACGGTAAATCAAGCGAAGGGACCCAATCCGCACACGATAATCATCGTTTAGGGTCCCCTGTAATGGCTTGACATCAGGCACGATAAAGGGATTACGGGCCAACTGCTCGACGATGCTCCCTACTTGCTGCTGCCTCTTGCTGGTGAGCTTCTGGAGCGCCTTGAACGCCTCTTTGGTGAATTTCACCTTATAGGTGGAGGTCACGTTTAATGTCCTCCCAATCTAGAAGCTCATGGTTCGCAATGTCCAGTTCGGCTTGCTTGATGGCCTGCGCTTCGTCTTCGGTGAGCGGTGAGTTATCTGCTTCCCATTCTTCGTGAGCCTCCTGCTTCTTGCGCTGGGCCAGGTACTCCATAAAGTCCAGAGTCGAGTTCTGATCGGGCTCGGGCAGTTGGTGGAACAGGTGCAACAGCCTCTTGTCTTTGTCGATTGCCATTTGATTCAGTCCTTTCGGTTAATTTCAATCCACGCGCTGTGGGCACGACGGTTCAAGCTATCGTTCGTCGTCCGCATCACCTCCTTTATCGTCCGCTTTGTCGGGGGGCTGATAGTCGGGGAATAGAACTTTGGGCACGTCAAAAGTGCACTGGAGATCGATGTGATTCCTTTCCAATTCGAGCAACTCGCCACGCTTTTGGATGTTGGCCATGTGTCATTCCTCCGTTGTTTCTGATGTGGGGAAATGTATTTCTTTCCAATTGCTTGGCAAAGGCCATTCCGATTTATCTGGCGCTGTTCGTTCATGAAAGTGATATTCAAGAAACTTTCTAATGTCATATCGATCATTATCATCAATGGGTATACCTTTGTATGTCGCAGACGATCTATTCAGCACCCATTCCAAGTCTCTTTCAAGGGCTTTGAGTATTATTTTATTTTCAATTTGTATTTCTTCAATCTCCCTTATTTTTCTTTCGATGCGTTCCTTCTTCTCCATGGATTCCATCAAGATCATTTGTTTCGATTCGTCGTCCAGTTCGGGTTCTTCTCCTAGCAAGTAGTCATCTAAATCCTCATATTTCATATGTCCTGCTTTGACCATTAATTCAGCGTACCTTACTCCTAATGGCTTATGAAGCTTCTTAAGAATTTCAGGTGATGGTATTTTTTTGACCCCGCCACGCTCTCCCCTTTCGAGCTGAGATAAATAGGAGTACGACAGATCAGTTGACATCCCCAGTTCTTTTAGTGTAAGCCCCGCCTGCTTCCGCAGATTCCTTAGATATTGTCCAAACGATTCACCCAACTTACTCACACCGCCCATTAGATTTCTTTTGAAATCAATTATAGCGCTAATTTAACAAACAGCGCAATTATTTTCATGGCGATTTAGGGATAGCGCAAATATTTTGAGGATAATGTTGCAATGTGCGCAATTATATCGTATATTGTGATTGCGCATATTGCACAATTTAGGAGGTGGCAAGTTGAAAATCAGAGTAAAAGACACCGATCGATTGAACACCCTTCTGATTATGAAGGGCTTCAACAAATTGGACTTCAGCAAGCAGATCGGGTCTTCTCATCCAATGACAGTCCAGATCACTAACGGCGACCGTAATCCCAGCCCTCGAACAGCCAAGCGTATCTGCGAAGTGCTTGAATGCGAATGGTCGGACATCTTCGAAATCGTTCGTGATCCGAAAGCGAATCAGCATTCGCAAGTTGTTACGAAGTAATTGGCCTGCTGCACCTTGACAACTTCATAAGCAATTTGAGCTAGTCACGACTACGCAAAGGAGGAAGAGCAACGTGGAAAAATCGGATTTGTCTATCCCGCAAACGAGCTTCAAGCTGCCCGAAAGGACGATGGCCGATGAAGTGTTAGACCTGGCCCGGATCACGGAAGTGAAGACGCAGATTGCAATGGCAATCTTCTTGCTGAGCGATACCGACGCCAATATCGGTAAGGCGGAAATCGCCGCTGAATTGTACCAGTCGCTGGAGCGTCTTCATGCGATTGAGGAATGCCATCGCGAACTTGAAGAACGTTGGAAGCTGGCGAATTGGGCGTTTGAGCAATACAAGGAGGGCGCTCGATTTGCCGTTGAAAGAAAAAAATAGCCAGTGCTTCAGGGAAGCGGAAGCCGTAAGCGGCCCAAAGTAATGCCGGTACAGGTGGAGTGGGTTACTGCGATTTGCCATGAGGCATAGGCACAGCGATCAACAGTCAAACGTGGGAGGAGGAGAATTTGCCAAGTGAATAACTTTGTCGCAGTGAACGTTCAAGTCGATCAGAACGAAGTTATGCGCATGTGCCAGGAAAAGATTCGTGAAATGCTGCGAGAGGCTGATTACGATTTGGTTTTCTGGGATTCAAGAGAATTGCGACGTCGCACGAGCATGAGCTGGAACTTCATCGTAGAGCAATTCTTTTACCATCCTGATTTTCCAAAACGCAAGATCGGCTCGAAGTGGTTATTCCCGGCCCGCGAAACCAGGCAGTTCCTGGAGCGGTGGCTGCTGGAACAATAAACGCCGGGATGAATCCGAACTACGAGGGAGGTGCAACGAGGGTGAAAAGTTCAAAGCTCATGATGACCATCGCGCTTTTGAAGCTGGCGAAACGCTTGAAACAGCAATTCGATCAGTTGGAGGAATCGGGCGTCCGAATCCTGCAGCTCGAGCAAGCGGAACTTGACTCCGTCAACCTGATTCTGCTTGCCAACGACGTTCACAAGAACGATGGCATGGCGGCATGGATTATCGAGCCGCTGATGCAGTACATCGATGACGACATCGGAATGAACGAATGTCTGCGGGAGTTGCACGGACGGATAGAGAAGTCGAGGCGGGAGCGCATCAATCAACAGCAAGGCGAGCCCGCGGAGGCGACATGAGAAAAATCAAACGGCAACGGGGTTTTTATTCAGAATTCAAGATGGACAGCCAGGAAAAGAGAACGTTTAAGAGGTCAACGCTGTATCACGAATTCTGGCTTAAGCACTTATCCGATCCGAGCAAGGACGTTCACTTTTATGTTCGATGGACGGATGTTAACGAACGCCTTCAAGCAGTACAGTTTCTTGCCTCTATCGATAAGAGCGGGTACGAGGACCATACGTGGATACGCCCTCTCGATAGGCCGCGAACGCGAACCGAAAAAGCTGTTCAACGCTCGATTCTCTCTGGTTTAAAGCATTTGCATGAGATTACAAACAATCCATAAGCGGGTGGTGGTGTGGTAGAGAATTTCTTGCCAGTCAATCGAAACATTCAAAAGCACTGGATATACCGCGATGCGCAGTACTTTCACGTATGGATGGACATGTTGTTCCGCGCGAGGTTCTCGGCTGATCCTGTGGCCGAATTGATTGAAGGGCAGCAGGTGCAGATCAACTATGGCGAGTTCGTTTTTGGCCGCCAGGCGTGGAGTGAACGCCTCGGAATTGGAGAGCAACGACTCCGGACATTGATTGCGAAATTGGTTGATGACGATATGATCGAACTGGTCAAAAGGTACAACAAATTCAGCATCTATCGTCTGAAAAACTATGCGAAATTCAACCATTTGAGCATGCCAGAAGAGGGAAAAAGCCAACCGGCAGAACAACCGGCAGAGCAACGCCAGACTAACCAGCAGAGCAACCAGCAGACTAACCGGCAGAAATCCCTTACGCATCAAGGCTTTGACGGGCATGCCAACCGGCAGAGCAACCAGCAGAAAAACGGCGAACTAACCGGCAGACTAACCGGCAGACTAACCACAAAAGAATATAGACTTAATAATACAGAGAATATAGATAAAGAAATAAAAGATTTAAATACTTCTCCTCGCAATAAGAAGCCCGCTTATTCCGAGGACAGCGGGTACTATCAGATGGCTCTGTATTTTCATCAACGAGTCATGGAGCAAGCAGCACTTAACAACAAAGCCCATCTGGTGAAGAACGCTAACCTACAAGCATGGTCGGATGACTTCCGGAAAATGATCGAGCTGGACAAGCGTGATACTCAGGAGCTCAAACGAGTCATAGACTGGTGCACGGCAGACCCGTTCTGGCAGAAAAACATTCTGAGTGCGGCCACGTTGCGGAAGCAGTATACGCAACTGGCGATGAAGATGGATTCGAAGCCCGCTAATCATTCTCGCTCCGCCCGACAACAACGGGACGATGCGCAAATGGATATCTTAAGGCAGCTCTACGAGGAAGGAGAGCAGGAGAATGAATAAGCAGGAGACCGCTAAGCTGCTGTCGGTCATCAAGATTGCCTATCCGTCATTTGAAATTACGCAGCCATTGGCCTCACTCTGGTTGGAATTCTTGAAGCAGGTCCCCTTCGATCGAGCTCAGGTTCACCTGAACGAGCACATCGCTTCCAGTCGCTTCCCGCCTACCATCGCGGACATCGTTCGCTACGATCCGAAGGCGGAGGAAAAGAGGCGGAAGGAGCTGGAATGGGAACGACATGATGCAGTTATCAAGTGGATAGACAGCGGCGGCGACCCGAATCAATTCGTTTGGACCGAGAAGAACGAGGAAAGCCTCGAGCTTCTACCCAGCAACTGGATTAGCAAGCTTGATTCATAAGAGCGCGTTCTCCACATCTGGAGAAAATACCAAACTCATTGAGTAGCCACGGCAGACCGTTCTTAGTCCGTTGAGCGGCGGGCTGGCGAACAACGGAAGGCCCTCATCTACCCAATGCAGAGGAGCGATACGAATGCGATCGATTGAAGGCAATTCGCCGAATGAACGTGAGTTCTTCTATGCTGCTGTCCAGTTATTTTCCGAACTGACCCGGGACATGAACGAAGTGGAGCTCGAGCAGTTCGAAAAAGACGTGCTGAGCGTGCCGGCTCTTCTTCGAGAGTTCTCCGATAGAAGGCCCGTCGCCAAGGCCTAAGAATCATAGGCGCTGACTGCGCGAGATTAATCCATGCGGGCGACCCCATCGAATGCCCTGCCGAGTTGCTAGCGCCAAAGGCGCACATCAGGCAGTTCGGCCGGGGCGGGGCCAATCGCGCAGCAAACCAAAATCCCATTGGCAGGAGGATAAAGGCATGCACCTGAAACGCATCGCTTATTACACGAGGAAGGCCGCGCAGTACAGTGCTCTGCGCCGGAGCTGGCCGCATCGCTTCAACCGGATCATGCGGTACAAGGCAGCGCTGAACAAGCGTCTGCAGGAAGAGCGGCTGCGTTGGCGGCCGGCGATTGAACTGGAGAAGGAAGGGGCGAACCCATGAATTTCCCTGTTATTGAGGCACGTGCCGACGCCATTCGCAAGCAGCTCGGAGGAACGATCATCGCGTTCCCGGTCGAAGAAGAGAATCCGTTCTCGAAATACGCTGTCACCGTCTTCACGGGAACCGGCTACCGTATCTACCCCGAGTCGCTTACCGTACAGGAAGCCTCGAAGTGCATCTACCAGACGCTCAAGGGCTTCGAGGAGAGTGGCATGGACGACGATTATGAGCGAAACGTCCGGTTCGCGTTTTATGAGGCTCAGATGAATGCCCCGGACGTGACCATGCGCCGCATGAAGAAGCTCTATGCTGACCGCTCACTCCCGCTGAACGGCGCCGATGCCGCGCCGAATCCCGACAATCCGGAAAGCATGCTGCTCTCGGGACGGGGCGTTCTGAAATACGCCGTGCTCCAACTGCTGGAGAACAATCCGAAGGGGATTCAGTTCATGGACGCTTATTACCGTTTACTCTCTTCCAAGCGTTACGGCAAGACGGCGTCGGCGATCAGGCAGGAGGTTCGCCGGATGGGCAAGCAGGAGGCGCTCCGCTGGGCGGGATGGACGTTTAAGCAATTCGTCACCGATCAGGAGATCATGGACATCATGAACGGGCTAAGGGAGGGGACAAGGGAATGAAGACCATCGACATTGAACCGGTAATCGATCGGCTGTGCGCGGCGTTGCCGTTGGAGCTCCTCCAGACGTTCATAGAGGGCTTGACGAGAGAGGGCCCGGGCATCTCTGCGATTAGACAAACGGCAGAGAGGCACCTGCAGCAGCGGCAGAACAAGCAAACCGCTCTCGCGTAACCCTGGCAGCTACAAAGGCCGCAGATGAACGCTGCAGCCACCCAGGCCGGCTCCGCCGAGAGGGAGTCGGTAGAGCGCCGTACCATTTTGCTCGGACATCATTCATCAGACAAGGGATGGTAGAGATGATCGACACATTGCCAAGAGCCAAGAACAAAGCCATTCGCCGGGAAGTAGAGGCCAGGCTGGAGCAGTATCGGATTTACAAGTACCTGGGGTTCCAGGCGCGCGAAGCCAGCATCACCGCGAGTTACGAGCCCCATGAAGGCGGCCGTACGAACAAGGTCAGCGACCAGACCGGGAACATCGCAACGCACAACGTTGATGAGCCGGAACGCCGGCGCGCGTTCTGCGAAGCCATCGACCGCGTCGTCGAGCGTCTTCCGAAGCAGGAACAGTTCCTCATTCAGGAACGGTACTTGGCAAGAGAGTCCCAGTACATCACGGACTATTCCATCTATCAGATGGTGTTCGATCCCCCGATCAGCGAGGGCAAGTACGCTAGGATTCGGGACCGGGCGATGCAGAAGATAGCCTATCAGCTCGGGTTGATCGATGAGAATGGAGATGTGCCGTCAAGCGACTGGCCGCATCGGAACAGGGCTCGGAGAGGAAGGGCGGCTTCAGACGCGACAGATAAATAGGCAGAGGCTATCTGGTTTTCTGTATTGATAGTTATCGCCTATGAAGGGAGGTGATTACGATGTCGAACAATGATAAGCAGATTCGCAGGGTTACGCTGGTCCATCCGGAGGCGACCGTCGCGAAGTGGCAAGCCCAGAACCCCGGCGCTCGAATCTTGGAGACGAATGGGGGCCCTGGCAGGATGCTGGAGATCGTGTACGTGATCGATGACACACAAACCAAGGAATGAATTCGGACGCGGGAGAACGGCTCCTGCGAGGCGACAACGGCATGCGTGGGCGAGCGGGTCCTTCCAGGACCCCGGCCAAGTGCGGGTGCGCGTGAGCACAGAATCTCTCTAATTTTTAATTCGAATTTTGCCTTTCTCTTTCTACTCAGACGCTCGAGGCGGACCCCAATCGAAAAAATCGCTTCGAATTGTTGCGTTCCAGAATGCACATTAGTCTACTGAGCATTAAGCGAAAGTCGCCTATCGAATTCAAGCGAAACTGGAAGGAAGGGTGATGAGATTGAACGGGACATGGAATGGAGAAATTTCGGAACTTCGGAAGATGGCTGACACGCTGGACAGGATGAAGGAATCGTTCATGGCTATCGAGCAGAATGGAGCCGGTGCCGGCCGAGTAGTTGGCGAATGGGTTGACAAGAGTCCGAGTCCGATGTCGATGGCGTTGGATACAGCAAGGACGGCAATGGCGCAACTTAACGAGTTGGCGGCTACCAGGGTTAATGCGGCAGGCGGATCTAACTCCAATCGCATTCCACTCAGCCGTGTGCCAACCAGCACGGGGAACAACCCGGGCAAAGACGCTTCAGGTAACTCGAATGCGACAAAGCCTCGAACAGAGAGCCAGCGCATTCAAGAACTGGAATCCATCCGGAACCGTCAGAACAGCCATTTTATCGACCTGGCAATTAAGTCCGGCATGCAGCCGGAAGCAGCCGCATTGGAATGTGTGAAGGCCGGGCTGTTGAAGTCGCAGGAAGAGTTGGACGAGGAAAACGCGGATATGATCGCCGGCTACATTAATTCTTCTCGTGAACAGCCGCAAGGGCCGCAATCGTCCCAGGCTGCTTCCGATCCGGACGTTACGGACATGGTCGCCAATGCGGCCAACAGATTAAGAGGATAATTCGAGGAGGCTATTGGATGTTTCGTGAGTATGAAGCTTTTAAACAAGCGGTTGCGAACCTCAACAAACGAAGCGATGAGCTTCAGCGTGAATTGAACGATAAACGTACCGAGAGAGAACAAGCAATGAGCCGTTATCAAGAGATGCTTGTCGAAGACAGCTCCGGCATCAAGTCCCACAGTACGGCCGATATCAGCGATGTTAAGGCCAGGGCGGACAGGCTTGCCATTGAAATCGGAGTGATGGAAGAACGAATCGAATTGGTGAAGAAGGGCAAGCCGGAACAACTGGAGTCGCTCCTGGAAGATGTCCAAGCCGGATGGCGTCGCGAAGTCGAACTCATCGCACCGCAAGTTGAGCGAGTCTTTGAAGAAGCGAGGGAGCTTAGAGCGCAGCTGACGCTGAAGATTGCGGAGGGGAACCAGCACTACGCCCGAGCATCGGAGCTTCGCGGGCTGCTTAACGAGGCCGAGAGCCTTGCTGGTTTGGGCAATGACAGGGAAACGAAACAATTAGGAATTCCAGAACATCCGCTGACATCTGAATATAACCCAGCCTTTATGAAGGGGGGGGTTACAGACAAATGTGTCTTGCCGACTGCTAGAGAGTTGGAGGAGGCTTACCGATATGGGGAGCTTCCGCGCTGGATCGAATATTACGCGGAAACGGGCGAAGTTGTCACCAACGCCACTGTAAACGAGCTCCGGAGTCAAGCCGAGACAAAGGGCGATCAATCGAGGAAGAATCTGTTTGCTCGCTTGTTCGGCGGCAAGAGTTAAGCGGGCGTAGATGGATCGAAATGAAAGGAGCATCATAAATGGCCGGGCGAAGTAAGGAATACGGCATCGCTTTCCGGCTCCAAGGGCTGATGGATTCTTCCTTCCGTCAGTCCGTTGGGCTCCGATCGGAGGCGAATGCAGAATGAAAGTAAAGGGCCTAAGTGCAGCCAAACGCGATATCAAGAAGATGCGCGATCAAATGCAGGCGGCGGCGAGCACGGCGCTCAACCGGGTTGGCAAAGGTGTCATGACCGAAGCCAGTAGCAAGGTCCGCGAGACGTATAACATCAAAGATCAAGACGTTAAGGCGGCGTTCTCTCCCCTCTATTCAGCGCCTGGAGCCGGCGAAGTGCGGATTAAAGCCAAAGGCTCGAACCTGCCACTCCTGCACTACAAGTTGACCCCAAAGGCTCCAAATCCACGCAAACCAAAGGCCGTGACTGTGGCCGTCCGCCGCGGCGAGAAGAAGCGGCTTAAGACAGCCTATCTGCACCCCGGCTCCGGCCGGCTCCGCGTCCTCAAACGGCAAAAGCCAACCGGGCAGAGCGGCCGGCGTCGCGTTAGGAACGAGGAGGGGGATTACCCAGAATTGCCGATCGAAGAGATCCATGGCCCGGCCGTGCCGCGTATGCTCAACGAACCGCAGGTCATCAAGCATATTGAGGAGCAAGCGGGAGAGCGGATGCTTAAGCAACTTGACCACGAGATAAAGCGGATATTGAGATGAGGCTACCTGAGCAAGAAGCTATACGTAGGCGGTTGCCATTAAAATCAACGGAACGGCGGTGATGACAAATTGCAAAATAGCCGAGAAGCGAAACAGTTCGACACGGAAACCATTCGGACGAGGATCGCAGCGTTAGCCGCTTACGGAGATGCTCGCAACAAACGCCTGAAAAGGCAACTGAAGTGGAAGAGCGATAACGGGCAGCGGCGTGTATTACAAAAGTCTCTTCCATTTTCGCTCCTCGTTCAACTGGTAGAACTCCGTTTGTCCAGGCAGTTGCTTCACAACCTTGAGAATACCTGCCGCGTGTTCTCGGGAATGAAGGTTGGAAATGAATACAGACGGATCATGAAGATAGTCGCGCAAGCCGTGACGTTGAAACGCGAATCGCTGTTGCACTTGCGCAGAACAGTTGAACGCTTTTCATTGCAATTGAGTAAAGAGGACATCGAAGCGGCACAATCGGAATTGGTTGCGATTCATCTTCTAGCGAATGACGATCTCCCGTTTCTCTCTGAGTTTCTGAACGCAGGAGCTATTGAAATAGGCGATTTAATCGCGAAAGTGGAACACGATTTATGATGTTCGATGTAAGGAAAACGAGGTGAAAGCATGGCGAAAAAAATCTATCAAGTCGCCTTCGAATTGGCAGCAAAGCTGGAGGGAACGTACGAGGGGGCGATGAACAAAACTTATCACGATCTCGCGGAGATTGATAGAAAAGCCCGGGAGTTGAACGCTCTCCGCATATCCGGCGACATGGTCCGCCCGCTGAGGGATGGACTGCAAGACCTCGAGCGCGATTTGCGTCAAATACGCACATCGCCGACCCCGACCGGCATTTTTTCCAACATGCTCACCGAGTTGAGAGAGGCGAAGACATTGAGCGCCGATCTGCTCCGCAATCTCCGTCAAATCTCGACGATCCGGATGCCGGGCAACATGTTCGGCAACGACATGCGGAACTACTTGCGCCAGATCGAAGAGATGGAGCGCCGCATGCGCGAGCTGCAGGATATGCACGGACCTTCCGGAGGTGGAGGAGGCGGTGGAGGTGGCGGTAACGGGAGTGGTGTCGGTCGTCTCGGCGGCGCACTTGGAGGCGCGGCAATCGTCGGCGGGGCCGCGCTGGCTGTTGGCGCTGGAGTCGGGCTCGCCGCTGCTGGGTTCCTGAGCTTTTCGGACGAATACGCCACGGCCATGGCGCAAATCCAGGCATCGACCGGCGCATCTGAGTCGCAGATGCAGGACTTCAGCAAAATCACCGAGAGCCTATACAACAAGAACCTCGGAGAAAACTGGTACGACTTGGCGGAGGCGGTTGGTACGGTCCGGCAAGTCACCCAGATGACCGGCGATGAGCTGGAAGCGACGACGAAGAACGCAATTGCCTACCGCGACACGTTCGGCGAGGACATCACGGAGTCGATCAAGGCCGCCGACACGATGATGAAGAACTTCGGCATCACCTCCGACCAGGCGTACAACCTGCTCGCGCAGGGGGCGCAGAAGGGCCTTAACAAGTCAGGCGAGCTGCTGGACACCGCGAACGAGTACAGCCCGTACTTCGCCAAGCTCGGATTCTCGGCGGAGTCGATGTTCGACACCTTCGCCGCCGGCTTGGAGGCAGGTGCCTTTAATCTGGACAAGGTCGGGGACGGTATCAAGGAGTTCGGCATCCGGACCAAGGACGGCTCACAGGCGTCATTAGACGCTTACAAGGCGCTGGGGCTTAGCGGGGCGCAGATGACGGCGCAATTCGCGGCAGGCGGGGAGACGGCGCAGAAGGCGTTCCTGACGACGGCAAAGGCTATTGCCGCGGTTAAGGACCCTGTCAAGCAGAATGCGGTTGCCGTGCAGTTGTTCGGCACTCAGGCGGAGGATCTCGAGGCTCGGGTCATCGGCGCGTACGCCAATGTCGAGAAACAGTTCGACTCGACAAAAAACACGATGGAGCAGGTCGCAAACGTCAAATATGACACGCTCAGCAAGGCATTCGGGGCGATTGGCCGGACGCTTCAAACCGGGCTAATCCTCCCGATGACCAAAGCGCTTCTTCCAGTCGCGCAACAATTCGCCGGATGGGTCACAGATAAGATGCCGGCGATTCAAAAGGCGTTCGGCAGCATCGGACCCGTGATTTCGCAGATAGCGGACAAGATTTCCGGGCTATGGTCGGGCGTCGGCGGGGGCGAAGCGGTCTCCCTGTACAAAGATTACTTCTTCGACATCATGGACACGGCTAAGGAATTCGCCGCTGCAATCGCGAAGACGTGGAAGAAGATCGAACCGCAAGCGATGAGCGTCGTGTCGTCCATCGGTTCCATTATCAAACAAGTAATTCCGATTGTATTCAAGCTTGCCGGGGCAATCCAGCAAATCGGCCGTAAAATCATCTCTTCCATCGCCCCGATCGTCTCCTATCTGTTGCAAAAAATGCTGCCGATCTGGGCGAAGGTCTACGCCTTCATCGCCCAAGAGGTCATGCCGGCGATATCGGTGGCTATCACCGCGCTGCTGCCCAAGATCATGACCGTGGTCGACAAGATCGGGGCGATGATCAGCGCCATATTCAACGCCGTCAAGCCGTTTCTGGACGGCATATTTGCCGCGTTTGAATATGCGTGGCCGGCGATCAAGGACATCGTCATGACGGCCATTAAGATGATCAGCGGTGTGATTGACGGGTTGTTGACCACGCTCGGCGGTGTCATTGACTTCATAACCGGTGTTTTCTCCGGCGACTGGGGCAAGGCGTGGGAGGGTGTTCGGTCGATCTTCGAGGGCATATTCAGCACGCTCGGCTCCGTCCTTGCCGCGCCTATCAATCTCGCGATCGATCTGATCAACAAGGCCATTCAAAAGGTCAACAAGATCAGTTTCGACATCCCTGATTTTCTGGGCGGCGGGACATTCGGCGTCAATATCCCCGAGCTTCAGCACGTCGGCGGATATGCTGCAGGTGGTTACGTCACCAAGCCGGAGCTGGCATGGGTCGGCGAGGGCGGCAGCAACGAATGGATCATCCCCGAGAACAACAGCCAGCGAAGCCGGGACCTGTGGCAAGCGGCCGGCCAGAGCATCGGGGCGACAACTGACGGCAGCGGATCCGGAGGGGACTTCCACTTTTCGCCGACCTACAACTTCTACGGCGCTGCCGATCAGCAGGCCGTTGAGCAGATGGAGCAACGGACACGCAGCGATTTCCGCAAGGAGTTTGAGGCGTATAAAGCTCAGCAAAGGCGGGTGTCATTTGCCTAAGAGAGCAGCGTAAAGCCTCTCTTCCCCGGCGTTCGCAAATGATCGAGGATCAGCGTCGCCGATTGAGGCGTCAGAATCACATTGAGTTTCATACGGAATGTTTACCCACAGTTGACTTGACGCTGTGGGTTTTTATATGTATGGGCGAGAGGCGTATCGTCCATCGGAGGAAATTGCGATAAGGAATAGAGTGCTGTTAAACGCATAATATTTAACAGGGAGGCGTTGGCCATGGCAATCGTCAGTGAAAAGGGGAAATATGTAAGGATTGATGTTGAGTTCTGGCTAGACAAGGACGGGTCAATACATCTCGTATATGACGACGGGAAAGGACCGGGAGAGTTTTTTCACACCACTGTCAACGATAGAGAGGTTTCGAAACGAGGACATCCCAATTTGTTCAATCATCTTAAAACTGTTTTGCAGAAACACGATAAGTGGAACGAATGAGATGCACCTTCGGGTGCTTTTTCTTTTGACCTAAAGTGACACGAGGCGTTGTAAACGATGGGGCGAGCATGTCATGAGAGCATCTTTCGGACCATACACGCATTGCAAAGTTTGTTGATTCAGAAGGCTTGCTCAGCCTGCGTATAGACGTTCTGAGAGAGTGGCGGGAAAGGGGCTGCCACGGGGCTAAGAGGGCTGAATGAGGCGCACAGAGCGTCAAGGGAGCATGTCGGAATGTCGCGGGTCCTTCTGGGGGCGGGATAAGGTGCGGGTGCGCGTGACCGCAGAATAGCGCTAGATTTTAGTTGGAAATTTCACTTCCGCTTCCGGGTCTGAGAGGACTCTGGAGAGCGGTTTTTATTTTTCGCTTCGAATACGTCTGTAAATCCAACCTGCCACTACGAACTGCTAAAGCGGAAGTGAGTTGTTTCGTGGTTCTCTTGGTTAAAGCGTACGACGTCGTAAGATTTGCTCCTCTAACTGCGCTACTCATCAAATTTACCGACGTCACGACATTTGATTTTGCGAGGGAACGATTCGCGGTCACATGCCCGTTAGCAATCGGCAGACGTCTACCGATTCGTACTAGATTACGCTTACGAGCAGTTTTCAAAACCGCAGACGTCTGCGGATTATGAAAGTAGAGAAGATATTTAGAGATGCTGCCTCTTCCCAAGATGGTCGATCTCCAAGAATTCACTGCTTCATCTGCAGCCTTCTGTACGGCTTCGCGAACCGGGGCCAGCCGGTGGAACGCGCAGAACCGGTTCGCGGCGGCCGGCACGGCGGCCGTCTGGTGCTGACGGACGGAGAGAAGGACTGGCAACTCGAACGGTACGGGGATGCGCCCAGCCGACGCGGTGGGCTGGCGGTTACGCCGCGGGATGAAGCCTGTAATGAGAGCCTCCTGACCCAAGCGGAGCTGGAGCGGCTGCTAGCGCGCCGAAGGAAGAGGAAGCGGAGCTGCGGCAGAGCCGCAAGGGCATCGGGCCGTACAATGAAGCGGTCATGGAGCTGGAGGAAGCGGACCGCGAGCTGCGGGCGGCGGAATGGCGGCTGCCTGACCTGCGTCAGGAAGCAGCGGTCGCCCGGGGCGCGGCGAATGCGCGGGCGGAATAGCTGCGAAGCGAAGCGCTGCGGCTGGAAGAAGCGGAGCTGGCGCAGGAGCTTCTGGACCCGCAGGCCGAGCCGCTTCCGGAGTTCGCCGCCGTCAAGAAATTCACGACGGCTGCCGTTGAGTGGTACGGGTAGAGTAGGCGAGGCGACTGGAAGAGGTTGAGCGACTGAAGGCAAGGGAGCGAATGGATTCGGAGGGTACGGAAAATTTTCCGGAGGGTGGAGAAGCGAATCAGTTCGTAGCTGAGCAGTCTGAGCTTACCCGACGTTTTCGGTGTTCCTCGCGAAAACATGATGCGGGCTGCCGGTTATCTGAATTGATAGGATGGTGACCAATGAAACAACTCGTATTCATTGAAAATGGTCGATTGGTGACGGACAGCTTGAGGATCGCCGAGACATTCAGCAAGCAGCACTTTCATGTAATTCGCGACATCGAAAGTCTCGAATGCAGCGAAGGATTCCGAGCATCCAATTTTGGATTGTCGTCGTACAGATCGGTTCAGAACAGGAAATTGCCGAAGTACCTCATCACGCAAGATGGATTCGCGTTCCTCGTCATGGGCTACACCGGCAAGGAAGCTGCTCGCTTCAAGGAAATGGTCTGAGGGAATTTAGGGCAAAAAATCAAATTGATTTTTTGCCAAATTATGAACAGGCTCTACCTCTGGACCGAAAAGGGCGCCTGGATGTGCGAAGAGTCTGATCGTCGCCGAGACGTTCGGTAAGCAGCACTTCCATGTGATTCGTGACATAGAAACCCAAATCGAGAAATTGTAATCAGGTAGGAGAAGGCAAATGGGGGTCGCTCAACTTTGAGCACACCCAATACCAGCACCCGCAGAACAAACAGTGGTACACGAAAATCAACATGACGGAAGACAGCTTTGCATTGGTAGCTATGGCGTATGTCACTCCTGAAACGATGAAGATGAAAATCCGGTTCTTGGATGAGTTCAAGAGGATGCGAGAGGAACTGTCCAAGCCGAGCAATGTCGAGCAATTTCTTCTCAACCCCGACACCATCATCAAGCTCGTGCAGAATTGAAAACCGAGCAAGATCGGCGGAACGTCGCGAAACGGGGCGGTTCGGAGCGTCTTGCCAGCCGGGACGCGGATCCTGAAGCGGAACGTGATGCTGGCTGGGCAGGACCGGCGCGCCGCAGAGCGTTATTCGAACCAGCCTCAATTTGCGTATGGTTCAGAAACTACGCACGGAGAAAGTGGGAACGGTACGCGGGGCGGCGGCTGGCGGCGGCTGCAGCCCCGGCGTCCGGAGCTGTGGGGCCCGGAGACAGGCGAGCCGGATCAGGCGCAAGGACGTGAGCGCGGGCAGGAAGAAGGCTTCCCGGCGAGAGCGAACGGACACCTCCGGGGCAGGTTCACGCTCCGGCTGGGTGAGCGCCCTGGCGGCGTTGCTGGCGGTCGCGGCTATTGCGTGCTCGCCGCGTGCCTGGCGGCGTTCGCGCTCTGGAACGCACGACGGCCTGTGGCCGGCGATGCGGCGGCGGGGAGAAGGGAGATGGGCCGAGGCGCGGGAGGAAGCCCGCGGCAGCGAAGCTGTTCGCGGGGCAAGAGCGGCTCGCGTCCTGGTTTTTCTCGGACATGGCGGGCGACACCTTCTGGCGGCAAGCCCGCCATGCCGTGCAGGAGCGGATTCAGCGCTTGGAGTGGAAAGAACGGGAGGGGGGCCCTGATGGACCGAGAGCGGGAACGGGATCGCAAGCGCAAGCGCAGCACCCTCCGGAGAGAACGGGAGCGCACGGAGCGGGAAGCGAGCGATGGCTTGAGCCGCTCCGAGGTCGCGAGGGCCCGCTGGCTGGCTTGGCTGTGCGAACGGAATAAAGCCCGGCGCTGCCGCTCAAGTTGCTGCCGGAGCTGTTCCAACTCGCGGAGCAGGCGCTTCAGGCGCTCCGCGTCGGACGCGGGAGAGGATGCGTTTGAGTCTGAGAATACGTACTCTCAAAATTCCATAACGAGGAAATAATTCGTTCGGGCTCGTTCGGTTGAATAGGGATTTTCGTTGAGATGTCGAATACTGCAATAAAGGAGATGAATGAGATGACCCCTATCGATTATGCAAACGAACAAGGCTGGAAAAAGGTTGATTACAGAATCAGGGATTTAACAAATGGTGGTGTTGAAGAGCTGCTTAATGTAGATCCGTTTGAGATTGCTAACAAGGGTTATTCGTGGAGCATAGAACACGAAGTTCAAGAAGATGGTAGTGTGATGTTTAGCGGCCAGTTTACAACCATGGCTCATTTTATATTTAGTAGTGATGAGTACAAGTGCAATCCGCCGGGGCATGGAAAATTCGAGGTAATTATGTCAGAGAGCTAATCTCAGTTGACTCTACGCTTGACCGAAGGCTTCGGCTCTCGGTTTTTTTGTTTGTTTGTCGGACGAATGCCATCTATATATGAGATGCTTGAGTTTCACGCAGTAACTGCGAAGATTTTCGTTTATTTTGGCTGTTTTTGTGGTATTTTTAATAAACAAAACAAATGTTCGGAAGGAAATGTTAAACTTATAGAGAAAATTACCTATTCATATCAATGAATGGGAGTGGCATAATACAATGGAAAAGAAAATAATCTATACAAACCAAATTCAACTTGCTATGCAACCGATGGACTTCACGTTGTCGCTTAATATGGTTGGCGTTGATGGCGCCGTTGAGAATCAAGCAAATGTCTATATTAGCCCGCAGCATGCCAAAAGCTTGTTAATTGCGCTGGCGGAGAATGTTCGTATGTACGAAGAGCTTTTCGGATCGATCAACTTGGAGCCAAACTCGGATAAAATCAAAGAACTGCAAGAAAAAGGAGCGATTCAGGTTCTTGCTGGTGTTCGACAATGATGTATCGACCTAGTGACCCACCGGGTATACTGTTAATCGATACAACAGACAGGTTTGGAAAGAGAATTATTTTGGAGAAAAATCGTTTTGAGGATCACATTATCGATCCAGCAACTGGACATAAGGAATTAGCCGGTAATGAAGAGGCAATTAAGCATTCTGTCGAGAATCCGTATCTCGTAGTGCAAAGTAACAAGATCCCTAACAGATACTTATATTACGGAAAGAGTTCCGAGTCGACAATGCCTTGGCTAACTATTAAATCTGTGGTGGATCATTCGGATGAGAACTTCGGATTTATCGTAACAAGTATGTTTCAGAAAAAAATTACTCCGGAGAAGGAGGGGGCGGTTATTTATGACAAGAAAAAAGCAATCGATTCAGTTTAAGCACGACAAGACCGGTGACGTCATGTATATCGTTTTTGGAGATAATCGCCCCTCCTATTCGGACGATGTCGGAGACGGAATTTACGCTAGGTATGACATGGAGACTGACACTCTGATCGGAATAACCATCTTAGACTACTCGAAACGACTTAAAGGAGAAGTTTTCGATCTTATTGTCTCAGAAAAAATTGTTGCTGATGACGATCAAGGGCTATTAGATTTTCTCCATTAAAGGTAAAGAATCTGCCGGGTCTTCGGACTCGGCTTTTTTTTCATTTCCTTATCAGTTCCGGTCGATCAGCGATCCGCCCGAGAATCTCAAGCAGCAAGACCTCGTCCTTCCCAGTAAACCCCCGAATCAACCGCAGCTCCTCCTTGCTCATCGCCAGAACGGAACCGATCGTATTCCCCTTCGCTCTCAGGAGCTTTACGGCGACCTTGTTCACCTTGTCCCATTCCTCATCCGAAGCGGCCTTTTCGATATAGCGAATCCAGAGGGGGTGCAGTTCTTTCGGTATGCTGAACGTTTCGCTTAGGGATTGGCTCATGATGTGCCTCCTGGAGAATGGATAAGCCTATTGTATTTTCAAAGGGCAATCTATGTAAAGGGGAGATGTAAGCTCCCTTGTGGCGGGTTCCCGCGACCATACCGCGCAAGTGCGCAATATATGGTTTCGGACCGTCCACGACGGCCCCGTAGTCCCTCCTGCGCTCGTTAGGAGAGCCCTCCTGGCAATCATACCACCTTCTCCGAAAGGCCGTCTTTTCCCTCGAGCGGCTTGCGTAGATTCATTTCTATTTGATCATAAACATAGATCCGGTTGACAGGTCGATAAGTCCCCGCTTGGAAGCGGTGAACGCGAATGCCATGAGCGAAGATATCGAACATGGCCGGCTGCTCCCGCCTTCCCTGCCTGCCGGAGGAGGAACCGGAGGCCCAACAGTTCGAAGCGCGCTCCATCACCGCCGAGATCAACAGCTTCAAGCAGATCGCGGGGCAAGCGGTGTATGAAGAGTTTCCAAATCGTGAATCGATGCATGATTTGGGATTGCTAAGATGTTTAGTCTGCTAACACTACCTGAATCTATCGACCGTGAAAAGTTCGAAGACAGTCGACGACATGACGGTGAAGGAACTCCGCGAAGGCAAGAAGTTGCTCAAGGAAGCGGAACAGCGCGCATGCGCACCATTTACCGATAAGCAAGAGTTATTTCTAAATCAAACGCTTCCCATAACGAACAGAAGATGGTTTATGAGATGAACAAGAACGAGCTTTGCGAGGTCAAGAAGCCCCTGTAAGGCGCCGAGAAACGGGCTAGCGAAGCCGAACTTCGCGCCAATCAAGCCGAAGCCGCCCGTCAACTGGCTCTCGACCAGGATACCGTTGCTTTGCCCGGATTCTGGGGCCATAAGCGGTTGCTCCATATGGGGTAATATTAGAGCGGTATGTCGCTTCCGACGCACTCCAGCAAACCGGAATTCGAGTTCCCTTTATTGTCCGCGAGCCACATGATGGTTCCCACCAAACGCAAAGGAGAGGATATTGCATGTTAAGCCTCAAATTGAAAAAGGAAGATTTGACCTTGATCGAATGGCTGTCTCGTCGCATTGAAAAGGATGTCAAGGAACGCTATGGCATCGAAATCAAAATCACAAGTGCCGAGCCGAAGAAACGCGAAACGAAGAAAAAGAGTGAATCCAAACAAAACGTTCAACAGCCCGATTCGCCGAAGGAGCTGCCGGCGATCTCCGAGTTTAACTCAACCTCGAATGAGGAACAAGCCCAGACTCCGAACCAGACTCAGAAACAGAACCCCGAAGTTTTATTGGTATCCGACATTCAGAGGATATTAGGGATAGGTCGACGCGGGGCTTATGAGCTCATTCAAAATGCGCCATTTCCTGTACAGAGGGTCGGTGCAAGAGGTCTTATCAGGGTATCCAGAGACGCCTTCTTCCGATGGTTGGAGAGTTCGAAATGACTCAAATTATGCAGTTTAATTTGTTCGGAAAGTACTTGAAATCTTGCCCGTTTTTTGTCCGGTTTGTTATGAAATAGAGTGATGCGGCATGAGTGGGGAAATGAAAAATGCCGCTATATAAAGGAAGGGAAATATTCAGAGAGCCCCAGTGAGAGCCGAAAATAATAAAGTTCGAGATGGAAGGCTCCATCGGTTAAGGCCCCGTCTATACAAGAGCCACTGGAATCCGCAGAACGCCGTTCTGCGGATTCTGTCTGTTTTCCGGCCGGAAGGCAAGGCAAGCCTGGGCTGAAGCTCGTGATGCCGAAGATGTTGAAGTTAGTTGCGGCAGTGGTGATGGTGGCGGTGACGGCCGATGGTGGTGGTCAATGGTGATGGTAGCCGATGGTGCTGATGGCCAAGGGGGACGGTGGTGGTCGATGGCGGTGGCGGCTAATGGTGCTGATGGTCGATGGTTGACGGTGTTGGTGGTCGATCGCGGCGCTGAGAATGACGGAGATGTTGGGGACGACGTGACGGCGGTGCTGGTGATGCGAAGATTACTCGAAGTATAGACGAAATCACATCATAGTGGCGCAGCTTGGCAACGAGGGGCTCTGACTAAACGATTTTATGCGAAAAATCACATTCGTTTGGAGAAAAGAGGGGCCAAAAGCGCAACGAATGTGAAAAACCACATATATGGGAGAAATCTCTTCCTGAAATGTTTGATATATGCTAAAAACCTCTATGACAACAAGGACAGTTGTCACCCCCTACCATGAAAATTTTTCGAATGAGGTCATCCGAAGTGATGAAACTCCCCCATGCGTGTATTCCCTCTGGCAGCATTAGGTCTCTTCTCCCTTTCGTTCAGGATAAGGATGCGCAAGGGGGAATGGGCTGTCCTAAGACCCAAGCGCATGATTGGCAAGCGGAGGTTCCTGATCCAAGGGGAGAAGAGGCATAAGGGTTCAGAAGAGGGATAGCGCCTCCGGCGGTGCTAGATGGTGGCGGGACTTTTCTGTCCCAATCCGGTACAGAACGCCATTAGCGGGACTTAATTTTCGTATTAAACCACATAAAACGCACCAATTCAGCCCATTCAAAGCCGGCGAATGTGAAAAATCACATAAAATCGCATCGACCACCGAATCGACCACCGAATCGACCACCGAATCGACCTCCGCATCATCCACCGCCGCATATCCATCTCCGAACCCATCTCTGCCTCATCGACCCTCACCCGAATCCACGGTCGCATCATCCACCTCCAAAAGAGCGCTCCGAACGGATACAGCTCGGCGCCAACGCAAACAAATAAACCGCCCATTAAGGGCGGCTCTTGCCGAAGAGCAGGAAGCAGCAAGACCAGGGTTCCGTCCAAGTCCCCCGTCCACATCAGCCCCAGCCCCCGTCCACATCAGTCAAGTCTCCCGTCCACCTCAGTCAAGTCCCCCCGTCCACATCAGCCCCCATCCACATCAGCCCCCATCCACATCAGCCCCCACGTTCACATCCTCGCTGCTCCGGCATAGCGTTAGCGTGTGTGGGGCTAACCGGTTTGAGCAAGCTCAGTACGGGGGACGCGGATTGTTGTCGTTGCGAATGAGCAGGTAGACGATCAGCCCGAGAACGGGGAAGAAGAACAAGCCGAGGACCACCGCAAGGGAGAATTCCTGGCTTCTCCCTTTTCTTCTGGCGTCGCGGTATGCCCACACGCAGATGAGAATATGAAGAACGAAGAGAATAAAGGACATGACGAGCATGAAGACGATAACTCCGCCAACGAAGCCGCTTCCGGAAAAGGTGTCCAAAGATTCCATAGAGGTGCTCCTTCCTGCCGCGCGAGAAATGTGTTTGTAGGGTTAGTACGCGATTGCAACGGTTATGTTCCGGAAAATCCCAAATTTACCGCAAGCGTATTATGCGAAACGCATTGTGAGAACCTGCGAAACGCATTGTGAGAACCTGCAAAACGCATTGTGAGAACCTGTGAACCGCATTGTGCGAGAGTGGAGAAAAATCAGCTTGCCCTCATTATTGGATAATCCGCGCCCGACTCATCCATCCTAACGGGAGGCACATCATTCCGGCATGGCAAGGAGAGGGGCAAGGTGGAGCGATTACACGGTTCTAAAAAAAGAACGAATCTGGCCGTCGCAGGAATTGCGACGGTGTTGTCGCTGGTGTTGGTGTTGTCCGGATGTTCGGGCTATCGGAACGATGCGCACGGCGACGCCGCTCAGTATTCCTCCAAGGTGAAGGTGAAGACGCTGGAGCAGACGCGGGCCGAGGAAGCCGCCTCGCCGAGCGTTGTGCGGATGAAGACGATCCATCATAGCGACTATGTCGCGCTCGGCGACGTCGCCCGGGCGATCGGCTTCCATGCGCAGTGGCTGCCGGACGGCAGC
The DNA here is from genome assembly GCF_004801405.1 of Cohnella fermenti. Taxonomy (GTDB): domain Bacteria; phylum Bacillota; class Bacilli; order Paenibacillales; family Paenibacillaceae; genus Cohnella; species Cohnella fermenti. The sequence goes on from NZ_SSOB01000003.1 coordinate 85,229, forward strand.
TACGGGGTCGGCGACAATGACGCCGCGTGGACGTTCAAGCCGGGGGAGAGCTCGGCCCGGTTCGGAGACGATACGGTGAAGCTGCCGGCGCCTGCGGTTAAGATGAGCAATCGCCTCTATGTGCCCGTCAAGGCGCTGCAAGCCTTGTTCGGCAAGACGGCGGTGTTCCGCTCGGAGGCGAAGGCGGTCTCCTTCTACCCTGCTACGGACCACCTTCTCAAGAACGGAATTCGTGCGCAGGCGACCCGCCCGTCCCGCAACGACTCGTCCGAGCGGGAACGAATTCGGGAGCTTGGGGTCATACCGTTCGCGAACACGTCGGAAGGCAGCCGCGACGCCAAGGCGCTGATCGCGGATGCGAGGAAGTACCTGGGCATCCAATACGACTTCGGGGCCGGCGATTACGCGTCTACGGGCAAGTTCGACTGCTCGTCCTTCGTACAGCTCCTGTTCGCCAAGTACGGCGTCGATATGCCTCGGGTCGCCCGCAATCAGGCGGAACGGGGGAAGAAGGTGGCGCGGAGCGAGCTTCGGATGGGGGACCTGCTGTTCTTCTACGTGCCGGGCCGCTTCAAGAGCGACGAGACGGTCGGTCACGTCGGCATCTATATGGGCGACGGCAACATGATCCACGCCAGTCCGAAGCCGGAGGACGGCGTGCAGATCACGCCGATCGACAAGGCGTATTGGGCCGATACGTTCCTGTTCGCGAAGCGGGTGCTTCCGGACTAAGCGAGTCTCAGCCGACTCGGACAACAAGCTGAAGCGGGGAAAAAAGAGCTATCCTGTCCCGGTCGCTCCCGACCGTGCAGGGTAGCTCTTCGTGGTGGAGGCGAAGCGGCGGCGCGGGCGTCAGTTCGATTCGAATTCGGGCAAGGGGGCGAGCGGATTCCATGGGCCCGTCTGGTGGCCCTTCCATTCCGAGCCGTCCTCGTACACTTCCTTCTTCCAGATCGGGACGGTCATCTTCAGGCGGTCGATCGCATAGCGGCTGGCCGCGTAGGCGTCGGCCCGGTGCGAAGCGGAGACGCCGATGATGACGCTGGCTTCGCCGATGTCGACGCGGCCGATGCGATGGTGGATCGAGACGAGCGCGCCGGGCCAGCGCTGCGCAATCTCTTCGCCGATCGTCTCCATCGCTTGCAGCGCCATCGGGACGTAGGCCTCGTATTCCAGCGTCAGCGTGCGCGAGCCGGCGGTCCATTCCCGCGTCGTTCCGATGAACAGGAGGGACGCCCCGTGATCGGGATGGGCGACCTGGCGTTGCACCGCTTCCGCGTCGAGAACATCTTCCATGATGGTGTACCGTCCGCCTGTCGGCTCGTCCGGCTGAGCCGCGCTTCCGTCGTCGCCCGAGCCGCCGGATACCGGCGGAATCATCGCGAGCTCGTCGGAGCGGCGAAGCACGGCGTCGTCGGCCGCGAACGTCCGGTTGCAGGCAACGAACGATACGGCGATCAGCCCGGCATGGTCGGGGTACAATTCCTTCAAGCGGCTCTTCAGCTCCGCGGCCGTCATCGCTTCCTCATCATAATCAAGGCTGAGCGCTCTCGATTGGAGCCGCTCGGCCAATCCGGCGAATAAGGCGATTGTCCAAGTGCGCATCGGCAGGCTTCCGTCCTTCCTTGCTCCTCTAGGGAGATTTCCTCACACAAGCATACCATAATGCCGGTGAAAATGTTATGCTAGAGAAACGAAACGGCACGTCGGCGCAGGGGCAGAGGAGGTCTGGGCATGCGGGAATTGATCGACAGATATGGCAGAAAACACACTTACTTGCGAATCTCGGTGACGGACCGCTGCAATCTTCGCTGTCTTTATTGCATGCCCGAAGAGGGCATGACGTTCATGGAACAGAGCAAGCTGCTCAGCTACGACGACATCGTGGAAGTCGTGAAGACGGCGGCGGAGCTCGGAATTTCCAAGCTGCGGATCACCGGGGGAGAACCGCTCGTGCGGCCCAACCTCGACCTGTTGATCGGCCGTCTCTCCGCTGTGAACGGCATCCGGGAGATAGCGCTCACGACCAACGGCCTGCTGCTCGCCAAGCAGGCGCAGAAGCTGAGGGACGCAGGCCTGAATCGCGTGAACATCAGCCTGGATACCCTCGATCCGGCCAGGTTCCGCTTTATTGCCAGGAGAGGCGAGCTGCAGCGCGTCATGGAAGGGGTCGAGGCGGCGGCGGAAGCCGGGCTTGGTCCGATCAAGCTTAACTGCGTCTTGCTGAAGGGAATCAACGAGGACGAGATCGCGGCTTTCCTGCGAATGTCATACGAGCGGCCGCTGCATATCCGCTTCATCGAATACATGCCGATCGGCCATGACGACGCCGGTTGGCGCAATCATTATCTGCCGCTCAGCCGCGTGCTCGAAGTCGCCAAGGCGCAAGGGCACGCCATTGATGCGGCGGACGCGGAAGCGCCGCAGGGAAGCGGCCCGTCCGAGAACTGGCGCATACGCGGAGGAATAGGAACGTTCGGCCTCATTCATCCGATCAGCGAACACTTCTGCAAGAGCTGCAACCGGCTGCGGTTGACGGCCGACGGCAATATCAAGCCGTGCCTGTACTGGATGGACGAATTGAACGTGAGGCCGGCTCTGGGAGATCGGGACGAGATACGCCGGTTGTTCCTCCGGGCGATGGACATCAAGCCGGAGAATCACGAGATGGCGGCTTTGCTCGCCGGAGAGGCTCAATCCCATGTTCCGACCGAGCGGAGAATGTCCCAAATCGGAGGATAACGATGAGCGAGAGCATTCGTACATTGACGCTGGTCCACACGAACGATATTCACAGTCACTTCGAGGAAGCTTGCCGCGTGACGGGCTTCGTGAAGCGGATGAGAGAGAAGGTGCCGGCGGACAGCCTGCTGCTTCTCGATTGCGGGGATTTCCTGGATCGCGCACGGATGGAGACGGAAGGAACGGAAGGCGCCGCCAATCGGGCGCTTCTTGATTATATGGGGTATGACGCGGCTGCGATGGGCAATAACGAAGGCTTGTCCTATACGAAGGAGCAGCTTGCCGGGCTGTTCGCGGACGCTCCGTGCCCGGTGCTGTGCGCGAACCTGGTCGATGCCGATACCGGCGCCCCTCCGGAGTGGATGAAGCCGTACACGATCGTGGATAGAGCCGGCATACGAATCGCGCTGCTCGGGTTGACGGCTCCTTACGAGTCGTTCTACGAGCTGCTCGGCTGGAAGACGGCCGATCCTCTCGAGACGGCAAGGCGTTATGTGCCGGAGCTGAAGCGCCAGGCGGATCTCGTCGTGATCCTCTCCCACCTGGGCATTCGCCAGGACGAGTTGATGGCGACGTCGATCGAAGGCATCGGCCTTATCCTCGGGGCGCACACGCACCATCTTCTCGAAGCGCCGCTTCGATTCGGAGAGACGGTCGTCTGCGCGGCAGGGAAGTTCGCCCGGCACGTCGGCGTCGTAACGATCCGGAAGGAGCTGCGCAGCGGAAGGCTGACGATCGAAGGCGGCGCGGGTCCGACGGACAACTGCCCGACGGACCCGCTCGCGGAGCAGCTTGTGGGCGAGTACCGGAAGCGCTCAGAGGCGGCGATGAGCGGCACGGTGGCGACGTTAAGGGAGCCGCTGGAGTTAAGCTGGGAACAGGAATCCCCGCTGGGAACGCTGCTCGCCGCTACGGTTCGCAAGGCGACTGGAGCGCGGATCGGGCTCGTCAATTCCGGCCAACTGCTGCGCGGCTTCCCGGTCGGGGCGGTCACCCGGCTGGACCTGCATTCCGCCTGCCCGTCGCCCATCAACGCGTGCCGTATCCTCCTCAGCGGGGCCCATATTCGGGAAGCGCTCGAGGAGAGCCTGCTGCCGGAATTTATCGGCTTCGAGTTCCACGGCTTCGGCTTCCGGGGCGACCGGCTCGGCACGCTGAGCGTGGACGGAATCGAATGGACCGTCGACGAGACGAAGCCGCCGCGCGAGAGAGTCGTCTCGGCGTTCGTCGGCGGGGAGCCGCTGGCGGACGAGGCGGAGTACGAGGTCGGGACGCTCGACATGTTCACGTTCGGCATCGGCTACCTCAGCCTGAAGGAGGGGCGGGTGGAGAAGTATTACTTGCCGGAATTCCTTCGGGACCTTCTCGTTCCGGCGCTTCGCGACGAGGCGATGCTGCGGGATTGCCGGCGTCCGCGCCGGCTCCGGGCGTCCGTGCAGGAAGGAAGCTGGGATGGGGCAACGCTTCGTCGGAACGACTGAATAAGAAGAGAGCTCGTCGGCCCGCCTGTGCGAATGGGGGCCCGAGCTCTTTTTTACACGGAGAAATTGTGATTATTGTGTATGAACCTGACGAATTATGTCGCATATAGGCTGAAAATAACTTGTACTAATCTTCCAAATCTCTTACATTAATCATATAGAGATTCACGCACGCAGAACCATACAGCTAAGAGAGGGGGAACAGATGACGAATGCGCATGATGCCGCTGGCCTCCATAGTTCCCGGGATGAAGCTCGGGAAGAAGATCTTCTCAGACGAAGGCATCGTGCTGTTGGCAGAAGGAGTCGAGTTGACCGGGTCCATGCTGCGCAGGCTTGGCGATAAGGGCATTCACTATCTGTACGTGCAGGATCCGCGAACGGAAGGCATTGAGGTTCCGGAGCTGCTGCGGGAAGAGACGAGCCGGCAGGGTGTGGTAACAATCCGCTCCGTATTCCGCGATCTGGTGGATCAGCCCGGCAAGCGGCACACGGGAACGTACCCTTACGTAGGCAAGCAAGTGCGCCAGCTCATGCATCAGGTTATGGACGATCTGCAGCGCAATCGGGACGCCTTGATCATGCTGATGAACATGCATACGGTCGATCATTACCTGTATATGCATTCCTTGAACGTGTGCGTCTACACGGTGCTGCTCGGAATGGCGTACGGCTACAGCTCGGACGAGCTGATGACGCTCGGTCTGGGCGCGCTGCTTCACGATGTCGGGAAGACGCAGATCTCGATGAATGTGCTGCTTAAGCCGGGACGCTTGTCGTTGGAGGAGTACAACGAGATGAAGAGGCATACGGAGAGGGGCTACTATCTGCTCAAGGACGAGCCGAATATTCCTCTGATCGTGGCCCATTGCGCGTACCAGCATCACGAGAGATTGAACGGAACCGGATATCCGCGGGGAATCCAGGGCTTCGAGATTCACGAATACGCGAAGTGGATCGGCATTGTCGATTCCTACGACGCGATGACGAGCCATCGCATCTATAAGGAGCCGATGCTGCCCCATCAGGCGACCGAGACGCTGTATGCAGGCAGCGGGACGTTGTACGACACCTCCATGTTGAAAATTTTCCGAGACAAGGTGGCGATCTATCCGGTCGGGATCACCGTTACGCTCAGCTCGGGGCAGACGGCGGTTGTGGTCGATATCAACTCGGCCAGCGTCCATCGTCCGGTCGTCCGGGTGCTTACCGACGAGGGCGGAGCCGATCTGAAGACGCCCTACGATCTGGACCTGTCCAAGCAATTGTCGGTCATGATCAAACGAATCGACGCGGGACCTTCGGACCGCTGACAGACGATCGAAGCTTCCGGGGCCGCCGTTCCGGGAGCTTCCGTGTTTGATTTCCCGCGGATCGACAAGTACAATAAACGATATATACGGATTTAAGACAGGAGATCTGCCATGCACGGCTTTGCCGCTATGAATCTGAGCCCGCGCTTCGCGCCTCCCGCCGAGCTTGCGCCTCTGACGCCCGAATACGATCCCTGGGATCCGATTCGTTCGCTGCAGCGCTTCGGAAGGCATGCGCTCACAAGCGTCGAGTTCACCGTCACCCACCTGTGCAACATGCGCTGCGAGCATTGCGCGGTCGGCGACAGCTTGACGATGACCGAACTGCCCCACCTTCCGATGGAGCTCATTCTGCGCCGTCTGGACGAAGTGGAGAACCTGGAGACCATAAGCTTGACCGGTGGAGAGCCGACCTTCCGTCTGGAGACCGTGCGCGACATACTCGTTCCGCTCTTGAAGTACGCTCGCTCCCGCGGAATTCGTTCCCAGCTTAATTCCAACGTTACGCTGGACTACGCCCGTTATGAGATGCTCGCCCCTTATCTGGACGTGATGCACATCTCGTTCAACTATACGGAGGCAGCCGACTTCCACGCGGTCGGATTCGCGCGCACCGGGCGCAATGTCGGCTCGGCAGCGACAGCGCGGATGTACGAGCGAATGATGGAGAACGCGAGGCGGCTGGCGGACGACGGCGTCTTCGTGTCGGCGGAGTCCATGATCAATTACCGGACCCACGAGAAGATGAACGAGATTCACCGGATGATTGTGGAGATGGGCTGCAGGCGGCACGAGGTGCATCCGATGTACCCGAGCTCGTTCGCTTCAGGCCTGCCCGTCATTACGCGGGAGCAGATGATGGACGCGATCCATTCCTTGCTCGACAGCAGGGACAAGGACCTCTGGATGCTGTTCGGCACGTTGCCGTTCTTCGCCTGCGGCCGCGACGACAAGGAATTGGCGCTTGTCCGCCGGCTTGGCTCCGAGCCGAACGTGACGGTCCGGGGCGATCCGGACGGACGCAACCGGGTGAACGTGAACCTGTTCAGCGGAGACGTGTACGTAACCGACTTCGCGGCGATCCCGCCCTTCGGCAACATCAAGAGCGAGAAGCTGGGCGACGTGTTCGCGAAGTGGCAAGAGCATCCGATGCAGAAGATGGTCGCCTGCCACTGTCCTTCCGCAGGATGCTGCGGCCCGAATCTGCTTGTCAAGGACATGTACTTCAAGGACGTCGATTTTACCCGTCGCCATTCCTTGATCTGACCTCTTCCGGTCATGGGGAGGATGGAACGGGATTTTATCTATTCGAAGGGGTGCAATCGCTGCCTTGCATACGGAATTCTTATGGGGTTCTATATTCGCGAATTTGCTTGTCGTGTTAATTCTTGTGTTCTTGAACGGCTTCTTCGTGGCCGCCGAATTCGCGCTTGTCAAGGTGCGGCAGAGCCGCCTCACGCAGCTCTTCAACGAAGGGAATACGCGGGCGAAGTACGCGCTTAAGGTGAACCGGAAGCTGGACGTCTACCTGTCCGCCACCCAGCTTGGCATTACGCTGGCCTCGCTCGGACTCGGTTGGGTCGGCGAGCCGGCGATCGCCGAGCTGATCGTCGAGCCGCTGCTGCACCAGCTTCATGTAACGGACGAGACGGTCATTCATTCCGTCGCGGTCGTCATTGCCTTCATCTCGATTACGTTCCTGCATATCGTGCTCGGGGAGCTCGCGCCGAAGTCGCTTGCCATCCAGAAGTCGGAAGGCGTCTCGCTGTGGCTGTCCTGGCCTCTGCTGATGTTCTACCGGATCTTCCTGCCGGCGATCTGGCTGCTGAACGGAGCGGCCAACCTGCTCCTTAGGGCAATCGGCGTGGAACCGGCGGGCGAACACGAGGTTCATACCGAAGAAGAGATTCGCATTCTGATGAACGAGAGCGCGAAGAGCGGCGTTATCGACAAGGAAGAGATGACGCTGTTCGACAATGTGTTCGAGTTCGCGGATCGCGTCGCGCGCGAGGTTATGCTGCCGAGAACGGACATGGACTGCATGTTCACGAATCAGTCCTTGCGAGAGAACATGAAGATGGCTTACGCGACGAAGCATACGCGGTATCCGCTCGCGGTCGACGACAAGGACCAGATCATCGGCTTCATCCATATTACCGATCTGTTGACCGCCGATCCCGACGAGGATCACGACCTGCGCGAATTCATGCGTCCGATTCTGAGCGTGCCGGAATCGATGGAGATCAGCAAGGTGCTGAAGCTGATGCAGAAGCGCAAATCCCAGCTCGCCATCGTCATCGACGAATACGGCGGCACGGCGGGGATGCTGACCGCGGAGACGATTCTCGAGGAGATCGTCGGCGAGATTCACGACGAATTCGACAACGAGCCTCCGAGCATCGTGACCAAGGGAGAGATCACCTCGGTGGAAGGACGCATGCTGATCGAGGAAGTGAATGACATGTTCGGCCTCGAGATCGACGACGAGGAGGTCGATTCGATCGGAGGCTGGCTGTTCCGCAACCTTGAGGGCAACATCTCCAAGGGCCAGAAGTGGTTCCACGACGGCTACGTGTTCGAGATCGCCCACACCGAGCGCCTGCGCGTTCTGCGTGTGCACATCTACAAGCAGAAGGTCGCGGAGAAGGTGGAATCGCAAGGCGCGGACTTGGGCAAGGAAGAACGGGAAGAGCGCAAGGAGCGCCGGCGGCGGTTCAAGTCGTCCTCCGAGCCGGCCGATTCGGAGGACTAGGTAGCCGCAAGCCGTCTCGGTGTTGGATACGGCGTTCGACATGACGGACAAGAAGCAAGCAAGAAGCAGCCCTATCTTCGGATTTGGGCTGTTTTTTTGTCGTACGCGGGGACGAGCGGACGGATATTTTCTGCGGCGGGGTCGCAAGTTGCGGTCGGTTCCCTCATATACCTAGAGTATGCGCCCAAACGAGCGAACCGGGAACGCAAGGAGGAGAGCCGGTGTACGACAATCAATGGAGAGAATGGAAGCCGTACGTCAGTCCGCTAGACCCCTGTCCACCGATAAGAATCAAGAGGTACGTGGTGCCGCCCAATCAATTTATTCCTTTTCAACCGATGAACCTGCCGCAATTCCCGCTTGACGAAGCGCTGCGGAGAGGGACGCTGTGGCCTGCGCTGTACAGCTCGTATCCTTCGCGCAGGGCGCCCAAGGGAGGGTGAGCGATGGCAGAACGACAGGACCGTTACGACCGCTACGGGCGGGAAGACCGATATGAACGGGCGAATCGCTATGATCGCTACGATAGGCGCGAGAGCGACAAGGATCGTTCGGGCAAGAGCGAGCCGGAGCCGGAGCCGCAGCGGCCGGTTGCGGGGGATGAGCGATACCGTGCCGAGCTGGAGCAACTGCAGATAGTCGACTTCGCGTTGGTCGAGCTGACGCTGTATCTGGACACCCATCCCGCCGACATGCAGGCCATCCAGCAGTTTAATCAGTTGGCGCAGCGACGGGGACAGTTGGCCCATGCGTTCGAGATGCAATATGGCCCGCTGCTTCAATACGGACACAGCTTCACCAAGTATCCTTGGCAATGGATCGAGACGCCCTGGCCATGGCAGGTATGAGGAGGAGCGGCGATGTGGGTTTATGAGAAAAAACTGCAATACCCCGTCAGGGTCAGCAAATGCGACCCGAGGATGGCGAAGTTTCTGATCGAGCAGTACGGAGGTTCGGACGGGGAGCTGGCTGCGGCGCTTCGCTACCTGAATCAGAGATACACGATTCCGGATAAGGTGATTGGATTACTTACAGATATTGGAACGGAGGAATTCGCCCACTTGGAGATGATCGCTACCATGGTGTATAAGCTGACCAAGGACGCCACGCCGGAGCAGCTTGAAGCGGCGGGGCTCGGTGCGGACTTCGTTAACCATGGCGGCGATCTGTTCTACAACAGCGCGGCGGGCGTCCCGTTCACGGCTACGTATATTGCGGCGAAGGGCGATCCGATCGCGAACCTGTACGAAGACATCGCGGCCGAGGAGAAGGCGCGGGCGACGTACCAGTGGCTGATCGACTACACCGACGATGTCGACATCCAGGACGCGCTGAAGTTCCTGCGGGAGCGGGAGATCGTGCACTCGCTGCGATTCCGCGAGGCGGTCGAGATTCTGAAGGCGGATCGGGAGCAGAAGAAGGTGTATTAGGAGATGTATTCGAATAGAAGGCATGTTGAAGAAGCAGCTCCGGTTGCCGCGAGGCGGCTTGGGGCTGCTTCTTGGTGCGCTCTGCGGTCGCTCGCGGACATTACATGAACAATCGCACTCATTTATTGGCTTGTATGGCGCAACGCCGATATTGATGACGAAAATCCATATTCCCGGGGATACTCAGGAAGCGGTGCGGCGCCCACGGCTGATTGACCGATTGAATGAAGGGATGCGAGGCAAGGTTTCGTTTGTGTGCGCGCCAGCGGGCTTCGGCAAGACTACGCTGCTGGAGCATTGGGCGAGCCAGTCCCCAATACGGCCCGCATGGTTCTCAATCGATCAGGGAGACAACGATTTGTCACGGTTCTGGCAATATGTTGTCTCCTCGATCGATTGGCTCCATCTTGGCTTCAGCGAGCGGGCGGGAGACGTTCTCAAGCTTATTCGGCCTGAGCAATATGAGCTGGCGTTGACAATGCTGGTGAACGAGCTGCATTCGCCGGCTGAGCCGATTGCGCTCGTTATGGACGATTTCCATACGATTGCCGACGCCAGCTTGCTTGCTTCCTTTGTTATTTTTCATTGAATATATGCCGGAGGGCGTTCATCTTGTGATCGCCAGCAGAGAGGAGCTGCCGTTCCCGTCCGCGAGGCTCCACAGCCGTCAACTGATGATTCGTCTGGATACGTCCGACCTGCGCTTCACGAATCGGGAAGGGGAGCAGTTTTATCGCTCCTGCATGGCGCTCGCACTGCCGGAGCAGGCAGCGCATGAATGGGTGGAGAAGACCGAAGGCTGGATTACGACCATGAAGCTGGCCGCTTTGTCGCATCGAGCTGAGGACGATCCTTCCATGCTGCTGCGGAAATTTTCCGGGGCATCCCACCTGATTGACCAGTACTTAATGGAAGAAGTATTCGTCAGGCAAAGCGAGCCGATCCGGCATCTGCTGATGGATTGCTCGATTCTGAAGCGGATGAACGCTCAACTGTGCCGCGCCCTGACCGGGTTCGACGACTGCCAGGAGCAGCTTGAGCAGCTTGAGCGGGCCCGGCTTTTTATTGTGCCGCTTGATAATCGCAAGGGCTGGTATCGGTTCCATCATCTGTTTGCGGAGTTTCTGTACAATCGTATGCTGCGAACGAAGCCCGACCGCCTTCCCGTCTTGCTGGAGGCTGCGGGGGAGCATTGCGAAGCGGAGGGGCTGCTGGAAGAAGGGCTCGAATATTACTTGACCGGCAAGCTCTATAAACGGGCGATCGGTCTGCTCGAAGAGATGACGTCCCAAATGGTGCGGATGAACACCACTGTTTGGCTGCGCTCCCAACTCGCGCGTATTCCCGAGCCGACCCTGCTGCAGCATCCTTTTCTGTATTTCTCGTATATTCATTTATTGCTGCTTCATGAAGAGCAGGCCGCGAGTGTGGATCGATTGCTGAGCTATGCGGAGAAGCATTACGAGGCTGCGGCGAGAGAGTGGACGGAGGAGAGCAAGAACGACTTCTGGGCGAGTTATTACTTCAATAAAATGCTGTATGCGGCTCTCGTGCTTGGCGACCAGCATCAGGTGATCCATAACATGATGCTGTCCAAGCGGTACAGGCCTCATGGACCCCGCTTGATCTTTGCACGTCAATCGAGGTTTGCGGGCAAGCCGTCAATCTTCAAGGAGCATTCAGGCCAATTAGTCAACAGGCCATTTCTCGTCTCCTTCCTCAATCAAATGATCGACACCTTTGAAGAGGCCGGTCTGGCCGATTCATCTCTCGTTTGCCTGGCGGAAGGCTATTATGAATACAACGAGATGGACGAGGCGGAGCAAACAATCAAAAGAGCGATCCAATCGGCCGATGTCAATAATCCGATGCTTCTGGAGATGCTGTTTCCTTCACGTCTCGTGTTGTCTCGCATTCAGCAAGCACGCGGCTTATACGACGAAGCGAAGGAGACGCTGCGCAGCGCCAGACGCGAGCTTATCGATCTGGGGCTGGCTACGACGCTTATTTATTGCGATGCCGAGCGGGCCTGGCTGGACTTGTGCGAAGGCGATGCAAGCGCCGTTGCGGAGTGGATGAGGATGTATCGGTTGACGGAGAACGATCCCGTTACGGCATCGCGCCTTTACGAATATCAATCTTTGCTCCGATTTCTGATGTTTCAGGAGCGGTACGAGCAAGCTGAGGAACTGGCGAACAAGCTGGCGGCCTTCGGGAGAGACCCGGCGACCGGAGGAGAGTCTGCAGAGCTCTCCCTGCTTCTTACCCCTAAAGAGACCGAGATTCTGAGACTCATCGCGCAACGGCTGACGAACAAGGAGATCTCGGCGAGGCTTCAGATCGGCTACGGCACGGTCAGATCGCATATCAACAATATTTATAGCAAGCTTGAGGTGAGAACTCGCCCGGAAGCGATTCATAAAGGCGAATCGATGGGTCTCTGACCGCTGCTTTCATTCGAGGCTGCCCTCCAGTCTATACAGGGGGGGAGTTTTTTGTTGATTCGACATTTTTTACAATAGAGGGTATCGAAGCTTTCGGGATAGGGATTGATTACGGAATCGGGGGGAGAGAAATGAACTGTATTTGGAAAAAAGCCGGAATGACGATTCTCGCGATGTTTATCCTGCTGGGCGGCATTCCGGGTTGGTTTGCGCCGGGGGGAGGTCATGCTTATGCGGATGGAGAAGGCTGGATAATGGTAGGCAGCGCCGGCTTCTCGGCAGGCAGTGTCCGATATAATTCGATTGTTGCAGATCATGGCACTGTTTATGTAGCCTATCGAGACATTGCAAACAGCAACAAAGCCACCGTCATGAGAAACGACGGAACGGGCTGGGAGCCGGTGGGCAACGCCGGATTTTCGGCAAACGTAGCATCTAACACGTCGGCGGTTCGGCGGCAGATAGCCAGACGGTGAGCTATGGCGGCAATGCGACGGTTCCGGAGGAGCCGTCGCGAACGGGCTACACGTTCGCGGGCTGGTACGCGGATGAGGCGTTGACGACAATGTTCTCGTTCGATACGGCCATTACCGGCGATGTGACGCTGTACGCGCAATGGATAAAGAAAACATCGTCGTCGTCCACGAACGCTTCTCAAATCGAACATGTTGTGGTGAATGTGGAGAACGGTGAGCAGGTGAGCGGCTTCGTTGTGACGCAGATGACGGTTACCCGCACGACGGATGCGAACGGCAAGAAGACGGACTTAGTGATCTTTACGGCGGAACTGGCGGCTAGGACGGTGAAGCAGTTGACAGCGGCAGGGTCGGTATCTGCAAGGCTTGTTCTGCCCGATCCGAAGGACGAGGTGGCGGCAGCGGCGGCAAAGCTGCTGGCGGACGGGGGCATCAACCTGAAGATTGCGACAGATGGCGCCTTGAGCAGGCGAGCGTGTTCATCGAGCATAACGACGGAACGAGAGAACTGATTCAAGGAGATATTGTGTCTTACGACGAAGCTGGGGGGCTTGGCATTCGATTCACGATCAACGACGACGACCGAGCTGAAGAACTGGTTCAAGAAGATATGGAAAAAAATAAATTTTAGAGCCTCTGCCAAAATACAAAAACGATCAAGAAGGTTTGAGCGGACACGCGATCCGGAAGCCGATTGAGGGAAGAAATACTGGTTTGCGCGTAGTAACGTTGGACCGAGGCGGCGTATGAGCGAAAAATTTCGCCACATTTCCCCCACGTATCCGTAACCGAATTGCCGCATCTATAGTGGAACGGGGCATATGCGAGAACGATTATTTGAGTATGATGAGAGAAGGGAGAGGGAGGCCATCCGGATGGCCTGCGGAAGGAGAAGGGACGAGTGTGAGAACAATGAAGAACGGAAGAGGATGCGGCAGAGCGGCAAGAAGGCTGGCTATCGCGTTGCCCTTGCTGTTGCTGTCGATAATGGCACTGGCAGGATGCGCGCAGGAGGACAAGCTCCGCTTCGACGAGGTCAAGCTGGTCGCCGAGCCGTCGGAGCCGACGGCGGGTCCGGATACGAAGCTGACCGTCCAAGTGGAGAACGGGAAGTACAAGGATCGGGAAGCGACGGTTCAGATTCAGATCAATTCGAGGAACACGTTGCCCCAATTGCTCGACGCGGTTCGCGAGGGGGACGATTACTCGGTCGCGTACGCGTTCCCGAAGGCGGGCGATTATGTGATTACGATCCATATGTATTACAGCGATGAGGAGCACTATGAGTTCGGCAAGCAGTTGAAGGTGGCGGGGGAGTAAGGGCATGATCGGAAGGGAAGGTTCCTGAGCTTCGGGGAGAAGAGGCATAAGCGTTCAGATAGAGGGGACAGGTCCTCTGTCACGCCTCACCAAGCGGCGCCGGGATTGCTTACCGGCGCCGCTTGCCATGCCTGCCGCCTTATTTAAAGAACAGGAAATTCGTCGCCAAGGGGCGCATCCGACCGTCGGAGGGGCTGTTTACGACGTTTCCCTTGAACACGAGGGTCGACGAGCCGCCGCCGTCGAGGTTGTAGGCGTCGATGGCCCCGTATCTCGTCAGCAGCAGTTGGATCTCCTCAAGCGTGGCGCCGGAGCTTCCGTTCTCGTTCCGGCCGTCGATGACGAGGAACAATAGCTGGTCGTCCTTGTAATTGGCGACGATCGTCCGCGGGGCCCGCAGGGGGCTTGTCCGCCACTTGTCCGGAATCGTCAGGTTGACGCCGTTCTTGCGAAGGACCGGCACGAAGGAGGCGCCGAACTGCGGCTTCAGCTTGTCGAGCTGGTCCTTGCTGCTGAACTTGCCGCCGATGAGCTCCATCCGGTCGTTCAGGCCGACGAAGAACAGGTCGTTGAAGCTGGCTTCGAAGCCGCTGACGTACTGGCCGTCCACGACGGTCGTGCTGAGCGGATAGCGCTTGCCCTTCGAATCGGCGAAGCCTCCGGCGTTGACCCCGGCGATCGCTCCCGTTCGCTTGACCGCGGCGAGCGTCGTCTCGGAGCCGCCGAACGTGTCCTTGCCGAGCGTCATGTCCATCGCGCCGGCGGCTTTGAGCTTGACTTTGAGCGCGTAACCGCTGAAGTTCTGCGCCTTGATCCGGAACAACTGGGCGGTCAGCTTGGTCGAGGTGACCGAGTCGGACACCGTTCCGAGCCGGTGCGTGATTCGTTTGTCGTAGATCAGCGCGGGACGGCTCACCTGGGCCTTGGCTGTCGTCATGATCGCGCTCATGCTGGCATTCGTCTTGGTGTACAGCTCGGACACCTTCTTCATCGAAGCCGATATTTCCTTGGCAATAACGGCAGCATCCTCAAGCCCATCCAACGTCGGGGCCGCCGCCTCCGCCATATTCGGGAGCGTGGAAGCGCCGCCGCCCGCCGCATAATCGATCCCAGGCGCCTGAATCGTGAAGGAGACGAAGGCGATCCAGACGATCATCCCGACGAAGGGGGCGGATGCGAGCAGCATCGTTCGGTTGAAGCGTTGAGCCGCGGTTATCATTTCAGCACGTCCAGGTTTTTCTTCAATTCGTCAATCTGCTTCTTGAGCTCGCTGATCTGTGTATAGAGCTTATTGCTGCTGTCGGTCTTATCGTTGACGTTGTCCTGGTTGAAGGTCAGCAGCTCGTTCAGCGCTTCGACCTTCGACTCAAGCTGCGCCATCTGTTCGGTATAGTTGGCTTCGAGCTCGTCCAGGCGCTGCTCGTAGCTCTGCCGCATTGCTTCGAGTTGCCGATCCGTCTGCTGCTGAAGCTCGAGCGTTAGCTGCTCTTGCTGTTGTTCGGTATAAGAGTAGGTACCGTAGACGCCGGCGCCGATCAAGACGACCCATAGGAGAAAAAAAGGCCACAGCCGCTTCTTGGGAGAGCGGCGGGGAGACAGCTCGGACGACGATTCGGGAGCGGAGGCGAGCTTGTGTGCTGTAGATGCAGGACTCATAAGAATGTACCACCTCGTATTTCGGCATTACCGATGATGAAAGTATATTGTAGCACAACCTGGCGGAAATGGCGCCGCAAGAAATTACTGGAACCGACAACTCACAGCTCGTTAAAAAGCGATTGGAGCCGCCTGGAGTCGAGTCGAGACGGATTTTATCGTCAAACGGCGTTTCCAGAAGGATAGACGCGCGCGGAGGGGAATAAGTTGCCAGAATCGAAACGTTTCGATATTATGGGGGATATCATATTCGGGTTCAGGAGTGGTAGACAGATGGCAAACGACCGACAATTGGAAGGGCGCAGCACGGGCAACGTACCCGAAGCGATGCTGTTCGATCTCGACGGAACGCTGTTCAAGACGGAGTCCTTGCTTGTGACGGTGCAGCGGCGGGTGTTCGAGACGCTTCGGGAGGAGGGGCTGTACACGGAGCCCGAGCCTCCGATCGAGAGGCTGCTCGGCTCGCTTGGCATGCTGCTGGACCACATCTGGTTGCGCGTCATGCCGGACGGCTCGACCGAGGCGCGGCAGCGGGCGAACGAGCTGCTGCTTCAGTATGAGCTGGAGGAGCTGGAGGCGGGCGTCGGCGAGTTGTACGAATGGGTGCCGGAGACGCTGCGAACGCTGAAGGAGCGGGGCATTCGCCTGTTCGTGGCGAGCAACGGGCTGGAGAGCTATGTGAAGGAGGTGCCGCGCCTGAGAGGAATCGGCGATCTGTTCGAGGGGTTCTACAGCGCGGGCGAATACGAGACGGCGACGAAGGCCGAGCTCGTTCGACTGCTGCTCGAGAAGCACGGAATCCGCTCCGCCTGGATGATCGGAGACCGCTCCTCGGACGTGGACGCCGGCCTCCGCAACGGGCTGTTCGTCGTCGGCTGCGACTATGCCGGCTTCCGGAAGGAAGGGGAGCTCGACGGCTCGGGCGCAGTTATCCGCGAGTTCCCGGAGCTGCTGACGCTGCTGGACGCGGCGGCCGAGGCGTAGGGAGCAGGGGGTTGTCCGCATTCATAAACAACCGTCAGGGCGCTGCTCCCTGACGGTTGTTTGTTGTTAATCCTCGCCCTCGTACCAGCGCCGCAGCTCCTTGCCGGAGGCGCTGTCCGAGACGAGCGAGACCGGGGCCGCCGAATTCGCGCCCGAATCGGCTCGCAGTCCCGACCCCGGCCCCTTGCCCGAACCGACACCCGAACCGACACCTGAACCAATACCCGGCCCCACACTAGCCCCCGCTCCCGGCAAGACGCGCGACCGCGAGCGGGAACGCTGGCCGGTGCGGCCCTGCCGATCCGGGCCCTTCTGGCGGTACACCCACAGCGCATATTCGAGCGGTCGGGTAATCGCGCGGCGATACACCTCGCGTTCGCCTGCTCGCAGGAATACCTCGCGAGCAGGCTTCGGGTTGACCTCCAGCAGCCAGACGCGGCCGCCGCGGTCGATCGCGAGATCGAGGGCAAGCTCGCACAGCGCGCTGTAGGTCGCCTCGAGGTGCTTCGCGACGGCGATGCCGAACGACTCCGCCGTCTCGCGGATCTGCGCGATCTTCGCCTCGCTGCCGACCCACTGGCGCAGCAGGTTGTTCATCGTCGAGGCGCGGCCGCCTCCGTGCAGGTTGGAGGTGATGCTTCCCGAAGGACCGACGCGCCCCGCGCAGCCGGTCACCTCCCACTCTCCCGAGCCGTTCTTCTGAACGAGCATCCGGTAATCGTGCACACGGCCGTTCGGCAGCTTGATGTTGAGGCCTTGCTGAACGATATATTTGTCCCCGTTCATATCCCATTGAAGCAGCTCGGAGGAGAGATTCTCGCGGGAGATTCGCTTCGGGCTGACGATTCTCCGCCGATGATCCCGCCCTTGCAGCAGGATCGTCCCGTTGCGCTGCTTCTCGATCCGCAGGATGCCCCGTCCCCCCGTCCCGTTGATCGGCTTCACGTAGAGCAGCGGGAACTTGACGAGCATGACCGAGACGTCTTCGCTTGATTGGTAGAGCCGCGTGACGGGCAGATGGTCCCGGAAGGCGGGAACTCGCCAGAGCGCGCGATAGATGGTCCACTTGTTCCGCAGCGGCCGGTTCAGGAAGGTGAGGTGGGCATACCTCTTCCGGAACGCGAGCAACTGATCGAAGCGCTTGCTTCGCTGAATGCGGCAGCGATCGTAGATCACGTTTGGGAACCGTACCCAGCGTCTTATCCAGCTTCTCGAGTCGGGGCTGTAGATCAGCGCATGAATGCGTCCGCTCCGGTCCTCCACATCCTCCGGCGTGAAGACGAAGGCGTCAAGGCCCATCTTGGCGGCTGCGGCGATCATTTTCTCATAAACCCTCTTCTCTTCGAGCACCTTGTTATCGTTCAGATACAACGTAAGAATGCCAAGAGCAGGTTGCGTCAACCGGAGTTCACCTCGCGTTGGGCATTACACTGACGTGCCGGCGCTCTGCTTAAGCGCGGCCGCATGGAGATACTGGCTGTAATAGAAGATCTGCTCGAGCGACTTCTTCCGAATATGGGGTTCGTCGAACTTCATCGGCTTCGAATTCGCCTCGAAGAACCACACCTGACCCGAGACGTCCACGCCGAGGTCCATGGACATCTCCCCCATCTTGTGCTTGGAGGAGCGCTCGATCTGCCGGGCCAGGGTGACGACGGTGTTCTTGACCTTGCTCAGCACCTTGCGCGCCTTGTCTTGCCCGAAGACGGAGATGAGCAGCTTCTCGGGCTCCTCGATGTAGCCGCCGCGGGGGACGTGGGTCGTGATGCTGGTGTCGCCGGCCACGCGCGCCCCGATTCCGGTCAGCTCCCACTGGCCGAATTCGTTCTTCTGGATCAGCGCCCTGAGGTCGAAGGGCCGTTCGTTCATGGAAGCGAGCGAGATGCCCTGCTGGGCGATATACGGTTCTCCGATCACGGACGACTGCTTCAGCACCCGATTCCACAGGCGGGCAAGCGTCGCGCAGCGGAACGTGCGGCTGCCCTTCTCCTCCTGAATCTGCAGCGTGTAGGGGAGGTTCTTCTCGGGCTGCACCCTGACCGACATGATGCCGACGCCGGCCTTGCCCCTTACCGGCTTCAAGTACAGATGGGAGTGGCGCCTCAGCAGGCTGCTCAGCACCGCTATCTCGGTCAGTCTTCTCGTCTCCGGGATGTAGGCCTTCGTCGTCTTGGCGTCGTTCAGCCATTGGAACAAGGACCACTTGTTGAAAAAACGACGGTTGAACAATTGGATGTTCGGATGCCGGGAGAGGGCCATGAGCTTCTTCCGCACTCTCGGCAGCCTCTCGTCCTCCCTCAGCGGGATGCGATTGTAGACGACGTTCGGGCGCGGGAAGTAGGCTCTCGACCAGACGTCTTCGTTTATGTCGTACGTGTACCCGAGCACCGTGGAGCGGCTGAGCTTCAGATGCTTGATCGTGACGACATACGTCATGAAGCCCAGCTTCTCTCCCGTAGCGAGAAGATCCGCGAAGTTCTGCCGATTGCCCCGGAACATCTGGGTATCGTCGTCGATCGTCAGGATGGCCAGAATCGGTTTGTCTCCGAAGCTGTAGTTGGAACGAACGACAATCTCGGGGGAGGAGAGAATCGGATTCATGACGACTCATCCTTCCTGCGGAATTTGCTGAGATACAGGCAATGATCGAGAATGTAGCCGAGCGAAGCCTTGCCTTGCTCCTTCAAGGCCGGATGCTTGAAGATCGAACGGCCGGGCTTCGCGTTCGCTTCGAACATCCAGACTTCGCCGTCCCGGTCGATGCCGATGTCAAGCCCGAGCTCGCCGAGCGTATGCGAATAGTTGCGTTCAATTGCCTCGGACAGGCGGATGGCGACGGTCTTGGCATTGCCGAGCACTTCCGACGCTTTCTCGCCGAAGGTGCGTCCGAGCGCCTGCTCCGGCGTCATGAGGGAGCCGCCGTTCTTGATGTGGGTCGTGACGCTGCCGCGTCCGGCCTTCTTGGCGCCGATCCCGGCGACGACCCATTCGTTGTTGCCGTCCTTGTGCATGTGGAAGCGGAAGTCGATCGGGCAGTTGTCGATCTCCATAAGGCGGATGCCCTGCTGCACGACGTAGCCGGACAATCCGCTGCCGTGCCGCGCCCGCAGCATCCGCATCAGGCTGGCGAAGTTCGAGAACCGCAGCAGCACGTTCTGGCCGTTCCGGCGATACCTGGCGAAGTAGCCTCTCCGCGGATGATACGTCAGGCGGTAGATCCCGTTCCCGAGGCTGCCTCCCGTCGGCTTGTAATACAGGAAGTGATGCTTCTCGAGCATCTCCCGTATCCGCTCCGCGTCCGGATTGTTGATCGACTCGGGCAGGTGCTGCAGCGCCTCGGGGTCCTTGTCGAGCAAGGAGTAGACGTCCGACTTGTTGAAGAAGCTCCAGTTGAAGAACGGGATTCGGCGTCTGACGAAGCGGTCCCGGAGCGTTGTGATCGTCGCTCCCGTCTCCGCCCTCCGGCTCGGGAGGCGGTTGTAGACGACGTCGGGAAGCGGAACGACCTTGCGAATCCAGCCCCCGCCGCCGTCGAGGAACCAGCCGTTGACCGTCTCCTGCTGCCAATCGATGTCTCTCGGCGTGAAGGCGAAGAAGTAGGCTTTCCTCTGTCCGAGCATAAGAAGTTGCTTCACGAACGAGGTTCTCATGCCGAACGGAGAGCCTGAGGAGCGCACGGCGCTGTCCGTCAGAATGCCGATGAGCGGGCCGAGCTGCACCTCCTCGCTGTTCGCGTTCGCGATATAGACGTTGCCGGACTTCGGCACGCGAACGGATCGGCGGAGACCGGCGGAGAGGAAGACGTGATTGCCTTTGCGTTTGATGGTCTTGACGGTGGCCGGCACGATATCCCGCCCGAGCTTGACGTTGATCGTTCTGCGCCCGCCAAGGTTGAGCAGCTTCGCAAGGGGGCTTGAGAACCATACGACTCGCTCCGCTTGCTGCGTGAAATGAACGTTACATTGGGTCAAACTCATGAAATACCCTCCCAGGTGGTCGTAGCAGGATATATCGGGCGTAAGCAAGCGGACGTTCGACGGCACTCGCGGCCGCGGATTCGCCTGCGCACGCCATGGAGGCGCGCCCGGGTTTGGTGTTCGCTTCCAGAAACCACAGTCTTCCGGATCGGTCGATGCCGAAGTCGAGACCAAGCTCGCAGAAAATCCCGTAGGAGCCCTCGAGCCGACCGATGACGTCTCGAGCCGCACGGCGCATCTCTCCAAGCAGGCTTGCACTCTCCGAGTCGCCGAACAGATCGCGGAGATAATCCGATGCGTTAGCGGCTGTGCCTCCGCCGTGAAGGTTGGAGGTGACGCTTCCGAACCGGCCGATGCGGGCGGCGATGCCCGCTTCCGTCCAGCCTCCGTTGCCGTCCCTCTGCATCAGGACGCGCATGTCGAACGATTCGCCCGTCGGTCCCCGAAGATCCAGGTACGGCTGCATAATATACGGCCTGCCTCCGATTGCCCGGTCGATGCGCCCAAGCGCTTCCCCCGCCGGAAGCTTCTCGATCCGGAAGGGAACGTTCGCCCCGTTGCGTCCCCGGACGCGCAGCCGCTCCGGATCGTCCGGGTGACGGGACACCGCGATGACCCGCCGCCCCTTCGATCCGTTGGAGGGCTTGAGGAACGCGGCCCCGTTATGCCGGGACAGCCAGTCGGCGAGCGAATCCGGCCCTTCGTATTCGGCGGTCGGCGGCAGCAGCGAGGCCGTCCGGGCGTCCGCCTTCAGAACGCGGAAGACGCCGAGCTTGCCGGGAAGGCGGCCGTTGAGCAGCGCCGCCCGGGCGCGTCCGCTGCCTTGAAGGCGCCGCAGGCCGGAGCGGAAGCGCCGCCGCTGCAGCGGGTCGCCGGGCCATGCCCGGTCGTAGACGAGGCTCGGTGCCGGAACCGTCTCGCGGCTCCAGCTTGAACCCGCAGGCAGCCAAGCCGTCACGGTGCCGCTCTCTTCGTCGAGAGTCCACGGGGAGAAGGCGAACACGCGGAGCCCATGCCTCGGGCCGGCGGCCGCCAGCCGCCGGATGAAGGACGCTTCGGCGAACGGGGGACTCCCCTCACGCTCGCAGACGGCAACCCCAAGAGAGAGAGAGGGCGGCGGGGAAGGCGAGAACGGCTCCCTAGAAACCGGACAGATAACGGGCATATTGAATCATCGTCCGCACCGACGGGCGGATTTTCCCTTCGTTTAATGGGGTGTTGTCGTTCTTCGACGGCTTGGAATTCACTTCGAGCAGCCAGACGCGGCCGGACGTGTCGATGGCCAGGTCGATGCCGAGCTCTCCGAAGTGCGCTTGAATATGCGTGTCGATCCCCCGCGAGATATCGAGCGCCGCGCGGGTAAGCCTGCTGGTCGCCTCCCCCCGATAGGTCGAGGGAAGGTTGGAGCGCGCGACTGCCTCCCGGACGGTGGCGAGAGTGCCACCGCGTGCGAGGTTCGACACGTAATGCTGGTTGCCTGCGATCCGGCCGACGATGGAGGTGACGACCCACTTGCCGGAAGCATTCTTCTGGGTGAGCGCCCGGAAGTCGATCGGCCGGCCTCCCGAATCGATCAGGGCAAGGCCTTGCTGAATCAGATAACGAACCGTCTTCATCTTGCCGGAGATGACCGAGAAGAACTTGAGCAGGTTCGGATACGTCGCCTTGCGGGTTCCGTTCACCGTTGTGAACGACGCCTGCCAGCCTTCCGATCCGAAGCGGTTAAGACGGATGATTCCCTTGCCCAGACTCCCCCTGACCGGCTTCAGGAAGACGACCGAATACCGCGAGCACATGCTCTTGAGCGTCGTGAAGTTGCGCAGAGAGTGCGACTCGGGCAAGTAACGGAGCACGGACGAGTCGTTCTTGAGAGCCTCGAATACTTCCGACTTGTCGAGGAACTTCTCGTTGAAGACGATAGCTCCATACCGGTACTTGATCTCGGACACGAACTGCTGAACGATGGGCCGATTCTCGAGCTTGCGGCTCGTGAGCCGGTTGTTGACGACATCCGGCGCGGGGAAGTCGGATTGGCGCCAGCCGCCGGAGCCGAGCACCCAGCCGCGTACGCTTCGCAGGCTCTCCTGGATGCCGGAGGGCGTGAAGAAGTACACGAAGGCGCCTTGGGCGCGGCAGGTGTCGACGAGCTCATGGCAGAACATCGTGATCGCCCCGAACGGCTTATCGGGCTGGTCCGGATAATCGCGGCTGACGAGTACGCCGATGAGCGGCCCCAAGGCGAGCGAGCGTGATGCCGACCGGTACTGCAGGCGCAGCGGAGTGCCGGAGCTGACCCCCATCCTTCTGGCGAGCGAGTGACCGATGCGCAAGCCGTCGTAACGGGGAACCGAGACGACCGTGACCGATTGCCGCAAGGAGCCGAATTGAAGCTGAAGCTGCTGCTGAACCGGGATCTTCGCTTGCTTGATCACAGACTCCCCGAGCATGAGGACGTCCTCGGACAGTATTCCGGAGCTGATGACCTGGACGTCGATTTTCGGGGTGGACATATTCGATCTCCTTCCACCTTGTCGAATTCTGTGGCGTAGGCACTCGTAGGCTTCCTTCCCGGGTGCATGCGAGAATACTCCATTGTATGAGGACGAATATCTATCGGTGATTGGCCACTCTTGTCGAAAACCGCTATACTGTTAACGGATATAGAGAATCGGAACGAATGGACAGGATGGAGGAAGGCCGCGATGTTGACAACGAGGCTTGCGAACGGATGGGTGCAGGCGAAGGTGCCGCTTCCGTTCTCTTTGCGTTGGGTGAACGCCTATTTAGCAGGCAACGGTGGAAAATGGGCGGTGATCGACCCCGGGCTGAGGACGGAGGAGACGGAAGCGTTCTGGGAGAGGACTCTTCGGGAGCTTGGCATCGCGTGGAAGGACATCGACTCGATTGTCCTCACGCATCACCATCCGGACCACTACGGCCTCGCCGGCTTGTTCCAGGAACGGACGGGCGCCCCGGTGTGGATCTCGGAGACGTCCGCTGCCTGGGCGGAGAGAATGTGGGGAGAAGTCGAGACCTTCTCCGGCGAGCTGTTGGCCGCGCTGGCGCGGCACGGCTTCCCGGACGAGTTGGCCGAAGGAATGCGGGCGCATCTGGCCGGCGTGAAGCGTCAGGTCGCGCCGCGCCCGCGCGAGCTTGCGCTGCTGCCCGAGCCGGGCGAGCGCTTCCGGCTGGCCGGCCTGTCGTGGGAGCCGATCGCCGGCGAGGGACATGCCCCCGGCCATCGCGCGCTGTACGAGCCGGAATCGGGAGTTATGGTGTGCGGAGATCAAGTGCTCCCGCGCATCACGCCGAACATCGCCTGGCTGCCGGGAGGCGATCCCGATCCCCTGGGCTCATATATTCGCAGCCTGGAAGGGATGCTGGGGCTGCGCGTCAGCCTTGCGCTTCCCGGCCATATGGACCCGTTCGCGGACTTCGACGGCCGCCTCCGCGAGCTGATCGCCCATCACGAGCGGCGGCTGGCGCAGATCGCGGACCTTCTCGACGAAGCGGGCCCGCTCACCGGCTTCGAGCTGTGCGACAGGCTCTTCAGCGAGCGCATCCGCGGCAATTCGCACAACCATCGGTTCGCGATGTCGGAGACGATCGCCCACGCCGAGCGCCTCGTCTTCGCCGGAACGGCCGCCGTTGCTGACGCCGCGGGCCATTCGCCCGTGCGCTACCGCAAGGCGTGAGGGGGAGCGCTCGATGAACGGAATTTTGTCCGGCTTGTCCCGAATCAACCGAACGCTGGAGCGGATCATGCCGCTTATTACGCCCGCCGCCATCGCCGTCGGCGTGCTGCTCGATTGGCGCCTGCGCTCGTTCGAGCATTGGGTGCCCTGGATATTCGCCTTCATGACGCTCGTCGGCAGCCTCAAAATCGGCTTCGCAGACATGCTGCGCGTACTCACTCGACCAACCAAACTGATCGCTCTCATGCTGATTCTGCATATCATCATGCCGCTGATCGGATGGGGGGCGGGACGGCTTTTTTTCCCGGATGATCCTTATCTCGTCACGGGTTACGTCCTTCTGTTTGCGATCCCCACCGGCGTCGTCAGCGTCGTCTGGGTGACGATCTACAGCGGCAATCTGGCGCTTACGTTGGCCCTCATTCTGATCGATACGCTGCTCTCGCCGCTCCTCGTTCCCGCGACCCTTCACGTCCTGATGGGCACGGCGGTTCCGATCGAGACGTGGAGCATGATGAAGGGACTGCTCTGGATGGTTGTTCTGCCGTCGCTGGCGGGGATGCTGCTCAATGAGTGGACGCGCGGGAACGTCAACCGCACGTGGGGTCCGCCGCTGGCTCCCTTCGTTAAGGTCGGCCTGTTCTCCGTCGTCGCCATCAACGGCTCGACGATCGCTTCCGACCTGAAGCACGCCGATGCGAGGCTGCTGGAGATCGTGCTCGTGACGCTCGCAACCGTCGTGCTTGGCTATCTGATCGGCTGGGGCGTGTCCGCCTGGAGACGCTGGAGCCTCGAGGACTCGATAGCCGTGCAATTCAACTCCGGCATGCGCAACCTGAGCGCCGGCGCGGTGCTCGCCATCCAGTACTTCCCGGCCTCCGTCTCGCTCCCGGTCATCTCCGGCATGCTGTTCCAGCAGCTTCTCGCGGCGACCTTCGGCTACCGCATCAGCCGGAGCAGGCGGAAGTCGGAGCCGGATTCGGGGCGGATCTAAGCGCCCCGTTCGCGAGCTCAATTCGAGCGCCGATGTACGTCAAATCCGCCTAACGCCTCGTTTCCGGGCCCAATTCGAGCGCCGATGTACGTCAAATCGGCCTAACGCCTCGGGTGCTGGCTCGATTCGTGCGTCGATGAGCGGGAAACCCGCACATCCAGTTGCTCAATTCATGCCGCTTCTAAACAACTCGCGCCCTTCATGCGTAATCTCGAATCCGTAGCTTCGTGATTCGCTTCCGCCGACACGCCGAATGTACCCTTTCGCGATCAAGCTTCGCAGGACGGCTCTGCACGCATCGTCGCCGAGGTGCAAACAGCGGCGCGTATCGCCCATCGTGAACGGCAAGAACCGGATTATTGCGAAACGCAGAACTTCGCGCTCGTATACCGGAAGCTTGACCAGCTTCGAATCGGCTATCAACCTTCTGCTGCCGATCAGCTCGTAGAGGTCGCGGCGGCAAGCGTCCGGCGTCTTGTCCATCTCGTCCCAACTGAACGGGTAAAAGGTAAACTGGCGATTGCCCAGCGTTCGGATTCGCATTCTCTCGAAGCTGAATCGTTCCCTCGTTAACTTTTCTTCGTGGGCGACGAATCCTTCGGCCTCGAACCCGATGACAAGCGGATCGTGGAAAATATCGATGTAGATTCGGACGCCTGTATTGCTGACCATCTCGTATTCCAGAATCAGTCCATCGAACGATTTGAGCACCGTCCACAGCAATGCGAGCAGTTTTCTTGTTCCGTTCAGATTCTGATTCCGATTCAGCATCTCCAGCCTCTGCCCGGTTGCGTGCTTCTTCTGCTCCTCGATAAAAGCTTCGATTCTTCTCTCCAACGTCATATCCCTGCCCCCACCCTCTCAAATTAAGCACAGCAATAAAAAAAGCCGCCAGCCTCCTGAGGGAGGCCAACGGCATGTGCTTCATGCGCAATACTGCTTATCGAATAACGAACTTGTGCGACGAGACGCGTTTACTAGAATTTGCCACAGAGCGGACCCGGTGTCCAGTCTTCCGGCTCGGACTGTCGCCCGTGACTGTCGACCGTGACTGTCGACTGTGGTCGTCGCCCGCTCACTCCTCCGCTTGAATCGCCTCCAGGGCGGCTTCCCGTTCGGCCTGCTTGCGGTGCGCGATGCGGCTGGAGGCTGCGGCGGCGATGGCGCCGACGATGTCGTCGAGGAAGGTGTGGCAGTCCTTGCCGTTCTTATCGTTGAGCTTCTTCAGAATCCCCGGCTTGAACTTGTCGACGTAGCCGAAGTTGGTGAAGCCGATGCTGCCGTATACGTTGACGATGCTGAGCGCGAGCACTTCGTCGCACCCGTACAGCCCTTCGTCGTTCTGAATCATCGCTTGCAGCGGGGGCAGCAGCTTGCCTTCCTCAGCCAGCATATCGAGCTGGATGCCGGTCAGAATTGCGTTCTGAACCTCCCGCTTGGAGATCACGCGCTCTACGTTCGCGATGCATTCGTCGAGCGTCAACTCCGGAAAATAATCCTTCTGCAGCAGCATAACCAATTGCCCGATCTGGCCTTTGGTAACTCCGCGCTTGGCGAGCCACTGGTCTGTCGCCTCGGCGACTTCCTTGCTGTTCAGTCGATAACCGTTCGCTTCCGACATGAACGACACCTCTTTTCCGACCCCCGTCTTGATCGTTCCGCCTCCGAGCGGCTAAGCTCTGCGGCTAAACTTGGCCGATTCGAAGGACAAACCGTTCATACATTAGGTTGGGGTCTCGTATATATAGTACTACATTCGGGGAGGTCGGTGATACCGGTCTAACCCTGCTGGGGGGAATTGGAATGAAGCCGATAACCGGCCGTAAACATGTTCGCAAGGCATTAGCCGTATTGCTCCTGCTGCCGTTCGCCGCGGGCTGCAGCATGGGGGGCTCGTCTCCGGGCACGGCGGCGATCGATCCGCCGCCGTCGGATCTCGAGGAGCAGATGGTGAACGCAGCCGCAGATCCCGCGATGGCTTCGCTCGCATCGGACAGCGACGGGCTGACCGTGTACCTGCAGGACGGGAACGGCTTCGTCGCCCCGATGACGCTGCGGCTGTCCGAGGAGGCTTCGGGCAAGTCGAAGGAGGAGCAGGCGATCGCCTGGATGACGCAAGGGCAGGTCGCGGCGGATCAACTGCCGGCGGGCTTCACGCCGCTGCTGCCCGAAGGCTCCAAGATCCGCTCCGTCACGAAGGACGAGCAAGCCTCCTCCGTCACGATCGACTTCGACGGGACGTTCCCCGCCATGCCTGCCGACCAGGAGCGCAAGGCGATCGAGGCTCTTGTCTGGACGATGACGGAGCTCCCGAACGTCAAGCAGGTGCTCTTCACCGTCGACGGAGAGCCGCTGCTGCTGCTGCCGGCCTCGAAGCTGCCGATCGACAAGACGATGTCGCGATCGATGGGCATCAACGTCGAGCAGGCGGCAGGACTTACGCCGAGCCGCTCCATGGCGGTGACGCTGTACTTCGCGGCGCGCTCGACGGACGGCGAAGGCTACTTCGTGCCGGTCACCCGTCTGGTCGATCGCCAACCGGACAAGAACCGGGCGGCGCTGCAGGAGCTGATCAGCGGCCCGCTGAATACGAACGTGCTCAAGCCGGTCGTCGATTCCAGCATCGCGATCGATAAGGTCGGCGAGGCTGACGGCCTGCTGAACGTCGAGCTGAAGGACGCTTCCTGGGAGCCGGAGATGCTCGTTCCGGCGACGACGGTCCAAGCCGTTGTCCTTACGCTGACCGAGGTGAGCGGAGAGCCGAAGATCAAGCTTGCGATCAACGGAACCGACTCCTTCAAGGACACGAACGAGCAATCGTACGTCGAACCGATCAGCCGTCCGCTGGAGATCAATGCTCTGGAGCGCTAAAGCCTCCCTCAGCGGATAACGCCGGGGCCGGTGATGCGAACGTCGGTGGACACTTGGAACTTCGCTTCGGGGTAGGATGCTTCCCAAGCCTTGAATTCCTTGTCCTTGCCGAAGTGCTGGGCCAGATAACGAAGACCGAAGCCGTAAGGATCGGCGTCCGCATCCCGGAGCTTGACGAGCAGCTCTTCGACCTGCTTCGAGAAGCGCTGCCCCATCCGCTGCTCCAGCCCGTGCCAATCCTTCTCCAGCAATTCGGGCGCGCTCTCCTCAAGGACGCCGCTGACTTTGATCTTCAGCCGGACGGTGGGGGCATCCCCGGCGGAGATGCGGACTTTGGTGCGGATCTGGGACACATACATCACGACCCGCGTTCCATCCTCCATGGGCAGCACGAGCTCCGACTTGGAGGAATCCGCCGAGGTCATCTTAAAGAGCTGCGTCTCTTCCGCACTAAGGAAGAGGCGCTGTCCCTGTTTGTTGGCGACGACGGATTTGTCGATCACATAGGTTCGATTGTGCGCCCGGATAATAGGGAGGATCGGATCGATTCCCCGCTCCTTGATTTTGCGAACCAGATCGAAGAGGAACGTCGTTATCGTATAAGGCGATTCCGTCCCCTCGTTGCCGAAGCTGAGGAACAGCGCATTGCCCGGATAGCGTTCGGACTTCGGTTCGACCTTCAAGACGGCAAGGGCATCGGGCTCGCCCACGCCGAAGTACGAGATCATCTGAATGTCGCGCCGTCTGGAGAACCAGCTCATCGTCTCGGGGGTTGCCTTTTCCAACAGGGACTTGCCCAGAATAAACATTCGGCAGTGGCCGAATTCCAGCTCCTTGTCCACATGCGACTTCAGCAGCCGAACCCCTTCCGCAATGGAGGGGGCATCGACCGTCTGGATCTCGGTTCGCGAGGAACCGCTCTCCACTCGAGCCGCCGTGATGGCGAGCCTCAGAGAGATGCGATATGGCTTCTCCGGATTGTCGGTCATATCGATGCCCGTCGTTACGACGTAGAATCGTTTGTCGATATCCTTCATGCCGCAGCCGCTTGCGAGCACACACGCGATCAAGGCCAGGACGATTCTCTTCATCGGCGCCTCCTACTGCCCGCTGGACGCGGACGACGGGGGAGAATGCGGTCTTGTTGCCGCCCGGCGCTTCTCGATAATCGCCAGCACGACGATCAGGATAAAGCTCATGATCTCGAACAGGAAGCGGACGCTCAGCCACGCGCCGGTCGCCCACTGGCTCCTTCCTTGGTTGGCCCAGAGCGAGAACAGGAAGCAGAGCGCCCCGAACACGGAGCAGAGAAGCCAATTCGTCTTCGGTACCGGCACCTGCTCCGGCTGAGGCTTGGAGCGGGGATGGCTGGCCTTGATATACTCCATCGACGCATGGAACACGTTCATCATGAACATGAGCGACAGCAGGGTGAACATGATCAGGAAGAGGAACAGCACCCGCTGAATGAAGCCGTACTTCAGGAACATCGAATCGGCGGTTACGCTCCACACGTAAACATATTGCTCGACGCCGACCGTGCCGTGTAAGCCGATGGGGATAAAGAACGACACGAATCCGAAGAACGCTCCAAGCAGCGGAATCGCCCACAGATGGTTGATCCGGAAGTTCGCGGGGAAGAGCCGGTTGAACAGGGTCAGGTTCAGGTAGCCGGTGAAGAAGAACGTCGCCGCCGCCAGCACCTTGAAGGAGGGGAACTCGCTCACGTACCCGGCGACGACCCGCACGGCATCCCAGCTCATATACGGGTTGGTCAACGCTTTGGCGAGAATAAACACGAGGAACGGCAGGCACAGCCAGAACAGAATCTCGTTCGCGAACTGAACCGTCCGGGTCGATCGCGAACCGGCGAAGACGCTTGCCACGATGACCAGCAGGAGGAACTGATAATGGTTCATGTCCGGGTTGAAGAACATCCCGATCGTCTGAGAGAACGTATAGGTGACGATAACGGCTCCTCCGAGCCACAGCAGGCTGGACAGGTAGAGCATGACGGCGACAAGCCATGGCGGCATGAAGCGCTTGAGAATCTCGGGAAGCCCCATCTCGGGGAACTGCCGGTAGCTGCGGATCGTTCCGATGGACATGACCGTTCCGATCGCAATGCTTAAGAGAATGCCGCTGACGGCGCCATTGAACCGATTCTGAATGAGGATAAACGGAACGAACAGCATGACGTTCATCATGCCGATGTAGAAGACATGGTAATAGAAGTAACGGTTCAAGACAACTCACCTCGATTGTTGCGATTGCCGCTGATCCCGCTTCAGATTGATGGCCAGATAAGGCTGCCCGAAGCTGCGCAGGTGACAGAGGTAGACGACGATCAGGAAGATGGCCACGATGATGCCTACCATTCCGTAGAACGTGGCGACCAGGACAAAAACATACTTAAGAGCCCGGATGCTGTAGCTGAACGAGCTGTTCGGAATGACGAAGTTGGAGATGGCGACGACGGACGTGACGATGATCATGATGCTGCTGACCAGTCCCGCTTGCTGCGCGGCTTGCCCGAGAATGAGCCCGCCCACGGTAGCGGCCGTCGAGCCGACGAACCGGGGCAGCCGGATGCTCGATTCGATCAGCGCTTCGATCATAAACAGCATGATGAACACCTCCACGAAGGAGGGGTAAGGAACGGCGGCCCGGCTTCCGTCGATGGAGAACGCCAATTGCACGCGGAAGAATTCGGGATTGTAGGAGCAAGCCGCAATATAGAGGGCGGGCAGCGTCATCGACAGAATCATGCCAAGATAGCGGAAAAAAATAATGATTCTCCCCATCCAATAAGGCTCGTAATCGTCGTCCATCGCGTGCATGAAGTCGAAGAACCGAACGGGAAGCGTAACGGCGAATCGGCTCCCGTCGACCAGGATGGCGATTTTGCCTCGTTGTATGAGCTGGGCGACCCGATCCGGGCGCTCCGTCTGAAGCGTGATCGGGAACATGCTGAAGCGGGTGTTTCCGATGAACATGGCGAGCTGACCCGCCGCCTGGATCAGCTTGGGCCTGATCTTGTCCAACCGCTTGTGAAGCTCGTCCAGCGAGCCGCCGTCGACCTTCAGCCTGTCGTAGACGACCATGATTCGCGTGCCCGACAGCTCGCCCTTCTGCAACTGCTCGGCGGTTAAGCTCGGGACGTTGTACCGGAGACGCAGCAGGTACATGTTCATGTCGAGGTCTTCCGTGAAGGAGGACTGCGGCCCTTGCAGCGAGGCTTCGACCTCGGTATTGCCCGGCTCCTTCTGCATCTTGCGGATGGCCGCGAAGGAGTAAACCTTCTCCTCGTACTGGAGGAGAACGCAGCCCTTGAGCAGCATCTCCGGCCACTTCTTCGGCTCGTCGGATTCGATAAACGAGAGGCCCGTCTTCAGCATTCGTCTGAATTCGTCCGGATCGAAGCGATAGGAGAACGGGACCAGGATGGCATCCTTGACCTGAACGATGTCGCACATGCCGGGGAAGAAGCATAGCTCCAGGCGCGAGAATCCGTTGTCGAGAACCTCCGTGACCATATCCTTCGAATCGCCGAATTCGGCGCGCATCTGCTCGATCATCGGATGTCCTCTCTTCCTGGCTCCCATTCCCACCAATGGATAGCTTGCCCGTTCTCGCGGATATCATGCCGGAGAGCGGACGGACGGATGGACGGACAGCTGGACGAACAGATAGACGGATGGACGGATGGATGGATGGATGGATGGACGGACGGCTTGCGAGGGGCTTGCGTGCGGCTTGCGGGCGAACGGCCTCGGATGCTTTTGTACGAATACTTTGGTAAAATGGGGGAGGTTTGACGATCGAAAAGTTGGTGTCAGGAGGAATGACGATGCGAGGAGACGGAAGGCAGCCCCGCGATCTGCGGCCGTTCGCCGTTACGCTTCAGCCGAATAAATACGCGGAAGGCTCCGTTCTTATCGAGATGGGAGATACGAAGGTGCTCTGCACCGCCACGATAGAAGAGAAGGTGCCGCCGTTCCTGAAGGGACAGGGCAAGGGGTGGATCAATGCGGAGTACTCCATGCTGCCGCGGGCGACCCAGGTGCGGAATCCCCGCGAGTCGGTTCGAGGCAAGCTGGGCGGCCGCACGATGGAGATTCAGCGGCTGATCGGCCGGGCGCTGCGATCGATCGTGAACCTCGAGGCGCTCGGAGAGCGCACGATTATGCTCGATTGCGATGTCCTGCAAGCGGACGGAGGGACGCGGACGACCTCGATCACGGGCTCGTTCCTCGCGCTGGCGCTTGCCGTCCACAAGCTGTCCGCAGCGGGCAAGTTCGGCGCCAAGTATCCGCTCGCGGATTACCTGGCTTCCGTAAGCGTCGGCATGCTGAACGGACAGGCGCTGCTCGACCTGAACTACGAGGAGGATTCCAAGGCCAAGGTGGATATGAACGTCGTGATGACCGGGCAAGGAGCGTTCGTCGAGGTTCAGGGGACGGGAGAGGATTCCCCGTTCGCGAGGGCGGAGCTGGACGCGATGCTGGAGCTGGCGGAGAGCGGCATCGGGCGCCTGATCGCCTGGCAGCGCGAGGTGCTCGGAGAAGCGGGACTTAAGATCGGGGGAATGCAAGCATGATCAGACCCGGGGATACGCTGTTGATCGCAACCCGCAACGGCGGGAAGGCGAAGGAGTTCGCCGAAGCGTTCGCGAAGCTCGGCGTCGCCGTGAAGGACCTGCGGGAGGTTCCGGACATTCCGGACATCGAAGAGACGGGGACGACGTTCGAGGAGAACGCGCTCATCAAGGCGAAGACGGTCGCCGATCTGACCGGCCTGCCGGTGCTGGCCGACGACTCGGGGCTGTGCGTCGACGCGCTTGACGGGGAGCCGGGCGTCTATTCGGCGCGCTACGCCGGTCCGGGATGCTCGGACGCGGACAACAACGCGAAGCTGCTGCGGGAGCTGAGCGCCCTTCCCGAGCTTCCAGCGATCGACATCGAAGCGCCGGCGGGAAGGCGGCTGCTCAGCGCGGGCCGGTTCGTCGCTTCGCTTGTCCTGTACGAGCCGGCTACGGGAGAGCGGACGACGGCGAGGGGAACGATCGAAGGCTATATCATGGACGGCGAGCGCGGCGACGGGGGCTTCGGCTACGATCCGCTGTTCTACGTGCCGGAGGATCGCCGATCGATGGCCGAGATGAGCGTGGCGCGCAAGAACGAGATCAGCCATCGCGGCCGCGCGCTGCGGCTTCTGCTGGACAAGCTCAGATAAGCGATATCGACGGGGGTTCCCCAGGCCGCGACGGCCCGGGGGACCTCCGTCTTGCTATGGGAGGGCGGAGGTCCGACCGTTTCTGTTTCGATCAGACGATTCTGACCTTGTAGTGGCGAAGCCAGAAGTCGAATTGCAGCAGGTAAGCGAACAGTTGCGGAGCGGACATCAACTGCCCGAACCAGGGCAGGTGGGAGGTGCTGTCTGCGGTTATCGCCATCTCGCGAACCTTCGGCACGTTGATCAGCGGAAGGAGCGGCGAGGAGGAATCGTCAAGCTTCTCGAGCAGCAGGCTCTTGACGGTGTTCAGATAGCCTGGATTATGAGTCTTCGGATAAGGGCTCTTCTTGCGATACAGAACTTCGTCCGGAAGCGCGCCGGTCAGCGCCTTGCGCAGGATGCCCTTCTCCCGACCGCCGGCCATCTTGAGCTCCCACGGGATGTTGAAGACGTAATCGACGAGCCGATGATCGCAGTACGGCACCCTCACCTCGAGGCCGACCGCCATGCTCATCCGGTCCTTCCGATCGAGCAGCGTCGGCATGAAGCGGGTGATGCTCAGATAGGACATCGCACGCATCCGGCGCTCGGCGTCGGATTCCCCGGGTAGATGCGGAACCTCCGCGACCGCTTGGGCGTACCGGTCTCCGAGGTAGTCCATCGGCCGCACCTTCTCCCGCAGCTCGTCGGACATGACGCTCTCTCTCAGCTCGGGGAAGAGCGACCAGCCGAACGTTCCGGCATTCAGCGCCTCGGGGCGGTGGAACCACGGATAGCCTCCGAAGATCTCGTCGGCCGCCTCCCCGGAGAGAGCGACCGTCGCGCCCTTCTTGATCTCCCGGCAGAACAGGTAGAGCGATGCGTCGATGTCCGCCATGCCGGGGGAATCCTTCGCGAGCACAGCCGCTTCCAGCGCGCCGACGAGCTCCGGGGTATCGAAGGTGACGTAGTGGTGCTCGGTGCCGAGGTAGTCGTGCATCTTCTTGATCCACGGGGCGTCCGAATTCGGCTGGTAGGCGTGCGCGGTGAAGTACTTGTCGTTGTCGACGTAATCCACCGAGTACGTGTGGACTTGGTCGTGCCCGGTCCGGGCGTAATACCGGACGGAATGGGAGGTCAACGCGCTCGAGTCGAGGCCGCCGGAGAGCAGGGTGCAGAGCGGAACGTCCGACACGAGCTGGCGCTCCACGGTATCGAGCAGCAGCTCGCCGACGCGCTCGGCCGTCGCCGCTTCGTCGTCCTCGTGCGGCCGGCTCTCCAGCTTCCAATAGGCGGACATTCGCATGCCGTCGCGATTGTAGATGAGGCAGTGTCCCGCCTTCAGCTCCGACATATCCTTCCAGACGCCCTGGCCGGGCGTGCGCGCGGGGCCGATGATGAACAGCTCGGCGAGCCCTTCGGCGTCGATCTCCGCGGGGACGTCCGGGTGCGCGAGAATCGCTTTCGGCTCCGAGCCGAACAGCAGGCGCCCTTCTTCCCGGCGGAAGAACAGCGGCTTCACGCCGAGCCGGTCCCGCGCCAGGAACAACTGCTCCTTCTCCGTCTCCCAGATGGCGAAGGCGAAGATTCCGTTGAATTTATCGAGGCACTCGGGTCCCCACTCCACGTACGAGAGGAGGAGAACCTCCGTGTCGCACGTCGTGCGGAACGAGTATCCGAGCGCTTCGAGCTCCTTCCTGAGCTCGGGGGCGTTGTACAGCTCCCCGTTGTAGACGACGACGCAATCGTGGTCCTCCGCTTGCTTGGACGGTCTGACCATCGGCTGGGCTCCGCCGACGGGATCGATGACGCTGAGCCTTCGATGACCGAAGGCGCAATGCCGGGACAGCCACGTTCCCGAGGCATCGGGGCCCCGCAGCTCCAGCGTTCGCGTCATGCGCTCGACGACTTCCGATTGCTTCGTCAGATCCTCTTGCCAATCAATCCAGCCCGTTATCCCGCACATGTCATGCATTCCTCCCTAGAGATCGGCCGACGCAGTCCGAAGCGGCCGACAGCGAAACGAGACTTCTCGAGAGTTATCGAGATTTACCGAGAGTTACCGAGACGAACCGAGATAAACATCCCGCTTACACCATATTCCGCTAACCGCCGTTTTGCCCCTCGGCGGCGCCGGGGAGTCGGCGAAGGGCGACATAAGATCCGGGGAAATGGGCAAGCTGAATGGGAACCAGCACGCGGATCTGGAGAGCTCAGGAAGGCAATCGGAGGAATTCTCGCATGATTACGATTCGGAAGGCGGCATTCCGCCGGATTCTCGACCGGGGCGGCCAGCGCTTCGCCGAAGTCGAGCTCGAGACCGACCAGTCGAGCGCGCCGCAACTGCTTGCCTACTTCCGCAGGGAGGGCAGCGGTCGCTATCAGCTCGTTCGGATCATCTTGAACGATTCGGCGGCAGAAGAGGACGAGGCGAGAGCGGAGAGCAGCAGGCGCAGCGAGCCGGAATTACTTGACCTCACGTCGGTTCTGTTCGCCGGACCGAACCACGGGGCGCTGGAGGACCGAGCCGAGTTCGGATGGCGGATTCTCGAATACGGGGACATTCGCAGCCAATTGGATCGGCAGCTTCTTTGATCAATTGAGACGAAGACCTGCTAAGGAGGAATCGCAATGGCCAAGGGAAGGAAAAAAAACAAGGGGAACGATTACGCGGTCAGAGGCGAGCAGTTCGCCGAGAACGTCGTCAAGGTGACGAATGCGGAGCCGCATCCCGCGCAGAACGCGCCGGCAACGCCGCATAATCGTTGAAGCGGCGGCCGCTCCGGCGCCGGATGAGCTGTCGTGTCGGCCGGCGGCTAGGCACGGAGAGCAATCGCGCCGGACGAGCAGTCCGCCGGGCGGGCAGTTATGCATAGAGAGCATTGCGCCGAATGAGCCGTTATGCCGAACAAGCAACCCCACCCCGCCTGGACGCGGAATGGGGCTGCTTGTTTTTGACATATAAGAATCTATAAGTTTTGGGGCAGCTCATTTTGAATCGTGCGGGAGGGAGACCGGGCATCTCGCCGGACTCGCCGGATACGAGGAATGTATGTGAAATTTCACATTCGAGCGGCGCGATAACGGGCAGGTTGGACGATTCTATGTGAAAAATAGCGTATATAGAGAAAATTCCGGCTCCCGTTGCCGCATGTATGCTAAAAATCACATAAAACGCCGAGATCGCGGCTCATTCAAACCGATGAATGTGAAAAACCACATAAAATCGCAAAAGCAGGCGGATCAGAGGGCAAAAGCCGGCGGATCAGAGGATAAAAGCCGGTGGACCGGAGGTGCGAACAGCGTGGGGTGGAACGGTCAGGACGCGATGTCTCGACCGTCTTCCTTATGCGAAAAACCGCTATGACAACCCGAACGGCTGTCCCACCCTGCCATCTAGGCTCACGGAGCGGGAGAGGAGCGCCGCACCCAACGCATAGCGATCAGCTTGCCATGAATCCGGTACGCGGCAACGCCTCCCCGCTTCTCCCCCCGCTCTTCTCCCCCTCTAGCAGCATTAGGTCTCCTCTCCCGCTCGTTCAGGAGGGGAGGGAGTGGGGATCACCCGGCGGGGGGGAGGGGGGCGGCGAAGAGCCAAGATCCAAGAGGTTCCTGAGCGGTTGGGAGAAGAGGCATAAACGAGCAGAAGGGGGATAGCGCCTTGCTGCATGACGCTGGAGTCGATGGATAAGAGTACAAAAGCTCGCACTCAAAGGACCGTTAGGCGTTTTTCTTATCGCTTTGTTTGTCGCCTGTTTTGTCGCCATCGCTGCTGGTTGCCGGACTTTATGCGAAAAATCGCATTGGCACAAAAATTCATATAAAATCGCAAAAGAAATCGCAAAAGTAAAATCGTCCAAGTCGTCCGGCCGCTTATGCTCTCTTCTCCCTTGCCCATCTGCGATAGCCCCCGTACCCGATCAGGAAGACCAGCGCGTAGGCGGCGAGGAACAGCAGGAAGCTGGACGGGTCCGAGAACATGTCCTTGCCGAGATAGGCAAACAGCAGGATGGACGGGATTTTGCCCAGGGCGGACGCCAGCAGATAAGGGCCGATCCCGATTCTGGTCAGCGCGGGGTAGACGTTGACGAGCGCCTGCGGCAGGACGGGAATCAGGCGTACGGTCAGCACCGCGAGGAACGGCCGGCGCTCCATCGCCTCCGCCAGCTTGGCCGTGCCGGAGAAGCGGCCGAGGTAACGGCTCGCCGGCTCGCGGAAGAGATACCGCGCCAGCGCGAAGACGAGGAGCGAAGCGGTCGTGGCCGCCAGCCAACTGACGAGCGCCCCGGCGAGCGGGCCGAGCGCGTAGCCGAGCGTCGCGATCACGACCTTATACGGCACCGCGGGGACGAGCACAAGCGCCAGCGCGATCAGGTAGACGACCGCATAATCGGCCTCGCCGAGGAAGGCCAGCAGCTCGTTCCGATAAGCCGCGACGAATCCCGCGGCGACGAGCGCCGCCGCAATGGCGCATACGCGTCTCATGCCGTCAGTTCAGCGCCGCCAGAATGGCTCCGACCGCAATAAGCGCGATTCCGATTCCGTTGACCAGCGAGATTTTCTCCCCCAGGAAGAGGAGGGCCAGCAGGACGGCGAAGACGACGCTCAGCTTGTCGATCGGGCCCACCTGCGACACCTTGCCGTTCTTGAGCGCGATAAAGTAGAACAGCCAGGACAGCGCCCCGGCGGTTCCGCTCAGCACGATGAAGAGCAGCGCCTTGCGATTGGCGAGAATCTCGCCGAGCTGTTCGCTTCTGCCTTGAACGAAGACGACGGCCACCAAGAACACGGCCATGATAACGGATCGGATGGCGGTGGCCGCATTCGCGTCCAGGTCCTTTAATCCGATCTTGCCGAAGAGGGCGACAAGCGCCGCCATTACGGCCGAGAGCAACGCATAAACGAGCCACATGGGCCATCACCTTCCTTACGTTCCGACTCCGCAGACGAGCCGGGGCACGCTACCCGTGCGAACGGGGCGCTCCCTTTCCGTTTTTCCCGGCAGGCTTCTCTTCGCCCTTCTTCTCGTCCTTGTCCTCCTTGGAGAAGTGAATCCCCTTCGTGATGCAGAACACGAAGCCGAAGACGACGCCGATTCCCGCCAGCGTGTAAATCATCGTGAACACCTTAGGATGAGAAGAGTCGTCAGGAACAGGCTGCGGAAGCGCTTGTCCTTGAAGGAGTGGCGAAGTCCGTCAGCGTGCGTTTGACGGTGAGCAGGAACGAGATCATCGTGGGGAGCCTCCGGCTGTCGAATTGGGTTCCAGCTATTATGGTACCGAATCGGGAGGAGACAAGCAATCGGCGAGGACCGCATTCCCGCGAAAAATTACGCTTGCCGCTTGTTGTTCGCCATATCCGCGTTGACGATGCCCCCGACGAGCAGGATGATCGAACTGAGGTACAGCCAGATCAGCAGCACGATGACGCCGCCGAGGCTTCCGTACGTCCGGCTGTAGTTGCCGAAGTTGTTCACGTAGAACGAGAAGAGCAGCGAGGAGGCGATCCAGCCGACCGAGGCGAAGATGGAGCCCGGCATCACTTCCGGCCAGGTGAGGCGGCGATCCGGCAGCATGCGGTAGAGCAGCAGGAACACGCAGAAAAGAACGACGACCGGAGCGACGACCTGGAGCACCGACCACACTCTCGACCAATGATCCGGCACGCCGAGCCGGGTGAACAGCTCCTCCTGGATCGTCTGTCCGAACACGAGCAGAGCCATAACCATGATGATGATCGCGGCGAGAACGAGAGTGGCCAGCAGCGAGATGCCGCGCATCTTCCAGAGCGCCCGCTGCTCTTGTTCGCCGTAGGCTTTGTTGAGTCCCTTGATCATCGCGTTCACGGCGCCGGAGGCCGACCAGATCGAGCCGAGCAGACCGACGGAGAGCAGCGCCCCGCTCTGGTTCGCGGTCACTTCGCCGACGACGTCCCGCACCGAGCTTCCGGTAGCGTTCGGCAGAAGGCGTGTCAAGATGTCCATCAGCGTATCCGAGGATAGATGGAAGTAGCCGATCAAGCTGATCAGGAAGATGAGGAACGGGAAGAAGGCCAGAATCAAGTAATAGCTGAGCTGGGCGCCCAAGGAGAGGACGTCCGTCTCGTTGAATTGCGCGATCAAGCCGCGAAGGCGCGGCGGCAGCCGGTTCATCAGCGTTCTCATCGGATTCATGGGGCAGCGCCTCCCTTCCGTTCGAATGTATGATCGTTATTACCCCGAGCGGCACGGATTAAAAAACAGCCTCCGCGGCGTAACGGGGGATTGCGAGAGAGGAGGTTCGACGGGTGGCAGTGCGCGCAGTCGGTTCTACCATGTGTCCGGATATAGAATCATATTTATCCCGACTGCAGCCCATGCGGCCAATCCAAGCACAACGACCACCACTCTATATAGGCGATTGCGGGAGATTTTAAACATAAAATGAATGACCGCCGCAACAACGATTCCGCCTGCCAGCCAATATAGCCAGAGAGGATAACAAGGAAAAACCTCGGAGTTCCTTATGTATCAAGGCATCCGAGGTTTTTGAATATTTGTCGACGTTGCTTATCTCTTGGATAAATGGCGTCCCAGGAGGGATTCGAACCCCCGACAACTCGCTTAGAAGGCGAGTGCTCTATCCTACTGAGCTACTGGGACACAGCCAGATTATATTACCACAGGGCGCTCGCGAGCTCAAGTACATTTTTGGGAAAAATGGACCGGATACGCTCGAGCTCCCGCCTTATCCCTTGGCCCCGATTCGGCCCGGCCCGGCAATCCCGAGCTTTGGGCGCGGATGACGGGTTTTATGCGAAAATTCACATTGGCGCAGCTCCATAACGGGTCACTTGGGCGATTATATGCGAAAAACCGCATCCATGGCGGCGATTCCGGTCCGAAGCGCCGGATGTATGCTAAAAATCGCATAAAACGCCCGACTATATGCGGAATCCGTGCCGACGAATGTGAAAAAACGCATAAAATCGCGTGGATCATCGGATCGGAGGGCGGATGGGCGAGCTCATGGACGCATGGGTGCATGGCGTATGGGCGCATGGGCGTATGGGCGTAAGGGCGCAGGGCGGGCACGTGGGCGGACGGCTCATTGGCGGATAGATGGGCTGCAGGCAGCTATATAAATTTGACCATATGACGGAACGGCAGCGCGTTGATCGTCACGTCCTTGTTCTGGACGTAACCGAGGCGGAGGTAGAGGGAATGCGCTCTCTCGTTGGCGTAGTCGACGTTTAACGCGAGCTTGCGGTGGCCCAGCCGCGCAGCCCAGGCTTCGGCGGCGTCAAGCAGCTCGGTTCCGAAGCCCCGCCCCGCATAGTCCTCGAACACGGCGAACGAGTCGATGTAAAATTCGTCGGGGTCGGCTTCGACATCGAGGACGGCGTTCGCATCGCCGAGTGTTGCGCGCAGCCGGTCCTGGATCGGCTTGTCGAGGCTCGGGGCGTCGCTGCCGTGATAGCAGAGAATCATGCCCGCGACTTCGCCTTCCGATTGTTTAACCAGAATGTTGCGGTAGCTGAAGCGGTTGCCTTCCGTCTGGCAATACTGCTCCAACTGCCGCGCGGCCGCTTGCTCGGACGTCTCGCCGGTCAGTTGCAGGGCAATGTCGTGTATGGCGCGAACGATAAGCCGGACGACGGGCTCGGCGTCGCGCGGCGTTGCAGGTCGGATTGTCATCGTGTGTTCTCCTGTCGGCTCGTGATGGGGAGGTGCGGTGTTGCTAGGTTGTCCATTATTATCTCGGAAAAAAGCCGCCCCGCCCGTCGAAGCGACGGGAGAGACGACTTGGGACGATTATCCGGTCGGGACGGTTGTCCGGGCCGGGCGGTGCTCCGCTCGCTATTCCTTCGCCTGCGCGCGATGGAAGCCGCCGATGTGTGCGCCGGGTCCGGGGCCGTGGAATCCGGGGCCCGGAC
Organism: Cohnella fermenti; assembly: GCF_004801405.1. Classification (GTDB taxonomy): domain Bacteria; phylum Bacillota; class Bacilli; order Paenibacillales; family Paenibacillaceae; genus Cohnella; species Cohnella fermenti. The sequence goes on from NZ_SSOB01000003.1 coordinate 126,492, forward strand.
CGTGAAATCCGGGACCGAAGCCCGGACCGTGAAATCCGGGACCGAAGCCCGGACCGGGACCAGGGCCGGGAAAGCCGGGGCCGAATCCGGCGCCGGGGAAGAACGGTCCGAACGGGATCGGAAGCAGTGCGGGCGGGTACGGGTAAGGGTACGGATACGGCGGATAAGGATACGGGTAGGGCGGGTATGGGCCGAAGGGGCCAAGGGCCATATCGATTCCTCCACAATCAGGATGATATCAGCCTATGCCCGGTCCCGAATCCGTGACACTGCCGGTCTCAATGCAAGCCGATCTCGCGAATGACCTCTTCGATCGTCAACCGCCGTTCCTTGATCTCCCGAAGGAGAATCTGGATGAATTCATCGTCCATGGAACGCTCCGACGCGTCCCGGAATTCGTGCAGCAGCCTCTCGTTGTCGAGCGAATGTACAGTCGTCTCCATATTCCTCATGGGGATCCCTCCGCTAACGATTCTTGATAGAGACAGCCTACCAGACAATTGTTAGAAAAAGATGGATAATCCGCTAGAGAAGTGTTAACAATCTGAACAAGACGGACCTGTGCGACTGTGACGCTACTTGATTTTTGTCCATTTTCGCCCAATTTGAATCAATATTTGCAGCAATTATCTAATAATATCAAGTATATTCCAGCCCTGTCGACAAAGCGGAATCAAACTAAAAAAGCTCTGCATCGCAGAGCTTCTGTCGCATGAACTGGAGCGGGTGAAGGGAATCGAACCCTCGCCTCAAGCTTGGGAAGCTGGCGTTCTGCCATTGAACTACACCCGCAGGATGGTTCCCGTGCAGATTATAATAGCATACCCGCCGAGCCATGACAATGCATGTTCGAACAATGGGCGTTCCAAGCGATACGATGTGTTCCATGCGATGCGCGTTTGAAGATTTGGAGGATTTTCCTTTTTCGAAGAAGTTCATGGTATAATGCGGGGGAATCGGCAACCGAAGGCCGGACGGCCGACAGGAAGGGGTTCGCCTTGTGAGTGAAGCGAAGGATAACTTGGTCTTGTTCCCCAAGACGTTGGATTACTATCAGATACAATTAACGAGAATGCTCGAGACCGAGAGATACGCGGACGCCAAGGGATTGCTCCAATTCCTGCTTCAGTGCGGAGGCGAGGCGGAGCGTCATCATACGGAGTGGCAGGCGCTGCTCGGCTGGCTGGAAGCGGCGTTCCCGGAGGCGGGAGAAGGCTTCTTCTCCGGGGAAGCGCTGCTGGAGGACGAGGAGGAAGACGCGGAGGAGACGCTGAGGCAGAGGCTTGCCGAGCGAACGGGCCAGGACGCCGAATATATTCCGAGGCTGCTCGCCGGGCTGGGCGGATCGGAGGACCCGGAGCAGCAACTGATGATTCTGGGGCAGCTCTCCTATGTGGAGCATCCGGAGATCGAAGGCGCGCTTCGCAAGTGGCTGCTTGACTCGGAGCATCACGCCATCGTTCAATTCCGCGCGCTGCAGACCCTTCGCAGGCAGGGGGCGGCGGGGGCCGTTCATTTCCTTCGCGGCGGGGAGCTGCTGCAGGCGGAGGCGGAGGCGGTTCCTCTGCAATTCGCGGATTTCCCGCCGGCGGTGTCGGACGTATTGGATCGCGTGCGTCAGACTGCGGAAGTGTCCGATCCGACGCTCAGCTACTTCGCCGAGGAGATGTGGAAGGAATGCATTCAGGTCGCCTTCGGCACGCCGATTTATCGGCACATGATCGAGGAGGAGGACGGGGCGACCGATACTTGGGCTGCGGCGGTCCACCAGTTCCTCACCGAGAAGCTGCACGGGAAGCAGGGAGACGACTGGGTGCGGGAGCAGTACGGCATAACGGGAGATCTCCGGTTCCGCTACGAGCAGGCGCTGCGGTGGCTGCGGATGTATGCCGGCGAATTGGCCCCGGATGCATGATTGCACACGTGGCAGCATTCGGCCCTTGAAATGATGAGTAGGGTTGTTTATAATAGAATGGTTTATGTAAAGCTGCCGCCAGGTCGGCAAGCCGTCTTCGGAGGGGAATGCAAATTATGAAAGCAACTTGGGAAAAAATAGAAAAGAATATCGGTCTGCTCGAAGTCGAGATCGATGCGGAGCAAGTCGCGGGCGCGCTGGACAAGGCGTTCAAGAAAGTCGTGCAGAAGGTTAACGTTCCTGGATTCCGCAAAGGCAAAGTGCCGCGCGCAATCTTCGAAGCTCGCTTCGGCGTAGAAAGCCTGTATCAGGACGCGATCGACATTCTGCTGCCGGACGCGTACAGCGATGCGGTAGACCAAACCGGCATCGTGCCGGTCGACCGTCCGAGCGTCGACGTCGAGCAATTCGAGAAGGGCCAAGCGTTCAAGTTCAAGGCCAAGGTAACCGTCAAGCCGGAAGTGAAGCTGGGCGAGTACAAGGGGCTGGAAGCTCCTGCCGCCGACGCCGAAGTCAGCGAAGAAGAAGTGACGGCCGAACTGAACCGTCTGCAGCAGCGCCATGCCGAGCTCGTCGTGATCGACGAAGGTCCGGCTCAATTGGGCGACATGACGGTTATCGACTTCGAAGGCTTCGATAACGGCGTGCCGTTCGAAGGCGGCAAGGGCGAGCGCTATTCGCTCGAGCTGGGCTCCGGCTCGTTCATTCCGGGCTTCGAAGACCAAGTGGTCGGCCTGAACATCGCGGAAGAGAAGGACATCGAAGTGACGTTCCCGGAGAACTACCAAGCCGAGGAGCTCGCGGGCAAGCCTGTCGTATTCAAGGTGAAGCTGCACGAGATCAAGCGCAAGAATCTGCCGGAACTCGACGACGAGTTCGCGAAGGATGTCAGCGAATTCGATACGTTGGATGAATACAAAGCCGATCTGTCGAGCAAGCTTAAGGAGCGCAAGGTGAAGGATGCCGAAGTCGCTCGCGAATCCGCCATCATCGAGAAAGCGTCCGAAGGCGCGGAAGTCGACGTGCCGGAAGTGATGATCGATAACGAAGTCGACAACATGCTCAAGGACTTCGAGAGCCGCATCCGCCAGCAAGGCATGACGCTCGAGCTGTACTTCCAGTTCAGCGGCCAGGACGAAGCTGCGCTGAAGGGTCAGATGAAGACCGACGCCGAGAAGCGCGTCCGGAACAATCTTGTCCTTGAGGAAGTAGCGAAGGTTGAGAACCTCGAAGTAACGGACGAAGAGCTGGACGAGGAGCTGGCGAACCTCGCGAAGATGTACGGCCGCACGGCGGACGAGCTTCGCAACATCTTCACCTCGAACGGTTACATCAGCACCTTGACAGCCGATCTGAAGGTACGCAAAGCGGTTAAGTTCCTCGTTGAGAACAGCAAGAACGCGTAATCGATATCGGTACCTACATCGAACAAGGCACGTGGCATTCCCGCGTGCCTTGTTTTTCACCCTACATAAGCCTGAATCCGAATACGGACTTTCCGCTCGCATGACATTGCGCATTGAACGTGTTAGAATATTACCGATACTCGAAGTCCAACGCATTCAAGGCCACCACTGCATTTAAGTCCACCAAATGTATTTAAGTCCATTAGAGAAAAGAGGTTGGAATCCATGAACTTGGTACCGATCGTCGTCGAACAGACGAACCGCGGAGAACGATCGTACGATATTTATTCCCGTCTGCTCAAGGACAGAATAATTTTTCTCGGAAGTGCAATAGATGACGATGTAGCCAATTCCATCATTGCCCAACTGCTTTTCCTGGCGGCAGATGATCCAGAGAAGGATATTAGCCTGTATATCAATTCTCCCGGCGGTTCCGTTACGGCCGGAATGGGAATATATGATACGATGCAATTCATCAAGCCGGATGTAAGCACGATCTGCGTCGGGATGGCCGCGAGCATGGGGTCCTTGCTTCTGACAGCGGGAGCCAAGGGCAAGCGCTTCGCGCTTCCGAACAGCGAGATCATGATTCACCAGCCGCTTGGCGGTGTCAGAGGGCAGGCAGCCGACATCAAGATTCATGCCGACTGGATTATCAAGACCAAGGAGAAGTTGAACCGCATCTATGTTGAACGTACCGGTCAGAGCTACGAGACCATCGAGAAGGATACCGATCGCGACAACTTCATGAGCGCCGAGGATGCCCGCGCTTACGGACTTGTGGATAAGGTCATCGCCTCTCCCATCAACGGTTAAGGAGTGATCCCATGGGATTCAAATTCAACGACGAGAAGGGCCAACTGAAGTGCTCCTTCTGCGGCAAGTCGCAAGACCAGGTTCGCAAGCTGGTCGCCGGTCCCGGCGTCTATATATGCGATGAGTGCATCGAGCTGTGCACCGAGATCGTGGAAGAGGAGCTCGGGCACGAGGAAGAGCTCGATCTGAAGGATATCCCGAAGCCGAAGGATATCCGCAACATCCTGGACCAATACGTCATCGGCCAGGAGCAAGCGAAGAAGTCCCTCTCCGTAGCGGTCTACAACCACTACAAGCGGATCAATTCGCAGAGCAAGATCGAGGACGTCGAGCTTCAGAAGAGCAACATCATGCTCGTCGGCCCGACGGGCTCCGGCAAGACGCTGCTCGCCCAGACGATGGCGAAGATTCTGAATGTTCCGTTCGCGATCGCGGACGCCACTTCCTTGACGGAAGCGGGCTATGTCGGCGAGGACGTCGAGAACATTCTGCTGAAGCTGATCCAAGCGGCCGACTACGATGTGGAGAAGGCCGAGCGCGGCATTATCTATATCGACGAGATCGACAAGGTTGCCCGCAAGTCGGAGAACCCTTCGATTACGCGCGACGTCTCCGGCGAAGGCGTGCAGCAGGCGCTGCTGAAGATTCTCGAAGGCACGGTCGCTTCCGTTCCTCCGCAAGGCGGACGCAAGCATCCGCACCAGGAGTTTATCCAGATCGACACGACGAACATCCTGTTCCTGTGCGGCGGCGCATTCGACGGCCTGGAGCAGATCATCAAGCGCCGCATCGGCAAGAAGGTCATCGGCTTCAGCACCGGAGCCGAAGGCCAGAAGGATCTGAAGCCGGGCGAATACCTGTCCCTGGTGCAGCCGGAAGACCTGCTGAAGTTCGGCCTGATTCCGGAATTCGTCGGCCGTCTGCCGGTCATCTCCTCGCTGGAGCCGCTGGATGAGCCCGCTCTCGTACGGATTCTGTCCGAACCGAAGAACGCTCTCGTCAAGCAGTATCAGAAGCTGCTCGAGATGGACAACGTCAAGCTCGAGTTCGAGCAAGGCGCGCTCGAGGAGATTGCCCGCGAGGCGATCAAGCGCAACACGGGAGCACGCGGTCTTCGCGCCATTATCGAAGGCTTCCTGCTCGAGGTAATGTACGAGATCCCGTCCCGCGAGGACGTGACGAACTGCGTCATTACCGAGAAGGTCGTCCGCGAGAAGATCGCTCCGGAGCTGACGACGAAGAAAGGCAAGAAAAAAGAAGAAAGCGCGTAAGAACAAGCGGAAGCTTCCGGCTCCTGGCGAGCGGAACGACGTTGCCGGCTTACCTGCGTTGAAGTCTGCCGGTTCCACCCCGAGTTCGCGTTCGCGCGAGCGGAGGGTGGGATTTGGCGTATACGGGGAGATTGGGAGACATGTATAGACGTACCGATACCGTGCCCGTCCGGGTGGGGAACCTGACGATCGGCGGGAACAACCAAGTGCTGCTGCAGAGCATGTGCACAACCAAGACGGCCGACGTTGCGGCGACCGTAGCCGAGATCAAGCGGCTGGAAGAAGCCGGCTGCCAGCTCGTTCGCGTCACGGTAAACAACAAGGAAGCGGCGGAAGCGATCAAGGAGATCAAGAAGAGGATTTCGATCCCTCTCGTCGCCGACATCCACTTCGACTATCGCTTGGCTCTCCTGGCTATCGAGAACGGCATCGACAAGGTACGGATCAATCCGGGCAATATCGGCCGCCGCGAGAAGGTGGAGGCCGTCGTCAAGGCGTGCAAGGAGAAGGGCATTCCGATCCGGATCGGCGTCAACGCCGGCTCGCTGGAGAACCATCTGCTCGAGAAGTACGGCTATCCGACTGCCGATGCGATCGTGGAGAGCGCCTTGTTCCATATCGGAATTCTTGAGGAGCTCGACTTCCACGACATCATCGTCTCTCTGAAGGCTTCCGACGTTCCGATGGCGATCGAAGCTTATACGAAGGCGGCCCAGATCATCAAGTATCCGCTGCACCTCGGCATTACCGAAGCGGGCACGCTGTTCTCCGGAACGGTGAAGAGCGCGGCCGGACTCGGCGTGCTTCTGAACGCCGGCATCGGCAATACGATGCGCATCTCGCTTAGCGCGGACCCGGTCGAGGAGATCAAGGTCGCCCGCGAGCTGCTGAAGACGTTCGGCTTGATCACGGACGCGCCGACGCTTGTCTCCTGTCCGACGTGCGGACGGCTCGACATCGATCTGTTCTCCGTCGCCAACGAAGTGGAGGAGTATCTCTCCAAGCTGAAGGTGCCGATCAAGGTGTCGGTGCTCGGTTGCGCCGTCAACGGCCCCGGAGAAGCGAGGGAAGCGGACATCGGCATCGCCGGCGCCCGCGGCGAAGGCCTGCTGTTCCGCTACGGGGAGATGGTTCGCAAAATCCCCGAAGCCGATCTTGTGTCCGAGCTGAAGAAGGAGATCGACCACATTGCGGCCGTATACGCCGAGACGGGAGAGATTCCCGGACGCAAGCAGCACCAGCCGCACTGAGAAAATTCCGGGAGGCGATTCGCGAACTCGCGTGTTGCCGCCAATTCACGAGCTTTAAGGGCTTCCATGACTATATCCGCCGGGATTCGGGCAATACTACCATGTAGTAGCCCGGATGCCGGTTTTTTTATGCACGGAAAGGATGGGATCGAATTGACCTTAGGTACGCTGCTTATGTTGGTGCAAGTGTTCTTCGCCGTCGTTATCGGCGTCTACTTCTGGAATCTGCTTCGCAATCAGAAAAGCAATCGGACGGCCGTCGACCGGGAATCGCGCAAGGAGATGGACAAGCTGCGCAAGCTTCGTTCGATCTCGTTGACGAAGCCGCTGTCTGAGAAGACGCGCCCTGCCTCGATGAGCGATATCGTCGGGCAGAAGGAAGGGCTGAGAGCGCTTAAGGCGGCTCTGTGCAGCGGCAATCCGCAGCACGTCATCGTTTACGGCCCGCCCGGCGTGGGCAAGACCGCTGCGGCCCGGGTTGTGCTCGAGGAAGCGAAGAAGAATTCGGCGTCCCCCTTCCGGCTCGATGCGAAGTTCACCGAGATCGACGCGACGACCGCCCGCTTCGACGAGCGCGGCATCGCCGACCCGCTGATCGGCTCGGTGCACGATCCGATCTATCAGGGCGCGGGAGCGATGGGAGTGGCCGGTATTCCGCAGCCGAAGCCCGGAGCGGTCACGAAGGCGCACGGAGGCATTCTGTTTATCGACGAGATCGGCGAGCTGCATCCCATCCAGATGAACAAGCTGCTGAAGGTGCTCGAGGATCGCAAGGTGTATCTCGAGAGCGCTTATTACCATGCGGAGGACCCGAACATTCCGCTCTATATCCATGACATCTTCCAGAACGGCCTGCCGGCGGACTTCCGTCTCGTCGGCGCGACGACCAGGTCCCCGAACGAGCTGCCTCCGGCACTGAGAAGCCGCTGCATGGAGATTTACTTCCGTCCGCTGCTTCCGTCCGAAATCGGTCAGATCGCAGAGAACGCGATCGCGAAGATCGGCTTCCCGCCGCAGCCGGATGCGGTAGGAGTCGTGAAGCAATACGCGACGAACGGCCGCGAGGCGGTCAACATCATCCAGCTCGCGGCAGGGCTTGCGCTGTCGGAGAACCGTCAGGGCATCTCGGCATCCGACGTGGAGTGGGTCGTCAACAGCAGCCAGCTTCCGCCGCGCCCGGATCGGAAGATTCCGTCGGAGCCGCAAGTCGGGCTCGTGAACGGGCTGGCCGTGTACGGACCGAGCATGGGCGCTCTGCTCGAGATCGAAGTGACCGCGATGCCCGCCGCGCCGGGCAAAGGGCAATTCACGATCACCGGCGTCGTCGACGAGGAGGAGCTGGGCGGGGGCGGGCGGACGCTGCGCCGCAAGAGCATGGCCAAGGGCTCCGTCGACAACGTGCTGACGATCGCGCGCAAGTTCGGGCTCAGGCCGGAGAACTATGACCTGCACATCAACTTCCCGGGAGGAACGCCGGTCGACGGGCCTTCGGCCGGCATCGCGATGACGGTGGCGATCGCCTCGGCGATCACGGGACGGCCGGTGGACAATAAGCTGGCGATGACGGGGGAGATCAGCATCCACGGCCGCGTGAAGCCGGTCGGCGGCGTCATCGCCAAGGTGGAGGCGGCGTTCCAGGCGGGCGCCGAGACGGTGCTCGTCCCGAAGGAGAACTGGCAGGCCATCTTCGAGGGGCTCGAAGGGGTGAAGGTCATCCCGGTCGAGACGATCGAGGAAGTGTACGCCCGCGTGTTCGGAGAGACCTTCATGCAGAGCTCGAAGAAGGAAGAGGCCGAGCGGGCGGCGGTCGAGCCGTTCGCCGCGGTCCCGATCTCCGTTCTTCACGCGGGAGGTCTCGCGCCGCAGGCCGAGCTTGCCGCGCCGCCGATTTATCCGCCGGGCGGGCACGCGAATCCGTCTGCGGGCGCTCCGGGCGCGACGGCGCCGGGCTGATCCGACCCTCGCGACAACCTCATAACGGCTTGCGCTTCCAGGACCAAGCGGCCGATTCGTGCCGTTTGGTCCTTCTCTTGCCATAGGCGAGTGAGGCGGGCTTTTTTGCGACTGCCGATAACATTTGATACAATGACTGAAGAAGCCGATCTCAAGCTTATTTATTACATCTTTGGAGGTGTCGGATCATGGGTTCGCCTAAATCCAAAAGCCGTACCCTGCCCCTGCTGCCCCTGAGAGGGCTCCTTGTCTACCCCAGCATGGTGCTGCATCTTGACGTCGGACGGGAGAAGTCGATCAAGGCGTTGGAGCAATGCATGATCGACGACCACATGATCCTTCTCTGCTCGCAGTCCGAAGTGAACATCGAGGAGCCGACGCAAGAGGATATCTACAAGGTAGGCACGATCGCCAAAGTCAGACAGATGCTTAAACTGCCGAATGGAACGATCCGCGTGCTGGTTGAAGGGGTCACCCGCGCCGAGATCGAGCAATATTTGCCTAACGAGCAATTTTACGAGGTTGTCGTGAAGGAGCTGGGCGAGCAGAACGGTTCGGACCCCGAGCTGGACGCGCTGATGCGCGCCGTGCTCAGCCAGTTCGAGAACTACATCAATCTCTCGAAGAAGGTCACGCCCGAGACGCTGGCCGCCGTCTCCGATATCGAGCAGCCGGGCCGTCTCGCCGATGTGATCACAAGCCATCTCTCGCTGAAGATCAAAGACAAGCAAGAGATTCTCGAGACGGTCGACGTCCGCAAGCGCCTGGAGAAGCTGCTCGACTTCCTGAACAACGAGCGCGAGGTGCTCGAGCTGGAACGCAAGATCAGCCAGCGCGTCAAGAAGCAGATGGAGAAGACGCAGAAGGAATACTACTTGCGCGAGCAGATGAAGGCGATCCAGAAGGAGCTCGGCGAGAAGGAAGGGCGCGCCGGCGAGGTCGAGGAGCTGCGGAATCAGCTCGCAGAGGCGAAGCTCCCCGAGAAGATCGCCGCCAAGGTCATGAAGGAGATCGATCGCCTCGAGAAGATGCCCGCCTCCTCTGCGGAAGGCGGAGTCATCCGCACCTATGTGGAATGGCTGCTCGCCCTGCCGTGGACGAAGGAGACGGAGGATCACCTCGATATCGCAGACGCGGAGAAGCTGCTCGCCGAAGAGCATTACGGTCTCGACAAGCCGAAGGAGCGGGTGCTCGAATACCTCGCCGTCCAGCAGCTTGTCAAGAAGCTCAAGGGGCCGATCCTGTGCCTCGTCGGTCCTCCGGGCGTCGGCAAGACGTCGCTCGGCCGCTCGATCGCGAAGTCGCTCGGCCGGGAGTTCGTGCGAATCTCGCTCGGCGGAGTAAGGGACGAAGCGGAGATTCGCGGACATCGCCGCACGTACGTCGGGGCGATGCCGGGACGAATCATTCAGGGCATGCGCACGGCGGGCACGCAGAATCCGGTGTTCCTGCTCGACGAGATCGACAAGATGGCGATGGACTTCCGCGGCGATCCCGCCTCGGCCATGCTGGAGGTGCTCGATCCGGAACAGAACTCTACGTTCAGCGACCATTACGTCGAGATGCCGTTCGATCTCTCGAAGGTCATGTTTATTACGACGGCGAACGCCGTTCATCAGATTCCGCGTCCGCTGCTCGACCGGATGGAGCTTCTCTACATCCCGGGCTACACCGAGCTTGAGAAGCTGGAGATCGCAAGCAGGCACTTGCTTCCCAAGCAGATCAAGGACCACGGCTTGTTGCCGGAGCAGATGACCATGGACACGGACGTCCTCATGATGCTTATTCGCGACTACACCCGCGAAGCGGGCGTGCGCAATCTCGAGCAGCAGCTCGCCGCGATCTGCCGCAAGTCGGCGAAGGAGATCGTCGCGAATCCGGAGGCGGCGCCGATCGTCATCGACGAGGCGAAGCTGAGGGAATACCTCGGGCCGTCCAAGTACCGCTACGGCATGGCCGAGCTGGAGGACCAGATCGGAGCCGTTACCGGGCTGGCCTGGACCGAAGTCGGCGGCGACACGCTCGTTATCGAGGTGACGGTCATGCCGGGGGCGGGCAAGCTGACGCTTACGGGCAAGCTCGGCGACGTCATGAAGGAGTCCGCGCAGGCGGCGTTCAGCTATATCCGCAGCCGGTCGAAGGAATGGGGAATCGATCCCCAGTTCCATGAGAAGAACGATATTCATATTCATATTCCCGAGGGAGCGATTCCGAAGGACGGACCTTCCGCCGGCATCACGATGGCGACTGCGCTCGTCTCGGCGCTTACCGGCCTCAGGGTGAACCGCGAGGTCGCGATGACCGGAGAGATCACGCTGCGCGGCCGGGTGCTGCCGATCGGCGGGCTCAAGGAGAAGTCGCTTGCGGCCCATCGCGCCGGCATCAAGAAGGTTCTTATTCCGAAGGACAACGAACGGGACCTGCGCGACATTCCGGACAGCATCATGCAGGAGATGACGTTCGTTCCGGTTGCCCACCTGGACGAGGTTCTGCTGCACGCTCTGTCCGATCCGCTGCCGAGCCTCGGGGAAGGCGACGAATCGGAGGCGCTGTCGGCGGAGAACGTTGCCCTCGGGGGCGCGCCCGAAGACGCCGGAGACATTCCGCCTCTCGGCGCACATTGACAGGAGAATGGCGACCTTATGAAAATTAAATCCAGCGAATTCGTTATCAGCGCGGTAAGTCCGAAGCAATATCCGGACGATGGCCTGCCGGAGATTGCTCTGGCAGGTCGCTCGAACGTGGGCAAGTCGTCGCTGATCAACAAGCTGCTGCTTCGCAAGAACCTGGCGCGGACGAGCTCCCAGCCCGGCAAGACGCAGCAGCTCAATTACTATCGCATCAACGAAGAACTGTTCTTCGTCGATGTTCCCGGCTACGGCTACGCGAAGGTATCGAAGACGGAACGCGAGGCATGGGGACGCATGATCGAGAATTACCTCCGCGAGCGGGAGCCCTTGAAGCTTGTTCTTCAGCTCGTCGATCTGAGGCATCCTCCGACTGCGCTCGACGTCTCGATGTACGAGTGGCTCTCGCATTACGGCATTCCGATCTGTATCGTCGGAACGAAGGCGGACAAGCTCACGAAGAGTCAGATGCCGAAGCACGGCAAGATCGTGAGGGAGACGCTCGGCATGCCCAAGGGGCAGCCGCTTGTGCTCTTCTCCTCGGAGACGGGTCAAGGAAGGGACGAATTATGGAGCATTATCGAGCAAGCGGCCGGTTTGCCCGGCGAGACTCCCGCGGAATCCGCAGAATGACCCGCAGGAAATCGAGGATAACGGGCAATAGCTCGCGGTAAATCCCGGACAGTTCGAATTTTAAGCGTTTATCCTTGAAATTCGCGGCTCGCAAGCAAGAAACGTTCCCGCAATTATCGTATAATGAATAAAGAATCGTGCGATACAACCTTGCAGGAAAATGGAATTGAGGAGATCTCTTATGGCTGAGCGAGTAGCCACGGAGTATGTGAACGCAACCTTGAAGCTGACGGAAGCCGACATGCAAGCCCTCTTCGCTCTGAGCGATTCGCTGGAGCTGCGCCATCAAGTGTTCGTGCTGGATACGGGGAGCCACGAATGGGTTCTCGAGGACGATTCCGCAGGCGAATCGCTCCGCTTGAGCTTCGAGCGCGAGAACGGAATATATGTATGCGCCTTGAGCTGCCGGGTCGTTAAGCCGAGGTTGACGAACTTCCTGCGCAAGCTCGTATCGACCTTCCGGGGAGATGCGGTCGTCAATCGAATCTATACCGGTTTTACGATGGTGTACCATTATCGAAGCGGCAAGGTAGTCCGGATTGCGGAATGCAAGGGCGGCGAGATTCGCACCGTGTTCGAGCAGCGCAATTCGATTGGCTTGATGGAAGAGCAGTTTAAGCTGTGCGACGTGGAACGGGAGATCGGGATCGCCTGGCAGTCGGTCAACGAGCTGCTGGACCTGCGGAACCGTGCGGTTGCGGAGGCGGAGATCGCCGAGATCGATGCCCGATTGAAGCGTCACAGCCAATTGCTGTTCGCTCTGGAAGCTTAATCAACAACAAGAAGCCTGTCCGGATTTCCCAGGAAGGCTTCTTTATATTGCCGGATTTTATGTAAAAAACCACATTGGCGCGCGCCGACGACGGGTACTTTGGACGATTTTATGCGAAAAACCACATTTATGGAGGGGATTCCGGCCCGAGCTTCCGTATATATGCGAAAAATCACATAAAACGCCGTGATTTCCACCATTCCGGGCCAACGAATGTGAAAAATCATATAAAATGTCTCGCCCCAACCCCCAAGCTCCAAGCTCCAAGCCCCAAGCGCAGTCCGAACCGCCCGCCAATCGGGCCCAAAGGCTAATCCTCAACCCCCGAGAGAGAGGCTGAAGATTAGCCTGATGTTCGATTACGCCTTTCAATTGCGCCTTAAAGTTCGATTATCCCTGATGTTCGATTATAATAGAGTTATCAATGTCCAGCCAGCATCGTCTCCTCGGGGCGAGGCGCGTTCTGGTGTTCGCTCGTTTGCTGCTGCGGTGCAGTCGGCTTGATGCGGCGGATAAACCAGCTCAGCACGAAGCCGCACAGCGCGAGGCTTGCCGTCACGAGGAAGGTGTCGCCGAAGGCGCCGATGGCCGCTTCCAGCGGATTGGGTCCCTTGTACGCCTCCATGACTTGGGCCGAGTGGCTGGAGAGATAGCCGGTCAGCCCGGCGATTGCGAAGGAGACGATAACCTGCTGGGCCGAGTTGGTCAACGGGGTGACCCGTCCGACCAGGTCGCGCGGCGCGGTGTTCAGCAGATACGTGTTCATCGTCATCATCGACAGCCCCATGCCCGCGCCAAGCAGGAACAGGTTCAGCATGATCACCCAGAGCGGGCGCTCAAGCGTGATCTGCGACATGAGGAGCAGAGCCGAGGAGATAAAGACGGTGCCGACGATGACGATCGGCCGCGCGCCGATGCGGTCGAAGAGCCGTCCGCCGATCGGCATGAACAGCATCGAGCCGAGTGCCTGCGGGACCAGGATAAGTCCCGTCTGGAATGGGGTATAGTCCTTGACCTGCTGCAGCATAAGCGGAACGAGAAGAATCGAGCCGAAGAGGGCGGCGAACAGAATCCAGGACAGGATGATGCCGTGCGAGAAGGCGAAAGAGCGGAACACGCGCAGCTCCAACAGAGGCTGGCGGTGGCGAAGCTCGACCGCGATGAACAGCAGCAGCGCGATGCTGCCTCCGATGCTGCCGGTCAGCGCGCCAGCGGAGCCCCAGTCGCTCCCGCCCTCGCTGACGCCGTATGCGAGCAGGGCGAAGGCGATCGGCCCGAGGATCATGCCCAGAATGTCGAGCGCCGGCGCCTTGCCGGCCGCGAACGCGGGCAGGAACCGCAGGGCGACGATAATCGCGGCGATGCCGATCGGCACGTTGATGAGGAAGATCCACTGCCACGACACGTATTCGACGAAGTAGCCCGACAGCACCGCGCCAAGCGGCGGAGCCATCAGAATCGGGATGCCGAGCGTGCCCATGACCGATCCCCGGTGTTCCGGAGGTGCGATTCTGAACACCATCGCCATGCCGATCGGTGCGACCATGCCGCCGCCGAGTCCTTGCAGCACGCGGAAGAAGACGAGTTGCTCCGGGCTTCCGGCGAGCGCGCACAGAGCGGAGCCTGCCGTGAACAGGGCGATGGAGGCGATAAATACCCGCTTGGAGCCGAACCGGTCGGTCATCCAGCCGGCGAGCGGGATGACGGCCGACAGCGCCAGCGTATAGCCGGTGACGGCCCACTGCAGCGCATGGAGTGTGCTGCCGAAGTCGTCGACCAGAGTCGGCAGCGCGACATTCACGACGGTCGTATCGAGAATAACCATAAACATGCCGAGGATGATGGCAAGGAGCGGCGGGAGCAGTTTTTTCATCGAGAACGGCGCGGCGCTCGGTGAGCTTGATACGGAATCGGTTGCCATAAATTAACCTTCTTTCCTGGGGAACCGTTGACGATTTCCCTCATTTGCGATATCTTGACCGTATGGTTTTCTGTAGAACCGAACGGTCAAAAATGTCCGTGGCCTAGTTTTATCCTTTTCGGAAAGCTTTGTCAACCCCTATTTTTGCAAACGGAGGGTCGTCCATGAGTATCATGAAGAAAAAAATCGTGGAGTCCGCGGAGCGGCTGTTCACGGAGAAGGGCTACGACGCGACTTCGATTCAGGATATCGCGGACGATTGCAGCATCGCCAAAGGCTCGTTATACAAATTTTTCTCATCCAAGGAAGATCTCTTCATTGAAATATTGGAGGAGCGGCGGCTGGAGATGATCGAACAGATGGAGCGCATCCATGAAGCTGCGTCGCTCTCGTCCCGCGAGAGGTACGTTGCCGAGATCGAGCGCCAATTGCAGTTCCTTCTTACGCACAAGCTCTTCGTAACAAATGCTCGCGGCGAACGGATGCCGCAGGAGAATGATCGAATCGGTCCCTATCTTTTCCAGATGCGCGCCCGCCTTATGAATTACAATCGCGAGTTGCTCGTTCGGCAGTACGGGGAAGAGCTGAGGCAGCTCTCCTGGGACGCCGTCGTTATGCTCACCGCCATGGCCAAGGAATTTCTGTTCCAGGTTGCGGCATCGGGCAAGCCGCTAAGCGTACAGGAATTGTCGCCCTATATCGCGGAGCGGATGGACGATCTGGTGCAAGGGCTGCTGAAGCGCGAAGTCAAGCCGATGCTGACGGATACGTTGATGGCGGAGATCGCGTCGTGCTCGCCGGAGACGCTGCGCGAGACGGCGCAACGGTGCAAGAATCTTGTGCTCGAGCGGATTGCGTCTACGATTGCGGAGCTGCAGGTGCCGAATTCCCGCAAGCGGGACCTCGAGCAGGTGGTGGAGCTGCTTAAGCAGGAGGGGGAGAACCCGGAGCCCCGGAGGTTCCTGCTGCTGGCTCTGCTGAACGAGTTGGCGAAGGAGCGCGAGCTCGAGCCGTATGCGCTCCAGATGCGGATGTGGGTGGAGAAACTGGTGAAATCCTGAGCTTGATCGGCGGGTATGTGCGTGCATGTCCAAATTGGAAATTCACCCATAAAAAGGAGTTGCAATTCGGGCGAATAGATGTTATTTTTAGTTTCGTTGACAACACAATAGGAACCAGGATTCACTCAGGAATGGATTGCGGTGAGATGCAATTTCCCTCGAGAAGTGAATGACGTAGGTCCTAGCGGATGAAATCGAGCTTCACATTTTATTCCTAGGAAGGGGGAACCGGAAGATGGAATACTCTACTTTCGGGCGACACGTTACGGTTGATGCTTGGGGTGTCGAATTCGACCTATTGAACAACGCGGAAGTTCTCCAGTCGCACATGGTTGAAGCTGCGGAAAGCTGCGGCGCAACCGTTCTCTCGGTTCAGGCCAGGCAATTCGAGCCGCAAGGCGCGACGGTTCTCGTTCTGTTGTCGGAGAGTCACCTCTCCATTCATACGTATCCGGAGAGAGGTTTTGCCGCAATTGACTGCTACACATGCGGCGAGACGGTCGATCCCCAGCTTGCGATCGACTACCTGGTTGGCGTGCTCAAGCCGGTCAGCACACACGCCAAGAAGCTGGTCCGCGGACTCGGCGAGATCAAGGTCGAAGATCCGGCCCGCAAGCAAGCGGAGCTGGTTTAATCCGAAGCTGGCCGAACGGTTCCGGCATACAATAACGACGCTGCGAATTCAACAAAGCCATGGGGGTTCTCCTATGGCTTTTTCCTATGCGTTCCGCGTCCGTCCCCGAATAAGATGATCGCCGCTCGGGCAACAATAGGTAAAATACGGGATTGCATGGACTGGCAAGCGCGAATTCGCATGTTCGCAAACTTTTCATAAAACCTTCATGACGTGCGCGACAACTATGCTATAATAATGAAAGTTAATTGCAGCGTGCAGCACTCTTACGGAAAGGCAGGTGAATGGCCTTGCATTTGATCGTGGTCGGCTTGAACTACCGGACGGCGCCCGTCGAGGTACGGGAGAAGTTCGCGTTAGCGGAGCAGGACCTTCCTCAAGCGCTGAAGGCACTCAGACGCACGATGGGCATCCTCGAAGGAGTCATCGTTGCGACCTGCAACCGTACGGAGATCTACGCTGTCGTGGATCGGCATACGCTCTGCGGGCACTTCATCCGCTCCTTCATGGAGATGTGGTTCAACGTCCCGCGGATGGAATTTAATCCTTACCTGTTCATGTACGAGGACGATCAGGCGATCGAGCATCTGTTCAAGGTGGCGTGCGGCCTCGATTCCATGGTGATCGGCGAGACGCAGATTCTCGGCCAGGTGAAGGACGCGTTCCTGCTCGCCCAGCAGCAGGGCGCAACCGGAACGCTGTTCAACAAGTTGTTCAAGCAGGCGATCACCGTCGCCAAGCGGGCTCACAGCGAGACGTCGATCGGCGAGAACGCCGTCTCGGTCAGCTATGCGGCGGTCGAGCTCGGCAAGCGGATCTTCGGACGGTTTGACAACAAGAAGGTCATGATTCTCGGGGCCGGCAAGATGAGCGAGCTGACGGCGCGCCATCTGAGCTCGAACGGAGCGAAGGAAGTGTGGGTCGTGAACCGGACCTTCTCCCGGGCCGAGGAGCTGGCGGATAAGTTCGACGGCATTGCGATGCCCCTGGAAGCCGCCATGGACAAGCTGCACGAGGCGGACATCGTCATCAGCAGCACGGGCGCGAACCGCTACATGCTGAGCAAGGACATCGTGGAGAGAGCGATGCAGAAGCGGAAGGGCAAGCCGATGTTCCTGATCGACATTGCCGTGCCCCGGGACATCGATCCGGCGATCGCGGGACTTGCGAACGTGTTCCTCTACGACATCGACGATCTGGAGGGCATTGTGGAGACGAATCTATCGAAGCGCAAGAAGGAAGCGGAGCTGATCGAGACGATGATCTCGGACGAGCGGGAAGCCTATCGCCAGTGGTATGCGACGCTTGGGGTCGCCCCGCTGATCCGCGGGCTGCAGGAGAAGACGGCTTCCGTCCACGAACGGACGATGGAGAGCCTGCTTCGCAAGCTGCCCGATCTGGACGAGCACCAGATCAAGGTCATCAGCAAGCTGACCAAGAGCATGCTCAATCAAGTTATTCACGACCCGATCCTGAAGGTCAAGGAGATGTCCGCGGAGAAGCGCGGCGGGGCCGTTATGGACACCTTCACCGAGCTGTTCGCCCTGGAGGAGGATGTCGACCGTCTGAAGGCGGAGATGAACGCGCAGGAGAAGTCCCGCGCGGCCGATTACTCCGCGAGCAGAGAAGCGAAGCCAGGCGAGAAGCAGACGGCGGGCGCTTCCTTGCTCTCCCAATTAGCCGGAGCGCTTCGCTGACGAAGCGCCTCATATCCCGTGAAGGGACACGGGAGGGACTCTCGAATGTTGACGAACGATTGGTTAACCGATGCCGTACTGTATATTTACGCCCTGAGCCTGCTGTTCTTCGTATCCGACGTTGCCTATGGCAAGCGGAGCGGGAGACGGATCGGCACAGGGCTGCTTGTTTTCGCATGGATCCTTCAGACGTTCTTCCTGCTTAACCTGCTGTTCTCCCATCTGGACAACCCGGACGTGACGTTCCAGGAATACGTCTTCTTCGTCTCCTGGATTCTGCTGTCGGTCTCCTTCGTCATCGATCTGTTCTTCAAGGCGCAGCTGCTGGTGCTGCTCGTCAACGTCGTCTCGTTCGCGGTGTTCGTGGTCAACCTGCTCGGAAGGCCGCAAGGAGGCGGCGTGTCGCTGGCATCGGGCGAGGTCGCTCACCGGCTGCTGATCATTCACGTGGCGATGGTCACCCTGGCATTCGTCGCGTTGACGATCTCCGCGCTGCTGGCGGGAATGCATCTGTTCCTGAACGAGCGGCTGAAGAAGAAGCGGTTCGGGCTGCTGATCACGCGAATGCCGAGCCTGGAGACGCTGGACAAGATCTCGTTCCATTCGAGCATCGTCGGCGTCCCGCTGCTGCTGATCTCCCTGTCGACGGGAACGGCGGCGTTCTTGCTGGAGGAGCGGTATTCCCGGATCTTCGACCTGCGGGTGCTGCTGTCGTTCGCGGCTGCGGCCGTGTACATCGTCTATCTCGTGCGCAAGGGGACGAATCCGAACGCCGGCACGAAGGGGGCGCGCTGGAATCTGTACGGGTACCTGCTGCTGATCGTCGGCTTCTTCGCGAGTTCTCTGTCGGAGTTCCATAATTGGCTGTAGAAGCTATTGGCTGCAGAAGACGGGCGGTTGTTGGAAGAAGAGCGATGGCAGGAAGACGAGGTGGGCCAAAATGGTACCCGGATACCCGGTCGTGCTCCATCTGGAGAACCGGCTGTGCGTCGTGGCGGGAGGCGGCGCGGTGGCGGAGAGGAAGGCTGCGGGGCTGCTGGAGGCGGGAGCGAGCGTGCTTGTTGTCGCGCCGACGCTTGCGCCGCAACTGAAGAGGTGGGCGGAGGAAGGCCGAATTCGGACGATAGAGCGGGCGGCCGAGCCAAGCGATCTCGACGGCGCCGCCTTGCTGTTCGCCGCAACGGACAAGCCGGAGATCAATCGTCTCCTTGCGGAGGAGGCGAGAGCTCGCGGCATTCCGGCGAACCTGGCCGACCGGGGGGACGAAGGGGACTTCGTCACCCCGGCGGTCGTGCGCCGCGGCCGGCTCCTCTTCGCCGTGAGCGCGTCGGGAGCGGGGCCGGCGTTCGCCTCCCGGCTCGCGGCGGAGCTGTCCGAGCGCTACGGGGAAGAGTATGCCCGCCTCGCGGAGCAGCTCTATAAGCTGCGCCGGGCGGTGCTCGCCTCCGTGAGCGATCCGGCGCGGCGGCGGAGCTTGCTGCGGGAGGCCGTCGCGGACCGGGCGATCGAGCTGTGGAAGGCGTGCCCGGCGGACGTCCCGGAGGGCGAGCTGCTCGGGCTGCTGCTGCGGCTGGATAAAGAGAAGGACAAAGAGACATAGAGATCAGATCGCTTCGCCATTACATACCACTTACGTTCCAATACAGGAGGACGTCATGCGTACCATTATCGTAGGAAGCAGACAGAGCGCGCTTGCCATGACCCAGACGGGACAGACGATCGACCGGTTGAAGGAGGCTTGCGCCGCGGCCGGGCTCGACTATGCGTTCGAGGTGAAGCCGATCGTCACGCGCGGCGACCGCATTCTGGACGTCACGCTGTCCAAGGTCGGCGGCAAGGGGCTGTTCGTCAAGGAGATCGAGCAGGCGCTTCTGGACGGGGAGATCGATTGCGCCATTCACAGCATGAAGGACATGCCCTTCGATCTGCCGGAGGGGCTGACCATCGGCGCGGTGCCCGAGCGCGAGGACCCGCGCGACGCGCTCGTCAGCCGGGAAGCGAGCTCGCTTCGGGAGCTGCCCGAGGGAGCCAAGGTGGGGACGAGCAGCCTTCGGCGCGGAGCCCAGCTTATGGCGCTCCGTCCGGATCTTAAGATTGAATCGCTGCGCGGCAATATCGACACCCGGCTGAAGAAGCTGGAGACGGAAGGCTTCGACGCGATTCTGCTCGCTGCCGCCGGCCTCAGGCGAATGGGCTGGGGAGATCGGATCACGGCGCTGATCGAGCCGGGAGATTGCCTTCCCGCCGTCGGCCAAGGGGCGCTGGCGATCGAATGCCGCGAGAACGACGCCGAGGTGACGGCGCTGCTCGCCCTGCTGAACGATCCGCGGACGGAGCGCGCGGTGCGTGCGGAGCGCCGCTTCCTCGGGCTGCTGAACGGCGGCTGCCAGGTGCCGATCGGCGCTTATGCCGAAGCGGCCTCGGGCGACGCCAGCTCGGCGATCAAGCTGACGGCGATGGTCGCTTCCCCGGACGGCAGCTCGGTGCTGCGCGCCGAGGCGACGGGCACCGACCCGTTCGAGCTTGGGAGCCAAGTGGCGAAGGAGCTGCTCGCCAGAGGCGCGGACCGAATTCTGGACGAAGCGAGGGAATAGGCGATGCCCACAGGCAAAGTATATCTGGTCGGGGCGGGGCCCGGCGATCCGAAGCTGATCACGGTGCGGGGCCTCGAGGCGCTTCAGCGCTCCGAGGTCGTCGTCTACGACCGGCTGGCCGGACCGCAACTGCTGAACCGGATTCCGGATCATGTGGAGAGAATCTACGTCGGCAAGCGTCCCGACCGCCATACGATGAAGCAGGAGGAGATCAATCGGCTGCTGGTCGATCTGGCGCTCCAAGGCAAGACGGTATGCCGGCTGAAGGGCGGGGACCCGACCGTCTTCGGCCGCGTCGGAGAGGAAGCGGGCTTGCTGCGGCAGCACGGGATCGATTACGAGATCGTTCCGGGCATCACGTCGGCGATCGCGGTGCCAGCGTATGCCGGAATTCCGGTCACGCACCGGGAGCTGGCATCCTCCTTCTCCGTCGTCACGGGGCATGAGAGCCCGGACAAGCTGGATCGCTCGATTCAATGGGACAAGGTGACGAACGCGACGGGGACGCTGCTCTTCCTGATGGGGGTCGCGAAGATCGGCTACATCAGCGAGCAGTTGATCCGGTACGGGAGGCCCCCGGAGACGTCGGTCGCCCTGGTGCGCTGGGGAACGAGAGCCGAGCAGGCGACGCTTGTCGGTACGCTGGCCGACATCGAGGCGAAGGTCAAGGAGGCGAACTTCCAGCCTCCGGCCGTTATCGTTGTGGGCGATGTCGTGAAGCAGCGCGAGGAGCTGCAGTGGATCGAGAGGAAGCCGCTGTTCGGCCGGCGGGTTCTCGTCACCAGGGCCCGGTCGCAGGCGAGCGAGCTGGCGGACCGCATCGACGAGCTCGGGGGCGAGCCCTACGAGTTCCCGGTCATCGAGACGCGGCTGCCGGAGCGGCCGGAAGCCGTTCAAGCGATTCGCGAGGCGCTGGCTTGCGCCGAAGCGTACGACCTCGTTGTGCTGACGAGCGTGAACGGAGTCGAGTATTTCTTCCGCTGGCTGGAGCGGACCGGCACGGACATTCGCCGCTTCCACAAGGCCGAGTTCGCGGCCGTCGGGCCGAAGACGGCGGAGGCGCTGCGCGCGCGGGGCATCACGCCGTGCCCGCTGCCGGAGAAGTTCCACGCGGAGAGCCTGCTGGACAGTCTCGGCGGGCGCGTGAAGGCCGGGCAGAAGGCGCTGCTGCCGCGCGGGGATCTCGCCCGCGAGCTGCTGCCGAAGGAGCTGGGCGCTCTCGGTGTGGAGGCGGTGTCCGTGGACGTCTACGAGACGGTGCCGACGGGACGGAAGGACGAGTTCCTGCTGGAGCTTCTTCGGGAGGGCGGCATTCACGCGGTCACGTTTACAAGCTCCTCTACGGTGACGAACCTGATCGAGGCGCTGAAGGGGATGGGCGAGGAAGCGCCGGCCGAGCTGCTGGCCGGGGCGAAGCTTGTCTGCATCGGTCCGATTACGGCGAAGACGGCGGAGAAGTACGGTCTGTCCGTTGCCGCCTGCTCCGAAGCATCGACGATTGACGGCCTCGTGCAGACGCTGATCGACAGCCTCTGATTGGACTGGAACGACGACGAACGGAGTCATAACGAATGGAATTTTAGAACGAACAAGGAGATGACAGGCATGAGCTTCCCAACGATTCGACATCGCCGATTGCGCAGTTCCGCCGCGATGCGGAACCTGGTGCGCGAGCATTACTTGCATGTGAACGATCTGATTGCGCCGATCTTCGTGATCTACGGCGAAGGGGTCAAGAACGAGATCCCGTCCATGCCAGGCGTCTATCAATGGTCGATCGATCGGCTGGAGGAAGAGGTGCGCGAGCTGACGGAAGCTGGCATCCAGGCGGTGCTGCTGTTCGGCATTCCCGAGCACAAGGACAGCGTCGGCACGGGGGCATACGGGGAGGACGGCATCGTTCAGCAGGCGACCCGCCGGATCAAGGAGCTCGCGCCGGAGCTCGTCGTCATCGCCGATACGTGCCTGTGCGAATTCACGGATCACGGCCATTGCGGCGTGGTGCATCATACGGCGGGCAGCGCCGTCGTCGACAACGACGAGTCGCTTGAGCTGCTTGTGCGCACGGCCGTCTCCCAGGCGCAGGCGGGCGCGGACATCATCGCCCCGTCGAACATGATGGACGGCTTCGTCGCCGCGATCCGCAAGGGGCTCGACGAAGCGGGCTTCGCGGACATTCCGATTCTGTCGTATGCGGTCAAGTACTCTTCCGCCTATTACGGGCCTTTCCGCGAGGCGGCCCAGTCGGCTCCGCAATTCGGCGACCGGAAGACGTACCAGATGGACTCGGCGAACGCGCGCGAGGCGCTTCGCGAAGCGCAGTCCGATATCGAAGAGGGAGCGGACATGCTGATGGTGAAGCCGGGGCTCGCCTATCTGGACATCCTCCGGCTGCTCAAGGACCGCTTCGATCTGCCGGTGGCCGTCTACAACGTCAGCGCCGAATATTCCATGGTGAAGGCCGCGGCGCTGCGAGGGTGGATCGACGAGCGGGCCATCGTGCTGGAGACGCTGACCGGGATGAAGCGGGCGGGCGCCGACATGATCATCACGTACCACGCCAAGGATGCGGCCAGGTGGCTGCGGTCGTAAGACGGCCAGCGAACTTATGCCCGCAGCTTGTCCAATTGCAGGCGGTACTCCTGGTCGCGGATCAGCAGAATGCCCTTGATCTCAAGCTCGAGCAGCGATTCGCGCAGCGCCGAGATGGAGACGCCCGCCATCCGGGACAGTTCTTCGTAATTAAGCGAGACGCGGAAAATAATCGAGGAGCCTTCCCGTCGCCCGTGCTTGTTGGCGAGCAGAATGAGGTTCTTGAGGATGCGGGTGCGGTCGTCGAGGAACGTGAGGTCGTTCACGTGCTCGTTCGTCGCGCGTTGCCTGCGGCTCAGCTCCTTGAGGATGCACCTGACCATATCGAAGTGCTCCCGCAGGAGCCCCATGAAGCTGTCGCTCGAGATCTCGAGCAGCATCGTCCGCTCGAGCGTCTGGGCGGTCGCGGAGCGCGGGCGTCCGTCAAGCAGCGCCAGCTCCCCGAAGCTCTCGCCGTCGGCCAGGGCGGTGAGCACCTTCTCTTCGCCGGAGGAGCTGCGGTTGTAGATCTTGATCGAGCCGTGAAGAATGACGTAGAACCGGTCGCCGGGCTCCTTCTCGCGGAATAAGACGGTGCCTGCGGAGAGCGTCCGCTTCGTCGCAATCTGCAGGACGCGCTCAAGCTGCTCGTCGGTCATGCCGTCGAACAGAGGAACCTTGCGCAGCCATTGAATCATGGAGATCATCCTTCCGGGTATCGGTTACAAATAGTTTACCACAGAGTTTTCCAATTCAGATAGCAGGGATGTGTCGAACATGTCAGAAACTCGTCGAATCCGCTCCGATTCCCGTTCCAAAGAAGCGTTCGAACGCGCGAAGCTTGTCATTCCGGGAGGAGTGAACAGCCCGGTTCGCGCCTTCAAGTCCGTCGGCCTCACGCCGATAGTTATCGAACGCGGGCAAGGAAGCCGCATCTACGATATCGATGGACAGAGCTATATCGACTACGTGCTGAGCTGGGGACCGCTCATCATCGGGCACGCCCATCCGGAGGTTGTCGCGGCGCTGCAGGAGGCTGCCGCCAAGGGAACGAGCTTCGGCGCGCCGACCGAGCTCGAGACGCGGATGGCCGAGCTGGTGTGCGAGCGGATGCCGTCCGTCGAGATCGTCCGCATGGTCAACTCGGGCACGGAGGCGACGATGAGCGCGCTGCGGCTCGCCCGCGGCTACACGGGACGCAGCAAAATCCTGAAGTTCGAAGGCTCCTACCACGGCCACGCGGACAGCCTTCTGATCAAGGCGGGCTCCGGCGTGGCGACGCTTGGCCTGCCGGACAGCCCGGGCGTGCCCGAGAGCGTGGCGACGCATACGATTACGGTTCCTTATAACGACATCGAGTCGGTCAAGCTCGTGTTCGAGAAGTTCGGGGAGGAGCTGGCCGCCGTCATCGTGGAGCCGGTCGCCGGCAACATGGGCGTCGTGCCGCCGCTGCCCGGCTTCCTGCAAGGGCTGCGCGACCTGACGACGAAGTACGGCGCGCTGCTTATCTTCGACGAAGTCATGACCGGCTTCCGCGTCGGCTATCACAGCGCTCAAGGCTTGTACGGCGTTCTGCCGGACCTGACGTGCATGGGCAAGGTCATCGGCGGAGGGCTGCCGGTCGGGGCGTACGGCGGACGCCGCGACATTATGGAGCGGATGGCGCCGGTCGGGCCGATCTACCAGGCGGGCACGCTGTCCGGCAACCCGCTCGCGATGACCGCGGGCTACGAGACGCTCAGCCGCATGACGGCCGACTCCTATCGCGAGCTGGAGCGCCTGGCGGTTCGGCTTCAGGCGGGGCTCGAGGACGCCGCGGCCGAATTCGGAGTTCCTCTAACCGTCAACCGGGTGGGCTCGATGGTTTGCCCGTTTTTCACCGAGCGGCAGGTTATCAACTTCGAAGTGGCCCGCTCGTCCGACACCGACCGGTTCCGCGCCGTGTTCGCGCGCCTGCTGGACGAAGGGATCAACATTCCGCCGTCCCAGTTCGAAGGCTGGTTCCTGTCCACCGCCCACACGGAAGCCGACATCGACACGTCGATCGAAGCGTTCCGCGCCGCCCTGTCCGCTCTCTGATGTCTGTCTTATAGGGAAGCTCCCGCCGACGGCCCGATTCCGGGTCGTTGCCCGGGGGCTTCTTGCTTTGTCTATATCTATAGGCATGCCCGACTCCGCGCGGCATATAGATAAGTAGTAAGCTGTGCCAACCCCGCATGGGCGGTAGGCAGAGACAACTCCCCCCGAAAGGAGGACTACGCTTGTCAGAGTCGTACAACGGGCTGCGCTTCGATATCTTCGAGAGAGTGCATCTTCCGGAGGATGTAGCCGCCATCGAGGAGCTCGAGGAGATTGAATTGGTTCCGCATATGCAAGCATTGCCGATCGGCGATCAGATCGTTCTGCGCGGCCACCTTCTGCTGACCGGTTCTTATCAATCGCAAGACGATCTGGCGCAAGAGGAAGAACGGTCCGAGGTCAGGCAGTTGGAGCACTGGATTCCCGTGGAGATCTCGCTTCCGCTCGGCCGGGTCGAGAGGCTGGAAGATCTGGCGGTGGAGATTGATAACTTCGACGTCGATCTGCTGTCCACTCGGTCGCTTAACGTCACGGGCGTTCTGGGGTTAAAAGGATTGCAGGTGTCGGTGCCGCAAGCGCCGGTGTGGCAGGAGGACAGCTTCACGGTAGTGCATCAGGCGCCGCTGGAGGCTCCTCGGCCTTACGGGCTGGGCGGGTTCGCGAACAGTCGGAACGAGCCCGGGGCGGAGGCTGAAGCCGGTTCCGATGTCGGCGCAGGAAGCGGCGGAGCGGGAGAATGGGCAGGCGGATGGACGGGCGCAGGTGCCGGGTCCGGGGCCGGCGTTGGGCAGAGCTACGGGGCAGGTGCAGGTGGGGCAGGTGCAGGAACTGGTCCGGGCGCTGGAGCAGGAGCAGGAGCCGGGGCCGGAAAAGGTGCAGGTGCAGGAAAAGGTGCTGGAGGAGCAGGCGGCGGAACGGGAGCGGGATTGGGCGGTGCAGGAGCTGGCGCTGGGTCGGGTCAGGGGACCGGGACAGGCGCCGGCGAATGGGACGGATTTGCCGCGGGTTCCGGGGCCGGCGGCGGACCGGGGGCCGAAGGTGGGTACGGAGCCGGAGCCGGTGCGGGTGCCGGCGGTGCATCGACGGGGTATCCTTCCGCGGATTATTGGTTCGGTTCGCATAACCAGCAGGGAGACCGGGAACGCGCAGCGCAGCCGGAATACGGCGGCGCGTCGGCTTCTGCACCATCGCCTCTGCAGCCGCCGACCTCCGTTCCGTTTGCTCCGCCTGCCGGTTTGCCCGGCCAGGCGGACTATGCTGCCTCCGCCTATCGGCCGGAGGAGTCCGCTTCGCACGGCCAGTCGAACGCCGCCGCCCCGGCGGATCAGCAGGCATGGGGCGACGTGACGCTGGATCGGCCGGAGACGGAGCAGGAATGGCTGCCGGAGACTCCGCAGGCCTCGCCGGCTTCCGCAGCTTCTGCGGCGCAAGCGCCGCCTGCCGAAGAGAAGCAGGAGCTCAAGGTCGCCGTTAACTCGAAGGCGGCGGAGCCGGCGCCCGCGATCCAAGGCAGCGGCGTCGGGCTGCTGTCCCAGCTCGGAGACAAAGGAGCGAAGCGCGAAGCCGAGCTTCGCTTGGCGGAGGAAGCGACTCAAGCGTCCGCAGCCGCGGCTCCCGGGGCGCCCGCGGTGTCCTCGTCGTCTGCGTCATCCGAAGCGTCGGGAGACGAGGTGGAATGGACGCGGCTTTTCCTGGCGAAGAGCGATTCGGCGAACTCGTTCCGCAAGTTCAAGCTCTGCGTCGTGCAGCGCGAGGACACGCTGGATGCGATTGCGAGCCGCTACAACGTGCAGACGCGCGAGCTGCAGCTTCACAATCGGCTCACGGAGCCGCATGTGTCGGAAGGGCAAGTGCTGTACATTCCGTAAAGCGGCACGGCTGCGAGAGCACAAACGGCGGTAACAGGGAAGCGAACCTCCCTGTTACCGCCGTTTTTTGTTGCCGGTGTGCTTCTGCCGCCTGTCCGCCTCCCCGTCTATGGGGGCCATGTGCCGAATTTATGTGAAAAACCACATTCGCCGCTCCCCCAAACGGGGCAATTTAAGGATTTTGTGCGAAAAACCGCATTCATTCGGCATACGGAAGGCCACTTGATCCGAATATATGCGAAAAACCACATACATTCAGCCATAGAGGGGGATTTGCGCAGAATGTATGTGAAAAACCACATAAAATCGACGAGTCGCGAGCCACTTAGGCCTCCGGGGAAGCGAACCACGACCCATATGAAGTAACTATAGGCGCGAGGCGGGACAGAGCAGCGAATGTTACTCAAGTGCGGCATCGGAGCTCGTATGGCGGGTGCAGACGAGTAACTGAACGCCGATGTGGACTTGCTGCGCTCCGCATGAGAACCAAACCCCGCCCCTCTCGTTCCGCCTCTCGTTCCGCCTCTCGTTCCGCCTCCCACCCCCCGTTCGCTCATCTCCGCCATGCCGTATTGACTGACCCCCCGCAAAAAAGGTATCATAGTGGAATAAAGACGAGGAAAGGGAATAGTATGCCACTCGCCCCTACAGAGAGCGGAGCCGGTGCCCCACGTGAGCATCGCTGCAAGGTTCCGCAGGCTGGCCGATGCAGAAGTCGCCCTGGAGTCTCTCGTTCGAAGCAACTGCTTGAAGCAGGAGCCGTAGAGCGGGGCGGCGGCAGCCGTTAACATGCGTTCGAGCGCCGACCAACCTCTGCCAATTCAAGGCGAAGAGGTCCGTCGGAATGAAGGTGGTACCACGGAAGCGAGCCTTTCGTCCTTTGTGACGGGAGGTTTTTGTATTTTTTTGACCCTAATCTCGTTGTTCCTTTGATTGCTGTCCCTGATTTTTGTCCCTATGGAGGAATGTTGTTAATGAGCGAAGCGCAAGAACGGAATACGATCAGCATGCCTACGACTTACGACCCGACGAATGCCGAGCGCAAGTGGTACGACGCTTGGATGACGGGCGGATACTTCAAGGCCGGTCTTCGGCCGGACGCCCCCAAATACACGATCGTGATCCCGCCGCCCAACGTGACGGGGATGCTTCACATCGGCCATGCTCTCGACTTCACGCTGCAGGATATTCTGATCCGCTTCAAGCGGATGCAAGGGTTCGACGCGCTGTGGCTGCCGGGCACCGACCATGCCGGCATCGCGACGCAGACGAAGGTCGAGCAGAAGCTGCGCGAGGAAGGCAAGAGCCGCTACGATCTCGGGCGCGAGGCGTTCCTGGAGAAGGTATGGGAGTGGAAGGATCAGTATGCGGGCACGATTCGGAGCCAATGGGCGAAAATGGGCCTGAGCCTCGACTACTCGCGTGAACGCTTCACGCTCGACGAGGGGCTGTCGAAGGCGGTTCGCGAAGTGTTCGTGCGGTTGTACGAGAAGGGGCTGATCTATCGCGGCAAGCGGATCATCAACTGGGACCCGGCCGCACGCACGGCCCTGTCCGACATCGAGGTCGAATACAAGGAAGTGAACGGCCACCTCTATCACCTGCAATATCCGCTCGCGGACGGCAGCGGCTTCCTGACGGTCGCGACGACCCGGCCGGAGACGATGCTGGGCGATACGGCGGTTGCCGTTCATCCGGAAGACGAGCGCTACAAGCACCTGATCGGCAAGATGCTGAAGCTGCCGATCGTCAGCCGCGAGATTCCGATCGTCGGCGACGAATACGTCGAGAAGGAATTCGGCAGCGGCGCGGTCAAGATCACGCCGGCGCATGACCCGAACGACTTCGAGGTCGGCGGCCGCCACGATCTGCCGCAGATCATCGTCATGGACGAGAGCGGCAAGATGAACGAGAACGCCGGCCCGTACCAGGGCATGGACCGCGCCGATTGCCGCAAGGCGATCGTGAAGGACCTGCAGGAGCAGGGCGTCTGCATCAGGATCGAGGACCACGTTCACCAGGTCGGCCACAGCGAGCGCTCCGGCGCGGTCGTCGAGCCGTACCTGTCGACGCAGTGGTTCGTCGCGATGATGCCGCTGGCTGAGAAGGCCATCTCCTCGCAGAAGTCGGGCCAAGGCGTGAACTTCGTGCCGGATCGCTTCGAGAAGATCTACCTGCACTGGATCGAGAACGTTCGCGACTGGTGTATCTCCCGTCAGCTCTGGTGGGGCCATCGGATTCCGGCCTGGCACAACGATCAGACCGGCGAGCTGTTCGTCGGCACGGAAGCTCCGGCGGGAGCGGACGCGGAAGGCTCTCCATGGCGGCAAGACGAGGATGTGCTGGACACGTGGTTCAGCTCGGCGCTGTGGCCGTTCTCGACGCTCGGCTGGCCCGAGAATACGGATGACCTTAAGCGCTACTACCCGACCGACGTACTCGTGACCGGATACGACATCATTTACTTCTGGGTGGCTCGGATGATTTTCACCGCGCTCGAATTTACCGAATCCATCCCGTTCAAGGATGTGCTCATTCACGGTCTCGTTCGCGATGCGGAGGGGCGCAAGATGTCCAAGTCGCTCGGCAACGGCGTCGATCCGCTCGAGGTGATCGAGAAGTACGGCGCGGACGCGATGCGCTACATGATCTCCACCGGCAGCACGCCGGGGCAGGACTTGCGCTTCCGCTGGGAGAAGGTCGAGCAGGCGCGCAACTTCGCGAACAAGATCTGGAACGCCTCCCGCTTCGCGCTGATGAACCTCGAAGGCTTCGCGGCGGAAGACATCGATCTGTCGGGCGAGCTGTCGACGGCGGATCGCTGGATTCTGCATCGCTTGGGCGAGACGGCGCGAGACATCACGCGTCTGATGGAGAGCTACGAGTTCGGAGAGACGGGCCGCCTGCTGTACAACTTCATCTGGGACGATCTGTGCGACTGGTACATCGAATTCGCCAAGCTGACGCTGTACGGCACGGACGAAGCGGCGAAGAAGAGCACGCAATCGGTGCTCGCCTACGTGCTGGACCGCACGCTGCGCCTGCTGCATCCGTTCATGCCGTATCTGTCGGAGGAGATCTGGCAGCACTTGCCGCACGAGCCGGGAGAGACGATTACGCTGGCCGCATGGCCGCAGTACAATGCCGCGTTCGAGGCTCCGGAAGCGGTGAGCGAGATGGGCTTGCTCATGGATGCGATTCGCGCCGTGCGCAACGTTCGCGCGGAAGTGGGCGTGACGCCGGGCAAGAAGGTCGAACTGCTCGTCAAGCCGACGAACTCAGCGACAAGCGGCATTCTGAAGCGGAACGAGGAATACTTGCGCCGCTTCTGCAACACCTCCTCGCTGACGCTCGACGATGCGCTCACTCCGCCGGACAAGGCGATGACGGCTATCGTGACGGGCGCGGAGCTGTACCTGCCGCTCGCCGGCCTGATCGACATCAGCCAGGAGATCGCGCGGCTTGAGAAGGAACTGGCGTCGCTTAATTCCGAGGTTGAGCGGGTGGAGAAGAAGCTGTCGAACGAAGGCTACATCGCGAAGGCGCCTGCCCACGTCGTGGAGCAGGAGCGGGCCAAGGGCGAGGATTACCGGGATAAGCGGGACAAGGTGCTCGCTCGGATCGCCGAGCTTCGCGGCTAATGGAGGCGCAGCAGCATGAGTGAACGGCAAGGCAGTGAACGGCAAGACAGTGAACACGAAGACAGTGAACGCCAAGGCAATGAGCGGCAAGGCGAGCTGAGGACGGCGGCCGAAGCCGTCGAGTGGATCACGGGACTGGCGCCGACAATCGGCATCCGTCCCGGCCTCGAGCGCATGGAACTGCTGATGGAGAAGCTGAACAATCCTCAGCGCAGGCTGAAGTTTATCCATGTCGCCGGAACGAACGGCAAGGGCTCCGTCTGCTCTTATCTGGAGAGCGTGCTCCGGCATAACGGCTACGATGTGGGGATGTTCACGTCCCCTTACATCACGTCTTACGCCAATCGGTTCATGTACAACGGGGAAGATATCGCGGACGAGACGCTGCTCGCGCTGGCCAATCGGCTGAAGCCGCTCGCCGAGGAGGTCGCGGGCACCGAATGGGGTCCTCCGACGATGTTCGAGATCACGACGGCGATCGCGATTCTGTACTACGCGACGGTGGCGTTCCCGGACTACGTTGTATGGGAGACCGGACTCGGGGGCAGGCTGGACGTGACGAACATCGTCGTTCCGCTGATCAGCGTCATCACGAACGTCGGCCACGATCACATGGACATTCTGGGCTCGACGCTGGAGGAGATCGCCGCCGAGAAGGCCGGCATCATCAAGTCGGGCGTTCCGGTCGTCTCTGCCGCGAGCCAGCCGGAGGTTGTCGAAGTGATCCGCAAGACGGCGGCGGCGAAGAAGGCGACGTTGTATTTGCTTGGCGAGCAATTTTCCTATGAGCGGTTGTTTGCTTCCGAGCAAGGGCAGTCGTTCTCGTTCGAAGGCACGTTCCGCCAGTACGATTCGCTCGATATCTCGCTGGTTGGTTCCCATCAGGTGACGAATGCCGCCACGGCGGTCATGACGCTTGATGTGCTGCGGCAGTTCTACGCGACGATGGTCGACGAGGAGACGCTGTCGGAGGCGCTTGCGAATACTCGCTGGCCGGGGCGGCTGGAGATGGCGGGGACGAATCCGCGTATTCTTCTCGACGGCGCGCACAACCCGGAAGGGATGGCGGCGCTGGCCGACGCTCTGGAAGACGTATATTCGTTCGATACGCTTAATGTAATGGTCGCGATGATGCCGAATAAGAATCACGATCAATCTCTTAAGCATATACTGCCAATGGCGAATTCGTTGATCGTTACAGAACCGGATTTCCATCGGAAAATGAAAGCCGAGGATCTGGCCGAGCTGGCGGAGAAACTGAGGAGCGAGCTTGGAGGTCCCCGGAATATCGTCGTCGAGCCGGATTGGAAGAAGGCGCTTGACCTTCTCGGCGAGATGGCAGAGCAAGGAGGCGAGCGAACGTTGTCGGTTGTCACGGGTACGCTGTACCTGATTGCCGATGTCCGTTCGTGGCTGCTCCATCAAACGAAATCAGACAAAGGCTGGTGAAACGTCGTTGCGAACGGAACAGCGCGTACATTTTATCGGCATTGGCGGCTACGGGATGAGCGCAATCGCCCGTGTCATGCTGGAGATGGGGTATGAAGTCACAGGGTCTGACGTCGCCCGCCAGGAGCTCACGGAGAAGCTGGCGGCGAAGGGCGCCCGCATCTCGATCGGACACGAGGCGAAGAACGTCCACGGGGCGAGCCTGGTCGTCTATTCGACGGCGCTCTCGAGCGACAACGTGGAACGCAAGGAAGCGGAGCAGCTCAACATTCCGACGCTGCACCGCGCCCAGATGCTGGCCCGAATTCTGAACGATCGCGCGGGCGTGGCCGTCGCGGGAGCGCACGGCAAGACAACCACCTCCTCGATGATCGCTCTGGTGATGGAGAACAGCCAGCTCGATCCTACTTACATTATCGGCGGCGAGATCGTCAACGTGGGCACGAACGCCAAGGCGGGGAACGGCAAATACGTCGTGGCGGAAGCGGACGAGAGCGACGGCTCCTTCCTGCAGTACCGCCCGTCCATCGCCGTCGTTACGAATATCGAGCCGGATCACCTCGAGAATTACGAGGGCGACTTCGGCAAGCTCAAGGAAGCTTACGTCAAGTTCCTGAACAACGTGCGACCGGACGGCTGCGCGGTCGTCTGTCTGGACGACGGGAACGTGCGGGACATTCTGCCGCAAGCGTCCTCGACGCGAGCGATCACGTTCGGGATCGACAGCGAGGAGGCGGAATACCGCGCCGTCGACATCGAGCTGGGCGATCGCTGTGCGTCGTTCGGCGTCGTTCGCGCGGGTCAGCGGCTTGGCGACGTTCGCTTGTCCGTGCCGGGCCGCCATAACGTCTACAACGCGCTGGCGACGGTTGTCGTCTGCTTGGAAGCCGGCCTCACGCTTGAGCGGATCGCGGAAGCGATTGTGGAGTTCCGCGGTGCCAAGAGGCGGTTCCACGTGCTTGGCGAAGTGAAGGACATGCTGATCATCGACGATTACGCGCACCACCCGACGGAGATCGAGGCGACGATTCTGGCGGCCAAGGCGACAGGCAAGCGGATCATCGCGGTTTTCCAGCCGCAACGCTACACGCGGACGTTCTTCCTGCTCGACGCGTTCAGCCGAGCCTTCAAGGAAGCGGACGAGGTCATCATCACCGACATCTACTCGCCGGCCGGCGAGCAGAGAATCGAGGGCGTGACCTCCCAGAAGCTCGTGGAGCTGATCGCGGCGAACAGCAACCCGAACGTGGCGTATATTCCGACGAAGGAAGAGGTTCAGGCGAACCTCGCTGCACGGATCGCGCCGGGGGATCTCGTTCTTACGATGGGAGCCGGCGACATCTGGAAAGTCGCGGACAGCCTGGCCCGCGAGCTTCGCGAGCAGGCGTAGCGACAACCGTTACGATTGCGGATTGATGGATTACGGATTGACGGATTGCGAATTGACGGATTGCGGAAGAAAGGGGCTGCCTGCTCGGGCGGCCTCTTTTCTTTATCGCAGAGCCGCAGCGCCCCCATTCGGATCTATCCGAGAGGAACGGGCCCCGGCGATAAAGTTGGCGAACCCGCTGAAGTTGGTGAACCCGCTGAAGTTGGTGAACCCGCTGAAGTTGGTGAACCTGTTGAAGCTGCTGAACACGTTGAACCCACTAAACTCACAAAACCCGCTGAACCCAACAAACTCATATACTGAACCCGCCGACCCCACTGAACCGCTGAACCCACCAAAACTTACAAAACCCGCTGAACCCAACAAACTCACCGAACCTGCTGAACCCGCCAAAGCGACCGAACCTGCTGGCTCCCTGCCGTGCCGCTGGCTACCGAGTTTTATGCGAAAAATCACATTGGCGCAGCCCGAAACGGGCAATTTGAACGATTATATGTGAAAAACTACATTCGTGGAGGAATTTCCGGCCCGAACTGCTGGATGTATGCGAAAAACCACTATGACAACAAGGACAGTTGTCACCCCCTACCATGAAAATTTTTCGAATGAGGTCATCCGCAGTGATGAAAAGCCAACTGCGAAGCGGCAGTTGGCGAGGGCGATGTGCGGGAAACCCGTACAACGACGCTCTGGAGAGGCAGTTGGAGAGGGAGATGTGCGGGAAAACCGTACAACGATGCTCTGGAGAGGCAGTTGGAGAGGGAGATGTACGGGAAATCCGTACAACGACGCTCCGAAGGGGCAGTTGGCGAGGGCGATGTGCCATTAGCGGAGGTTAATTTTCGTATTAAATCACATAAAACAACTCAATTCCCTCTCCAACCAAGCCGACGAATGTGAAAAATCACATAAAATGGCAAGATGAGGGGCGATGACGAGGGACGATGGGCCTCGGATAGAACTAACTCGACCGTGGAGTCGCGACGGGGGCGAAACAAACTGCGTATGGGATCTGCTTGATCGGGGATCGAGGCAGGCAGGAGCGAAGTTAGTTTCGAATGAGATCATTTGGGAGCGAAACGGAGGTCATGAGGATGGAGTTACGGGGACGACAAGCGGCTCGGAGCGACTGTCGGAGAGTGAATAGTCAATTTTTGAGCATTCAGCGGCTCGGGAGTGGCTATCGGAGAGTGAATAGTCAATTTTTGTGCATTAAGTGACTCGGGAGCGGCTGTCGGAGAGTGAATAGTCAATTTTTGAGCATTCAGTGGCTCGTGAGCGACTATCGGAAAGTGAATGGCTAATTTTTGAGCATTCGGTGCCCGGGGAGCGGCTCTGGCGTATGGGGAGATTCGGCGCATTGGGCGGATGGGCGGCGCGGTGTGGCGCGATGGGGAAGGGGCTGGCGAATTCGGTTTTCTCGGCGGGCTTCCTCCGAATCCCTGCATAATCTCTTCATAATCCCCCTCCGGCTCTCATAGGCTGTTAGTAGATTAGAGGACAAGGGGAGAGACCGACTTATGCAGCCTAAAGCGAGAATGACCTTCCGTTTCGATAACGCGGCGCCGGCCGTCAAGGAATCTCCCGCGCAGCCTCCCGTGCAACTGCAAGGCGAGACGAGCTTGTTTGATGACGCGGGACGGGGAGCGGACAATTACCCTGCGGTGCCGGCGACCGAAAGCCGCGCGGAGAAGCGAAAGCAGGCGGGGGACGACGTGCCGATCGCCGGCCAGGCGCAACGCGCCCATCCGCAGCAAGCCGCCCGCGCGAAGCGGGACGCCCTTACGCAGCAGAACGCCCTTACGCAGCAGAACGCCCTTACGCAGCAGAACGCCCGTACGCAGCAGGACGCCGGGGCGGCGCGCAAGGCGCCTTCGGCTCCAGGTTCGGGCGCGGACTTCCAGGCGTGGAACAGTCCGTACCAGGACGATATTTACGCGCTCGAAGAGATGATTCGCACGACCGAGAGGGAGCCGGCGGCCGCTAAGGACGGCATGGTCGAGCTTCAAGAACGGCCGGCGAGGGGGTTCTCCAAGGGCGGGCCGGCACGAGCGGGAGAAGCAGGCGCGGAACGTTCGTCCGGCCCGGCGAGCCAAACGTCCGCAGCGAAGCGGGGAGAGACGATTCCGTTCCCGAAGCCGTACCAGGGGCGCCGTCCAGCCGATATCGCGGAGTCCGATTCGCCCGATCCGCTTGAGATTCCCGAGCCGCCGGAACCGCCGGACCCATTCGACGACACCAGCTACCGCTGGCTTCACGACAGGAGCGGACACCGCCAGGACGGTCCGTCCTGGATGCGCGTGTTCATCACCGTCGTCGGCGCGATTGCGACCGGAGGATTGTTCGGCTACTTGCTGCTCACGCTGTTCACGGGGGAACCGCTGCTTCCGACGCAAGGTGCTCAGAGCGGACAAGGGACCGTCGCGGCGAACGGGGAGGTTCCCGTTCTTGCTGCTCCGGCAACCGAAGCCGATGGAAGCGGGGCTTCGGCAAGCGCAGCAGGCGCGCAAGGTACGGCGCAGGCGGAGACGCCGACGACGGGCGAAGTTGTTCCCAGCGTCAGCCTGTACGTGCTGCAGCACGGGGTGTTCCGCTCGGAGGAGAGCATGAACGAGGCGGCGGAGAAGCTCCGGGCTCAAGGGATCGCAGCCGCAACGGATGCCTCGGACGGATACCGGGTGTATGCGGGCATCTCGCCGACGAAGTCGGAGGCGGACGAGCTTGTGTCCTTGTTGGCGGGAACGGAGGTTTACGTGAAGGCGCTAAGCAGCGATTCGTTCCAGATCGCGGGTGTCGAGGACGTGGACGAATATATCGGCTTCCTGGACGCAAGCGCCAAGCTGTACGGCAAGATCGCCGGCTTCGCGTCGGCAACGCTGACGGGACAGACTCCTTCGACGGACAACGATCTGACGTCGATCCGAACCGCTCACCAGGTGTGGCTTGAGAAGACGGGGCCCGCCGCTTCGTGGATCGAGACGGCAAGAACGTACTCCCAGACCGAGATCGAACAGCTTAACGCGGCCGTAAGCTTGCTTAATTCGTACGGCGAATCGCCCGAGGACGAGCTGCTGTGGAAGGCGCAGACCGCAACCATGAATGCGGTGTTCGCAGACCGGCAATTGCGGTCGTTTATCGAGCTGCAAGCAGGCGGCTGAGCGGTCGAGCGAATCTATCGAATTATTAGGGTTGTCTCAGAACCGCAGTTTTGCGGAGAGGCAACCCTCTTTTATGGAGAGGCGCCGGCGAACGATGTATGAGTATCGATTGCCGATTGCCGCGGGCCCGCAGGCGCTTGGCAAGCGAGTTCCGAGAATGAGGTCCAATTACGCATTGAACCGTCCTCGCTGTCAACGTATAATGAATGGACAAGTGTCAAAAAATGGTGGGGGACGTTGAATCGTGAAGAAAAGCGCATGGGTTCTGGTACTGCTCGTTTTTATCGGCTTGTTGGCGGGAGCGATGGTCGCAAGGTGGCTGGATGACGTCCCCGGCCTGGACTTCCTGACGCGGTCGTTCAAGATCGACTGGTCACCGTCCGCCGACCTGCTTGTCTTGAATTATACGATCCATATCGGACTCGACATCAGTCTCCTCAGCATTATCGGAGCGATTGCGGCCATCTGGGCCTATCGCCGAATGTAAGGTTGAACGAACCGGAAAGGGAAAAATTCGCAATGACAACAAGCGAACCGCAACGCCCGAACAAACGACAGCAATTAGACGAACGACAGCAATTAGACGAAAATCAGCAATTAGACGAAAATCAGCAATTAGACGAAAATCAGCAATCAGACGAAACGCAGCCAACGAGCGCTCCTGCGGCGACCCTCGTGCTCGCCTCCGCTTCGCCGCGAAGGCAAGAGCTGATCGCGAAGCTCGGGCTTCCGGTCATTATTCGCCCGAGCGATGCCGATGAGAACACGCCGCCGGACTGGAGCCCGGCGACGATTGTGGAGGAGCTGTCGCTGCGCAAGGCCAGGGCGGTTGCCGAAGCGACCGATCGCAGCGAGCTTGCGGGAGGCGCGCCGCTCGCCATCGTGGTCGGCAGCGACACCATCGTCGCCTTGGCCGGCGAAGCGATGGGCAAGCCGAAGGACGAGTCCGACGCCGAAGCGATGCTCTCCAGGCTGCAAGGCCGAAGCCATGAGGTATACACCGGAGTCACGCTGCTGGACCCGGGCACGGGACGTGCCGTCACCCGGCACCAAGTGACGAAGGTTCGCATGAAGACGCTCTCGCCGGAGCAGATCCGGCGCTACGTCGCGACCGGCGAGCCGATGGACAAGGCCGGGGCTTACGGCATTCAGGGCGGAGGAGCTCTGCTCGTCGAGAGCATCGAAGGCGACTTCTACGGCGTCATGGGCTTGCCCGTCTCGCTTGTGGCCGGAATGCTGGAGAGCTTCGATATCGTGCTGCCCTGAACCGCTTCAATGTTATCTGACCTCGCGATCTCAGACGATTCCCGCGGCCGACGCGGATAGACGGGAAGAGGAAGCGGAATGGAACAACGCGCTTATACGATAAGGGAATTGCCCGAGGATCAGAGGCCGCGCGAACGCATGATGCGGCAAGGCTCGGAGTCGCTCAGCCACGCCGAGCTGCTCGCCATTCTGCTGCGGACGGGAACCCGCAGCGAGTCGGCGGTGCATCTGGCGCAGCGCATCCTCGCCGATTGCGGCGGGCTTCGCCGGTTCGCGGAGAAGAGCTGGGACGAGCTGACCCACCTGCGCGGCATCGGCCCGGCGAAGGCGCTGCAGCTGCAGGCGTCCATCGAGCTCGGCAGAAGAGTCGCCCGCTCGAGGCTGCCGGAGATGCCTCGCATCACGAAGCCCCAGGACGCGGCAGAGCTCCTCATGGAAGAGCTGCGCCATTATCGCGAGGAGCATTTTATCTGCCTGTTCCTCAACACCAAGAATCAGGTCGTCGGGAGACAGACCCTGTCGATCGGCAGCCTGAACGCTTCGGTTGTGCACCCCCGCGAGGTGTTCCGGGCGGCCATTCGGCGCAGCAGCGCCTCGATTCTGTGCGCGCATAACCATCCGAGCGGGGACCCGAGCCCGAGTCCGGAGGACATTCAGATCACGAAACGGCTGGCGGAGGCGGGGCAACTGCTCGGCATCGAGCTGCTGGACCACTTGGTAATCGGTGACAATCGATATATTAGTTTGAAGGAAAGCGGATGCTTGTAATATAATAAGAAGGATTGTCCCAACAGGAGGTAGCAGCATATGTTTGGAGGATTTACACGAGATTTAGGAATCGACTTGGGCACGGCCAACACGCTGGTATACGTTAAAGGCAAAGGAATCGCAGTCAGGGAGCCGTCCGTCGTCGCGCTGCGTACCGATACGAAGAAGATCGAAGCCGTAGGGGAAGCCGCGAAGAAGATGATCGGGCGGACGCCCGGCAACATCCGCGCCATTCGCCCGATGAAGGACGGCGTCATTGCCGACTTCGACACGACGGCTACGATGATTAAATATTTCATTCGCAGAGCGCAGAAGGAACGCTCCTTCCCGCCGCGCCACCCGAGCGTCATGGTGTGCGTGCCGTCCGGCATCACGGCCGTCGAGAAGCGCGCCGTCGAGGACGCGACCAAGCAAGCGGGCGCCCGCGAGGCGTACACGATCGAAGAGCCGTTCGCAGCCGCGATCGGAGCCGATCTCCCGGTCTGGGAGCCGACGGGCAGCATGGTCGTCGACATCGGCGGGG
Source organism: Cohnella fermenti (assembly GCF_004801405.1). Classification (GTDB taxonomy): domain Bacteria; phylum Bacillota; class Bacilli; order Paenibacillales; family Paenibacillaceae; genus Cohnella; species Cohnella fermenti. The sequence goes on from NZ_SSOB01000003.1 coordinate 165,755, forward strand.
GCACGACGGAAGTCGCGGTCATCTCGCTCGGAGGCATCGTGACGAGCCGCTCGATTCGCGTGGCCGGAGACGAGATGGACGAATCGATCATGCAATACATTAAGAGATTGTACAACCTGATGATCGGCGAGCGGACAAGCGAGCAGCTTAAGATGGAGATCGGTTCGGCGCTTCCGCTCGACAAGGTGGAATCGATCGAGATTCGCGGCCGCGATCTCGTGTCCGGCCTTCCGAAGACGCTGGCGATCACCTCGGACGAGATTACCGAAGCGCTGTCCGATACCGTTAACGCGATCGTGGACGCCGTGAAGGTGACGCTTGAGAAGTGCCCTCCGGAGCTGTCCGCGGACATCATGGACCGGGGCATCGTGCTGACCGGGGGCGGGGCGCTGCTGCGCAACCTCGACAAGATGCTCGCCCGAGAGACGGGAATGCCGGTTCTTGTGGCGGAGAATCCGCTCGATTGCGTGGCGATCGGCACGGGAAGAGCGCTTGAGAACATCCATCTATTCAAGAGCAAAGGGAATTCCTCCTCCCGCAAGCGCTAGAGAGGAACAATATTAGAACGGATAGGGAGCCCGGCGGCAGGGAAAGCAGGTGATGGGTTATCTTTAAAATCATGCGCAACAAAAGACTGTTTATCCTGATGATCGGGCTCATTTTGTTCGTCTCTTTGCTGGGATTCTCGTCTGGACGTACCGGATTGACATGGCCCGAGCGCTTCGTCAACGATGCTGTCGGAACCGTTCAGGAAGCGTTGTATCGGCCGGTCGGTGCCGTCTCGGATTTTTTCCGCGACCTCGGCCGGCTTTCCGACGTGTATGAAGAGAACGAACAGCTTCGGCAGACGGTCGCCCGCTACACGCAGGACAAGGTACGCTACAACATGATCGAGAACGAGAACAAGAGGCTGCAGGAAGAGCTTGATTTTACGGAGAGACAGAAGCAATTATATGACAATTATCGTTACCTGATCGCACAAGTGATCGGCAACAGCTCGAATCCTTACGACAAGACGATCAAGATCAACCTTGGCGCGAACGACGGAATCAAGCCGAAGATGGCGGTCATCACGGTGGATGGACTCGTCGGTCTGGTCAGCAAGGTGTCGGAATTCACTTCGACGGTAACTCCGCTGTCGGAGCTCGATTCCACCTCGACCGAGGCGATCTCGATCGCGGCGACGGTTCTCGGCAGGGAGAACCAGTCGTTCGGCATCGTCGATTACGACAAGGAGAACGGCGTGCTCCAGATGAGCAAGATCGACGAGGACGATCAGGTCGTGGAAGGGGATCTGATTGTGACGTCAGGGCTTGGCAACGTTCTGCCCAAGGGGCTCATCATCGGCACGGTCACGAGCAATCAAGTCGGCGACTTCGGACTTACGCATACGGCAACGATTGAGCCTGCCGCCAAGTTCGACCACCTGAACGAGGTGTTCGTCGTCGTTACGTCGGATATGGAAGCGCCTTGACGATGAGGATGAACCGAACGATTCTGCTGACGCTGCTTTTGCTGATGGTTCAAACCTCGATTTTCCCATGGCTGGTTCCTTCCTCATGGAGCGCCAGGGTGCTCCCTCACCTGCCGCTTGTGATGACCGTCTTCGTCGCCTTGTTCGGAGGGCGCTACAAGGCGTTCTTCTTCGGGCTCGGCTTCGGCTTGCTGGAGGACGTTCTCTTCTTCGGGGAGCTGCTGGGCACCTACGGCTTCGCCATGGCGTTCATCGGGTACTTCATCGGCCTTGTCGGCGAACGGAGGAGCCACCTTATCAGCTTCATGCTGATCTCTATCGGAGTCGGCAGCTTGGCCATGGATACGATCGTCTACTTTGTCTATAAAATGTTCCGGTTAACAGGAGATACGTACTTGTTCGCCCTCTACTGGCAGATCGTTCCGACGCTGCTCGCGCATATCGCGTTCGCGCTGCTCCTCTATGTGCCGATCCGCAGGAAGCTGGCGAAGGCCGGAGCGGGTTCGGGCGAAGAGAAGACGGCTGCCTAGCCGCGAAAGCCGGCCGCCGCGGAAGGAGATCGAAGCGGCCGGACAGAATTGTTGTTACTGTAGGGAGGGGAGCGGAAGTCGTGAGCGTCAAATCGGCCGTAACGATCAAAGGAACGAAGGAAGGCTTGATCTTCCTGCTGGACGACGAGTGCGAATTCGCCGCTCTTCTGGACGAACTTAACGCGAAGCTGGACAAGCACGAGCAGCAGTTGACCGGTCCGATGGTTCACGTCTTCGTCAAGCTCGGAGCCCGTCGCCTGGAGGATGAGGATATCGAGAAGATCCGCAGCGTCATTCGCCGGCAAGGGAACTTCCTGGTGCAGAGCATCGAGAGCGCTCCGGAGGCGGACAAGCAGAAGGACGCTCCGCTTGGCTTGCAGACCTTAACCGGCATCATTCGCTCGGGACAGGTCGTTCGCCATGACGGCCACCTCCTGTTCATCGGCGATGTGAACCCGGGCGGAGCGATCTACAGCACGGGAGACATCTTCGTGATGGGGGCGTTGCGCGGGATGGCGCATGCCGGCTGCGAAGGGAACGAGACCTCGATCATCGCGGCTTCGCTGATGACCCCGACCCAGCTTCGAATCGCCGAGGTGATCAGCCGTCCTCCCGAGGAGTGGGCGTCGGCCGAGCCTTGGATGGAATACGCGTATTTACGCAACGGAGCGATGGAGATCGACAAGTTGACCCATCTGCATCATTATCGCAAGGAAGCCATGTTATTTAAAGGAGTGTAAAGCGATGGGAGAAGCGATTGTCGTTACGTCCGGTAAGGGGGGCGTCGGGAAAACAACGACCTCGGCCAATCTGGGGACCGCGTTGGCTCTCTTGGGCAAGAAAGTGTGCATGGTCGACACCGATATCGGCTTGCGCAACCTGGACGTTGTGATGGGGCTCGAGAATCGGATCGTGTACGATCTGATCGATGTCGCGGAAGGCCGTTGCCGACTCCCCCAAGCGCTTGTTAAGGATAAGCGGTTCGAGGAGCTTTATATGCTTCCTGCCGCACAGACGAAGGACAAGCACGATGTGACCCCCGAGCAAGTAAGCAAGATCGTCGAAGAGCTGAAGCCCGACTTCGACTATGTCATCATCGATTGCCCGGCCGGCATCGAGCAAGGCTTCGACAACGCCGTCGCCGGCGCGGACCAGGCGATCATTGTGACGACTCCGGAGAACGCCGCCGTTCGTGACGCGGATCGCGTCATCGGCATTCTGGACAAGCGCGGGCTCAAGTCACCGAAGCTGATCATCAACCGAATTCGCCCGAGCATGATGAGAAGCGGGGATATGCTGGAGATCGACGATATCTGCCAGGTGCTGGCGATCGACCTGATCGGCATCATTCCCGATGACGAGCTTGTTATCCGAGCGTCGAACCACGGCGAACCGACCGTCATGAACCCGAATTCGCGCGCCGCGATCGCTTACCGCAACGTCGCGAGGCGGATTCTCGGCGAGACGGTTCCGCTGATGCAGCTTGAAGAGAAGACTGGCATGTTCGGGCGAGTCAAGAAGTTTCTTGGAATGGGATGAGCCGACTTGCTGAACCAAATTAAGAAAATCGATTGGCTGATGGTTCTGATTCTGGGCGCGTTCATGGTCATCAGCACGCTTGTTGTCCGCAGCGCGACGCACAACACGAATTACGTCAACTTCGACATTCGAACCCTCGAGTATTACGGGGTTGGATTCGTTGTCCTTCTGGTGATGACGCTTATCGATTATCGGCTGCTGGTTAAGGGATGGTTTATCTGGTACATCATCGGAATCGGTTCCCTTATCGCCGTTTATTTCTTCGCTCCCGAAGTGAACGGCGCGCGAAGCTGGTTTGAGATCCCGGGCTCGGGGCTTACGATTCAGCCGGCCGAGCTTATGAAGCTGTTCCTGATCATTGCGGTAGCGGCGGTTCTCGGCAGGCGGCAGGGCGATCCTCTTCGCATGAGGACCGACGTCACGGCCATCTTTATCGTCTCGTTCGTCCCGTTCGTGCTCGTCATGATCCAGCCCGATCTGGGCAATGCGATGATCTATATTTTTATCGTGTTGGGGATGCTCTGGATTGGGAATGTTCGCTATGCGTATGTCGTTATCGGCCTCGGCGCCGTCATCGGGGGCCTCGTGTTGTTCGTCAGCTTGTTCAACGCGTACAATACCGAGATCAAGGATTACTTGTCCGACCATAGCAAGACGCACTGGTATGAACGGATCAATACGTATATTCACCCGGAAGAAGCGTCCGCCGACCAACGGCGCCAGTCCGAGAACGCGAAGATCGCCATCGGCTCGGGCGGGCTGTCCGGGGACGGCTATATGCAAGGGGAATCGAAGAATCGCAAGTTCATCCCGTACCCGTATTCGGACTCGATCTTCGTCGTCATCGGCGAGGAGTTCGGCTTCCAGGGGGCGGCGGTGCTTCTGCTGCTCTACTTTATCTTCATCTATCGAATGATTATTATCGCTTATCAGTGCTACGATCTTCGCGGCTCGTTCATTATCATTGGCATCGCCTCCATGCTGGTGTTCCAGATCTTCCAGAACATCGGGATGATGATCGGCCTTATGCCGATCACCGGGATTACGCTCCCGTTCATCAGCTATGGAGGCACCTCGCTTATTCTGAACATGCTCTCGATCGGGCTTGTCTTCAGCATTCGGGCTCATCAGGAGAAGTACACGATGGATACGTAATAATCGGCATAAGACGGTATCAGGGAGAAGATCCTTGGTACCGTCTTTGGCTGTCTCGGGCTATGCGCTTCTAAACGCGATGGACTTGCCATATCGTGATAATAAGAAGCGGGACAAGGGAGGAACGGGGGATGCAGGTACGGAAGAACGTTCGCGAGCGGAGGAAAAATCGCATCTTGCAGTTATCGAGGCGCCTGGACGAAGAAGGAACCGATGCTCGCGAGGCGGAGATTCGCACGACGGCGAATCTGATTCCGAGCCAAGGGGCTCGCCACGAGCCGAAGCCGGCTGCGGAAGCCGCGAATTCTCCGGACGCGACGGGCAGTCTGGACGCGCTGGACCGCTACCTCGAGCAGGACCCGGAGAAGTGGTGGAAGGAGCGGCAGCGGCTGCAATTCTCGAATCCGGTCCGCGGCGGGAGCGAAGCGGAGCGAGGGGCGGGAGGCATAGGCTCGATCAAGCGCTTGAGCGACTTCCCCAACTTGGCGGGAAGCGGGGGTAGCGGCTGGCGGGAGGGGCCCTCCTATCCGGAAGCCGGAGGAACGCTCGGGCGATTTCTCCGCAGCTTGCTTCTTCGTACGGCCGTCGCCGCCCTGCTGCTCGGCGCGGGCTGGGTCTGGTTCCGCCTGGAGCTCCCGGGAAGCGGGCAGGCGCAGGCATGGACGGCGCAGGCGGTTACTCGGGACATGAACTATATTGCGGTGCAGGAATGGTACGAGAAGACGTTCGGGAGCGCCCCCGCCTTCTTGGAGCTGCTGAATCGGCCGGATTCCTCGGAGGCGGTATCGGCGGATTGGGGCAAGGAGGATATCGCGGTTCCGCTCGTCGGAACGATCGTGAAGACGTTCGGGCAGGACGGCGCCGGCATCCGGATGACGGCCCCTGCCGGCAGTCCGATCCGGGCCGTTCATGCCGGTCGGGTCACGCAGGTGACGACGGACGCGCATGGCGTCGCTACGGTGCTGATTCAGCATCCGAACCGGATCGTATCGGTGTACGGGGGGCTGGACCGCGTGGACGTCAAGGCGAACGATTGGGTGGAGACGGGCGCCGCGATCGGAGAGCTTGCGGCGGGGGACGGCGGGGCCGAGGAAGGGAGCTTCTACTTCGCACTTCAACAGAACGGTCAATCGCTCGATCCGTCGGAAGTGATTCCGTTTGATTAAATGGCGAGGCATCACATTTAAGCTGCATCCGCTCTTCGTCATGCTTATGCTGCTGTCGCTGGCGATGGGGGAGTGGCTCGGCATCGTGACGCTGTTCGGAATCGTTCTGTTGCACGAGCTCGGCCACCTGTGGATGGCGCGCCGATTCGGCTGGACGATTCGGGAGGTGAAGCTGCTGCCGTTCGGGGGCGTGCTCGAGGTGGAGGAAGCGGGAACGGTTCCCGCCCGGGAAGAGGCATGGGTCGCGATTGCGGGGCCCGCCCAGAACGTGCTGCTGGCGCTCTTCGCCGGCGGAGCGTCCTGGGCCGGTCTTGTGGACGCCTCTTGGGCGCAAGGCTTCATGAAGGCGAACGCGCTGATCGCGCTCTTCAATCTTCTTCCGATCCTGCCGCTCGACGGAGGGAAGATTGCCCAAGCGTGGCTGAGCCACCGAATCCCGTACCACCGCGTTCTCTTATGGAGCTCCCGTCTCAGTCTTTTTTGCAGCGCGGCCGTTGTGTTGTATGCCTTCGTTCCGCTCCTGCAGGGGCAGGTCCCGCAGCTTAACGTGCTCGCGGTCGGCCTGTTCCTGTGCGCCTCGAATTGGACGTACCGGAGGAACGTGCCGTTCGTCTTCCTGCGCTTCCTCGTTCACCGGGCCAGGCGTTCGGAAGGGCGCATCGACCGCGGGACGCTCGCGCAGCCGATTGTCGTCGCCGAGCAGCGGCAGCCGTCCGAGGTGGTCAAGCTGCTGATGAAGGAACGGTACCATCTCGTCTACGTGATGAGGCAGGGGGCGGTCCAGCGCGTCGTTCCCGAGGGGCAGCTCATCGATCGTTTTCTGAGCGCTTTGACGAACGGGCATGCGGATTTGCGTTTTTTCATGTAAAATGAAGAAAAGACGCGGGCACGGGAGGTAGGCATGAAGCAGTTGTTCGTCCATTGCACTCGCAACGCCACTCACTCGGCGCTCATGGAAGACGGTCGACTGGCGGAATACAACGTGGAGAAGTCGGAGGGAACATCGCTTGTCGGCAATCTGTACATCGGCCGCATCGTGAACGTGCTGCCCGGCATGCAGGCGGCATTCGTCGATATCGGCTTGCCGAAGAATGCGTTCCTGTATGTGGACGACGCGCTGCACCCCCATCTGGACAAGCAGCCGAAGGAGAAGCCTTCGATCGCGGAGCTGCTGAGTCCGGGGGACGAGCATATCGTTCAAGTAATGAAGGAGCCGCTCGGCGGCAAGGGAGCGAGGGTGACGACGCATTATTCCCTGCCCGGCCGCTGGCTTGTTTATATGCCTCATGCGGACTATGTAGGCGTCTCGAAGAAGATCGAGCAGGAGCATGAGCGGGGTCGGCTGAAGTCGCTCGCCGAGCAGCTTCGCGAGCCGGGCGAAGGGATGATCCTGCGGACGAACGCGGAGGGGGCGAGCGAAGACGCGCTGCTCGAGGACCTGACGGCGCTGCGGGAGGCGTGGCAGGATATTCTTGCCCGCTCCGTCGGACTGAGCGCCCCGGTGGAGCTTCACCGGGACTTCGGGCTGGTGCAGAGGCTCGTGCGGGACGTCTTCACTCCGGATACGGAGGAGCTCGTCATCGACGACGAGCACGCCTGCCGGGAAGCGACCGCTTATCTGAAGCGAACGGCGCCGGACTTGGCGGAGCGCATTCGGCTGTATAAGGAATCGGCGCCCCTCTATGACAAGATGGGCATCAACGAGCAGCTCGACAAGGCGTTTAAGCCGCGTATCTGGCTCGGCAGCGGCGGTTATCTGGTCTGGGATCAGACCGAGGCGCTCACGGTTATCGACGTGAACACGGGGAAGTATACGGGCGAGGTCGATCTCGAGGAGACGGTGTTCCGGACGAACCTGGAAGCGGCGGAGGAGATCGCAAGGCTGCTCCGGCTGCGGGACGTCGGCGGCATCATCATCGTCGACTTCATCGACATGGAGACGGAGGAGCATCGGCAGCTCGTCGTACAGCAGCTCGAGATTACGATGAAGCGGGATCGGACGAAGTGCCAGGTGCTCGGGTGGACAAGGCTCGGGCTGCTCGAGATTACGCGAAAGAAGGCGCGGGCGAACGTCGAGAGCTACTTGTACGAGACGTGCGCGGCCTGCAAGGGGCGGGGCAAGATCTATATCCGGTAATCGGAGCCTCATTCGAGGCAATGAAGAGCCGTCATGAAGATTTGTTGTTGTGTTAGGGCCCAGGATGTGATACTATCTTATAGTGCGTGCAGAGTGCTTATTAGTTACGGCATGCTACAACCGCTCTCAGCCAGGTTAAGAAGACCGATTCCGATCGGCACCTCCAGAGGCGAGTCTTAGATATGAGGAGGTGCACACACATGTACGCAATCATCGAAACAGGCGGCAAGCAATACAAGGTACAAGCCGGAGACGTTCTCTTCATCGAGAAGCTGAACGCCAGCGAAGGCGACAGCGTGACGTTCGACAAGGTCCTCGCGGTATCCAGCGACAAGGGCTTCGTAACCGGCGCTCCGCTCGTAGCCGGCGCATCCGTTACGGCTAAGGTCGAGAAGCACGTGAAGGGCGAGAAGATCATCGTCTTCAAGTACAAGCCGAAGAAGAACGAGCGCAAGAAGCAAGGTCATCGTCAACCGTACACGAAGGTAACGATCGAGAGCATCAAGGCGTAAGCGGGTGCCTTATGGTCACGATTACGATCTATCGTGGAAGGGATGACCGGATCAAGCGATTCTCCGTCACGGGGCATGCCAAGTACGACGATCCGGGCAAGGACATCGTCTGCGCGGGCGTATCGGCGATTACGGTCGGTACCGTCAACGCCATCGAGAAGCTGACGGGACTTGTCCCCGATGCCGAGATGAAGTCCGGCTGGTTGTCGGCGAGCGCGCCGGAGTGCGGCGAAGCCGTTCGGAACGACCAAGTCCAATTGTTATTGGAAGGCATGGTCGTCGGTCTGGAGTCTATCGAAGAACAATACGGCAAGCACGTGAAGATAAAGCAAGCACTCGTTAAAGAAGGAGGTTGACACTCATGTTGAAACTGAATCTCCAGTTGTTCGCTTCCAAGAAGGGCGTAGGCTCGACGAAGAACGGACGCGATTCCCGCTCGCAGCGCCTCGGCGCGAAGCGTGCGGACGGCCAGACGGTTACTGCGGGTTCGATTCTCGTTCGCCAACGCGGAACGAAGATTCACCCGGGCAACAACGTCGGCATCGGCAAGGACGACACTCTGTTCGCTCTCGTCGAAGGAGTAGTCAAGTTCGAACGTTGGGGACGCGATCGCAAGAAAGTGAGCGTATACCCGGTTGAACTGGCGCCCGTAGCGGCTGCCTTGGAAGTCTAATCGGCTTCCGCTCCTCAAGCCCCGGTCCTGCATAAGGCCGGGGTTTCTTATTGTTCGGGGCCGGGTGTTGCAGATAAAGCCATATGGCAATCGCCGGCTGCATGGTATACTAGGCACTAGAGCAAGGATGAAGAAGCCCGTGGGTGCAAGCGGCCGATCTAGGGGGAAGAAGGTCCCGGCCCGCGGCGGAACGGAGTCGTCGAGCATGTCGAGAAGAGGAATCGTCAGGGCGGTCTGCGCCGCTCTGTCTTTAATCTTGCCTGGAGCCCTGATCGGCATATGGCCGGACAACGTTTGGACCTATGCGCTGTTCGTTATCTGGACGGGGGCTGCGGCCGCTTGGGTGCTGATGGCGACCGTGCGCGAGCTGCGCCGCGGGAGCGAGCTTATGGCCGAGGCGATGCGAATGCAGACGATCGACACGCTGAAGCATCATCGGCACGACTGGATGAACGAGATTCAACTCGTGTACGGTTACCTGAAGCTGAACAAGCCCGATAAAGCGATCGATGTCGTGGAGAGAATAAAGGGACAGATGGCGGGAGACAGCCGCTTGTCCCGGCTTGGCACCCCCAAGCTGGCCCACTATCTGCTAACGTTCCGAACGACCTGCAGCACGATGAAGCTTGATGTGGAGATCGACGAGGACTTCGATCCTACAGGCGGACCGGAGCGGTCGGCCTTCGCGGATGCGGTCATCGGCCTTGTCGATGCCGTTCGCGAGAGGGCGGGAAGCTCCGGTCACGGGGAAGAGAATGTGCTGCGGCTTCGCTTCCGTTCCACAGGCAGCGAGATTCTGTTGGAGATGAGATACGACGGCACGCTGACCGCGAGAGACAGCCTTCCCTTCGATATGGGCCAGGCGCTTCGAGGGATCGGACGCTTGTCGGAGGAGAACCGGGCGTCAAATTCCGAGCCGACCGGCTCGCGGCAGCGAATGCTTGTCGCGTTCCCCTTGCGGGAGCAAGCCGGCTGACTCGATAACGGAGTGAACAAAGCATGTTTGTAGACAAAGCGAAAATTTTCGTCAAAGGCGGAGACGGAGGCGACGGGCTCGTCGCGTTCCGCCGCGAGCTGTACGTTCCGGAGGGAGGTCCTGCCGGCGGCGACGGGGGCAAGGGCGGCGACGTCGTCTTCCGCGTCGACGAAGGGCTGCGGACGCTGATGGACTTCCGCTACCAGAAGCACTTCAAGGCTCCGCGCGGCGTCAAGGGGAAGAACAAGACGCAGCATGGCGCGAATGCGGAAGATCTGATCGTGCGCGTGCCGCCGGGAACGATCGTATTCGACGACGACACCGGCGAGATGCTGGCCGACCTGACGAAGCAGGGGCAGGAGGTCGTCATCGCCAAGGGCGGGCGCGGCGGGCGCGGCAATACGCGCTTCAAGAGCCCGGCGAATACGGCTCCGGCGATCGCCGAGAACGGAGAAGACGGCCAGGAGCGCTGGGTGACGCTTGAGCTGAAGGTGATGGCGGACGTCGGCCTCGTCGGCTTCCCGAGCGTCGGCAAGTCGACGCTGCTGTCGGTCGTCTCCGGCGCGCAGCCGAAGATCGGCGCGTATCACTTCACGACGATCACGCCGAACCTCGGGGTCGTTCAAGTGTCGGACGAGCGCAGCTTCGTAATGGCGGACTTGCCGGGACTGATCGAAGGCGCGCATACCGGCATCGGCCTCGGGCACGAGTTCCTGCGCCACGTCGAGCGGACAAGAATCATCGTGCACGTGGTGGACATGTCCGGCATGGAAGGACGCGATCCGTACGACGACTGGGTGAAGATCAACGAGGAACTGAAGCTGTACAATCCGAAGCTGGCCGAACGCCCGCAGATCGTCGCCGCGAACAAGATGGACATGCCGGATTCCGAGGAGAACCTCGCCGCCTTCAAGGAGAAGATCGTTGCCGAGCGCCCTGACATGGAGGTTATGCCGATCTCTTCGCTGACGCGCAAGGGCATCTCCGAGCTGCTCTACCGGGTAGCCGATCTGCTCGACACGCTTCCCGATCCGATGGAGGTTGCCGCGGAAGAAGCGCGGCTGGCCAAGGAGGCGGAAGGCGTTGTCTATCGCTTCGACGAGACGTCGGACAACTACGAGTTCACGATCTCGCGCGACAACGAGGTGTTCGTCGTCGAGAGCGAGTCGATCGAGAAGCTGCTGAAGCGGACGCAGTTCGCCTCCTACGAGGCGGTTATGCGGTTTGGCCGCATTCTGCGGAATGCCGGCGTGGATGCCGAGCTGCGCAAGCGGGGAGCGAAGGACGGCAACACGATTCGCATCGGCGACTTCGAGTTCGAGTTCTTCGAAGGCGGCTCGGACGCGTACTTGTACGAAGAACGCTGACGCGTTGGCCGGCGGAATCGCGGAACATGGGGCCGCGGACCACGGAACCACAGAGACACGGAATCACGGAATTGCGGAGAAGAACCAATCGGGCGGCCCGGTTGGTTTTTTTCCTATTGCGCGGGGGTGGCTCATTCGATATAATGTCCACTATACACATACATTCGTCTTTCCTGGGAGGACGGAATATGGCAGAGCAATATTATGTCGTCCGAGAGGACCTGCTGCCGGATGGAATTCTCAAGACGGAGCAGGCGAAGGAGCTGCTGCGCCGGGGAGAGGCGGCTACCGTTCACGAGGCGGCGGAGAAGGTCGGGCTTAGCAGAAGCGCCTTCTATAAGTATAAGGACGGGGTATACCCGCTCGAGCAGACGTCCCGCGAACGGATGGCGACGTTGTCCATGGACCTGGAGCATCGTTCCGGCGTGCTGTCGAAGGTGCTCGGGATGCTGGCGTCGAGCGAAGGGAACGTGCTCACCATCTCGCAGTCGATCCCGATGCAGGGGTTGGCGAACGTCGTCGTATCGCTCGATGTCTCCGGCTTGTCGGGACCGCTGTCGGACCTTGTGGGGCAATTGAAGGCGATAGACGGAGTGAAGCGCACGCACATCGTCGGCAGGAGCTAGACGATAACGGATAAAGTCTTGCATCGGCAAGAGAAGGAGCTAATGTGATGAAGCCCGTTAAAGTAGGATTGCTCGGATTAGGCACGGTCGGCACGGGAGTCGTCCGCATCGTGGAAGGCCATCAGGAGGATCTGCAGAGCCAGGTCGGCTCGCCGATCGCCATCTCGAAGATTCTGGTGAAGGATCGCACCAAGTCGCGCAGCATCGCCGTCGATTCGTCGAAGCTGACGGAGGACCCGTGGGAGATCGTACGCGATCCGGAGATCGATATTATTATCGAAGTGATGGGCGGCATCGGAACGACGAAGGAATATATTCTCGAAGCGCTCGAGCGCGGCAAGCATGTCGTGACGGCGAACAAGGATCTGATGGCGCTGCACGGCCAGGAGATTCTGGCGAAGGCTAGCGAGAAGGGCTGCGACGTCTTGTACGAGGCGAGCGTGGCGGGCGGCATTCCGATCATCCGGACGCTGATCGAAGGCTTCTCCTCGGACCGCATCACGAAGATCATGGGCATCGTCAACGGCACGACGAACTACATCCTGACGAAGATGAGCCAGGAAGGCGCGGCGTACGAAGACGTCCTGAAGGAAGCGCAAGCGCTCGGCTATGCCGAGTCCGACCCGACCTCCGACGTGGAGGGGCTGGACGCCGCCCGCAAGATGACGATTCTGTCCACGCTCGGCTTCCGTGCGAACGTCGCGCTCGAAGACGTCGACGTGAAGGGGATCAGCTCGGTTACGCAGGAGGACATCCAATACGCGAAGCGGCTGGGCTACGAGGTGAAGCTGCTCGGCATCGCGGAGCGTCAGGACGACTTCATCAGCGTCAGCGTGCAGCCGACGATGGTCAAGAAGAGCCACCCGGTCGCTTCGGTGAACGGGGTGTTCAACGCGGTGTACGTCCACGGCGAAGCGGTTGGAGAGACGATGTTCTACGGCCCCGGCGCCGGCGAGATGCCGACGGCAACGTCCGTCGTATCGGACCTCGTCGCCGTCATCAAGAACTCGAAGCTCGGCGTCAACGGTCGCCAAGCCGCGCTCGCTTACAAGGAGAAGAAGCTGAAGAGCGACGAGCAGATTGCGGCGAAGTACTTCCTGCTGCTTCACGTCGAAGACCGCGCCGGCGTTCTGGCGCAGATCGCGAACGTGTTCTCCCGCGTGGATGTGAGCATCGAGTCGGTCATGCAGCCGGCGACACCGGACCAATTCGGCGCCGAGCTTATCATTACGACGCATAACGCATCCAAGGCCTCGCTGAACGAGGTGCTGGCCGAGTTCGGGAAGCTGTCGGCGATCCGCACGGTCAAGAGCGTCTATCGCCTTGAGGGCTGAAGCCCGAACGATCCGCATTCCAACATCAAGCCAGAAGAGGTAGCGAAAATGAAACTAGAAGAGCAGCAGACGCAAGAAGCGAGGAACGTGAAGGATCGCGTCGTCGTCCGGGTTCCCGCCAGCACCGCCAATCTCGGACCGGGCTTCGATTCGCTCGGCATGGCTCTGTCCTTATTCTCATGGGTAGATCTGCGCCCGTCGACGGCCGTGGAAGGCACGACCATCGAGCTGTTAGGCGAGCAAGCAGGCAGCCTGCCGACCGATAAGTCCAATCTTGTCTATGTCGTTGCCCAGCAAGTGTTCGCGCGCGCCGGTGTGCCGCTTCCCGAGCTGCACATCGCGCTTCGCAGCGACATCCCGCTCACCCGCGGCCTCGGCAGCAGCGCCTCCGCAATCGTCGGGGCGCTCGTCGCCGCGAACGAGCTGATCGGCGCTCCGCTCGCGAAGGACGAGCTGTTCCAGATGGCCAGCGCCATCGAGAACCATCCCGACAATGTCGGCGCCTCCCTGTTCGGCGGCATCGTCGCCGCCGCATGGGACGGCGAGCGGGCCGAGGCGGTCCGGCTGGACCCGCCTTCGGCGCTCGAGGCGCTTGTCGTCATCCCTGAATTCGAGCTGTCGACGAAGAAGGCGCGCAACGTGCTGCCGCAGCAGCTGTCGATGAAGGACGCCGTATTCAACGTCAGCCACAGCTCGCTGCTGACGGCTGCGCTGGCGACCGGGCGGCTGGACGTGCTTCGCCATGCGATGCGGGATCGGCTCCATCAGCCGTACCGGGCGGCGCTCGTTCCCGGCATGGAGACGATCCTGCGGGAGGCGGCGGATCACGGCGCGCTCGGCGCGGTGCTGTCCGGCGCTGGCCCGACGCTGCTGCTGCTCGCCGACGCCGGCTCCTCCGACCGCGAGGAGATGGTCCGCTTCGCGACGGACGTCATGGCCGCGGAAGGCATCGCGGTGACGGCCCGTTGGCTGCTTCCGTGGACGCAAGGTGCGGAAGCGGTCGTTGTTCGCTCCGACGATCCGAGGTTCGGACTCGAGCTGTCGGAGTTGCTGCCGGTCCCCGCCGAAGCGGAGGTGCAGCCATGAGCGCAACGCCAAGAGTCGCAAGTCTCCCCAAGGGAACATTCTCGGACGAAGCTGCCAGGTACTTTTTCCGCGATCGGGACGTGCAGCACGTGTATCATAAGCTGATCTCGGACGTCTTCCGCGCGACGGAGCACGGGGACTCCGACTGGAGCGTCATTCCGATCGAGAATACGATCGACGGCTCCGTCAGCCTGCATACGGACTGGCTCGTGCATGAAGTCGACCTGCCGATTCGCGCCGAGTGGGTGTATCCCGCCGTGCAGAATTTGGTCGGCCTTCGCGGCGAGCTGTCCGGCGAGAGCGGCGACTGGCACCCGGACAACATCACGAAGGTGCTCAGCCACCCGGTGGCGATGGCGCAGTGCTACGAGTTCCTGAGAGCGACGCTGCCCCACGCCGAGCTGGAGACGCTCAGCAGCACGTCCGAAGCGATCCGCACCGTCTCCGAGAACCCCGGCAAGGGCTGGGCGGCCATCGGCACCCGGACGGCGGCGGCGGAGTACGGCCTGGACGTACTGCAGGAGAGCGTCACCGACCACGACAACAACTACACGCGATTCCTGCTCGTCGGGAACAGGGAGTACGAGAACCCGAAGGCGACGACGCACAAGACGAGCATCCTGATTACGCTGCCGGACGACTATCCGGGGGCGCTGCATCAAGTGCTGTCCGCGTTCGCATGGAGGCGGATCAACCTGTCCAAGATCGAGTCGCGCCCGACGAAGAAGAAGCTCGGCGTTTACTACTTCTTCATCGACATCCTGATGTCGATGGACTCCGTGCTGCTCCCGGCCGCCATCGCCGAGATCGAAGCGATCGGCTGCCAGGTTCGGGTGCTGGGCTCGTACCCGAGCCTTCCTTACGTGGAATAGTTGAAGAAAGATGAATACCTCCGTCGGAGCTGAGGATAGCCGACGGAGGATTTTTGTTTTGACAATTGTTTGTGTGGAAATGTGCCGTCTACTCGTTATATAGATATTCCAACGAGATCTTTAGGGAGAGCGATAGGAAGCTGATTTGATATGAAGTTACTGAATATTTACAGAGAAGACGAAAATTATTTTAAGGGATAATTTCTTGAAATTTCCTTGATTGAATGATAATTAGGTGACTTTTTTGCATTTTTAATGTATATTTTATATGAATCCGGCCGGATTTACAAATTTTAATAGGTGGTGTGCTGATGAGAAAGCTTAGAATCATGTTATTAGTTTGCCTCTGCGTTATGATGATTGGTGTTCAGTCGGCATTTGCCACAACTGGCCAATATGATGGCCCTGCGACTGCTAATCCTGTTACAAAGGGCTCTAATTATTTTGGATATATCGATTCAGCTTCCGATAACGACTGGTATGTTTTTGAGAATACAGGCACAACTTCATCTTCTCCCATTTACCCTAGATTAATTTCTCCAATTAGTACGGACCTTGATGCTCAGTTGATCTGGATCACTCCTACGGGCTTCAGTTCGTCCACATTCACCACAGGGGGAATCGGAGGGGTCGATAATCTGGGAGGGTATGCAATTTCTCCTGGAAGTATCATTTATATTAGAGTGTATCCTCATACCAGCGCCGATGTTAGCACGACAGACAGTTACATTCTCACCATTGGTTAAACTCCATAGTAGTAAAGAACCCGAACCTTTGGTTCGGGTTCTTTACGTAACAGGTAATAATTAAGCGATAAAAACCCGGTATCAGCTCAATAGGTGGGGGTGAAGTCTGGAGGAAGTTGAAGAGATAGTTGACGATGGTCAAGTGTTAAGGTTCTCCATCTGCTTGGGATGTGAGAATGCTTGTTATGATAAGGTATATCGTCGCAAAAAACTGTTGTAAAAGCCTGATAAACGTCATTCATTCAAATGAAGAGCGATCACCCCGAACCCGAAACCCCTTGATATCCTTGGAATCCTGACAACCCCCGCAAACCCTTAGGCACGTGTACCGGTATTCCTGCATAGGATGTATGGATTATGCGGGCGGGGCATTCGCCCGTATGCGAATCTAGCCCGATCAGGAGGGAACGGCTTGAAGATCCATATGGTCAAAAAAGGGGATTCCCTGTACGCCATTGCCCAGAAGTACGGAGTTACCTTGGAAGAGCTGCTGCAGGCGAACCCGAACATCGCCAACCCGGACGTTATCGACGTCGGGATGAAGATCAAGATTCCGATGCCCGCCACGCCGGCCTACGAGATCATGCATCAGCATACGGTTCAGCAAGGCGATACGCTGTGGAAGCTCTCGAAGGCTTGGGGAGTTCCGCTTGACGCGATGATTAAGGCGAATCCACAGCTCAAGAACCCGAATGTGCTGCTGACCGGAGAAGTCGTCAACATTCCGAAGCTTGCCTCCGGAGCCGAGAGCGGCGCGGGCTCCTCCGCCGCCGCTCCGTCCGCAGGAGGCGCGAACGGCGGTTGGATGCCCGGAGGCAAGACGAATACGGGAGTATTGCCGGGAGCAGGGCATAAGAAAAATACGGGAGCGATGCCGATGCCTCAGCCGATCGAGCCCGCGCCCGCGCCCGCACCTGCGCCGGAAGAGCCCGTCGCTCCGCTTCCTGCCCCGGTGGCTCCGGTCGAGACGACGCCTCCTTTGGAGCCAGCCCCGGCTCCGGCCCCGTATCCGATCCAGCAGCCGGTTTATCAGGAGTCGCATTACCACCACCATCATACGTATGCGCCGGTTCAGGTTGAACAGGAGACGACGGATCTTTTCCTCCAATATCCGATTCCGGCGACGGAAGCGACCGCTCCGATAGCAACGGAGTACGTGATGAACACGGGGTATGGTCAATATGGGCAGTATGGACAGTATGGGCAATATGGGCAAGTCGGCGGCGTCGAGACGAACGGGTTGCCTGCCCAAGTCGGCGCTGAACACGGCCATGGCTACGGCGGCGGTTCCGTCGGAGGCTGGGAGGGCGGCTTCGGCAGCTTCCCCAACCAGGGATACCCGCCGATACCGGGACTCGGAGCTTACCCGATGAGCTTCCCGACGGAGGCGTTCGCGGGAACCTACTCTGGAACGCACGGCTACGGATGGACCGGAGAACCGTCTTACAGCGGATATTTTCCGGGAAATATCGTTCCGTCCGTCTCCCCGCCCGTCATGTCCGGAGTACCGACGGGACAACCGGCGACCTCTGTCAGTCCGGCTTCGATGATGCCGACCGGCCTGTCTCCGACGATGACGTATCAGCCTTGCGATACTTGCACGGGAGCGGCGCCGGCCTGGCCGGGAGCGGGAACGGCTGTCAGCCCGGCGACTTTCGGACCGTCTTCGTTCGGACCGACTTCATACGCGCCTACTTCCGTCTCCCCTGCGATGACGACCGCTCAGACTTGGCCAACGACGAGCCAATACGGGATGCCCGGTATCTCTCCGGCCATGGCATATCCGGGAATGAACGCCGCTCCGACATTCGTCTCGCCGGCTTCGACCGAATCGCCGATGGCTGCAACACCGATCAATGATGCGGGCATCGGCTATCCGGGGGCTTATCCGTATACGGCAGGAGTGTCCGACTTCGGCATGATTCCTCCGATTCCGTCGTTCCCTTCTATCCCTCCAATGCCTCCGATGCCTCCTATGGGAGCGCCAATCGACGATTGCAGGGATGCCGGCCAGGCGCCTTCCGAAGCTAAGCTCGGCGGGAAGGCGCGGGCTTCCGAAGCGGCTCCGGCCAAGAAGGCTGCGGCCAAGGCGCGAGTGAAGTCGAAGACGAAGAAAGCGCCGAGTTCGCATGCTGCGAAGCGCAAGCCGAGCCTTCCTTGGGTGAATTGGTAAGAAATCAGCATAACGCCGGAATCCCTGGGCAACACTAGGAAAAAAGCAAAGAAGGGGATTCCGGTGTTTGGATTACGCATCAAGGGAATCAAGAAGCGTCTCAAGCGCACGCGGCGTCCGGTATGGACATTGGGGTTATGGGCGGGAGTCGTCGCGGCTTCCGCTCTGGCAGGGACATGGGTGTCCGGCCAATTCGTGAACGATTATCTTCGGCCTGCCTCGTTGGCGGTCGATTCCTCGTTCGCGGACGAGCTTAGCTACCCGGTCTCTTACGACCCCGAGAATTCGCAGCGAGGCAGTGTGCTGGATACGTTGGCGGGGTGGAATTCGGACGTCTCCATCGTTCTTCATCGGGAGTACCTGTGCGGCGAGGAGACTCGGATGCTCGGAAGGCATAGCGCGCTGGAGACGATGAATCTGATCAAGTCTCATCGGGACTGGATTCCGATCTTCGAGTCGGGCGGCACCGTTCGTCTGGAGGAGAAGGTGGACGATCTGTCGCCGGAATGCCGTAAGTCCGCTTATATCTCCCTGGACAAGGACGGCAACCTGTCGCTGTTCGACGGACCTCCTCGCAAGGAGAAGATTTTGCGAACGTTTTTCCAGATGGACATCAAATCGCTGGAGAGCAGCATGTCCAAGGAGAAGCTGCGCGAGCTGGCGGACGGTATCCGGATTACCGATCGGGAGGAGTACAACAGTGTGGTGGCATCGTTCAGCGACTTCGCGAAGGATCGCGCCGAGCATGTCATGAGGCCGTCGCCTTGACGGCCTTTTTGCTGTTTTTTTTCGACAACGTATTGACGGAAAATGGAATATTTAACTATAATAAAGAAAAGCAACGAGGTTGTTGGCAGTAAAGTTCGTACATAAGAGTTATCGCGAGGAAGAACCCGCAGACGAGAGAATCGCTGTGCGTGTGCTTCCTTTTTTTGTTTTGCGGACTTATTTGGACCAATTCGATAAAAATTGACGAGGAGATGTTCTTATGAAAATGAAGTGTGTGAAGTCTGTACTTGTCGGCATGACTGCTGTTTTTACGCTTGTGTCCACAATGAATGCCGCTTCCGCAGTAGCGGCGTCGAGCGACATCCAAGTCATTCTGGATGGAAAACGCATCGCTTTCGTCGATGCGAAGCCGTACGCCGATAGCGGCCGGGTACTTGTACCGCTTCGTGTGGTGAGCGAGAACCTGGGGGCGAAGGTGGATTACAGCAACAACGTGGTCACGATCTCGCAGGGTTCATCGGTCGTCAAGCTGACGATCGGGAGCAAGACGGCCAGCGTAAACGGGAAGGCCGTTTCACTGGACAGCGTGCCGACCGTCAAGAGCAGCCGTGTGTTCGTGCCGCTTCGGTTCGTGAGCGAGCAGCTTGGGCAGGCGGTGGATTGGGATAGCGTGGATCAGTATGTGTGGATTGGGGAGAAGACGCTGCCGAATATTGAGAACACGATTCCGGTGGAGAGTACGGATGCGTATAAGGTTCTCTATCGACAAACTCCAGATCTTATTAATTACGATGCTAGTGGAAGAACGACTATACAGGTGCTCGATGAAGCAAGTTTCCCTATCTATATTCCATATGGCTTCTCAACGGATACGCTTGACTTGTCGCGATGGGATAAACAGCTATATAGCTTCTCTTTAGTTCAAATCGATAAAGAAAATTTTTTTAGAGTCCATTATTCAGGTTACTCTCTTGCAATTTGTCTCTTAGGTAATGATGGATACCCGCGTGGCCGAGCTGCTGAAAAACATACTATAAATGATGATGGTAGTTTTACTGACTATTATCCTATCGTCTCGAGTGGCGATAAGACTTTCTATAATGACGCCAAATGGGCATCGTATAAACCTATAGATGTTAAGTATGTACAGCTTTCGATTGATAGCAAAAACATTGTACTTATAAAGTCTTTTTGGTATTAAGGGAGGCGGCAATGAATTGATTAATTTTAGAAGACTATTGAAATTCTTGCTCGCATTTTTACTGTTAATTACATCGATTACGCTTCCTTCATTCTCCGGCAGCAAGACAGCCGAAGCAGGCACCATTCCCTATATTAATGGCAAGGATGCAGGGGTATCGACTAACCCCAATTACTTCTATTTTGTCGCCATGTTCGATAAACCCTTAACCGAGAAGGACGACGGATCATACGAGAATTGGGGACAATCTGCGGACGGAATAAGCTTCCCCTACAACTTTGATATGCCAAACGGGTTGAAGGTCGCTGACATTTCCGTAACTCCATTTAATCTTAATACTTACACCGGAGCTGAGAAGACTGCTTGGAATAACGTTTACCTAGCATCAAGATCAGATTATTATTGGAATACTGTTTCTAGAAATATGACTACAAGCACGACCTATAAAGCATCAACCTCCGGCGTGTCTGGGCAAGGAACTTCGAGTATTTCGTTTACACTCACACTGACCGGAGGTTCGATCTTAAAATCAAGCTCTCCGGACCCAATAGTTAGTTCAACAATACCAGGAAAACATTACATCCACATCTTCTTCCCCATGCTCATCACGATCAAAGTCGAGCCTACCATCTACGTCCAGTATTTCGATACGAGCGGTAACAACCTGAAGTCTACCTTCGGGGAGAGCGAGACGAAGATGGTCAAGGGGCAGACCTATGGGAACGTCACGCCGCCGACGAACGCCAATTACACGTATGTCGGCTATGCCAAGACAACGACCGGAGCTGTTCCTTCCATAGCCAATATCGTGAGCGGAAGCAGTCCTCCGGCCTTTACGTATACGGAGAATTTTAACCGGTACCACCTGATCCTCTACTACCAGAAGGGAAGCGGAGGAACAATCAACGTCCGCCACATGGTGCGGACCGGCTCCACCGGCTCCTACGCCCAGGCGGGCACGAGCACCATCGCCGTAGCCTCGCTGCCGAACACGCAGACGGTATCGCCGACCTCGACTTACGGCAATGTCGTCGGCAGCAGCATCAGCTACGGCAGCGGCTACAGCGATACGGTCTCCGGCAGCAAGTCGCAGAGCGTCAGCTTGACGGCCTCGAAGAAGACGGCTTACGTGAGCTTTTTCTACGAGAGGGAAGATACGGGCGTGACGGCCGACTTCGACATTGTGCCGAGCACGGTCAAGTATGGCGAATCGTTCAAGTACAAACCGAAGGATGTTGAAGTGGGGTCTTGCACGTACAAGTACATCACGTTCCGGACGATGCAAGGCGCGAAGACGGCGGATAGCGATCAGACGGCCTCGATGTTTACGCCGATCACGTTCGCCGATGCGTCCAAGTACCCGTCCGTCGTGACCGGGCCGGGCACCTATGAGGTCATGATGCTGGTCAAAACAGCGTGCGGCGATACATGGGTTGGCCCGAAGACGCTGACGGTCACGTCGGACGCGGAGCCGGAGCCGTCGCCGGAGCCGGCCGTCAACAATCCGCCCTATGCGGTGATCTCCTTCTATGATCGGGAGACGGGGGAGCCGACAGGCGGGATCGAGCAAGGCAAGTACGTGGACCTGAAGATTGATGAGATGAAAGACCCGGACGGCGACACGGTCACGATTCAAAGCTGGGACTTCAGCGATTGGATCAACGACAGTCCGCCAACCACCATCGCGCCGGGCTATTCGTTCCGTCAGGCCAACGCCTTGGGGCAGCACACCGTCTATCTGACCGTAGCGGACAGCCAGGGATTAACCTATACGGCGAAGACGTCGCTCACGGTTCTCTCCGGCGATCCGATCGCGGCGATCAGCGGAGCCGGTCGCGTCAAGGAGGGCCGCACGGTGAACCCGCCGATTGAGTCCAAGTCGTACAGCCCTCTCGGCTATGACATCGTGGAGGAGAACTGGACGAACAAGGCGACGAGCTATCCGGATGTCGGAGAAGAGACGGTTACGCTTTGGGTCAAGGATGAGAGAGGCAGATCCTCGGAGGTGACGACCCATACGATTGAGGTCATTCCGGACGAGCCGCCGGTCATTACGCTGGATGTCCCGGAGGAAGAGACGAGACTTGGAACCGTCACCGTGAAGGCGAACGCTTTCAGTACGGACAGCGATCAAATTGCTTCGATTGTGCTGGAGATGAAGTACGACTCGAACAATAACGGGTTTGCCGACGACACCTGGACAACGGTTCAGACGGGCTTGGAAGACACGTACTCGTTCAAGCCGTCGAGGATCGGCAAGTATCTTTTCCGCGGGACAGCGACGGAGGATTACGGGAAGACCGGCAACACGGACAGTCAACCCGAAGCAGAGCGGACGGTTAATGTGCTTAATCTGGCGCCGACGATCGACGTGGTGACATCATCGAGCCAGACAGGGATGCAGGAAAAGAACCTGCTCTCCATGACCGATTTGTATAATACTGGAACCATCGTTTCATTGGACACCTATGGGACGGGCACAAAGGCGAATTGGTTGCTGCAAGACGGGATGCTGACGACGAAGACGTACAAGACGAATCTTCATTCCTTCAGGCCATCGCGAAACGATAGCCCTTACCCGTCTTACTTAGGTACGGAGATCGCCAATCAAAGTGTGTTTGCTTCCATCCAAAACACACCGTCGATAACGACGGTTTTGACGAAGACCTACGACAACAACTTCTCTATCATTGCTGATGAGAAATATACGTATGTCCTCAGTAAAAGCGATAAAACGATTACGGCCTACAACAGCAGCACCATGGCTATTGTCTGGAGCAAGACGTTCTCGATATTTACCAGTGATTTCAATGTGATGAACCCATTTGTTAAAGATAATTTGCTGATTATACCCTATTCGACATTCTACCTCAGTTATGACACGACAATTTCTTATTGGACATCTTATATTGTAACCATCAATCGAGAGACAGGCGACATTATCAGTGGTCCGGTTCAAACTTACCGATCTGGCGATAACAGCTCAGTAAACGCTGTTGCAGATGATCTCGGCATCATTGTACCGGCTCCCTATTACGGGTCGAACCCCATGAGGTATTCCTTCGATTTGGTCAACCAATACTCGTATGCCTCGATGTATTCGCAAACGTACGCTTATGTACCGTTGTGGGCGCATCAGAACAGCACGACCCTGTTTAATACGTTGTACAAGTACAATTTCGGCGGATATGCAGTAAATGTCGGCTCGGGAGGAGACTTCATCTACAACCAGGACGGTACGGCGGCAAGCCATTATGACACCGCCACAAACAATGGCTTTATCAATCAGCTCGTGGGGACAGACTCAGAGCTGAACTACTATGCGATAACAGGGTACAATCCAGAATTCCAGTACCTCACGAAACTGAGCCCGCAAGGGACCGTTCTCTCCAGAACCGTGCGACCATCCGATCTTACTTATACGGCTGCAACGGCGATCGGGGTAGACTCCAACAACAATTTTGTTTTTACCGTTGGAACAAGCAAGATCAAGGCAGTCGATGCCCAAGGTAATTCGAAATATGAGATCTCCGTCGCTCCTGAATCGGGGATGAACGCTTATCAAAGCAAAATTATTATTGGCTCAGACGGTTTGGTCAGTTTTATTCGCTTGGACAGGAAAACGTCGACCAATGAGATCTACGTCAAATTAATTGTGTACGATCCGGACACGGGGACGGTAATCCGAAGCGCTAATTTATTTACTGGCTATTCGTATACGACTGCGGGTGCAATTGGTATCTGGTCGGCGGTTCCGAATGGTGATCAGTCCATCGTAATCAGTGCTTACGCGAATTCGCCGTCATCAATAAATTTTGTCTTCAAGATAAGCGCAAGCGGATCGTTGACCTACCCGAAGCAATTCGAGATCGGAACGCCGAGCAACGACATGTGGATCGGAACGGCCGTCGATGCGTCCGACTCCGTAAGCGGCGATCTGATCTCGACGACAACCGCTAATGCCTCGAAGGGTGTCGGGTATATGTACCGCGTCCAGGACAGCAAGAACTATTACAGCGCCGAATTTGAGGCGGGGAAGCTCGTCGTGAAAAAGACGGTGGGCGGAACGGCCACTACGCTTAACTCGAAGAGCTTTACGCTTGTCCGGGGGAATCGCTACACGGTGAAGTTCGTTCCAACCGCGACCGGCTTCAGCGTATACGTCAATCGGATCAAGCAATTCGACATTACTGACGGAACATGGACAAGCGGTAAATACGGTCTCATTAACCGCGGCCAGGACGGCGTAAGGTTTGGCAACGTGGAGACGGTAGCGGCGGGGGCGATGATCGGGTTCATCTCCGGTGTTGTGCTGGTCGACGGCACGCTCGATTACGACGTCTACTTCGATGATCCCGAGACCGATCCGCGGATTACTGCCGGGGAATCCTGGACGTATACGCATAACCCGAACGTGTTCCTGAATTCGCTTGGGACGTGGACCGGCTCCGGATCGTCCTTGAGCGCCCCGATGACGACATTCTCGCTTCCTGGCGAATACACGTTCACGTTCAAAACGAAGGACGATCCGAACTCGAGCTACCTGTATCCGAGCAGCGTGTTCAGTGAGTATCGGGAGGAGTCCAACGAAGTGACGGGCCGCATTCGCGTACACCGCAAGCCGATTGCGGTGCTGGCGGCGACCGTGGACAGCAGCGGCAACGTCACATATACGGATGATTCCTACGACCCGGATCGGTACAATCCGACGACGGGGGCCTATTCGACGGAGGATACCGGCATTGATTATGCAAGCAATCACGGGGCGGTGAACCGCGCATTCCGGTACCGCAGCGTCAATAATGATTCGTACATCGACGGTAAGCCGACGCAGCTGCCGAACGGCACGTTCGTCATCGAAGAGGCCGTGCAGGATGAATACGGCGCTTGGAGCGATTGGGCCGAGGTCACGCTGACGATTGAGGGAGCGCCCGCATTGCCGCCGAATCCTGGCTTCTACGTGCTTCCGGAGACGACATACCGGGGAGAAGCGGTGCTGATCGACTCCTATGCGAACGATCCGGTCGACGGATCGCGCGAGAATCTGGTCCATGCCTGGTACATCCGCAATGTGACGACGGCCGGAGCCGAAGCGCTCGCTTCCGATTCCCGCACGACGTGGGAGAAGGTCTTTAACAGTCTCGGGATCATGTCGATCCGGCAGCTCGTCACGAACAGCTCCGGACTGTCGGCGGAGGTCAGCCATACGGTATCGGTGATCAACCGGCCGCCGACCGCGGAAGTGACGACACCGGCCAGCGCCGATTCTGCAGCGCCGACGCTCTACCGGACATTGAAGCCTGCCTTCATGTGGAGCTATGCCGACGCGGACGGCGATGCGCAGAACATGTATCAACTGCAAGTCTACAGCATGAGCGGAACCCTGCTCCTTAATAGCAATACGTTAAGCGGAACGGCGCTCACCTGGACGGCGACGGCCAACCTGCCGGAGAATACGACCATGTACGTCATGGCCCGGGTCTACGACGGCTATGATTGGAGCGAGTGGAGCTCGCCGAAGTATTTCAAGGTGTTGGATAGCACCAAGCCGGTCGTGACGATCACGACGCCGTCGAGCACAAGCGCGGCAAGCCCGACGCTTATGAAGGGCGTGCGGCCGGAGTTTGTCTGGACCTATTACGATAAGGACGGCGATCCGGAGCAGATCTATCGGGTACAGGTGTATCGGGCCTCGGACAATGTGCTGCTGCTGGATTCCGGCAATAAGACGGGGGATGCGCTTAGCTGGACGGCGACGGCCGACCTGCCGAAGAACGCGACGATGTATGTCCGGGCAATGGCCTATGATGGGCTGCTCTGGAGCGATTGGAGCGAGGTTAAATACTTTAAGCTCAATAGCCCGCCGACCGGCGACTTTACATGGACGCCGACCCCAGTGTACGAAGGGGATACGGTCAATTTTATTCCGACCGTAGACGATCCAGACGGCGATGCGCTGACGGTGACGTTCACGGTGACGTCTCCTTCGGGCACGGCGCAGGTGTTCAGCCTGTCGAAGACGTTTCCGTACGATGCCGAAGGCCCAAATCTTCGGGTGCTGGAGCTGGGCGTCTGGACGGTCAAGATGATCGTCAGCGACGGCCAAGAGTTCGTCACCGTGACGAAGCCGATGACCGTGCTGCCACTGGGCGTAACGGGCTTTGTCCGGCATACGGAGGCGTGGGAGGCGAACCGCCTCGCTTATAATGAGAAGAACCCCGGATCTTCGAGGCCGGCGGAATGGTTCTGGGCCGGAGAAGCGTTCGTGCTCGAGGCGGCGACGACGGATACGGGCAGCTCGGCTACGAAGGCGGTGGAAGTGACGGCGGAGGCGGTATTCGACTCGAAGACGATCCTTGGAGCCTCTCTCGCCTCGGCAACTCCTGCATCCACGGTCCAGTGGAAGAGTCTGCTCGGAAGCAAGGAAGCGGGACAGCCGTTAAGCGAACTGTCGGAAGGGCTCTATACCTTCATATTTACGGCCAAGTACAGCAACGGAACGGTGAAGACGGCAGCGGTGACGATCCGGATTGTGGACCAGGTCGGCAATTATGTGCAAGTGCATCGAATATCTTAACGAATATACGAACCTGATCATACGAATCTATAGAATAGAAGCGTCTTTTTGCAGCTTCAAACAGGCCGCCCCGCGGGATCACCG
Organism: Cohnella fermenti; assembly: GCF_004801405.1. Classification (GTDB taxonomy): domain Bacteria; phylum Bacillota; class Bacilli; order Paenibacillales; family Paenibacillaceae; genus Cohnella; species Cohnella fermenti. Next base: position 192,712 of record NZ_SSOB01000003.1, read on the forward strand.
CCGGGGACGGCCTGTTTGGATGCTTCGGTAACCCTTCGGCATCCGAAAGGATGTTCGTCTATTTGTTCTCATTCGGGCGTACATTTGCTATAATCAAGTTTATACCTTTCAAGATAAGAGAGAGCGGGGATAGCCTTATGCGGGTGCTGGGAATCGACCCCGGAATCGCGATTATGGGCTTCGGATTCGTGGACAAGCTCGGCCATCGGATCGTTCCCGTCCAGTACGGCTGCATCCAGACGGAAGCGGGAACGCCGACGGAGCAGCGATTGGTTCAGATCTACGAAGCATCGTGCCAGCTGCTCGACCGCTACCAACCGGAGACGATCGCGGTGGAGAAGCTGTTCTTCAGCAAGAACGTGACGAACGCGTTTGTCGTCGGGCAAGCGAGGGGCGTGTTCCTTCTGGCCGCGGCGCAGCGGAATATTCCGGTCGGCGAGTACACGCCGATGCAGGTCAAGCAATCCGTCGTCGGGTATGGCGGCGCGGAGAAGAAACAAGTGCAGGAGATGGTGAAGCGGCTGCTGAAGCTGTCCGTCGTTCCGAAGCCGGACGACGTGGCGGATGCCTTGGCGGTTGCGATCTGCCATGCCCATTCCATCGGAATGAATGATAGAATGAACGGAGTGACTCCGACGAGATGATCGATTTTGTAAGGGGCAAGGTTGTCCACTATGACACCGAATACGTCGTGATCGACGTGAGGGATGTCGGCTACCGCGTGTTCACGCCGAATCCGTATCAGTTCGCAAGATCGGGGGAGCCCGTTACGCTGTTTATCCATCATCATGTGCGAGAGGACGCGATCCAGTTGTTCGGCTTCGCTACCCGAGACGAGCAGGCGATGTTCCGCAAGCTGCTGGACGTGAACGGGATCGGTCCGCGGGTCGCGCTCGGCGCCCTCGCCGGCAGCAAGCCGGAGACGCTCGCTGCGGCGATCCAGTCGGAGAACCTGGCGTTCCTGACGAAGCTGCCGGGCATCGGCAAGAAGACGGCGCAGCGGATGGTGCTCGATCTCAAGGACAAGCTCGGGGCGGTCGACGAGCGCTGGGCGGCGGCAACGACGCTGCAGCTCTCCATGGACGCGGCGCCGACGAAGCCGGAGACGAACGAGGCATGGGCGGGAGCGAAGGAAGCGCTCGGCGGCCTCGGCTATCGCGAGGTCGAGCTCGATAAAGCATGGAACGAGATGAAGGATAACCTGACCGGCAACGAGTCGACCGACATATTGATGAAGAAGGCGCTTCAGCAACTTTTCCAAGGATAAGATCGTATAGCGTTCAGAGGCAAGAAGGAAGGCGGGGAAGCGATGGAGGACCGGATCGTCACGGCGAACCTGATGATGGAGGACCAGACGGCGGAATTCAGTCTGCGTCCGCGATATTTGACGGAGTACATCGGCCAGGCTCAGGTCAAGGACAACTTAAAGATCTACATAGAAGCGGCGAAAATGCGCAACGAAGCGCTCGATCACGTGCTGCTGTACGGTCCGCCGGGGCTGGGGAAGACGACGCTCTCGAACATTATCGCCAACGAGCTCGGCGTGAGCATCCGGACGACAAGCGGTCCGGCGATTGAACGCCCGGGCGACTTGGCGGCGATTCTGACGAATCTGCAGGAGAACGACGTCCTGTTCATCGACGAGATTCATCGTCTGCACCGCACGGTGGAGGAAGTGCTGTATCCCGCGATGGAGGACTTCGCGCTCGACTTCATCATCGGCAAGGGGCCGAGCGCCCGGTCGGTGCGGCTCGATCTGCCGAAGTTCACGCTGATCGGCGCGACGACGCGCGCCGGCCTGCTGTCCGCTCCGCTGCGCGACCGGTTCGGCGTCGTCAGCCGCCTGGAATTCTACACCGAGGACGAGCTCAGCTTCATCGTCTCGCGGACGGCGGATCTGCTGGACGTCGGCATCATCGGCGAATCGTCGCGGGAGATCGCAAGGCGATCGCGGGGCACGCCGCGGATCGCGAACCGTCTCCTCAAGCGGGTGCGCGATTACGCGCAGGTTCGCGGCGACGGCATGATTACGGAGAGCTTGGCGCAGGAGGCGTTGGAGCGCATTCAGGTCGACCCGATGGGGCTCGATGCCATCGATCACAAGATGCTTCACGCGATGATTGCCAATTACAAGGGCGGTCCGGTCGGCGTCGACACGATTGCGGCTTCCATCGGCGAAGAGAGCCAGACGATCGAGGACGTGTACGAGCCGTATCTGCTGCAGATCGGGTTCCTCCAGCGGACGCCGCGTGGCCGAACCGTGACGGCGGCCGCTTATCGGCATCTCGGGCTGCCGATTCCGGAGCGGTCGTGAACAGGGACTGGGGCTCGAAGCCGAACGAACCGCGTCGCCTCATCGCCCTCTACGACTCCGAGTGCAACCTATGTTTGGCGACGAAGGGCAAGCTGGAGAAGCTGAACAGCGCAATTCCGGTCGAATGGAGATCGATCCAGAGCTGCATGGGCGAGAAGGACCGGCTTCCGCCCGCGCTCGCGAACCTTCCGTTGGAGCAGCTTCTCTCCCAGATGCATGTCATAGAGGAAGCGGGCGGCAGCGGCAGCTCCTCCCGGCTGCATTCCGGATCGGAAGGCGTCATGAGGCTGCTCAGGAACGTCCCCTCGATGAGGTGGATCGGCATCGTCGGCGAGTGGCCGGGGTTCAGAGGAATGAGCCGGCTGCTCTATAAGCTGATCGCGAGGCATCGCTACCGGCTGTTCGGGAAGAACGACTCGTGTTCGGATGGCGTCTGCTCGCTTCCGCAAACGCGATCCCAAACGCGATCCCAACCGCAATCCCAAACAAAATCCAAATCGAAATCGAATGGCGGAGGTCCATCACCATGACATACCGAATCCGTAACTCATACGGACGCACGGCTCTGCTCGGCACGCTGCTGGCTGCCGTCACGCTAGGCTCGACAGGGGCGGTTGCAACCGCGATAACGGTGCCGGACACGATTCGGGTCGCCCTGTTCCTCGACCTGGGCTCCCGCTACCAGTTGACGACTCCCGTCGCGACGCTCGCGTCCGATACCGGCCTGCAGCTTGCGCTCGGCGGAGCGGTCTTCGGGAAGGCGGCGGGCGGACAGCAGGTTCGCTTCACGGTTGACGGCTACAAGGCGAAGGTGCTGGAGACGAACGATCTGACGACGGCCATCACCGTCCTCAAGAAAATCCAGACCGGCTCCAACGCCGCATATGTCACGATGCTGTCGAAGAACGGCAAGGCGGTCTACCAGGTAACGGAAGGCAACTACGCCACCGCCGCAGCGGCGACGTCCGCGCTTGCGAAGTGGAACACGCCGACGTACACGCTCGGGGCGACGACGCTGACTCCGGCTGCGGTCGTCGGGCCGCTGGCCGTGGAGGCGGGGCCTTACGCGAGCGAGGCTGCCGCATCGGATGCCTTGACGAAGCTCGGCGGCGCAGGGCTTGACGCGTTCCTCGCGTATAAATCGGCAAGCGGCAAGGCGGCTTATTACGTCCGCATCGGGCAGGCGGCCGATGCGACTGCGCTCAGCGCGATTCAGCTCAAGGCGGGCGCGGCCGGCATCACCGCCAAGAACGCGGACGCGACGGGCTCCTACGCGATCCTGCGCAACGATATGACGGTGAACGGAGCCCAGAACAAGCCGGTGAACCTGTATGCCGTCGGCTCCGGGGCGGCGCTGACTGCATCTCCGGCGGGCAGCGCGGGCATTCAAGTCGTCGAGCGGAGCAAACAGACGTATCGCGGAAGCATCGAGCTCAGCGCGCTGAACAACAATCTCGCGGTCGTCAACGAGGTCGATCTGGAGCAATATCTGTATTCCGTTGTCGGCTCCGAGATTTATTCGTCATGGCCGGCGGAAGCGCAGAAGGCGCAGGCGGTTGCGGCTCGCACCTATTCGCTGTCCCTCGGCGTCGGCTTCCAGATTGCGAATGTTGTCGATACGACGCTGAGCCAGATGTATACGGGGATGGGCGGCGAGAGCAAGCAAGCCATCGCGGCCGTCCAGGCGACGGAAGGCGAAGTGATGACCTACGGCGGCAAGCCGATCTCCGCCGTGTTCTCCGCGAACTCGGGCGGTGTTACGGCAGATAACGCTACCGAGGTCTGGAGGAACGTGACCAACTATCTGGTTGGAGGAATTCCGAGCCCGGACGAGGGGCCGCAGGAAGGCTTGCTGAATTGGAACCGGGTTGTTCTGGAGAGCGGGAAGACCGGGTATATCCGAAGCGACCTGCTTCGCGAAAGCGGCACGATGAATGAGGCGGGAATCAAACTGTTCGAAGTAACCGGCGACGGCGTCGCCGTTCGTTCCAGCCCGCAGGTGGTATCGAGCGTCGAGCCCATCGCAAGAGCGAACAAGGGCGACAAGGTGGTGACGCTGGAGGTTGTGCCGGAGTATACGGCGTACAGTTGGAGGGAAGCTCCGGTGACGCCGGACGAGCTGCTGACCGCAATCAACAAGCGCGCGAAGACGAAGATCGACGGTCCGCTGAGAACGCTCGAGGTGTCGCAGACGGGACCTTCCGGCAGAGCGATCGAGATCAAGGTGAACGGACAGGCAGTCGACGTCGGCTATCCCGACAACCTGCGCGGAGCGCTCGGCGGCATCAAGAGCACGCTGTTCACGATCGAGGAGACGGGACGAATCGCACTCGTTCAATCGAACGGGCAGACGCAGGAGAAGACGTCCACTTCCGGGTTTCAGGTGATCGGAGCCGGCGGAACGGGCACTCTCTCCGGCAATTATGTTATTCTTGGCGCGGATGGCGCGCTGCGGGCCGCCACGACGGAGCCGGGCTTCGTCATCAGCGGCAAGGGATACGGACACGGGCTGGGCATGTCCCAATGGGGAGCCAAGGGCTTGGCCGATCAGGGGTATGACTACCAATCTATTCTGCTATACTACTACAAGGACGTAAAGATCGAGAAGGATGGCCGGCAATGAACGTAAGCGACTTTGATTTTGAACTTCCCGAGCGTCTCATCGCCCAGACCCCGCTAGCCGACCGGACGTCGTCCCGGCTGCTCGTGCTCCATAAGGAGACGGGGGAGACGGAGCACCGAACGTTCACGGACTTGAAGCAATTCTTGAAGCCGGGCGATACGCTTGTGCTGAACGACACCCGGGTGCTGCCTGCGAGACTGTACGGCGTGAAGGCCGATACCGGTGCCAAGGTCGAGCTTCTGCTATTGAAGAGGCTTGAGGGAGATGTCTGGGAGACGCTGGTGCGACCGGGGAAAAAAATCCGATCCGGAGCGATTCTCCACTTTGGGGCGGACGATGCGACGGGGGAGCCTCATCTGACCGCAGAAGTCGAAGCGGAAGGCGATATGGGAGCTCGGCAGATCCGCTTCCGCTACAAGGGCATCTTCAACGAGCTGCTCGACAAGCTCGGAACGATGCCGCTTCCTCCTTATATTAAGGAAAGGCTGGAAGACCGCGAGCGTTACCAAACCGTCTACTCCAAGCACGAAGGCTCCGCTGCCGCTCCGACCGCCGGGCTTCATTTTACGGAATCGTATTTGAAGGAATTGCAGGATGCCGGAATCCGGCTATGCTGGATTACGCTTCATGTCGGTCTCGGCACGTTCCGGCCGGTATCGGCGGAGAGCGTCGACGAGCACGAGATGCATTCGGAGTGGTACTCGGTAAGCGAAGAGAGTGCGGAGCTGCTGAATCGGACGAAGGCGGAGGGAGGACGGATCGTCGCGGTCGGAACGACTTCGGCGCGGACGCTCGAGACGATCGGCCAGCGCTCCGGCGACGGTCCTGTCTCCGCAGGCAGCGGATGGACCGACATCTTTATCTACCCCGGCTACTCCTACCGGGTGGTCGATGCCCTTCTGACCAACTTCCATCTTCCGAAGTCGACGCTTGTTATGCTTGTCAGCGCGCTTGCGGGAAGAGAGAACGTGCTGAAGGCTTATCGCGAGGCGGTCGAAGGGGAATATCGCTTCTTCAGCTTCGGCGACGCCATGTTTATCGTTTAGCAATCATCCGCAAGAGTCGGAAGAGGCCGGGAGGATTAACGCATTTATGTCAGCCATACGCTACGAATTGATCAAGACATGCGCCCAGACGGGGGCAAGATTGGGACGGGTTCATACGCCGCACGGGGTTATCGAGACGCCGACGTTCATGCCGGTAGGCACGCAGGCGACCGTCAAGGGCATCAGCCCCGAGGAGCTTAAGGAGCTTAACGCCCACATTATTCTCAGCAACACGTACCATCTGTTCCTGCGGCCGGGCCATGAGCTCGTCCGGGAAGCGGGCGGCCTGCACAAGATGATGAACTGGGATCGTTCGATTCTGACCGACAGCGGAGGCTTCCAGGTGTTCTCGCTCAGCGAGAATCGGAAGATTACGGAGGAGGGGGTTCACTTCCGCTCCCACCTGAACGGCGACAAGCTGTTCTTGTCCCCGGAAGTTGCGATGGACGTTCAGAATTCGCTCGGCTCGGACATCATGATGGCGTTCGACGAATGTCCTCCCTATCCGGCCACCTATGAATATGTCAAGCAATCGACCGAGAGAACGAGCCGTTGGGCGGAGAGATGCCTCAAGGCGCACCGGCGTCCGCACGATCAAGGCCTGTTCGGCATCGTTCAAGGAGGAATGCATGCCGATTTGCGCAAGATGAGCGCTCTCGATTTGACTTCGCTTGATTTTCCGGGGTATGCTATGGGTGGACTGAGCGTAGGCGAGCCCAAGCATCTCATGTATGAGATGCTGGAGGAGACCGTTCCGCTGCTCCCTTCGAACAAACCTCGTTATCTGATGGGCGTCGGCTCGCCGGATTGCTTGGTGGAAGGAAGCATGCGGGGCATCGACATGTTCGATTGCGTGCTCCCGACGAGAATCGCCCGCAACGGAACGGCGATGACCAGCCAAGGAAGATTGGTTGTCAAGAACGCCAAGTATGTCAGCGACTTCAGTCCGCTGGACCCGGAATGCTCCTGTTACGCTTGCCGCAATTATTCCCGGGCATACATCCGTCACCTGATTCGCGCGGATGAGATGTTCGGCCTTCGCTTGACGACTATTCATAATTTGCACTTCCTCGTTCATCTTATGGAGCAAGTCAGGGAAGCGATTCGGCAGGACAGGCTGCAAGATTTCCGCGACGAGTTCTTCGAGAAATACGGAATGGCCAGCAACGAGAGCGGTTTCTAAGTGTAGAGAGGAGGGGACATACAATGACAGCTTTATTGCCATTCGTGCTTATGTTCGTTATCTTCTACTTCCTGCTGATCCGTCCGCAGCAGAAGAAGTCGAAGACGCGCAATGCAATGCTTCGTGCCATTAAGAAGGGCGACAAGATTACGACGATCGGCGGCCTTCACGGGACGATCGCCGAGATTACGGACGATACGGTTGTGCTGAAGGTGAACGACGTCACGAAGCTGACGTTCGATCGCTCGGCGATCAACAACGTCGTCGAGGCGTCTCCGGTCAAGCTGGAGAAAGCCGAGAAGGTCGAAGCGACAACCGAAGCAAGCGCAGAATCGTAAGCAAGGGATCGCAAGCGCAGAATCGTTAGCGAGGAAGCGCAACGACCTCTCTTGCGCGAAAGCGCAATGCGGAACAAACAAAGAAGCCCTTCCCGGGATACGCTGTCGAAGCGTCCGGGAAGGGCTCTTGCCATTGTCGGCTATTCGCGTTCAGGAGCCGGTGGAACGGGAGGCGGAGCGAGCCAGTCGGCGCGAGGCGTCGGACGGAGAGCTGCGCTGAGCAAGCGCGGTTCGGCGGTCCGCCCAGGCGCCGACCTTCAGGCCGACCGCTGCGCAGACTGCGGCGAGGCAGAGGCCAAGCGTCATGTCCGTGAACCAGTGAATGCCGAGGTAGAAGATCGAGAACACGATGACGACGGCATTGATGCCGGCGAAGACGGCCCACCGGCGGATTCCCGAGCGCGCCGCAAGCAGCGCCATCGTCACCGAGATGGATGTGTGCAGGCTCGGAACGCAGTTGTCCAGCCCCGACAGGTGGCGATATTGCTGTTCGAACTGCGGGAACACCTCAAGTATAAGGAAGTGGATACGCGGCGAGGCCGACCAGGCTTCGTCGACCGGTACGAACAGGAAGAACGGCACCGCGATCAAGTAATTCAGAAGCAGGGCGGTGCAGAAAGCGTAATAAAGCTTGTAATCCTTCCGATACGCATAGATGGCAGCGGACGAGACGATGACCGCCTGGAACATAACAAGATAGAAGATCGAGCAGAGAACCGTCAGGTAGTCCGACCCAAGCGCCTTCTGCAAGGAAGCTTGCCAACTGCCCTCCCAGCCGGTAAGCGCCGACGTCAGGTTATAGGGAACCGGAAACATGGCTTCCAGCTCGAGTTCGAATTTATTGACCAAGAGAATCGCCAGAAGCAAGAGGAAAAAAATCAGCCCGGACCACGACGAGAACAGCATTCTTATGAAAGCCGCGGCCGCCGCGAACGGCTGCCTGCCCGTTCCGAACCAGAGCAGAATGGCGACGGCAATCGCCGTATAGAGCGAAATGCTAAGCATGGAATGGAACAGAACCACTTGGTAACTCCCCCGCTATCTGAAGGTAGAAATACGGACTTAGTATAGCACATTAGGGGGGCGAACACGAAACTCCGTTTGGCTTGCGGCTCGCTCGGCTTTTTGCCCCGTTGGTTGTCTTATCTTCGCTTGCTTGCCGACCCGGTATTGACCCCGAACATGCCCCCGAAGGCCCCGGCCGCGCAGCACAATCCGAGCATGGAGAGGATACGCGGCGTCCAGCCGATATCGCTGGCCAAGTAGCTGGCGGCAAGGACGAGCAGCGCATATAGCAGGCCGGTGGCGAAGCCGACGTACCAGCCTCTCTTCCCGGAGCGGCGAGCCGAGACGAACCCTCCGCAGAGGGAGGCGAAGCCGTGCACGCCGAATACCCATGGGACGATCTCGTTCTCGCCGAGGGACGAGCCGTAGAGCATAATGGAGACGAGCAAAGTTCCGGCCGCAAGCCAGATGATGGCCCACAGGATTCCGGACACGACCGGAGACGCAATTCGGAAGCCGGTGACTTGGGGGATGGACTTCATGGGACACGCTCCTTCGATAGGGGTTTGTATCAGCCTATGGCCGCAAACGGAATGCTAGTACACCTAGCTCGCCCAGCTCGACATTCGGCGTTCGGAGACGGATGGAACGGCCATTTTTACCACCGGGTTGCCCGTATGAGGCCGTTCGGGGAAGGTGACAATAACAGGCGCCGCAGGCGTCACCTTCAAGGAACCGGAGGGATCGGATCATGGATCAGACGTTGTCCGCGAAGATTCGGTTCGCGCCTCTGCCGTACGTGCTCATTATGGACGGCGAGGTGCGGGACGACAATCTGGATAAGCTCGGCAGGAACCGGTTCTGGTTGCGAAGCCAATTGCGTCAGCGGGGAATCCGCAGCTTCAAGAGCGTGTACTATTGCAGCATCGACCGACGTGGAAAATTATATATTGCCAGGTGAAAAAAGCGGCGGGGCGGAGCATCAACGGAACATTCGGCCGAGCACGGGAATTCGCTGGATGTCCAGCCGATCGATGAGCTTGAGCCAGATCAGCAGCAGCACATAGACGGCAACCGCGGCGAACGAGGCGGCGACCAGCCGCAGCGGATCGTTCGCGGGAATCGCCGAGTTCCAGATGGCCAAGGCGGAAGCTCCGGTGATCAGCATCGCCAGCGCGACCTTCAGGAAGTCGGCGGGAAGAAGGCGGAAGCCGGTCAGTCTCGCGACGCTGAACCAATGCATCAGCGTGACCAGCACCATGTTGACGGCTACCGCGATAATCGCGCCCCGAATGCCCAGGCTGGGGTTGCTGGCAAGCTGGACAATGAGGAACAGCTTGACGAGCGCTCCCGCGAACGTATTGACGAGGGCCGTTCCCGGCCGGTTCAGCGCTTGGAGAGCCGCTTGAAGCGGAGCCTGCATGTAGACGAAGACGGCGACCGGGGCGAGCAGGCGGAGCATCCATGCCATCGAGTCGTTCCCGTACAGGAGAGAACAGATCGGTCCCGCCAGCAGCGCCATAAGAATGATGAACGGGGCGGCGGTGACGACCGCAAGGCGCATCGACTGGTGCAGCCGCTTCTGAATGCCCGCCCAGTCGCCCTGCGCGGCAGCGTCCGACAGCGCGGGAACCAGCGAGACGGCAAGCGAATAGGTCAAGGCGCCGGGCAGCATAAGCAGCGGAATGACCATGCCCTGCAGTTCTCCGTAGAGCGATGTGGCGGCGGCGACCGCGATTCCGGCCGCGACAAGGCTCTTGGCGGTCAGAATCGATTCCAAGAGGTAGGAGAGCGAGCCGATCAGCTTGCTGCCCGTCACCGGAAGCGCAATGCCGAGCAGGCGGCGGGGAAGGGCTTTCTCCTCTTCCGGTGATACGGAGTCCGCAAGCGGCGACGAAGGATCGGAAGCGGCGCCCGAATCCCCTGAAGCTCTGGCCCTGGAATCGAGACGGAGCTGTCTCCACAAGATAAGGAGGCCGGCGAGCTCGCCCATGACGAGCCCGGCCATCGCTCCGGCGGCAGCCGCATGGAGGCCCCAAGGAAGCAGCAGCGTCGTCAGCAGCAGCGTGAGGACAATGCGGACAAGCGATTCCGTCGTCTGGGAGATGGCGGTCGGAATCATGTTCTGCTTGCCCTGGAAGTACCCGCGCCAGACGGACGATATCGCGACAAGGGGCAGCGCCGGAATCATTGTGACGAACGCGGTGCCGACCCGGGGATCGGTCATGATCGTCGTGGAGATCCAGTCGGCCATCGCCAGACACGCAGCGGCGGTGGCGAGGCTGACCGCGACCGACATTCCCATCGCGATTCGGAGAATGCGCCGCACAAGCCGAAGCTTGCCGCGGGAATCGGCTTCGGCGACCAGCTTGGCCACGGCGAGGGGAAGACCTCCGGTAATGACGGTAAGGATGACGATCATGAACGGATAGACGAGCTGGATCAGGCCGACTCCTTCGGACCCGATAATGCGCGGCAGCGCGATTCTCGGGACGAAGCCGAGCAGCCGGTTCAGCAGCCCCGCCGCCAGCAGGATCATCGCACCCTGAATAAACGATTGCTTGCGCTTGGACATGGCAACCCCTTCTCGCGGCAGACGTGAATAGTACATGCTATGCTGCCGCCTGCCCGCTTGATGCCTGAAGTTGTCCGCGGCGATGGCGATTTGTCCATGCGCAGTGAGGAAGCCGAAGATGAAGAGGGCTGGAGGATGTCGAGGACGAGGGCGCTGCGAGCGGGCTGAAGGCGTTTTTGCTTAAGCAGGGAGGAATTCGCAAGCAAGGTATCGAAGTTAATACTCACCGATGTTGAAGTCTCGCGGACAGGTAGGAGGAACTGGCATGCCGGATAACGAAGATGAGGCGGCTCGAAGCGAAGTTCTCAGCGAAGCGGAGAGGAATCGCATGATCGAGCAACTGTGCGTGAACAAGGCGGAGGAGTTCCGAATGATCGGCTACGAGCAGGTAACCGGACCGGATATCTGGGAGTGCGTCAGCGATCGGTACTACAAGTCGGGAACGCCGGCTCTTCACGTGATGGTGAACGATATCATGTCTCTTAAAGTGAACCAGTATATGAACTACATAACGCTGAGCTTGTATCGCGGGGAGAAGCGGTAGACGTCGCTCCCGCCGATGCGATCCGATCGAACAAGCGCAGGCAGCCGGGCGATCATGCCGTCCCGGCTGCCTGCTTTTTTTGGGAGCGGCTGCCCGTTTTTCGACAAATTGACTTCCTTTTTAACGCGTAGGTATAATAGGAACATTGAGAACGAAAGGGGATCGCAACGCACAATGAAACGACTGCTCACGTTCGTGCTAGTCGTCGTTGTGGCATTCGGGGTTATTGTATGGTCAAGCCCTGGATTGCTTCATTCGACAAAGCTGGGTCTCGACCTGAAGGGCGGCTTCGAGATTCTGTACGAGGCGCAACCGCTTACGGAAGGCGGAACCGTCACGAAGGAATCGCTTAAGGAGACCGCGAAGAGCTTGGAGAAGCGCGCCAATAAGACAGGCGTATCCGAGCCGGAAGTTACGACGGAAGGGAGCAATCGAATCCGCGTCAAGATCGCGGGAGTCAGCGACCCCGAAGCCGTTCGGGCAATCATGAAGAAGCCTGCCGAGCTTGAATTCCGCAGCGCCAGCGGCTGCGAAGCCGACGCGGGCTATTGCAAGGTCGAGCTCCTCGGCAGCGACTTCGTCGAAGGGGCGGCCAAGGTTGTGTACAACAGCCTGAACGAGCCGCTTATTCAGATCGAAGTGAAGGACAAGGAGAAATTCGCCGAGATCTCGACCCGCCTCGTCGGCAAGAATCTCGCGATCTATCTTGACGACGACATGCTGTCCGATCCGGTCGTTCAGCAGGCTCTGACGGACGGAACGGCGACCATCTCCGGCCAACGCACGATTGCGGAGGCCAAGGAGCTCGCCGACGTCATCAATCTCGGGGCGTTGCCGCTCAGCCTGACCGAGAAGTATTCGCAGAGCGTGGGAGCAACCCTCGGCCAGAAGTCGCTCGAAGAGACGGCTCTCGCCGGCATCGTCGCCTCTATCGTCATTCTGCTGTTTATGCTTGTGTTCTACCGCTTGCCCGGCTTTATCGCTTGCATCTGTCTTCTCGTGTTCGTCTGGGTGCTGCTCGCCGTGTTCTGGATGATGAACGCGACGCTCACGCTGCCGGGCATCGCCGCCTTCATTCTGGGCATAGGCATCGCCGTCGATACGAACATCATTACCGCGGAACGAATCAAGGACGAGATTCGCAACGGCAAGAGCATCTCCTCCGCTCTTCGCTCGGGCAACAAGAACAGCTTCCGGACGGTTATCGACGCGCACATCACGAACATTATCGTCGGCGCCGTGCTGTACTTCATCGGCCAAGGCACCGTCAAGGGCTTCGCCGTTGTGCATCTGGCGAGCATCATCATCAACATCGCGACCAATCTTTTCCTGGCTCGGTTCTTCCTTCAGCTTGTAGTGAAGAGCGGTCGCTTCAACAAGCCGTCTTATTATGGCGTGAAGGAGAGTGAGATCCGTGCGCTATAAGTGGAAGGACTTCAACTTCGTCAAGGCAGCCCGTCCGGTGTTCATCGGCGCGATTGTCCTTGTGCTGGCGGGCATTCTCTCGCTGTCCCTGTTCGGGCTGAATTACGGAATCGACTTCAAGTCCGGTTCCTCGGTCGATATCTCGGTCAGCAAGCCGATCGACAAGGCCAAGGTAGAAGAGTTCCTGAACGGCGAGGAATTCGGCAAGTATACGTTCACCTCCGGCGAAGAGCGGGTGTCGATCCGCTTCGAGGCGGCGCTCACCGAAGCGCAGCAGACGAAGCTGGAATCCGACTTCAAGGAGAAATTCGATGAATCGGCCGCCTTCGAGATTAATATTGTAGACGTAGAGATTGCGAAGGAGCAGGAGCTCAACGCATTGTACGGCATTCTGATCGCGAGCGTCGGCATCGTCATCTACGTTGCCATCCGCTTCGAGTGGCGCTTCGCGATCTCCGCGGTCGCTTCCCTGCTGTTCGTCGCGTTTATGGTTATCACGATCTTCTCGTTGTTCCGACTGGAGGTCAATCTGCCGTTTATCCTGGCGATTCTGACGATCATCGGGTATTCGATCAACGATACCGTCGTTATCTTCGACCGAATTCGCGAGAACCTTCGCTTCGCGAAGCTGAAGACGGATTCCGACCTGACGGAAGTGGTCAACAAGAGCATCAGCCAGACGCTGACCCGTTCGATCAACACGGTCGTCACCGTCGCGTTCGCCGCCGCTTGCTTGTTCGCCTTCGGCAGCGAAGCGCTGAAGATGTTCTCGCTGGCGATGCTGCTCGGCCTGCTCATCGGCGCGGCTTCTTCGATCTTCATCGCCAGCCCGCTCTGGCACCTGCTTCGCCGCAAGGCCAAGCCTCATAAGCCGAAGCCGCAGACCGCGCCGTAACGCGAGGCGCGGACGGATTCGAACGTCGGACAGTCGGACAGTTCAGAGAGATAGCAAGATCAAGGGAGGGCTCGATATGTCTCAGAGACGGTTCGCCGGCGCAGAGCACGGAGCGGGCATGTCCGCATTAGGGCTGCTTGGGCTCTCCATTCTCAAGGGAGGGGCCGGCTGGCTGACGGGCAGCAAGGCTCTGCTCGCGGACGCTTGCCATTCGGCGGCGGATACGGCCGCGGCGACGACGGTATATCTGAAGATGAAGAGAGTCGGCCATGCTCCGCGGGCGATGCAGGACAAGCAGAAGCTGCCTGCGGAAGCGATCTACGGCATCGTGTTCTCCGCTCTAATGCTTGTCGGCGGGATCGAGATCGCACTCTCCTCCGTTCGCAAGATGGTGAGAGGGGTCAACGAAGCGCCGGGCTGGAGCGCCGTCGCGGTCATTATTCTCGGCATCGTCGCCCGGGAGGGACTTGTTCGGTATCGCCGAAGATACGAATCGACTCTCGGCATGCGGGCGGATTCCGCCCGCGGGGAGAGCCGCTCCGACATCTTCGCTTCCCTGACCGCGCTAGTCGGCTCAGTAGGGGCAATGACCGGTGATATCGTGAACGTTCCGTCGCTTTATTTTCTCGATCCGGCTGCGGGTATCGTCATTGGCGTCTTCGTCATGAAGTCGGGCTATCAGCTTGTCCATGGGGTTATCCGCTCCACGGAGAGCGACAGCTTGAACGAGATGGATGTGCAGACGCTGCTCGAGGCGGCGCAGAGGGTGGATGGAGTCGTGGCGGTCGAGGACCTGCGGGCGAGAGAGCTCGGGCATTACATCATCGTCGACTTGACGATCCGGGTCAACCCGAGAATTACCGTCTTCGAAGGCCAGGACATCGCCCATCGGGTGAGGCGGCAACTGACCAAGCGATTCCTGCACGTCGCCGACGCGAACATCCATGTGCAGCCGTTCGACCCCGGTTATCCGTACAAGTCCAATCACCAGGAAGAAGAATTGGGCGTATTCGTGCAATAGCGTTCCATAACGAAGGAAGGAACAGCTCCGCCGATAAGCGGCCTGCCCTAAGAGGAAGCGAACGTCTTCCCGGGCCCGGGCCGGAAGTCGGCGGAGTTGGTCTGTCTGGGCGCCTTGTCGCACGGGCGAGGGCCGATATATACGATATATCACATTCAGTGTCTTGGAACGCGGCGGATTTGCTGGTTTTATGCTAAAATTCACATTCGCGAGCCGAATTCCGGCCGCAATCACTACATATATGCTATAAATCACATAAAACGCTGCAAATCAGAGGGGCGACGGGCCAACGAATGCTATAAATCACATAAAACGCCTCAGTTCGTGCAGAAAGCAGGGGAACGAATGTGAGAAATAGCATAAAAAGTGTTGGTCTGAGTGGATAAAGCGGCAATTCGAGCGGATGACGCGGCGACCCGAGTGGATAAAGCGGCGACCCGAGCGGATAAAGCGGCAATTCGAGCGGGCGGCCAGGCGGCGAGTGTTGAAGTTCGTTCGTCGGTTCGCGAACGGGAGCAACGTGCGGGTGCCGTAAGAGAGTATGTTCTAGGCAAGACGGAGAGAAGGAAGAGGGGGCTTCAGGAATGAGAAAATCGTACCGCTGGCTTCTGGGAGAGGTCGACGAACGGGAGGCGAAGGAGCTCTCTGCAGCGTTGAAGCTGCCTTCCCTGGTGGCGCGGCTGCTCGTCTCGCGAGGCTATCGGACGCCGGAGGCGGCGGAGACGCTCCTGCGCTCCGGCGAAGAGGAGTTCCACGACCCCTACTTGATGCGAGGCATGGAGGCTGCGGCGGAACGGATTCGAAGAGCGCTTGCGGATCGCGAGAAAATACGGGTGTACGGAGATTACGACGCCGACGGGGTCACGTCGACCGCGCTGATGATTCGCCTGCTCAGGCGGTTGGGCGGGGACTTCGACACGTACATCCCTCATCGCAGCCTGGAAGGCTACGGGATGAATCTGAAGGCGATCGATCTCGCGGCCGATGCCGGCGTGCGGTTGATCGTGACCGTCGACAACGGCATCAGCGCGGTGGAGCAGATTGCGTATGCGAAGGAACGCGGCATCGATGTCGTCGTGACGGACCACCACGAGCCGCCCGCCGTGCTGCCGGAAGCCGCTGTCGCGCTGGTCAATCCGAAGCAAGCGAACTGCGGCTACCCGTTCAAGGGACTCTCCGGAGCGGGAGTCGCCTTCAAGCTGGCGCATGCTTTGCTTGGCAAGCTCGAGCCAGCCTTCGCGGACGTCGCGGCGATCGGAACGGTGGCGGACCTTATGCCGCTGACGGGAGAGAACCGAGCGCTCGTCAAGCTCGGGCTAAGCCGGATGGTGAACGATCCGTCCGCCGGCATTCGCGCTTTGGCGGAAGTAAGCGGGACCGAATACGGCAAGCTGTCGAGCGGACGGATCGCATTCGGCCTGGCCCCGCGGCTTAATGCGGGCGGACGGCTGGAGCGGGCGGACGGAGCGGTGCAACTGCTCGTGACGGACAGCGATGACGAAGCGAGGGAGCTTAGCGACAAGCTGAACGAGCTGAACAAGGAGCGGCAATTGCTCGTTGACGAGACGGCTCTGCAAGCCGAGGAGCTCTGGCAGGCGCAGATCGGGGAATGCGGAGGCGAGATGCCGGAAGCGATCGTGCTGGCGGGCGACGGCTGGAATGCCGGCATTGCCGGCCTCGTCGCCTCGAAGCTCGTGGAGCGGTACTACCGGCCGGCCGTCATTCTCGCCCACGATCCCGAGACCGGCAAGTGCAAAGGCTCCGCCCGCTCGATCGAAGGGTTTAACCTGTACGAGGCGCTGAGCGAATGCGCGGACCTGATGGACCATTACGGCGGCCACGAAGCGGCGGCGGGAATGACGCTTGTCCGGGAGAACGTGAAGGAGCTCGGTATCCGCCTGTCTCGCCTGGCGAAGGAGAGAATAGCGGCAGAGGACTGGATTCCGAGCAAGAAGGCGGATCTCGTCTGCTCCGCGGAGGAGCTGACGCTGGAGACGGCCGAATGCTTAAAGCTGCTGGAGCCGTTCGGCAACGGCAATCCGACTCCGCGCCTTGTGCTTAGGGAGGCGGATATCGCGGACGCTCGGGCGCTCGGCAAGGAAGGCAACCATGTCCGGCTCGTCGCCGCTTGCCGCGGGCGCCGCATCGAGGCGGTCGGGTTCGGCATGGCGGACTCGCTCGACCTGCTCCGCTCGGGAACCGCGATGGATCTTCTCGGCGAGCTGACGGTCAACGAGTGGAACGGCAGCCGCCGTGTCCAATTCATGCTGCAGGATCTCAAGGCGAGCAAGCCTGCCGTTCGTGACATGCGGGGAGCGTCGCTGCGCGACCGCTTAAGCGATCTGCTCCGGGGCGGAGCGGTTCAGTTGGCCGTCTTCTGCCCGGCCGGAATAGAGCGGGGACTGCGGGAGCGCGCCGAAGCGGACGGGGGATTCGTGGCCGCTTATTCCGCCTTGGCCTCGGCGACCTCGGAGCTTGAGTGGCCGGGCGGGGAGGGAACCGGAGAGCCTGCGGCGAGCCGGGCTCCGGCGGCCGGGCATGGCGGCGCGGCCGGCTGGACGCTGGCGCTCGCCGGCTTGCCGGACACGCCGGAAGAAGCGGAAGCGCTGAGACGAACGATCGCGCGCCACCGGGACCGGCTGGACGAGATCGTTCTCTTCGCGGGAGAGCACGGCGGCTCGGAGAGGAACGAAGCGTTCCCGGACCGGGAGCGGTTCGGGGACGTCTACAAGCTGTTCCGGAAGCAGGAGAGCTGGGTCGATGCCCCGGACGGGTTCCTGAGACGGGCGGCGGATTCGATGGGCTTGTCGCTTGCGGTCGTACGGATGATGCAGGAGGTGTTCCTTGAACTGGGCTTCCTCACATCGAATCGCTCGCAGATCGCCTGCGTTGCTTCGCCTCCGCGAAGAGGGCTGGAGCTGTCCGAGAGGTATCGGCGGTCGAAGGCGCAGGCCGAACTGGCTTCGCTGGCGCAACTGCCGGTTCGGGAGCTGAAGCGTTGGCTTCTGCGGGAGTAGGCGGGCTTGCGCAATAGCTATCGGCCAGACGGATGTGTATAATTCTATTCATGATAAGAACGGAAGGAGATGTGCGAAGCATGGACTTCAAAGAATACATCCGCGTTATTCCGGACTTCCCGCAGCCGGGAATCCGATTCAAGGATATTACGACCTTGCTGAAGGACGGCAAGGCGTATCAAGCGGCGATCGATTCGCTGAAGGAACTCGTCGCGGACCTGAAGATCGACGTGGTGGCGGGGCCCGAAGCACGCGGCTTCGTCATCGGAGCACCGCTCGCACTTGCGCTCGGCGTCGGCTTCGTCCCGATCCGCAAGAGCGGCAAGCTTCCCGGCGAGACGATCGAAGCGAGCTACGATCTCGAGTACGGCAAGGACAAGCTCGCCGTCCATAAGGATGCGATCGCTCCGGGGCAGCGCGTCCTGATTGCGGACGATCTTCTCGCCACGGGCGGCACGATCGCTACCGCTTCGCAACTGGTCCGCCAGCTCGGCGGCGAGATCGTCGGGGCGGCCTTCCTGATCGAGCTCGGCTATCTGGACGGCCGCGCGAAGCTGACGGATATCGAGACCCGCTCTCTCGTGCAATATTAACGAACGGATGCAAGCCCTCCTCTTCGGTTCCGATGATCGGACCGGAAGGAGGGCTTTTTTTGCTGTTTCCGTCTTTTGTTGGCCTATCGGTAGGGGGATCAATGTTCCTAGAATAAGGTAGCCGCTAAAGCCCGCGAAGCCGCCGAATCTCGCCGGAGATCAGGAATTTATGCGGAAAATCACATTCGTGCAGCTCGATAGCGGGCAGTTTGGGCCATTATATGTGAAAAATCACATTCATGGAGAAGATTCCGGCCCGAATTGCCGGATGTATGCTAAAAATCATATAAAACACCTGGAGTCACCCCGAATCCGGGCCAGCGAATGTGAAAAACCACATAAAATCGCAAAGGTCATTGGATCGGGGGCGAATAGTATGGTCAGCGAAGCTCGGGGGGATGGCGGAGGAATGGGGAAGATGAAGATGAAGATGAAGATGAAGATAAAGATAAAGATGAAGAGGAAGAGGAAGATGAAGAGAAGGGCAGGGAGAGAGCGCGCGGAGGTAAGGAATTCGCCCGAATCCCCTTCGTCTGGATCCCCCGTTTTCATGTGGGCTTAAGCTGGAATTCATCGTCCGTTCATTTAGGAGTGATAGTATTCAGTTAATATTTTCTACATAGTTTGGATTTGATATTGGGAGGCTCACGAGGAATGAAGAAGAAGCGCATCAGAAAGATAATCAATTGGGTCCTCATCGTTTGTGTTCTCGGCGCTGCGGGCGGCGCAGGCTACTGGTACTACACGAAGGATGACACGGTAGCCGCGGCGCAGACCTTCCAGCAATCCCGCGTCACCAAGGGGACGATTACCAATGGCGTATCCGGCTCCGGTTCGGTCGCCGTCAGCGAGACCGAGGATGCGATTGTGTCCGAAGCGGGGACGGTCAGCACGGTAACCGTCGAAGAAGGCGATGTCGTCAAGAAAGGCGACGTCTTGGCCACCTTCGAAGGCGAGGATGTGACCCTGTCGCTGAACAAAGCCAAGCTGAGCTTGCAGCAGCAGGAGATGACGCTCGAGCAGGCGCAGACGAAGTGGAAGAACCTGAAGATCTCGGGCGGCAGCGAAGAAGAGATCGCCTCCGCGGAGATGAGCATCAAGTCGGCTCAGCTCAACATCGAGCAGACGAAGCTGGAGATTCAGGATTATCAGGAGAAGGCCGAAGCTCCGGACCCGATTGTGGCGCCGATCGACGGCACGGTTACGAACGTGGACATCAAGGCCGGTGACGATGTGTCGGCGCGTCTGACTGCTTTTACGCTTGTTAACTACGACAAGCTGGAAGTGACGATCTCGGCCGACGAGCTCGACATTACCAAGCTGAAGGTCGGACAAGAGGCCGACGTCTCGATTGAAGCTCTCTCCGGGCAAGAGATTACCGGCACGGTGACTGAGATATCCAAGAACGGGAGCTCTTCGAACGGGGTGGCGACGTTCCCTGTCATTGTCACGCTGAACGATATCGAGAACGTGCTGCCGGGCATGTCGGCGGACATCACGATCATTATCGAGCAGAAGACGGACGCGCTTATCGTCTCCGTCGACGCGGTGGAATCGATCGGCGGCAAGTACTTCGTTCGCGTGCCGAACGACGGCACGAGCAGCACAACGGGCACGGGCAGCGGAGCGGCTTCCGGCGGCGCAGCTTCCGGTGGAACGGCTTCCGAAGGCAGCGGCGAAGCGGCGCCGAGCGGAGCGCCGGCGGACGGGGCAATGCCAAGCGGCGCACCGGAGGGCTACGATCCGGAGAACATGCCGGAGGGCTTCGACCCGAGCCAGATGGCTAACGGAGGCCAGGACGGCCAATCCGGTGCGTCCGGTCAAAGCGGGCAATCCGGCAGCCGCGGTCAAGGCGGATACGGCGGCTTCGGCGGCGGCCAGGGCGGCGGACGTCAAGGCGGAATGACCGGCACGTCAAATCAATCGAGCAGCAGCGAATTCACGATGCAGGAGATCACGGTCGGCATTACGACGGATTCGCAAGTCGAAGTTCTGACCGGTCTGAGCGAAGGCGATACGGTTCTGATTCCGGTTATCGTCAGCACATCCACCACAACGACCCAGATGGGCGGCATGATGGGCGGCATGGGCGGTATGGGCGGAGACTTCGGCGGAGGCGGCAACTTCGGAGGCGGAGGCGGCTTCAGCGGAGGCGGCGGAGGTGGAGGCACGACCCGCGCCAGCTTCGGTGGAGGAGGCGGACGCTAATGAGCAGCCAAGAACAAGCTCCGCTGATTAGACTCGAGAATATTTACAAGCAATACACGCTTGCCGGAGAGACGTTCAACGCGCTCGACGGAATCGACCTTACGGTCTACCACGGCGACTTCATGGCGATCATCGGGCCGTCCGGCTCCGGGAAGTCGACCTTGATGAACGTGCTTGGCTGCCTCGATCAGCCGACAAGCGGCAAGTACTTCCTTGATGGCAAGGAGGTCGAGGAATTGAGCGAAGGGAAGCTGGCGGCGATTCGCAATACGAAGATCGGATTCATTTTCCAGAGCTTCCATCTGCTGCCGAAGCTGCGAGCTGTCGATAACGTCGAGCTGCCTCTTGTCTATCGCGGGCTGTCTTCAAGCGAACGCCGGGCGAGGGCGAAGGAGGCGCTGACGAAGGTCGGCCTCGGGGAGAAAATGTTCCATATTCCGAATCAGTTATCCGGCGGGCAGCAGCAGCGTGTGGCGATTGCGCGGGCATTGGCGGGGATTCCCCCGCTTCTGCTCGCCGACGAGCCGACCGGGGCGCTCGACAGCAAGACGAGTCGTGACGTTATGGGATTGCTCAAGGAGTTGAACGCGGAAGGCAACACGATCGTCATCATCACCCACGATCCTAACGTAGCCGCGCAGGCGAAGCGTGTCGTCCGCATCCAGGACGGGAAATTGACCGAGGAAAGGACTGAAGCATCGTGAAGTTATCCCAAGGTGTCAAGATGGCTTGGCACAGCGTAAGCTCTCAGAAGATGAGAACTTTGCTCACGGTGCTTGGTATTATGATCGGCGTTGCCTCCGTTACGATCATGGTCGCGATCGGGAACGGGACGGCGGAGCAGGTCAAGAGCCAGATGCAAGGGCTCGGCACGAACATGCTGACGGCGAACGTTGTCGGCCGCGGCGCCGTGACGAGCATTACCCTGGCGGACGCGGAATCGCTGACGGACATCGATGGCGTTGAAGCCTATGCGCCCGTGATCTCAAGCAACGTGACCGCGAAGTACAAGACGACGACGTACAGCGCTTCGGTTCAGGCGACCACGCCGGATTTCGCCGAAGTACGGGACTACACGGTCGCTCAAGGTCGATTCATTAAAGAGATCGACGGGGAGTTCTCCCAGAAGGTTGCCGTTATCGGTTCGGAAGTCGCCGAGGAATTGTCCATCGACGATCCGGTCGGCCAGAAGATCAGCTTAAACGGCAGTTTGTACAAGATCATCGGCGTGTTGGAGTCAAAGGGCTCGACCACGACCGGCTCCAGCGACAACGTCGTCATCATTCCGATCCAGACTGCGCGCGTGGCGCTCAAGACGGATGCGATCCGCACGATCTACGTGCAGGTCGAGAGCAGCGAGAAGGTCGACTTCGTCCAGACGATGCTCGAATTCAACCTGCAGACGTTTTTCCGCAACGACGAGAACTCGTATACGGTGTTCAACCAGGCGGACCTGCTCGCGACGATCACGGAGGTATCGACCTCCATGTCCACGATGCTGACGTACGTCGCGGCGATCTCCCTGCTCGTCGGCGGGATCGGCATCATGAACATGATGCTGACCTCGGTGTCCGAGAGGACAAGGGAGATCGGAATCCGGAAGTCGCTCGGCGCCAAGCAGCGGGACATTCTGTTCCAATTCCTGGTCGAGGCTGCGATGATCGGAGGGCTCGGCGGGCTGGTCGGCGTTGTCGTCGGCGCCAGCGGCTCCAACTTCGCAGGGAAGCTGATGGACTCGCCGGCATCGCCTTCGGTTAATATTATGGTATTGGCGTTGCTGTTCTCGATGGGCGTCGGCGTGCTGTTCGGCTTCCTGCCGGCCCGCCGGGCCTCGAGATTGAATCCGGTAGACGCGTTGAGACAATAAGAAGGAGTGCAGCCCGATATGGCCATCGCCAATATTCTCATCATCGAAGACGATCCTTATATCAGCGAGCTTATCGGACTGTACCTGGGGCGCGAGGGCTTCTCGTTCTCCGTCGCGGCGAACGGGGAGGAAGGCATCGCGCTCTTCCTCTCCGAGCTGCCGGAACTCGTCATCCTCGATCTGATGCTTCCGGGCCTCGACGGGTTCGCGGTGTGCAAGAAGATCCGGTCCGAGCGATCGACGCCGATCATCATTCTGACGGGCAAGGGCGAGAGCTACGACAAGCTGAAGGGCTTCGAGCTCGGAGCGGACGATTACATGGTGAAGCCGTTCGACCCGAAGGAACTGCTGGCCCGGATCAAGGCGGTCATGAAGCGGCTGAAGCCGGGCTTCGCCCGGGAGCCGGTGCGGTATGCGGACCTCGTGATCGACCTGGACCGTTACATCGTGCAGTGCGGGGGCGCGGAGCTGACGCTGCCGCCGAAGGAGATGGAGCTGCTGCACACGCTCGCCACGATGCCGAACCGGGTGCTGACGCGAGAGCAATTGCTCGATCGGGTATGGGGCTACGACTTCGAAGGGGACCCGCGGACGGTGGACGTTCATATTAAACGAATCAGGGAGAAAATCGGGTCGACGCCGAATTACCGGATCGAGACGATAAGAGGAGTCGGCTACAAGTTCGAGGTGGGCGGAGCATGATGCGGTGGAACGGAATCACCGCCAAGCTGCTGCTCGCCTTTTTCGCCGTTCTGGTCATCTCGTTCGCCTCGACGGCGTTGTTCTCTTCCTGGTTCGTGCGCACGGAGCTGAACGATCGGAATGTGCGCTTCGAGAAGGATCAGCTTAGCGTCGCGGCTGCGCTTGTCCGCAGCTCTTACCGGGAGAATTGGGACCCCGGCATGATGAGGGCCGCGCTTCGGCTCGCTTCGGGGCCGATCAACCGCACGTTGTTCGTGCTGAACGCGCAAGGCGAGACCCTTATGCAGACCGGCTCCCAGGATGCCGAGACGCTCGACCTGGACGACTGGGAAGTCGCACGGGAAGAGCTGGAGGAAGGCAAGCCGTTCCTGGACGTGCCGTCGCTCGCCGACCCGCGCGTCTCGCTGTCTGCGACGGCGATCAACGGAACGGACGACATGGAAGCAAAGTATCTCGTTATCCGCACGGTGGTCGAGCCGCGTCCTTTGTTTTTTTTCAACAGCGGGTTCCGTTCGATCATGATTACCGCCTTCGTCGTCGGGTTCGTCATTGTCGCCTTCGTGTCCGGGAAGCTCAGCTCCCGCATTCGGAAGATGAGCGAAGCGGCGCGGATGATCGCCAAGGGGCGGTTCGATATCCGGCTGTCTGCGAAGCCGAAGGACGAGCTCGGCGAACTGGCCGACTCCTTGAACCACATGTCGGAGGAGCTCGCGAGTCTGGACCGAATGCGCCGGGAATTCCTCGCCAACGTGTCGCACGATCTCCGCTCGCCGCTCACTTCGATCGGAGGCTACGTGGAGGCGATGATCGACGGGGCCATTCCCCAGGAGCGAAGCGGCATCTACCTGGGCCTCATCCGCGAGCAGACCCAGCGCATGAATCGGCTCGTGAACGATCTGCTCGAGGTGGCGAGGATGGAAGCGGGGCAGCTCGACATCCATCCGGCGAATTACAATATCTCGGAGTGGGTGCGCCGGCTGCTCGCCGGACTCGACCCGGACTTTACCCGGCGGAATCTCGGCTTCTCGCTGCTTGGCGACCAGGAGGACGTATGGGTGAAGGCCGATCCGAACCGGATCGATCAAGTGCTGTCGAATCTGCTGCTCAACGCGATCCAATTCTCGCCGAACGGCAAGTCGGTCGAGGTGTCGATCGAGCGGCGCGGGGATGTCGCGCTCATCGGAGTTCACGATCATGGCGTCGGCATCGCGGAGGCGAATCTCGACAAGGTGTGGCAGCGGTTCTACAAGTCGGACAAGGCGCGGTCGGCGCATTCCGGAAGCGGGCTGGGTCTGTCGATCGTGCGCCACGTGCTGGAGAAGCACGGAACCCGCGCAACGGTGTCGAGCAAGCTGGGAGAAGGCACGAGCTTCTGGTTCGAGCTGGAGGCGGTGGAGCCCCCCGCATCGGCCCGTCACTATGTGGGACGCGAGCCGCTGGAAGAGTAGGAACGTATGCCCGGAAGGTCTGGAGTTGCCCTGTGTCGGTTGACGATTCCTGCCGCCAAGAGGCATAATGTAAGGAATAACTTCTTGGCACAGCGGCGGCGCCTCCGGCCTGCGGAAAGGAATCAAAGCAATGGGCATGGAGCAATTGCTCGAGAAAGCTTCAACCTATATGAGAGACCAGGATTTGCAGCGGGTGAGAGAAGCGTTCGAATACGCGGACGAAGCTCATCGGGGACAACTGCGCAAATCCGGCGAACCTTATATTCTTCATCCGGTCGCGGTGGCCGAGATCCTCGTCAACATGCAGATGGATGTGGTCACGGTCATCGCGGCGCTGCTTCACGACGTTGTCGAAGATACGAACGTCACCTTGGAAGACTTGAAGGAGCACTTCGGCGAGACAATCGCAGGGCTTGTCGACGGCCTTACGAAGCTGGAGAAGATCCAATTCCGTTCCAAGGAAGAGCAGCAGAACGAGAACTACCGGAAGATGTTCGTCGCCATGGCGAACGACATCCGCGTCATCCTGATCAAGCTCGCCGACCGGCTGCACAACATGCGCACGCTGAAGTATCAGAGCGAAGAGAGCCAGCGCCGCATCGCCCACGAGACGATGGAGATCTACTGCCCGATCGCCCACCGGCTCGGGATCAGCGCGATCAAGTGGGAGATGGAAGACATCGCGTTGCGCTTCCTCAACCCCCAGCAATACTACCGAATCGCGAACCTCATGAAGAAGAAGCGAACGGAGAGGGAGCAGTACATCTCCGACCTCATCGCCAAGATCCGCGAGAAGCTCGAGGAGATGGGCATCCAAGGCGACATCTCCGGCCGTCCCAAGCACATCTACAGCGTGTTCAAGAAGATGACGACCCGCAACAAGCAGTTCAACGAGATTTACGACTTGCTGGCGATTCGCATCCTTGTCGATAACGTCAAGGATTGCTATGCGACGCTCGGGATCATTCATACGCTGTGGAAGCCGATGCCGGGGCGCTTCAAGGATTACATCGCGATGCCCAAGGCGAACATGTACCAGTCCCTCCATACGACGGTGGTCGGTCCGACCGGCGAGCCGACGGAGGTGCAGATCCGAACGTGGGAGATGCACCGGACAAGCGAGTACGGGATCGCGGCCCACTGGGCGTACAAGGAAGGCAAGGAGCAGGGCGTCGTTCAAGGCTCCTTCGGGGACAAAATGAACTGGTTCCGCGAGATCATCGAGCTCCAGCAGGAGACGAGGGACGCGGCCGAATTCATGGAGTCGCTGAAGATGGATTTTTTCACCGATCTTGTGTTCGTATTCACGCCGAAGGGCGAGGTGTTCGAGCTTCCCGCCGGTTCGGTGCCGCTCGACTTCGCCTATCGCATTCATACGGAAGTCGGCAATCGCACGATCGGAGCGAAGGTGAACGGGCGGATCGTTCCGCTCGACCATAAGCTGAAGACCGGCGACATCGTCGAGATTCTGACCTCGAAGCACTCCTACGGGCCCAGCCAGGACTGGCTGAAGATCGCCCAATCGTCGCATGCCCGCAGCAAGATCCGGCAGTGGTTCAAGAAGGAGAAGCGCGAGGAGAATGTCGAGAAGGGCTGGGATTCGCTCGAGCGCGAGCTGAAGCGCATCGGCCTTGAGCCGTCGGAATGGATGACGGACGAGAAGCTGCTCGAAGCGGCGCGCAAGTTCACGTTCAACGATATCGAGGACATGATGTCCGCAATCGGCTTCGGCGGCATCACCGCGGCGCAGATCTGCACCAAGCTGACGGAGAAGATGCGCCGGGAGATGGAAGAGGCGCAGCAGATTCAGCTTACCGGCGAGGTGCACAAGGAAGCGAAGGCGATTCCGGAGCGGAAGAATCGGCCGTCGAGCGGCGTGGTCGTCAAGGGCGTCGACAATCTGCTCGTTCGCTTCGCGCGTTGCTGCAATCCGGTTCCCGGCGACGAGATCGTCGGCTACATCACCCGCGGCCGGGGCGTCTCCGTCCATCGGACCGACTGCGCGAACCTGCCGCAGGCAACGGAGGGCGAAGAGGCGGCGCGCGTTATCGAGGTCGAGTGGGAAGAGGCGGTTGAAGCCAACTACAGCGTCGAGATCGAGGTGCTCGGGCATGATCGCCGCGGCTTGCTGAACGAGGTGCTGCAGGCGGTGTCGGAGAGCAAGACGAACATGGCGGCCGTCTCGGGCCGTTCGGATCGCAACAAGGTCGCCATCATCCATCTGACGATTCTGATCCGCAACAAGGATCATCTTCATACCGTTGTGGAGAAGATCAAGCGGGTTAAGGATATTTTCTCCGTTCAGCGGATGATGCAGTAGGCGATAGGAACAGAGGCGAGGAGCAGGGAACAAAGCGAGGAGTATGGAATAAGGGCCAGGCGAGGCGTTGGATTCGCTTGGACGACAGGCCGGAGGGCATCAGGCAGCCAATGAGAGTCGTACTGCAAAGAGTGGCGGAAGCGAGCGTTCGCGTGGAAGGTCGGGTTGTCGGCGAGATCGGCAAGGGGCATCTGCTTCTCGTCGGAATCGCGCCGGGCGACGGCGAGAAGGAACTGGGCTGGATGGCGGACAAGGTTGCCGGCCTGCGGGTGTTCGAGGACGAGGCGGGCAAGATGAACCTGTCGCTCGAGGACATCGGAGGCGCGATTCTATCGGTGTCGCAGTTCACTCTGTACGGAGATTGCCGGAAGGGCCGGAGGCCGAACTTCATGGGTGCCGCGAAGCCGGAGCTGGCGTCGGAGCTGTACGACCGGTTTAACGCGATGCTGCGCGAGAAGGGCATCCGGGTCGAGACCGGCGTGTTCGGTGCGATGATGGACGTCTCGCTTGTGAACGACGGACCGGTCACGCTTATTCTGGACAGCCCGGAGTGAGAAGGCGGGAGTGGTCAGAAGGAAGACGGACGGAATAAGATTGCTGTTGGCGGCTTGTCTTGTGCGATGAATGATTGAAGCGGCGCTTCGTTGGCAACACTACATGTCGATCCCTTGTTGTGGAAAGGAAGTCGACGGATAGTGAGGCAAGCGGCGAAGGAAGCGAAGCTGCAGCGCGCAATGCGCGAAGGGGAGCCGCTCGACCGCCGGGCGGCGCTGGCCATGCAGGCCGGTACCGAGTTCGCGGGCGAGTTGGGCGAGGACGTTCGAAGCGGTGCCGGCTACGGCCGGAGGCATCCGCCGATGTCCCGCGGCTAGAAGCAAACGTGGCAACGGAAGAAGGGGCTGGCCGTCTAAGGACGGCGCGGCTCTTTTTTTGACAGTGGGGGCCAACCCAGCAACCCCAGCAACCCCAGCAACCCCAGCAACCCCAGCAACCCCAGCAACCCCAGCAACCCCAGCAGCCCCAGCAACCCCAGCAACCCCAGCAACCCCGCAGCCCCAGCAACCCCGCCACCCCCGTCGCCCCGACAACCATCTCGCCATCTCTGTCGATGTCGCTGGCTGTCGGATTTTATGTGAAAAATCACATTCGAGCGGCTTAATAATGGCAGTTTGGGCGATTTTATGTGAAAAACAGCATACATAAAGAAAATGTCAGCTCGAGTTGCCGGATGTACACTAAAAATCACATAAAACGCCTCGATTGCCGCCAATTCAAGCCAATGAATGTGAAAAATCACATAAAATCGCAAAAGTCCTCGGATCCCCCCCCTATTTCGCCGCACCATTTCCTCAAACTATTCCCTCAGACCATTCCCTCAGACCATTCCCTCAGACCATTCCCTCAGACCATTCCCTCGAACCATTTCGCCGCGCTAAGTCCAAAGTCACGAAAAATGGATAAAACTTTCGAATAAGAGCAACTTTTGTCTCATGAAGCGTTAGTTTTTATCCGATAAATGGAATAGAAAAGCGATACTATCATTTAGAATACCGACGTGTCGTTTTTTTTAAGGAACGGATGGATTTCTTTTTTCAAATTGGAGGCGGGAGTTTGAAGAAGAAAACGTTGGTTTGGTCTGCGGCGCTTGCGCTCGGACTGGGGGCCGTATCAGCGGCAGGCGCGGAAACGAGCTTGGCGGCAACATCGGCTGATTTCACGGATTTGAAGGATCTCGACACCGCCACAAAGGCGAAGTTCGACGCGTTGATCGCGGCAGGCATCTTCGAAGGGGTCAGCGACACGAGCTTCGGACTTCAAGAGGAGATGAATCGCGCACAATTCGCGAAGGTAGCCGCATTGATTCTGGACCTTAAAGCCGATGCGACAACTTCGAG
The DNA here is from genome assembly GCF_004801405.1 of Cohnella fermenti. GTDB lineage: Bacteria > Bacillota > Bacilli > Paenibacillales > Paenibacillaceae > Cohnella > Cohnella fermenti. Next base: position 221,731 of record NZ_SSOB01000003.1, read on the forward strand.
CTTCAGCGATGTGAAGGCGGACGGTGCGAACGGGTATGCACTGCCCTACATCGAGGCCTTGAAGCAAGCGGGACTTACGGACGGAATCGGCGAAGGCCAGTTCAACCCGGCAGGCAAGGTGACGAAGGAACAGTTGGCGACGTTCCTCGTTCGCATTCTCGGCAAGGATACGGAAGCGGAGCAAACCGCCGGCGTGAACGATGGTAGCGTCTCCGATTGGGCGAAAGGCTATGTGGCGAAGGCCATTGAGTTAAAATTGCTGTCCAACGGCGCGGATGGCAAATTTGGCGGAACGACCAACGCCACTCGTGACCTGCTTGTGCTGGGCTCATACGAAACGAAGGTCACTTACGAAGAGTTGATACCGCTCAGAGTGAGCGGGGCCGAGTTCGGCGAAGGGAATACGCTGGAGCTGACGATAAGCGGGGGGATCGACGAGAGCTCGATCGACCTATCGAAGATTACGGTGAACGGCAAAGCTCTCGACCCGACGAAGGATAGCTTCAAGCTGTCCGACGACAAGAAGTCCATCGTCATCACTCTCCACGACGGCTTCACGATCGATACGGCGACGGACCCTGTCGTCAAGGCGGACGGATTAAAGACGCTTTTCGGCAACGAGGTAAAGAACGATGATTCGCAGCCGATTCCGGTCAAGGTAACGACCGCTCCGAAGGGATCGACGTCTTCGGCGACAACGACGACGACCTCGACGACACCTTATACGCCTCCGGCGAGCGTCGCGGTTCCTGTTATCTCTTCCGCGTCTGAGGTTGCCTCGACTTCCGCTCACTTCGGCATTACGGCTTCCGTTGCGGGAACAGTGTACTACGCTGTTTATCCGTCTGTTGCGTCAGCTCCGTCGCTGGATCTGATCATGGATGCAGGAAGCAGCCATGTGGCGGCGGCAGAGCAATTGAGCTTCACGATCGATCTGACCGAATTGACGCCGAACACGTCCTACGTTCTCTACGCATTCGAACGCAATTCGTCCGGAGTGAACTCCGCTCTTGCGTCCAACGCGTTCACGACGCTCGAGGCGGAGGAGGAGCAAGAGGAACCGCAGCAACCGCAAGAGCCGACGATCTCGATCGATACTTCGAGCCTGTCGACCGACTCTCACGGCTTCAGCTTAAGCGTATCTGCGTCGGCGGAGATTGAGACGTTGTATTACTTCGTTGTTCCGGGCGCCTACAATTCTTCTTATAATGCAGAGACCGTTAAAGGCACGGCGGATTCGTCTATTCCCGTAACGAACAGCCAGGTGACCGTGTCCGACGACGCTCTCGCGGCTGCGACTTCGTATACCGTCTATATTGTCGGCGAATCGGCCTCCGGCTTGACCTCGGTTGCTTACCAATCGTTCACGACCGCCGCTGCCGCTGCTGCCGCTCCATACACGGCAACGTTCGATCAAGCGGGAACCTTGCGTACGGAATCGGGCTCGACCAGTACGATTACGGCTCAAGCGACCTCCGACGGTGCCGATACGGTGCATTACGTTCTTGTGGACAGCATGGAAGCGGGAATGTCGGAAGCTCTTATCTTGGAAGGCAAGAATGCCGGCGGGGGAGCGGCGATCCGCTCAGGCACGATGACCAAGGCGGGCAACGGGTTCACGGTAACGCTCGATAATCTGGACTCGAATAAAACCTACTATTTGTATGCTGTCGGCTCTAATACGCTCGGTACGGGTTCGTTGTCGACTTATATTTATTATCGGACGGACAGCGTGCTGAATGAGTTTGATGTGACCTTGGACGGTATTCAAGCGACGGTGGGTTACACAAGCTCTTATTACAATATCTATTACTTGGTTGAGACCTATGATTCGGTAGAACCGACTGCTCCATCGGCGGATTATGTCATTACTTACGGTATGTCGTCCACTAACATGAATGTTCTCACCATTAATGAACTAATGTTGTCGATGCAGTCAGCCAAGATTTACTTCGTAGTTGTGGACGGCGCTTATCGCTCGAATGTGGTTGAGGCGGATTACGCAAGCGGCGGCTCCGGAGGGCTCCCAGGCGGCGGGATTATTTTGCCTCCGTGGTGATGCAGCGGGTTTGAATCGATAATAGCGCTTCCTTTTTTGTAACCAAACCGTAATCTTTGTAACATCGTTCTTTAAAACAAATGGCTTATTATAAATAGCGACCCCCTTTTTTTAATATAATTCATTTGGACCTGCCGGTGATTCGGCAGGTTATTTTCTTTGTCATGGAGACGAACAGGGGGAAGGACGCTGCGAATCAAGACGATGGAGTCGGCGAGGGTGGTGCTGCCCGGCGATGGCGATGGGGAACGAAGATGTATGTGAAAATTCACATTGGTGCTGCTCCGAAACGGGTGATTTGGATGATTTTATGTGAAAAACCACATTCATAAGGGCCGTTTCGCCTCGAACTGCCCTTATATATGCTAAAATTCACATAAAACACCTCGATCATGCGGAAATCCAAACAACGAATGTGAAAAACCACATAAATTGCATGTTGCTGTAACGAAGCCAAGCCGCCGCCCGACAAGCCATCGCCCACACCAAGCCATCCTCCACCGTCGCCATCCAGTCCAGAGTCATCATCCAAGTTGACACGCCTCGCCGCGGTGTATTAGAATAAGTAACAATTGTATCTAGCCATGGATTCCATGACGGGAAGAAGTACTCCGGACCCAGGTCCCCAGAGAGGAGAGCCTTCAGGCTGCAAGCTCTCCGACGATGACCGGACGAACGACCTCCCCGAGAACCCGTTGCGAACGGCAGGCTTACCCGCGAATGCGTCAGGCTTAAGTTGTTAGGCTAATGACGCCGCATTTAAGGGATGAGCTGCTCATTAGCTTCGCGGCGTCGCCGGGCGTTAACCGGATCAAGCGCGAACGTGCGCGGTCGGCTCGATTGAGCTGGATTCGCACCGTTCGAATGACGGGTGGTACCGCGGAAGAGGAGTAAGAGCTTCCGTCCCTGACAGGCGATTGCCTTCAGGGACGGGGGCTTTTTTTGATCGCACCCGCGTGGCAGATGGAAGAGGAAGAAAGGGAGGATCAAGCATGGCGTTCCAGAAACCGCCGGGTACGCAGGATATTCTGCCCGGCAAGTCGGAGACGTGGCAGTTCGTGGAGAAGACGGCGAGAGAGATCTGCCGCAGGTATCACTTCCGCGAGATCCGCACTCCGATCTTCGAGATGACGGAGCTGTTCAAGCGGGGGGTTGGCGAGACGACCGACATCGTAGAGAAGGAGATGTACACCTTCGAGGACCGCGGCAACCGCAGCATGACGCTCCGGCCGGAAGGGACGGCGGGAACGGTTCGTTCCTACGTGGAGAACAAGCTGTACGGCGAGCCGGACCTGGCGAAGCTGTATTACATCGGACCGATGTTCCGCTACGAGCGGGCGCAAGCGGGCCGGTATCGCCAGTTCCACCAGTTCGGCGTGGAGGCGATCGGCTCCGACAGCCCGGCGCTCGATGCCGAGGTTATCGCGCTCGGCTACCACTTCTATAAGGAAGTCGGGCTTACAGGCGTTACGGTCGAGATCAATTCGGTCGGTACGCCGGAGGTTCGCGCGGCGTTCCGCTCGAAGCTGCTCGAATTCCTGACTCCGATGAAGGATAGCCTATGCGAGGATTGTCAATCGCGCATGGAACGCAATCCGCTGCGTGTCCTGGATTGCAAGGTGGATCAGGACAAATTCGCGGACGCGCCGTCGATTCTCGACAGCCTAGACGAGGCGTGCGAAGCGCACTTCGCTACGGTTCGGGCTTGTCTGGACGGGATGGGCATTCCTTACCGGATCAATTCCCGTCTGGTGCGGGGGCTCGATTATTACACCCACACCGCGTTCGAGTACAAGGCCCAAGGAATCGGCGCGATCGATACCGTCGGCGGCGGCGGCCGCTACAACGGCCTTGTGGCGGACATCGGCGGGGACGACCGGCCGGGCGTCGGCCTCGGCATCGGGCTTGAGCGCACGCTGATGCTGCTCGAGAACCAAGGCGTGAAGCCGGACTCCGGCTCGCCGGTCGACGTGTTCGTCATGACGCTCGGCGAGCGTGCGGCCCGCGAATCGGCCGCGATCGTCCAGCGGCTGCGGAATGCGGGGCTTGCCGTCGAGCAAGACTTCCAGGGGCGCAAGACGAAGAGCCTGTTCAAGGCCGCAGAGCGTGCAGGTGCCACGTACGTCGCGATTCTCGGAGACGATGAGCTGGACCGGGGCGAGATCGCGCTGAAGCACCTGGCTACGCAAGAGCAGCGTCAAGTCAAGCTAGGCGAGCTGGAAGCCGCGATTCGCGGCAACTAACGAACGAATACACACAACCGATCAGGTAAAGGGGAACAAACGACATGATGCTCAAAAACCGCGACTGCGGCACGTTAACGAAACAACACGTAGGGGAAACGGTCATTCTGAACGGGTGGGTGCAAGGCTGGCGCGACTTCGGCGGCCTGCTCTTCATCGATCTTCGCGATCGCTCCGGCATTGTCCAGATCGTCTTCAACCCGGAATTCGACAAGCAGGCGCTTGAGGTCGGCAGCCGCGCCCGGAACGAGTACGTTCTGGCCGTCAAGGGCAAGGTGGTCGAGCGCGATCCGGAGACGTTCAACGCGAACCTTGCGACCGGCGAGATCGAGATTCAGGTTCAAGAAGTCGAAGTGGTGAACAGCGCGAAGACGCCTCCGTTCCCGATCGAGGACGGCGTCGAGGTGGATGAGTCGCTTCGCCTGAAGTTCCGTTACCTCGATCTTCGCCGTCCGGAGATGCAGAAGACGCTGCGCCTCCGCTCGAAGGCGACGAAGGTGTTCCGCGACTTCCTCGACAACAACGGCTTCATCGACGTCGAGACGCCGATTCTGACGAAGAGCACGCCGGAAGGCGCGCGCGACTACCTCGTGCCGAGCCGTGTGCACCCGGGCGAATTTTTCGCGCTCCCGCAGTCTCCGCAGTTGTTCAAGCAGCTTCTGATGATCGGCGGACTTGAGCGCTACTATCAAGTGGCTCGTTGCTTCCGCGACGAAGACCTGCGCGCGGATCGCCAGCCGGAATTTACCCAGGTGGACATCGAGACGAGCTTCCTGTCCCAGGATCAACTGCTCGCGATGATGGAAGAGCTGATGGCTCGCCTGTTCAAGGAGACGGTCGGCGTCGACATTCCGACCCCGTTCCAGCGGCTCACGTATCATGACGCGATCCACAAGTATGGCTCCGACAAGCCGGACCTTCGCTTCGACCTCGAGATCAAGGACGTTACCGACATCGTCAAGGGCAGCGACGTCAAGGTGTTCGCTTCCGTCGCTGCCTCCGGCGGCGTCGTCAAGGCGCTGAACGCGAAGGGCTGCGCAAGCTGGAGCCGCAAGGAGCTCGACGATCTGCAGCCGTTCGCCGCCCGCTACGGCGGCAAGGGCATCGCCTGGATCACGATCAAGGACGGCGAATGGAAGGGGCCGATCGTCAAGTTCTTCAAGCCGGAAGAGATCGCCGCGCTGACCGAGCGCCTGAACGTCGAAGAAGGCGATCTGCTCACCTTCTCCGCCGACAAGCTGAAGACGGCTGCCGATGTCATGGGCAACCTGCGCCTGAAGGTCGGCCGCGAGCTCGGCCTGATCGACAACAGCGCATTCAAGTTCCTGTGGGTCGTCGACTTCCCGCTCGTCGAATGGGATGAAGAAGCGAAGCGCTACGTGGCGCTGCACCATCCGTTCACCCGTCCGCACGACGACGATCTGGCACTGTTCGATACCGATCCGGGCGCGATCCGCGCGCAAGCGTACGACATCGTCTTGAACGGCTACGAAGTGGGCGGCGGCTCGATGCGGATCTATCGCCGCGACGTGCAGGAGAAGATGTTCTCCGCGCTCGGCTTCACGATGGAAGAAGCGAAGGACAAGTTCGGCTTCTTCCTGGACGCCTTCGAATACGGCACGCCTCCGCACGGCGGCATCGCGTTCGGTCTCGACCGTCTGATCATGCTGCTCTCCGGCCGCACGAACCTGCGCGAGACGATCGCGTTCCCGAAGACGGCAAGCGCGACCGACCTGCTGACCGACGCGCCGTCCACCGTCGCGGATCGCCAGATGGAAGAACTGCATATCCGCTTGTCCGCGAAGGCGCTCGCCGCCCAAGCGAAGGCGGCCGCTCCGGCAGCGGAAGAAGGCGCGGCGGAGTAATCCGGCAAGCGGCATTCCATTATCCATGGAGGAGTTGAACGAGCATCATGCTGCATCAATTCTCGAGAACCGAGCTTGCGATCGGACCGGACGGGCTCGACATTCTGAAGGGAAGCACCGTGGCCGTCCTCGGAATCGGCGGAGTCGGCTCGATTGCGGCCGAGGCGCTCGCCCGGTCGGGAGTCGGCCGACTTATCCTGATCGACAAGGACGTCGTCGACATCACGAACATCAACCGGCAGATTCACGCGCTGACGACGACCGTCGGGCAGCCGAAGGCGGATCTGATGCGCGACCGCATCAAGCTGATCAATCCGGACTGCGACGCGATCTCGCTGCGGATGTTCTACACGGAAGAGACGTACGAGGAGCTGTTCAAGTATCCGCTCGACTATGTCGTCGATGCCTCCGATACGATCTCGTACAAAATCCATCTGATCAAGCAATGCCTGCAGCGCAAAATTCCGATCATCTCCAGCATGGGCGCGGCGAACAAGACGGACCCGTCCCGGTTCGAGGTGGCCGATATCTCGAAGACAAGCGTCGATCCGATCGCGCGCGTGATTCGATTGAAGCTGCGGAAGGAAGGCATCAAGAAGGGCGTGAAGGTCGTCTTCTCCAAGGAGGAGCCGCTGAAGCCGCTTGAGGACGTCACCCAGCGGATCGTGCCCGATACCGCGCCGAAGGAGATCCGCAAGGCGCAGCAGCCTCCGGCGAGCAATGCCTTCGTGCCGCCGGTAGCGGGGCTGATCATGGTCGGCGTCGTGTTCCGCGAATTGGTCGAGAAGGGCAAGCAGAAGCGGGAGAACGACTGATCCCGCACGGGAACGCTCCGGCTCACCCCCTGCTCAAGCCCAATCACAAGCAAGCATGAGCAAGCACAAGCAAACACGAACAAGCCCCCATTACCGCCCGGCAAAAGGCGATAATGGGGGCTTGTCTGCGTTAGGCGAGCCGCCCGAGAACTTAGAACGAACTTACTCGGCTTCGCCCGCCGGCGGCGTGAACGAGCGGGCAGCCAGCTCCGCGTCCATCATGTAGAGCGCGTTGCTGTCCATATCGATGCGGCGAAGCTTCTGGATAATCGAATCGAACGTATCCTCTTCTTCGACCTGCTCGTCGATGAACCACTTCAGGAAGTTGATCGTCGCGTGCTCGCGATCTTCCCATGCGGCGTCCGACAGCGCGTAGATGCGCTGCGTCACGGTCTGCTCGTGGCTGTAGGAATGCTCGAACGCATCCAGCAGCGATTCGTATTCAACCTGCGGGTTCGGCATGCCGGTAACGACGGCTCGCTTGCCCATCTGATTGATGAAGTGGTAGATCTTCATGGCGTGGAACTTCTCCTCTTCCGCTTGCACCACGAAGAAGTTGGCGAACCCGTCATAGCTCTCGGCAGAGCAATACGCGGCCATGGCCAGGTATACCTGCGAGGAATAGAACTCATAGTTCATCTGATCGTTAAGCTTGTCCAACAGAGCTTGATTGAGCATGGTTGACACCTCCTGTTCCCCATTATATGACATTCCCCGCGAACGAACAACGCCCCTTTACCGACACCGCTCGCCCGGACAAGGTGCCCCTTTTGCCAGTGGCGATACGATTGTCTCTATCTAACCTGCCAGTCCTGTCATAGATTGAATCATCCTTATTATTCAGGAGGTGTATCGAGATGAAGATGCAGATTCGCTCCGAGCACAAGTCCTGCTGCAAGACCGGGCACGCGCGCTTGGAATGCGGTTACGTGATCCCGGGCGACTGGCTCAGCGGAATCGTATGCCGCCAGGTCCATCATTCGGGCGGTCATCATCGCACGGGAGGCCACCATACGGGGGGCCATCGAACCGGATGCCATCATAAGAGCGGCCATCACACAGGAGGTCACCGCACGGGAGGCCATCGCACGGGAGGTCATCGGACAGGCGGCCATCGCACGGGCGGACATCGGACAGGCGGGCACCGCACCTGCGGCTGCCACGGAGAAGAATAATCGGCAATATCCGCCTTTAAGCCATTCATCTCTTTGGGATGGTGGCTTTTTTTTCGCGGGGGATGCCTATGCCGTCTAGACGAATGCCGTTTCCGCGAATGCCGGGCGTTCATACGTTATACGGGAACGACAGCCCTGCCCACAGAAAGGCGGAGACGGCATGACTTTACCCGTGCGCAACCTTCTCCTCGGAGAGCCGGAGAGCGAGGAACTGGAGAGCAACTTGTGGAACGATCGGTTCGTGTCGGCGGTCATGCGGACGAACGGGCAATCGGCGAAGGTGAAGGTCCGCTACCGGGGCGGTCATACGAGAGGATACCCGAAGCGTTCTTACGAGATCGTGCGCGCAGGGCGAACCTTCCACTACAATGCCGAATTTGACGATCCATCGATGATCCGCAACGCTCTTTCGTTTTATTTTCTGCCGACGATTGGGGTGCCGAGCCCGCGCGCGAAGCACGTGATGCTCTATCGGAACGGGGAACCGCTCGGGGTGTACCTCGAGATCGAGGGGGTCGGGCGGAGGTTCTTCCACAGTCGGGGCATCGGCTATTCTTCCCTGTTCTATGCGGTCAACAACAACGCCGACTTCGGCCTGCGGATTCCGGAGACGAGCCGCTACAAGCCGACGCTTCTGGCGGGCTACGAGCACCGGTTCGGAGGGGCGACCGAGAAGGGCAAGCTTACCGCCTTCATTCGAGGGTTGAACGAGAAGAACGGAATTGCGCTGAAGCGGTTCCTGGAGGCGCGGCTCGATATCGACAACAGCTTGCGCTGGCTCGCGGGGGCGGTGCTGACCGGCAATTACGACGGCTTCGAGCAGAACTACGCGATCTACCGCCATTCGAAGACGGGCAAGTTCCGCATCATTCCGTGGGACTACGAAGGAACCTGGGGGCGGAACTGCTACGGGAAGCTTGTCTCGAGCGACCTGGTGGACGTGACGGGCTACAATTACTTATCGGCCAAGCTGCTGGAGCTCCCCGAGCTGCGAAGCCGTTACCGGACGATTCTGTCCAAGGCGATCAGAGGCCCCTTCACCGAGAGTGCGCTGATGCCCAAGGTCCACGGAATGTTGGGGAAAATCGTGGGGGATCTAAGCCTAGATCCTCACCGTCGGCAGTCGCGATACGAGCTCATGGGGGAGGCGGAGGTCATTCGGCACTATATTCGCGAGCGGCGATCGATCATTGCCTCCGCTCTCCAGCGGTTGTAAAGCGATTCGATACAGAACAAATGTTCGCCATCCATCTTCCGATTCCGCTCCGATTCTGCTATGATGAAGGAACGGGGGAAAGGCGGGAGATCATTGGACTTGTTCAGCTACCGGGCGGAATCGGAGCCTCGCTCTCGGCTGCTTGCCGACCGCATGAGGCCGGAGACGCTCGACGAATATATCGGTCAAGAGCATATTGTGGGGCCGGGCAAGCTGCTTAGAAGGGCGATCGAAGGGGATGCGGTGTCCTCGATTCTGCTGTTCGGACCGCCGGGCTGCGGGAAGACGACGCTGGCCCATATTATCTCGAAGCGAACGGAAGGCGACTTCGTTCGGTTGAACGCCGTGGACGCGTCCGTCAAGGATGTTCGCGAGGTGATCGAGCAGGCGGAGAGCAACAAGACGATGTACGGGCGCAAGACGATTCTGTTCCTCGACGAGGTGCATCGCTTCAACAGCGCCCGTCAGGACGCGCTGCTGCCCGCCGTCGAGAAGGGAATTATCGTGTTCATCGGGGCGACAACGGAGAACCCGTATCACTCGGTGAACGGAGCGCTTCTGTCGCGTTCGACGCTGTTCCGGCTTCATTCGCTGACGAAGGAGCACTCCTTGCTGGCGATGCGCAGGGCGCTTGCCGACGCGGCGAAGGGGCTCGGCTTCATGAAGCTGCACGTGGACGAGGAGGCGCTGCAGCACATCGCGTCGATGGCCAGCGGCGATATTCGCCGCGCGCTGACGGCGCTGGAGCTGGCGGCGATCACGACGCCGTCCGAGCCGGACGGCTCCGTCCGCGTCACGGTCGAGATCGCCGAGGAATCGATCCGCCAGCCGACCGTCCAAGCGGACGAATCGACGCAGTACGACGTGCTGTCCGCCTTCCACAAGAGCGTGCGGGGCTCGAGCGACGCGGCGCTGTTCTGGTTCCTCTACGCGGTCGAGAAGCTCGGCATGGACCCGATGACGTTCCTGCGCCGTCTGACGGTGGCCTGCAGCGAGGATATCGGGCTGGCCAATCCGCAGGCGATGGTACAAGCCGTCAGCGCCATGGAAGCCTATCACCGGATCGGCTGGCCGGAGTCCAAGTACATCGTCGCCCAGGCGATCCTGTTCGCGGTCGAGAGCCCGAAGTCCAATTCGGTCGCCGTGGCGATCGGCAACATTATGGGGACGCTCGACGCGCTGAAGTCGGCGGAGGTGCCGCTGCATCTTCGCGACGGGCATTACAGCGGCGCGAAGAAGCTCGGCCATGTCGGCTACCAATACCCGCATGACTTCCCGGGACATTACGTGGACCAGCAATATTTGCCGGACGCGATCCGCGATCGGCACTTCTACGAGGCCACGGAGCAAGGGACGGAGAAGAAGATTCGGCACAACCAGGAGCTGCGGCGCTCCCGCGATTGAGCGAATTCGGCCAAGCTGTCCGCGCTGGGAGCGCCTGAGAGGGGATACGGACGGATATACGGCGATTCGCGGCATTAAATCGGCCTCTTCTGCCCGCTCGCGAGCGTGGAAGGCACCCGATCGGCCTTTTACGGGGGGAATCGGAGTTTGACGCTCGGTGAATCATCGTCTAAGCTAGTGTAAAGGCATATTTACGATTACCATCATTTACTTTTTTTTATTATGAAGGAGGTGTACCTATCCTCTCTGTCAGAGGGTAGGGAACGTTTGGAACCTGACCCCTTTCCGCTAGTCGTGGACTTGGTCTTGATCTTCGCATTGGTTTTCCTCAACGGATTCTTCGTATCCATCGAATTCGCGATGGTCAAGGTGCGCGGAACCCGGATCGATACCCTTGTGCAAGAAGGGAATCAACGGGCGAAGTTTGCTTCGCATCTGACCGGCAACCTGGACGCTTATTTATCCGCCTGCCAGCTCGGCATCACGCTTGCCTCGCTTGGACTCGGCTGGATCGGCGAGCCTGCCATCGCGAGAGCTCTCGAACCGCTGTTCGAGAAGTTTGGCCTATCGGAGAGTCTCGTCCACCCTCTCTCCTTTATCATCGGCTTCTCCTTGATCACCATTCTTCATATCGTATTAGGCGAACTGGCGCCCAAGACGCTCGCCATCCGCCAAGCCGAGACCGTAACGCTGTGGGCTTCTGCGCCGCTGATTGTTTTCCGCAAGATCATGAGTCCCTTCATCTGGCTGCTCAACGGAATGGCGAACCGCTTGCTTAAGCTGGTCGGCGTCGAGCCTGCCACCGAATTGTCCTCCGCCCATACGGAAGAGGAGATTCGCATCCTGATGAAGGAGAGTCATAAGAGCGGGCTCATCGACAAGACGGAGCTTACGCTTGTCGACAATATCTTCGAGTTCGCCGAGACGAACGCCCGCGAGATCATGATTCCGCGCACCGAGATGATCTGCCTGTACGCGAATCATCCGTTCGAGGACAATCGCATCGTCGCCCTCCGCGAGATGCATACCCGCTATCCGGTATGCGACAAGGACAAGGACAACATCATCGGCTTCGTCCACATCCGGGACGTACTGCGGGGCTACGACGGCTCGGTTCAGGACATCCGCGAGATTCTGCGGCCGCTGACGACCGTGCCGGAGAGCATGCCGATCAGCAACCTGCTGAAGCTGATGCAGAAGAACAAGTCGCAGATCGCGATTCTGATCGACGAGTACGGCGGAACGTCCGGGCTCGTGACGCTTGAGGATATCATGGAAGAGATCGTCGGGGAGATCCAGGACGAATTCGACGAGGAGCGTCCGGACCTGGAGAAGAAGGACGATGAGACGTATTCGATCAGCGGCATGATGCTGATCGAGGAGGTCAACAGCTACTTCGGGCTCGACATCCCGACGGAGGATTACGACACGATCGGCGGCTGGATGTATTCCCAGATCGAGAACCCGCCGAGGAAGAACCAGACGATCGAGGTGGAAGCGGGCATTCGGTTTATCATCGAGGAGACCGACCATCTGCGTATCTCCCGTATCCATATTATCCGTTACGAAGGGGCGAGCTCCTGGGAGCCTCCCGAGTCGGTAACGGGCTGAGTGCAATAACGGCGGCTTCGGGGATAATCTCCCTGAAGCCGCCGTTTCTTGTGGTGCGCCTACTCCTTAAGTCGACGCAGGTGAACGAGCAGGAAGCCGACCATGGCGGTCAGCGCGAATGCCCCGCCGAGCCGGAAGACGGCGGTGTGGTCATAGGCGTCGTACAGCCAGCCGCCGAGCGTGCCGGCGAGAAGTCCGGCGAGCCCCGTCCATACCATGCCGAACAGAGCCTGCCCGGAGGAGCGGTATTCGTCGGGGACGATCGACTGCAGGTAGCGCAGCGCCGTGATGTAGAAGATGCCGAATGTCACGCTGTGCATCGCCTGGATGGCGACGAAGGCAATTGGCTCGTGGGATACGCTCAGCAGCAGCATCCGCAGGGCGTACATCAGGCTCGCGAAGGCGAGCAGCGGAAGCTCCTTGAAGCGATGCCCGTAACGGGACAGCAGGAAGAACGTCGGGATCTCGCTCGCCGAAGAAGCGAGCGACGACAGGCCGATCAGCGATTCGGACGCGCCGAACTCCTTCATCGTGACGGCTAGGAAGCCTTCGTTCATCCGGTGCGCCACCGAGACGAGCGCTGCGAAGGCGAAGAAGACAAGCGTCTCGCGGCGCTTGAGCACGTCAAGCAGACTGGCGAAGCGGAACGGCGCCGCCGACTTCTGGAAGTCGGCCAGCGCAAACGACAGAACAAGCGAGCAGACGACGGTGCCGAGAGCGAGCCAGAGCGTCAGGTCGGAGCCGGTCGCCTTCAGCGCGTAGCCGAACAGAATGGCGCACACGGCGTAGCCGAGCGAGCCGAACATGCGAATCGCGGAGAACGTGCGGTTCAGCTTCTCTGCGGCGAGCAGAGTTATGCTGTCCATCATCGAGTTGACCGGCGTCTGGAAGAAGTAGAACAGCCCCATAAGCGCGGAGACGACCGCGAATTCCTTCTGCGGCAGCAGCAGCGCAAGCGCGAGAATCTGCCCGAGGAACACGAGGCTCAGCACCCGGCGCAGCGCCTTGGTCTTGTCGGCGACGATGCCGGCGAGCAGGTTCGAGAAGATCGAGAGCAGCGGGCCGATCGAGAAGATGGTGCCGATCTGCAGCTTGGTGAAGCCGATATCATAGAAGTAGAGCGGGAAGTACGTGACGACGAGCACCATCGCCGCATAGTTGACGAAGTGCAGGCTGCGGAGCACGGTCAGTTGCCCGGAGCCGAATAGCCGGCTTCTCATGGATGTCTCTCCTTGGATGGCAGGATGTTAAGCTTCCCGGACGGCTCGGCGCGGGAAGCGCGACGGAGCAGCAGAAGCAGCACGGCAAGCTCGGCGACCATCCCTCCGGATTGGGACAACGCGGCGAGCGTGCCTGTCCAGTGGGGAAGCGCAAGCGTAAGCGAGACGACCAGAACCACCGTTGCCGCCGCGTTGGCGGTCTGGGAGCCGAACATCAGCTTCGTCTGGCTGCGCGAGAGGACGATGCCGTTGAGCGTATCGATCCAAGGGAAGACAAGCACATAAGGCAGGAACGCTCGCAGCGCATGAACGCTGGATTGGAGCAGCGGTCCCTGCACGCCGTACACCTTCGCGAATACCCATTCGCCGACGGGCGTATAGGCCAAGACGGCGACGAGCATTCCCGGAACGAACGCCATCAAGAGGACAAACTGCTTGACCAGATGAGGGTGTGTCCGGTGGAACTGCAGCGCGATCTGATGGAAGTAGGTGAAGAAGCCGAGCGTCAGTCCCATCAGGCTGCCGGCGATCGAGAAGGAAGCGATCGAGAGCGCCCCATGCTGCGTATGGCCGAGAAGGGCGTTCAGGATCGGCGGGACCCATACGATAATGAAGGAAGAGAACAGCAGCGGGCTGTAGAAGTTCAGCACCTGTCTCGGCCTGCGAATCTCGCTCTCCGGCGAATCGTCCGGCAGGTCCTTCGCCAGCTTGCGGCCTTCGAGCAGGCTGACGGCCGCTTCGATGATCATGCCGAACACGAACAGGATGGCGCCCTGCCGCGAATGGGTGACGCCGGCATGCAGAATATATTGGGCCAGGGCGAACGTGCCTCCCAAGCGGAAAACCATCCCGATCGTAAGCCACTTCGTTCGCATTCGATAAATAATGACGCCTTGATAAAGGCAGCGGATGCCGGAGAAGACGCTGAGGAACATCAGGACGGCATAGACGTCGGTCGCCGCTTCCGTCGTCTCCGCATTCGCCCCGTAGGCTCCGCCGAAGATCCAGACGCCGATTGGCGAATAGGCGATCAGAGCGCCGAAGATGAGCGACGCGCCGAAGACGATGAAGGCGACCTGACGCACCGCTCCGAACGATCGCTTGTCGCGCACGAGTGCGGAACACGTCTCGCGGAACAGGACAGCGGGCCGCTCGGTGACGGTCAAGAGGCTCATGGCGGTCGCATAGCCGGCGATGATAAGCTCCGGGTTCGCGGCTCGCGCGAGCGTGCCGTTGATGATGGTATGGGACAAATTGATCAGCAGAGCGGACAGGCCGAGCGGAATAAAAAACAAGAAGAGACGCTTTAGGTTGACTTGATTGGGCTGAGCGGACAAACGTTCCATCTCCTTCTGGGGCATACCGGAGTAATTATAACAGGTTCGTTCGGGCAGGGGGGATGTTTTCAGAGAGATTTTGACTGGATTTAGACTTTCTGAAATGATAAATTAGAGAATGACATGGGGAGCGGGAGGAAGATGGACGATGGGGTTGACCCGGGCTGGGTGAACGCCCAGTTTGCGTTTAACGAACGACTGGGCATTGCCATACCGATTCCAACCCTTCCTTGGGAACAGATCGGTCTGGACGAGCGAATGGCGTTGCTGGAAGTGTGGGAAGCGATTCGCGGCACGATTCCGGATCGGGTCCGCGGCTTCGAAGAGCGGATTCGGGAGCTGCAGGACGAGCTGAGCGATGAGGATAACTTCGACCGGTCTTGTCGGCTTAACGCCGGAATCGCCGAGCTGGCCAGCCGGATCAACGATCTGCATATCTGGTATCGGACGGAGCCGAATTTCGAAGAACAGACGAAGCCGCACGGCTAAGTCTTCTGCGCATCTGGAGGTACGCAATTGACCGATAACAACTTGTTGGCAGGACGATCGCCCAGAGGCCCGTTCGCCTTGATGGCTCGGGTCTACAAGCACGTTCTGAAGGGCGTGAAGCGCGAGCTCGGCGGCTGGAGGGAGCAGGCGGAGAAGATTCCGGACCCCGAGCTGCGGAAGCAGGCGATCGATAGCATGACGGCGAAGGAATTCCACTGCATTGGCGGCGGCGTGTACGCTGCCGCCAATCTCCAAGCCAAGGACACTCTGCTGCCCTTGATCGTCGCGCTCCAGACGATCAGCGATTATCTGGATAACCTGTGCGACCGGAGCACTTCTCTCGACCCCGACGACTTCCGGCTGCTGCATCGCAGCATGCTGGATGCGGTGACGCCGGGGGCGCCGCTTGCGAATTATTACGAGCTGCGCGAGGAACAGGACGACGGAGGCTACCTTCATCGGCTTGTTCGGAAGTGCCAGGAGTGCGTCGCGGCCCTGCCCTCTTATCCGCTTGTCCAGGAGGAGGTTCGGGAGCTCGTCTCGCTCTACGGCGACCTTCAGGTGTACAAGCATATCGCCGTGGAGCGGCGGGAACCGAAGCTTCTGGAATGGTGGGAGCTGCACAAGAGCCGGTACCCGGAGCTCAAGTGGAACGAATTCGCAGCCGCGACCGGCTCGACTCTCGGGATGTTCATGCTGTTCCTCGCCGCCAGCGACGAGAGCTTGAAGCGTTCCGACGGACAAGCGATACGAGAGCTTTATTTTCCATCCATTAACGGGCTTCACATCCTCCTCGATTACTTGATCGACCAAGCGGAGGACAAGCTGGGCGGCGATCTGAACTTCTGCAGCTACTACGAGAGCCAGGAGGAGCTGGACCGGAGAATGCTGCGGATGGTGCAGGCGGCGCGGGCTTCCGCGGATCGGCTTCCGTTCTCCGGCTTCCATCGGATGATCGTGGAAGGGCTTGTCGCGCTGTACCTGTCCGATCCGAAGGTCAGGCACCAGGAGGACGTCAAGCATACCGCCAAGCAATTGATGAAGGGAAGCCCGTGGACAAGAGTGTTCTTCTGGCTGAACAGCCATTGGATACGCAAGGCCATGTAACAACGAGAGCAAGAGTGGAGAGAGATACCTACTTGAAGGGAGAATGAACATGAGCGCAGTCAAGAAAATCGCCGTGTTGACGAGCGGCGGAGATTCCCAAGGAATGAACGCGGCCGTTCGCTCGGTCGTCAGAAGCGCATTATTCCGCGGCCTGGAGGTATACGGAGTTCAGCGCGGCTACCAGGGGCTGCTTAACGAGGACCTCCGTCCGATGGACCTTCGCAGCGTAGGCGATATTATCCAGCGCGGGGGCACGATTCTGCAGACCGCCCGCTGCAAGGAATTCGTGACGCCGGAAGGCCAGCAACGCGGCGCGGAGGTGCTGCGCAAGTTCGGCATCGACGGGCTCGTCGTCATCGGCGGCGACGGCTCTTACCAAGGCGCGAACAAGCTGAGCAAGCTCGGCATCAAGACGATGGGCCTTCCGGGCACGATCGATAACGACATCCCGTTCACGGACTTCACGATCGGCTTCGACACGGCGGTCAGCATCGTCGTCGATGCGATCAACAAGCTGCGCGACACGATGACCTCGCACGAGCGTTCGTCCATCGTCGAGGTGATGGGCCGCCACTGCGGGGACATCGCTCTCTATGCGGGCCTCGCGAGCGGCGCCGAATCGATCCTCGTGCCGGAGGTTCCGTTCGATGTGAGGGAGATCTCGAACCGGATGAAGGAGAACTTCCAGAACGGCAAGCGTCACAGCATCATCATCGTGGCGGAAGGCGCCGGCCGCGGCGAGGACATCGCCCGCGAGGTGACCGGCCACTGCGGCATCGAGCCGCGCGTGACGGTGCTCGGGCACATCCAGCGCGGGGGCACGCCGACGCACAACGACCGCATTCTGGCCAGCCGCCTCGGCGACTTCGCCGTCCAGAGGCTGACCGAAGGCGATTCCGGGAAGGGCTGCGGCATCGTCAAGGGCGAGCTCGTGACGACGGATATCGACAAGGTAACGACGACGAAGAAGGGCTTCAACATGGACTTGTACAACCTGGCGATTCGTTTGGCCCAATAATAGATTATTTCATTAAGAAACAATCCGCGATAAACCGTCCTGTGGACGTCGGAAGGAATTGTCCGACCGGCCTCCAGAGGACGGTTTTTGCGTTCCTGCCAAGAAAGCGCGAACCGCGCCAGATTATCCAAACTGCAGGCAATAATGCCCAATTGATCTGCTGAACCTGCGCCCCGTCGATCACCAACCCTCCGCCCCCGAATTTATGTGAAATTTCATATTCGTGCAGCGCGATAATGGGTGGTTTAGACAATTCTATGTGAAAAATAGCCTATATAGAGAAAATTCCGGCTTCCGTTGCCGCATGTATGCTAAAAATCACATAAAACGCCGAGAAAGCGGCTCATTCAAACCGATGAATGTGAAAAACCACATAAAATCGCAAAAGCAGGCGGATCAGAGGGCAAGAGCTGGAGGATCAGAGGACAAAAGACGTTGGACCGGAGATGCGAACAGCGTTGGGTGGAACGGTCAGGGCGCGATGTCTCGACCGTCATGCTTATGCGAAAAACCGCTATGACTACCCGAACGTTTGTCTCCCCCCTACGATAGGGGCTCACCGAGCGGGAGAGGAGCGCCGCGCACCACGCCTAGAGATCCGCTTGCCATGCATCCGGTACGCGGCAACGCTTCCCCCCGCGCCTCCTCCCCCGCGCCTCCTCCCCCGCGCCTCCTCCCCCGCGCCTCCTCCCCCGCGCCTCCTCCCCCGCGCCTTCTCCTCCCGCACATTCTCCCCCCGCACATTCTCCCCCGCGCCTTTTCCCCCGCGCCTTTTCCCCCTCTGGCGGCATTAGGTCTCCTCTCCCGTTCGTTCAGGAGGGGAAGGAGTGGGGATCACCCGGCGGCGGGAGGGGGGCGGCGAAGAGCCAAGATCCAAGAGGTTCCTGAGCCGTTGGGAGAAGAGGCATAAACGAGCAGAAGGGGGATAGCGCCTTGCTGCATGACGCTGGAGTCGATGGATAGGAGTACAAAAGCTCGCACTCAAAGGACGCCGTTGGGCGTTTTTTTGTTCCGTCAAGAAAGTGCGAGTCGCGCCAGATTATCCAAACCGCAGGGCAAAAATGTCCGATTGCCGGAAAAAGCGGGGCGTTCTACGATGAAGCTGCTTCAGAATGGAGGGCTTGCCATGAACAGCAATCATCGTGCCGACAACCGCGCTGCTCAGTCTCAGTCCGGATTAAGGATGCGCCTGGAGCGGCTTGATCGCGGACTCGTTGCGGCGACGGTTCCGGAAGGCGTGTTCTTAAGTTGGCGGCTGCTGCGAGAGGAAGCGACCGGCTATTCGGATCGCGGGCTGATGGGAACCGACTTTCGCGTATACCGGGACGGCAGCTCGATTGCGACCGTTGCGGACAGCACAAATTATGTGGATCGCGACGGCACCCCGGAATCCCGATACGAGGTGAGAGCGGTGAGCGGAGGCAAGGAGACGGATCGCAGCCGGGAGGTCCAGCCGTGGGCGAACGCCTGTACCGAGCTGCCGCTGCTGAAGCCCGAAGCCGGCGTTACGCCGGCAGGCGAAGCTTACTCGTACTCGGCGAATGACATGAGCGTGGGGGATGTCGACGGCGACGGTCAATACGAGCTGTTCGTCAAGTGGGACCCGTCGAACTCGCATGACGTCTCCCATTCCGGCTACACGGGACCGGTGTATCTCGATTGC
This sequence comes from Cohnella fermenti, assembly GCF_004801405.1. Classification (GTDB taxonomy): domain Bacteria; phylum Bacillota; class Bacilli; order Paenibacillales; family Paenibacillaceae; genus Cohnella; species Cohnella fermenti. Next base: position 240,953 of record NZ_SSOB01000003.1, read on the forward strand.
TACAGGCTGGACGGCACCTTGCTGTACCGCATCGATCTCGGAGTCAATATACGCGCCGGAGCCCATTATACGCAATTTCTCGTGTACGACTTCGACGGCGACGGAAGAGCCGAGCTGATGCTCAAGACGGCGCCGGGCACCCGAACGATCCGCTACGATGCCGACAGGAACCGCGTATCCGAGACCTTTGTTCGTCTCTTGCCCGAGGATGAAGAAGCCGGATGCCGGCAGGAGGACGACTATCGGATGAGCTCGCGCGATTACGAGGAGCACCTGACGGAGCTGTTCCTGCATTGGCATGAGCATGAAGAGGTCATTGCCGGGCGCTGGCCGGCCGCCCTCGAGGAATGCTTCGGCATCGAGCGCCGATACGAGTATCCGCTGTCGAGGGAAGACGCCGAGCGGCTGACGGCTTACTTCCTGGACGTGTACGCTCCGTCCCGCAGCGAGCGGAACCGGCTAAGGGAGTTCGAAGGCTTTATCCTGAGCGGACCGGAATATTTGACCGTGTTCCGCGGCGAGACGGGCGAGGAGCTTCAGACGATCCGTTACAAGCCGGGAAGGCATGACGACGGTCTTATGTGGGGCGATTATTCGTGGAACCGGATCGAGCCGGGCAATCGCGTCGACCGCTTCTTGGCCGGTGTGGCCTATCTGGACGGCACGAATCCCTATGCGGTGTTCGCGCGCGGTTACTACACGAGGGCTGCGGCTGTCGCCTACGGATGGGATGGGAAAAGCTTGAGAGAGCTCTGGTGCGCAGATAGCGGATGGGTGCGGATGAACAATCCTTTTGCCGATACGCTTCGTCTCAGGGATGGGGATAGTCCGAGCCACGGAAGCCTCGCGGGGCAGGGGGCGCACTCCTTAAGCGTGGCCGACGTGGACGGAGACGGCTGTCAGGAGATCGTCTACGGAGCGGCCACGATCGACCATGACGGCTCGATTGCATACAGCTCGGGCGGCATTCTGCCGGAAGGAAGCTCGAGCCCGGGCGCGTATGCCAAGCTCGGCCACGGCGATGCGCTGCATGTCGCGAATATCGATCCGGACCGTCCGGGGCTGGAGATCTTCATGGTGCACGAGAACGGAGTGCACGCTCCGTACGGCTATACGCTGCGCGACGCGGCGACGGGCGAGGTGCTTCACGGCGCCTTCGCCGACGGAGATGTCGGCCGCGGCATGATCGGGCAGGTCGTCCCCGACGTGCGCGGGCTGCAGATGTGGTCGAGCGAAGACATTCACAGCCGGGATACGGGCGGATTGCTGTCGGCCAAGGGGGAGCGGATCGACGCGCGCGCGCCCGGCACGAACATGAGCATCCGCTGGGCCGCCGATATGACGACCCAGATCGTCGCAGGCTCGTTCGACGAGGATATCGAGATCAATGATTGGAGAAGGGGGAGAATGCTGCTGGCCGAAGGCGCGCGGTCGAACAACGGCACGAAGGGCAATCCTTGCCTTGTCGCCGATCTGTTCGGCGACTGGCGGGAAGAACTGCTCGTTCGCACCGCGGACAGCTCGGCCATTCGCATCTATTTAAGCACGGAGCTGACGCACCGCAAGCTGTACACGCTGATGCACGACCCGCAGTACCGGGTCGGCGTCGCCTGGCAGAACGTCGCATACAATCAGCCGTGCTGCACGAGCTTCTACCTGGCGTCGGACATCGACTGGTCCAAGGTTCCTCTGGCGGACTAGCGGGCGCGTTTCTCCTGTTTTAACCGGTTTGCACTATCTTGCTCCAAGGCATAAGGCGTGCATCGAACGGGCGTCCGCCACGCCTCGGGACGGTTGCCGCACCGCGTCAAAAATGTCTCATTGGCAGAAAATGCAAGCGGATACATAATAGGGTCCATGACCGCTGGAGCGCATGAAGCACTATGCACTACGCATGACGCATAACGCGCTAGGCCATCGCATTGCGCAGGGGAGGCGACATCTTGCTTATGAGCGTGACGGCAAGGCTGAAGAGAGACAGGTGGATTTACTTCTTGATGGCCCCCGGCCTGCTGTACTTCATTATTTTTAAATACGTGCCCATGTGGGGGCTGCTGATCTCCTTCCAGGATTATCAGCCGTACCTCGGGTTCTGGAAGAGTCCCTGGATCGGCTTCGAGAACTACAGGATGTTCTTCGGCAATATGGAATTCGGCATGCTGCTTCGCAACACGCTGGTGCTGTCGTTCTACAATCTGGTCTTCTACTTCCCGGTGCCGATCGTGCTCGCGCTGCTGATGAACGAGGTTCGCCGATTGGTGTTCAAGCGTGCGGTCCAAACGCTTATCTATGTACCGCACTTTATCTCGATGGTTATCGTAGCGAGCTTGACGTACGTGCTTCTGACTACGCAAGGCGGCGTCGTCAACGGTCTGCTGGAGAAGCACACCGGGAGCTCGATCGACTTCCTGACGAGTCCGGGATGGTTCCGGCCGTTGATCATCGCCCAGACGATCTGGAAGGAGAGCGGCTTCGGGACGATTATTTTCCTGGCGGCGCTGGCCGGCGTCGATATCGAGCAATACGAAGCGGCGTACATGGACGGCGCGAACCGCTGGCGCCAGCTGTGGCACATTACGCTTCCCTCGATTCGCAACACGATTGTGATCCTGCTCATTCTTCGGATGGGGGACGTGCTGGACAACGGCTTCGAGCAGATATACCTGATGCTGAACCCGCTTAACCGCGAGGTCGCGGAAGTGTTCGATACTTACGTCTATATGATGGGCATTACGCAAGGCGCGTTCAGCTACAGTACGGCCGTCGGCCTGTTCAAGGGAATCGTCGGCGTCATTCTCGTGCTCGGCGCGAATTGGCTGGCGAAGCGCTTCGGCCAGAGCGGCATCTATTGAGTGTCCATCCCGATCCCGATTCCGCAGAAGGAGGCACATGCCCATGAATACCCGATATCGAACGCTGGGCGGAACGATCTTCGACGTCGCGAATTACATCGTGCTGGCGACGATCGGCATCGTCGCGGTCCTCCCGTTCCTCTACGTGCTCGCAGGCTCGTTCGCGAGCGATACGGAGCTGACGCGGCGCGCCTTCTTCATCATCCCGCATTCGTTCTCGATAACCGCGTACAAGTATATTTTCTCAACCGATACCATTCTGCATAGCCTGTTCAACTCCTTATACGTCACTATCGTGGGGACGGCCGTCAACCTGATCTTCACCGTCACGATGGCCTATGCGCTGTCCAAGCGCGGCACCTGGGGCCGCAATGCGATCATGAACCTCATCATCTTCTCGATGCTGTTCGGCGGCGGCCTTATCCCGACCTATCTGGTCGTCCGCGATCTGCGCTTGCTGGATTCCTTCTGGGCGCTTATGCTGCCGGGCGCAATCAGCGCGTTTAACCTGATCATTGTCAAAAACTTCTTCCAGGAGCTGCCGCCGGAGCTGGAGGAAGCGGCCAGAATCGACGGCTGCGCCGATCTGAGCTTGCTGTGGCGGATCGTGCTTCCGCTATCGATGCCGGTTCTCGCCACCTTCACGTTGTTCTATGCGGTCGGGCATTGGAACAACTTCTACTCGGCGCTCCTGTATATCAACGATCCCTGGAAATGGCCCCTTCAGGTGCTGCTGAGGCAGATCGTGCTGCTCTCCCAGATGGCGGCCGGCAGCGCGGACAGCGTCGATTACAACTACGTTCAGCAAGCGCAGCAATCGATCAAGATGGCGGTAATTATCGTCGGCACCATTCCCATTCTGCTCGTGTATCCGTTCCTCCAGAAGCACTTCGCCAAAGGAGTCTTGATCGGTTCGGTCAAGGGGTAACGGATTGCGATATAGCTTATCCGCTTCGCCGCGTGTCGGCGGGCAACGATTATTCCGATTGTATAAGAGAGGGAGGAACAGGAATGAGATTCACGAAGAGAACATTGGCGATGCTGGCAGCAGGGGCCGTTGCGTTCGGTTCGCTGGCCGCTTGCGGCGGCAACGACGAGAACAACGGGAACAAGGGGAACAGCGGGAGCGGCAGCGCGGCCGAATCGTCGGGTCCGGCTTCGAGCGCGGCCGAGCAGTCGTCCGCGACGCCTGCCGCCCAGCAGGAGCCGCTCGATCTCAGCATCATGCTTCCGATCTTCAAGACAAACTATCCGAAGGATGACGGTCCGGTGACGACCGCGATCGAGCAGGCGACCAATACGAACATTCATCTGGAATGGGTGCCGAATGCATCGTATGCGGACAAATTCAACATCACGCTTGCTTCGGGCAAGCTGCCTTCGATCATCTATGTCGGCGACGTCAAGAACCCGAGCTTCGTCAAAGCGGCGAAGTCCGGCGCGTTCTGGGAGCTGGGCGGTTATCTGAAGGATTTTCCGTACCTGAGCCAAGCGAACGAAGTCATTCTGAACAACTCTTCGATCGACGGCAAGACGTACGGAATCTACCGCGGCCGCGCGCTCGGCCGCAACGGCATCAATTATCGCAAGGACTGGCTGGAGGCGGTCGGCCTCGAGCAGCCGAAGACGATCGACGACTTCTACAACATGCTGAAGGCGTTCAAGGAGCAGGACCCGGACAAGAACGGCAAGGACGACACGTACGGCATGGTTCTCGTCAAGTGGACCGGCCAATGGGCGAGCGGCTTCGACATTATGAAGCTGTGGTTCGGCTCTCCGAACAAGTGGGGCGTCGTCGACGGCAAGCTCGTGCCCGAGCATCAAACAGAAGGTTATCTGAACGCGCTCAAGTTCATGCGGAAGCTGTATGAAGAGAAGCTGATCAATCAGGACTTCGCCGTCTTCGACAGCGCGAAGTGGAACGATCCGGTCGTCAACAACCAAGCGGGCGTCATCGTCGACGTTACCGACGGCGCCGCCCGGCTCGACGACAAGATCCACGCGGCTCTGGCTGCGGAAGGCAAGGACAATCCGGACATCCACTACGTGGACAATATGATCGGCGTAACCGGCGACTACGGTCTCCGCGCGCTGCCGACGTCGGGCTTCGCCGGCATGCTGGCGATTCCGAAGTCGACGGTCAAGACCGAAGAGGAGCTGAAGCGCGTCCTCGCCTTCCTTGACCAGTTGAACGATCCGAAGCTTCAGACGCTTGCCGGCTACGGCATTGAAGGCAAGCACTACACGCTTGACGGCAGCGATATCGTCGTCAGCAAGGATACGGCTCTGCTGGAGTCCGAGGTGGAGGGGCTGAACCAGATGCTGCCGTACATTCCGGCGGATACGGGCCTTAAGGTCAAGCAGACGCCGCTGCGCCTGCAGACGGCGGAGATCCAGAAGGAAGCGGAGCAATATGTCGTGGCGAATCCGGCCGAACCGTTCATCTCGACGGTGTATTCGCAGAAGGGACAGCAGTTGGATAACATCATCAACGATGCGCGCATCAAGTTTATCGTCGGCACGGCGTCGGAAGAGGAGCTGCTCGCCGCGTTCGATACGTGGAAGAAGTCGGGCGGCGACGACCTCGCGAAGGAGATGAACGAGCTGTACGCGGCGGCCGGCAAGTGACAATTTAATCGCGGTCAAGGCCGTCCGGACCGCATCCGGGCGGTCTTGTTCGGCTTATCGGGAGCGGCTTTGCTTTCCTGATCCCGCCGGTTGAGGTATTCTTGGATAAAGCCGGAAGGCGATCTTACTAGTGGAACGGTTGGGTGATACATGCTGTCATCGATAATGTCGCGAATTGGCCGGCGGGCTGCGCGTTCATCGGCCAGGTTCGGTCGCTTCTATACGAAGAGCCTGATTATGATCTTCCTCGTCTCGGGCATCCCCGGCGTCATTACGGGCGCTCTCGTGTACCAGATTGCAGGCGGGCGGATGGAATCCGAGCTGCTGCAGCTCCATTACAGGCAGATTGAACAGCGCTCGCACAATATGGACGACCAACTGAGCAATCTGGAGCTGCTCCTCTCCCATTGGGCGTTCGACAACAAGTTCGGCAGCGAGCTGATGGACCTGGACTTCGTGAGAAGCTTCGAGAAGACGATCGACCTGACAAAGACGCTGATTGCGATGCAAGGCTCCAATGCGATGGTCAAGCAGGCGGAGCTGTACGTGGAAGGGAAGACGAGGGTGCTGTTCAACCCGGAATACGGGGCGCTTGGTGACGACGAGATGACCAGGCAGCTCTATGAGCCGCTTATCGACAGCACGCGCGAGACGTATTGGACGCAATGGTCGTTCGACCCGAAGCACCCGGAGAACAAAGAGCTCGCGCTCGTTCACAGCATTCCGGGAGGGAGCATGAAGCCGTTCGGCGTTCTTGTCTTCCGGTTCAGCGGCGACAAGTTCGCCAACCTGCTGCAGACGATGACTCCGTACAACGACGGCGAGACGCTGCTGGTAAATACGACGGGAGCTTTGTTTATTTCGGGCAATGGAAGCGCTTACGAATCGCCGCTTGCGACGCTGCTGCGGGAGAAGGTTGCGGCGGAGGAGCATCGGAACGGATCGTTTTTCCTTAACTGGAACGGTTCGACTTATACGGTCTCGTACGGGCGGCTCTCGCGCATCGCGGACGAGTGGCTCTACATATCGGCTTCCCCCATCTCGAATATTACGTCGCCCATCGTTATGATCTCCAAAGTCATCATCTCGGTCAGCGTCGCCGTCCTGCTGCTTGCCGCGCTGCTCGCCTGGCTCGCTTCGAGCCGCATCTACTCTCCCGTGAAGCGCCTTGTAACGCTGTTCGGCGATTCCGACGGCGAGACTGCCCGCGAGGACGAGTTCGCGCTCATCGAGCGCAAGTGGCTCAGTCTTCACGAGAGAAGCCTCGAGCTGAACACGAAGCTGACCGAGCAGCTGCCGCAGATGAAGGAGAGCTTCCTGCATCAGTTGCTGCAAGGTTATCTGTACGCGTATTCCGAGCAGGATCTGCTTAGTCGGATGGAACAGCTGAAGTGGCGTCTGGAAGATCGCAGCATGATCGTGTTCCACATTCAGCTGATCGGCATCGAAGCGCAGGAGGGGCGCTTCCGGGAAGGCGACGAGGGGCTGGTGACGTTCGCCGCGGTCAATATGATCGGAGAGCTGGCGGACAGCCACTTCGAGCAGAGCAGCACGATCAACTTCCACGATCTGACTGCCGGCTTGCTCGTCGTTGTTCCGAACGGAGGCGATTACAAGTCGGCGCTCAAGGCGTTCGGAGACGAACTGACCCAGTCCGTCAACCGGATTCTGAACATGCGCATTGCCGTCGCGATCAGCCGGCCGATCGGCCGCGTCAGCGACGTTCCGCTCTCGTACGAGCAAGCGAAGCAGGCGGCCGGCTACCGGAGCCTTGCGAACGTCGATCAGATTATCGATATGGAATCGAGCCTGGCGCCGGGGGGGACGTCGGATGACATGCGCTATCCGTTCACGCTCGAGCGGGAGTTCATTCAGGCGCTGCGCACCGGGCAAGAGGAGGAGGCGGAGCGGCTGCTCGAGGCGTTCCTCGAAGCGCTGTCGTGCGAAGGGGCGAAGGAGTACGACGTGCAGCAAGGCATGCTCCATCTGCTCGGCAACGTCCAGCATGCGATCATGGTGTCCGGCATTCATCCGGGGCGCTTGTTCAAGGGCGACAATCCGTACGAGCAGCTCTCGCAGATAAGGGAGCCGAAGCGGATGCTCGCCTGGTTCCGCAAGCAAGTGCTGCAGCCGTTCCAGGTGGAGCTGGCAAGCCGCTCGGACGCGCAGGTGAAGCGGATGATCGAGCAGGCGATGATCTATCTGCAGACCAACTACAGATGCGATATCTCGCTCGACAACTGTGCCGAGCAGGTCGGCTGCAACCCGTTTTTTCTCAGCAAGACGTTTAAGCAGGTGACCGGGAAGAACTTCATCGATTACTTGACGGAGCTGCGGACGGACAAGGCGAAGGAGCTGCTGCGGGAGACGGAGCTTAGAATCAACGAGATCGCGGAGCTTGTCGGTTATCAGCACAGCTACTTCAACCGGATCTTCAAGAAGCTGGAAGGCATGACGCCGACTCATTACCGTGAGCTAAGCCGTCAATAACGCGCAATTAGGGAAGGGGAGCGAACAGGATGACCGACACCGGAGCGGCAACCGCGAGCTTGGCAGGTTGCATCGATATCCGTCAGGCAGGACCCCGTTGCAAAATACTGCTGGGAGACTTGAACGGAGACGGGAGGATGGAGCTGGTTCTTGTGCAGGCGGACAATCGGCAGGACGTTCGTTATATTCCGCATCAGACCCAATGCCTGACCGCCTACGATCTCGATGGGCGAATGCTCTGGCAGCGCGGCAAGCCGGACGCCGGCGCCGGCTCGCAGGGCTCGGACTATCCGGCCCAGGTCGTCGATCTCGACGGCGACGGCCGGCTGGAGGTCGTGTGCGTCATGCACGACCGCCTGCTTGTCCTGAACGGCGCGACGGGAGAGCCCAAGCGAGCGTTCGCGCTGCCCCATCCCGAGGCGCACGATTGCATCGTCGCGGCGCGGCTTACGGGCGGCGGCTTCGCCGGCGACCTGCTGCTGAAGGATCGCTATCGCACGATGTGGGCGCTCGATCGGAACGGACAGGTGCTGTGGAAGCACGAGGGCAACACCGGGCATTACCCGTGGGTTTACGACTTCGACGGGGACGGCCTCGACGAGATTATGGTCGGGTACGACCTGCTCGATCATGACGGGACGCCGCTCTGGAGCTGCCGCGATCTCGAGGATCATGCCGACTGCATCTGGGTCGGCGATGTGAACGGGGACGGCGAGCCGGAGCTCGTCATCGGCGGCAGCGTCACCGTTATGTATGACGCAAGCGGCAACGAGCTGTGGCGGTACTCGGGTTCGATCGAGTCGCAGCACATCGCGCTCGGCCGCTTCCGGCCGGAGCTGCCGGGCCTGCAGATCGCCGGACTCGATCGGATAACGCGCGAGGACGACGGCAAGGGGCTGAAGGGCAAGGACGGGCTGTTCCTGCTCGACTCGGCAGGGAAGGAGCTGTGGAAGGAGGATCGCGCTGCCGACGGGTGGCTGACGATCATCGATACGCTGTCCAACTGGGAGCCGGACGCGCCCGACTACATTCTCGCCTTCCGGCGCGGCGGGATGCTGCCCGCGCTCTATGACGGCGACATGCGCGTCGTCGTCGGCTTCCCGACCGAAGGCTATGCCGTCCACGCCGATCTGTGCGGCACCGGGCTGGAGCAGGTCGTCCTCTACACCGACGAATGGGCGCACATCTATTCAAGCGTGCCGCTGGAGCTGCGCTCGACGTATGCGTCGTCGCCGCTTCCGCAGCCGAAGCGGCTGTCGAATTCGACGCTCTATCCGGGCGGCGAAGCGGCTAATGCGCCAGCACCATTCGAGCGCTGACACAAGGGACGGAGGCCGGCTGCCGCTAGAGTCTCCGTCCCGCCACCCCGCGCCCTGCCACCGGACCGATCCGCCGCCTCAGCGCCGCCAACTCGACATCAGCAACTCGCCAATCAACTAACTCGACAACCCAATGTCCCGCCGCGACCCGCGTCCGCCAGTTCATAAGCTCGCCACCCCGCGAGCCGCCATTGTTCCACCCCTGCTGCCCGCTCGGCCATCGAATTTTATATGAAAAATCACATTGGCGATGCCCGAAACCAGCCACTTTGCCCGATTTTATGCGAAAAATCACATTCGTGGAGAAATTTCCGGCCCGTTGTGCCGAATCTATGCGAAAAACCACATAAAACCCCGCGATTCCCCCCAATCCGAGCCAACGAATGTGAAAAACCACATAAAATCGAAAAGTGAGCTGCCCGGGGGCAAAGGGGGCAAGGTGAGCAAGGTGAGCAAGGTGAGTACGGTGGGCAGAATGGGCAAAGGGGGCAAGGTGAGTACGGTGGGCAAGGCGAGCAAGGTAGGCAAAGCGAGCAAGGTAGGCAAAGCGAGCAAGGTAGGCAAAGCGAGCAAGGTAGGCAAAGCGAGCAAGGTAGGCAAAGCGAGCAAGGTAGGCAAAGCGAGCAAGGTGGGAATGAGGCCAGGGGGGCAGATGAGGCAAGCCGAGCCAATAGCCAATGGGCCGGATCGGCAAGCGGACCCGACCCGGCCCGGCCCGGCCCGGCCAGAGAATAATCGAGATTAAAGGCTCAATACGCATACGTCGCCCCGGCCGAATACTTGTTGCCCGCGTTCCAGAGCAGGAACTCGTCGACTCCCATGTCCTTCAGCGCCTTCACCTGCGCGGACACTTCCGCGGCGCCATACTTGATGTAGTGACCCTTGCCGAGCCAACTGGCCGTGAAGTCCTGAATCCAGGGGCGAATGACCGGCTTGCCGTCCCCCAGCGGCTCCAGCTTCTTGAGCGTGTCCTCCGTCGCCCCCTTGATCGTGGCGTAAGGCGCGGTGTCCGGGTTCTGCTGCTTGAACCAGCCGGTGCTGTAGTGGCTCGGGTAGATCATCGGGCTGATCACGTTCACCGCCTCGGAGATCTTGACGAAGTCCTGCCCGATTCCTTCCGCGGCCGGCACGGAGGCGGCGTAGCCGAAGATGTCGACGGACACGCGGACGCCAAGCGGAGCAAGCTGCTCGCGCGCATAGTGAACGAAGTCGGAGACGATGTCGACGCGGCTCTCTTCGGTCTTGTCGAACGCGAGCGAGTCGGCCTTCTTCTCGAAGCCTTCCGGGAAGCGCACATAGTCGAACTGAATCTCCTTGAAGCCGAGGGCGGCCGCTTCCTTCGCGATCTCGACGTTGTAGTCCCATACTTCCTTCCGGTAAGGGTTCACGAAGCTGTCGCCCTTGCCGTTCGCCCACACGCTTCCGTCCGCCGTCACGTACGAGAGCTCGGGGTGTTTTTTCGCCAGGATGGTGTCCTTGAACACGACGACCCGGGCAATCGGGTACACTTGATGCGCAGCCAGCGTCTCCATGAGGCCGCCGATATCCTTGATGAACGGCTGCGCGGTTCCCAGCTCCAGCAGCTCGGCATTGTCGGTCTTGTAGGTGATATAGCCGTTGTCGTCCTTGATATCGATGACCATGGCGTTGAGCTCGGTCTTGTCGACGAGATCAAGCAGGCTGGACAGGCGAGCGCCGCCCGCACTGTAAGCGGTAACATATATTCCCTTAATAATAGGGGCGTCCGGCTGCGGGTCCGCTTCGGGCATATCCGTCCCTTGGGCGCCGTTCCCGCCCCCGGCCTCTCCGCCCCCGGCCTCTCCGCCCCCGGCCTCTCCGCCCCCGGCCTCTCCGCCTCCGGCTTGGGATTGATACTCATGGACCGCATGGACGAGCTGGCCGATCGGGCCCGTCTCCGGCTTGCCGCCCGTCAACGCGCTTGTCGCAGAATGAAGAAGGAAGAACAACGCCAGCAGAATGTCCATCGAATCTCTCTCCCCATGTCTCTTTGTCCCGATTATAAACGAGATTGGAAGAGGGAGACAGGGGTATTTTGTAGGAAAATGGCGAAAACGGGAAGAGAGGCCAGGGACCTGCGAAGGAGGAGGGGCGGCGGCGGATGGTTAATGGAGGGGCTTCTTGCGGAATTCGCCGATGACATCGATGGTCTGGACGACGTTCACGAACGCTTGCGGGTCCACGTCGCGGACGAGCTTGCGCAGCTCCGCGAGCTCGTACCTTGTCGTGACGGTCATGAGCATGTCCTTCTCCTCGCTCGTGTAGGCTCCTCTCGTCCGAAGGATCGTCACGCCTCGCGGAATTCGCAGCAGACGGCCCGCCAGCTCGCTCGTCCGGTTCGTCACGATGAAGGCGGTCACCTTGCGATGCGGGGTGTGGACGGCGTCGATAACTTTTCCCGTCACGAAGATCGACAGCATAGAATAAAAGGCGGCATCCCAATCGCGATTGTAGAGCCCGAGCGCTAACACGACGGCCGTGTTCAGAATAAAGATAAGTATGCCCACGGGGAGATCGCGTTTGCGAGAAATAATGGAAGCGATGATGTCGAAGCCGCCGGAGGACCCTCCGTATCGGAGCGCGACGGCGGTTCCCGCCCCGACGAGCGCTCCCCCGAACGCCGAGGAGATGAGCCGCTCGTCCGTCAGGTCGCCAAGCGGGATGATCTGCATGAACAAGGTGGTGAACGCGACGTTGGCGATGCTGAGGAGGATGAACCTGCGGCCCAGAGCCGTAAGCCCCCACATCAAAACCGGGATGTTCAGGACAAAATAAAGGATGCCGATGTTCCAGCCGGAGATGTACCCGACGATGATCGCCACCCCGGACAGTCCGCCGCTGAGCAGCCCCTCGGGAATGATGAGCAGCCGGAAGCCGGCCGCAATCGCCGCCGACGATACCAGCATAATGGCGATGCCGATAGCCAGAGCCTTCCCGTTCGTCATCCGCAATCGCGCCTCCTTGATCCGTGTGAGCCCTTGTCGGATTAGAGTTCCCCGGTCAAGAACGGTCATTCAGAAGGAGTCGGAATCGAAGGAGGAGAAGGATGCAGCAAGCCCAAATTTTGCGTGTAAGAGAATGACTGGAGTTTCCAGTGTCGTTTGTGGTATAATTGTTTGTATATTTTTTTTGGGAAGCCGATTTTGAATAAGGCACCATTACAGAAGGAGTTTGAAAAAAATTTGAGCACATTCTCAGAATTCGGATTGGAGCCGGACGTTCTTCAAGCCATTACCGATTTGGGTTACGAAGAGCCGACCCCGATTCAAGCACACGCGATTCCCGTCGCTCTCAGCGGTCGAGATATGATTGGCCAGGCCCAGACAGGAACAGGTAAAACCGCAGCCTTCGGGATTCCCCTCGTAAGCAAGATCGCCCCCTCCGAGGATCGCATTGTAACGCTTATCATGACGCCAACCCGCGAGCTCGCCATTCAAGTTGCGGAAGAGATTGAGAAGCTGGGACGCACGAAGGGCATTCGTTCGCTGCCGATCTACGGCGGTCAAGACATCGGTCGCCAAATTCGCGGACTGAAGCGCCGCCCGCAGATTATCATCGGTACGCCGGGACGTCTGCTTGACCACATCAACCGGAAGACGATCCGTCTCGACGACGTTCAGACCGTCGTGCTCGACGAAGCCGACGAGATGCTGGACATGGGCTTCATGGAAGACATCACGTCGATCCTGAGCCTCGTGCCGGAAGAGCGTCAGACGCTGCTGTTCTCGGCGACGATGCCGACGAACATCCAGAAGCTGGCCCAGCAGTTCCTGAAGAATCCGGAGCATATCTCCATGATTCCGAAGACGCAGACGACGAACAAGAACATTCAACAATTCTATATCGAGGTTCAGGAGCGGATGAAGTTCGACGGACTGTGCCGCCTTCTCGACATGGAGCCTCCGGAGCTGGCGATCATCTTCGGACGCACGAAGCGCCGCGTCGCCGAGCTGTCCGAAGCGCTCATGAAGCGAGGATATGCGGCTGACGGCCTTCACGGCGACCTGTCGCAGAACCAGCGCGACGCGGTTATGCGCAAGTTCCGCGACGGCAGCATCGACGTGCTCGTCGCAACGGACGTCGCCGCTCGCGGTCTGGACATCTCGGGCGTCACGCACGTCATCAACTTCGACCTTCCGCAAGACCCGGAGAGCTACGTTCACCGGATCGGCCGGACGGGCCGCGCGGGCAAGGAAGGAACGTCCTGGACGTTCGTCACTCCTCGCGAGACGGATCATCTGCACTTCATCGAGAAGATCACCCGTCACCGCATCTCCAAGAAGGCTCTTCCGACGCTCAGCGAAGCGATGGAAGGCAAGCAACGCGTTATCGCGGAGAGAATTATCGAAGCGGTTGGGAACGAAGAAGACACCAATGCGTATAAGTGGGTAGCGGCACAACTGCTCGAGCAATACGACTCCGTTCAACTGCTTGCGGCGGCGATGAAGCTGCTGACGGGCGACAAGAAGGACGTATCGGTCGAACTGACGCCGGAAGACCCGATCCGTTCCAAGAAGCGCGGCTTCGGCGGACGCAGCGGCGGTTACGGCGGCGGCGGTCAAGGGCGCGGAGGCTATGGTCGTCGCGAAGGCGGCGGCGGCAGCTACGGCGGCCAAGGACGCGGCGGTTACGGTCAGCGTCGCGAAGGCGGCAGCTACAACGGCGGCGGCGAGCGCCGCGGCGGTTACAACGGCAATGGCGGCAGCCAAGGCGGTCAGGGCGGCGGCTATCGCAAGCCTTACCGTGAGGGCGGCGGACGCCGCGAGGACGGCGGCGGCTTCCGCGGCGACAGCAGACGCGAGGAATCGCGCAGCTCCCGCAACGAGGATTACGTCAACATCTAATCGCACCATATGATGGCAGCTAGGGAGGAATACCCATGGAAATGCGGGGCATGATGGGCGGCTTTTACAAGATCTCGGAGTGGATCATGCGATTGTCCGTAACGAACGTACTCTGGGTCATCTGTTCGATACCGGTATTCTTCTTCGCCTTCACGGCTCTCCTGACAACGGAGAGCACGGGGCAACTGGTCGCGAACGTGATCGTCATCTCCATTCTGTCCCCGTTTACCCTGTTTCCGGCGACCTCGGCTATGTTCTCGGTCGCCCGGAAGTGGGTGATGGGAGACACGGACGTTCCGCTGTTCAAGACTTTTTTCCGCAGCTACAAGCAGAATTATGTACAAGCCATGCTCGGCGGAGTCATCTATGCGGTTCTGTTCGCCGTCCTGGTCGTGGACTACCAGGTCTACCTGAAGGACCTCAAGGGCTTCGGCGTTCTCGCGATCCTGTTCCTTGCGCTTATGGTGCTGCTGTTCGTCTCGATGTTCCAGTTCTTCTCGCTGCTCTCGCACTTCCACATGAAGACGCTGCAACTGATCAAGAACGCGGTCATTCTGACGATCGGCCGCCCGTTGCGTTCGTTATCCACGGCGATTGTGAGCGGTTTCATCCTGTACATCAGCGTGTTCAAGTTCACCTTCCTCATTCCGTTCTTCATGGGCAGTCTCATCGCCGTCTTCGCCTTCTTTAACTTCTATCAGACGATTCAGAAGATGCAGGCGAAGAACGAAGCTGCCGGAGACGATGAAGAAGCGCTTCCGATCGAGGATTCCCCGACGAAGGATGACGAAGAGAACAAATAAGAACAGCCGGCGGTCTTTGGGTTTACTTTTGCCGAGTCCGTGTTTATAATGTTCTTACTCCTGCGATGTGCGTTACGACGATATATTGTTTTGAACCAATGGCTGTTTCAACGGGAGTTCGAATTGTCCGGCGGCTGACATGCCCTCGAAAGGGGAAGTCAAAAGCTGGGACTGAGGACACCCACCTGCGAGAGCGGGTTCAGAAACATGCGCGTCGAACGGCAGAGCGGGTTTTTTTCTTATAAATTCCTTTAATCCCCGGGACAAGCGTGTTATGATGAATAGAAGCGCATATGGCACCCGGAGGGAGAGAATGTGTATTGCTTAAGCGAGTGCTCATCGGATTGTTCCGCAGCCAGGAGCATACGGGAGACAAGGCGAAAGATCCAAAGCTAAAGTCCCATTATTACCGTATGTCCAAGGATAAGGCGTGGGAAGAGATTGCGTCTATCCTGAAGAAGATGCAGGGCTATAAGATTCTCCATGAGGTTCCGAACATCGGAGAGATTGTCATGGAGAAGCGCACGATGTCCGGACGGACGATGGATATCACGATTCAGATCGTAGGGACGGGTCCCGGACGATCGGCCGTCGATATTTACTCGGCTTCCAGAGGATCTCTCGGCGATCTCGGCGCCAACTATCGCGTTATCCAGGAGATCTACGGCGTTCTCGACAAGAAGCTGTCCGCTTACAAAGCATAAAGAGCACAATCGAATATACAGGTGCGACCGCACCCCAGTAAAAAAAGCGAGGAAGGCGGATGGCCTTGGCTCGCTTTTTTTTGCGGCGCTTTCGCGCGTCGGGAGATGGGGCGGAGCAAGGTTAGAGCAGGGAACGAACGGCGGCAACGGCCGCGTCGTAGTCCGGGTGCTCGGTCATTTCCTTAAGCACTTCTACATAGCTGATCTTATTGTCCGCATCCAGAACGAAGATCGCGCGCATATCCAGTTGGAACTCTTTAATAAGTACGCCGTAAGACTTACCGAAGGAGTTATCCTTGTAATCGGAGAGAAGCACGACGCGATCGACGCCTGCAGCTCCGCACCAACGCGCTTGAGCGAACGGGAGATCGGCGCTGACCGTCAGAATGACGACGCCTTCTCCGAGCTTCGACGCTTCTTCGTTAAAGCGGCGGGTCTGCGCGTCGCAGACGCCGGTGTCGATGGACGGCACGACGCTGATCAGCTTGACCTTGCCGGCGTAATCCTGGAGGGAAGCGGTCTCCAGCAAGTTCTTGTTAAGTTGGAAGTCCGGCGCTTGCTCGCCGACCTTAAGCTCGGGTCCTACCAAGGTGAGAGGATTGCCTTTGAATGTCGCGACATTCGCGCGTTCTTGACTCATGGGCGGGAATGACCTCCTTCATCATTATGGCCTTGCCGACCTCCATTATAAACTTTGGCAATAATCGTTGTCCAATAACCGGAAGAGAATAACATCATCTGAGGAAAAGGAGGGTCTTCATGATCTTCGTCCGCTACGAGAGCTGGAGGCAGTACTTGCGTCTGTACCCGATCAATTCGCTTATTCTGGCTGCGTGCATCGCGATGTTCTTCGTCGAGCTGGCCTCGGGAGGCTTCACGTACGGGAATCTCCTTCGTCTCGGCGCGATCTCCAGCATACCGGGCTATGACGGCATCTGGCGCTGCGCGGCCGCGCTGTTCCTGCACGGAGGCTGGTCGCATCTTATTTTTAACCTGTTCGCGATCTTCGTCTTCGCCGCCCCCTTGGAGCGAATATTCGGCCACGTTCGCTATGCCATCTTCTATCTGGTCACCGGCGTATTGGGCAATGCCATCGCCATCTGGGCGGCCAAGGAAGGCATGGTCGGCGTGGGGGCTTCCACGGCCATCTACGGGCTGTACGGAGCCTATCTCTATATATGCCTGTTCGAGCGCCAGCGGCTCGACAACGGCTCCAGGACGACCGTATACGGCATCCTGGCGACCGGTCTCATCTATTCGTTTATCGTCCCGAACGTCGGCTACTGGGCTCATCTGGGCGGCCTCGTGATGGGATTCGCGCTGTACGGGCTGTTCGGCTTGAAGGCGCGCCGCTCGTAACGGATCATCAGGGAACGAGTTCTATGGACTACCCGGAAGGAGCAGAAGTCAGGTGGAACTGCGACAATTGCAATATTTCGTTCATGTGGCGCGCATGCAGCACGTCACCAAAGCGGCCGAGGAGCTGCACGTCGCCCAATCGGCGGTCAGCCGCCAGATCCATCGCTTGGAGGAGGAGCTGGGAGTCAGGCTCTTCATGCAGCGGGGGAGGAACGTTCAACTGACGCCCGTCGGCCAGTTGTTCCTCAGACGCGCGGAGGAGATTCTGCACGACCTCGATCGCGCCGTGAACGAGATCCACGAGTTCCTCGATCCGGAGGTCGGGGAGATCCGGCTCGGCTTCCCGCACAGCTTGGGCACGCATCTGATTCCGAAGGTGATCGCCTCCTTCCGTCGGAAGCATCCGAACGTGAAGTTCCGCTTCCGCCAGGGGATGTACCCGTCCTTGATCCGGGACGTCATCGAGGCGGAGGTGGACCTGGCGTTTATCTCGCCGATGCCGGACAAGAACGACCGCGTGGAGGGCGAGGTGATTCTCACAGAGAGCCTGTGCGCGATTCTGCCGAAGGAGCACCCTCTTGCCGGCGAAGAGTACATCGACTTGGGCCAACTGAAGGACGACACCTTCGTTCTGTTCAGCCAAGGCTACTCGTTGCGCCCGATCGTCTGGGAAGCGTGCCGGACGGCCGGCTTCCTGCCGAAGATCGGCTTCGAGGGCGAGGAGACCGATACGATCCGCGGCTTCGTCGCCGCCGGCATGGGAGTGAGCATTCTCCCGGAGATGGCGCTGAGCCTGCAGAGCTCGTTCATGCCCGCCGTCGTGAAGATTCGCGAGCCGAACGTGACGAGAACGATTGCGCTAATTCGTCGTTCTGGGGAGAAGCCGTCGACCGTTGTGAAGCTGTTCCACGACTACCTGCTGAACTACTTCCGCAACGAATATCAGCCGAATTGAACAAGATGAAGAGCCTCGACGAAGAGCCTCGATCCGATATCCGCAGATATCGATCGGGGCTCTTTTGGCTCGAGTGCCGGGGAGTCAGGCTCGAATAGCCGGCGGTTGTACCGGATTTATGTGAAAAATCACATTCGTGCGGTGCGATAACGGGTCAGTTGGACGATTTTATGCGAAAAACCACATTCGTGGCGGCATTCTGCTCCCGAATTGCGGGATATATGCGAAAAATCATATAAAACGCTTCGATTCCTGCGGAACCGGGCCGACGAATGTGAAAAACCACATAAAATCGCGCGCGGGAGGCTGGAGGCGGGGGCGGATCGGTATGGGAAGGGGGTCGCCGTGGGAAGGCCAGGATCGCCATGTGAAAGGGGATATCGCGTATAGGAAGGCGGATCGGTACGGGAAGAGGGATCGCGTACGGGAAGGGGACGAAGTCGAGCTGCGGGAACACAAAAAAACCGTCAGGGGATAATTCCCTGACGGTTCTTGCTTGCTCAATCGTCGCGGTTGCTCGTGAAGATCATGATGTACTTGATCAGCTCGAGCAGCGAGATCAGCGCGGCGGCTACGTATGTCAGAGCTGCGGCATTAAGCACCTTGGCGACTCCGCGCTCCTCGTCGCTGCGGATGAAGCCTTCGGCGACCATGAGACGGCGCGCGCGGTTGCTGGCGTTGAACTCGACCGGCAGCGTGACGAGCTGGAAGGCGACTGCGGCCGAGAAGAAGATGATGCCCAGGCCGACCAGGTTCATCGCCTGGAACAGGAAGCCCGCGATCAGAAGGAACGGCGCGATGCCGGATGCGAAGCGGACGACCGGGAACATCTTGTGGCGCAGGACGAGCATCGGGTAGTGCTCCTTGTGCTGTATCACGTGGCCGATCTCATGGCAGGCGACGGAGACGGCGCTGATCGAGCTCTCGTAGTAGACCGGCTCGGACAATCTAACGACGCGGTTCACCGGGTCGTAATGGTCGGACAGCTTGCCGGGGATCGGCTCGATCGGGACATCGTGCAGGCCGTTGCGGTCAAGCAAGCGCCGCGCCGCTTCGTAGCCGGTCATTCCGGTGGAGGTGCTGACCTCCGACCACTTGTTGAACGTGCCGCTGACCCTGAATTGCGCCCATAAGGAGAGCAGGAACGCGATGATGATCAGAAAGTCCATCGGGTGAAAAAACATAATCGATTCCTCCGTATTCGTTATGGATGCTTCGCCGGTTACATCAGGTTGCTCTTGCCGAGCAGCAGCAGCAGCGCTTCGACGCAGGCGGCCGTCTGCGGGGTGATGGCGTGGAACAGCTTCTTCGCCTGGCTTGGCTTCAAGGTGTCGATCACGGGCTCGAGCTCCTTGACTTGTCTCTCGATCTGCGTCAGGTGAGTCTGAAGTTCCGCGAGCTGCTTGGTGACTTGCTCGGACGGGGAGACCCGATGAAGCGTTGCGAAGTTCTCCTTAATCTCATCAAGCGTGAATTTCTGCGCCTTTAACATCTCAATACGGCGAATTCGTTCCAAGGTTTCATCATCATACAAACGATAGTTGCCGGATGAACGCTGGGCGGGAGCAAGCAAGCCCATCCCGGTGTAATAGTCGATCGTGCGGGGGCTGATGCCGGTCAGGCGGGACAGCTCTCCGATTCGATAAAGGCGGCGCTTCGGTTCCGAAGATTCTTGACGCACGACTTCCACCTTCTTTCTTATTGGACATTTCCGCTGCCGGGAAGCAGCAATAACAAGCTTCTTTCCTTATAAACGATCTATACCCCTTAATATACCCATCTCCAACCATACAGTCAAACGTGATGCTTTGCGGCGGTTGCCGGAGCGGCTTGGGCTTCTTATAAATGGAAGGCCTCTCGAGCTTGCGAATGGAACGGGAAGCATTGTCGGCGCGAAGAATGCCTGAAACCTGACATGACCCGGTGTTTATGAATATTCCCCAAAAAAGTTATCGTAGTCCTTGATCGGTAACTTGACAAGATTATTGGGCAAAAAGGCCTGGAAATGATGCGAATTCTTAACATTCCGATGATTTTACGATTTCAATGTTAGATTTTTGGTCCAAAACTCCTCGTTTTTTCTTTTTTTTGTATTGTCAAATCGTGAACTTCTTACTATAATGACACTAAGCCTTTCTTAAAATGTTATGAAACATTACACGTAGGGAGTGGTCGGAAGTGGTCAAAAAGAGTTTGGTGGCGCTCGGCGCAATGCTCGTGCTTTTCCCGACAATGGCGTTCGCGGCGGAAGGTGACGGACCTTCGGCAGCAACGCTGGACATGGGACTTAATGCCCTCTGGATCCTGGTCGCGGCAATCCTCGTTCTCTTGATGCAAGGCGGATTTATTCTTCTTGAGACAGGTTCTACCCGAATGAAGAATGCCGGTCACGTAGCGGGCAAGACGATCTTCACTGTTGGCCTTGTCTCTCTGGTATACTGGGCGGTAGGATACGGCTTCGCGTTCGGCGGGGACGCCGGCGAGAGCCTCAACAAGTTCATCGGCATCGGCAACTTCTTCTTCGATCCGACGATCGTAGCGCAAGATGGAGAGAGCTTCCCGTCGACGATCTTCTTCGTCTTCCAGCTCGCGTTCGCGGCGGTATCCCTGTCGATCGCCTGGGGCGGCTTCGCGGAACGCGCCAAGCTGTCGGTTTACCTGATCTTCACCCTCGTGTTCGGTTCGGTGATCTATCCGATCATCGCTCACTGGATCTGGGGCGGCGGCTTCCTCGCCGAAGACGGCGCGCAAGACTATGCTGGCTCCACGGTCGTTCACTTGACGGGCGCTATGGCAGCCTTGGCGGCGACGATCCTGCTTAAGCCGCGGATCGGCAAGTACAACAAGGACGGCTCCGCGAACGAGATTCTCGGCCATAACCAAGTGTTCACGTCCCTGGCGGTTCTCCTGCTGTGGGTAGGCTGGTTCGGCTTCAACGCCGGATCCGCGGTTGCGGTCGGCGACGGGTTCTTCGGTTATGTAGCGTTCACGACCCAATTGGGCGCTGCAGGCGGCGCGGTAGCCGCTCTGCTGATCTCCTGGCTGGTCAAGGGCAAGGCCGATATCGGCGTTACGCTGAACGGCGCGCTCGCCGGTCTGGTTGCCATCACCGCTTCTTGCGCCTTCGTTGAACCTTGGGCGGCGGTTGTTATCGGTCTGATCGCAGGCGTGCTCGTCTTCTTCAGCCAAATGTTCTTCGAGAAGATCAAAGCCGACGATCCGATCGCGGCGATGTCCGTGCACGGCGCAGCAGGGATCTGGGGTACGGCGGCTAACGGCCTGTTCGCGACTCCGGCGCTTGTCGCTCAAGTCGGCGTCGGCAAGGAAGGTCTGTTCTACGGCGGCGGCGGACACCAATTGTGGGTTCAAGTCGAATCCTTCGTCATCTGCGGCGCATTCGCCTTCGTCGCTTCCTTCATCGTCCTGTGGGTCATCAAGCAAATCATCGGCCTGCGCGTCACGGAAGAGCAAGAGATCATCGGTCTCGACCTTAGCGAGCACGGCAACTACGGTTACCCTGAAGCGCTCAAGAAGTCCGGAACGCTTAACGTATAAGTTCCATTACACAAGTCGGTCGTTGCTTCTATGGCGTCCGTTCAGGAGGGAAGAAGCCGCATGTCCAGTCTCCAACGGGAGAAGCGGCTGCTTGACATCACCGGCGCCGGGAGTCCGGATAGCCTGCGAAGGATAAGGGAAGAGGAGCAGAATCGCCTGGGGGCGATTCTCTCCTCTTCTCCGGTGATAGAACTGGTCGACGATCTGAACGAGCTGCACGATTCCTTGATCGGGCGAGCGCTGCAGCTCGCCGAGATCGAGATGGCACGGTTGGGGCAGGGAGCTCCTCCCGTGCCATATGCTTATTTGCTCTTCGGCAGCGGAGGCCGCCGCGAGCAGACGTTCAGCAGCGACCAGGACAGCGGCCTGATTTATGACGATCCGCAGGACGAGGCGGAGGCTTTGACGTTAGAGAATTACTTCCGGACACTGGCGCAGTTGACGGTCGACTGTCTGATCGAGATCGGTTATCCTCCCTGCGAAGGGAACGTGATCGCTTCCAATCCCGAGTGGTGCTTGTCGATCTCGTCGTGGGAGAGGAAGCTGGATGCGTGGTTCGAAGAGCCGAGCTGGGAGAACGTTCGATACTTGCTTATCGTGGCGGACGGGCGCTTGATCGGCGGCGATCGGGAACTGAGCGAGCGATGGTACGGACGGTTCCATCGGGACTTCCTGGGAACCCCGGTCATCGCCAGGCGGATGATGGAGAACACGCTGCGGCACAAGGTGCTTGTGGGCGTGTTCGGGCAGCTCCTGACCGAGAGATACGGAGAATTGGCCGGGAGCCTCGATATCAAATACGGCGCTTATATTCCGATGGTTAACGTGTTCCGGCTGTTGGCTGTGCACGCGGGCATTCAGGAGACGAGCACGGTCGGCCGGATTCGCTCATTGGAGACCGCGGGGATTCTGTCCCCGGATGAAGCGAAGGAGTCCATGGACGCGTTCGGTCTGCTCCTGAAGCTTCGTCTTATGGCTGTAACCAAGAGCGAGGACGGGCAATGGGTCGGAACGGGAGTGCTGAAGGCAAGCGATCTTAATCGCGAATGGAAGCTTCCCTTGAAGAAGGCGCTGAAGCTTGGACGCAAGCTGCAGCGTCAAGTGGAGAGGGAGTTGCGATACCGCTTCGGCGGGAGGTGAACAGCGTGAAAGAACCGAAGAGCCCGATGGGGCGAATGTGGCACTTGTACAAGATGGGCGGAATTACCCCTGCGATCGCTTCGATGCTCGGCTCCTCCAATGCCCAGCAGATGGCGTTCATCCGTTCCATGTCGCGGGATCAGCGGAAGGAGTCCGCGCTGGATACGTCTCTTAAGGAGATGGAGGCGGTCGTGTTCGATCTGGAGACGACCGGCTTCAATCCCTACAACGGCGACGAGATTCTGTCGATCGGCGGCGTTCTGATTCGGGGAGATGAGCTCCAAGAAGCGGAGCCGTTCTACACGTTGGTCAATCCGAGAAGGAAAATTCCGAAGCATATTACGGAGCTTACCGGCATCACGAACGAGATGGCGGAGGAAGCTCCGGACCTTATGCAGGGGCTGCACGACTTCCTCGACTTCGCGGGGAAGCGAGTCCTGATCGCCCACGGCAGCGGACACGACAAGCAGTTCCTGAACGCGGCATTGTGGCGGACCTCGAAGATCAATCTGACTCACCGCGTGCTGGACACGATGATGGTCGCCAAGTGGCTCGAGCCGAAGCGGAAGAGCTACGGGCTTGACGAGGTGCTGGACACGTACGGTGTCGACGTTACCGTGCGGCACCATGCCCTGCACGATTCGATCATGACCGCCAAGCTGTGGTTCCGATTCCTTCCTATTATACAGAGCAAGCAGGTTCAAACCTTGGGCGACCTCTATGCCTATCTAAGCCGGCATTAGATGAAGTCGATCGGGAGCGGGAGCCACGCCGCCCCTTCCCTGACGAAGGCGCGGAGCTCCGCCCGACCGGCTTCAAGCCCGACAATCCAATATGTTCCGTGTCCGTCCCAACCTTCCGCGTCCCGGACGCTGGGAAGGGCGGGGCCGGACGGATGGGAATGCCACACGCCGACGATATCTCGTTGGTTTTTTTGCATTCGGGCACATGCCGCCAGCCACCCGTCCGGATCGAAGCGGAAGGAGACGCGAGGATCGGGGGCGATGTTGCGAACGAGCAGGAAGCCGGTCACCTTGACCGCGCCGCCGCTTCGGCTTCCGATCATCGCGCCGCACGATTCATAAGGAAGCCGCTTCCGGCACGTTCGGTACAAGTCGTCTCTTAGGTCTGACGGCAGCAGCCCCCTCGTCCCCGCTTCCATGTGCGTATCTCCTCCTGATCCCGGCAAGCATTGACACCAGTATGAAGGATGCGCAAGGGACGCGCAACGGTCCCGCCTCACTTAATGCGTTTATCGGGCTTCACGAAGAAGAAGACCGCGCACAGCGTCAGGAAGCTCAGTATCGTGACGGAGAGGAAGACGGTCCGGTGCGAGATGCCCATCATCCAGCCGAACAGCGGAGGTCCGAGCGCAACGCCAAGGAATCGCAAGCTGCTGTAGAGGGACGTGATCATTCCCCGCTCGGCTCTCTCCACAACGCCGGTGATCATCGTCGTCAGGCAGGGGAGCAGCAGACCGGTCCCAATGCTTCCAATGCTCAACAGTCCGATAAAAACATACAGGTTGTCGTTGAACCAGATCGTGCAGGCGTACGAGACGACGATCAGCGCCAGGGCGATGTTCATGAACCAGCGGATGAGCACCCCGTTCTTGCGGATGACGCTTCCGGTGACATAGGCGGTCGTTACCATGAAGAACAGCGGGATGGCAAGCACGAAGCCTTTGGTCACGCCGGCGATGCGATAGGGCTCGTCTTCGAGAATGTTGGAGAGGAAGAACAGCACTCCGAACAAGGTGAACATCGCGGCCGCCCCGGTCCAGAAAGTGACGATCATCCACCTTCCGTTGCTGGCGAACACCGACTTGATTTTCCGAACATATTCCTTCAGACGCAACGGCTCGGCCGATCGCTTCGGCTCCTTGATCAGGAAGACGACGGCGAGAATGGCGAGCAGGCAGAAGAGCGGGAAGGAGAAGAAGGCTGCGTACCATACGATCAGCGCGAACAGGGAGCCGAGGATGGGACTGACGACCTTGCCCGCCCCGTTGGAAGCCTCGATCAAGCCGAGCGCCTTGCTCTCCTCCGCGTCCTTGTAGAGGTCGCCGACGAGCGCGATGGCGATCGAGGTCGTGCCTGCCGCGCCAATTCCCTGGATGGCCCTGGCTCCGAGCAGCATCGCATAGCTGTGCCATACTGCGGCGAATCCGGACAGGATGCCGGCCCCTCCGTAGATAATAAGCGCAGGGATAATGACGCTCTTGCGGCTGAAGCGATCGGACAAATAACCGGCGACAGGGATGAATACCGCGGCGGTTAACGAGAAGAGGGTGACGACCAGACTGCTTCGGAAGGAGCTGATGCCGAGTTCGCGGCTGAGCGTCGGGAGGATCGGCACGATCATGGAATTGCCAAGCACAAGGACAAGCGGGACCGACGCAAGGGCGACATATTCCAGGGTACGGCTCTTCCGCTTCCCGTTAGCGCCGGCGTTCTTCGCTTCTCGGGGCCGTGTGCGGGCGTCCGGTTCGCTTGCGAAGGCTTGCTTGCGCTTGGCTCGGTTAGGCGGCACGGATGCGGATGAAGACATGAGGCTACTCCCTCCAACAGATGTGGTTACGGAACAGAGATAATGTGCCCATGCCCGTTCCCGTACATTCTGCCTTGCAATAGGCCCTGACTAATATGGAACGAATCGTGAAAATGGGGTAAGATAAGGAGCGAAGCGCCAGAGGGTACAGTGACAAGGAAAGAAGGAACAGCCATGAAGCGCAATCAGATTATCGTTATCGCGGTTTTCCTCGCTGTCATCGCGATCGTGTTATGGAATGCCGCGGGCAGCGACAAGCAGGATGAGGCGAATCCGGGCGCGGCGGCAGCCGCCGGGGCGGACATGAAGCCATCTCCGGTTCCCGGCTCGCTCGCTCCGGCGTTCGAGCTGTCCTCGATCGATGACAGTATAACGTATAAGGTCGGCGGGGAGAGGGACAAGGTGTTGATCGTCAACTTCTGGGCTTCCTGGTGCGGCCCTTGCGATCTCGAAGCCCCCGATCTGCAGACGATTCACGAGAAGTACGGAGATCAGGTGGATCTCTACGCGGTGAACGCGACCAAGTACGATACGGTGCGCGGCGCGAAGGACTTCGTGAAGGAGAAGGAGATCGACTTCCCGGTCATGATGGACAAGGACGGCAAGGTTGGCGACGATTACAAGGTGTTCTCCTATCCGATCAGCTTTATTATCGACAAGCAGGGCGTCGTCCGGGAGCGGATCGAGGGCGTGCAGCCGCTGGAGAAGTGGGAGAAAATGCTGGACGAGGTCGTCGGCGCTTAAGCGCGTGTTGCGGGCGTGAAGGCGGGAAACCGTGAAGATGTGACAATGTGAAGATGTGAGAGCTTGAAGGCACGAACAAAAGCCCTTGTCGCGGGTGCGCTTCCCTTGCTGGGGAAGGCATCGCGGGACAGGGGCTCTTGCTGTGTCTGGCGGAGCGGAGTCGATCAGTGGTTGCTGAGGCCGACCGACTCCGGCCACTGCTCGAGGGAGCCGCTGCTCTTCTTGCCGAGCAAGGCGTAGCGAATGCTGTCCAGCAGCGCTTCCCAACTGGCTTCGATTACGTTCGAGGACACGCCTACCGTGCTCCACGTATCGTTGAAGTCCGACGACTCGATCAGAACGCGCACCTTCGCCGCCGTCGCGTCCTTCTCGTCGAGCACCCGCACCTTGTAATCGGTCAGGTGAATGTCGGCGATGCTCGGGTAGAATTGGACAAGCGACTTGCGAAGCGCGTTGTCGAGAGCGTTGACCGGCCCGTTGCCTTCCGCGATCGTGTACACCTGCTGGCCGTTCACCCGCACGCGGACGATCGCTTCGGTCACCATGTTCGCTTCCGACTTCTCGCACAGAATCTTGAACGATTCGATCGTAAACGCGCTCTCCTCGTTCCCGGACGCGTCGCGAAGAAGAAGCTCGAGCGATGCGTCGGCGCCTTCGAATTGGTAGCCTTGGTGCTCAAGTTCCTTGACCCGTTCGATAATGTCGCGGGACTTGGAGATCGCATCCACGTCGAGGCCGAGCTCCTGGGCCTTGGACAGGATGTTGCTCTGTCCGGCGAGCTCCGACACGAGCACGCGCTGCTTGTTGCCGACGAGCTCCGGAGAGATGTGCTCGTACGTCTTCGAGTCCTTCAGGATGGCGGAGACGTGAATGCCGCCCTTGTGCGCGAAGGCCGCGTTGCCGACGTACGGCTGGTTGACCGGCTGCACCATGTTGGCGATCTCGCTGACGTAGCGGGAGACGCTGGTCAGCGACTTCAACTGCTCGTCGCTGACGACGCTGTAATTCATCTTAAGCTGCAGAGTGGGAATGATCGAACACAGGTTCGCGTTGCCGCACCGCTCGCCATAGCCGTTGATCGTCCCCTGCACCTGGCGGGCGCCGGCGTTGATGGCGGCGAGCGTGTTCGCGACGGCCAGCTCGCAGTCGTTATGCGTATGAATGCCGATATTGGCGTCGATGACGCTGCATACCTTCGTGACGATCTCATGAACCTCGGTCGGCAGCGTGCCGCCGTTCGTGTCGCACAGCACAATCCAGTCGGCGCCGGCTTCCTTCGCCTTGGCAAGCGCGGAGAGCGCATATTCCGGATTCGCCTTGTAGCCGTCGAAGAAGTGCTCGGAATCGAACACGGCCTCCATCTGGTGCCGCTTCAGATAAGCGATCGATTCGTAGATCATCGCCAGATTCTCTTCGAGCGTCGTCTGCAGGGCGGTATGAACGTGGAAGTCCCAGGACTTGCCCACCAGGGTAGCGGCGCTCGCCTTCGATTCAATCAGGTGCTTCAGGTTGACGTCCTGCTCGCAGTTGCTGTTCTTCCGGCGGGTGCTGCCGAAGGCGGTCAGCTTGGCGCGCAGATTCATCTCCCGGGCCCGGCGGAAGAACTCGATGTCCTTGCTGTTGCTTCCGGGGTTGCCGCCTTCGATATAGTGAACGCCCAGCGCGTCGAGCTTCAGGGCGATCTTAAGTTTGTCCTCCGCGGTAAGGCTGATGCCTTCTCCCTGCGTGCCGTCGCGGAGAGTCGTGTCGAAGATGCTGATTGAAGTGGTCATGAAGTACGTGATGCCTCCTACCCTGTGTTCCTTATAACTGAATCATCCCCAATATTATAACATGTCTGCATACAAAAGTAGAGGTTGGAAGCGGATGAATTATAGTCATTCCAAGATTGGCATTCGTGCAAATTGCGGTCGGGGGCGCCGAACTTAAGCTTCATTCGAACCGGAACGCCTTGCCGAATGCGCTCGTTTGTTCGTATAATTAGAAGACGATAACGACGATCAGAGCTTGGAGGCGGTTCGGATGGAGGGCAAGCGGAACGGCCGGGTCATTCTTCATATGGATATGAACGCCTTCTATTGCTCTGTGCACGCCGCCGAAGAGCCCGGCATATACAAAGGTAAGGCGACCGCCGTCGCCGGAAGCGTCGAGATGCGCAAGGGCATCGTCGTCACGAGCTCGTACGAAGCCCGCGCCCGCGGCGTCCGGACGGGCATGACGGTCCGGCAGGCGCAGAACCTCTGTCCGGAGCTGCTGCTCATCCGCCCGGACTTCGACCTGTACCGGCGCTATTCCAAGGCGTTCCTCCGGATCAGCCGCAGCTACACTCCCCTCGTCGAGGCGATGTCGATCGACGAGTGCTATATGGATATTACCGGCAGCGGGCAATTCGGCACGCCGCTCGAGATTGCGGACGAGATCCAGCGGCGGGTCCGCGAGGATCTGAGCCTGCCTTGCTCGATCGGGATCGCGCCGAACAAGCTGCTCGCCAAGATGGCGTCGGATATGCGCAAGCCGAATGCGATCACCGTCCTGCGCCGGCGCGACGTTCCCGCGCTTCTGTGGGATAAGCCTTGCCAGACGTTGTTCGGCATCGGCAAGAAGTCGGCGGAGAAGCTGGAGAGGATGAACATCCGGACGATCGGCCAGCTTGCGAATGCGGATGCGAAGATGCTCGCGGATAAGTTCGGGGTATATGGGGAATGGATGAAGCGAGCCGCGAACGGCATCGACAATTCCCCCGTCGAACCGGAGCGGGAGGCGGCGAAGTCGATCGGCCACACGACGACGCTGCCCGCGGACCTGACCGAGCGGGAGCAGTACCGCCATGTGCTGCTGAATCTCGCGGACCAGACGACGCGCCGGCTGCGCAAGCATGGAATGCTCAGCTCGACCGTGTCCATCACGATCCGGGACCCGGACATGAAGACGATCACCCGGGCGACGACGCTGGACGCCCCGACGGAATCGACGGACGAGGTGTACCGCGTCGCCTGCAGCCTCATGGATCGGCATTGGAAGAGCGGGCAGCCGGTGCGCTTGCTCGGCATCACGCTTCAGGGGCTGTCGGAGAAGAAGACCACGCCCGTTCAGCTCGATCTGTTCAGCTACGAGGAGGCCCCGCGCAAGGAGGAGCTGAACAAGGTGATGGACCGGCTTCGCGACAAATACGGGGAATCGGCCGTGCTCACCGCAGGAATGCTGACCGACGATCCGTCCTCGCTCATCCGCAACAAGAAGCTGCGCGGAACGTCGCTCCAGACCGATTTTCTAAGAGACAAAGATCCCTTGAATGAGAACGATTATTAAGCGCGGAACGGCTTTGGTACGATCTGCAAATTCGTTTGATCAAATCGTTGTTTTATATTATATTGGACAACAGAAGTACTCTTTCTATGCCGTACTTTGTGTTGTAACCGAGTTAAGGAGGATCTGCAATGGCTAAATTTACTTACGTGGACAAGGACACCTGCATCGCATGCGGCGCATGCGGAGCGACTGCCCCCGACATCTACGATTACGACGACGAGGGCTTGGCCGAAGTTATCTTCCAAGGCGATGGCAATCACGGCACGACGGAAATTCCGGAAGACCTGTACGACGATCTGCAGGATGCTTGCGACGGATGCCCGACCGATTCCATCAAAGTGGCCGACACAGCGTTCAATAACTAAGCGGATCGCAAGTGGCTCCAAGAGGATGCTTGCAGAAGCGTGACGACCTCCCCAAGGCTTATCGCCTTGGGGAGGTTTTTTATGCGCCGCTGCCGCCCTGCGCTAAATATATGTGAAATTTCACATTCGTTCAGCGCGGGGCGGGCGGTTTAGCCGATTCTATGTGAAAAATAGCATATATGGAGGAATTTCCGGGACGAATCGCCATATGTATGCTAAAAATCACATAAAACGACGCGATCCCCTCGAAATCTCGGCCGATGAATGTGTAATTTCATATAAAACGCATCAAATCGCAGCAGCCATCGGATCAGGGGGCGAGATGCACGGCGGGGAGATTGCGGGAATGCGGGCCGGCGCGGGAATGAGCGGAGATTGCGGGAATGCGCTCGATCCGACATTTCCCCCCAAATTACATGCTCGATAAGCTATAATAGGAACGAATTGCCATGATCTCATAGGGTGGGAAAATCATTGAGAGAGAAGATCAAACGAATCGCCATCGTCCTCAACATTATCTTCCTGTTTGTCCTGTTTGTCGTTTACCAGCTTCGGGCGCTTCAGTCTATCGACAATATGATTTTCGACAGTGGGATGAAGCGGGCGGCGGATCATTATGCCCATGATATCGTCGTTGTTGCGATCGATGACGAATCGCTGCAGGAGCTGGGGCGATTCCCGTGGGACCGGGCCGTCTACGCTCCGTTCCTGGACATGCTCAACCAGCCCGGCAACGAGCCGAAGGCGATCGGCTTCGATATCGTGTTCAACGAGGAGTCCGATCCGGACAGCGACGCCGCGTTCTCCGAGGCATTGGCCGCCTATGACAATGTTATCCTGCCTGTTATCGGAGTGATGGAGGGCGACTTCGACAATACGACAACGCTGCATCCGGACGAATACCCCGGCGCGGTCCGCTTCGAGAAGCCGATTGCCGCGTTCTCTGACTATGCTCATCTGGCCAATATCAATCGCGTCGTCAGCGTGGACGGCGTCATTCGTCAGACGTGGCTCAAGGTGCAGTCGCAGGAAGACGGGGAGGTCCTTCCTTCGCTCGCCTATGTCGCCGCGGGAATGGCGGGGGCGGACCTGGCGAAGTACGACGGGCTGACCGATCCAGGCAAGCGGTTCGACGGCAAAGCGGTCGCGAAGAATACGATGACGATCGACTACCAGATCGTGCCGGAGGACGTCATCACGGTTCCGTTCAGCCAGGTGCTGTACGGAGAGATCGATCCGTCCGTGTTCAAGGACTCGATCGTGCTCGTCGGCTTCACGGCGGCCGGCCTCTCCGACGAGAGCGGGCAGGACTCGGGGACGACGCCGATCAGCAAGCATATGAGGCTCGTGTACGTCCATGCGAACATTATCAACCAGATGCTGAGCGGGACCGAAGTCGGCTTCGCGCCGGATTGGGCCGTTATTCTGCTCACGCTGCTGCTGTTCGGGCTGTTTATCTTCATCCCTTGGAAGCTCAAGAACGTCTTCTCGATTCTGCTCTTCCTGGCCGTTGTGCTCGGCGTCATGTACGGGCAGCGGCTGCTGTACGACACGGAGCGGATTCACGCCAATATCGTCTACGCCGTCCTGGCGATGACGCTTGCCTATCTCGTCAACGTCTCGCTGAAGTCGTACCTTGAGAGCTCGCAGAAGAGCTTCGTGACGCGCCAATTCGGCCGCTACATCTCCCCCGACCTCGTCAAGGAGATTGTCTCGAAGGATATGGACATCGAGCTCGGCGGCAATTCGAAGCATATTACGATTCTGTTCCTCGATATCCGCGGCTTCACCCCGCTGTCCGAGAAGCTGTCTCCGCCCGAGCTCGTCGATACGCTCAATACGATGTTCAACATGATCACGCAGACGACGCTCGCCAACCAGGGCACGATCGACAAGTTCATCGGGGACGCCGCGATGATTCTGTTTAACGCGCCGCTCGACGTCGCCGAGCACGAGCGTCTTGCCGTGAAGACCGCCTACGAGATCCAGCAGGGCATGAACGTCATCCGCGAGCAGATTCGGGAGAAGTACGGCTGCGAGGTGAACGTGGGCATCGGAATCAATACGGGGGGAGTCGTTGTCGGCAATATCGGCTCTTACCTGCGCGTCGATTACACGGCAATCGGCGATAACGTCAACATTGCGGCGCGCATCGAATCCTCGACGAAGCCGGGGCAGATCATGGTGTCCGAAGCCGTCTATGAGCAGACCAAGGAGCACTTCCTCTACGAAGACGCCGGGGAGAAAATGTTCAAAGGCAAGTCGCAGCCGATCCGGATCTACGAGGTTGTAGGTCTTCCTTCGCTTTAATATCCGGCACTCCGGACCGATATACGACATAAGGGACAAGTAAGGAACCTGCCCGTTCCCACTTATCCGTCTCATCCCATCCTGTCCAACTTATCGAAGCCGGAAGGAGCACGGACGTGAGCCAGGACGACAAGCTGGAGAAGCTGATCGACGAATTCTACGAGCACAGTCCGGAGCTGGGCGATTCTCTGCCCATGAAGGATTACTTGCTAAAGCACGAGAACAATGAGATGGCGTGGTATCTGCTCGGGAAGCAGTACGCGGCCAAGGGGGAAGAAGGCAAGGCCAACTACTGCTTCGCGCAGGCGGGCGCCGTGTACGAAGCGTTCGAATCGAAGGAGAATCCGCTTCGCAGCGCCGGAAGGCCGACGGACTCGGACGGCGCCGGGCGCGCCGCAGGCAGGAAGCGGCGCCTGCGCGGCTGGATAATCGCGGGCGTCCTGCTGCTGCTGACGGGAGTCGGCGCTGCGGTCGCCGGCGAGGAAGCGGCCGCTCCGGCAAAGCAGGCGGAGTTGGCGGCCGGCGCGGAGACGGGGACGGGGACGCCATCGCCGGAAGCGGGGCAAGCCGAGCCCGCGAAGCCCACGGGGACGAAGGCGGCGCCTGCCGGAGGCAAGACGGGCGGAAGCGCGAGCGGCGGCGATGGCGGCAAGGCGGCGGAGAAGCGGCTGGCTTATGTCGCGGGGGCCGCCGACGCGCAGACGGACGGAGCGCTGACGCTGGGCCGTCTGCTGCTGGCGGACAGCAAGCAGGGCAACGGGAGCCCGTCCGTGTCCCTGCTCGTGCAGACGCCGGTGCTGGCGGGCAAGTGGACGGACTGGCAGCGCAGCGGCTTGCCGCTGGCCGAGGTGGAGGCGGCTTCCGGAGAAGGGGAAGCGGCGGTTGATTGGTTCGCTTCGGGCTGGTGCCCGTGTCAGGCCGGTCAAGGCGCGGACAACGCCGCAGCCAGACAGGCGGTTGCGGTGTGGAAGCCGCTCCAGGAAGAGAAGCTGGTGCTGCGTTCGGCGATCAATCTGTACAAGACGAGAACGGGGAAGTGGCCGGCTTCCGGCGAACAGTTGGCGGCGGCTTACCCGAACAATTCCGTCGCGGGCTGGAACGAACGGATGGAAGCCTGGTTCGCCGAGCTGAGCGAGGAGCTGACGAAGGTGGACGGCAAGCTCCCTGCCGCCGCGGGTTGGCCCGCAGCGAGCGGACCGGCGGAAGGAAGCGGCAAGCCGTCCGGGAGTCTCGCTCCGCTCGCGGAGCAGCCGCTCGAGATTATCGTCGACAAGTCGAAGCACCGCCTTGCGGTTGTGAGCGGGAACGTGCTGCTGCGCAACTACGAGGTCGGGCTCGGCGCGGAGCGCACGCCGGAGGGAACGTTCTACATTACCGAGAAGGTGCGCAACCCGAACGGAACTTCGACCGGAGCCTTCGGCAGCCGGGGCATGACGCTGTCCGACACGCTGTATGCGATTCACGGCACCGACGATCCGGACAGCATCGGGAAGGACGAGTCGAAGGGCTGCATCCGGATGGCCAAGGAGGACTTGGAGGAGCTGTACGACCTCGCCTCGCTCGGGACGAAGGTGACGATAACGGCAAAAGGCTTGCCTCAGGAGCTGCGAACGCCGACGGAGAGATTCCGCCTTCCGCCTTCGCAGGACGAGACAAACCCGAATAAGAAGTATGAATGGCTGAATTAAACGACTAGATGTCCATGATCAAGAGCACCGCCACGACGACAACGACGACGGCGATGGCGGCGCCGACCCATATCAGAGCCCGCTTGTTGACTTCTTCTTTCTGTTTGGAATGAGGAAGGACGGGCGGCTTTTTTTTGGCGTGGCTCACGGCGATCAACCTTTCTCCGAATATAGAGTAGCGAATCTGTTTTTATTGTAAACGGTTGCCGGCTAAAAAGCCAGATGTCCGCAAAGGTTCGAAGCGAAGGAATGGACGATGTTCCCTTTTCTTTTCCGGAAGAAAAGGCTAAACTGATAGCCGAAAGGTTTTTGCGGCTGAGCGCTTGGCGAGGTTGCGTGCAGCGCAGCGACGGAAAGGATGTTCGACGTTCTTATGTACAAATTGGTCAAACCCTTCTTCTTCAAAATGGATGCCGAAGCGGCCCATCATCTGGTCGTGGACGGCCTGGGCTCGGCATCCCGGATTCCGGGAATTCCTTCGTTCTTGTCCGCCGTGTGGGGCGTGCGCGAACGGGAAGAGCTGGCCGTTAATCTGTTCGGCCTGCGCTTCGCGCATCCGGTAGGGCTCGCTGCCGGATTGGACAAGAATGCGAAGGCGGTGGAAGGCTTCTCGCGGATCGGGCTCAGCTTCATGGAAGTCGGAACGGTCACGCCGAAGGGGCAGCCGGGCAACGAACTGCCGCGGCTCTTCCGCCTGCCTCCCGACGAAGCGCTCGTCAACCGGATGGGCTTCAACAACGAAGGCGCGGAGGCGATGGCGGCGCGGCTCGCCAAGCTGAAGGAGCGGCGCATTCCGATTGCGGTCAACATCGGCAAGAACAAAGTCACCCCGAACGAGAACGCCGCGGACGATTACCGCGAGTGCGTTCGCCTTCTCTACGCGTACGGAGACTTCTTCGTGGTGAACATCAGCTCGCCGAACACGCCGGACCTGCGCAAGCTTCAGCACGGGGACGAGCTTAAGCTGCTGCTGGACGCGGTCAAGGACGAGATGCGCAAGCAAGCCGCGGCGGCGCGGGGAGCGGAGAAGCCGATTCTGGTCAAGATCGCGCCGGACAACGACGAGACGCAGTTGGCTTATATGGCGGAAGCGATCAAGACGAGCGGCATGGCCGGCATCATCGCGACGAACACGACGATCGGACGCGACGGGCTGACGCACCCGAACGCCAAGGAATCGGGGGGCCTCAGCGGCCGTCCGCTGACGGAGCGCTCGACCGAGGTCGTCCGGTCGCTGTACTCGCTGACGGAAGGCAAGCTGCCGATCATCGGCTCGGGAGGCATCTTCACCGCCCGGGATGCGTACGACAAGATCCGTGCGGGAGCCAGCCTCGTCGAGGTGTACACGGCGATGATCTACAAGGGGCCCGGGGTCGTCAAGGAGATCGCCGGAGGTCTTCGCGAGCTTCTGAGAAGAGACGGCTTCGGGCGCGTCGAGGAAGCCGTGGGAGCCGACCACCGTTAATTGGAACGGAAAGGAGCAACCGGAATGGACGGCAGGGATTGGAACAAGTTTTTGCTCCCTTACCAGCAGGCGGTAGAGGAGCTTAAGATCAAATACAAGGGCCTCCGCACCGAGCTTAAGGCCCGGGACGAGTATGCTCCGATCGAATTCGTGACCGGAAGAGTCAAGAAGATCTCGAGCATCTTGGAGAAGGCGAAGCGGCTGAGCGTGCCGCTCGACCAGATCGAGACGGGCATCGAGGATATCGCCGGAATCCGCATCATGTGCCAGTTCGTCGAGGATATTCACCGGGTGGCGGATCTCGTGCGCATG
This sequence comes from Cohnella fermenti, assembly GCF_004801405.1. Lineage (GTDB taxonomy): Bacteria > Bacillota > Bacilli > Paenibacillales > Paenibacillaceae > Cohnella > Cohnella fermenti. The sequence goes on from NZ_SSOB01000003.1 coordinate 276,363, forward strand.
CGCAAGGATATGAAGGTCGTCTACGAGAAGGATTACATTACCCATTACAAGGACAGCGGCTATCGCAGCTACCATATCATCGTCGAATACCCGATCCAGACGTCGATCGGCTCGATGCCGGTGCTCGCCGAGATTCAGATCCGGACGCTCGCGATGAACTTCTGGGCGACGATCGAGCATTCGCTGAACTACAAATATAAAGAGAAGCTTCCCGAAGACGTGAAGGAGCGCCTGTTCCGGGCGGCGGAAGCTGCGGCGAAGCTCGACGAGGAGATGTCGAAGATCCGGCAGGAGATCGTCGACGCCCAGCAGGACTTCGAAGGCAAGAGCGGCATCGTCCGCAAGGTGCTGAACGACATCCAGGGGCTCTACTTCTTCCGGCGCGTCCGCGAGGCGGCGCAGTTCCAGCTTCGCTTCAACGAGCTGTGGGAGCAGGAGGACATCTGGGGCATCACCGAGCTGTCGGGCGAGGTCCAGGAGGCGCTTCTGCGCGCACGGAAGGGATCGGCCGAGTAAGGGAATGCGGGGGCAACCGGAGCCGATGGCTTCGGTTGCTTCCCTGTTGGAGGCGGACATGACGGGCCAGGCCCGCAAGGAGGCAGACGGAGCGGATGCGGCTTCCGGATAAATTCAAGAACACGATGAGATCGCTGCTGGAGGGCGAGGCGGACGCGTTCTTCGCAACGTACGCACAGCCCCGGACAGCCGGTCTTCGCATAAACGGCTTGAAGCTCGGCCTGACGGAATACGAGGAGCGGTTCCGCGATGACGGCCGTGCCGGCTTCGGGAGCGCGGGACGGACGGCGGACCCGATTCCGTGGGCGGCGGGCGGCGTCTACATCGGGGAAGAGGATCGCCCCGGCAAGCATCTTCACTATTACTTGGGCCTGTACTATATCCAGGAGCCGAGCGCGATGCTGCCCGCCGAGCTGCTGGACGTGCGCCCGGGCCATCGGGTGCTCGACCTGTGCGCCGCTCCGGGAGGCAAGTCGACGCAGCTTGCCGCGAAGCTTGCGGGACGCGGCCTGCTCGTGACGAACGACAACGCGGCGGAGCGGACGAAGGCGCTCGCGAAGAACACGGAGCGCGCGGGCATGGCGAATGCGATCGTCACGAACGAGGAACCGGCCGCGCTGGCCGCCGCGTTCGGAGACTTCTTCGACCGCGTTCTGGTGGACGCGCCCTGCTCCGGCGAAGGCATGTTCCGCAAGGACGAGGACATGATCCGCGAGTGGGAGCGGCATTCGGTCGAGCGCTGCGCCGCCATGCAGGAGGCGATTCTGCGCGAAGCGGCGAAGCTGGTCGCTCCCGGCGGCAAGCTGCTCTATTCGACCTGCACGTTCTCGCCGAAGGAGAACGAGCTGTCCGTCGCGCGGCTGCTGAGCGAGCGTCCGGACTTCGACGTGGTTCCGCTGGAGGCGCCGCCCGAGTGGGGGCTCGCCCCCGGCAGGCCGGACTGGCTGGCGGCGGAGGACACGTTCGGCCTGCCGGAGGAGCGGCTGGCGCAGCTTGCGGGCACGGTGCGCGTGTGGCCGCATCGGGCTCGCGGCGAAGGGCATTACGCCGCGCTGCTTGTGCGGCGCCCGGAGCCGGGTGCGGAAGCGGGAGAGTCGGTTGCTCCGGCGAATGACGGAGACTGGCAATTCCCGCCGCTGCCCGCCCCGCCGGCGATCGCGGCCGCAGCGAAGCGGCCGGGCCGGGGAGAGGCCTCGCCGCGCGGCAAGAAGCCGGCCGGGAAGGGAACTGCCGGGAAGGGGCCTGCTACCTCGGCCGAGGACGACCCGCGGGACAAGCTGCTCGCCTTCGCGAAGACGACGCTGCCCGGCTGGCGGCCGCGCGGCACGCTGTATCGGCGCGGGGAGCAGTTGTACCTGCAGCCGGAAGAGCTGCCGGACCTCGGGCGGCTGAACGCGGTGCGGCCGGGGCTGCTGCTCGGCTCCGCGACGAAGCATCGGTTCGAGCCTTCGCAGGCACTGGCGATGGGGCTGCGGATGGAGGATGCGGCGCTGTCGCTTCGGCTGCGAAGCGGCGATGGCGACGCGCTGCGCTACATGAAGGGCGAGACGCTGCAGCCGGAGCCTGCGGCGATCGTCGGCACGGACGGGGAGCCGGCGCCGGGCCGCGGCTGGACGCTTGTCTGCATCGACGGCTTCCCGGCCGGCTGGGGCCGCTGGGACGGGACGATTCTGAAGAACGAGCTGCTCCCCGGCTGGCGATGGATATGAAGAAGCGGATCGCGAAAGCAGGGAGGAGCTTGGCATGAAGAAGACGATGCGGCTTGACAAAATGCTCGGAAATCTCGGCTACGGAACGAGGAGCGGAATCAAGCTGCTTGTGAAGCAAGGCGCGATTGCGGTGAACGGCCAGCGGGCGAAGGACCCCGGCATGCAGATCGATCCGGCGGCGGACGAGGTGTACCTGGACGGGGCGAGGATTGCGTATCGCGATACGGTCTACGTGCTGCTCAACAAGCCGGCCGGCTACGTGTCCGCGACGGAGGACCGCCGCGACCTGGTTGTGCTGGATCTGCTGGACGAGGAGATGAACGTCTTCGCGCCCTTCCCTGTCGGCAGGCTGGACAAGGATACCGAAGGCCTGCTGCTGCTCACGAACGACGGCAAGCTCTCGCATGACCTCCTCTCTCCGCGCAAACACGTGCCCAAGACATACCGGGCTCTGGTCGAAGGCCATGTCGGCGAGTCCGAAGCCCTTCTTTTCCACAACGGGGTGACGCTTGATGACGGCTATCGGACGCTTCCGGCCGAATTGCTTGTGCTGGCGGTCGGGGAGGGCGGGAGGGTTCCCGATCATCCCGAGGCGCTGGGCGCTGTGGAACGAATGGGCAAGGTCGCGGCGCTGAGAGGGCCGGAGCTTGAGGAGGCGATTGTGGCGGGGCGTCCGCTGAGCTGGATCGAACTGACGATTCGCGAGGGCAAGTACCACCAGGTGAAGAGGATGTTCGAGGCCGCGGGCAAGAGGGTGCTGTACCTGAGGCGGGTGGCGATGGGGCCGCTGTCTCTGGACGAGTCGCTGGAGGCCGGGCAGTGGCGCGAGTTGACGGAAGATGAAGTGACCGCATTGCGGGAATACCGGAAGGAGTCCTCGGAATCATGAATTATCGCATCATCGCATTGGACGTGGACGGAACGCTGATCGACGACCATCACGAATTGCGGCCCCGCGTGCGTGCGGCGGTTCGGGCGGCGGCGGAGCAAGGAGCGGAGATCGTTCTGTGCACGGGCCGAGGGACGACAAGCACGCTGCCGATGCTGGAGCAGCTCGGTCTGGAGGGCACGGTCGTTACGCACAACGGCGCTTGTGTGGTGGACAGCCGCACGAGGGAGGTGCTTCATCAATCGGTCATCCCGCCGGAGCTGGTGGAGCGCTACCTGGATTATTGCCGCGAGCGAAGGTACCACTTCGACATGAACACGGCGTTCGAGCTGTATGTGGAGAGCCTCGACGAGACGATGGCGGCGGTGTACAAGCGCATCTTTGTGACTCCGATCGTTCGCGATGCGAAGACAGAGGGGCTTCCGGATTGCACGCTGAAAATATCGATTTTCGCCCTGAAGGAGCAACTGGACGAGCTGGAGCGGGATTGGGCGGCGTGGAGCCACGACCTGCAGACGGTGAGAAGCGGCGACTTCTTCATGGACGTCCAGCCGCTTGCCGCTTCGAAGGGGACGGCGCTGGAGAGTCTGGCGAAGCTGCGCGGCGTGCCGAGGGAGCAGATTCTGGCCATCGGCAACTATTACAACGACATCGGGATGCTGACGTATGCCGGGCACGGCGTGGCGGTGGCCAATTCGCCGGATGCGGTGAAGGAAGCGGCCGACGAGGTGACGCTGTCCAACAACGAGGACGGCGTGGCGGTCGTGCTTGAGAAGCTGCTTGGGTGATGGGCCGATGGGCCGATGAGCCGGCGCGTTCCCCGGCAACTGGCGGTGCCGAGGAAGGATGCGACGTCGATGCCGCCGCCGGATGCCGGATTCGGATGCTGGATTCGGATGCCGGATTCTATGTGAAAATTCATATAAAAATTCGGCTGAACGTCCCAACCGAAAAGGACCGTCAGGGAGACATTCCCTGACGGTCCTTCTTTTAGATTGACGCAGGGTTAACTGCGGGTCGGCTTCGATTCTGCGCCGCGGCCGAAGAGTTCAGCGAACTCAGTATCCAGCCTTGAGAATGATGACAAGCAGGATGAACAGGACCAATACGAAAGCTGCGGATGCATAGTAGCCGCCGACAACACCGGACATGCAAATTCCTCCTTCAAGAAATGTGTTGTTGGTTGCCGAAACGGGTGCTAGCTGGGCTCGGAAGTAGTGTCCCGTCATTCGGTCTACTGTATCTTATGAGAATAGAGCATGGCGGATTGGACATCCGCCCTTGCTCGGCTGATTTTGAGGAAAATGCCCATGGCAGGGCGGGCGAAGACGGGGACGATGGGGATGTTGCGGCGTGCGGGGAGGCGGCGGAGAGGGCGGCGAGGCGCATGAAGCGGGAGGCATGCATAGGAGGCGTACTCGCTTAAACCTGCCGCAATCCCTTGGGGAGACGGTTCTTGAGCTGGCCGTCGCTTGCCTTGAACCAGCCGAGCGGCAGGCCGGCGATTGTTATGAGGCCCCAGCCTCTCATGGGCGGCTCGGGCGAGGGGAGACTCTCGCCTCGCAGGTAGGCGGCCGCTTGCGGGCTGTCCGGCGCAAGGTTGACGCTTCTTGAGGCATCGCCCGCGGAAGCGGCCATCGCCAATGCGTGGCTCGGCTCGAACCGCCCTCGGAGAACGTCGCCGAGATGAAGTCCCGGCCTGGGCGTTCGCAGTCCGCCGAGAGAGTGAGTCGAGAGCGGGCTTCCCGCGGGAACCGGAAGCCAATACAGGGCGTCGCCGAACAGCAGCGGCTCGCCTTCCGGCGGCAGCTCGAAGCCGGGCAGCGCTTCTCTCGCGAACTGTTGGAACTGCTCGAGCGCCGCCGTCAGCCGACTGGCGGCGGGGTCGCCCCGGCGGGCTTGAGCGGCCCGGGGCGAAGGCTTGGCGCGGCGCGGTTCAGGCTGCGAGCGCTGAACGCGGGAGCGCGGCTCGGCATCCGCCTGCTCCGCATCTTCGCCGGCAAGCTTCTCCAGCACGGCGGCGTAATGACCTTCGCCTTCGCCCCGATGCGGCCACATTCGCTCTTCCCGCAGCAGCCGGAAGTCGGGGAATTCGCCGAGGAACCAGGCGATCGTCTCCTCGTTCTCCGCGCGGTTAAACGTGCAGGTCGAATAGACAAGCCTTCCGCCCGGCTTCAGCATCCTCGCGGCGTCGGGCAGAATCGACCGTTGGCGGCGAACGCAGACGTCAACCGCCTCGGGAGACCATTCGGCCGCTGCGCCTTCGTCCTTGCGGAACATCCCTTCCCCCGAGCAGGGAGCGTCCAGCATAATGCGGTCGAACGCTTCCGGCCAGCGAGCCGACAACTCGTCCGGCGCGGCGTTCACCACGACCGCGTTGCGGATGCCGAGGCGCTCCACGTTCTCGGCTAGAATTCGGGCGCGGCCCGGGTGAATCTCGTTCGCGACGAGCAGGCCTCGTCCGGCCAGCTTGCCGGCGATCTGCGTCGTCTTGCCGCCCGGAGCGGCGGCGAGGTCAAGCACAATCTCGCCGGGCTGCGGATCGAGCAACTCCGCGGCGATCATCGCGGACGGCTCCTGGATATAGTAGAGGCCGGCTTGATGGAAGGGGTTCTTCCCCGGCCGGACGCTCTCTTCGTAGAAGCAGCCCTCCGCGCACCAGGGCACCGGCTTCAAGCCGAACTGAGCCCGAACGACGGCGCACGCTTCGGGAGACTCGGCGGCCTTCAGAAGGTTCATTCGCAACCCGTACGTTCTCGGCGAGCTGTAACTGTCGAGGAAGGCAGCGGCCTCCTCTCCGAGTTGCTGCTTGATGCGTTCCACATAAGGTGCCGGCAACGATGTCATGCGGTCAATCTCCTCCGGTACTGTCGATAGTGCTTACCAGTATACACGAGCTTGGGGGGAGGAGGAAACCGTTGGCGGCGAATACCGGCGGGACGATGCGCGGAGACGGCGACGGGATGGGCCGGAGATGAGGATGGGATGGGATGAGACGGAGATGGGATGCGAACGGGATGGGGGAGGGCTTACTGGGCCGGAGAGGCGCGCAACGTACCGAGGTCAGCTTGGCATCCGCCACGACATCCTCTCCTCATAGCGTCACATCCCCTCCTCTAGCGACACTTTCCCTCCTCTAGCGTCACTTTCCCTCCTCTAGCGTCACATTCCCACCAACAACATCTCCTCCTTCATCGCCATACCTCCTCGTATAGTATGTTTTGAAGTCATTCAAGAGCCTATTTCCAGTCCCCGAGGGGACTGGAGGCCGCTCGAAAAATTTCCAGCCATTTTGCACCTTGAAAATCGAATCAGGGACTGGACTTTCCGGCATGCCTCTGGACAATGGATCATAGGGTCCATTCGGGGAAA
>NZ_SSOB01000004.1 GCF_004801405.1 Cohnella fermenti
GGGACTTCGATGGGGACACCGTCAGCGGCGATATGACGTTGTACGCGCACTGGACGTTGAACAGCTACACGGTGACGTTCGACCCGAACGGAGGCAGCTTCTCGGGAAGCGAGGTCACCGTCGAACACGGGCAGACGGTAGCCGAGCCGACGGAGCCAACGCGAGTCGGGTATGCGTTTGAGGGCTGGTATGTCGATCCGGCGGATGAGACGGGCGAGTGGGACTTCGATGGGGACACCGTCAGCGGCGATATGACGTTGTACGCGCACTGGACGTTGAACAGCTACACGGTGACGTTCGACCCGAACGGAGGCAGCTTCTCGGGAAGCGAGGTCACCGTTGAACACGGGCAGACGATAGCCGAGCCAACAGAGCCGACGCGAGTGGGGTATGCGTTTGAGGGCTGGTTCGTCGATCCGGCGGATGAGACGGGTGAATGGGACTTCGACGCCGCTCCGGTAGTCGAGGACATGACGTTGTACGCGCACTGGACGAATCGTGACACGGGCGGTACGGATGACTCCGACTCCCCCGATGCCGATTCGGGCAATGATGCGGACCACCAGGCAGATGAACCCGGTAGTCCGACCGGCGCTTCGGCTACGGCGAGCGTCAAGTTGAACGGCGTGACGGCAGAGGTAAGCGTCACGGAGGAAGTCACGGCCGAAGGGCAGAGGTATATTCGTCTCACGTTCACCTCCGAACAACTACGGGAAGTATTGGTGTCCGATACGCCAGAAATTGTGATTGCGGTGGAGGGACCGGATCCGGCGGTCAAGGCAATCTTCCCTGCACAACCGTTTCTTCAGACGTGGCGGGTGCGGCCGGATGCCAGGCTGTCGCTTAGCGTCAACGGCAACGGGTTGCAGATTCCGTTCGAAGCCTTCGGAGAACTGGAAGAGGAAGCGACGTTAACGGCGACGATTGCGCAGGTCGCCGCTGCAGATCGCATCGACAGCGCCGACGCAGCGCGGGTACTGGGGAATCCGATCTTCTTTGCACTGAATTCGGGAGACCGGACAATCGAAGGCAGTGGGCCCGACCGTTACCTTCGGCGAACGATTGCGCTGTCGACGCCGGTCAATCCGGACGAGGCTTCGGTCGTCCGAATCGATGCGAGCGGCGAGCTTCATTTCGTTCCGGCTGTTTTTGCAGGCGGACAGGCGAAACTGTATGTTTTGCACGATGGCTTATACGCGGTCATCCGTTCGAGCGTGTCGTTCACGGATATGCAGTCGCATTGGGCTGAGGCGGATGTACGGCTATTGGCGAACAAGCGAATCGTTACAGGTCGGCCGAATGGCGGGTTTGCCCCGGATGAGCCGATCACTCGCGCCGAATTCGCGTCGTTGCTTGTTCGGTCGCTCGGCCTCTGGGAAGAGGGCCACGCTTCGACATTCACGGATGTGGCGGCGAACGACTGGTACGCCGACGCAATCGGTGCGGCACAGCGATCGGGTCTGATCGGGGGTTACGAAGACGGAACGTTCCGTCCCGATGCCAAGATCACCCGCGAACAAGTCGCAACGATGATTGCAAGAGCGATGGAGTTCGTCGGTAAAGCGCCGCAGGCCGATGCGGGAGCGCTGGAATCGTTCGTCGATGTCGCAGACATCTCGGACTGGGCTGCGGAGGCAGCGGCGTGGCTCTTCGAGGCAGGCATAGTTAAGGGGATGAACGATACGGTCTTCGCCCCTGCGGCGGACGCTTCGCGGGCGCAAAGCGTGGTGATGCTGAGAAGAATGCTCCAATACATTCAATTCATTGCCCCATTTTCCGAATAAAAATAGTTCCACAACCGTTTTTTGACCGCCTGCACATGGGTTTCCAGCAGAAATCGCAGGCGGTCGAGGCACTAATCGGGTGCCGTTCTGAACAAATACTGGACTAATCGTTCCGGAAAAGATATACTGTGTTCACGAGAGGGGGGGCCCGCCATCGGACGCAACAAAGAATTCGATAGGGAGCAGGTGCTCCATCAAGCCATGCTGGTGTTCTGGGAGAAAGGCTTCGAGGGAGCGAGCATCCCCGATCTGCTTCAGGCGATGGGCCTCAGCCGGTCCAGTCTGTACGAGACGTTCGGGGATAAAGAGTCGCTTTACCTGGAAGCGATCGAGCTTTACAAGAAGAGGAGCTTGAGCAAGAGGCGCCTTCTGGAGAACCCGACATCCGCGAAGGAAGGCATTCGGCAATACTTCGACCGCCATATCTCCGCCGCCTTGGACGAGGCTTCTCCCCATGGTTGCTTGATCACGATCGCGACCGTTGGCATGGACTCGCCGGACGAGCAGACGAGAGCCGCGATCCGGGACAGCTTCGACGGGCTGGAGAAGTGCTTCATCGACGTCCTCCGCCGGGGACAGCAGACGGGGGAGATCGCTGCGGACCAAGACGTGAAGACGATGGCGACCTTGCTGCTCAGCCTCAACCACGGGATCAATGTCGTGACGAAGATGAAGCCGGACAGGCAGCAATACGACGATATGATCGAGGCCGTTCTTGGATTGCTGTAGGAGGAGACGGCCTTTTTTTAAGAGATTACTGGAACGATTGTTCCGGTAAAAAATGCAGTTTTGTACGCATCACCAAGCAAAGGGGAAATTCGCATGAGCGCACTCGAAGAGCAGCAACCTGCCGCCAAAGACTTCTCGCCCGCAATTATCCGCATTCTTGCCGTCGCCTGCGGACTCATCGTCGCCAATCTTTATTACGCCCAGCCCTTGATTGGGCCGATCAGCTCGGACCTGGGGCTGTCGTCCGGAGCGGCGGGGCTGATCGTTACGCTGGCCCAGATCGGCTACGGCCTTGGGCTTCTGTTCCTCGTCCCCTTGGGGGACATCGTCGAGAATCGCCGGCTGGTCGTTATTCTTCTGTTCCTCGCGGCTGTCGTGCTTGCGGCCGGAGGCGTCGTTCATCATTCCGTCCTGTTCCTGGGCGTCTCCATGCTGATCGGGGTAAGCTCCGTCGCCGCTCAGGTTCTTGTCCCGTATGCGGCGCACCTGTCGCCGGAAGCGACGCGAGGCCGCAACGTCGGCAATGTCATGAGCGGACTGCTGCTCGGCATTATGCTCGCTCGTCCCGTGTCGAGCCTGGTGGCGGAATACTTGGGGTGGAGAGCCGTCTTCTACTTGTCCGCGGTCGCCATCGCCGCTCTCGCTATTGTTCTGGCCCGCGCGCTTCCGGCTCGCCAGCCGACGTCTTCCGTGCGGTATTCGGCGCTGATCGGCTCGATGACGCAGCTTCTGAAGACGACGCCGGTGCTTCGGCGCAGAGCGCTCTACCACGCCAGCGTATTCGGAACGTTCAGCTTGTTCTGGACGACGGTGCCCCTGTACTTGACCGGCCCGGTGTTCCGCTTCTCCCAACAGGAGGTCGCGCTCTTCGCGTTGGTCGGCGTATCCGGCGCGCTCGCCGCACCCGTCGCCGGCCGACTGGCGGACCGGGGCTGGATTCGTCCCGCGACCGGAATCGCGCTCCTTCTCGTGCTGCTCTCGATCGCGCTGCCGCTGGCCGATCAAGGAGGCTCGACGCTTGCGCTTATCCTGCTCGTTGTCGCGGCCGTTGTGCTCGACATGGGGGTGTCCGCGAACCTGGTGCTTAGCCAGCGAGAGATTTTCTCTCTGGGGGCCGAGGTGCGCAGCCGACTGAACGGCTTGTTCATGGCCATCTTCTTCGCCGGCGGGGCGCTCGGTTCCGCGCTCGGCGGCTGGGCGTATTCGGCGGGAGGCTGGCAGGCGGCTCTGTGGATCGGCATTGCCTTGCCGGCGTTAGCCTTGGCTTATTACGCCACCGAGAAGCGCCGCTAACCTCCTCCGAAGCCGGGGGCTGCCGCAATAGCCGCAATATATGTGAAATATCACATTCGCGCCGCCCGGCAGCGGGCACTTTGTCCGATTCTATGCGAAAAATCACATTCGTGGAGGAATCTTCGGCTTGAGTTACCGCATATATGCTAAAAACCACATAAAACGCCGCAATTGCCCCCAATTCAAGCCGACGAATGTGAAAAAACGCATAAAATCGGCAAACGGCGGCGAATGGCGAGTAGCAAGCGGCCCAGCATCCCAGCATCCCAGCATCCCGAAGGAGGCACGGCTAGGCGGCCGATGCACCGATCGGCAACCGCAGCGAGACGGTTGTGCCGCGCTCCTCCTCGGAATGAATGGACAGTCCATATTCTTCCCCGAACGTAAGCTGAAGCCGATCGTTCACATTGCGCAGACCGAAGCCGCCCTCCGCTTCGGAATCGGCGGAGACGGGCCGCTTCAGCAGGCCGGCCAGCTCGCCCGGAGGGATTCCCTTGCCGTCGTCTCCGATCTGAAGGAGATACGAGCCGGAGTCCCTCTTCGCTGCGGAGATCGAGATGGAGCCGCGCTTGCGCTCGGTCTCCATGATGCCGTGCAGCACCGCGTTCTCGACGATCGGCTGCAGAATCGTGCGCGGCACGAGGCAGGTCTGAAGCTCCGGAGGCACCTCGACGATCAGCTCGATCGCCTCCTCGTAGCGCATGTTCATGATTCCGATATAAGCCCGAATATGCTGGAGCTCGGCCCGAAGGGGCACGAGCTCTTTGCCTTGGGAGAGGCCGAGCTTATAGAAGCGGGTCAGCGACAGCACCATGCGCGAGATGTCCGGCACCTGATGCTCGATCGCGAGGCAGTTGATCGTGTCGAGCGAGTTGTAGAGCAGGTGAGGGTTGATCTGCGCCTGAAGCGTTCGCAGCTCGGCGTTCTTCAGCTCCTTGCCCATGCGGAACTTCTCCTGCACAAGCCCGTCCATTCGCCGGACCATGAAGTTGAAGCTCTCGGTCAGCTCGCCGATCTCGTCCTTGCCGCCCACGGTCATAACGACCGGCAGGTCGCCGTTCTGCACAAGGCGCATGCGGGAGGACAAGCGCTTGATGCGAATCGTGCTCAACCGCGAGTAGAAGTAAGCGACGACATAGGAGAGCGCCGTGATCACGAGCATCATGACGATCATCCGGTTGCGCAGGTCCGTCAGCGGGCGCAGCGCCTCCTTGAGCGAGACGTGGGAGACAAGCGACCAGGAGGTGCCGGGAATGGCGACGCTCCGGAGCAGCATCTGGCGGTTAGCGCCGCCGCCGTCCCCGCTCGCCAATTCGCTCCCGCCCGCCGCCCCGGCCGCATCCCCGCCTTCCGCTCCGGCCGCACTTCCTGCGTCCGGCCGGGATGCGGCGACGGTCTCGCCCGACTCGTCGCTGCGGAGCAGGACGTAGCTGGAGGCGGTGAGCTGCGCCTCCGTCACGATCCGCTCGACATCGGCGAGCGGGATATCGACCCGGGCCACGCCGACCGGCTTGGTGAAGTCCACAAGGCTCCAGACCGTTCGCGCGACGGAGACGACCGCGACGGCTCCGGCATCCCGGCGGGGAACGAACCAGTACGCGGATGCGCCGGAAGCGTTCATGCGAGCGTACCAGTCTTCGCCGGCAAGCCTGGACAGGGGGGACAGCCGCGCCCCGTCGTCCGAGAAGACGAAGCGGTCGTCGAGATACAGACGCACCCGGTAAACGCCCTGGGACTTCTCGATGTTCTGCAGGAACGGCGTCATTCGGTTGTAATCCGTAAGCTGCGAAGGAATGTCGTAGCGGTCCGCATCGGTGGCAAGAATGGCGTTGATCTGGCCGTCCAGCGAGACGGTGTTGAGCGCGCCGATCGCCTTGTCCGCCAATGCGTCCAACTGGCGCGCAGCCTCGTCGAAGACCTGCTCGGCCGACTGCATCGTCTGGCGGCGGACGACTTCCGCGCTTCGGTGGTAGGAGAACCAGGTCAGAATCGCCATCGGGACAAGAATGAGAACAACGTAAGAGAGGAACACTTTGCGCTGCAGACTCAGATGGCTGATGACGCGGTACAGCGGCCGGAGCGGGAAGCCTCTCATGGGTTGATTGTCCTTCTGAACTCGGAAGGCGTCAGCCCGCATTCCTTCTTGAACAGGCGGGCGAAGTACTTGCCGTCGGTGTAGCCGACGAGGCCGGCCACCTGATGCAGCTTGACGGCCGGGTCCGCGATCCGCTCCTTCGCCTTCCCGATCCGAACCGAGGTCAGGTACTGGTTGATCGTGATGCCGGTCTCCTGTTTAAAAATCAGGCAAACATACGAAGGAGTCAGGTAGAGGTGGTCCGCAAGCGCGCTGATCGACAGGTTCGGATCGCACGCCCGCTGTTCGATGAATCGCTTCGCCTTGCCGACGAGGCCGCCCCCTTCCGCGCCCGGCTCCCGCAACGGTGCGGCGGCATCGCGTTGGACCGGCGGCTCATTCTCCTTGAAGCGAGCCTGCTCCTCGGCGCACTTCGCGACGGCCGAAGCGAGCACCCGCTTCACCTCGTCCAGATCGATCGGCTTCTCCACGTAATCGACGACGTTCAGCTTGATCGCCGACTTCAAGTAGTCGACCTCCGAGTAAGCGCTTAAAATTATGACCTTGCTCTTCGGAAGGCAAGCTCTCAGCTCGCGCGCGAACGTCAGGCCGTCCATGCGGGGCATGCGGATGTCGGTCATGACGATGTCCGGGGAATGCCGCTTCGCAAGCTCCAGCGCACGGATTCCGTCGTCGGCCTGCTCGACCTCCCCGATTCCGAGCTCCCGCCACGGAATATGGTTCAGCAGCGTGTTGCGCGTCGTGCGCTCGTCGTCCACGATCAGCATCTTGAGCACTTGTCTCTCCCCCTTTATCCTGTAGTATAACGCATACGCGCGAGTTGGCAACGACCGCTTCCTTCCTGCGCCCAAGTCTATAATTTTGTCTATCCGATTCGTATTTTCTCCCCCTATCCGCCGTTTGTAAGCGTTTTATATAATGGGGTCAGCCTAGGCCGAACACCCATACCGAATGCAAAGGATGATGCATGGCATGCGCAGCAAGAGCGGAGGGAGCTCATGATCAAGGAGTTCCGCAAGAACAGGATGCTGTTCCTGATGATGGTTCCGTCCGTCGTTTATTTTTTCCTGCTTTGTTATCTGCCGATGGCCGGCACGGTGCTGGCGTTCAAGAGCTATCGCTTCGACAAGGGAATCTTCGGAAGCCCCTGGGCGGGACTGGCCAACTTCGAGTTCTTCTTCCGCTCAGGCAAGGCTCTGCTCGTCACGTCGAACACGGTGCTGTACAACGCGGCCTTCATCGTCAGCGGGCTTGTTCTCCAACTGGCCGTCGCGATTGTGATCGCCGAGATGGGAGGGAGGTTCATCAAGAAGGCGGCGCAGTCGATTCTGCTGTTCCCGTTCTTCCTCTCCTGGGTCGTCGTCGGCGCAATCGTCTACAACCTGTTCAACTACGATTACGGCTACCTGAACGTGCTTCTCCAGGCGATGGGGCTGCCGCAGCAGGACTTCTATTCCTCTCCCGGCTGGTGGAAGTACATCCTGCTCTTCTTCAACAACTGGAAGTACGTCGGGTACAATTCGCTTATCTACCTCGCGGCGATCATCGGCATCGACCGCAGCCTGTACGAAGCCGCCGCGATCGACGGGGCGAACGTCTTCCAGCGCATCCGCCGGATTACGCTCCCGCTTATCGTTCCGACGACCGTCATCATGGTGCTTCTGTCTATTGGGAATATTTTCCGCGGCAACTTCGATCTGTTCTATCAGCTTGTCGGCACCAACGGCCTGCTGTACGACGCGACGGACGTCATCGACACCTTCGTCTTCCGCTCGCTGCTCGGCTCCCAGGACATCGGCATGTCGGCCGCCACCGGCTTGTACCAATCGGTCGTCTGCTTCGTCATCATCCTGATTACGAACGCGATCGTGCGCAGGGTGCAGCCCGACTATTCGCTCTTCTAGGAGGCCCGTATGCTAACTTACACCAAGGACCGTCTGCTGTTCAACGTCCTGGGCTACACCTTCCTTGGCCTGCTGTGTCTTCTGTGCCTCGTGCCGCTGCTGCTGGTCGTCAGCGGTTCGCTGTCGGGAGAGGAGCAGCTTGTCCGCAACGGCTTCCGGCTGCTGCCGCAGAAGCTGAGCCTGGACGGCTACCGGATGGTGTTCAAGGCCCCGGGGGATATTGTGCGCGCATTCGGCGTGTCGCTGCTCGTGCTCGTCGCCGGCACGTCGCTGGGCGCCTTCCTGACCGCAATGACCTCGTACGTCATCGGGCGCAAGGACTTCAAGTACCGGAACTACTTCTCGTTCTACATCTACTTCACGTCCGTCTTCAGCGGGGGCCTCGTGCCCTGGTATCTGCTGATGGTCAACTATTATCATATGAAGGACAGCGTGCTGGCGCTGATCGTGCCGCTGCTGATGAACGTCTTCTACATCCTCGTGATGAAAAGCTTCTTCGCATCCATTCCGGAGGCCATCATCGAATCCGGCAAAATCGACGGGGCGGGGGAGCTGCGGATATTCCTGACACTTATGCTGCCGATCGCCAAGCCGGGGCTGGCGACGATCGCTCTGTTCATCGGGCTCGGCTACTGGAACGACTGGGCGAACGCGATGCTGTTTATCCGCGATCCGAATCTCGTTCCCTTGCAATACTACTTGTACAACCTGATGAACAAGACGGAGATGCTGAACAACCTGGCGGGGAAGACCGGCATGCCGATTCCCGACATTCCGAAGGAGACGTTTAAGCTGGCGATGACCGTGATCGTCATTGCTCCGGTGTTCTTCGTCTATCCGTTCCTGCAGCGTTTTATCGTCAGCGGGGTGACCATCGGCTCCGTCAAGGGTTAAGCCAATCGCGATATCAATTATGCTGTCTATTATGCTGTTCCTAATAAAGGGAGGATCATCGAATGACTGTCCGTCAAACAGCAATATCGCTGCTGCTGCTCGTCTGGCTCGCGGCTCTGCTCGCCGGCTGCTCCGGCTCGAAGGATAACGGGGGAGCGTCGCAGCAGGCTTCGCCTTCCGAATCGAACGCCGGGGCGTCCGCATCCGCCTCGGGAGAGGCCGCGAAGCCGGACACGTCCAAGCCGGTCACGCTCAAGATGGTGCTGATCAGCGACGGAGCTCCGGATTCCGATCTCGTCTACGGGGAGATCAACAAGAAGCTGAAGGAAGACATCAACGCAACCGTCGACGTCGAGTACATTCCGTTCGCGGACTGGCAGAAGGCGTATTCGCTCAAGTTCGCCGCCGGCGAGGACTTCGACCTGATCGTAACGGCGACCTGGGGCCAATTCGCGGATTACGCGAGGAAGGGCGCCTTCATGGAGCTGACGCCCGGGCTGATGCAGACGTACGCTCCGCAGACGCTTGCCAGCTCCAGCCAGGAGGTGCTCGACGCCGGAACGGTCGACGGCAAGCTGTACGCGCTGCCGATGAACTACCGCGAGATCTCCGTCTACGGCTACGTCGTAAGAGGCGATCTGATGGACAAGTACGGCATCTCCTCGATTGATTCGCTTGACGACTTCGAAGGGTATCTGAAGGCCGTCTCCGAGAACGACAAGGAGCTTGTTCCGTGGGAAGCGACCTCCTACGACAACTGGATCATTCCGCACATGCAGCTTCAAGATCTGCGCGACCGCTACGAGATGGGCACGGTCGGCGTCAGCGTGGACCTGGCGACGAATCGGATCGTCGATGCGACGGAGTCCGATCCGGCGGCGCTCGAGCTGTACAAGAGAATGCAGACGTGGAATCAGTCAGGCTACATCTCGAAGAATTCGCTCGTCAACAAGGTGTCGTCCAAGGATTCGTTCGTCAACGGCAAGAGCTCCGCGTTCCTGACGAACCTGCTCGACGCCAACGCCGCTTATCAGACGGTAATGACCGCGCATCCGGAATGGGACGTCCGCTTCTACCCGATCAATACGTCCAACAAGGTCGTCGCGAACTCGTACATGGCCAACGGCATGGCGATCAACGCGAAGTCCAAGAACGCGGAGCGCGCGCTGATGCTGCTCGACCTGTTCAAGAACGACGCGTGGTACAACCAGACGACGACGTACGGCATCCAGGGCAAGCATTGGGACGTCTCGGCGGAAGGCAAGCTTGTTCTGCTCGCCGACAGCCCGAACTACCCGCCGGACGGCACTTGCCCGTGGGGCTGGCGCGACGAGCGCTACTATCTGACGTCGCAGGACGGCCTGCCGAACTTCGACGACGTGATGAAGTCGCAGCGCGACCGGGTGTTCAATACGCCGCTTAACGACTTCCAGCCGGACCTCGAGAACATCAAGACGCAGCAGGCGGCGCTGTCCGACGTGTCCAGCCAGTACCAGTCGCCGCTGACGCTCGGCTTCGTCAAGGACGTCGACAAGGCGTATGCGGAGCTGCTCGCCAAGCGGAAGCAGGCCGGCTTCGACACGCTGCGCCAGGAGCTTCAGGCTCAGATCGACAAGGACGTTGCGAATTAAGGGGCGGAAAAGAGCATGTGGCATCCGGACGATTACCTGGCCAAACTGTATGAGGAGACGAAGGGGAGAAGGGAGCGGGAAGCGAAGGACGAGAGCGTGCCGGAGCGGCGAGAGAGGCTCAGGCTGCGGTTGAAGCAAGCTCTCGGGCTCGAATCGGGGGCCAAGGAAGCGCAACCACTGAACCCGCGCCTGCTGGAGAGAACCGAATGCGTCGGCTTCGTCCGGGAGCGGATCGAGCTGACGACGGCGGACGGGCTGCGAATGCCCGTGTACGTGCTTATCCCCTCCGACCGGCCCGGTCCGCATCCGATCGCGATCGGATGCCACGGGCACGGCTATGGCAGCCGCGAGGCGATCGGCCTCGCGCCGGACGGCTCGGAGCTCGGCGAGAACGCGGGCCGACATTCGCGATTCGCCGCGGAACTCGCGCTCCGCGGCTTCGCGGTCGCCGTGCCGGAGCTGCTCGGGTTCGGCGACCGGCGGCTCCGCGACGATGCCGCGGCGGGTCCCGAGACGTACAGCTGCTACCGGCTCGCGGTCCATCTGCTGATGCACGGCCGCACGCTCGCCGGGCAGCGCATCGCCGAGACGCTGCGCGTCGCCGACTACATGGCAGCCAGGCCGGACTGCGACGCCGCCCGCATCGGCGCCATGGGCTATTCCGGCGGCGGGCTTGTCGCCGGAGTAGCCGCCGCGCTCGACGAGCGCATCGGGGCGACCGTGCTGTGCGGCTACGCGAGCCTGTTCCGCGACGGCGTGCTGGCGACGGCGCACTGCCTGGACAACTACGTTCCCGGCCTGCTGGAAGCGGGGGAGCTGCCCGATGTGCTCGGCCTGATCGCGCCGCGGCCGCTGCTGCTCTCCTCGGGAACGACGGACCCGTTGTTCCCGGTCGAGTCGGTCCGCGAAGCGCACAGGCGGCTGCGGGAGCTGTACTCGGAGACGGCGCGAGACGCGGTGGCCGAGTCCGGTGCGGAGTCCGGGAATGGGGCTGCGGCCGCGGCAACGGAATCCGGTGCGGAGTCCGGGAATGGGGCGGCAGCGGAATCCGGCTCGATGCCGGAGCTGGACATCTTCGCGGGCGGGCACGTCGTCAACGGAACCCGGGCCTACGAGTGGCTGCAGCAATGGGCGGGGCTGACGTTCTGACGCAGGCGGCCGGCTGCGGCTCGAACAGCGGCGGCTCGGACGGATCGATGAGGAGTTGTCCTGCAATTGCATATTGGAGAAATGGCGGCATTGGGGGCCTCTCCCGGTGCCGCCATTTTGGCGTTGTTGAGCCTGTCCGCCTTGCTCTCGAGCGATAGGCCGATCCGCTCAACCGCAGACTCAGCTTCCGATTCCGGCGTGTACCTATTCGTATTGGCGAGGGGGAGGGCCCCCATCCTTATTTCCCAAAAGGGCGCCTTATCCCATCTGTTCAGAGCATGATTTTCCAAAAATTAGGATTCTGATAGAAAGGGATAAGGCACTCTATTTTGAAGAAAAGATAGCGGCACTGTCGGTCGGTGCGGCGATACGGAAAATCAGGAACTGGAGTCGCAGGCTCGCTATAACAAACGGAATTGCCGGGGCCATTTGTCAGCGAGTGGTGATGTGCGGGGAATCCGTCTAGAATAACGGCGACTTCGGCGTTCCGATTATTTGCGGAGACTGCTTCTTTATCGAGTCGATCCTGCGGCTGCAAGGGCGGCATCGGCTGCTCTGGTAGGATGATCTGTTGTCTTTTATAATTCGCTGTTCTTTTACGATCCGGCGTCCGATCTTATCAGCGGACAAGAATCGCAAGATCGGCTTATTGGCCGCGCTCCCTCCTTCCGTTACAGTGACTCTAGAGCAATGAACATCACGCACATCTGCAGGAGGCCGGCCATGATCTACGAGAAGCTGACGGAACAACATTTGCACGAGATAGTGAACATATGGAACGCGGAGCTGGGAGCATCGTATCCGCTGCGGCCGCGGCTGCTGAAGCAGAATGTGTTCGCGGACAGGCGGCTGCTGAAGGAAGGCTCGTGGGCGGCGCGGGAGTCCGAGGGCGGCGAATTGGTCGGATTTGTCGCGGTCAAGAGAACCTCCGAAGGAGACGAGAGCTTCGAGCTGGGACGGGACCTCGGGTGGATTCACGCGCTGTTCGTGGCGCCGAATTGGCGGGGGCAAGGCATCGGCGGCTGCTTGCTGCGCCGGGCGGAGGAGGCACTGGCCGCTGCGGGCGTCCGCCGGGTCCAGCTCGGCAACGACTTGCACCGCCGCCTGTTCCCGGGGGTGCCGAACGAGCTGACGGAGACGAAGGGATGGTTCGAGCGGCGGGGGTACGAATACCGGGAGGATGCGTACGACTTGATTCGATCGTACTCGGCCGAGGAGCGGGCGGAGCTGCCCGACACGGGAGAGGCGACGGCGAGAATTGCGCAGGCGGCGGATCGCGAGGAGCTGACCGCCTTCATGACGCGCTGCTTCCCCGGCACATGGGACCTTCAGCAGCGCGACTACTGGGAGCAGGGGGGCGACGGGCGGGAGTATGTCGTGCTGGAGCGTGCGGGCCGGATCATCGGCTTCTGCCGGATGAACGACGCGAAGTCCCCGCTGCTCGCACAGAACGTCTATTGGGCGCCTCTGTTCAATGAGGAGCTTGGCGGGATCGGCCCGCTTGGCATCGACGAGGCGCAGCGCGGGCACCGCTACGGCATCTCCATCGTCCAGGCGGCGATCGGCTTCCTGAGGGAGCGGGGCGTCCGGCACATCGTGATCGACACGACTCCGTTCGTCGACTTCTACGGGAAGCTCGGCTACAAGCCCTGGAGGAAGTATGCGAAGTATGGGCGAAGCTTGGCCGGAAGCCAGAAGGAGAGGGAACGGTGAGAGAGGAACGCATCGTCCTGGAGAGCAAGCGGATCGTGTTCGCCGCCGCATTCGCCCGTGAAGCGCTTCTTCGGCCGGCCTCGCCGAGAATAATAGAACGACCAGAGATAATAGAACGACCAGAGCCTTGGGCCGGATGCCGATCCGGTCTCGTTTTTTTATTTATCGGCAAAAAAATGGACATGGCAGGAATGATGTTATCATGGTATTGACACTGATTGGTAATATAATATAACATACACATATCATAAAATTCCCCTACATCCTCAGAAGCAGGCTCGAACGACAACCTCAACCGATAACCGACAACGAACACCTCACCTGCATATTTAACCGACACTGCATGCAAAACAAGAGAAATTGATCATTTTTTTTAGGTTTTCGCGGAATTTCCTAATCATTTTTCTTTTTTATATCCGAATGTTCGGATGTTGCTCGTCTATGTTGACATGCATGAATCTCGATAATTTTCGCTGCGAAACTGCCGGGATGCATGGTTTTTATGTCATTCCCTTCGTTCTTTTTGTCTTTTTTCCTCCAAATTTTCGCTTGTTTTCAGTTTTTGTACCATTTTATTTTATAATAAATTCCAAATAATTAGCATTATTTTATAATTTATTTAAATGTCAGATCAAGTACAAGACATTAACATTTTTAACGTAAGATATATTGACATGAAAATAAATCCAACACTATAATACAGACAGCCGAACGGTAATCGACTACAAATAAAAAAACGTTCGGAAAATCACCATTAGGAAAAGGGAGTGGAGTTGTGAAGAGAAAAGGAAATTGGTTTAAAGGCATGGGGTTGGCCGTATCGGTGAGTCTTGCTCTGGTGGGATGCGGCAGCAATAACGAGAACAATTCGGCCTCGTCTTCGGCACCGGCTTCCTCGGCGCCGGCCTCTTCGTCCGCAGCAAGCGAAGGCGGCACGGTCAAGGTCGGCATTCTGCACTCGCTCAGCGGCACGATGTCCATCAGCGAAGTGACGGTCAAGAACTCCGAATTGATGGCGATCGACGAGATCAACGCCGCCGGCGGCGTTCTGGGCAAGCAGATCGAGCCCGTGATCGAAGACGGCGCATCGGATTGGCCGACCTTCGCCGAGAAGGCGCGCAAGCTGATCTCCGAAGACAAGGCAGCGACGGTATTCGGCGGCTGGACATCCGCAAGCCGCAAGGCGATGCTGCCCGTATTCGAAGAGCTTAACGGTCTGCTGTGGTACCCCGTCCAGTATGAAGGCCTCGAATCCTCTCCCAATATTTTCTACACCGGCGCTACAACGAACCAGCAGATCGTCCCTTCGGTCGACTACCTGCTGGAACAAGGCAAGAAGAAGTTCTTCCTGCTCGGCTCCGACTACGTATTCCCGCGCACGGCGAACAAGATCATCAAGGCGCAATTGGCTGCCAAGGGCGGCGAGACCGTCGCCGAAGAGTATACGCCGCTCGGTCATACCGACTACACGACGATCATCGCCAAGATCAAGGAAGCGAAGCCGGACGTCGTGTACAACACGCTGAACGGCGACAGCAACGTAGCCTTCTTCAAGCAACTGAAGGATGCGGGCATTGCCGCCGCGGATCTGACGACGCTGTCGGTCAGCATCGCCGAAGAGGAAGTCAAGGGCATCGGCGCCGACTTCCTGGCCGGACATCTGGTTGCCTGGAACTACTATCAGACAACCGACACGCCGGAGAACAAGACGTTCGTCGAGAGCTTCAAGGCGAAGTACGGCGCGGACAGCGTAACGAGCGACCCGATGGAGGCGGGCTATACGGCCGTCTACCTGTGGAAGGCGGCGGTGGAGAAGGCAGGCTCCTTCGACGTGGACGCCGTGAAGGCAGCCGCAGGCGGCATCGAGTTCAACGCTCCGGAAGGCAAGGTTACGATCGACGGCGAGAACCAGCACATCTACAAGACGGTCCGAATCGGCGAGATTCAGTCCGACGGCATGATCAAGGAGCTGTGGAACTCCGGCAGCCCGGTCAAGCCGGACCCGTACCTCAAGGGCTACGATTGGGCAGGCGACCTCAGCTCGGGGTCCTAATCCTCAAGGCATAAGGGCAATCGAATGGGCGGGAGCAGCGCTCGGCGAGATATTCGACGACACGGCGCACTCCCGCTTTACCTTCATCGCAGGGAGGGGGCGAATGTCATGGAGATGTGGATCTCCCAGTTGTTCAACGGCTTGAGCGTCAGCTCCATTCTGCTGTTGATTGCGCTCGGCCTCGCCATTACCTTCGGACTTATGGGCGTCATCAATATGGCGCACGGCGAGTTTATTATGATCGGCAGCTACACCGCCTACTTGACGCAGAATTTGTTCAAGGACCTGCTGCCCAAGGGCGCTTTCGACAGCTACTTTATCGCGGCGATCATCGCCAGCTTCCTCGTTGCGTTCGTCATCGGCTATGTGCTGGAGGTGATATTGATCCGGCACTTGTACGGCCGTCCGCTGGACAGTCTGCTCGCTACATGGGGCGTCGGCCTCGTGCTGCAGCAGATCGCGCGATCGATCTTCGGCGCGCCGAACGTCGCCGTGAGCAGTCCGTCGTGGCTGAACGGCGGGCTTGAGCTTATAGACGGCGTGGTGTTCCCTTACAAGCGGCTGTTTATTCTCGCGCTGGTCGCCATATGCCTGGTCGCCATGTATATGTACATTTATCGAAGCGCGTCAGGCAGACGGATGCGGGCGGTCATGCAGAATCGCGAGATGGCCGCATGTCTCGGCATCTCGACCAGGCGCGTGGACGGGATGACGTTCGCGATCGGTTCGGGCATTGCGGGAATCGCGGGCTGCGCATTGACGTTGATCGGCCCGATCGGCCCGAACATCGGCACCTATTATATCGTCGATGCGTTCATGGTCGTCGTCCTGGGCGGCGTCGGCAAGCTGGTCGGCACCGTTGTCGGCGCGCTCGGCATCGGCTTCTTCAACACCATGTTCGAATGGTGGTCGAACGCTTCGCTCGGCAAGGTGTTCGTCTTTATATTGATCGTGGCTTTCCTCCAATGGAAGCCGAAGGGATTGTTCGCCGTTCGCACGCGCCAACTGGATTGACGATCGAATGAGAGCCATTACATCGAAGAGGAGGTGA
The DNA here is from genome assembly GCF_004801405.1 of Cohnella fermenti. GTDB lineage: Bacteria > Bacillota > Bacilli > Paenibacillales > Paenibacillaceae > Cohnella > Cohnella fermenti. Next base: position 16,297 of record NZ_SSOB01000004.1, read on the forward strand.
GCCTTCCATGACGTCGATTTTTGCGGACCGCCGAAGACTTTGGCTGTTGCTCGGCTATATCGCAGCCGCAGCGGTATTGTTCTGCGCTCCGCTGTATTTAAGCGATTTCCGCCTTAATTTGCTTGCCAAGTTTCTTGCATTCGCGATCGCAGCGCTCGGTCTTGACCTGCTCTGGGGTTATACCGGCGTACTAAGCCTCGGACACGGCGTGTTCTTCGGACTGGGAGCTTATGCGATGGGCATGCATCTGAAGCTTCAGGCGAGCGGGACGCGGTTGCCCGACTTTATGGATTGGAGCGGGTTGACGAAGCTGCCCTGGTTCTGGGAACCGTTCAAGGTGTTCCCCGTCGCGGTTGCGCTCGGCATCCTGATCCCGGCGCTGCTCGCTTTGTTCCTGGGCTTCTTCACGTTCCGCAATCGGATCAAGGGCGTGTACTTCACCATTCTGACGCAGGCGCTTGTCATTATTGTCACAACGCTGTTCATCGGGCAGCAGGCTTATACGGGCGGCACGAACGGACTGACGAGCTTCACCAAGCTGCTGGGCGAGCCTCTGAGGTCGGATACGATGAAGACCGTCTTGTATCTTGCGACGGTCGCGGTGCTCGTGCTCGTGTTCATGTTGTGCCGTTACATCGCGAACAGCCGGATGGGCAAGGTGCTGCGCGCCATTCGCGACGGGGAGAACCGGGTGCGCTTCCTCGGCTACAATCCGGCGACGTACCAGATGATGACGTTCGCTTTCTCCGGTGCGCTGGCGGGCATAGCGGGAATGCTGTTCGTGCTTCATGTCGGCATTATCTCGCCTTCGATGATGGGCATTGTGCCGTCGATCGAGATGATTCTGTGGGTCGCGATCGGCGGAAGAGGCACGCTGATCGGCGCTTTGATCGGAACGCTGGCGCTCAACTATGCCAAGAGCGGTCTGTCCGAAGCCTATCCGGACTTCTGGACGATTGGCCTCGGCGTGCTGTTTATCGTCGTAACGGTTTTCTTGCCGGGCGGCATTGCCGGTCTGATTCGATCCGGCGCCGAAGCCGTCCGCAGAATACGCGGAAGGGGGAATATGCATGAGTCAGGCGCCCATTCTGTCCTGCAAGGAAGTAACCGTAGCGTTTGACGGATTCAAGGCCGTTCAGGGCATGAATCTGCTGCTGCTGCCGGGAGAGCTGCGCTTCCTGATCGGGCCCAACGGCGCGGGCAAGACGACGATGCTGGACGTCATCTGCGGCAAGGTCAAGCCGGTGTCGGGGAGCGTGTCGTTCCACCGTCGGCCCGGCGCCCTCGATATCACCAAGCTCCAGGAGCACAAGATCGCGGAATCCGGCATCGGGCGCAAGTTCCAGACGCCCTCCATCTTCGCAGGACTGACGGTAATGGAGAATCTGGAGATCGCCATGTCGCAGAATCGCAGCGTGTGGGCCACCCTGCGAGCAACGCTCAAACCGAGCGAACGCGAACGAATCGACGAGGAGCTGGCGCTCATCGGTCTTGGCGATCAGCGTCACCTGCGGGCGGGACTGCTCTCCCACGGCCAGAAGCAGTGGCTGGAGATCGGGATGATGCTGCTTCAGGAGCCGGAGATTCTGCTGCTCGACGAGCCGGTGGCCGGCATGACGGACAAGGAGACGGACAAGACGGGAGAGCTGTTGCAGGAGATCGTCCGCAAGCGGACGGTCGTCGTCGTCGAGCACGACATGGAGTTCGTGCGCAACTTCGCCAGCAAGGTGACGGTTATGCACGAAGGCAAGCTTCTGAAGGAAGGCACGATGGATGAGATTCAGAGCGACGACCGGGTGGCCGAAGTGTACCTGGGCAGAGGCAAAGGGCGGGATGCGCATGCTGTCGGTTGAAGCATTGGAAGCGGGCTACGGCGAGAGCATGATCCTGCGCGACGTGAGCCTGAAGGTGGAGCCGGGTCAAGTCGTATGTCTGATGGGACGCAACGGCGTGGGCAAGTCCACGCTGGTCAAGAGCATTATGGGCGTCATCAAGACGAAGCGGGGACAAGTCAAGTTTAACGGAAGCGATATTACCCGATCGCCTTCGGGCGAGCGGGCGCGGGCGGGGATCGGGTACGTTCCGCAGGGGCGGGAGGTGTTCGGCCAATTGAGCGTCTATGAGAACTTGCGGATCGGACTCGAAGCGTGCCGCGACAAGAAGCGGCGCAAGACCAGGGAGATCCCGTCCGAGGCTATCGCGAAGTTCCCCGTGCTGCCGTCGATGTACGGGCGACGAGGCGGCGATCTCAGCGGCGGGCAGCAGCAGCAGCTCGCCTTCGCCAGAGCGCTCGTCTCCGAGCCGGAGCTGCTGCTTCTCGACGAGCCGGCGGAAGGAATTCAGCCATCGATCGTGCAGGATATTCAAGATGTTATTCGCAGCATTCGCAATGAAGGCCGGACTTCGATTTTGCTCGTCGAGCAGAGTCTGGACTTCGTTCGCAGCGTGGGAGACGTATTTTACATCATGGAGAAAGGAACGATCGTCTGGAGCGGTGGCAAGGAGCGTCTCGACGATCCGAACGTGATGCGGTATTTGACGATCTAACCCAAGAAGCGGCAACCGGATGTTAGGGAAGAAGGAGGGGTTAGAGCTGAATTATCCGTGGAAAAGGTATTTTGTCATCGTGCTGCTGCTCCATCTTTTCGGTTTTGCGGGATTTTTTGTCGCTGCGGCTCGCGACCCTATTTTCTGGGGGCTGGGCATGCTGGCTTATTCGTTCGGCTTGCGTCATGCGTTCGATGCGGACCATATCTCGGCGATCGACAATACGGTTCGCAAGCTGATGACAGGCCGCCAGAATCCGCATGGCGTCGGTTTGTTTTTTTCACTGGGCCATTCAACGGTCGTTTTTGTGATGGTGCTGGCCATCGGTCTCACCGCCAATACTTATCTTTTTAATGACGAGGCGCTGCGGGAAGCCGGTTCGATCATCGGGACATCCGTGTCGGGATTTTTCCTGATCGTTATCGGATTTATTAATGTAGCGATGCTTGTTCGCTCGATTCGCGAGGCAAGGCAGGCGCGCGGCGGGTCCGCTTCCGGCGAGGACGGCGCTTCGTCCGCGATGCCCGTCGGCGTGCTGACGGTGCTGCTGAGGCCTTTTTACCGTCTTGTACGGAAGAGCTGGCATCTGTATCCGCTCGGATTCCTGTTCGGGCTCGGATTCGATACGGCTACCGAGATCGGCCTGCTGGCATTGTCGGCCGGAGCGGTAAGCCAATCGGCTTCCCTGGTCGGTATCTTGGCGTTGCCGCTCCTGTTCGCCGCCGGGATGACGCTCTTGGATACGATCGACGGCATGATGATGAGCCGCGCCTATCGACTGTCTTCCGCGACACCCCGGAAGAGGCTGATCTACAATCTGGTTGTGACAGGCGTCTCGGTGCTGTCCGCGTTCTTTATCGGATTCGTACAGGTGCTGCATTTGTTTGGGGAGAAACTGCCGGAAAGCTGGGTTGCCTGGTCGGAACGGCTTGATTTTGTATATTTGGGTCTGGGACTGGTCGGATTCTTTATCGCGACCTGGGTGTTGTTCGCCATGCTGCGTAAAGGAGCGAGGAGCAGGCATGCAGTTGACGGAGCGTGAGAAGGAGAAGCTGTTGATTACGGTTGCGGCGAATTTGGCGCGCGATCGGTTGAAGCGAGGCGTGAAGCTGAATTATCCCGAGAGCGTCGCGCTCATCACCTCGGAGATTATGGAAGGCGCGCGCGACGGAAGAAGCGTGGCGGACCTGATGGCTTACGGCAGGCAGATTCTGACCGTTGATCAAGTCATGGAGGGAATCCCGGCGATGATTCACGAGGTTCAGGTGGAAGCGACATTCCCGGACGGCACCAAGCTGGTCACGGTGCATCAGCCCATCGGCTGATGCGGCCATCGGGGGCCGAACGGCCGGAGAGCGAGGTTGGATAGGGATGGTACCGGGAGAATATCGCGTGCGACCCGGCGAGATCGAATTGAATGCGGGCCGCCGGACGATCGAGATTATGGTAGCCAATATGGGAGACCGTCCTGTACAGGTCGGCTCGCATTATCACTTCTTCGAAGTCAACAAGCAATTGCGCTTCGAACGCGGTCAGGCGTTCGGCATGCGGCTCGACATTCCGGCGGGCACGGCGGTTCGGTTCGAGCCCGGCGAAGAGAAGCCGGTGAAGCTGACCGAGCTTGGGGGCTTGAGGCGGTCCTTCGGCCTGAACGGCCTGACAGAAGGACCGGCTGAGGCAGATGCCGGGCCATTGCCCGAAGGACCGGCCGGCCGGCTGGCGGAATGGAGGGCCGTCCATGAGTAGCATGAATCGCGGCGATTACGCCGGCATGTTCGGTCCGACGACGGGCGATGCGGTTCGGCTCGCGGATACGGAGCTGTGGGCGGAGATCGAGCGGGATTATACGGTTTACGGCGACGAATGCAAGTTCGGCGGCGGCAAGGTGATCCGCGACGGGATGGGGCAGTCCTCTCATGCCGTCCGGGAGGAAGGCGTGCTGGATACGATTATTACGAACGCCGTCCTTATCGACCATTGGGGGATCGTCAAGGCGGATATCGGCATTAAGGACGGCCTGATCGTCGGCATCGGCAAGGGCGGCAATCCGGACATCATGGACGGCGTGCATCCGGAGCTGATCGTCGGCGCGAGCACCGAGGTCATCGCCGGGGAAGGCCGAATCGTTACGGCGGGCGGCATCGACGCGCATATTCATTTTATATGTCCGCAGCAGATCGAGACGGCGCTGTCGTCCGGCGTCACGACGATGATCGGCGGAGGGACGGGACCGGCAACCGGGACCAACGCCACAACCTGTACGCCGGGGACCTGGCATATGAGGCGTATGCTGGAGGCGGCCGAAGCGTTCCCGATGAACCTCGGATTCACCGGCAAGGGCAATGCTTCATTCCCGGCTCCGCTTATCGAACAGATCGAGGCGGGCGCGATCGGGCTCAAGCTGCACGAGGATTGGGGCACGACGCCGAAGGCGATCGATACCTGCCTGCGCGTAGCGGACGAATTCGACGTTCAGGTCGCCATCCACACCGATACGCTGAACGAAGCCGGCTTCCTGGAGGACACGCTGGCGGCGATCGATGGACGGACGATTCACACGTATCATACGGAAGGAGCGGGAGGAGGCCATGCGCCGGACATCATTCGCGCGGCGTCGCATCCTAACGTCCTGCCTTCTTCCACGAATCCGACCCGTCCGTTCACGGTCAATACGATCGAAGAGCATCTGGATATGCTGATGGTCTGCCACCACCTCGACAGCCGTATTCCCGAAGACGTCGCCTTCGCCGATTCCCGCATTCGGCCGGAGACGATCGCCGCTGAAGATATTTTGCACGATATGGGCGTATTCAGCATGATCAGCTCCGACTCGCAGGCGATGGGACGCGTCGGAGAAGTTATTATCCGAACCTGGCAGACCGCGGACAAGATGAAGCGCCAGCGGGGCTCCCTGGCGCCGGATACGGAGAGCGACAACTTCCGCATTAAACGATATATCGCGAAGTATACGATCAATCCGGCGATTACGCACGGCATCTCGCATATCGTCGGTTCCGTCGAACCCGGCAAGTTCGCGGATCTGGCGATCTGGACGCCGATGTTCTTCGGCATCAAGCCGGACCTGGTGCTCAAGGGCGGAAGCATCGCCTATGCGCAGATGGGCGATCCGAATGCCTCCATCCCGACGCCGCAGCCGGTGATGGGCCGCCCGATGTTCGCCGCATACGGCAAAGCCGTGGAGAGAAGCGCCATTACCTTCGTCTCGCAGGCTGCTTGCGACAGCGGTCTGCCCGACAAGCTGGGGCTTCGCAAACGGATCGAACCGGTCAGGAATTGCCGAAGCGTCTCCAAGGCGGACATGATCCACAACGGCGCAACGCCTGCCATCGATGTCGACCCGGACACCTATGCGGTCACGGTGGACGGCGTTCCGGCCGTATGCGAGCCGGCGGAGAGGCTGCCGATGGCGCAGCGCTACTTCTTATTCTGACGGACAGACCAACCGAAGCGGAGGAGCGCCTATGATTCGCTGGCTCGCCGCCCAACAGTTGCTCGACTCCGCGCTGCCGATCGGCGGATTCTCGCATTCGTTCGGATTGGAGGCCGCCGTACAGGACGGCCGGGTCGGGAATATGCGGGAGCTGGAGCAGTACATGCACGTCATGATTCGCCAGAGCTGGTCGACCTCCGACGCGATGGTCGTCAAGGCGGTCTACGAGACCGCCGATATCGGGGACTGGCCGCGGCTCTGGCGGATCGAGCGGCAGGTTCATCTGCAGCGCGCGGGGAGTGAATCCCGCGAGGGCGTTGAGAAGATGGGCAGGCGGCTGCTTCAATTGGTCGCATCCATTCATCCGACGCTGGATTGGTCGCCGCTCGCGGACGCCTACCGGACCGGCGCCAACCTCGCCACGCACCCGCTCGTTCACGGCTTCGTGTGCTGGAGGCTCGGGCTTAGACTCGACGAGGCGGTGCAGGGCTATTTGTATTCCTGTGTCGTCACGACGACCGGCAGCGCGCTCAAGCTGCTGCCGGTCGGCCAGACCGAATGCCAGGCGTTGATCGCCAGGCTTGGCCCGGCGATTGACGAGGGATGGCGGATCGCACGCGAGCTGGAGCCGGAGGACGCCTACAGCAGCGCGCCTTTGTCCGAGATATTCGCCATTCGGCACGAGAGCTTATATTCCCGATTGTTCATGTCATAACGATTGCAATTCGCTCGTATTTAACCAACAGGACGGAGGAACAGCCAATGTGCCAAGGACAAGGTCATCATCACCATCATGAATGGTCGCAGCCGGTATTCGAGGGATCGCGTCCGATGCGAATCGGCATCGGAGGACCGGTAGGAGCGGGCAAAACCGCCTTGCTGGAGAACATCGCCAGGGAACTGAAGTCGAGCTACAGCCTCGGCGTCATCACGAACGACATCTATACGAAGGAGGATGCCCGCATCCTGCTCGCGACGGGCGTACTTCCCGAAGATCGGGTGATTGGCGTAGAGACGGGCGGCTGCCCGCATACGGCCGTTCGCGAGGATGCGTCGATGAACTTCGAAGCCGTATCCGAGCTGGAGCGGCGCTTCCCCGACTTGCAACTGGTGCTGATCGAGAGCGGCGGCGACAATCTGGCCGCGGCGTTCAGCCCGGAGCTGGCCGACCGCTTCATCTACATTATCGATGTCGCCCAAGGCGAGAAGATTCCGCGCAAGGGCGGTCCGGGCATTATGCGCTCCGATCTGCTCATTATTAACAAGATCGATCTTGCGCCTCATGTCGGCGCGAGCTTGCAGGTCATGGAGGAAGACACGAAGCGGATGCGCGGGGAGCGGCCTTATGTATTTGCGAATCTGCGCGGGGGCGAAGGCGTGAGCGAGATCGTGTCGTGGCTCGCGCACGAATATCAGCATGCCAATCGCATCGAACACAGCCATAGCTGACCGGGAGCGGTATCGCACCGCCGTATTGGACGTCTCGGCCGCCTATCGGGGCGACAGGACCGTACTGGCCGGCCGTTATTGCACGTCGCCGATCAAGATTGCCAAGACTTTTCCCGAAGACAAGTCGCTCTGCGTGATGATTATGGACGCTTCTCCAGGCATGCTGAAGGGCGACCGCTATGAGATGCAGTGGGCTGCGGAAGCGGGCGCCCAGCTCTGCCTGACCAATCAGGGCTTTACCAAAGTGCATCCGTGTACGCCGGAGCTCGGCGCGTCGATGGAGAACCGCTATCGTCTCGCGGCAGGCGCTTGTATCGAGACGATGATGAAGCCCATTATGCTGTACAAGGATGCCTCCTTTACGAATCGGACGGTTGTTGAGCTGGAGCGAGGCGCCGTATGGATGCAGGGCGAAGCGCTGAGTCCGGGCCGGGTGCTTCGCGGCGAGCGCTTCGCCTACGAGCGACTGGACAATCGGATCTCCGTGTACTACGAAGGCGAGCTGATTCATCATCAGAAGCAGCTCGTCCGTCCGGGCCGGCAGTTGATCGCAGCCCCAGGGGCTTGGGAGACTTACAGCCATCTGGGAACGTTCCTTGTCTTCTCCGATCGGGTCGACACGGCGCTGCTGGAGTCGGTGAGAGCGGTGCTGGACCGGTTGCCGTTCTCGAGCGATCAACTGTACGCGGGCGCTGCCATGACTTATCGGCATGGCTTGACGGTAACGGCCGCCGCTTCGTCGTCCTGGATCGTTCAGCACATGTTGAAGGAAGTTTGGAACGAGGTGCGGCAGACGTTGCTGCATCTGCAGCCGAGCCGGATCGGCAGCGTCGGTTAAGCGGCCGACGACAGAAGCGGCTTGCAGCGAAGAGGTAGGGAATGGCTCCCGTTTTTTAGGGAGTCATTTTTGTGTTGACATATGCATGTAGGCTAAAAATCACATAAAACGCCGAGATCGCGGCTCATTCCAACCAATGAATGTGAAAAACCGCATAAAATCGCAAAAGCCGGCGGATCAGAGGACAAAATGGGCTCACGGAGCGGGAGAGGAGCGCCGCGCACTACGCCTAGAGGTCAGCTTGCCATGCATCCGCTTGCCATGCATCCGGTACGCGGCAACTCCTCCCCCCGCGCCTTCTCCCCCCGCACCTTTTCCCCCACACCTTCTCCCCCTCTGGCGGCATTAGGTCTCCTCTCCCGTTCGTTCAGGATGGGAAGGAGTGGGGATGACCCGGCGGCGGTCGGGGTGCGACGAAGAGCCAAGAGGTTTCTGAGCCGAGGGGAGAAGAGGCATAAGCGCGCAGAAGGGGGGGCGCCTTGCTGCATGACGCTGGAGTCGATGGAAGTCACGGGGTGGATTGCCCGTGACTGGCGAATAGGCTCGCCCAAACGGATACGCTCACACTCAAAGGACGCAGTTAGGCGGTTTTCTTATCACAATTCCTCAAGGAAATGACGAGTTTGTATAAAGCCGACTGTAGAGAATGTGTATTGAGCATGCAATCCAATTCGGGGTACAATCTACTCGAGCAAAATGATAATGATTATCATTACGAACAAATGGATTATTTTGCTGCAGAACTTAAACTTACAGGAGTGAATTTAATCATGGCAAGATCGGGGTTTATGAGAACGGGATGGCTATCGCTTATAACGGCAGCAATGCTTGCGGTGACAGGTTGCGGCTCGACGGACAATCAAGCGGGGACCGCGGCGGCAACCGATCAATCTGCGCAACAGACAACGACAGCGTCAAGCGAAGCTCCGCCTCAGAAGGAAACGCGCATTGTAACCGACGGCTTCGGCGAGGTAGAGATTCCGACGAATCCGAAGCGAGTCTCCGCTCTTTATCGTGAAGATTATTTGGTTGCGCTTGGGGTAACGCCTATTGTGCAATATTATAACCCGATGTGGGGCAAGCAGGACTATTTGAAGCTGGAAGTGCCGTTGTTCGACGTGACCGGCAGCGTCGAAGCGATGGTTGTGGCCGATCCGGACTTGATTATCGGAGCCGGAGAGGTCGATGCAGAACAATACGCGCTCTATTCCAAGGTTGCGCCGACGTTCCGTTTGCCGGATGACGTACTTGCGGATACGCGCAGAACATTGACCGTAATCGCCGATCTGCTTGGTCTCAGCGACAAGGCGGAGCAGGTGCTTGCCGATTACGAAGCGCGTATTGTCGATGTGAAGGCGAAGCTGAACGCGGCGATCGGCGATGAGAAGCTTGTTGTTCTGCGGATGAACGTCGTAGATAAATCGGTTAATATTTTCGGCATTCATAACACATTTGTCGGACAAATCTTGTATGAGGATCTTGGGCTGAAGGCGCCGGGATTCGCCGAGGCGATGACGGAGGGCAATATCGTCTTGTCGAAGGAGGTCATTCCGGAGCTTGATGCGGACCATATTATTTTGCTTCCGTCCAACGGGACATGGGAGGATGAGGGCAACGCGAAGGCGCTTGAGGAGATGATGGCAGATCCGTTATGGCAGACCGTTCCCGCATTTAAGAACGGCCATGTATATCCCGTAGAGAGATCGTATTGGCAGACGGGAGCCATTACGGCCAACGGATTGAAGATGGATGATCTGCTTCGATTGCTGGCATCTTAGCAGGAGATAAGAATAAGAGTGAATTAGGCAAGAGCCGCTTATCAACGAAGGTTGATGGGCGGCTCGTTATGATTTACACTATATTCATTGAGAATGAATATCAATTAAAAGGCAGTTGAGAGCAACGATGGATATTGAACAGCCCGAACAAGCCGGAACGGCCCCTTTGGTCCAATATGTGCTGCGATCAATCCGCTTGATCGTTGCGGGCGAGCAAGCGGGAATGGGGGAGTTGGGCGGCAACGGCAGCGATGGAGCCGATCAGGAAAGCTTTGAACTGCTCATTATCATGAGCGGGACGGGACAAGGAAAATGCTATTTGCAGGGGCCTGGAAGATCTTTATCTGTCGATCAAGAGGTGATGAGCTGCAGCTATTACCGAGTGCGCTTCGCAACGAGCGGCCATGATGCAGCTTCCGGCTTGCTGCCGGATAAGCAAGAGCTTGCCTGCGCCCCCTTCGCGAAGACGATGGAACTGCTTGATGAGATATATGGACTCCGCGAGGCGAAGGGCGAGCTCGAGCGGTTCCAGCGATTCGTGAGATTTCAAGAGCTGTTGCTCTTGCTATTCCGCCAAAATACACCTGCAGCCGAGGATAAGGGAACGGATATCGAGCGGCATGAGGTAGAGCTTAGCATACGGCATATTCATCAGTATTACCGTGAGCCTCTGACCGTGGAGGAGCTGGCCTCCCTCGCAGGCATTGATCGCTGGAAGTATACCCGTCTGTTCAAACAAGCTACGGGTCAAGTACCGCTCCAGTACTTGAATGAAGTACGGATTAATCAAGCCAAGAAGTGGCTGGCAATCGCCGATGACAAGCTGTTCGATATTGCGCTGAATGCAGGTTTTAACAATGAATATTATTTCAATCGTCGGTTCAAGCAGACGGTAGGCTTATCGCCCGGACAATACCGTCTGAGCCGCAAGGGACAGCTGAGAGTAGTAGCACCGTATTTGGAGGATTTTATCGTCGCGCTGGATATGCAGCCTATCGCCCAGTATTGGCATGCGAAGTGGGGCAAACAAGACTATTTGGGCTTAAACCATATTCCGACGTTCGACGAGAACGGAGGCAGCTTGGACGCGCTTTCCGGTTATAAGCCGGATCTGATATTGCTTACGGATCGTTACGAGCAACAGCAATATTCTCAGTACCGACGCATATCCAACACGTGCATCCTGCGTGAGCAGACCAATAATTGGCGTACGCTGCTGCGTACCGTCGCCGATTATTTCGGTCGGACGGAGTTGGCCGACGATGCTATCGCAAAGTATGATTCCAAAGCACGGAGCGCGTGTCATACGCTGAGTCGGGTTATGAGAGGCGAAACGGTCGCTTTTTTGCGTATCTCGGCGGATCAAATCATCCAATATACGCAAGAGGGGCAAGGCTTTGTTTCGACTGTTCTCTATGGCGATGTTGGCTTGCGCTCCCATTCCGCAGTAGGTGTAGCTTCAAAGGCGAACAGGCCGGGCATGTTCACACTCTCTATGGAGGATCTGCGTACGTTAACCGCGGATCATCTGTTCATTACTTTCGATAAGTGGCATAGCCAGGCGGAGGGGAAGGAGAGGGAACTGCTGGAGCGGCCGGAATGGCGCGATCTGCCCGCTGTGCGGAACAATCGCGTTTACGAGGTTGATTTTCTAACTTGGATGAATAACGGAGTTATTTCCAACGGCAAAAAAATCGACGATATCCTGCGAGCGTTAGCATGAATTTTGTATAAAGGAACCGTCGATTTTGTCCATTGTTATTGCCATGTTGCCGAGGCTACAATTATGTTGATAATGATTATCACGGCATGGGCGTTGCTGAGCCGGCTGGAGGAGGGCATCGTTTGACTGGGCAGCTTGAATTATACGATGTGACGATTATCGGCGGTGGTCCTGCGGGGATGTACACTGCTTTTTATAGCGGAATGCGCGATTTAAAGACGAAGCTGATAGAAGCGAAGGACGAGTTGGGCGGACGGATGCTTATTTATCCCGAGAAAATGATCTGGGACGTTGGAGGGGTTCCGCCGATTCTATGCGAGAAGTTAATCGCCCAATTGTCGGAGCAGGCGAAGACGTTCGACCCGACCCTTGTATTCGGCCAGCACATTATCGGACTGGAGAAGCAAGCGGATTCGACGTACATTCTGGAGGCGGCAACGGGGGAGAAGCACTGGACGCGCACGGTCATTCTGGCTATCGGCCGCGGCATTCTGCGAATGGCGAAGCTGGAACTGGAAGGGGCCGAGCGCTATGAGGTGTCCAATCTGCACTATACGGTGCAGGAACTGGAGCCTTTCCGGGGGAAAAGAGTCCTTATCTCGGGTGGGGGGAACTCCGCCGTCGATTGGGCGAACGAACTGGTTCCCATCGCGGCTCAGGTCACAGTCGTGCATAGGCGCGACCGCTTCGGCGGACATGAGAAAAACATTGTTCGAATGAAGGAGTCTTCTGCCGATGTGCTTACGCCATATGAAGTCACGAAGTTATGCAGCGGCAACGGCAAGTCGATTGAACGGGTAACGATTGCCCATATCGAATCAGGGGACTCGCGAGAGCTGGAGATAGACGAGGTTATCGTCAACCACGGGCTGAAGTCCGATTTTACAGGCATCAAGGATTGGGGACTGGATATGGACGATTGGAACATATTCGTCAGCCCGAGACTGGAGACGAACCTGCCGGGCATCTTCGGAGCCGGCGACTTCGTCAATTACGAGAGCAAGCTCAACCTCATTGCAGGGGCGTTCACGGATGCGGCCTTGGCGCTTAACAGCGCCAAACGGTACATGGACCCCGAGGCGCCGAGAATGGCGTATGTATCGTCGCATAACGAGAGGTTTAAAGAACGGAACAAAGCGCTTGGCGTATCCGATGAATAGCAGGGTTTTCTAAACCGGGCTTGCTTCGAATAGCTCAGCTCGGGAAAGGTCTCAGATCCGGTTCAGATTCATTAAAGGTTCGCATCCTAGGATAGAGAAGTGAACCTTGGAGGCAGAGATGATTGCCCAAATGAAAATGAAAGGTGATGAGCGCAATGTTTAGAAAGTCTAAATTGATCATATCGTTGTTATTAGCTGTTGCCGTTACTTCCGCGATGACTGGTTGTGCGTCGAATACATCGACGAATTCGACTGATTCCCAATCGGAAGATGCTGCGCAGAGCGGAGAGGCACAGCTTGCAACGCTTGCCTATGCGGATGAGATCAACAAGGACGAAATCATGACATTCGCCATTACGGTGGATCAAGCCGAATGGCAGGAGATGCTGGATAATGCGGCAGCAGAGGAATATATCGCGGCGGACATTACAATCAACGGGACAACTATCACCAATGTAGGCATTCGCCCGAAAGGCAACTCCAGCCTCAGTTCGATCGTTCGGGACGATACGACTGACCGATACAGCTTCAAAATAAAATTTGACGAGTATGTAGACGGGCAAACTTGGCAAGGTCTGGACACTATCGTGCTTAACAACAACTTCTCCGACGCAACAAGCTTAAAGGAATACCTCTCTTACGACATTATGTCCTATATCGGAGCAGATGCGCCGCTGTTTGCTTTTGCGGACATCTCGCTTAATGGCGAGACATGGGGATTCTATCTGGCCGTCGAGGATATCGACAACAGTTATCTCGAACGTGTGGACAAAGAGGACGGCGAGTTGTATAAGCCAGAATCGGATATGGGCGAAGGCATGGGCGGAGGCCAATTCCCCGATGGCGCGCAGGGGGAACAAGACTTAACGACTCCCGAGTCGACGCAGGACTCTGCTCAAGCAATGCGGGACCGCCAGAATGGCGGAGGAATGGGAGGCATGGCCGATAACGGCAGCTCCCTGCAATATACCGACGATCAGAGCAGCAGTTATTCGGCTATCTTCGACAATGCGGAGACCAAAACAAATGAAGAGGATGAGCAGCGCCTTATTGAAGCTCTGAAGAACCTGAGCGAAGGCAACGATCTTGAATCTGCCGTGGATGTCGACGAAGTGCTTCGGTATTTCGCAGCTCATACTGTGGTCGTCAATCTCGACAGCTATGTCTCCAGTATGGCACACAACTACTACCTTTATGAGGAAGACGGGCAACTCAGTATCCTGCCTTGGGATTACAATCTTGCGTTTGGCGGCTTCCAGTCCGGCAACGCGTCGGATGTCGTGAACTTCCCGATCGATACCCCGGTGTCGGGCGTGAGCATGGAGGATCGTCCGCTGCTCGACAAGCTGCTTGAAGTACCCGAGTATCTTGACAAGTATCACGAGTATCTTCAAGAGATTATCGACGGTTATTTCGCCGACGGCAAATTCGAGCAGACGGTCGATAAACTTAGCTCGATGATCTCCGAATATGTCAGCAACGATCCAACGGCGTTCTACACGGCCGAGGAATTCGAAGCGGGAGTTGCGGAGCTCAAGCAACTGGGAACCCTTCGCGCAGAGAGCATTCAAGGTCAGCTCGACGGGACCATTCCATCGACGACGGAAGGTCAGCAGGAGAATCCAAGCGCACTCATTGACGCATCGTCGGTCAACCTGGAAGCGCTCGGCTCTCAAGGCGGCGGCATGGGCGGCACAGGCGGCAAGGGAGATTTCCCTGACATGGGCGGGCTTGATTCTGAAGTCATGCAGCAGGCTATGCAGTTGATTCAGGATGCCGGAGGAACCGTCACGGACGAGATCAAGTCACAGCTCCTAGCGCTTGGCCTGACCGAAGAGCAAATCACCATGTTCACACAGATGCGTCGATAGAGGTTTTGTAATGGACGCCTGCCAGGAAACCGCCCAAAGTCCAATAAGGATTTTGGGCGGTTTCGTCCTTTTATCACAATTGTTCCTGTTCTTCGTTGCGTTGTAAAAATTCGTGAACGTAGATCTCATTTATCCGTTCCCAAACGCCCCCCGCTTGATCCTTAAATTTTAATTCCGCAGGTTGCCCCTTCAGTATAAAGGCGCCGGTCTTGTGTCGATGATCTCCGAGAGCGCCTTCGTACAGCTTGTTGGCTCCGTTGGTAGGCGGCGGGAAAAACAGCGACATCAGCGCTTTGACCAGCAGGGGCAGGCCGGAATCCTTCCCCTTTCGTAACGTGTTGTTGCCGCCGGGGTCGACGCTGTAGATCGTAATGCCGTCCTCGGCAAGCTGCGGTGCAATCGCCTCGGTCCAAAGCGAAAGCGCGAGCTTGGAGGTTGCGTAAGGGCCGAGCAGCTTGCGGAAGGTTTTGGGACGCTCCAGGATGTCGACCGTAAACTCCTTCGTAAATTTTAGCGCCGACGATGAGGTGTTGATCACTGTTTTTAAATGCCCGCCTTGAATCGAGTTCTTCAATTCCATCAGAATGATATACGGAACGACCGTCATCAGCTCATAGTGCTTCTCGCGTCCTTGTGCCGAATAGCTCAGCTCGGGGAAGGACCCGCCGGCGTTGTTGAACAGAACATCGATCCTCCGCTCTTTGCTTTTAATCTCCTCCAACGTTCCTCTCAAGCTGGCATAGTCGGCAAGATCGGCTGTTTTATAAATTCGCAGCGATCTATTGTGGACGGCTTGCCGAATCTGCGAATCGTCCGTCGGGAAGTCGGAACGGTTCAGAGCGACCACCTGCCAGCCCTCCGACAGCAATCTCCTCGTCAATTCAAACCCGATCCCGGAGCTTGCGCCTGTAATCAAAGCGATAGGCTCATATTGGTTCTTGTTCATTGTGCTTCTCCTCCTAATAGCGAGGTATTCCTCGGATAGCTCACATTCTATTAGTTGGAGTCGACTCCAAGTCAAGGAGCTGGACAAGGTATCGGCTTCCTATTGTATAATGCAGGCAATAAGCGATCTTCGGGAGGGAACGGCATGAAGGCAGAGTCGACTTTTACCATAAAGCAAACCGCCAAGCAAACGGGAGTGTCGGAAGACACGCTCCGCTATTACGAGAAAATTGCGCTGATGCCCCGGGCGGATCGGAAGGACAACGGACACCGGGTCTATCGGCAGGAAGACATCGAGAGAATTCGGCTGCTGGCTTGTTTGAAAAAAACGGGGATGCCGCTTGAGGAGATGCGGCCTTTCCTGGAGGTGTCCGTCGATGCCGACCCAGCGGAATTTCCCGAGTTGGTGGAGCAATTGAGGAGCCACCGGGAAAATATCGTCAGCCAAATTGCCTCTTTGCAGCAGGTCGTCGATTTTATCGACATGAAGCTGGAGGAGGGGAAGTATCGACGGAACTGTTCGGACGAACGTCAGGACGGCGCCGCTGAGAGCATGATGGAAGAACCGGCACACAAGTCGCTCTCTCCCGCTGAACGGAGTTATTTTCCCATGTCGGGCAGGGCGGGGAAATCATCGGATTAAGGTTCATCGCGCGTCAAAGTAATCGAGTCCCTTCGTCGGGTAATAGCGATAGAGAGTCATCTTGCTCGCGCTGCTGCTGTCAGTCCCCTTGATTCCGGTATCCAAGGCCGATGCGGCGGGGGTCCTGGCTGTGGCAACCTCGACCGATGCGACGGCGTTGGCGAATGCCATCGTCGGCAGCGGAGTTCAGGTGTCGAATATTACTTGGCAGGGGGGAAGCAACAATTGCGCAGGGAATTAATGATTCAGCCGCCGCCGGAGTGGCCGTGGGGATTAGCGGAGATTCCGATCTGGATGCGTTGACAACAGGAGGAACTGCCGACGAGTCCGACGGGCTCGATGTACTATATCAACAATGTTGTTGGCTCCACCTTGATGCAGATGGACGGGCTTACGACTGTGCTGTCGGTATCCGCAACCGTCAACCTATTCGGCAGGAAGCAACGGATCATTGAGCGGCAACACATCGCAGACCGTCAATCAAGGCACAAGCGGAACGACGGTTACGGCAGTTCCGAACGCGAACTACCACTTCACGGGTTGGAGCGATGGCGTAACGACAGCGAGTCGGACGGACACCAACGTGACAGCCGACCTGAATGTGACGGAGAACTTTGCGATTAACAGCTACACGGTGAGCTTCGATAGCGACGGCGGCTCGGCGGTGAGCGACCAGTTGGCGAATTATAACGGCACGGCTGTTAAGCCGGCTGCAGCGGTTCGGCTTGAGCAGCCGACGGCAGCCGGTGCAGCAGCAAGTCTGGACGGCTACCAGGATATCGGGAACATGAGCGCATCCGATCTGGAGAATATTCGTTTGCTAGTGAAGCTTCGGATTATGACAGGAACAAGTGATCATGTCTTCAGCCCGGATGGCGTAACAACCCGCGCGCAGGCAGCGACCGTATTTGTCCGTATGCTGCGGCAGCTTGAATTGATCGACTGAGAGCATGCGTCAAGCGTATCCTACCGTGGCGTAGAATATGAGGATTGAAGGAGGGGGTTGAACATGCACGATAAGCGACTGTTCGAGGGAATGAGCGAGCTGGAGGAGCTCGCCAGAGGAGTACTGGCGGTGCCTGTGTAGGTCTCATATACAGTTACGCAAAGAAGGCACCCGGTCGGGTGCCTTTTGAGTATGCGACGGGCAGCCGCAACTTTAGGAATCGCTACGAGCAAGCCATAAAAGGAATGTTCGGAAGGAAGATGCGATGACCCCATGAGTTTTTCGGTTTACCTGAAAAGGACGGCTGTTCATTCCATTCGTCCGAGAACTTTTGCGATTTTATATGATTTTTCATATTCATCGCATTGGATTCGAGGCAATCGAGGCGTTTTATGTGATTTTTAGCATATATACGCCAATCCGTGCCGGATTTTTCGCCATGTATGCTAATTTTCACATAGAATGGCCCAGACTCCCCATCATCAAGCTGCGCCAATGTGGTTTTTCACATAAAATCCGGCCTCCCTCGACTCCGGCTTCCCCCGACTCCGGCGTCTCCGATCCGGCCTCCCTCGACTGCGGCTACTCCCGCAGCCCCATCTCCCGGTATAACCGCTCGTCCAGGCAATCATGCAAGTAGAAGCGCGACAGCACGTAGTGCTCGGCCATGTCATCGGGCTGGAAGGCGCGCAGCTCTTCCGCGATCCGCTCGCGGGAGCGGCGGAGCCCCTCGCGCGTGATGCGGTAGTTGTTCGAGAGCGACCGCCATTCCGGCTCGCTGTCGGGGTACAGCTCGCGGCGGTACGCATACTTGTGGATCGTCCGCGAGCGGTCCGCCGCCCGCTCGAAGTCGAGCAGGGCGGCGATGAGGCGGGCGACGCCGGCGTTGCGCGTGACGGCGTCCAGCAGCTTGGGCATGGACGAATAGTAATCCTCGTCGTCGCGATTGCCGAGCAGCCGCTCGGCCGTCTCCGGAGCGACGCCGTGGAACACGTGCAGGAACCGGTCGATGAACGGGAGCGGAGGGGACAGCTGACCGCTCGAGCTGCTTCCGTTCGGGTTGCTTCCGCTCGAAGCGTCGGCCGCCTCGCTCCGACCGCTTGTCCCATTCGCCCCGCTCCCGCGCTTCCGGTTCCAGCTCGCGTCCGCGAAGCAGGCCATCGTGTACCACGAGGTCTCGAACACGCCGTAGGGAACGCCAAGGCTGAAGACGGCGGTCCAGTTCGTGCCGACGAGTCCGCACAGCCGCCGCTCGGCGGCGATGGCTGTCCACTGCTCGATGTTCGCCAGCCGCTCGCGCACGAGCGGGTAGTTCTGGTCGTCCTTCGCATCGAAGCAGCGGACGGACGGCGCTCCCATGACCTCGACGCCGAGCTCCTGCAGCCGCGTGAGGAGCGGGGTGACGAGGCGCGAGACGTTCTTGCCGTTGTAGTGCCAGCTCATGACGGTGACGCGCTTGTCCAGCAGGGCCAGCTCTTCGTCCGAGCATTCGGCGAGCACGTCCTGCCAGATGATCGGCTTCTTGCTGAGTTCGCACGTAAAATCGACCAGGCGATTCACGTACGCCAGGAAGGCCATGTTCCGCGAGCCGCCGAACGCCTCCCGGCAAACGGCGCATTCGCACAGGCTGTATACTTCGTCGCAGCCGAGATGAAGGTATCGCGAACGCGGATGCCGCGCCGCGAGCTCCTCCAGCATGCCGCAGACCAAAGCCGAGGCTTCCGGGCGGCTCGGGCACAGCTCGCCGGTCGATTCCTCCGTCTCCCGCAGATGCTTGTACTCCTCGCGCCCAAGCACGTATTCGAGGTGGCCGAACGTCTGCTGCAGCGGGATGACTTCGATGAAGCTGCGTTCCGCCGCTTCCAGCAATCGGTCGAGCTGCCCGTCCGTCAGCGCATGCCGCGGATGCCGGAAGGCGCGCTGCGGCTCCTCGGCGAACGGGAATTTGTCCTCGTATTCGATGAGCAGCGCGTTCGCCTTGAACGAAGCCATCGTCTCGATGTAGTCGACAAGCAGCTCCGGCTTCGAGAATGTCTGGCGCAGATCGTAATTCATGCAGCGAAGCGGAACGTCCGGCCAATCGACGACATTCGCCGCTTCCAGACAAGCGCCCGGCTCGAGTCCTGCGAGCAGTTGCCGGAGCGTCTGAATGCCGTAGAACAGCCCGGCTGCGTCGCCGGAGGCAATCGTCGCGGTTCGGCCGCGCAGCGACAGACGGTACCCTTGAGGGGGCAACACCTCGGGCATCTCGGCCGTGCCGGATTCGAGCCTCTCCTCTTGCGGCCCCCAATGCAGCTCATAGCAAGAAGCTTCCGTCCCCTCCCCCTCGGACACCCGGCATTCCCGCCCCGCGAACAACGCCTCTGCGGCAGCCGTCAGGCGCGAATGTTGCCAGGCGGCACTCGACAGCTTCACCTCACTCTCCCAATCCGGCGCATAACGCGTCCCCCCGATCGGAATGCAGCTCTTTGCGAGCGGAATTGTCAGCATGATTTTTTCCCCCGTTCTCACTCTCGCCATTGGCTGTGCTGCCTGCGGTATTCGCTCGGCGTGATGCCGGCATATCGCTTGAAGACGCGGTTAAACGACGCAACGGTGTAATAGCCGACAAGCGAAGCGATCTCCTGAATCTTCAGATCCGTCTCGCGCAGCATCTCGGTCGCCTTGTTCATCCGCACGGAGAAAATATAGTCGCTAAAGTTCGTGCCCGTCTTCTCCTTGTAGTAGGTGGACAGGTACGGGCCGGTGATGCCGAGTTTGCCGGCGATGACGTCAAGCGACAAATCCTCGCCGTAGTGGGCCTCGACGTATTCCATAACGAACTTCGTGATGACGTCGGTCGAGGACTTCTTGGCCTGTACGGCGGCGGCCGACCTCGACAGGAACTTGTCGAAGAACGCCTTGTACTGCTCCAGCGTATGGCACGCCTTAAGCTGCTCGTAGGGAGAACCTCCATCGGCAATGGTGCCGGGCGAGATGTTCTGGGCGTACATGATTTTGATCGCACGGTTCACGATGTCGACGGCGAAGTCCTGGAACTGATAAGCGAGCGCTCCCGCCTTGTCCAGTTGGTCGAGCAGCCGGTCGACGAGCGGAATCGTAATGTCGTCGCAGCCGGATTGGAGGTTGGCGGTCAACTCCTGCTCCTCGGACGGAGAAGGAATCATGAGCGACGGCTGCGGAACCCATTCTCCGATGACCTGCACGTCCTCGCCGAGGCGGCGCTGCTTGATCAGATCGAGCACATTCTGGTACGTCTCGGCGAAGTCGGAGGAATGGTGGCGAACCGGGCTTATCGCGATTGTGAAGTTGCAGTACGGGATGTCTCTGCCGAGCATCGCGACCAACTCGCTCATGTCTCCGTCCCGGCCTTCTCCTCTTCGCCTTATGTCCCGCTCCTCCAAGCCGTCGTTCTCCTTGTCCTCCTTCACGAACAGGATGGACAGAACCTGATCCTTCTCGAGCTGGAACGTAAGCGAGTTGTCGTAACGGCTGGAGAAGTGGGCGGCGATCAGCTCCTTGTACATATTGAAGGCGCGCTGAGGCGCATTCGCGATCTCCTTGGCGAATCGGTCCTTGAATTCGATCTGCGACAGGACAAGCCGGTAAGGCTCGTTCGTATCGATCGAGGTCTGCATCCATTCCGCGTCGCCCTGCAGCTTCTTCAGCTTCTTCATGTAGGCGAACTGCTGCAGCAGATTGTTCTTGGCGAGCAGGTCCTCGTGGTATTGCTGGTTCGAGCGGGACAGATGGCTCAAGGTGCTCTGCAGCAGGTTGAACTCCTTGATCCGGCTGCCCTCCACGGCGGGAACGCCCAGAATGCTCAGCGATTGCACCGACCGGATCATGTTGGCGAGCGGGTTGTGGAACCGCTTGGCGAACCAGTAGGACACGGCCAGGCCGATCAGGATCGACAGGGCGATAAGGGCGGCCAGCGCCAGGTTCAGGCGGCGCAACTGCTCGGCGAGACCCTTCGTCGAGACGACCTCGAAGTAGGTGAAGCCGGAATCGTCTGCCGTTCGGTAGAAGTAGTACCGATCGTTCGCGACGACGTAGCCCTCGCCCTTGCGCTGCGCGATCTCTTCGGGAGGAGCCGCCTCCGCCCCGGAGGAGAACAGCACCCGGCCGTCCTCGTTCAGGATGATGAAGCTGCTGTCCGGCTTCGGCTGATGGAACGCCTCGAAGGCTCGATTGGCATTCAGCAGCGCGATAAAAGCAAACTGGTGATCGTAAGCGTTCTTGACGAGGATGGGCATAAGGGTACCGATCGTCTTCTCCTCGAACGGCGAGACGTAGCGGAACGTGCCGGCGGGATACACGTTGAAGCTCCGTTCGCTCTGCAACTGCTCGCTCCAGAAGTCGGCGGTGTAGTCCGGATGGTTGTAGAACCGGGAGAACATCGCCTCTGCGGAACGAGTGCCGTCGCGTTCAATGACGAAGTCGTCGTTCTTGAAGTAATAGACGATGTTATCGAGGTACAGAAGGGAGTTGTTCAGGTTGTGCTCAAGCTCCTTCTGCACGTCGATGACGACGTCGTAACGCCGCATCGGGTCGCCGCGCTTCAAGATTTGAGTATTGTTGTCGAACAGATAGCCGAGCATGAAGCTGCGGATCAGCTTGATGTGCTTCTCGTAGTTTGATGCGGATGCCATCAGATTCAGGCTGCTGGTCTGGATCATCTCGTCCTTGATATTGTTGCGGAAAAAAGCGAAGGCGATCGAGTTGATCGACACCAGCAGCAAGATGACCGCGATGAAGCTGCCGAACAAGGTGTAGAAGAGAGACATCTGGTTTTTGCCCATCCCTTTGGATCGTGTCTTCCCTCTCATCCGAATGTTCCTTTCCTGTTGTCGTCATAGAACTGAGTATAGCCGCATGTTAGCTTTTCTCTCAATACTCATCGCTTTGGAAACTTGTTCATTTTAACGATCCGTTAACAAACCCCCGCTAATTGCAAGATTCGAGAAGAAACGCAAGATCCCCTGATAGCTCGGCCCGAGGCGAGCTTGATATGATGGCTCTCGAATTCGAAGGGGAGGCGATGGAGCTGAACACTTATCGCGTGGCCATTATCGGAGCCGGCAATATCGCAGGCTCGCACCTGGAAGCGATGAGGGCGATGAGTTCGCCGGACCGGCTGACGCCGTGCGCGATTGCGGACGTGAATTCGGCGCGCGCGGACGCGCTGGCCGGCAAGTACGGCATCAGGTCCTATATCGATTATAAAGAGATGCTCGCCAAGGAGAAGCCCGATATCGCGATCGTAACCTTGCCGCACTATCTGCATCGGGAAGCCTCGTTGTTCGCGGCGGAGCAGGGCTGTCATATTCTGCTCGAGAAGCCGATGGCGCTGAATACGAAGGAATGCGACGAGATTATCGCGGCGGTCCGGAGGAATCGGGTGAGGATGATGGTCGGCCACACTCACCACTATACCGCGGAGAACCGGGAGGCCAAGAGCTGGATCGCGAGCGGCCGGCTCGGCAAGCTCGTCATGATGAACGACCGGCGGCACCTGCCGTACGACACGCCCGCGCGGCCCGGTTGGTTCTTCGAGAAGGCGAAGGCGGGAGGCGGCATTCTGACGAATCTGGGCTCGCACTCGATCGACAAGCTTCAATGGCTGACAGACAGCCGGGTGACGGGAATCAAAGCCCGCGTCGACTATTCGCTGCGCCGAGGCGACGTCGAAGGAGGCGGCACCGCATTCCTCGACCTGTCGTCGGGCGTTCCCGCGACGATCTCCCAATCGGGCTATCCGGGCGCCATTGTCGACGAGACGGAGCTGCTGTTCACGGGAGGCAGCCTGCTGCTCCGATCCGGCATCGGCCTCTGGGCCGGGGACGGCCGGGAGTACCGGGAGGTGCCGGTTCCGCCGCAGGCCCCGCCGTTCGTCCTGCAATTCGAGGACTTGCTCGGGGCGATCGAGGAAGGGCGCGAACCGGAGAGCTCGATGGCGTATTCCCGCAGCGTCGTCGCGGCGGTGGAGAGCCTGTACCGCTCGAGCGAGCTCGGGACGGAAGTGGCCGTCGACCAAGGGGGCGGCGCGAATGAGCGCGGATAACGCGATAAATGCGATGAACGCGGCGAATTCGGCGGTTGCGTCGGAGGGGAGCTTGCGAATCGGCATGGTCGGCCTCGACAATTCGCGGGTGGTCCACTTCGCGCGGATGCTTAACGAGGAAGGGCATCCGTATCGGATCGAGGGGGCTCGCTTGGTCGCCGCATGGCCGGGAGCGGCATCGCCGGACTTCGCGATGAGCGCCGGGCGGCTCGACGGCTACGTCCGGGAGCTGCGCGACCGCCAAGGCGTGGCGATGCTGGAGTCGATCGACGAGGTCGCCCGCCGCTGCGACGCATGGATGCTCGAGGCAGTGGACGGAAGAACGCGGCTCGAACTGTTCGGGCGGATGGCGCCGTACGGCAAGCCGATCTTCGTCGACAAGCCGTTCGCGCTTAGTTCGGCGGAGGCGGAGGAGATGGCGAGGCTGGCGGCCGAATGCGGCACGCCGTGGATGAGCTGCTCGGCTCTCCGCTATGCAGGGGCGCTGACCTCCGCCCTGCGGGACAATGGGGCGGGGCCCGTGCTGGGCGCGGACTTCCACGGCCCGATGGCGCTGGAGCCGACCCAGCCGGGCTACTTCTGGTACGGCATTCATACGGCGGAGATGCTGTTCCGCGCGCTCGGGCAGGATTGCGCCGAAGTGACGGCGTTCCGCACCCCGGAGCACGACGCTGTTGTCGGCACGTGGGCGGACGGACGAATCGGAACGATTCGCGGCTTCCGGACGGGCAGCGAGGCGTTCGGCGGAACGCTGCACCGGGCTTCCGGCTCGCGGGCGATCGAGATCCGGGAGACGGACAAGCCGTTCCTGGCCGAGACGCTCGAGGCGCTCGTCTCGTTCTTCCGCGCCGGACGCTCCCCGGTCGACCCGGCCGAGACGCTGGCGATCGTCTCCTTCCTGGAGGCGGCGAACCGGAGCCTTGCGGACAACTGCAGCATCCGGCTCCTTGGCAGACGTTAAGAAGATTGCCATCTCTAATGGTAAGCGAAGAAAAGCGAGGTTTCCGGATATCGCATCATTGAGGGAAGCGTGTCGAGATCGTAAGGTTAACGGCATAGACGCCCTGCCCCAGACTGGAGGATCACCGAATGATTGCAACTCGTTCCACCCCATTCCGTTCAAAGCTGAACCGAAGCAAATACTTGCTGTTGCTTTTTCTGCCGGCGCTCATCTATTACATCATGTTCAAGTACGTGCCGATGTTCGGCATTCTGATCTCGTTCAAGGACTACAACGCCTTCAAGGGAGTGTGGCAGAGCGATTGGGCAGGAGTCAAGTACTACAAGATGTTCTTCGAGAGCCCGGACTTCCTCAAGCTGCTGAAGAACACGATTCTGCTCGGCTTGTACAAGGTGATCTTCTCGTTCCCGGCTCCGATTGTGCTTGCGTTGCTGCTGAACGAGGTTCGTATCCTGACGGTGAAGAAGGTCGTGCAGTCGATCAGCTACTTGCCGCACTTCATCTCCAACGTTGTTGTCGTGAGCATGATGTTCCTGTTCCTGTCGCCGACGAACGGGCTCGTCAATCAGTTGATCGAATGGCTGGGCCACGACACGGTCAACTTCATGCAGAACGCGAACTACTTCCGTTCGCTCTACATTCTATCGGAGATCTGGCAGCACATCGGCTGGGAGACGATCATCTATCTCGCCGCACTCAGCGCGATCGATCCGCAGTTGTATGAAGCGGCCCGGGTGGACGGGGCGAACCGCTGGCACCAGATACGGAATATTACGCTGCCCGGCATCACGCCGGCGATTATCATCCTGTTTATTCTGAACATCGGGCACGTGCTCGATATCGGCTTCGAGAAGGTGCTGCTTATGCTGAATCCTTCCATCTATTCCACGGCCGACGTGCTCAGCACCTACGTCTTCCGGACGGGCATCCAATCCATGAATTACAGCTACGGAACGGCCATCGACCTGTTCACGAGCGTCATCAACCTGCTCTTCATTCTCACGGCGAATTGGATCAGCCGCAAGAAGAGCGAGACCAGCCTGTGGTGAGGAAGGGAGAGGGACCTTATCAAACATAAATTCGGTGTATTCGATGCCTTGCTGTATATCGTTCTGTTCGCCGTCGCGGCTTCTGCGCTCTATCCGTTCATCTATATGATCGCGGTATCGCTGAGCGGCACCGTGCCCGTGCTTAAGGGCCAAGTGTTCTTCTGGCCGAAGGCGTTCACCTTGAACACCTACAAGGCCGTATTCGACAACCCCGAGATCGGGCGAGCTTATCTCAACACGATTGTGTACACGGTGCTCGGGACGGCAATCTCCTTGCTCATCACCGCCGCGGGAGCGTACGCGCTCTCGAAGCGGGAGATGATGTTCCGCCGCGGCTTCATGGTCATCGTCACGATCACGCTGTTCTTCAGCGGCGGCATGATTCCGACATTCCTCGTCGTCCGCAGCTACCACCTGATCGATACGATCTGGGCGATGATTCTGCCCGGAGCGATCAGCACCTGGAACCTCATCGTGATGCGAACGTTCTTCTCCGGCATGCCGCAGGAGGTCGAAGAATCCGGCAAGATCGACGGCTTGAACGACATCGGGATTTTCTTCCGGCTCGTGCTTCCGCTGTCCAAGGCGATCATCGCTACGGTCGGTCTTTTCTACGGAGTCGCGATCTGGAACAACTTCTTCTCCGCGCTGCTCTACCTAAGAGACGCCGACTTGTTCCCTCTTCAGATCATCGTCCGCAACATGGTGCTTCAAGGCGCCAGCGGCGCGAACGGAGCGGGGAATGTGGGCGGCGACTCGATGATCATCGACGAATCTCTCAAGTACGCCACCATCATCGTCACGACGGTTCCCATCCTATTGGTCTACCCGTTCCTCCAGAAGTATTTTGCCAAGGGGGCACTTATCGGGTCGGTCAAAGGTTAATATACAAGCATGGGAAAATACGAACAGGAAAAGGAAAGCGAGGGGCTACAATGAGCAAGAAGACAAGTGTCGTGTTAGCCGCGGTAATGGGCATGAGCCTCGTATTGGGCGCGTGCTCGAGCAACAACAACGGGGGAGAATCGTCCCCCTCGGCTTCCGGCGCCGCGCCAAGCGGCAGCAGCTCCGGCGCAAGCTCGCCGGCCGCATCTCCGGAGCTCAAGGAGCAGACGTTCACGTTCCTGAACTACAGCAACCCGAGCTGGCCGTATGACGAGAACTGGCAGGTGTACGACTTCATCAAGGAGAAAACCGGCGTCACGCTGGACGTCCAGCTCCCGGCCGGCAACCTTCTGGAAGACGCCCTGAGCCTCACGATCGCTTCCGGCGATCTGCCGGACCTGATGTGGACGCAATCGAAGGCGATCGCGGACAAGTTCGGCCAGCAAGGCGCGCTCGTCAACATCCTCGACTACGTCGATCAGATGCCGAACTTCAAGGCTTGGATGGAGAAGTATCCGACAGAGACGCAGAACGTGCTCTCCTCCGACGGCAAAATGTACGTGTTCCCGAATCAGGGCCTCGGCGAGTCGAATCGCCGCACCTGGATGTACCGCCAGGACGTCTTCGAGAAGCTGGGGCTGTCCACGCCGAACACGTGGGACGAGCTCTATGACACGCTGAAGAAGCTGAAGGCCGAATACCCGGACAGCTACCCGCTTACGTTCCGCAACGGACTTCGCTACTTCTACGACTTCGGCGCGGGCTTCAACGTCTCCGCTCCGGTCGATACGACGGCACCGAGCGTGTTCTTCGACGACACCGCAGGCGAATGGAAGTACGCGGCGATTCAAGACGAATACAAGACGATGCTGACCTACTTCAACAAGTTCTACAAAGACGGCCTTATTCCGAAGGACTTCCTGACGATCGACACGAAGATGTGGCAGGACATCGTATCGACGGATCGCGCATTCGTTACGCTCGACTACATCGGCCGGATCGACTTCTACAACTCCGCGCTGCGCGCCGACAATCCGGACTTCACGATGGCATTCATGGCGCCGCCGGCCGGCTGGGAAGGCGGACCGCAGAAGAACGCGTTCACCGCGACGATGGAAGAAGGTTTCATGATCTCCTCCAAGACGAAGAAGGTCGACGACATCGTGAAGTTCATCGACTTCTTCTACTCCGAGGAAGGACGCGATACGGTATCCTGGGGCAAGGAAGGCGTTACCGCCAGCGGCAAGTCGTACATCGAGAAGTACGCGGACATTACCGACCTGCGCAAGAAGACGGGGCTGTCCACCGACGGCACGTACGCCTGGTACGACTTCGACAGCCACATCTCCGTCTCTTCGCCGGAGCTGCAGGCGGCATACGAGCAAGCGCCCAAGTACGACGGCTACAAGCAAGCGAGCCTCGCCTTCACGCCGGAGGAGCAGCAGATTCTCAGCACGAAGGGCGACTCGCTGAACAGCCACCGCGACGAGAACTTCGCGAAGTTCATCCTCGGCACCCGCAGCTTCGACGAGTGGGACAAGTTCGTGGAAGAAGAGAAGAAGCTCGGCTACGAAGACATCCTGGCCATCTACAAGACAGCCGACGACCGCGCCAAGGCGGCTGTGAAGTAAGAGCTCGCAGGCAGCGGACAGGCGGCATGTGGTGGGCAATAGGGAACATGTGGTATGTGGTGGGGAGTAGGTAGAGTGTAGGAGGCAGCAGGCAGCGGGGCGAGGGAGGCGAAGGAGGCGAAGGGCACGCTTGATTGCGTACATTCGCCGAACTCCCCCGCCCCCCAAGCCTGGCACCAGCCCGCCGCCACAATTTTATGTGAAAATTCACATTCGTAATGCCGGTAGGGGACCGATCACCGCGGTTTTATGCGAGCTCAACGGTGCTTGACAATTGTTCTATGGTGACTTTGGAAGGTTCCGAAACTGCGCACACGGTTGGGACGGAGCGTCGGATGGAGGAAGAGAGTAACCAAACTGCGCACCTGAGCCCGGCGTAGCGGCGAAGAAGCCAAGAAGGTAGTTTAACAGCGCACACGGTCGGGACGGAGCATCGGATGGAGGAAGAGAGTAACCAAACTGCGCACCTGAGCCCGGCGTAGCGGCGAAGAAGCCAAGAAGGTAGTTTAACAGCGCACACGGTCGGGACGGAGCGTCGGATGGAGGAAGAGAGTAACCAAACTGCGCACCTGATCCGCCCGAATGTCGGAAATTCCGCCATACAGCAGCCGCAAGCCGTCCGAAGCCACCCAAATGTCGGAAATTCCGCCATACAGCAGCCGCAAGCCGTCCGAAGCCGCCTGAATGTCGGAAATTCCGTCATACAGCAGCCGTTAGTCGGTCCCGATCCGCCCGAATGTCGGAAATTCCGCCATACAGCAGCCGCAAGCCGGTCCCGAGCCGCCCAAATGTCGGAAATTCCGCCATACAGCAGCCGTTAGTCGGTCCCGATCCTCCCAAATGTCGGAAATTCCGTCATACAGCAGCCGCAAGCCGGTCCCGCCCCGCCCAAATGTCGGAAATTCCGTCATACAGCAGCCGCAAGCCGGTCCCGCCCCGCCCAAATGTCGGAAATTCCGCCACACAGCAGCCGGCAAGCCGTCCGAAGCCGCCCAAATGTCGGAAATTCCGCCATACAGCAGCCGCAAGCCGGTCCCGAGCCGCTCAAATGTCGGAAATTCCGCCATACAGCAGCAGCTAGTCGGTCACGCCCAGCCCGAATGTCGGAAATTCCGCCATACAGCAGCCGCAAGCCGTCCGAAGCCGCCCGAATGTCGGAAATTCCGCCATACAGCAGCCGCAAGCCGGTCCCGCCCCGCCCAAATGTCGGAAATTCCGCCATACAGCGGCCGCAGCCGTAATCGCAATCGCAAGCCCCGTTGCCGCACGACGGGGCTTGTTCCATCCTGCCCGGCACGACTATCGGGCGAGAGGGCCACACTATCAAGTCAAGTGAGAGGATGATCACGATGGCATTATCGATCCAGAGGTACCTGAAGCCGATCAGCGCCGCTCTCTCGGCGCTTATGCTCGTCACGGCAGTGCTCGGCACGTTGCCGCCGCGCACCGCCGCCGCAGCCGGCGGCGATGCCGACCCCGGCGCCGGTTCCGCTGCCGCCGCAGCGCCGATCGCCGTCCCGTATTCGACGCAATTCAATGCGATGGATTCGGCGACGAACTCGACCGGCGATACGGTCGGCACGGCCGGCATCGCACTGGTCGCGAACACCGATCCGGCCTACATCAAGGAAGGCACCGGCTCGAAGAAGTGGATTCTCAACATTGTCCCCGACGAGACCAAGCCGACCGAATATATCGACGGAGCGGCGCTTATCTATCCGAAGCAGGCTCCGAACATCGACCTGAACAGCTACAGCACGCTCAAGTTCTGGGCGTACAACGTGAAGGCGCGGACCGGCGACCAGGCGGAGAAGCCGTTCCAGATCCGCTTCTTTATGAAGGGCGACAGCCAATATTACTATTACCGCATCGCCCTTGACTGGACGGGCTGGAAGGAGATCGAGGTTCCGCTGGCGACGGTCAAGACGCAGAAGAGCGCGGATACGGTGGCGGCGTGGGGACCGCTCGATTATATCCGCTTCGATCAGGCCGGGGTGTCCGGCACGACCCGCGATCCGGAGCTGAACATGTACCTCGACGACTTCCGGCTGACGGGGGCCGGCGAGCTGTATCCGGTCGTTGCGAGCAAGCCGTCGGGCGAATATGTCAATAAGGCGACGGTGACGCTCTCCACCGCGTCGACCCCGTCCTCCCTCGCAACGATCTCCTATAAGAGAGAGGGAGTCGACGCCGACTTCCAGGCCTACACCGCTCCTCTCGTGCTGACCGAGGACACGACCCTCGTGACCAAGGCCTCGCTGAACGGAGTGGACAGCGCAGAGACGACATACGAATACACCTTCGTCTACGGAGATTACGTCGAGAGCGTGACGGCGTCGCCCCCGGCCGGCATGTATGCCGAGCCGAAGACGGTGTCGCTGAGCACCGAGACGGAGGACGCGGATATTTTCTACAAGATTGTGGGCGTCGACACCGACTTCCGTCTCTACACCGCTCCTCTTCTCGTCGACAGCTCGCAGACGATTGCGACCAAGGCGGAGCTGGACGGCACGGTGAGCGAGGAAGCAAGCTTCTCGTACGACATCGACCTGTCCGGCAGCTCCAGCCTGCAGATCAGCAACACCGAGACGTTCGCCGGGTGGACGAACACGACGCCCGTGACCGAGCCGGCCGTTCTCGGCAGCGCGTCCGGACAGTGGCTGGACCCGACGACCCCGATCGACATCACCGACGTGAAGACGGCGCCATGGGCGTCGAACGACCAGGTCGAGTTCTGGCTGTATTCCGACGCCATCTCGAACAAAAAAATTTACTTCATCCTCTACACCCCCGACGACAGCAATCCGGGCAACGAGTACTTCATGACGTCGTTCTTCGTGGACTGGAAGGGATGGAAGAAGGTCGAGCTTCCGCTGAACAAGTTCCTCAACTCCAACGGCGGAGCGAACCTCGCCAACCTCACGAAGGCGATCATTCACCCGCGCTGGTACGATTCCGATCCGACTCCGAGCCCGACCGACAAGCTCATCTTCGACGGGCTGGCGCTGACGAAGAACGCAATCGAGCCGTCGATTCGTCAGATCGACAAGAGCGCGCTGCCGGACAGCACGGTCCACTACGCCTTCTCGCTCAAGAACATCGGAGGAGAAGCGACGGCGTATCAGTTGACGCAGAAGACGGCGTTCGGAGCGGGCTACGAGGCGGTCTTCCCCGAGACGACCTCCGTCGTGGCGAACGGAGCCGAGACGGACGTCGATGTCGTCGTGACGGTTCCGGCTGCGGCGCAGGCCGGGGATTCGGTGAAGAGTGTGCTGAACGTCAAGCCGCTGCAGGGCGGCAAGGAGACAACGATCGAGATGAACCTGAAGGTAGGACAGCCGCGCGAGGCGACGATGCAGCATCCTTACGTGATGGCGTCCGAGGCCCAACTGACCGAAGCGAAGAGGAAAATCGCCACCTACGACTGGGCACAAGATTACGTGGAAGCAGTTGCTCTCAAGGCCGACGAATGGGTCGACAAGACGATGAATTATCCGTCCAAGCCGGGCGGCGAGAGCACGCTGTACGTCTGCGGCGACGTGTCGCTCACGTTTAATTACGACAAGCCGCACGAGCACCTGTGTCCGACGGACGGCGAGTATTATACCGGCGACGACCTGGATGCCGCCTGGCGGTTCTACGCCCACACGGCGAACATCGAGGCCGCCCGCAACCTCGCCATCGTCTACTCGCTGACCGGGGAGACGAAGTATGCGGCGAAGGCGAAGGAGATTCTCGTGAACTACGCGGCGCTCTATCCGAGCTATCCGCTGCAGCCGCTGAACGGGCGAATCTATTATCAATCGCTCGACGAGGCCGTGCAGATCATCTCGCTGGCGCAAGCGTACGACCTGATCGAGCCGAGCGGCCTGCTGAGCGCGGCGGAGAAGTACGACATCGAGATGAACCTGTTCGCTCCGTCGGCGAAGACGCTGCAGGGCTACGACACCGGCAAGTCGAACTGGCAGACGTGGCACAACGCCGCGATCGGAGCGATCGGGGCGCTGCTGGAGGACAAGACGCTGATGGACTTCTCCGTGTCCGGACGCAGCGGCTTCGACTTCCAGATGGAGAACAGCGTGCTGTCCGACGGCTTCTGGTATGAGGGAGCGATCGGCTACCACTTCTACGCGCAATCGGCCTTGTTCTATCATGCCCAGGCGCTTCAGAGCATGGGGTACGACTTGTTCGCAAGCCCGAATTTTAAGAAAATGTACGACGTGACTCTTCAGTATGCTTTTCCCGACTTGGGGATTATCAATGGCAACGACTCGGGCAAGTATCCGACAAGCTTGGCGGCTCCGGGCAGGGTCGTCCCGATGGATTACGAGGCGGTGTACGCGCATTACCTCGACCCGGCCTACGGCGCGCTGTTGAACAAGCTCTACGCAGACAACGGCCGCGTGCGCGGCGGCTTCGTCGTTCCGGGCAACTCCGGCTCCGGCATTGCGGGCGAGCAAGCGGTGTTCTACGGCGTGGACGAGATTCCGAGCGGCGGCTCGCTGCCGTCCGAGAGCGTGAACTTCACGGGCATCGGCCATTCGGTGCTGCGCGCCGGCGAAGGAGACGACCAGTTGTACGCGCTAGTCGATTACGGCAAGCACGGGGGTTATCACGGCCATCCGGACAAGCTTCATCTCGAGATTTTCGGCAAGGGGGAGCGCCTGGCGCCGGACCCGGGCATTCCGCCTTACAGCAATTCGATGTATGAGTCCTATTATAAAAAGTCGTTCCCGCACAACACGGTGCTGCTCGATGGACAGACGCAGCAGGTGCAGGCGGACGGGGCGACGGAGATTTACGAGCCGACGAAGCTGTTCCTGCCGTCCGAAACGATCGGCATCATGACGAACACGGCGAGCAAGGCGTACGAGGGCTTGAACCGGTACGAGCGCACGGTCGCCGTCACGGACAACTACCTGATCGACCTGTTCAGCGTCTCGTCCGACTCGGAGCATCAGATCGATTGGATTGTGCACGGCATGGGCGAATTCGCGACGGATGAGGAGCAGGCGACCTACAACGAGACGCTTGGCACGGATGATGCATACTCGTTCTTCCGCAACGGGCAGGTATCGGACGCGACCGGCTTGTGGGAAGGGGCCTGGACGACCGCGGCGGGCAATGGCCTCAAGCTGTTCAGCCTGACAAGCTCGGACGACAAGCCGACGCAGATGATCGTGGGCGAAGCGCCGGGACCGGGCAACGCGACGGACGTGTATACGCCGGTGCTGATCAACCGCGTGAACGCGTCGAGCGCCCAATTCGTCAGCGTGCTGGAGCCGTTCTCCGGGGAGAGCATCATCGAGAGCGTCAGCCGGACGGAGGGCGGATCGATCGAAGTGAAGCTGAAGGACGGGCGCGGGCAGGTTTTCTACTATAACCCGGACGTTGAGGCGGCAGGGCAACTGCAATACTCGTTCGCAGACGGCGCAGGTTTGACGGCGGACGAGGTGAAGCTGGCGGTCTCGTACGTGAACGGCGTGCTGAGCGTGGATACGCAAGGCTGGACGGGCTACGAGAGCCTGACCGCCGTCGTCTACGCGCCGGGTGCGACATCGGCGCTGTGGAACGGCGAGGAGACAGCGTTCACGGCGGACAACGGCTTCGTCATGGTCAGCTCGACGATTGGCGGTACGGACCCGACAGACCCGACAGACCCGACAGACCCGACAGACCCAACGGACCCGACAGA
Organism: Cohnella fermenti; assembly: GCF_004801405.1. Lineage (GTDB taxonomy): Bacteria > Bacillota > Bacilli > Paenibacillales > Paenibacillaceae > Cohnella > Cohnella fermenti. The sequence continues at coordinate 49,933 of NZ_SSOB01000004.1, forward strand.
CCCGACAGACCCGACAGACCCGACAGACCCGACAGACCCAACGGACCCGACCGATCCAACGGACCCGACCACGCCGGTTTACCCTGGCGGCGGAACGAGCGTGACGACTCCGACCGACCCTAACCGGGCGGAGAAGACGATCGCCGCGGGAACGGCGTCGGATCTGGCCATCGGCCAGGAGCTGACGGTGACCGTGCCTGCGGGGGCGCTCGGCCAAGCGGCGAAGTACATCGCCGAGAGGCTGGCCGATCCGGCCGTACTCGCGTCATTGGCGGCCGGCGGCGACAAGCTGCTCAGCTCCGTCTTCGAGATCACGAAGAGCGAGCCCGGCGCTTTCACGAAGCCGATCACGATTCGCCTGCAGTTCGACCCGGCGAAGCTGGCCGCGGGCGAGAAGCCTTCGATTCATTACTACGACGAGGAGAAAAAGCTTTGGGTCGAGATGGGAGGGACGGTAAGCGGAAGCTACGTGACAGTCGAGTCCAACCACCTGACCAAGTTCGCGGTTCTGGCGGTCGAGACTCCGGCGGCAAGTCCGAGCTTCGCGGACATCGCCGGCCATTGGGCCGAGAACGATATCAAGGCCGCGCTCGAGGCCGGTATCGTGAACGGCTACGCAGACGGCAGCTTTAAGCCGGACCAAAGCGTGACGCGGGCGGAGTTCATCGTCATGCTGATGAACGGGCTGAAGCTCTCCGGCGGCGCGGAAGCGCTCGGCGGCTTCTCCGACGCCGACGCGGTCGGCGCCTGGGCGAAGCCGGCGCTGGCGCAGGCCGTCAAGGCGGGCATCCTGCACGGCTATGCGGACGGCACGCTCCGGCCGGGCGAGGAGCTAAGCCGCGCGCAACTGGCGCTGCTGCTGGCGAACGCGCTGGATGCCGCCGCTACGGAAGCCGGCGCAATGGAAGCAGGCACAATGGAAGCCGGCGCAACGGCTGCGACGGCGAGTGCGGCGGCAGGCTTCTCTGACGCGGCGAAGATTCCCGTCTGGGCGGCCGACGCGGTTCGGCAGGCGCAAGCTCTCGGCCTCATGAAGGGCCGAACGGGCAACCTGTTCGAGCCTGGCGGCGTCGTCACCCGCGCCGAAGCGGCGACGGTCATCGTTCGGCTGCTGCAGCTCCTCTAAACCGCAAATAAGAAGAACCGTCGGGGAAACTTCGCCCTGACGGTTCTTCTTATGCGGTTTTTCACATTCGTCGGCGTGGATCGGCGGGAACCTCGCGTTTTATATGGTTTAATACGATGTTGAACCAGAGATTTTAACGGGCACACTCGTTTCGATACTTCGCTCATGGTATGAGATTCTATTACGATGAAGTGGGAAGTTGGGCCGCCGTGCTGGCCGCAGACGGGTTTGGCGACAGATCGCGAAATGTAATCGAAATTTCAGGCTTATTTGCTCGATCGGGCCACAGATCGCGAAATGTACTCGAAATTTCAGGCTTATTCGCTCGACATGGCCACAGATCGCGAAATGTACTCGAAATTTCAGGCTTATTCGCTCGACATGGCCACAGGCCGCGAAATGTACTCGAAATTTCAGGCTTATTCGCTCGATCGGGCCACAGACCGCGAAATGTACTCGAAATTTCAGGCTTATTCACTCGACCTGGCCCCGGGTCAGGAGTTTTCGGGTTCATCGTTCTGTGCGATTGTAACTTGCTAGGTTAAATTCATTCGTTCAACTTATATAGCACCCGCCCTGCGCGGTCGGCATGTTGGCGAGAGGAATTCCGTATTATGGGGTTGGCAAGGGCGCGATCCCCCTGCTAAACCCTTATGCCTCTTCTCCCCTTGAATCAGGAACCTTCGCTTGCCGATCATCCCCTTTGCTCTTGGGTCAGCTCATTCCCCTTGCACATCCTTGTCCTGAACGAAAGGGAGAAGAGACCTAATGCTGCCAGAGGGAATAGGGCGCAGGCGAGAGAGGGGAGAGCCGCTGGACGGGATTGCAAGTGGAACGAACAGTCGATAGGCGGGTTTCACGCTCATTGGCTTCGCCAATCGTCTCTTCGGAGCATCGATAGGCGGGTTTCACGCTAACCGGCGGCTCATCGATAGGCGGGTGTCGTTGTGCGCATCTCCCATCCAGCACCCCGGTATCGTAATTGCCTCTATAAGTGCGGTTTCTCGCATACAAACACCGCTTCCCAAAAAACCACCGGCAGCCGGTTGCCCGGTCCGCCGATGGTTTAGACTGGCAGATTCTGGCTTAGTAGAGCTGTGTGATCTTCCACCAATTGATGTCATAGCCGCCGACCGGGGCGTACAGGCCGAACTGGTACGTTCCCGCCGTTATCTGGACCTGGTGGGAGACGGTGCGGTAGCTGGACCAACTGCCGGTGTTCGGAATGTCGACCTGCCCGAGAACGGTGGCGCCTTCGTTGATGTCGAGCGACAGCTTGCCGCCGGTGTTGGGGGAGGCGACCCGGTACTCCACGAGGTAGGTGCCGGTCTTCGGGATCGTTACGTTGCCGAAGGCGATCCAGTCCTGCGCGTCGATGCCGCCGACGTTCAGCCCCCCGCCGGCATCCGGCGTCGGCTCGGTCATGACGCCGTGCATCGCCGTGTAATCCTCCGCCTGGAACGTCCGGGTGAAGCAGCCTCCCGAGCTGAGCTCGCAGATATCCGCCCGGTTCGTGGACACCTTCAGGTCGTCGTACCAGATATACGAATCGTTGGCCGGCGCGAAGGACGACGTTGCTCCTCCGAAGAACGACGAGAAGTACGCCTTGTCGACCAGATCGGCATTGCGGACGAAGCGCAGGCCGGTGATGGTGGCCGCCGAGACGCCGTTGTACCAGATCTGAATCTCGCCGTCCGGGTTCGCCGCTCCGCTCGTCACCGTGTTGACCTTGAGCCGCTGCACGATGTTGACCCAGGTTCCCTTCGGGTAGTAAATATCGGTGCCGTTGCTGTTCTTGAGCACGGCGTAGTCCCCGTATTGGCCGTTGTTGCCCATATGATAGTAATAGATGGCCGCTTGGCCGCCGGATCGCCAGATCATCCGCGAGCTGAAGCCGTTATAGCCGGTGCACGTCTGGCCGCCCGAGCATGCCGCGCCTCCGGCCAAGCCGAGCCCGAGCTTGCCGGCGAATTCCGTCGTTCCCCAACTGAAGTCGCTGCTGAACCGGACCCAGTAGGACAAGTAATATTCCTGTCCCGGGGTCAGGACGAACGGAGCCTGCGCGCCGGAATTGTCCGGGTCGATCTGCCCCGCCGGGTAGAAGACGCGGAGAGATTGGCCGCCGGAGTGGTTGAAGTTGTAGCCGTCGATCCAGGTTCGGGTGCTCATGCCGAGGTCCCAAGGGGCGCTCCAGCCGTCCGTTGCCCACTCGCCGAGCGTATAAGCAGTGCCCCGGGCGGGCCGTTCGAACGTGTTGAGCTTCGGTGCGGCGAAGGCGGAGGACGAGTCTAGCAGGAGCAGGAACAGCACAAGCAAGGTGATGGTCTTCTTCATTGGATTACCTCCTTGTAATGGAATGATGCGCGGGTTGCGGTCTGTCCATGGAGCCGGTCCCTTGCTGTGAGAAGCCGGATCACCCCCCTTGGCGTACCGGATTATAAGCGTTGCGCTTCAAGCTGAAGGGGACGTGGTTGCAGCGCAGCTCGAATGTATCACGGGTGGGAGGAGGGTTAAATCGTCATATTTTCAGAACATTCGCAATCATTAAGGCGCACCGCGGCACCGAAGATGTCTCTTTTAACGATTCTTGACCTGTTTCCGGAGGCTCGCAATAATGACAGGAATCGGGAGTTGCTTTTGCGAAAATTTTTTTGGTATGATAACAAACAGACTGGTTGGTATGTGGAGGTGTGTTGCGGGAATGGACACGAAATCGCTGATAATCGATATCGCGACCAAGCTGTTTCAGAAGCAAGGCTATACGGGCACGGGGCTCAACGAAATTCTCAAGCTCGGCCATCTGACCAAGGGTGCGTTGTACCATCATTTTCCGGGTGGGAAGGAAGAACTGCTGCTCGCCTGCATTCGTTCCTTGCATGAGGCGATTGCAGAAGACATCGAGTCGATCTTCGAGCGCCAACCGACGACGGCGGAGGCGATCGGCGCCGTGTTGGACCGGCTGATCTTCCTCTACGAGACGGAGGGGACGATCGCGGGCTATACGATCAGCAGTGTCGTCAGCGGGATCGATACGCTCAGCGATCCGGTGAGGAGGGCTTGCGCCCAATTGTATGTGGAGATGCAGGGGATCTTCCGGCGCAGACTTGCGGAGGACGGCCTAGCGGCAGAGAAAGCGTCTTCCTTGGCGCTTATGGTAAACGCATCGCTCGAAGGGGGCATTGTACTCTGCTTGACGACTCAATCGACAGAGCCTCTCTTGGCCATCAAGCAATGGCTGCCAACTATGATAAAGGAGTTAGAATCAAGTGAATAAAGGAATTACTGCCACAGCAACAACTGCCGCTACAGCAACCAAGACCAACACCGTACCGATCATGGCCGCTCTGTTCGTGGCCGGCTTCGTCGGGCTTTTCAGCGAGACGGCATTGAACATCGCTCTGAGCCAATTGACCGCGATCTTCGCAGTCAGCAATACGACCGTCCAGTGGCTGGCGACGGGGTACTTCCTGACGCTCGGCATCCTGGTTCCGGTCACCGGCGTGCTGATGCAGAGGCTGACGACACGCCAACTGTTCCTCACCTCGGTCTCGCTGTCGATCTTCGGGACGATCATCGCGGCCCTGGCGCCTTCCTTCGGAATTCTGCTTGCGGCGCGGGTCATTCAAGCGGCAGGGCTTGCGATCGTTCTTCCGCTTACCCAGAACGTCATCTTCACCATCTTCACGCCGGATAAGCGCGGCGGGGCGATGGGCGTCATGGGGCTGGTCATTCTGGCCGGACCCGCGCTCGGGCCGACGCTCGCCGGCCTCATTCTGGACACGCTGTCGTGGCACTGGATATTCTGGTTCACGCTTCCGTTCCTATTGTTCTCCATTGCGCTCGGCTACATCCATATTCCGAACTTGAACGAGCTGCGCAAGGTGAGGCTCGATGCGTTGTCCGTCTGCTTGTCCACGATCGGCTTCGGAGGCGTCGTCTACGGCTTCAGCGCCGCCGGCGACCGCGGCTGGGGCGACGGACTCGTGACCGGCTCGATCGTCGTCGGCTTGTCCGGCCTGCTCCTCTTCGCGCTTCGCCAGACGAAGATGGAGATGCCGATGCTCAATATGAAGGCGTTCCGCAGTCCGCTCTTCGTGCTCGGTCTTATCATGAACATGATTACGTTCCTGAACATGCTGTCCCTGCTCGTCGTGCTGCCGATGTTCATGCAGATCGCGCTCGTCGTCACGGCGTTCGCGACCGGCCTGCTGCTGCTTCCGGGCAGCTTGCTCAACTGCATTCTGTCCCCGGTTATCGGCCGGATGTTCGACAGGTACGGCCCCCGCGCCGTCATTGTGCCGGGGACGATTCTGATCGCGGTCGGCTACTTGCTCTATGCGACATACGGGACGGAGACCGCCCTGTGGGCCGTCGCGCTGACGCATGTCGTCATGATGCTCGGCGTCGGGCTCGTTATCGCATCCGTCCAGACGAACACGCTTAACGCCCTGCCGCGCCGGTACTACCCGGACGGAATCGCGATTACGCAGACGGCTCAGCAGGTATGCGGCGCGATCGGCATCGCCGTTATGGTGTCGCTCATGACCGCCAAGCAGAACCGCTACCTGGAGGCGGTCGCCCCCAGCATCGAGGAAGCCGCGGCGGCGGGCTCCTCGCTTGTGTTCAAGATCGGACTGGCGCTGGCCGTGGTCAATGTCGCGATCTCGTTGTTCTTCAGGAAGGCGAGGCCGGTTCAGGCGTAGGCAGACAGTCAGTCGGAGAAAAACATATTTGCGAGGAACATCCCTGTCTGGTCGGGGATGTTCCTTTTTGTTGCGGATGTCGGGGATTTATGTGAAATTTCGCATTCGTGCAGCGCAATAACGGGTGGTTTGAGCGATTCTATGTGAAAAATAGCATACATAGCGGAGATTCCGGCCCGAGGTGCTGGATGTATGCTAAAAACCGCATAAAACACCGCAATTGCCGCGTATCCCAGCCGATGAGTGTGAAAAACCGCATAAAATCGCGGAGGATGGCGGATCGGAGAATGTCGCTTGACTTAATGCGATATATCGTATTATAGTATGGGTACATCGTTAACGATATATCGTATTGAATGCATCTGCTAATTAACATCCACTATATAACAAGGAGTGAACGATCATGAGAATGAATCCATTCGGACATGGAAGGCAGCGCGGCCAAGGTTGGAGAGGCTTCCGGGGAGAAGCCTTGCGCGGACGGGAGATGTTTTTCCGTCAGGATGACGGAAGGGGAGGCGGCCGCGGCGGGCCGGATGAGCGCGATGGGCGGGGAGGCTACGGAGGCCGCGGCGGACCAGAGGAACGCGGCGGTCGCGGAGGTCCGAGCGATCGCGGCTGGCCGGACGGTCGCGGCCGTCATCCCGGTCATCCGGGGCACGGAGGCCACGGAGGCTTCGGGGGCCATCCGGGCCGCGGAGGCGGTCCCCGAGGCTTCGACGGGCCGGGGCGGGGCCGCCCCGGTTTCGGAGGACGCGGGGAACCCTGGTTCGACGGCCGGCGCGAAGGCAAACGCTTCTTCATGCGCGGCGAGTTCAAGTTCGCCCTGCTGGAGCTGCTTGCCGCCGAGCCGATGCACGGCTACCAGTTGATCAAAGCGATGGAGGAGAAGACGGGCGGCTTGTACACGCCGAGCGCCGGCTCGATCTATCCGAACCTGCAATTGCTCGAAGAGATGGGGTTCGTCCAATCCGGCGAAGCGGAAGGCAAGAAGCTGTATGAGATTACGGAAGCGGGCAAGGAGCATCTTCGCGAGCGCGCGAAGGAGGCGCCGGTCGCTCCCGAGGGGCGCTGGGATCGGCGCGGTCATCCCGGACCGGAACGGGAGGGATGGCCTCCCTTCGACAAGCGCGACTTGCGGGATCTCGCAATCGGCTGGCCCGAAGCCGTCGGCTTGCTGGCCCGGGCAGCGAGAGAGTCGCAGGCCGATCCGGGGTCCGAACGGGCGGAGCGGCTGCGCGAGCTTATGCGGAAGCTGACGGAGGAACTGCGGCAAGAGCTGAACGCCGACTCCGAGTTTTCCGCCGCTTCCGCTGGCTTGTCCAGCCCGCTTGCCGATGCGGAAGCCGACGTCGACGCGGACAAGGAAGCCGATGCCGATTCTGCGGATCGTGATCCGGATCGCGAGCCGCCCGCCGAGTAAGCGCCGCCTTTATTCTGGAATCGGTCTTCGTTATCCGGCTGATCCGGTTCCGACCGCCCGACATCCGTCCGATTTCTTCCTATCGGGCAGATATCGGGCGGATTTTTTTGTTAGTCTTTGGTTCCTTAGTCCCCTCAAGGTGTGATCTACCGCACAGCGCCGCGCGCTCCCTATTGCGTACAGTAGAGACCATGTCCTTACGCATAACGGCAACCGGACAAACCTTATGTTGTCACTGGAGCCGGGTGTGGATTACACTGGTACTGTTGCCAATCCGATCCGGAGAAGGGGGTGAACCTGCAATGGAAGTTACCGCTCTGCAGCAGGTGGAGAAGCTTGCGTTGAAGAAGCATAAAGTGTTTAAGCAGAGCAGGCTCCGGTATATCGCGCGTTCCGCGCTGGCGAGCATGTTTATCGGCTTCGGGGTCATCGTCGCGTTCAAGACGGGCAGCTTCTTCTATGGGGAGCATTCGCCGCTTACGTATCCGATGGCCGCGATTACGTTCGGGGCGGCGATCATCCTGATCTCGTACGGAGGAGGGGACCTGTTCACCGGCAACACGTTCTACTATACCTACGCGGCTCTCCGGAAGAGGCTCGAGTGGAAGACCGTCCTGAAGCTGTGGCTTTACACGTACATAGGCAATATCGTCGGTGCTGCTTTTTTCGCGTTTATTATCTTTACGACAGGGCTGTTCTCGGAATCCTCCGTCAACGAGTTCCTGCTCAGCGTCGTGGACAAGAAGATGAACCTGCCGGTCATGGAGCTGTTCTTCCGGGCGCTGCTCTGTAACTGGCTGGTGTGCCTCGCATTCTTCGTGCCGATGTCCATGAAGGGCGACGGTGCCAAAATGTTCGCGATGATCCTGTTCGTCTTCTGCTTCTTCATCTCGGGCTACGAGCATAGTATCGCCAATATGTGTACGTTCGCGATTGCGCTGGTGCTGCATCATCCCGGCACAATCTCGATGGGCGGGGTATTCCACAACCTCATCCCGGTTACGCTAGGCAACATTATCGGCGGTGCCGTTCTGATGGGCTTCATGTATTATTATGTGAACAAGCCTTACTTGGACGAACTGGATGCCCAGCCATCACAATCGGAGGTTGATAATCATGAGTAACACGATGAGCAAAACAAAGATCGTCGTCATCGGAGTCGGAGCGGTAGGAGCGACGACCGCATATACGCTGTTGCTGAGGGAGCGGGCGGACGAGCTCGTGCTCATCGACGCCAATCAGGCCAAGGCGAGGGGCGACGCCATCGACATGAACCACGGCATGCCGTTTCTCGGCCGCACGAAGGTATGGGCGGGGAGCTACGAGGATTGCGCCGGGGCGAACATTATCATCATCACGGCGGGAGCCGCTCAGAAGCCGGGCGAGTCGCGGATCGACCTGCTGAAGCGCAACGTCGGCATCTTCGAGAGCATCATGACGGAGGTGTTCAAGTACAACCAGGACGGCATTCTGCTGATCGCTTCGAATCCGGTCGACATTATGAGCTACTTCTCTTGGAAAAAATCGCAGTGGCCCGTTCACCGGATCATCGGCTCGGGAACTCTGCTCGACAGCGCGAGATTCCGGTACTTGATCGGGGAGGAGCTCGGCATCGATCCGCGGAGCGTCCATGCGCATATTATCGGCGAGCACGGAGATTCCGAGCTGCCGGTATGGAGCCTCGCCAACATCGCGGGCACACGCATCTCGTTCGATGAGGACCAGAAGGATCGCATCTTCCGCAATACGCGCGATGCGGCCTATGAGATCATCTCGGCGAAGGGGGCGACCTATTACGCGATCGCTCTTGCGCTCGACCGGATCTGCACCGCGATCCTGCGCGACGAAGGAGCCGTGCTCAACGTCTCGACGCTGCTGCAGGATTACCATGGCGTCTCCGACGTGTACCTCGGCGTTCCTTGCGTCGTGGACCGCACCGGTGTGCGCGAGGTGCTGAAGCTGCAGATCTCGGAGTCCGAGAAGGAACTTCTGCATAAGTCGGCCGAGAAGCTGAAGGGGCTTATTCAATCGATCGAAGTATAGAGGTCCCGCGCGGGTGCCCTCTCCGTCCTGAATGTGTTATTCTGGTTAGAGATAACCAGACGACACCCAGGCTCGGGGAGGGCATTCCTTATATGTTCCAAGAAGTTCAGCAATTCAAAGCCGATTTTTTTAAAGCGTTGGCGCATCCTCTCCGAATTCGGATTCTCGAGGTTCTGTCTGAAGGAGACAAGACGGTGAACGAGATCCAGACGCTGCTCGGAAGCGAAGGCTCGGCGGTGTCGCAACAGCTCGCCATTCTTCGCGGGAAGAACGTCGTGTACGGCACCAAGGACGGAACCTCCGTCATTTACTCGTTGCGGGACCCGCTCATCAAGGAGCTTCTTCAAGTTGCGCGGCAGATCTTCGACAACCATCTCGTCAATGCGATCTCTATGCTGGAGAGCATGAAGCAGAACTGACGGACGATTGCAGCGGGTGAGATAGATTGCCGATTGACGCCTTTAATATTTGGATTTATGATAATATCAATATTCAAATAATCAGATGTTTGAAGGTGCTCGTCAATCATGAGATTCAGCGGCCGGTTCGAAGGCTATGACGCCCGCTCCCTGCGGCGGGATTTGTTGTCGGGTATAATCGTCGGAGTCGTCGCCATTCCTCTTGGAATGGCGTTTGCCATTGCGTCGGGAGTGAAGCCCGAATACGGCCTATATACGGTCGTCGTCGCCGGCGTTCTGATCTCCTTGTTCGGCGGCTCCAAGTTCCAGGTCGGAGGACCGACGGGAGCGTTCGTACCGATTCTGCTCGCGATCGTGCTTCAGTACGGATACGAGAAGCTGCTGATCGCCGGCTTCCTCGCCGGCATCCTGCTTGTCCTAATGGGGCTGTTCCGGCTCGGCAGCGTCATCAAGTACATTCCGCGTCCGATCACCATCGGCTTCACGGCAGGCATCGCGGTGACGATCTTCGCCGGACAGCTCGCGAACTTCCTTGGCCTGCGCGACCTGCCGAAGCACGAGTCGTTCGTCGCGAACATGGGGGAGATTGTGTCCCACCTCCGCGAGACGAACCTCTACAGCGTCGCGACCGCCGCCGTCGGCCTGGCCGTCCTGCTGCTCGGAGCCCGCTTCCTCCCCCGAATTCCTTCCTCGCTCCTGGGTCTGCTGCTGGCGACGGCCGTCGCATCTCTCTTCTACCCGAACGAAGTCGCCACGATTGGTTCGACATTCGGCGCGATTCCGAATCGTTTGCCCGGCCTTCATCTTCCCGACCTGTCGCCCGAATCGCTTGTTCCGCTGCTGAAGCCCGCGTTGATCATCGCGCTGCTCGGCGGCATCGAATCGCTGCTCTCCGCGGTCGTTGCCGACGGCATGACCGGCACGCGGCACAACAGCAACCGCGAGCTGATCGGCCAGGGGATTGCGAATATGGTCACCCCCCTGTTCGGCGGAATTCCGGCGACCGGAGCGATCGCCCGGACGGCGACGAACATCAAGAACGGAGCAGCGTCGCCGCTCTCCGGCGTCATTCACGGCATCGTCGTGCTGCTTGTATTGATCCTGTTCGCTCCGTACGCATCTCGAATTCCGCTTGCTGCCATGGCTCCGATCCTGATGATCGTCGCCTGGAACATGAGCGAGCGCCAGGAGTTTTGGCATATCCTCAAGGCGAGAAGCGCGGAATCGTTCGTTATGGCCGGGACATTCCTGCTGACCGTGTTCGCCGATCTGACGACGGCGGTCGAGGTCGGGCTGGTGCTGTCGGCGGGGATCTTCATCAAGAAAATGAGCGGCCAGCTCGCGCTTGAGAAGGTGCTGCCAGACCCGGCCGACAAGGGGGAGAAGCTGTCCGCCCGAGCGGTCGGCGAACAGCGTAACTGCCCGCAGATCAGCATCTTTACAGTCGAAGGAGCGCTGTTCTTCGGAGTAGCGGACCAATTCGAGAAGTCGATTCTGAAGGAGATTCACAGCGACCCCAAGGTGCTCATTCTGCGAATGAGCTACGTTCCCTATATCGACGCGACGGCGACGGCGTACCTCTCCAGCATCGTCAAGCACTTCCGCAAGCGCGGCGGGACGGTTCTCGTCTCCGAGCTGCGAAGCGAGCCGATGCGAACGCTCGAGACGGCCGGCCTCGCGGACCTGATCGGGCGGGATCGCTTCTTCACGCGAACGGGAGACGCGATCGGCTTCGCTCTCACGAAGCTGGACCCAGCTTGCTGTCAGGGGTGCCGCCACTTCGCGTTCCGCGAGTGCTCTTCTCTGTCCGGTGCGGAGGCGAGCGGCGGTTAAGGGATCCCCCGCTAAGAAGGGCGGGAGGGGATGGGGGGACTCGAGGCAGGGGGCCGCTCCAGAACAGCATTCCCCTTTTTCCCAAAGGGTGCCTTATCCCCTCCGTTCAGGTTCCGTCCTGTCAGATTCCGCCCCGCCAGATTTCGATCCGCCAAGTTCCGGACTGTTCCGATTCGGCTTCGATTCAGCTCCTGCGCAGTTCCGATTCCGTTCCGGTTTAGGCATTTGTTCAGGTGTCATCCCGTTTATGTTCAACGAGCAGCCGCCTGGAGTTGAAGAGCCGATCGCCACTTAAGCCACGTTATGAGCAGATGGAAGCCTCCCCGTTAAACAGCGGTATAAAGCCGAAGCCACTTGCCCCGCCACTTCTTCTTGCTCTCGAACTTGTGCCACGGGGGCAAGAGGACCGGCCGGTCCTTCGTGAGCTCGGGATAAGTGATGGCGGGAGTGATGGCGCTCAGACGAAGAACGGAGCCAAGCAACAGGCCGGGGCCAAGAAAGTCCGCCGCATGGTTGGCACGATAGCCGTATTCGTTCAAGTAAGCCTGAAGATGCTTGGGGCGAATGCCGCAGAACGTATCGTTCAGCCAACACTCGACATGGCGCCGATGGTCCCGAAGAGCGGGATGCCTCCGGTTGGCGGCAGGCGGAATAATCGTCGCGGGGCTCCCGTCCGTGCAAGTCGTCCGGAATGCCTCGATGCCGGCTCGGGCGATCCGCCTGAAGAAGCCCTCCTCAACATGGTCCGGCGACGGCTGCCAGAAGCGAAAGAACTCGGGCTGCTGCTGCTCGTCCAACGAGGCCGCAAGAAGCAAAGGCTGACGCGCATCGAGATAGAGGGCGGGGCCATAATCGGCGTGCTCGATATGGACGTTGCCGCTCAGAATGCGGCTCTCCACCTCCAAGGACAGGGCGTGCCGGATTTTGTGGGCGATGAGCCAGGCTGTTTTATAGGTAACCCCGAGGATGTCGCGCAGCTCCGTCGCCGCAATGCCGGAAGGCTGCGAGAGCAGATAGATCGCTTGGAACCAGCGGGGGAGCGAAGTGGAGCTTCCTTCCATAACGGTCCCTGAGATCAGGGACGTCTGTCGGCGGCAAGAGGCGCATTCGAACAGGGGAAGCCTGCGGGTCCGAATCAGGAAGTAACGGGTTTGGCCGCAGCAAGGGCAACGGAAGCCATCCGGCCAGCGCGCATCGAACAAAGCCGAGATGCAGGCTTGATTGGAGGCGAAGCGTTCCTTGAACTGTGCGAAAGCGATCGGGTCGTCGATCATGAGAGGATCACCGCCAGGAGAGGGATTGTGCTTCCATTATACCAAACAAACGTTCTTATTTCAAATGTTTTTTAGGGAAAGACATCCATTCCCCAATTGGATCGCGAACGGATCGCAAAATGAGTATCGGTTCCTGAACGAAGGGGATAAGACACTGTCGGGAGAATAGGAGGGACTGAACGAAGGGGATAAGACACTGTTGGGCGGAATGAATGACGGAACTGAGCAAGAGGGATAAGGCACTGTGCGGCGCAACTGGGGAACGGGGGGCGAAACTGAACAGAAGGGATAAGACACTATTTCTCGAAAAGAGAAGTGCTCATCGCGGGAAGGAATTTACTGAGCGTTTTTACGAAAAATACCATATTCGAAAGAGCCGGACCCGCGATATTACATGGAATTCCTAGGAGAACGGATATGATATAAAGGTGCGAGTACGGCCGAATAGCAACAACAACCGCCAGGGGAATCGCGGGAGTCTCCCTGGCGGTTGTTGTTAACCCGTTATTCCGGGGGGCGAAGGTAGGAGAGGAAAATCTTCTTCAACTGCTCAAGCTGGCTCTGCGGAGGGAAGTCCTGGCGGGCCACGGGAATGTGGCTGAGAAGGGTCAGCTTGCGAGAGAACACGCCGAAGACGTTGACGATCGTCGTCAGCACCTCTTGAGTCGGAATATCGGTCCGGATCGAGCCGTCCCGAGCGCCTTCTTCCGCGATGGAGGCGAAGACGCGGGAGATCTGGCGGTAGACGGTGTCGTAGGCTTCGATATCCTCGAGCGGCTCCGGGAGATGGGCGACATAGCTGTCGAAGTTCTCGAGCAGCTTGGCCTGGCCGAGGCTCTCCAGTCGGGAGAAGTTGTCGAACAGCAGCTCGATCTTCCGAATGCAAGGAACGGGGCTCTCCGCGATGTCCCGGAAGTCCTGCAGCACGCTTTCCATTTTCCGAGTGGCGACGGCAAGGATGAGCTTGTCCTTCTTCGAGAAGAAGCGGAACACGGTCGCGATGCCGACATTCGCTTCGGTCGCGACGTCCTGCATGGTCGCGTTCTCGATCCCCTTATTCGTGAATACTTGCTCGGCGGCTTCGACAATCGTCCGCTCCCGATTTTCCTTGCCGGCAAGCCGCTCGCTCTCGTATCTCTTCTTCGGGTCCATCTCGTTAATCCTCACATTCCGTCGCGTAATGGTTATCCGTATTATAGCGTATTATAGCCTTTGCTACTTGATGTAACAACCGCTAACCGGGGGCAACGTGCCTATTAGCGCCTAAGACTTGAATCTGGTTTGGAACTGCTGAGTTTTGTTAAGCAATGCCTTACTTTTGTTTATGGAAGGCGCTTACACGGGGGCTTACAATGAGAGAGCAACGGACGAATCAGCGAACAATACAGCTAACGAAATTAGAGGAGGGGTTGCAACAAATGAATACCCGCAAGATCGTCTCTCTCACGATGTTATCCTCGTTCCTTGTGCTCGCCGCGTGCGGCGGCAACGGGAACGACAACTCCAATTCCGGCGCTTCCGCGTCGCCGTCTGCCGGCGCGTCGTCGTCGGCTTCGGCAAGCCAGCCGGCCAAGAAGGTCGAGCTGCGCATGGCATGGTGGGGCTCCGAGGAGCGCCACGAGAAGACGCTTAAGGCGATCGAGCTGTTCGAGCAGAACAACCCGGGCATCACGATTACGGGCGAATATTCCGGCTTCGACGGCTACTTCGACAAGCTGAACACGCAGATTGCGGCGGGCAACGCTCCGGACCTGATTCAGATGGGCGGCAACATCAAGGAATACGCGGGCAAGAACTCGCTGCTCGACCTGAAGCCTTACATCGGCCAGACGATCAACCTGGACGACTTCACGCCAAGCCTTGTGCGCGAAGCGACCGTGGATGACAAGGTGTACGGAGTAACGCTCGGCGTCAGCTCGTCCGCGCTGCTGTACAACGCCAGCATGTTCAACAAGGCGGGCGTCGCGGTGCCGACCGAGAAGTGGACGTACGACGACTTCAAGACGATCGTGCAGCAGATCGCGGATAAGCTGGGAGACGGCTATTACGGCTCCTACGACCTGTCCAGCGACTCGGCGACGCTGGCCTCCTACCTCGGCAGCGTAGGCAAGGAGCTGTACCGCGACGGAGCGATTCACTTCGACAAGCAAGACATGGTGAACTGGTTCACGCTATGGTCCGACCTGCGCAAGTCCGGCGCCGTCGTTCCGGCCGAGACGCAGGTGGCGAACCCGCCGACCGCGGTCGACAAGTCGCTGATCGTTCAAGGCAAGGTCGCCATCCAGAGCGCGTCGGCTTCGCAGATATCCGGCTTCCAGGCGCTGACGCAGGATCAGCTCGGCCTCATCACGTTCCCGAACGGGACGGCCGGCAGCGGCATGGTGCCGCCGATCTCCGGGCAGTTCATCACGGCGTACTCGGGCACGAAGCATTCGGAGGAAGTGGCGAAGTTCATGGACTTCCTGGTGAACGATCCCGAAGCGGGGGCCATCCTCGGCAGCACGCGCGGCGTTCCGCCGTCGGCGAAGATTCGCGACTCGCTCGCCGCAAGCACGACCGCGACCGACAAGGTGCTGTACGATTACATCTCCCTCGTGAGCGAGGTCGCTCCCGACGTCGACTACCAGCAATTCCCGGTCGATACCGAATTCACGAAGCTGCTCCAGCTCACAAGCGAGAAAATCTCGTTCGACGTCGCCTCGATCGATTCCGCCGTGGACGAATTCATGAGCGAAGTGAACAAGCTGCTCGCCAAAGCGCAATAACGCCATATCGGGGAGCTCCCAGCGGGCTCCCCATTCTTCAGACATAGGAGTGAGCGGATTTGCAGAGATACAAAACCTACATGGCAGGCTACGCCTTCCTGCTGCCCTGGCTTATCGGCTTCCTGGCGTTGACGCTCGGTCCCATCATTGCTTCGATGTACTTGTCCTTCACGCAATACGATCTGCTGACCGCTCCGAAGTGGGTCGGCCTGGCCAACTACAAGACGATGTTCACGGACGACTTCCGGCTTACGGATTCCGTGCAGGTCACCTTCAAGTACGTGCTGCTGTCGGTGCCCCTGAAGCTCGCGTTCGCCCTTCTGCTGGCGATTCTGCTTAACCAAGGCTTGCGAATGCTGCATTTCTACCGCACGATCTATTACATTCCTTCCCTGCTCGGAGGAAGCGTCGCGATCTCCGTTCTGTGGAAGCAGGTGTTCGATCAGGACGGTCTCTTCAACCGGATGCTCGGCGTCTTCGGCATCGAAGGCCCGGCGTGGATCTCCAACCCGCACTATGCGGTGTATTCGCTGGTCGGCTTGTCCGTCTGGCAATTCGGCTCCGTCATGATTATCTTCCTGGCCGGCCTCAAGCAGGTGCCGCAGGAGCTCTACGAAGCCGCGACCGTGGACGGGGCGGGCATTCTTCGCAAGTTCGCGAGGATCACGCTGCCGTTGCTGACGCCGGTCATCTTCTTTAATCTGACCATAACGTTGATCCAGTCCTTCCAGACGTTCACGAAGGCCTTCGTTATCAGCGGAGGCACCGGCGGGCCGATCAACTCGACCTTATTGTATTCGCTGTACCTGTATATGAAGGGGTTCACCTTCATGGAGATGGGCTACGCTTCGGCGATGGCCTGGCTGCTGCTGGCGATTATTGCCGTCTTCACCGGAGTTCTGTTCCTCACTTCCCGATTCTGGGTATTCTATTCGGACGGAGGGAAATAACGCGATGCCGCACCTTAGCAGAATTAAACCCTACGCGCTCCACCTCCTGATCACCGGAGTCGGCATTCTGATGCTGTACCCGGTTCTGTGGATGATCGCCAGCTCGTTTAAGCCGACCACCGAGATTTTCACCCAATCGGGTCTGTGGCCTTCGCGTTTCACGCTGGAGCACTACCATAACGGCTGGTTCGGGCTGCGCAACATCGAATTCGGCCGCTTCTTCGTCAACTCGTTCTTCCTGTGCGTCATCGCGGTGGGAGGCACGGTCATCAGCTCCTCGATGGCGGCGTTCGCGTTCGCAAGAATCGAGTTCCCGCTGCGCAGGTTCTGGTTCGCGCTGATGCTCGGAACGTTCATGCTTCCCGGCCACGTGACTCTGATTCCTCAATATACGATTTTCCACGAGATGGGTTGGGTCGACACGTTCCTGCCGCTGACGGTGCCGAAGTTCTTCGCCGACGCGTTCTACGTCTTCCTGATGGTGCAGTTCATCCGCGGCATCCCGCGCGAGCTCGACGAGAGTGCGGCGATCGACGGCTGCGGCTGGTTTAAGCTGTACATCCGGATCATCCTGCCGCTTGCGCTCCCCGCGATCATGACGACGGCGATCTTCACGTTCATGGCGACGTGGGACGACTTCTTCGGCCAGCTAATCTACTTGAGCGACATCAAGAAGTTCACCGTGCCGCTCGGCCTGCGCCTGTTCCTCGACTCGACGGGCAACTCCAACTGGGGTGCGGTGTTTGCCATGTCGGTGCTCTCCGTCATTCCCAGCTTCATCGTCTACTTCGCCGGGCAGAAATACTTCACCGAGGGAATCGCAACAACCGGACTCAAGGGGTAAAATAAAGCTGCGATGCCGGACTGCAACGGTATCAAACTTCGAATTCAAGAGGAATGGCGATCATGCGCAGAAGGCTTAAGGTGCCGACCCGGCTGTTCACGTTGATGGTTCTGTGCTTCGTCGGCTTCAACGGCCTGTTCCTGCTCCTATCGGGAATCGTCTATTACGGCACGTATTCGGACATCGCCAACCGCGAGATCCGGATGACGAAGAAGGAACTGCTGGACGTCTCGTCCGAGAAGCTGTCGAGCTATGTGTCGGGCATTCAGGACAGCGCGCGCTTCGTCGTCACGAACGCGCTTATCCAGAGCTACTTGTCCGACTCTCCCAAGAGCCGATTCGAATTCGTCACGGAGAGCCGCGACCTGTACGAGGAATTCCTCAAGCTGGCTTCGCTTCGCAGCGGGCTCTATTCGATCGAGCTCTACACGAATTGGATCGGCTCGTATACCCCGTTCCAGGACCGGTTCCTGCATCCGCTCGCGGACGCGGAGGAGGAAGGCTGGCTTGCGCGGTTGGACCGCGCCGACGGCTTCTGGCTGCCCGCCCATGACGATCCGGCGCTGGCGGCCGGCAAGCGGATGGTCGGCTACGTGCAGAGAATCATCGGCAACAAAGGAGAGAGCCTTGGCATCATCAAGATCAACATTCCGGAGGCGGATCTGCTTCTCCAATTGGCGAAGAACGATGAAGGCTCTTTCTTTGTCCTCCGGGACTCGGGAGGCAACGTCATTGCGTCGGCACTGCCGGAGGGCCTGCCTGCGGACCCGTCCTCGGAGGAGTATGCGCGGGCGCTTCACGGCACGGATTATACCGTCATCGAGTCGGACTCGGGCTCGGAGTATTGGACGGTCCGGCAGTTGATCTCCAAGGACGTGTTCGGGCAGAGCGGCAAGCGAATCCAGACGATCATCATCGTCCTGCTGTCCGTTCTGATCGCGCTGTCGATTCCGCTTGCGCTGTGGGTGTCCAAGAAGCTGACGAGCCCGATTCATCGGATCGTGGAAGGAATGAAGTCGCTTGAGAAGGGAGACTTCGGCGTCCGGGTGGAAGCGGTCACGACGACGCACGAATACGCTTATCTGACGACAAGCTTCAACCGGATGGTCCAGCGGCTGAAGGACCTGATCGGCCGGCTGAACGAGGAGCACCGCAGCCGGAGAGAGTCGGAGCTTCAGCTTCTTCAGTCTCACATCAAGCCGCATTTTCTGTACAATACGCTCGATCTCATTCATTGGAAGGCGCTCGATCACGACGCGCAGGAGATCAGCCGGATGGTGCTGCAGCTGTCCAAGCTGTTCCGGCTGGGGCTTGGCAACGGCAACTGGTACGCAACGATTCGCGACGAGCTGGCGCACGCCCGCTGCTACATGGCGATCCAGGGATATCGCAGCAAGTTCCCGATCGATTACCGGGAGGACGTGCCCAGGGAGCTGCTCGATTGCCTCGTTCCGAAGATCATCCTCCAGCCCTTCCTCGAGAATGCGGTCATCCACGGGTTCCGGCAGAAGCGGGAGGGTGCGGCGGTCGGGGTGTCGTTCGAGCTTCGGGAGAGCGGGGCGGATTCGTGCCTCGTCGTGACGGTCGCCGACAACGGAAGCGGCTTGCCGGAAGGGTTCGAGAGCCGCGAGCGGCGCGGGATCGGCATCCGCAACATCGAGGACCGCATTCAGTTGTACTGCGGCCCGCGCTACGGGGTGAAGGTCAAGCCGGGAGAGGCGGGCGGAACGACGGTCGTGATGACGCTGCCGCTGATCCGCGACGAGGAGGAGCTTGAGCAATGGAGAAAGGGGCTGTCCCATGAATACGATTCTCTTGGTGGATGACGACGATTACGTGCTCGACGGCCTGCTGCGGCACATTCCGTGGCAGGAGATCGGCGTGCAGATCATTGGGACGGCGGGCGACGGCGAGGAGGGGCTGCGCAAGTTCCGCGAGCTGAGGCCGGACATCGTCATCACCGACATCTACATGCCGGAGCTGGACGGCTTCCAGCTCACCGAAGCGATCCACGCGCTCGACGAGAACGTGCCGATCGTCATCCTGAGCGGCTACGACGACTTCGCCAACGCCCGCCGTGCGATGTCGTCGGGCATCCGGCACTTCCTGCTGAAGCCGCCGAGCCTGGAGGAGATCGAGTTCGTCGTGCGGGAGGTCGTGCAGCACCTGGGCGAATCGAGGGAGCGGGACGAGCTGCTCGCCAGCTACAAGGGCCAGCAGGAGCTCGTCCGGAAGACGATGCGCGACTCCTTCTTCCGGGATCTGCTGCAGGTCCGCTATCGTCCGGAGGAGCTGCCGGCTCAGCGGATCGCGTTCATGGGCTTGCCGGAGAGGCTGACCGTGCAGGCGCTGACGCTGAGCCTTGTGCGCTCGAGCGGAGCGGCGGGGCGGGACGAGCGGGAGTGGCAACTGCTCCGCTTCGGCACCGGCAACATCGTCCGCGAGCTGCTGGCGACGCGGCTGGAGCCGCAGCCCGGCGTGACGGCTTTGGTCCTGGAATACACGGACACGGACTTCGTTGTCCTGTTCCTTCGGGAGGCGGAGGAGGAGGGAGCGGCGACATTCGTCAAGGAGCTTGGCGAGGAACTCGTTCATCATATTCTGAAGTATATGAAGCTGTCGGTGCTTGCGGGGCTCGGGTCGCAGCATGAGGGGTATCACCGGCTTATCGATTCCTATCTGGAGAGCCTTCACGCTCTCGAGCAGGCGGAGATGAACGGGTGGAACCGGGTGTACGAATTCGGCGACCGGACGACGGAAGCGGGGGCGGAGAAGGAGAAGGAGAAGGAGAAGGAGAAGGAGAAGGAGAAGGGCGGGGATGTCTCGATGGAGGCGATTCGCTCCTTGCACGACGCGATTTTCCAGCGGCAGTGGCCGCAGGTCGCCGAGCAATGGAAGCGGCTTGCCGGCGAGCTGTCCCGCGGCGGGCTTCCGCTTCCCGTGCTGAAGGGCGTGTGCTCGGGCATCGCGAGCGCCATCTGGACGGCGTCCTCGTTGGAAGGGGCGAAGGACGGCCGCGAGGAGACGGAGATCAGCCTGGAGACGTGGCTGCTTCGCCTCAGCCGCTGCGGCTCCGCGCCGATGCTGCTCGAATGGATGGACGAAGCGATGGCCGCGATGCTCGGCCGCATCCAGGAGGAGTTGCTCGGCAAGAAGAGCCATGCTCTCGTGGACCGCGTCATCCGCGAGTTCATCGAGAAGAGCTACGACCAGGAGATGACGCTCGAGCAGATCGCCGCCAGCCTGCATGTGAACCGCAACTACTTAAGCCAATTGTTTAAGCGGGTGACGGGCGAGCCGTTCGTTACTTACTTCAATAAATACCGGATTCGGAAGGCGAAGGAGCTGATCCGCACCGGCAAGTACATGGTGTACGAGATCAGCGAGATGGTCGGCTTCCGCAACTCGACGTACTTCAGCCAGGTGTTCAAGTCGATTACGGGCTACAGCCCGTCCGAGTTCGAGAGATAAGATCAGCGCGAGAGGCTGATCATCGGGAGAGGAGCGATTGAAGTGGGAGAACTGCTTGACGAGCTGCGCGGCGTGGGGACGGCCGACGAGAAGAGCCGGGCCAGCGGAGCGGCGGTACTCGGGGCGAGGTTGCGAGAGGAGTTCATGAGGTCGGGCGTGCGCTTCGTCGCGACGCCGAGCCGGCTGGCGGACGTTCACCGGGCGGCGGCGGAACGGCTCGCGGACTGCCTCGACACGGACGGCCGGGGACGGCCCGTGCTGCAGGAAGGCGGCGTGTACAAGGGCTGCTGGCTCGAGAGCACGGGCACGATCAACGCCGAGCTTCTGTCGCGCTTCTGCCCGTCTGTCGCCGAAGCGACGTTCGAGCAGTTCGCCGACGGCCAGCGGAGCGACGGGCTTATTCCGTACAAGGTGACGGCGGGCTCTCCGGTGTTCAAGCAGATTCAGCTTGTGACGCCTCCGGCGCGGAGCGTCTGGAATCATTACCGGCTGAACGGGAGCGCCGCGGGGGCGGCGAATGAGGGCTCGCGGCTGGAGTGGCTGCGCAAAATGTACGGCGCTCTGTCCCGCTATGACGGCTGGCTGGCTGCGAACCGCGACACCAGGGGAACGGGCGCGGTGGAGGCGTTCTGCGCCTTCGATACCGGCCATGACCTGTCGCCGCGATTCTGGCACGTGCCGGATGCTCCCTACGGAGGCGACCCGGCGCGCTTCGATCCGAACTCGCCGATTCTGCCGTTCGTTGCGCCGGATCTGACGGCGAGCGTGCATGCCAACCGCAGACACCTGGCGCTGATGGCCGAGGAGCTGGGGGACGGGGCTGCCGCCGACGAGTGGCGCCGCAAGGCGGAGCGCTCGCTGCGGAGCCTGATCGATTATTGCTACGACGAAGAGGACGGCTTCTTCTACGACGTCGACGCTGCCGGAAGGTTCGTCCGCGTCCAGTCGGACGTTCTTCTGCGGGTGCTCGCGTGCGAGGTCGGAGACGGCGCATTCTTCGCTTCCTCGCTGTCCCGTTACCTGCTCAATACGCGCAAATTTTACTCCAAGTATCCGTTCGTGTCGATTGCGCTGGACGATCCGAGATTCGATCCGTCTTCGGCTTATAACTCCTGGGCGGGGCCGGTCAACTTCCTGAGCCTGATCCGCGCGCCGCACGCCTTCGAGCGGCACGGCCGCCACGTCGAGCTGACGTGGGTCATGCAGCCGATTCTGTCCGCGCTGTCGCGGATGACCCGCTTCGGGCAGACGCTCAGCCCGTGGACGGGCGAAGAAGGCTACACCGAGGCGTATTCGCCGGCGATCCTGTGCGCGCTCGACTTCACCGAGCGCATCTGCGGCATTCAGCCGACGCCGGACGGCGAGCTGCGCTTCACGGGGCTGCTGCCATCGTCGGTCGACCACGGCGCCCCGGTGGCGACGGAGACGGCGTATTCGCGAACGGTCGACGGAGTCGTCTGCGAGCTGCACAATACGCCGGAGGAATGCTTCGCTTATCGCGACGGCAAGCTCTGGTGCCGCTTCCCTGCGGGCTTGCGGCTCGTGACCGACCGCCGCGGCGAGCTGAAGCGGGTGATCGGCATGACGGTGCGGGAAGTGAAGGGAACGCTGCGAATGGAAGCGGAGGGCCGCGAGATTCCCGTTCGAATTAAGGGTAATGAGGTGTGGAGGCTGGAGCACGGACGCCTGGCGCTTGATTCGGCAATGGGCGTCGTTCTGCCGACTTACGGATAGGAGGCGTTGCACATGCGATTAAATCAAATTCAGATGCGAGACCCGTTTGTCCTGCCGGACGCGGACGAAGGCTGCTACTACTTGTACGGATCGACCGATCCGGACATCTGGAGGGCTCCGGGCGTCGGCTTCGACGTCTACCGGAGCAGCGACCTGAGGCAATGGAAGGGGCCGTTCCCGGCATTCCGGCCGGAGCCCGGCTTCTGGGCGGAGCGCAACTTCTGGGCTCCGGAAGTCCATGCGTACAAGGGGCGATATTACATGTTCGCCACGTTCAAGGCGGACGGCGTCTGCCGGGGAACACAGATTCTGGTTGCCGACGGCCCGCTCGGGCCGTTCGCGCCGCACAGCGACGGCCCGGTTACGCCCGCCGATCGGGAATGCCTCGACGGCACTCTTCACGTGGACTCGGACGGGGCTCCTTGGATGATTTTCTGCCATGAGTGGGTGCAGATCGTCACCGGAACGGTATGCGCGGTGCGACTATCGCCGGAGCTCGACCGGGCGATCGGCGAGCCCGTCGTCCTGTTCTCGGCGCAGAACGCGGAATGGGCCCAGCCGGTCACGTCGCCGAGCAACGGAACGGGCTACGTGACGGACGGGCCTTATGCGTACCGCTGCGAGACCGGCGAGCTGCTGCTGCTCTGGTCGAGCTTCAAGCAAGGCCGCTATGCGCAGGCGGTCGCCCGCTCGGAGTCGGGCACCATCCTTGGGCCGTGGACCCACGAGCCCGAGCCGCTGTACGAGAGCGACGGCGGCCACGGCATGCTGTTCCGCTCGTTCGACGGCCGGCTGCGGCTCGCTCTGCACACGCCGAACCGGACGCCGGACGAGCGACCGGTGTTCATCGAGCTGGAAGAGACGGAGGGGCGGCTGCAAGTGCGGGAATGATGGGGACGTGGATGGAGGAGGGACTAATCAAGGCGCACGAATGAAGGCGCACGAATGGGGACGCGTGGGTAGGGGCACGAATGGGGGCGCACGAATGGGGCGCATGGGTAGGAGGCACGAATGGGAGCGCACGAATAAGGGCGTACGAACAGGGGGAGCGAATAGGGAGCGAATGTGGGGGCGCGAGTAGGGAACTAGGCAAAGCCCCCGCCGACCGCGATTCCGCCGAATGTATGCGAAATTTCACATTCGTTGCCCGCGCCGACCGCGATTCCCCCCCATGGATGTGGTTTAATACGAAAATGAAGCCCCCCCACACACAATGGCGGTCTGTCACGCATTGAGACAAAAAAAGTCCCACCGGCCAACAAATTTGCTTGGATCTTAGCTTATATCCCGCTCTGGTCCGGCGCGGTCGGCATATCGGTGAGAGGCGTGACAGGAGGGGGAGTCCCCTTTTTGAACACTTATGTCTCTTCTCCCCGACGCTCAGGAACCTCCCCTTACCGATCATGGCCTTCGGTCTCAGGTTGGTCCGTTCAGCTTGCACGCGGCACGCGGCGCAGAATCCGTCCCGACGATCGCCGACCTTCGACCATCGCCGCTCTCTGACCGCCGCCGGGTTTGCCCCGCACCCCCCTTTCCTGAACGAAAGGGAGAGGAGACCTAATGCCGCCAGAGAGGATAAGGCGCGGGAGGGGATAAAGGCGCGGGCGGGGAGAGGATAGGCCGTGCCGGATGGCAAGCGGAGCGTCGTTGAGCGGATTCCTCCTCCACTAGCTCCGCCCAACTAGCCGCAAATTTTTATGGTAGAGGGTGACGCGGAGGAGGTTGGTCGGCGGTTATAGTGGAGGGAGTATTCATTGTTTGATATGCTTATAGCATATTCCGACGAGACCGCTCGAGGAGGATGCTAATAAGATGAAGTATAATTTCGATGAGATCGTCAATAGAAGAGGAACCTACTCGATCAAGTGGGACGGAGGAGAGGTTCTTAAGAAGTGGAAGTTCGCGGAGAGGTACGACGAGGAGACGATCCCGCTGTTTACGGCGGACATGGACCTGCCGGTTCCGCAGCCGGTCGTCGATGCGCTGCATCGCACGGTCGACCACCGCATCTTCGGCTATTCGGTCGTGCCGGACGCTTACTACGAGGCGATCCAAGGCTGGTTCAAGCGGCATCACGACTGGGAGATCGGCAAGGAGGAGATCGTCTACTGCCCGGGGACGGTCCATGCGATCTTCGCGGCGGTGCGGACGTTCACGCAGCCGGGGGACGGCGTCATCATTCAGCGGCCGGTGTATCCTCCATTCACGATGGCGATCGAGAAGAACGGACGAACGGTCGTGAACAATGCGCTCATGCAGGGAGAGGACGGCCGCTACGAGATCGACTTCGAAGACTTCGAAGCGAAGGCGAAGGAGCCGTCCACGACGATGTTTATTCTGTGCAACCCGCATAACCCAACGGGACGGATTTTCCGGCCGGCGGAGTTGAAGCGGATGGCGGACATTTGCCGCGACAACGGCGTGCTCATCATCGCGGACGAGATCCACGGCGACCTGATTCGCCGGAGCGAGACGTTCGTGCCGATCGCCAAGGTTGCCGGCGAAGGAACGCCGATCGTGACCTGCACGGCGATCAACAAGACGTTTAACCTCGCGGGCCTCCATTGCACGAACCTGGTCATTCCGGACAAGGAGCTGCGCGAGAAGTTCGTGCAATCCCTCGGCTCCGCGGCCGCGACCCCGTTCACGTATTCGGCGCTGATCGCGGCCTATAACGAAGGGGAGGACTGGCTCGAGCAGCTCAAGGAATACATCGACGATACGCTCGAGTTCGTGCTTGCGTTCCTGCGGGAGAGGATGCCGAAGGTGAAGGCGGTTATGCCGGAGGGCACCTACATTCTGTGGATGGACTTCCGCGGGTACGGGCTGACGCCGAAGGAGGTCCACGACCGGATCTACAACCGGGCGAATGTTCTTCTCGAGGACGGCGAGCGCTTCGGGGAGGAAGGGCTCGGCTTCCAGCGCATCTGCCTGCCGTCGCCGCGTCCGCTTATTCGCGAAGCTCTCGAGCGGATCGCGAGGGAGTTCGAGGATGTGAAGGAGTGAAGCCTCAAGATGCGAAGCGACGGGGGCGAGAATAGGGGGCGAGAATAGGCGGGAGCGAGAGTAGGCGAGGGGGCGGATCTGCGGCGAAGAGGATCGGCGAAGAGAACGTCGTTCCCCCTCCCCGCCCTTACTCCTCGCCATAGGGGAGCGCAGCGCGAACGGTCGTGCCGCGGCCGGGCGAGCTTGCGATCTCGAGGCCGTAAGGCTCGCCGTACTGCATGCGCAACCTGGTATGAACGTTTACCAGTCCGATCCCCCGTCGCAGCTCCCATTTCTCGGGCCCTTCCAGCGTTGTCTGGGGGCCCGATTTTATTTTCCGCAGGAGGGCTTGAAGCTTGTCGTCCGGTATGCCGCCCCCGTCGTCCTCGACCAGAAGCGCGAGCGTCTTGCCGTCCGTTCTCGCGGAGATGCGGATCGTCGTCGTCTCGCGGCGCGGCTCGCAGCCGTGGATCACGGAGTTCTCCACGATCGGCTGGAGCAGGATGGCCGGGATCAAGCGCTCGCCGAGCGAGCCGTCGATGTCGATCCGATACGCCAGCCGATCGCCGAATCGGCTCTTCTGGATGCCCAGATAAGCCTCCAGCAGCTCAAGCTCCTTGCGCAGAGGAATCGCCTGATCGATGCTCGCATAGCCGCGCAGCACGAGGCTCAGCTTCTCGAGGTTGTCCGTCGCCTCCTCGGTTCGCCCGACCTGAATCAACGCGCCGATCGTATGGAGGGTGTTGTAGATGAAGTGAGGCCGAATCTGGCTGACCAGGGCGTGAATCTGCGCTTCCTTCTGCAGGTAGCTCTTCTCGAACACTTCCTTCGTCAGGCGGGTGTTCTCCTCCATCATCTCCTCGATCCGTCCGATCATCGAATTGAACGAATGACCGATATACGCGATCTCGTCGCCCGAACGGAGCTCGGGAACCCGCACGGACAGATGGCCGAGCTTGACCTGCTTCATGACGGACACCATGCGAAGCAGCGGCCGCAGGAAGGCGCGAATCAGGAAGAACAGGATCAGGCATGCGAAGAGGGAGCCGAGTGCGGCGATCAGGATGGTGAAGTTCCGCGTCACGATGGCGCTTCGGTTAAGCTCGTCGACCGCGTTCAAGGAGATGACCGTCCAGTCGGCGCGGGCGATCTCCGATGTGGCGGCGAGGTACCGGCGACCGTTCTCCTTCAGATGGAATTGGGAGGCCGAGCGCTCGCGGGCGGTCTGATAGAGCTTGACGGGATCGACGTCCTTCAGGCTCGAATAGATGACGTTCTCGTTGCCGTCCGCGATGACGATGCCGCCCCCGGAGCCGAGATCGACCTTGTCGGCGATGTTCGCGATGCCCGAATAGTTGGCGTCCACCCGAATGACCGCGAGCGGCTTCGTCGTATCCTTCAGGCTGCGGAGCTGCTTGACGACGGAGAAGATTCGCACCCCGGGATTCGATCGGATCGTCTTCGGCGCGGCGAGGAAGATCGGCGTCTGGGTGCCGAGAGCCTGGACATACCAGTCCTGCTCGCGGAAGTCGGGTTCGAGCGGCTCCACGTTCACGGCGCGGCCGTTCAAGTAGACGTGATCGCCGGTGATGATGTACACCTGGAGGATGTCCAGCCGGGGCGTCACGATCATCTGGTTCAGGAAGTCCTCGATCTGCCTCTCCTTCTGGAGCTGTCCGTACTCGGTGTCCGGCTCGGGCAAGTCGAGAAGCTGGAGCACCTGGAGATTGTTGTAGGGGGACAGGGACAGGCGGAACAGATCGTCGACGTAATTGTCCAGGTTAAGCGAGAGCTGGTCCAGAATCTGCTTCGTCCGTTCATTGGATTGCTGTTGAAAATCCCGGGTGTACCGGTCGTACGAGAGAAGAGTCATCAGCGAGACGGCAGCGAGGAAAATCGCGATTGTGGCGCCGATCAGCTTGATCGCAATGCTCGGGCGCCGGAGCGCGTACCAGGGCGGCATCGTTCGGTTCCTCCTTCGCGGCCGGGGGGCGGCAACGCGTTAATCCGGCCGGTATTCGCCCGGCGTCTTGCCGAAGTGCTTCTTGAATACGTAAGTGAAGTGCTTGACGTTCGCGTATCCGATCCGCTCGGCGACCTCGACAACTCGCATCTCGGGGTTGCCGGCAAGCAGGCGGGCGGCATTGTCCATACGGACGCGCGTCATGTATTTGACATAGGGTGTCCCGATATGCTTATGGAAAACAGTGCTGATATGCTGCGGAGAGGCATGGAACTTATCCGACAGCAGCGAGAGCGAGATCGGCTCCGCATAGCCGACCTCGATGAAGCGCCGAATCTCTTCCGCCAGCTTCCGCTCGCCGATCTCCGCGCCGGACCGTTCCGGCCGCTCCTCCGATGTTCGACCATCCGGAGTTCGGTCTTCCGTTATTCGATGCACCGGAATGCGGGGCCCCGACTGCTGCTGGCCGCTCGCCTCGCCGATTCCTTCCGCATCCTCGCCCGCTTCGTACAAGCGGTCTCCGCCGCAGCGGATTCCCCTTCCGGACGCCGCCAGCGCCGAGCGATAGGACAACTCGAGCTGGAGCACGTCTTCGATCTGCTCCCCGAGCCCTCCCGTGATGGCGAGTCCGGTGGCGAGGCGCATGTTGTCCCGAACGGCGGCATAGAGCGCGCGGGCGTCCTCCTGCAGCGAGTCCGTCTCCGTGCCGGAGAGCAGCACGGCGGTGCGCTCCCGGTCGTCGAACATCGTCCACACCAGTTCCCTTCGCTCGCACAGCTCCGCGGCGATCTGGTTCAGAATGTAGTGGAAGATCGACCAGTCCCGGCGAGGGATGCTCTTGTCCCGCAGCGAATCGTCGTCGATCGCCAGCAGGAGGATAAGCCCTTCTCCTTCGAAGAGCGGAATCTTCATCCGGTACGCCAAGGGGAACAGCGAGCCGACCTCCGCCTCCGCTCCTGCGATCAACGCTTGGAGAAGCCGCCGGCCGATATGCTTCATTCCTTCCTGCGACAACGCCTGAAGTCCGCGCTGCGCCGCTTCGTCGGCGCGAATCCGCTCGAGCCGTCCGGCAACGTCCCGCAGCGTGCGCCGCATCGCGTCGCGATTCAGCGGCTTGAGCAAATACTGCTCGGCCCGATATTGCAGCGCGTCCCGGACGAACTCGAACTCCTCGTAGCCGGACAGAATCACGACCTTGATGCGAGGATGCCTCGCTTGCAGTTCCTTGCACAATTCCAATCCGTTCATGACGGGCATCTTAATATCGGTCATGACCAGATCGACGGAACGCTCCTCCAGGAACTCGAGCGCTTCTTGTCCGTCCGCGGCTTCCCCGGCAACGGCGAACCGCGGGTCGAGGGCGGGAATCTGAAGCCTCAGATACTCGCGCTGGATAGCTTCGTCGTCTACGATCAACACGGTATACATACGGTTCTCGAGCTCCTCTCGGCAAGTTACCTGCATTATAGCAAACTTGGAGGCCGGATTCGGCTCCCGCGAAAAAATCGGCCGTCCCGGAGAAAAAAACGGAATTTCTTCCGAAGGCGAACCTGGTCTATGCTTAAGTCGCGAAGGGGAATCGGCCGGCCGGCGTTCCCCGGCATTCCAACGACAAAGGGGAGTTGTTCAATGAGCTATACATGGAGCGCGGCGAGCAAGAGATGGATCGCGACGATCGGAGCGGCGGCGCTGGCCGCCGGACTGCTCGCGGGCTGCGGCGGCAACGGCGGGAACGGAGCGAACGAGGGGCAGGCAAGCGGCGAAGCGTCAACGTCCGCCTCATCTTCTTCGAACCCATCTGCCGCAAGCCCGTCCTCGAGCGGCACGGAGGCGAGCAAGCCGGTCAAGCTGACGATTCTGAACGGCACCGTCGAGGCGGTCGATTGGCTGAACGAGCAGATCAAGACATACACGGCGCAGCATCCGAACGTGACGATCGAGCAGGAGTTCCAGAAGTCGGCGTCGGACGTGCTGAAGGTGAAGATCGCCTCGGGAGACGCACCGGACATCGTCGCTCTGGCCCAGGTTCCCCAGGAGTTCTACGATCAGGATCTGTATTACGACTTCTCCGGAGAGACCGCGCTGTGGGACCGGCTGACGAACGCGTCGATCAAGTCCAGCGTCTCCGATACATCGCGCCCCGAGAAGCAGTTCTACCTGCCGATGACCGTCTCGTATACGGGGCTGTACTACAACAAGGACATCGTCGCCGAGCTTGGCATCGAGCGGCCGGATACGTGGGAAGCGTTCACGCAGGCGCTGCAGACCGTCAAGGACAAGAAGAACGACGTCACGCCGCTGTATCTGGGGGGCAAGGACTCGTGGACGCTCGGCCAGTTGGTCCAGTACCTCCCGCTCGGCAGCCTCCAGCAGGAGCTCGGCATCGAGGAAGCGAACAAGGCGCTTATCGCCAACGACGCCGCGAAGCTCGGGCTGGATCAGACCGGCGGCCGCATCGAGACGTTCGCCAAGGCGCTGATGGACTTCAAGGCGGCGGGGCTTGTCAACAAGAACGGAGCTTCGGCTTCGTACGACAACCAGCTCGACGCCATCGCCGGCGGCAAGGCCGCGTTCGTCATTCAAGGCATGTGGGCCTTAAGCGACATCCTGAAGAAGAACCCCGACGCGAACATCGGGTTCTGGCCGATTCCCGCCCTCATGGCCGGCGACAAGCCGTACATGATCGGCAGCCCCGACGGCTCCGTGTCCGTCTCCGAGAAGTCCGACAACCGGGACGAAGCGCTGAAGTTCGTGGACTTCCTCGTCAGCGCGGACGTGCAGAAGTCGTATTCCACGCTGCGCAACTCGCCGAGCGTCTACAAGGACGCCGAAGCCGACTGGTCGATTCTGAGCCGGGACGTCACCGCCGATCTGGATGTCGCGTTCGTCGCTTCCCGGTGGCCGTGGACGCCGAGCGGATACAATTCGGATTCGATCGGGCGCACTGTGCAGGAGCTCCTCGTCGACGCGTACAAGACGCCGGCGGACTTCGCCAAGGTGTTCAAGGACAATTGGGATAAGGGCTACACGACCGCCGGCTGACATCAATGACATTGAGTTCTGCCGATAGCAACGATTGGAGGCTCGAACCGAAGTCGTTCGGGCCTCTTGCCATTCCCTTCCCTTGCCAATTCCATAGGAGGTGTTCACATCATGTTGCGTCTTGCCCGGAGGATAAACGAGCGTCTCCATCGCTACATGGCCGTTCCGGCGCTGGCGCTGTTCGCGGTCTTCTTCGTCACCCCTCTCGTCAAGGGAATCCGGATCAGTCTGACGGACTGGAACGGCCTTGCGCCCGACTATCATTATGTGGGCTTAAGCAACTTCATCGAGTTTTTCCATGACGACAGGGCGATCCACGCGCTTAAGGTCACGCTGACGTTCGGGCTGATCAGCCCGGTGCTGCTGTGCGCGGCGGGCCTGCTGTATGCCCTGCTGCTGGACAACCGGCTGCGCGGCCGCGGCGCCGTCCGGACGTTCGTCTACCTGCCGGCGATCATCAGCCCGCTGATCATGGGCTACGTCTGGCTGCTGCTGCTGAATTCGGAGAACGGGGCTCTATTGGAAGTGTTGAAAATATTCGGGAGAGAGTCCGTCTACCGGGACTGGCTCGGCACTCCGGACGAGGCGCTCTGGGTCATCATTGCGGTGAATCTGTGGCAGTTCGTCGGGTACGCGATGATCATCTTCCTCGCCGGGCTTCAGGGGATCTCGGCGGATGTGCTCGAGGCGGCGAAGGTGGACGGGGCGGGCTATTGGACGTCCGTTCGCCGCATCGTCGCGCCCCTGCTCATGCCGGCGATCCGGATCAACGTCATTACGAACCTGATCGGCTCGCTCGGCGTGTTCGACGTCATCACCGCCTTGACCGACGGGGGGCCCGGCTACTCGACCGAATCGATGAGCATCTACATCATGCGCTCCTCGTTCAACGGCCATACGGGCTATGCGACCGCCGTCGCCGTGCTCATGTTCCTCGTCATTCTGATTCCGGTGTCGGTTGCGCTTCGGCTCATGAAGCAGGCCGATCAAGACGGTTAGAAGGAGGGACCATCGATGAGAAAAACACCGTTGGCCAAAACGCCTTTGTACGCGCTGATGATCCTGATGGCGCTCGTCTCCCTGATTCCGTTCTACATGCTGCTGTTCACAGCGCTGACCCCCTCGTCGATCAGCCTGGCGGACAGCCGCCTGCTGCTCCGCCACTTCGAGTGGGGCAATCTGGCCGCCGCCTGGCGGGAGTCGAAGCTGGGCGGCGCGATGACGAATTCGTCGATTCTGATGGGGGGCAGCGTCCTCCTGTCGGTTCTCGTCTCGGCGGGCGCCGGCTATGTGTTCGCTCGCGTGAATACGTGGTACAACCGGATTTTGTTCAATGTGCTGCTGTTCAGCATGATGATCCCCGGCGTCATCAACACGGTGCCGCTCTACTCCTTGATGAAGGCGATCCACGGCATCAACACGCACTGGGCGATGATCCTGCTGCTCGCGACGGGCTTCATTCCGCAATCCGTCTTCCTGTACGCCAACTTCATCCGCGGCCTGTCCCGGGAGATCGAGGAATCGGCCGTCATCGACGGCTGCACGCTGTTCGAGGCGTTCTGGCGAATCTCGTTCCCGCTGCTGCTGCCGATCACGTCGACGCTCATTATCCTGAATGCGATTGCCGCCTGGAACAATTACGCCCAATCGGTGTTCTTCCTGCAGAGCCAGGAGCTGCAGACCGTGCCGCTTGCAATCAGCCGCTTCGTGCAGACGTACGGCGCCGACTACACGAAGATGGCGTCGGCTGCGCTGATCGGGATGCTGCCGGCCGTCATCATCTACTTCGTCTTCCAGAGGTTCTTCGTGAAGGGAATCTCGGCGGGGGCGGTCAAGGGATAAACAGAGAAGGAGAGATAACCTCATGATTACCGATGTATACCCGCTGAAGGCGCAGTTCCTTAGCGGAGAGATCGTTCGTATCGCCGTCCTGCTGGAGAACCGGGGAGCCGAGGCCGCGGAATGGAGCCTGGAGGGACGCGTCAGTTGGCTGGAGCGGCAGCTCGAACGGCTGATGCTCGGCCCGGTTCGCCTGGAAGCCGGAGAGAGCCGCGAGCTGACGATGGAGCTGCAAGCCCGCGAGGCCGCGTTCGACGGCTTCGGGCTGGACGTCGATCTGATCGGCGAAGGCGGCGTTGTGCTGGACACGGCGTCCACCGCGTTCGATGTCGTCGACGATTGGCGGCGCTCGACCCGCTACGGCTTCCTGAGCGACTTCCATCGGTCGGAGTCCGGCGACGAGGAAGATGTGAAGTGGCTGAGCAAGCTGCACCTTAATCTGGTGCAATTCTACGACTGGATGTACCGCCACGACGATCTGGTCGCGGATCGGAGCGAATACGTCGACCTGATGGGCAGGGAGCTCAGCCTGGACGTCGTCAAGGAGAAGGTCGGGCTGTGCCATCGCCATGGCATGAAGGCTCTTGCGTACGGAGCCGTGTACGCGGCCAGCAAGCCGTTCGCCGAGCAGCATCCGGACTGGGCGCTCTATCAGAGCAACGGTGAGGTGTACGACTTCATCAACATCTTCACCATCATGAACATCATGGAGCAAAGCCCCTGGCACCGCCACATTATCGGGGAATACAAGCGCGCGGTCGAGCTCGTCGGCTTCGACGGCATTCATATGGATACATATGGTTTTCCGAAGGGGGGGACGTCCGTCTGGGGAGGAGAGGAGCGGGTCGTCCGGCTGGCCGAGCACTTCCCGGTGCTGATCGATCATACGCGGGAGGAGCTGGTCCGGAGCAAGGACGATATCGCGCTTGTCTTCAATAATGTCGGCAATTGGCCGGTGGGCGCGGCGGCGAAGGCGAAGCAGGATGCTGTCTACATCGAGGTGTGGAAGCCTTACGAGCGCTACCACCACATCCGCCAGATCGTCCGCGAGGCCAAGGCGGCAGGAGAAGGCAAGCCGGTCATTCTGGCCGCCTACCTGACGCCGTTCCGGACGGACGACCCCGAGCGGGCGCGCAACGCCGGGCTGCTGCTGACCGCCGTTATCGCCTCCCATGGCGCCTATCACCTCGTGGCCGGAGAGAACATGGCCGTGCTGACGCAGGCGTACTATGCCGATTACTCGGTCGTCACGCCTTCGTTCGCCCGGGAGCTGCGCACGTATTACGACTTCCAGATCCGGTACGCCAACCTGCTGTACGACGAATCGCTGACGGACGTGTCCATGACCCATCTGGACGGCGACAACCTGGAGTATGTGTTCGACGAGCTCGAGTACTCGGCCTACGGGGAAGCGGACAAGGTGTGGGCGATCGTGCGCGAGAACGAGCGGCGGAAGACGATCAGCCTCGTCAATCTGACGGGGAACCGCGAGGATTACTGGAACGAGGGCAAGTCTCGCCCGGAGCGCCGAACGAACATCAAGCTGCGCATTCTGCTGGAGGGGAACGTGTCCGGCGCCTTCGCCGCGACGCCGGACGACGGCTTCGGCCGGCCGGTGCCTCTCGAGTACGAGATCACCGCCAGCCTGCGCGGGCGGACGATGGAGCTGACGATCCCGTCCGTCGACGTCTGGACGGTGGTCTGGATCGAGCTGGATTGAGTTCGAGCGAGCCGGATTGGCCTGGAGCGGGCCGGAGAGAGTCGGATGGGTCCGGAGCGGGCGATTTTATGTGATTTTTCACATTCGTTGCGTTGGATTGGCGGGGATCGAGGCGTTTTATGCGGTTTTTCACATATATACAGCAACTCGTGCCGGAGATTTCTCTATATATGTTATTTATCACATAGAATCGTCCAAGTTGCCCAGTATCCACCTTCGCCAATGTGAATTTTCACATAAATCGGTGTTGCCGTCGCATCGTATCGTCATCGTGTACCGTCACATCACACCGCCACAGCGGGCTTCAGCGGAGGCTGAGGCCCGTTGTCCGTATGCAGACAGCGATAGTTATGACAAGCCTGCTGTGAAGAGGCGAAGTGGGAGGAGTTAGTGGAGGAAACCCGTACAACGACGCACTGAAGAGACGGTTGGAGAGGGAGATGAGCGGGAGATCCGTACAACGACGCACTGAAGAGACGGTTGGAGGCCGCACAATCAGGGAGCAGCCATGGCGCCGGGGGAGATCGTCAGGGCGATCTCCCCCGGCGGCAGCTTGGGTTTAATTCCGCTTATGAACAAGCTCCCCCTGCACCCATACCTCGCGAATGTGCTCCGGCCGAACGAGATACAGCAGCTTCTGGAAAACATCTTCCAAAGACTCGTCGGAGGAATAAACAGGAAGCTTGGCCGCCTCCAGCCGGGAGTCGACGACCTGCGCGTCGAAGGCGTAGCCTGCCTCGAGCCGGCCGATCGGCAGGCTCAGGCTCTCGCCGCCGCCGGCGGTGGCCAGGTAGAACGCCTCGCTTATGGTCAGCCGCGACTCAGGCAAGCCGCGCTCCGCCGTCGGCAGCTTCCCGTTCACGCCGTCCTCGAGCATCCGCGAGGAGATGACCGCCTGCCTCGCGCCGTCGTACAGGCTTGGCGAGAAGCCGCCCGAGAGATCGGTGCCGAGGCCGATCTCGACGCCCTTGTCCAGCCAGCGGGCAACCGGAAGCACGCTGTTCGCGAAGTAGGCGTTGGAGATCGGGCAGTGGCCGATTGCCGTGCCCGTCTCGGCGAAGAGCGCGGCATCGTCTTCGCTCAGAAAGTTGCTGTGCGCCATGACCGACTTCTCCGTCAGCAGGCCGAAGTCGTGCAAGGCGAACGCGTCGTGCTTGCCGCAGCGCTCCCGCACGTAGCCGTGAGCCCAATCGCTCTCGCTGCAATGCGATTGGATGTGCGTGTCGTGCTTCGCGGCGAGCTCGCCGAGCCCCTTCAGCGCTTCATCGGTGCAGCTCGGAATGAAGCGCGGCGTGACGACCGGGTAGACGCCTTGCTTCGTCGTCTCCGCGAGCTTCTTGACCGCGAGGATGAACGCCTCGGTATCCCGAATCGCCGATTCCGCGTCGGCGTCGCGATAATAATCCGGATTCTGCTCCGGATCGTCCATGACGACCTTGCCGACGAGCCCGCGCTGCCCCTTGGCCGCGCAAATCTCGGCGAGCAGAAGGCTCGCTTCCTTATGGACGGTCGCGAAGTAGAGCACCGTCGTCGTGCCGTTCGCGAGCAGCGTATCGACGACGTCCTCGTAGACGGTCCTTGCGAACGCGAGGTCCGCGAACTTCGCTTCGAGCGGGAACGTGTACGTGTTCAGCCAATCGTAGAGGGGAATGTCCAGCGCGGTGCCGGACTGCGCCCATTGCGGCGCATGAACGTGCAGATCGACGAAGCCGGGCAGCAGGTATTGGCCGTCCGCCACCTTCTTGAAGCGGAGAGAACTGCGGTGGGCTTCGACGATTGCCTCGTAATCCTGCTCTTCCGGCGAGACGATTCGCGCGATGACGCCGGCTTCATTAATGCAGAACAGATGATTCCGAAGGATGTCGACATCCTTCGGCGTTCGGCTTGTGAAGGCCGTCCCCTGAACTACCATCGTATAAACGCTCATCTGTATCTCCTCGTTGCTTTGTTAGATTTTCTGCCATAGGATTATTATAGGCACTGCTCCGCACGAAGTCCACGTCAATCGCCGACACCGCCGGGCGGAAGGTCCCATATGGTGTCATACCGGATGCAAGGGGGGCTGAACGTGGCGGGAGCTAGGGACGCGGGGGTGTCGGTCGTCGTGTGCACGAACCGGCCGGCGTATCTCGGGAACATCATCGACAATTACTCAAGGCAGCATTATCGGAAAAAGGAGCTGATTCTGATCGTCAACGACGACTCGGCCGATCTGGCGATGTATCGGAGGGTTGCGAGCCGGGCGGGGCGGGCTTCGGTCTATCGGATGCCGTCGCGAATCTCCCTAGGGCAATGCCTGAACGCCGGCATGGGGCTTGCGAAGCTGCCGCTGATCGCCAAGTTCGACGATGACGACTACTATTCCCCGAATTACTTGAAGGAGCAGGTCGGGGCGCTGATGCGGAAGAAGGCCGATGTCGTCGGCAAGCATTCCTGCCTGGTCTACCTCGAAGCTTCCAGGCGGCTTCTGCTTCGTTCGAAGGAGTATCGGAACAAGTATGCGACGTTCGTGCAAGGAGGGACGATCCTGTTCCGCCGCGAGGTGCTGAAGCAGGTGCGCTTCCCGGATCTGTCGGTCGGCGAGGATGTGAAGTTCCTGAGAGATTGTTCGCGCAGGGGGTACCGCACCTATGCGACCTCTCCGTACAACTACGTGTACATTCGCAGGGCGAACAAGATGAGCCACACGTGGCGGGTCAAGGACGAATTCTACCGAAGGGGGAGCGAGGTTATCGGGAGCGGAGCGCATTACCGGGCGTTCGCGGATCGCTAGATTGATTTCGCCGGCGGGGCTTGCTAGACTAAGACGACAATCGGCGACGACAATCGGCAGCGTCCGAGGGCAGAGGGGGAGAAGCATGGCCAGTCTTCGCAAAATCACCGTAGCAAAAGACGGGAGCGGGCAGCACCGAACGATACAGGAGGCGGTGGATTCGATCCCGAGGGAGAGCGCCGGCCGGGTCGTCATCGAAGTGAAGGCCGGCGAATATCGGGAGAAGCTGGTCATCGACCGGCCGGACGTCAGCCTGATCGGCGAAGGGGCCGACCGTACGACGGTCGTCTGGGGCGATTATGCCCGGAAGGCATTCCCGAGCGGCGAGCCGTACTACACGTTCCATTCGTATACGGCGCTCATCGGGGGAGACGGCTTCGTCTGCGAAGGTGTCTCCTTCGTGAACGACGCGGGGCCGGGAGAGCTTGTGGGACAAGCCATCGCGGCCTATGTGGACGGTGATCGGGTCCGGTTCCGGAATTGCCGCTTCGTCGGCTGGCAGGACACGCTGTTCACCGGTCCGCTGCCTCCGAATCCGCTGGACCGCTCGACGTTCGGCGGGCCGCGGGAGGGGCAGCCGCTCCGGCCGTCGCGGCAGTATTACGAGGAGTGCTGCATTACGGGGGATATCGACTTTGTTTTTGGCTCGGCGACGGCTGTGTTCGAGCGCTGCGAGCTTCGCTCCAGGGGCGGGGAGCAACCGCCGAAGGAAGCCGGGGGAGCGGCGTACGGATGGGTGACGGCCGCGTCGACGCCGCAAGGCGCGGAGCACGGCTACGTGTTCCTGCGCTGCCGGCTGACCGCGGACGCGCAGGTGCCCGCCGGCTCCGTCCATCTTGGACGGCCGTGGCGGGACTACGCGAAGACGGCGTTCGTCCTCTGCGAGCTCGGCACCCATATTGCCCGTGCCGGCTGGCAGGATTGGAACGGGCGCGGAGAAGCCGGAGGAGTCGCGTACGAGGAATTCGGCAACGAAGGAGCGGGTGCGGCTGCGGCAGCGGCCGGGGAGCGGACAAGCTGGAGCCGCCGCCTGACGGAAGCCGAAGCGGAGCGTCTCTCCGCCGATGACGTTCTGGCCGGCTCCGACGGCTGGAGGCCATCGGCGGAGGGCGGCGAGGTGCGGTAAGCGGCGGTTGCCGGAGTCGGCGAGCGGCGGCGGCACGGGCCGCGCCTACGTCTGCAATTGACTGAGACGCGGCCCTTAGCGCCCCTGCGCGAATGATCGTTTTTGGCAAAAGCCGCAGGCACAGGCTCCTTGATCGTCTCGAATGGCCGTATTTTTGGACTGCGGGGGTTAAATTCTCGCAATACATCCAGCAATTCGAGCGCGGTGAGGCTGAGTGGGCAAAGTTAGTGGAGGAATCCGCACAACGACGCTTCGAAGAGGCGATTGGAGCGGGAGATGTGCGGGGAATCGGCATAACGCCAGCTTGTTCCACTGCCGTTGCTGCTATATACAGATGCCTCCCGACTACTGCGCAAGCCCGCTTGTATGCGAAAAACCACATACATTGGCTTCCCAACTACCGCGCAAGCTCGTTTCTATGCGAAAAACCACACATAATCGCCCCCGGACCGCCACGAATGCCCGCTTGTATGCGAAAAACCACATACATTGGCTTCCCAACTACCGCGCAAGCCCGTTTCTATGCGAAAAACCACACATAATCGCCCCCGGCCCACCCCGAATGCCCGCTTGTATGCGAAAAACCGCATACATCTCGCGAAAGCCGCCCCCTCTCTGGCATCGCCAGGCTTGGCAGTTACTCTAGGCGCGCCCCCAGGATATACGCCGCGGCAATTCACGGGCAACCGCCCGCGAGCGTTCCCCGTCGCTGCTTCCGCCGATGTTGATCTTGGCCGGCCAATTGTGCTATAAGTGGGTAACGCCCCGCTCGCGGGGAGCTGGGAAGAGGCTGGAGAGGCCGGAGAGGAGAGACCAGATGTCCTTCGAACTTCGCACGAGGCGGCTGCGCCTGCGGTCGCTCGACAAGTCCCATGCCGAGATCGTCCGCGATTATTTCGCCCGGAACCGGGAGTTCCTCGAGCCGTGGGAGGTTCGACGAAGCGACGAGTATTACACGGTCAAGACGCACAAGAAGCTCCTCGCCGCGGACAGGGAGAGCGAGGAACTGGGGCAGATGGTCAAGCTGTGGCTCTTCAAGGCCGAGGAGCCGAGCCGCGTCATCGGCTCGGTCTCGCTGAGCAACATCGTGCGCGGCGCGTTCCTGTCCTGCCATCTCGGCTATCGGCTCGATTGCGAAGAGATCAGGCACGGCTACATGACGGAAGCGCTGCGGGAGCTGATCGGATACGCATTCGGGGAGCTGCGGCTCCATCGGATCGAAGCGAACATCATGCCCCGCAACGCCGCCTCCCTGGCGACCGTCCGGAAGCTGGGCTTCTACGAGGAAGGCTTGGCGCAGAAGTACTTGTACATTAATGGAGTGTGGGAAGACCACATCCACATGGTGCTTCGCAACGAAGCGCTCGAGAGGTAACGGGGCGGGAGTCGGTTGACGCGCGGTCAGATGACGTGCGACAGGACGAGCCCGCCGTATACGAATGCCGCGCAGACGACGAATGCCGGGTGGATCTTCTTGCGCTCCATCGCCCAATAAGCGACGGCCGCGATGCCAAGGAAGTGCCAGATGCCCGAGGACTTGATCGAGGAATCCGCCATCTGCCAGGTGAGCAGCAGCATCATCATCGCGATGACCGGCTGCACGAGCAGCGACATCCCCTTCACGACAAGAGACTGCCGGTGCTTGTGCAGCAGCTTGAGCAGCACGATCAGCGCCGCCGCCGAAGGCACGATGGTGGCGGCGAGCGCAAGAATCATCCCCGGCCACCCGAGAACGTCGAAGCCGACGAACGCCGCGATCTTCGTCGCGATCGGTCCCGGCAGCGAATTGCCGAGCGCGAGAATGTTGGAGAAGTCCTCGTTGCTCATCCACTTGTAATGGTTCACGATCTCGTTGTACATAAGCGGGATGGAAGCGGGACCGCCTCCGTAACCGAGCACATTCGCGAGGAAAAAACCGATGATCAAGTTAAGCCAATCCATTCCGTTCACCCTCCGCTCGCTTCATTCTTCGATTTGCGTTCCTGCAGCTTGCGGACGAGCTTGAAGTGGAAGGCGCCGTAGGCGAGGAACAGGGCGATCACGATCGCGTCGTGAACGTCCAGCAGTTGCAGCAGCACGAACGCGGCGGCGAACAGGACGATGCCGAATGCTTTGCCGAGCCCCTTGATCGCCTTCTCGCCGAATTCGTACGCCATGACGCCCAGCATCACCGCAACGACCGGAATAACGCCCGCGATCATCCCTTGCACGATCTGCGAGCTGCTTAAATATTGCACGACGGACATCAGCACGATCATCGCGAGCGCCGACGGCAGAATATGCGACAGAACGGCGACCGTTGCGCCGAGCGTCTTCTTCCTGCGGTAGCCGAGATAGGCGGCCATCTTCGTGGCGATCGGCCCCGGCAGGGCGTTCGCCAGCGCGAGAATCTCGCCGAACTCGTCGTTGTCGATCCAATTGTAGTTCTTGACCGCCTCATGGCGAATGAGCGGAATCACCGACGGCCCCCCGCCGAACCCCAGCACCCCTGTTTTGAACATGGCCCAGAACAACTGAGCATAATCGCCGCCTTTTCTCATTCCCATGCGTCATAACCTCGTTCCCGTTCGGCTTCTAGACATGCAACGATAATAACGCGTTTCGCCTGCGATTCCTAGCTTCAATTGCCGATTTGTCATGCTTGCCCTCGCGGACTTGCAGTCGCTGTGCCTCTTCACAATGCCTCCGAGGCGCGAGCGGCGAATGTGCAACCGGGCATCCTCCAGCAACGTATCCCTTCATAACAAGTGCAACGAGTGCCATCCGAATCCAATTCGAACATAAACGGCGATTCTATTCTATAAAATAAATCAACAACTCTATAAAATAAATCAACAACAAATTAATGGAGCATTTAATAGGATTATGGCCGAAAAAGTCGAATACATACGGGAGGCAACGGTTCGGCAGGAGGGAGAAGCCATGAGAATTATCAAGCTGTTCGGTCTCGCTCTCGGTGTGGCGGCCCTGAATATCGTCGTGTTCTCCCCCGGATTCATGGGGGTTAGTCTTGGCGGAGGAGCGATGGAGGCGGCAACCGGGGTGACGCTGCTGCTCGCAAGCGCTCTTGCGCTCGTCGGAGGAAGCTACGTATGGCTGCTGAAGCCGGCGGCTCCGGTTCCGCTGAAGGAACTCGATACGCCCGAGGACTATGCGGAGGCGCTGTCGCGCTATCGGAGGGTCAAGGCGCTCGAGGAAGACGTGCGGCTGGCGATCGAGCAGATCGAACGCATGGAGAAGAAGACGGA
This sequence comes from Cohnella fermenti, assembly GCF_004801405.1. Classification (GTDB taxonomy): domain Bacteria; phylum Bacillota; class Bacilli; order Paenibacillales; family Paenibacillaceae; genus Cohnella; species Cohnella fermenti. The sequence continues at coordinate 91,214 of NZ_SSOB01000004.1, forward strand.
GACGCTGCGCGGCGTGCTCGGTCAACGGTTCGCTCCGGGCGAGCTGAGCTACAGGAAGTTCGCCTCGGCGGCGGGCGAGGTGGAGAAGCTGTTCTACTTGAACATTCGGAGTCTCCTGAACCGCCTGCACGTGTTCGACGAGTCGGAGCTCCGCAGCATCCAGAATCCGAAGCAGGCGCGGTTCTCCAGGGAGCTGCTGCAGGAACGGACGAACGTCTACAACGACTACATCGGCTTCGTGAAGAGCTCGCTCGATTCCAACGAAGAGATTCTGCTTAAGCTCGACAAGCTGCTGCTGGAGATATCCCGGCTGGACAGCTTCGAGCCCGGGGACATCGAGCAGATGGCGTGCATGCAGGAGATCGATTCGCTGATCAAGCAGACTAAATTTTACAAGCAATAAAGGGGGCAGCAAGAGTGAACAAGGGCAAACTGTTGGGGCTATCCGTGCTCGTGCTTGTCGTCGTGTTCGGGCTCGTCTACGTGGGAGTGAACATGACCTCCAATTGGGGCAAAAGCGACAAGCAGGTGTCGGCGGAGGATGCGGCCAAGAAGCTGGAGCGGCTGTATTCGGGGCTGTCGGTGACGACAGAGGAGCCGGTCAAGGGGCAGATCGACCTGGACCCGGCGGATATCGGCGACGCGCTTCCGGACATCTCGAAGTTCCCGATTACGGTCGATAACACGACTTCGGATTATGTGGAGATTTTCTCGTCTACGGAGAAGGGCGGGGCGGGAGTCGACGGCTGGCTGACCGAGGTTGCGGAAGCGTTCAACAAGGAGCAGCCGGAAGTGAACGGCAGCAAGGCGTCGGTGAAGCTGCGGAACATCGCCTCCGGCACGGCGGCGGACTACATCAAGTCCGGCAAGTACGTTCCGGACGCATTCACGCCTTCGAACGAGCTGTGGGGGCAGATGGTCGAAGCCGCCGGGGTCAAGACGGAGCTTATCGCGAAGCGGCTGGCGGGCAACGTTCCGGGCATCGTCATCTCGAAGGCGAAGTATGACGCGATTATCGAGAAGTACGGCGCGGTGAACGTGAAGACGGTAACCGATGCGATCGCCGCGAACGAGCTGGCGATGGGCTACACGGACCCGTTCGCCAGCTCGACGGGACTCAACTTCCTGCTCACCGCTCTCGATACGTTCGACAGCTCCGACATTCTGGGCGAGAAGGCGGTTCAAGGGTTCGAGAAGTTCCAGGAGAACGTGCCGTTTATCGCCTCGACGACGATCCAGATGCGGGATGCGGCGAAGTCGGGCAGCCTCGACGCCTTCGTGCTCGAGTACCAGACGTTCGTCAACGCGACGGACTTGAAGAGCGGCTACGTGTTCACTCCGTTCGGCGTGCGTCACGACAGCCCGCTGTACGCGCTTGGCGAGCTGTCGCAGCAGAAGACCGACATCCTGAAGAAGTTCGTCGAATTCGTGGCGCAGGAGAAGTACCAGAAGCTGGCCGGGGAGAAGGGGTTCAACGGCCTCGAGGACTATCAGTCGGAGCTGGCGCCGGTGGACGGAAGCTTGATCGCCTCCGCGCAGAAGCTCTGGAAGGAGAAGAAGAACGGCAGCAAGGCGATCTCGGCCGTATTCGTCACCGACGTCTCCGGCAGCATGGCGGGGGAGCCGCTTAACCGGCTGAAGGAATCGCTGACCAAGGGGCAGAAGTACCTGGGCAAGGACAACCGGATCGGTCTCGTCTCGTACTCGGACGACGTGGCCATCAACCTGCCGATCGGCACGTACGATACGAACCAACAGTCCATGTTCGTCGGCGCGGTGAACAGCCTGCAAGCCGGAGGCGGCACCGCTACGTTCGACGGCATCATCGTCGCGCTCAAGATGCTTCAGGACGATCTGGCGGCGAACCCGAACGTGAAGCCGATCATCTTCGTCCTCAGCGACGGCGAGACGAACCAGGGCAACTCGCTGAACGACATCAAGGGGCTTATCGAGACGTACAAAATTCCGATCTACACGATCGGCTACAACGCGAACATCAAGGCGCTGGAGAGCATCTCGGGCATCAACGAGGCGGCGAGCATCAACGCGGACACGGACGATGTCGTCTATAAAATCGGCAACCTGTTCAACGTGCAAGTATAAAGGGCAGAGGCACACCAAGCGATAAATTCGAGGAGGAATGGGCATGTCGTTCACGATGGAAGTATCGAGCCCGGAGGAGATCAAGGCGGTTATCGAGCAAGAGGTGAAGCCGGTTCCGGAGGAGGTCGCGAAGCTGAAGGAGACGGCGGACGCCAACGTCGTCGCGATCATGGCGATCGACCTGGATTCGCTGGAGACGAAGAAGGATATTCTTCAGTCGATCGATTCGTTCGGCCTGAACACGATGAAGGCGTCGTCGAACAAGAACTCGCTGCTGCAGGTATCGGTCGGCAACCTGTCCCGGTCGGGCGACGACGGCGGCCAGGTCGCGAAGGGGCTCACCGAGCTGCACATGCAGCTTAAGGACCTGGACCCGAGCGCGATCGACTTCGCGAAGCGGGGGTTCCTCGGCAAGCTGTTCAATCCGCTGCGGGCGTACTTCCTGAGATTCGAGAAGGCGGACTCGGTCATCGCCGACATCGTCGTCTCGCTCGACAAGGGCAGGGCGACGCTGAAGAACGACAACACGACGCTGGAGCTGGAGCAGCAGACGCTGCGCGACCTGACCAAGAGGCTGCAGAAGGAGATACAGCTCGGCACGTTGATGGACGAATCGATCGAAGCCCAGGTGGATGCCGCCCGCATGAGGGGAGAGGACCCGGAGAAAATTCGGTTCATTACCGAAGAGGTGCTTTTCCCGCTGCGGCAACGGGTGATGGACCTGCAGCAGATGCTCGTCGTGAATCAGCAGGGCATCATGGCGATGGAAGTCGTCATGCGCAACAACAAGGAGCTCATCCGCGGCGTGGATCGCGCCAAGACGGTGACCGTCTCCGCGCTCAAGATCGCCGTCACGGTCGCCAGCGCGCTGTACAACCAGCAGATCGTGCTGAAGAAGATCGAGCTGCTGAACCAGACGACGAACGAGCTGATCGCCGGTACGTCGAGGATGCTCAAGGAGCAAGGCGCGGCGATTCACAAGCAGGCGCTTGAGACGAGCGTCTCGGTCGATACGCTGAAGGCTGCGTTCACCGACGTGATCGACGCGCTGGACTCGATCAGCGCATACAAGCAAGAAGCGCTGCCGAAGATGCGCGACACGATCAACCAGTTCCGCGAGCTGGCCGACACCGGCGAGAAGCAGATCCAGCGGCTGGAGAAGGGCCATCAGCTCAGCCTGTAAGCTCAGAGCAGGGGCTCCCGAACGGGGGCCCTTGTTGTTCTATCAGGAGCCCCCGCAGCCCCTCGTCGATATCGTAGACACTACAAACACTACAGACACCACAAAGGCCACAACCACCACAACACTACAACCACCACAACACTACAACCACCACAACACTACAACCACCACAACACTACAACCACCACAACACTACAACCACCATACCCACAGACCCGCAGATACCACAGACCCGCAGATACAACAGACACCGCAAACATCACAGACACCACAGACACCACAGACACCACAAATACCACAAATACCACAAATACCACAAATACCACAAATACCACAACCACTACAGACCCGGCAGATACCACAAACACCGCAGATGCCGCCGACCTCAGAGCCTCCAACCCACTACAACCAGCTATCGCCAGACCCTCAGCCCCCGCCGGCACCGCCAGTCACGAGGACTTTATGTGAAATTTCACATTCGTGCAGCGTGATAACAGGTGGTTTGGGAGATTCTATGTGAAAAATAGCATACATAGAGAAAATTCCGGAGCGAGTTGCCGCATATATGCTAAAAATCACATAAAACGCCACGATTGCCACGAATCCGCGCCAACGAATGTGAAAAACCACATAAAATCGCAAATTGCAGGCGGTGCAACCGGCCAAGCCATCGCGAACGCAGCCGGCTCACCGACTCACTCCCGGATCAGCCGTCGCGGACATAGCCGGATCATTCCCTCAGCAGATGGCGATCCAGCCAGGGGCCAATAAGCGGCAGCACGTTCTTCGCCTGCATGGCGGATGTGTGATCGAGGCCGTCCGACAGGCGCACCTTCCAGCCGAGCGCTTCGAGCTCCTCCCGATGCCGCAGGAGCGGACCGGCAATGTCCACCTGGACGTCGCCCCAGCGGGCGCCGTAGTCGATCCGGTCGGCGGAGCCTGCGAAGGCGAGGCGGGGACAGCGGATGCGGCTCTGAGCGGCACGGTCGTCAAAGTGCTGCAGGTGCTCGTACAGAGTGACGAATTGCTCGGTCTGCGCGGCATTCATCGGGATGTCCACGTTCGACCAGTCGTAATCCTCCCAGTTGGAGCTTGCCGCCGGAGCGGAATCCATAGGGGCCGCGGCGGCAGCGTTCGGGACGGGATGCTCCGGTTCCGGATCGTTAGCGCGCTTCTCCCCTTCGCTCAGGCCGTCGTTCGCCATCTTGCGGGTCGCTCGGGTGACGGCAAGCATCTCGCGATAAGGGCCGCCGATAGGAGGAAAACCTCCCATGACAAGAGCCGACAGGCGGTCGGTTCGGATGGCGAGCTGCAGCCCGCTCAAGGCGAGCCACGAATAGCCGTAATAGGCGAAGCGTTCGGCGCCGGCGGCATCGGCGATGGCAAGGAAGTCGGCGGCGATATGGGCCGGCGTCAAGGTGAGCGGCTTCGGGTGCCGCTGCACATGATCTTCATAACCGAAGGCGACGACCCGGAAGCGGTCGCTTAAGCCTTCGATCAACGTTCGCCCGAGCGCCGGATCGGCCCCCCAACGCCGCATCTCTTCGGCCTGGGCTCCTTCGACCGGCACGGGGTTAACCGGCAGAAGCACGGTCGGACCGTCTCCGCGGATCTCGACCGGTATCCGACTTCCGTCATGCAGGGCAGCATCCATTCGTTGGAACTCCTCCTTATTTTTGCTCATCGATGAAGAGGTAGCTTCCCGAGCGCAAGGCTTGCAGCAGCGATTCCGTCGAGGCGACGGCATAGTCGAAGTAGCCGACCCACAGCCCGACGAGTTCGGGATGCTTGGACGGATCGGCGGGAATCGGCTGTGTCGGCAGCGTCCGCAGGAACGATACCGTCGCACGAAGCGAGTCGAGCCGTTCTTCCAGAAGCCGGGCGGCCCGGGCGCGGGGAAGGAACTCCATGAAGGCGATGCCGGCTGCGACCATCTGGAAGTCGTTGTTCTTCAGCGCCGCTTCCAGCAGACGAATGAATTCTTGCCGGCCTTCCTCCGTGATGGCGTACTCGGTGCGAGCGGGGCCAAGCTTGGTCGAGTCCTCCGACGAGGAAGGCTCGATCAAGCCCTGGGAAGCCAGCTTCTCAAGCGCGTGATAGATCGAACCCGGCTTCACGCTGGTCCACGTATCGGCTCTCCAGGAGACGAGATCCTGGTGGACGCCGTAGCCGTGCGCAATTCCTCGGCGGGCCAGTGCTCCGAGAACAAGCAGTCGAGCGGCTGACATGGGATTGATTCCTCCCGTCTATAGAGGTTTGGTTGGCGGAACGACAGGAGCTTAATTATAGGCAATTTGGTCCATCTAGTCAAATTTGAATAGATGCTTCGCAACAGAGATCTCAAACGAAGGATTTGAACCTTGCGGGCGAGGCTAGTACACTTAATGAGAGAAGACATGAGAGGAGCTGTGGTGATGAGACTGGGAACCTCGTTATGGCGAAGCTATGAAGACCCTTCCGACTGGGCGCAGGATATGAAGAGGCACGGCTTCCGGGCGTCCGTCTGCCCTATCGGCAAGGATGCCGACGACACTGTGGTCGCCGCTTATCTCGATGAGGCCGGGAGGAACGATCTCCTGATCGGCGAGGTCGGGGCATGGTGCAACCCGATCAGCCCGGACGATGCGGTGCGCAAGGCTGCGCTGGAGCATTGCAAGGGGCAGCTCGCCTTGGCCGAGAGACTGGGAGCGCTATGCTGCGTCAATATCGCCGGCTCGCGGGGAGAGCAGTGGGACGGGCCGCATCCGGACAACTTCTCGGACGCCACGTTCGCGCTGATTGTGGACTCCGTGCGGGAGGTCATCGACGCGGTGAAGCCGCGCAGCACGTTCTATACGCTGGAGACGATGCCATGGGTGTTCCCCGACTCGGCGGACTCCTACCTGAAGCTTATCCGGGCGATCGACCGTCCGGCGTTCGCGGTCCATCTCGATCCGGTCAACATGGTCAGCAGCCCGCGGGTGTTCTATCGGAACGGGGACATGATCCGCGACTTTTTCGCCAAGCTTGGACCCTATATCAAGAACTGCCATGCGAAGGATATCGCGCTGGCCGGCCGCCTGACGGTACATCTCGATGAGAAAATCCCGGGGCAAGGAGCACTCGACTACCGAACGTTCTTGACGGAGCTGCACAAGCTCGATCCGGACATCCCGCTCATTATCGAGCATCTGTCCAAGGAAGAGGAGTATGCGGAAGCCGCAGGCTACATTCGCCGGACCGCCGAGAGCTTAAGCATTCCTCTGTAAGCAGCCATATAAATGAAAAAAAGGGGGCGGAAGCCCCCTTTAACTATTATCCATTATTCAAGCGCTCTATGTCTTGGCGTATAAGCTTAAACTTACACGACGCCGTGAGCCATCATGATCTTGGCGACCTTCAGGAAGCCCGCGATGTTCGCTCCAGCCACCAGGTTGCCCGGCGTGCCGTAGTTGACAGCCGCATCGGCGCTGTGCTGGTGGATGGCCTTCATGATGCCCTTGAGCTTCTCGTCGACTTCCTCGAACGTCCACGAATAGCGCATGCTGTTCTGCGACATCTCGAGCGCGGAGACGGCCACGCCGCCGGCGTTGGCAGCCTTGGCAGGTCCGAACAGGACGCCGCCCTTCAGGAATACGTCGATCGCTTCCAGCGTGGACGGCATGTTCGCGCCTTCGCCGATAGCGATAACGCCATTGCGAACGAGCGTCTTCGCCGATTCCTCGTCGATCTCGTTCTGCGTGGCGCAAGGAAGGGCGATGTCGCACGGAATCGTCCAGATTCCCGTACAGCCGGAATGGTATTCCGCTTCGGGATGGAAGCGGACGTATTCGTCGATCCGCTTGCGCTCGACTTCCTTAAGCTGCTTGACCGTGTCGAGGTTGATGCCGTTCGGATCGTAGATGTAGCCGCCGGAATCGCTGCACGCAACGATCTTGGCGCCGAGCTGGGCCGCCTTCTCGATCGCGTAGATGGAGACGTTGCCCGAACCGGAGACGACAACCGTCTTCCCTTCGAAGCTCTTGCCTGCCGCTTGCAGCATCTCGTCCACGAAGTATACGCAACCGTAACCCGTAGCTTCCTTGCGCGCAAGGCTGCCGCCGTACTCGAGCCCCTTGCCCGTCAGGACGCCCGCTTCGCTCACGCCGCGAATCCGCTTGTACTGGCCGAACATGTAGCCGATCTCTCTTGCTCCGACACCGATATCGCCGGCCGGCACGTCCGTGTCTTGGCCCAGGTAACGGTACAGCTCGGTCATGAAGCTCTGGCAGAAGTGCATAATCTCTCTATCCGACTTGCCCTTCGGATCGAAGTCCGAGCCGCCCTTGCCGCCGCCGATCGGCAAGCCGGTCAGGGAGTTCTTGAAGATCTGTTCGAAGCCGAGGAACTTGATGATGCTCGCGTTGACGGAAGGGTGGAAGCGAAGTCCGCCCTTGTAAGGACCGATTGCGCTGTTGAATTGAACGCGGAAGCCGCGGTTCACTTGGACACGTCCGGCGTCGTCCAACCACGGCACGCGGAAGGTGACCATGCGTTCCGGTTCGACGATCGATTCAACGATGCCTTGCTCAATGAATTCGGGGTGCTGCTCGAGAACGGGCTTCAGCGTAACCAGAATTTCGTAGACCGCTTGGTGGAATTCGCTCTCGTTCGGGTTCTTTTGTTGAACCTTGCTAAAAATCTGTTCGATGTAAGCATCGGCGGACACTTGCGTGCTCATGGCAATCATTCTCCTTTGAGAGGCTACAGATTTGCACTGATTCACCTTTTATTTGCACATTCTATCAGCATATTCGCTTCCCGTGAATCCATAGGCCTATAGAAATATTTTTTCGGGCATTAATAAAACTTTTATATAATATTCAAAAACCCTATAGTTACTGAATAATTATACTGTTGAAAGTCGCTAAAATAAGAAAAACCAAGCCTTACGTTGAATAAGGCTTGGTTGTGAAACTAGAGGAAAGACAGGGCTGTCCGTTCTTACAGAAGCTCCTTGCGAAGCTGTTCCGGCGACTTCGGCGACAGGTAACCCGGAGCGATGTCGAATACGGTCTTCGCACCCTTGGCGCCTTCGCCTGCGAGGCGATGGGCGGCGCGGGCATAGGCCGTCAGCACGCTGGCGGTGAATTCCGGGTTGCTCTCAAGCTTGAGGGAGTACTCGATAATCTGGCGCGTATTCTTGCCCGTTACGCCGCTGCGGATCACGAAGCCGCCGTGCGGCATCTCGGAATGATCGCGGCGCAGCTCCTCTTCGCTGATGAACGTCACGGTCGTGTCGTAGTCGGAGAAGTAGTTCGGCATGGAGACGATCTCTTGGCGAATCTTGTCTTGGTCCGCGCCTTCCTCGGCGACCACGTAGCAGTCGCGGATATGCTTGTCCCGGGTGGACAGCTCCGGCGTCTCGCCGCCGCGAATGCGGTTGATGACTTCTTCGGAAGGAACGGTATATTGAACGCCGCCCTTGACGCCCGCCACGCGGCGGATTGCGTCGGAGTGGCCTTGGCTGACGCCCTTGCCCCAGAACGTGTAGTCCGTGCCTTCGCTCAGGATCGATTCCGCCATGAGGCGGTTGATCGAGAAGAGGCCCGGGTCCCAGCCGGTGGAGATGACGGCGATCGTGCCCGCCGTGACGGCGGCGTCGTTCACGCGCTCGAAGTATTCCGGAATTTTCGCATGCGTATCGAAGCTGTCGACGGTGTTGAACAGCTTGGCGAATTCCGGTCCTTGCTCCGGTAGGTCGGTTGCCGAACCGCCGCACAGAATCATAACGTCAATCTTGCCTTGGAAGCTCTCGGCATCGGAGATTCGGAAGAAGCTCAGCCCTTGCTCGGAAGCGAATGCGGCCGGGTCGCGGCGGGTGAAGATGCCGACCAGCTCCATGTCCGGATTCTGACCGATCGCGGATACGACTCCCCGTCCCAGATTGCCGTACCCTACGATGCCTACCTTGATCTTGCTGCTCATTGTGTTTCCTCCCAATTTTCTTGTGCATTTTCACTATTATAACGTGCTGTTTCTGGCTTAACAATTATAAGAATCAAACAAAATTTTGCAAGACGGGTTCCTGCGTGCCCGGATGGCGGGGGGAACGGGGGATCGCGCGGCCGCTTCGCGGCGATCTTCCTTGCCCGGTTCTTACTCGGCCGAGCTTCTCCCTGCGCCGCCGTTCCATTGGCGATACTCGGTCGGCGTCATGCCGTACACCTTCTTGAAGTTGCGAAGGAAGCTGGAGAAGTTGGTGTAGCCGACCTGTTCGGCGATGTCGTTCAGCTTCAGCGGAGTGTCCAGCAGCAAGCCGCCGGCGGCGCGCATCCGCTCTTCGATCAGATAGTCGACGAAGTTGCCGCCCGTGTGCTCCTTGAACAGCCGGCTCAAGTAATTCGGGCTGATGCCGAACAGGTCGGCCAGGAAGTTCACCGAGATGCCGCTCTGCGCGTAGTGCAGCTTGATATAAGCCTTAATCGCCTCGACCAGCTCCTGCGTCTTCTTGCGGCTGCTTCTCTTCTCGCTCCACGCGGAGATGACCCGCAGCACAAGGTCGCGGACGATGTCGTTCATCTCGCGGGCCGTCTCGCATTGCCGGAAGCGGGCGAGCAGCGTGTCCCGCTCCGCGAGAAACGGCTCGTCCAGGCCTGAAGCGGCTGCGGATCGCAGCGCTTCGAGAACGACCTGCAGGTAGAGCTGGATCAGCATGTCCTTCGACAGATTGCATCCGGTTGCGTTGGCCAGAAGCTGGCCGGACAGCCGCTCCGCCTCGTTCGCATCCGCTTGCTTGACCGCCGACACCAGCAAGTCGACGGTCTCCAGCACCTCCATCAAGGCGCGGCTGTTCCAATCCCCGGCAACTCCGGACGTCAGGAGGGAGTCGGGACCGGTTAACATTTTGCACGATAGGAAGGTCGCCGATTCCAGGTAGGAGGTGCGGATGTCGCGGAAGTCCTCGTAGCGGGTGCCGATTCCGATGCAGATGGTCCGCTTGAAGTTGATCTTGATGTATTCCTTCAGCCGACTTCCGAACCGCTTCGCTATATCGTCGTAATCGTCTTCCTCGCGTTCCCCGAAGCTTAAGATCATGACGGACTGGGAGTCGTTGATCTGAACGGCCGCCCCCTTGAGAGCCTCGTCCATGGTCTGCAGCGTCTCCTCAGCGACGTTGCAGAGCCCGTACAGGTAGAGGTGCAAATCTCCGGTCTGGCGGGTCTCGGGACTGTTGTCGAATTCCATCGTCAGCGCGATATAATGCTTGGGATACAGCTCGACGCCGACGTGCTTCAGCAGCGGCTCCGCCGCCTCGAACCGGGTCCTGCTGCCGTTGAGCATATCGAACATGATCTGCAGCTTAAGCGCGGGCAGGCTCTCGTGCAGTTGCTTCTCCGCGCTGGAATAGCCGGTGAACACCTGCTGGATTCTCGATTGCAGATCGACATAGGAGATGACTCCGGGCCGGGGGGCCTGTCCGTCGCCGGAATCGCGGTAATGGCGCAGCGCCAGCTCCTCGAGCTTGACGACGAAGTGCTCCATCGGCTTGAACCAGCGGCGATTGACGAAGATCGTCGCGGCGATGGCGATAAGCGCCATCAGGCAGGCAAGGCCGATCAATAGGTTGCGCGCCGCCAGAGACAGCTTGTCGAGCTGCTTCTGGGAGACGACGTAGACGAGCGTCCAGTCCGAGTAGGAGGAGTGCTGGTAGAAGATCAGATTCCTCCCGTTCGACGTTCGCTCTTCGACGAAGCCTCCGCCTGCCCGTTCCAGCACCTCGCGGCTGTAGCTCTGGTCCCGGATGCTGCGGTGAATCATCGAAGGGTCCTTATGGGACAGGATCGTTCCTTCGCGGTCGACCAGGAAGACGTTGTAGCTGTCTCCGAATTGCAGATCCCCGAACATGTCGGAGATGCTCTTCTCGTTAATCTGGGCGATGACGACTCCGCTTGCCGCGCGCGGGCTTGCCGTGAACGGGTAATAGCGGATCATCAGGAAGTCGCGGACCGCCGCTCCCCCGTTCTCCGGGGAAGGGAACGCCGACCACTTGTCGGCCTTCGGGCCGTCCAGGAAGCCGCGAATCCAGCCCATCCCTTCGAATTGCTCCAGGCTTGAATAGCTCGAAGGGGAGACCAGCTTGCCGCTGCGCGCCGAATAGAGCAGCACGGTCTTCATATCGAAGTTCGACGCCAGAACGGAGCCGAGCCGATCCTGCAACTGCGACACCTCAAGCAAGTATTCGGGCGAGTCGGAGGCGGGATTATCGAAGAAGGAGTAGGCGTTGCCGACGCGAAGGAAGTTCAGGACGGTCAGGTCGATCTCCTGCAGCGTGCTGTCGACCCGCTTGCTGATCTGGCTCAGCACGTTCTGGTTGGAGCTGACGACCTGCGTCTTGAGCTGCTTCTCCGAGCTTGCGTAATTCAGGACAACCGTCGTCAGGATGATGAGGAAGAACAACGCGATGTAGACGAGCTGCAGCTTGACGGATAGTTTTCTTCTCATGCCGTTCTCCCCTCTCCCAACCTCTGCCGTGTAAAATGGACTCTACGATTATATGACAACAAGAGTGCGGGCAGCGAGTGTCAGAATCTATGCCGGGGTAGCGAATTCCGCAAAAACCCGCGTTCGACAGCCATTCATACCCGATTGTAGATTGTGCAACTGGCCGCCGCAGCGCCCGCCCGGCTATATTGGGGTTGCGGACGGCGCAGAGCCGCATGAAGCCTTATCGGATCGATTATACAAAACGGAGGTCAGGCGAAGTGAACGAGATCAACAACAGCAGCGAGATCAACAACAGCAGCGAGAGCAACGAAAGCAAGCGAATCGGCAGACGAATCGGCAGGCAGGCCGGAAGGGGCACGCGGATCGGAAGGAGCGCGCTCTCCCTCGCGGCGCTTGCGCTTGCGGGAACGGCGGTGTTGGCCGGCTGCAGCTCGGAGAACACGGATTCGAACAACAAGGAAGCGGCCGAGGGGGCGCCTTCGGAGCAGGCAAGCGCCAGCGCGTCGCTGCCGATGAAGGTGACCGCTTCGATCTACGACCGCGGCGCGGTAGCCGCCGGGGAAGGCACTTACGAGGACAATCGCTGGACGAAGTACATTAACGACAATTCCGGCGTTCAGGTCAGTTGGGTGCCGATTCCGCGCAACCAGGAAGCCGACAAGTTCAACGTGCTGATCGCTTCCGGCCAGGCTCCGGAATTGCTCGCGACATACAATCGGGACTTCATCGTGCGCTGGGCCAGCGAAGGCGCCATTCAGCCGATCGACGATTACATCGAGAAGTACAGCACAAGCTACAAGGCTTATCTCGAGGAGCATCCGGAGCTGAAGCCGTACCTGACGCTCGAGGACGGCAAGATGTACGCGATCGCCTCCCTGCGGCCGACCCGCGCCAACACCGCAATCTTCATCCGCCAGGATTGGCTCGACAAGCTCGGGCTGTCCATGCCGACGACGGTGGACGAACTGGTCGAGGTGGCGAAGGCGTTCCGCGACAACGATCCGGACGGCAACGGCCAGAAGGACACGATTCCGATGGCGATGTCCACCTCCTATATGGCGATTACGGACGACTGGTTCATGGCCCGCAGCGGCGAATGGTTCGTGGAAGACGGCAAGGTTGTCCAGAGCTTCTTCACCGGCCGCTACGAGGCGGCGCTCGACTTCCGCCAACTGGCCTACAAGGAGGAGCTCGTCGACAAGGAGTTCGCGACGGACAAGGAGTTCTCGCGTCAGAAGCAGCTCTGGACGACGGGAAGAGCGGGCATCTTCTTCAGCAACGTGAACATGGACAACACGATGAGCGATCTGCGGAAGAACGATCCGAACGCCAAGCTGTCCGTCGTTCCGCCGCTTGAGACGGAATACGGAACGAACGGCTATCAGCTCGAGGTTCCGAACCATCTGCTGACCGCCTTCAACAAGGACTTGAAGAACCCGCAGGCGGCCATCAAGCTCGTCGACTGGCTGATCGACGAGGGCTGGGAGCCGCTGACGTACGGCACCGAAGGCGAGCACTACGAGATGAAGGACGGCATCCCGGTCACGCTCGACCTCGACAAGTACAAGACGGAGGTCAGCTACGCGTCCGAATACCGGCTTGTCCAGCAGGAGCGGATGACGCCGGAATACGTGACGGCCCGCGCGGGCGAGGACCCGAACGATCAGGATCTGGCCGCGCTGAAGAGCACGATTATCCGCAACTCCGAATCGTATGACTTCCGCAAGGACTTCCCGTACGTTCCCCCGGTCGCCGAGTATTCGACCATCGCCACCCAATTCGAGGCGAAGTGGAAGGAGATCAACACTCGTGCGGCGATGACCGGCATAAGCGCGGCGGAAGCCGTCAAGGACATCCGTCAAGCGTGGGAGAGCCTGGGCGGCGAGCAGGCGACGGCCAAGGTTCAGGCCTGGTACGATGCCAATAAAGATAAGCTGCAATAAGCGGACAGGCTGAACTAAAGAGATTGGAGTGGAAGACCCGATGAGCAGCATGAGAGGGGAGCGGATGCTCGGACGGGCCGCCTTGCCGGCGGCCTCCGTCCCGAAGACGCGGCGCTCCCGGCTTCGCGACGTATACCGCGACCGTTACTTGTATGTATTCCTGCTTCCGGCATTGGCTTACTTTATCGTGTTCAAGTATGTCACCTTGTTCGGGGAGACGATCGCCTTCAAGAATTACCGCTTGCTGGACGGAATCTGGGGCAGCGAGTGGGTCGGCCTGAAGCACTTCCGGACGCTGTTCAACAGCGAGGACTTCTGGCATGTGCTCGGCAATACGCTGCTGCTGAACGTCTATCATCTCGCGTTCGCCTTCCCCGCGCCGATCGTGCTGGCGCTCTTGCTTAACGAGGTGCGCGCGGAATGGTTCAAGCGGGCGGTGCAGAACCTGCTGTATCTGCCGTTCTTCATCTCCTGGGTTGTGCTGGGCGGCATGATCGTGTCGCTGCTCTCGCCTTCGACCGGGGTGGTGAACGCGCTGCTCGGCCTGTTCGGGGTGGAGCCGATCTACTTCATGACGAGCTCCGTCTGGTGGCCGGTCGTCTTCATCGTCTCGACCATCTGGCAGAGCGCCGGTTGGGGAACGATCATCTATATGGCAGCGATGGCAGCGATCGACCCCGGGCTGTACGAGGCGGCCAAGATGGACGGGGCGGGGAGGCTTCGCCAGGTGTGGCATATTACGCTGCCCGGCATCCGGGGAACGATCGCCGTGCTGCTCGTCCTGCAGATGGGCAAGATGATGGACGTCGGCTTCGAGCACGTGTACAACTTGCAGAACGCAGCCGTGTTCAGCGTCTCCGACGTCATCAGCACGTACGTCTACCGCATCGGACTGCAGAATGCGCAATACAGTCTCGCGACGGCGGTCGGCTTGTTCCAGGGAGTGATCGGCCTGATTCTGGTGCTGATCGTGAACAAGACCGTGAAGAAGCTGGGGGAGGGAGGCTTATGGTGAATCGCCTCGGCCGGACGTCCTTGTACGTGTTCCTGGCAGTATGCGGGTTCATGACGGTCTTCCCTATTCTGAATATTCTGGCAGTATCGTTCAGCAGCAGCCGGGCGATCATCTCCGGCGAGGTGTCGCTGTGGCCCGTCGAGTTCAACGCGCAAGCGTACGTTCAATTGATTCGCGACGGCCAGCTCCTGGCCGCCCTGAAGAACACGGTGATCATCACGGCGGCGGGAACGGCGCTGCATATGCTGGCGACGACGCCGGCGGCGTATACGCTGTCCAAGAAGCGGCTGAGGGGCAGGGCATTCTTCACGTTCGTCGTGCTGTTCAGCATGCTGTTCGGCACCGGCCTGATTCCGCTCTTCCTGCTGATGAAGCAATTGCAACTGCTCGACTCGTATTGGGCAATCTGGCTGCCCGGTCTCGTCAGCGCATACAACCTGTTCGTGATGAAGTCGTTCTTCGAGGGAATGCCGGCCGAGCTCGAGGAGTCCGCGACGATCGACGGCGCGACCGACCTGTCCATCTTCTTCCGACTGACGCTGCCGCTCTCGAAGCCAATTCTCGCGGCCATCTCGCTGTTCTATGCGGTGGCGCTGTGGAACACGTACTCGAACGCTCTCTATTTTATTACCGACTCCCGGCTGCTGCCGGTGACGGTCAAGCTGTACCAGATGCTGCAGATGCCGATCGACTCGCTGCTGAGCGGCGCGGAGGGAGCTTCCTACATCCAGCCGGAAGGGCTTAAGGCAGCGGCGATTATTTTGACGGTCGCTCCGATTTTGTTGGTGTATCCGTTCCTGCAGAAGCATTTTGTCAAAGGCGTATTGCTCGGCTCCGTGAAGGGCTGACCGAATGAGGTGAATCGACGATGTTCAAGCTGGAAGATTACGAATTGGATTTGCGTCGCTGTCTCGCTCCAGAGAAGCATGTCTGGGCGGGCAGCGGCTACAGCACGGCGGCGCCGGAGCGCCGAACCGTCGCGGGGGTGAGCGGCTGCTATTCGCCTCCGTATGCCGCGGGCGATCTGCGACTCGGCTTTACGCTTGTTGCCGACGGCCATCGCATTCCGGATACGGGCCATCTGGGCAAGGGGGACGTCGGCTTGCTGTATGCGGAGGAGCGATGGCGGCCCGACCGCATCGTCCGCAGAGGAACGTACCATCACAGGCTCGACGGGAAGCTGCTCTCCCTCGGCGTCGTCAGCGAGCTGGTGCCGCTGTACGGCCTGCACGGCTTCGCGCTGAAGCTGACCGTCCGCAATCGCAGCGGCCGCTCCGTCCGGCTCTCCGTTCTTCCGCAGGTCGAGCCGGGCAAGCCCGCCCGCGTCTCCCTCGACGAATGGGATTACGGCTGGCCCGACACTTCGGCGGAAGCGGCACGCTCCGCAGGGGACGGGGTATGGGAAAATCCCGATGCGAGAATAACGCTGCTGCAAGAGGACGACGGGATAATGACGCTGGAGCACGGGGAGGAGCGGATCATGCGGTTCGCGGTCGGAATCGGCGCCGCCGGCGTTCCCTTCCGGGCGGAAGGAACGCTGGCGCAGCTCGAGAGCCGGACGCGGGAAGCATGGGAGCGGCGGCTGGAGGAAGCGAGCGCGCGGCTCCCGTCGCTCTCGTCGGATATTCCGGGACTGGAGGCGTACTACCGGCGATCGCTTCTGAGCGGGCTGATCTGCCTGTGGGACAACCCCGAGTTCGCCATGCAGCCGTTCCCGGTCGTGTCCGGCATCGAAGGAGCCGGAATCTGCTGTTACCCTTGGGACGCAGGCGGCTATGCGGCGAAGACGATGGGGCTGCTGCTGGGCGAGGAGAAGAGTCTGGAGCTGGCGCGGCTGATGGCGGCGAGCGGCATCGACCGCCATTCCCGATTCGCGCCGAGCGGCAAGGGGGCCAACGTTCCTTATTCGTACAGCTTGTGGTCCTACGTGCACTTCGTCTGGTCGGTCATGCTGCTGCACGGCGGCGGGGAGGACCTGTATCCCGCGATGCGCGAATTGGTGCTGAAGGACGATGGCCGTCTGCGCGAGTGGAACGGGCTGCTCGACTACGGCCTTCAGCCGAATCTGCTGGAGATGAGGGGAGCCGGATACGAGCATATCGTGGCCAGCCCCAACGCCGAGCGCGCCTGGAGCTATGAGCGGCTGGCCGAGCTGGCGGAGAAGCTGGGGCAAGGCGGGGAAGAAGCCGCGCAGTGGCGCGGGAAGGCGGAAGCGATTCGCCGTTCAATACGCGAGCGGCTGTGGGACGAAGAGAAGGGATGGTTCAAGGCGCTTTATCCGGACGGCCACGAGGAGACGATCTATTCGATCCAGTACTTCGACGCGCTTCGGTTCGGGGCCTGCACGGAGCCGATGGCGGAGCGGATGCTTGAGCAGGTCCGGGACGGCGCGTTCCTGGGCGAGTACGGCGTCAGCAGCGTCTCGGCGGAGGACGAGCTTCACTACGAGCTGAACGATCCGGACTGGTCCGGAGCAGGCACGTATACCGGCGACGCCCCGATGCTGGCGCTGACGCTCTGGGAACGGGGATATCCGGACAAGGCGTGGGACGTGCTGAAGCGGCTGTTCTGGATGGGGCGGCATCTTCCCTACTATCCGCAGGAGCATTATTGCGACAGGCCGGCCGTTCCGGCGCACAAGCGGGCCAACGTCGTCGCCGGCCTGTCCGGGGCGGAGGCGATCCTGTTCGGACTGGCGGGCATCGAGCCGGGGCTGGACGGCAGTCTGTCGGTCCGCCCTTGTCCGCCGGCGGAGGGGACGATCCGGATCGACGGCTTCCGGCATCGGGGGCATACGGTGGATATCGCCATGAGCCCGGGGCATTGCGAGATCGTCTGCGACGGCCGACCCGTCTATGCCGGCGCCCCGCGGGCCGTGCGGATCGTGAATTAAAATTCAATATCAATCGGAGGACGATGATGATGAGAACACGTTCTTATTCGGCTTCAAGCGCGGTTGCTCTGTTGCTGGCGATTGTACTGCTGTTCTCCGCGGCGGCGGGGGGATATCCCTCCGCCGTTTACGGAGAACAATTGGAAGCGTTATCAGATGAAGGGGCGCAGGCGGAGACGGCTTCCTGGGAGCAGTTCCGCTCCGGCTTCGGAAGCCACGACCATGCGCTTGCGCTTGAGGCGGGCGCCGACGAGATCGTCATTGACGGCAGCTTGGACGAGTGGGACGGCTATGCGGAGCTGCAGCTTCCGGCGAAGGACGACCAGATTCAGATGAGCGGCTGGGGCGGACCGTCGGACGTATCCGCAAGCGTCTACCTGGCGTACGACGACGACTTCTTCTATTGGGCGGCGGCAGTGACCGACGATATTCATGAGCCGATCGCCGGAAGCACGATGTGGCGAGGCGACAGCATCCAGTTCGCCTTCGGCCTTAACGGCGAGTACGGGCCGGAATACGGCATCAATTATATGGATGGCCAAGCGAATATTTGGCAGTTCAGCGAAGGACAGGCCGCAGTCGGGGCGGATCAGATCACGGCCGCAGCCGTTCGCAGCGGCAACGAGACCGTCTATGAGGTCAAGATGCCGTGGACCGCGATTGCAGCCGGCAAGCCCGAGGCGGATCTGCTGCCGTTCACCCTGCTCGTGAACGACAACGACGGGGCCGGCCGCCGCGGCTGGCTGGAATGGACGCAAGGCATCGGCAAGGCCAAGAACCCGGAGCTGCACGGACAGGTGCATCTGATTCCGGCCGATCGGGAGTGGAGCTTCTGGGTGGAGGGACCTCGGCAGACGGCCGTAGACGCCTCCGTCTCCTACTCGGTATATGCCGCGAATTGGGAGGACGAGCCCCGCACGCTGAATCTGACCTCCGTCTTCCTCGGCGAAGACAGGGAGGTGACGATTCCGGCAGCGTCCGTCGCGCACATTCCGATTCCGTTCACAGCGACGGAGCCGGGAACGTACGAGCTTGACTTCGCGCTCTCCGATCCGGCTTCGGAAGCCGCAGAGCAATGGACGTTAACCGTGGACGCGGCCATGACGGCTGCGGACGTGGAAGCGATGCTGGACGCGACGGAGACCAAGCTGCCGCTTCTGGAGCAATGGCTGACGGAATGCGAAGCGCTCGGCCTGTCGACGGATTACGAGCGCGTCAATTATACGGTTATTCAGGACTTTATCGCTTACGGCAAGGAGGATATCGCGCAGGGACGGCTGAGCCGCGCTTATTACGTGGCGCTGGAGCTGGAGAAGCTGTACGACGAAGCCGCAGCGGAGCTGCAGGCGTCGCTGGACGGCAGCCGCACGCCTGCGGAGGTGCCGCGTTACGTGACGGGGCCCGTCGATATCTCGGGCTACTCCTTCGTCGGGGATACGCAGGTCAGGAGCACGGGCGTCGTCGAGACGCGGCCGATCATCTTCACCGGCTACGGGGCGTTCACCCAGGTTCGGAAGGATGTTCCGAAGCTTCAGGATCTGGGGGCCAACGTCATTCAGATCGAATTGGGGCCGCGCGACGTCATTCTGGACAAGACGGATTACATCAATCAATACTCGGTCAGCCGGGCGGGCGGGGTCGTCGCCTCTGCGGCGGTGACGGACGACGCGAGCCGGAGCGGGAACGCTTCGTTGAAGATTACGAATTCGTCGCCGTTCCAATCGAACGTCTACTTCAACGTCGGGCAGACGATAGCGGTGGAGCCGAACACGACCTACGAATTCAAAGTATGGGTCAAGGGCGAGAACGCGAAGAACACCTGGTTCCCCGGAGGCTCCGGCATGAAGCAGCGCAAGTCGTTCCCGAGCGGGACGTACGACTGGCGGGAGGTCGAATACGAGTATACGACGGGAGCGGCGGAGACGTCTTACAAGCTGCTGGTCGTCTCGGAGAACGTGGGAACGATCTGGATCGACGATCTCAGCGTCACGAAGGCCGGCAGCGATATCAACCTGGTGAGCAACCCCGGCTTCGAGGATCTGGGAGGGTATTCGGAGGACAAGGAATACGTCGTATCGACTCAGAAAATCCACTCGGACATCGAGAAGGTGCTGCAGAACGCGGAGGAGCACGACGTTGCCGTCAACCTGCTTATTTCGCCGCATTATTTTCCCGACTGGGCTCTTGCGAAGTGGCCGGAGCTGAGTTCAGCCAACAACGGCTTCATCAAGTTCTCGTTGTTCCAGCCGATGGCTCAAGAGATTATCGAGGATTACTTGAGAGCGCTCATCCCGATCGTCTCGGCGTACGATTCGCTGCACAGCATCACCTTGAGCAACGAATCCGTCTATCAGGCGAATAAAGACCCGAACGCCGCGGGCGCTTGGCACGCTTATCTGGCGGAGCTGTATGCCGGAGGGATCGGCGAGCTGAACGACGCCTACCAATCCAACTACGCGGCCTTCGCCGAGGTGCCGATGCCGGACAATGTAACCGCTTCCGTCCGTTCCTACGATTACGTCCTGTTTAACCAGGACTACTTCGCCAAGTGGCACGAATGGATGGCGGACATCATTCACGAGCTGGCGCCGGACCTGCCGGTTCAGGCGAAGATTATGGGGGACCCGCAGGGCAGCCTGGCCTGGGGCGTGGACATCGAGCGATTCTCCGAGTTCAGCCAGATCAACGGCAACGACAACTGGAATTACATCAACGAAGGGCCGAAGGGCTTCATGGAGGAGCTGAGCTTCTACGACCTGCAAGCTTCCCTGAAGGAAGCGCCGGTGTTCAATTCCGAGCATCATATCATCGCGGACGGGGACAGCGACTATTCGCCGCAGCAAGCGAAGCATCTGCGGTCCGTCCTGTGGCAGAGCGCGATTCATGGACGCAGCGGCTCCGCCATCTGGGTGTGGGAGCGAACGTACGATGCCTCGTCCAGCCGGGAGGGCAGCATTCTTCACCGTCCCGACGTCGTCGCCGAGGCGGGCAAGACCAATCTGGACCTGAACCGGCTGTCCCTGGAGATCACGGCCTTCCAGAACGAACGTCCGCAAGCCGCGATTCTGCATTCGACCGCTTCGGGAATCTTCTCCGGGGATTACTGGAACGCCAGGCTTCGCTCCTACGAGGCGCTGTCCTACAGCGGATACAAGGCGGGCTTCGTCTCGGAGAAGCAGGTCGCCGAAGGCGGGCTCGAGGCGTACGAGCTGCTGATCGTCCCCGCCGCTTCCCGCGTGGACCCGGCAACCTTGTCCGGCATTCAATCGTTCATGGAGCAGGGCGGACGCGTGCTGCTGGTCGGGTCCCACTCGCTGGAGCTGGAGCCGCGCGGCGCCGCGCAATCGGCCGCGGACCGGAATTATGTGTTCGCCCATGCCGCCAAGCTGAACGCGGAGACCTCGACGGCTTCCCAGATCCGCGACGCGCTGCAGCCGATCCTCGGCGATATCGATCCGCAGCACGTTACGCTGAAGGTGGCTTCATCCGGAGAACTGCCATATAACGTGGAATGGCGCAGCGTCGAGCTGGACGGCCGGAGATTGCTGAACATCGTCAACTACGGCGACAGCCCGGTAACGGTAGAAGCGTTCCTCGGGAGCGGCGGGAACGCCCCGATCGGCGGATTCGCCGACCTGATCGCCGGCGAGACTCTCGCGGGAACCGAACTGACGCTCGAGCCGCTCACGCCGTATCTGCTGGAATTCGCCGCAGCTTCGGAGGAGGAGCCGGAGCCGTGCCTGTAGCATAGCGGGGACATCGGAGCGGCATCGGCAAGAGAATCCCCGCCGCCTGAGAGAATCGAAGAAAATGTTCGGTTTGTCCCGTAGGCAGTGACTCCTCCTCCTTCTATAATGGGGAGACGGAGTCGCAGCCTGCGGACCGAGCCCGATCGGCGGGCCGACGGTCCGGGGGGCGCGACCGTCCGGAGCTTCGTGATTCGGGGAGGGATTCTCTTGAGATTATTGATCGTGGATGACGAGACTCGCACCCGGGAATTGCTGCGCACCTACATTCCGTGGGAGACTGTCGGAATCGATGAGGTGGAGACGGCGCGGAACGGCCTGCAGGCTCTGGAGATCGCCAGGGAGCGGAAGCCGGACATCATTCTGTGCGACATCCGGATGCCGAAGATGGGCGGAATCGAATTCGCGACGGAATACCGCAAGTCCGATCCCGATTGCCTCATCCTCTTCCTGAGCGGATTCTCCGACAAGGAATACCTCAAGTCCGCCATTCATCTGAAGGCGTTCACGTATATCGAGAAGCCGGTCAATCTGAACGAAGTCCGCGACGCGGTGGAGTCCGCCATCCGGCTCCGCCGCGAGGAGCTGAAGCGCAGGGACGAGGAGCGGATGCTGCAGGAGGGCTTCGACCGCAGCCTTCCTTATCTGCGGCAAGAGATGGTGCGGCGGCTCGTCTCCCATCCGGATTCTCCGCACGTCGCTCCGGCTTTGCGCAGTCAGGAGACGTTCCTGCTTCCGACGGAAGGGCCGTTCACGGTGGCGGTCGCCAGCCTGTACTGGAGCCCGTCCGATCTGCCCGAGGACCCGGGGATCACGCAGCAGCGAATTCTCGAGTCCATCTCGAACCATGCGCGTCTCCACGAGTTGAAAGCGCTTGCCGGCTTCGACTCCCGCCATTTTCTAATCGTCGTCATTCCGGGAGCCTACGGCAGCTCGTACCGCGCGGGCAGGGCCGTCATCGAGGAGGTGCTGTCCGCCCTTCGGGAGATCGGAGGACCCGAGATCGATCTGCGGCTGGGCGTCGGGGGGCCGGCCACGTCGTTCGTGAGCATCCCGGAATCGTACCGTCTCGCCTCGCTTGCGTGCTCGTACCAATATTACGGCAACGGCGCGCAGCCGATCTTCTCCGATGCGCTCGGCCGGCATGAGCCGGTGGCGACGAATTGGGAGGAGGTCCGGCTCATGCGCGACCAGCTTCGCAAGGGCCATATCGAAGAGGCGAAGCGAATTGTCCGGGAGTGGACAGATTATGTGCGCAAGCAGTTGGACCTGGACATCCTGAGGCTCAAGGACACATACTTCCAATTCCTGATCGCCGTTATGGAGACGGCCGTTCAGCTTGGGCTGGCCGAGGTGTCGGAGGACACCGAGCGAAGGTACATGTGGAAGGAGATCGACCGCATTCCGAGCCTTGCGGCGCTGGAGCAATACGTGCTGTCGTTCCTGGACGCGATGGCGGAGACGGGCGAAGAGGAGGGCGGCGCGGGAAGCGGCAAGATGCGGGAGATCGTGCGCTATATTCATACCCACTTCCACGAGAAGGGCTTCACGATCCGGGAGATCGCCGACCATATGCAGCTTAGCGAGACGTATCTGTGCGCGTACTTCAAGAAGATGAGCCGTCAGACGATCAAGGAGTTCATCACGGATACGCGCATGAGCCGGGCGAAGGAGCTGCTCGCGGACTCGAACGTCAAGATGACCGAGGTCGCCTTGCGGATCGGCATCTCCGACTCGAATTACTTCACGACCTTCTTCAAGCGGAATGCGGGCTGCACCCCCTCCGAGTTCCGGGAGCGTGCCATCCGATGAGACGCAAGCTGAAGCGGTCTTTCTACCTGAGCATCCGATACAAGCTGTTCGCCATCTTCGTGCTCGTCATTCTGATTCCGTTCCTGCTGCTGCTTTTTATCCATATCAGTCTCACGCAGAAGGAGAACAAGGAAGCGGCCGAATACTCCTCCCGCAAGATGCTCGACGAGACGAGGGCCTACCTCGAGTACAAGTCCGAAGCCATCTCGGAGGTGCTCAACTTCATCGCATTCAACGAGCTCGTGAAGAATGCGGTAACGGCGGATTCCGCGCCCTACGAGGACATCGACACCTGGCATATGGACGCGCTGCAGTTGTCCCGGCTGATCAATCAGTTCCGCTACAACGACGATATCCAGGCGATCCAGATTTACATGAAGAAGGGGCTGGCCGAAGCGACGGAGAACGCCGACTTCCTGCGCATCAAGGAGGTGGAGGACAAGCCGTGGTATGTCCGCTTCGCCGCGTCCAAGGCGGTCGTCGCCTGGCTGCCCTCGACCGATCTGGAGCCGGATGCGGACCCGCGCGAGCTGACCGTCCTGCGCAAAATCCCGAACGATCACGACGTCCGGCAGTTCGACGGAATCGTTCGTGCGCGGGTGAAGCAGACCGCGATGGAGTCGGTGCTGAACCATGCCATCCTGACGCCGAACGCGGTCGCTTTCTTATTCAACGAGGAGGGGGAGCTGATCGGCAGCTCGGAAGGGTTCGAATACCCGGACGAGCTTGTCGGGCAGGTGAATGCGCTCTTCGCCGATTCCGACGCGGGGGACAGCTACGACAACGACAACTATCCGATCGGAGGCAACCGGCACCTGCTCGGCGTACAAGCGATCCCGCACACCGACATGAAGGTCGCGCTGACCGTGCCGTATACCGATATCCTGCAATCGACGGTCAAGGCGCGGAACCGGATCGTGACGATTTTCCTCTTCGTCGTTCCCTTTATGCTCCCGCTCTCCTATCTCGTGGCGGAGTCCGCGACCAAGCGGATTCGCCGCCTGATCGTCCATGTGCGCAAGGTGAAGCACGGGAACTTCCAGCTTGCGCCGCTGCCGGTGAACGAAGACGAGATCGGGGAGTTGACGCATAACTTCAATACGATGGTGCAGAACATCTCGGGCCTGATCGAGGAGAAGTCTTCGCTCGGACGCGAGGTCAAGAACAAGGAGCTGAAGGCGCTGCAGGCGCAGATCAACCCTCACTTCCTCTACAATACGCTCGATCTCATCAACGTCATGGCCATCGAATCGGATGCGCGGGACATCAAGCGGGTCGTCGACGAGCTGGCCGTCTTCTACAAGCTGAGCTTGTCCAACGGCAAGGAGTACGTGACGCTCGAGAGCGAGCTGAAGCATATCGAGGCGTACGTGCGCATCCAGAACATGCGATTCGGAGACGGCGTCCGCCTGGAATTCGAGGTGTCCCGCGATCTGTACGATTGCCTTCTGCCGAAAATTCTGCTGCAGCCGCTTCTGGAGAATGCGATTCTGCACGGGATTATGGAGAAGGACAGCGAGGAGGGCGATATTCGGGTGTCGGCCTGGACGGACAAGGGGGATCTCCTGATCGAGGTCGCGGACAACGGCGTCGGCATGGACGAGGAGCAATTGGAGGCCATCCTGAAGCCCGCGGCGAAGGCGGACCTGGGAGGCTACGGGGTGCGCAATATCGAGGAGCGTCTGCAGCTATCCTACGGCTTGCAGTACGGCCTGAAGTACGACAGCGCTCCCGGCGAAGGAACCCGCGTGCTGCTGCGGCTGCCCGAACGGAGAGCGGAATAGCGCCGATCTTGGCATCGAGGTTTCTTGAACTTAAACGGATTTGCCCGGAGGCTGTCCCTGAGTCGATTGTCGGCTGATGGGGGCAGCTTCTTTTGGTCGTGCTGCGAGAGCGGCGCGGAGGCGAACAACAGCCGGGGGAACATGTATCCACTTCCAGGAAGTAGGCGAACGGGCGCTTTTCGACCTTCGATTTTCAGAGGAAATCGTAAGTTTGTCGTATGTCGGCGGGAGGATGGAGCAAGTAAGATTAGAAGGGAAAGCGTTTAATGGCGGTTGAGTGGATTTGCGATTCCGGCGCGGGCGGCAGCCGCCATTGGCGCAGGGGCATGCAGGTCGGCTCTATTCGAGTCGCGCCTTCATTGAATGCGCTTTCAATTGCACGGTTCTTTCTATGAAAAGGAGGTTGGCAACACGATGAGGAACAGGCTTAGACGAGCGGTCGCGCAAACGCTGACCGTTGCGCTGCTCGCGGGATCGGCGTTCGGCTTGCCGCTGGGGACGGGGGTTAAGGAGGCAAGCGCGGCGGCGGCGCCGTCTTCCGTCAATCTCGGGTTCGAGACCGGCGACTTGACGGGATGGTCGAAGACGGGAACGGCCGCGGCACAGACGGCGGACAAGCACGGAGGCGCGTCCGCGGTCAAGCTGTCCGCGGCCAATTCGTCGATCGCGCAGACGATTACGGGAATCGAGCAGGGCAGCTATACGTTGTCCGCTTGGGTGAAGGGGTCGACGAGCAGCACGAGCAACGCGGCTGCGATGACGGCGACGAACACCGGCGGTCCGGACACCCGGCTGCTGATCGACGGCTATATCAGCAGCACGGAATGGACGCAGGTGTCTCTGCGCAACGTGCTCGTCTATAACGGGCAAGCGACGGTCACGTTCGCATCCGGAAGCGGGACGAACCTGATGGTGGACGACATCGAGCTTACGCTCGACAGCAGCGACGAGAATCCGGTGGCCAACTGGGACTTCGAGACCGGCTCGCTTGCCGGCTGGACAATCGATGCGGGAACGGCAGCGGTAGGCAGCAGCTCGGATACGGGAACGAACGCAGCCGTGCTGAGCGCAGACTCGCAGATCAGCCAGACGGTTGCGGTCAAGCCGAACACCGATTATATCGCGACGGTTCGCGCGAAGGTCGATCGCCAGGATACGTGGGAGACAATCTACCAGAGCAACTACCTCGGCAATACGGGGCAACTGGTCAACGTCACCGCTTACGGCGACCGGATCAACCTCGGGGTCAAGAACCTGAGCGGAACCGTGCTGCGCCAAGCGCCGGACGGCACGGCGGGCTATGCGCTGCTGACGATCCGCTTCAAGACGGGACCAAGCGACGACCAGGTCGTTCTGTACGCGAATACGCTCAACGACGAGAACTATCGGAAGAGCGTGCAGACGTACAATTCGCAGGGCGGGAACGCCAGCCATGACGGCTGGACGGGCAACGGCACGGACAAGGCTTACGTCGACAACTTCGACTTGTTCGAGATCGACAACAGCACGGTCAAGGGAGCGGACGTCTCCTTCCTGCCGGTCATCGAGGACAACGGCGGCAAGTACTTCGCCAACGGCGTTCAACAGGACTGCTTGACGATTCTCGCCAACCACGGCGTCAATGCGGTCACGGGGATGCTGTTCGTGCACGCGGGCAACGCCATCTACGATCAGAGCAGCCCGAAGCAGCAGCAGTACACGGACTTCACGGACGAGGACGGCAATCCGTTCCCGTATACGATGCAGGCCGGCTACTTCGACAAGACGCACGCGCTGGCATTGGCCGAGCGGGCGCAGGAATTGGACATCGGCTATCTGCCGAGCTTCCACTTCAGCGATGCCTGGATGAGTGCGGGCAAGGCGTTCACACCGCTGGACTGGATGTACAAGAACTCCAGCGGCGCGCTGGTCGACCAGTCGCTCGACGAGATGACGACGACAATGTACAACTACGTGTATGACTTCATCAAGGCGCTCGTCGATCAGGGCACGACGCCGATGGGCGTCAAGATCGGCAACGAGCAGGACGGCGGCATCGCCTGGCCGAACGGCAAGGGCTACAGCTCCTCCGGCTTCAAGGCGCTGATCAACGCGGCTTACGATGCGGTGCACGATGCGGCGCCGGGCGTCAGCGCATTCATTCATACGAATAACGGCTACAATCCGGACAATTCCAATACGGTATTCGGGAAGCTGACTTCGAACGGCGTCAAGTTCGACGGGCAAGCGTACTCGTTGTACGGCGGACATACGAGCGATGCCATTCCTTCGATGCTGACGAACGATATCGCGAATTATCCGGACCAGGATTATCTCGACGTCGAGACCGGCTATTCGTTCACCAAGTACAACCCGGACTATGCCGACGAGAGCGGCTCGATGGGACAGACGGCTTATTATGTCGCGAGCAGTCCGAATGGGCAGTACAACTGGCTGCTCGATTACATGCAGGCGCTGCGGGAAGTGGCGAATCCGCATGACCGGATGAGGGGCTTCTTCTACTGGGAGACCGACTGGATCGTCGTCGAAGGCGCGGGCTACGCGACTCGCGGCGCGAACACGGTCGACCGGCGGACGATGTTCAACAACGGCGACACGTCCATCAAGGAGATGGGCAGCACCGCGAACGGCAAGATGGGCGACATGATGGACAGCATGTACGCTTACCTGTGGAGAGGTCATGCGAAGAACAAGCCGGAGACGGCGCAGACGCCGCTCAAGGGCTTCGGCACGTACAGCGTGACCAAGACAAGCCCGACCGGCATTACGCTTAACCAATCCGCTCTGAGCCTGACCGAAGGCAAGACGACGAGGCTGCTGCCGACGATCGCGCCGGACTCGAACGCAAGCTCGAACAAGCTCGTGTTCGACAGCAGCCTGACGTGGACATCGAGCGATCCGAGCGTCGCGAAGGTGAATGCGGCCGGCTATGTCACCGCCGTCGGAACGGGAACGGCCCGCATTACGGCGACGACTGTCGACGGCGGCTTATCGGCATCGGCCGACGTGACGGTTGTGCCGCCGACGGATGCGGCCGGTTTGACCTTGAAGGTCGGCGGCAGCGTGCCGGGCAGCACGGTCAGTGCGAAGGTGTGGGACCAGCAGACGCTGGTTGCGACACTGCCGGCCGGCACGACGAACAAGCGCGTCACGTTCACGTCCAGCGACCCGAGCGTGGCTTCCTTCCTCGGCGAGTTCTGGCAATCGTCGAACCCGGGAACGCTGTACCAGCAGTCGGACGTGACCGCGAACGTCAAGCTGAACGTCAAGCATGACGGCACGACGGTCATCACCGCTACATCGGCGGATGGGCTGGCTTCGGCTTCCTACACGCTGAACGTCACCAAGATTCCGGTGGCAAGCGTGACGCTGAACAAGACGAGCGCCACCGTCAGCCTGGGCCGGACGCAGCAATTGACGGCGACGGTCGCTCCGGCGGACGCCAGCTTCAACACGCTTAGCTGGACGTCTTCCGATCCGACCGTTGCGACGGTCGATGCGAGCGGGCTGGTCACGACGCTTGCGACCGGCACGACGACGATTACGGCGACGTCGGACGACGACGCCTCGATCAAGGCGACAAGCGTTATCACCGTTGTTCCGGTTATGGTGACGGGCATCTCCTTAAGCAAGTCCGCGCTCAATATCATGGTCGATTCCACGAAGCCGATCGTGGCGATTCTGGCGCCGGACGACGCTTATAACAAGACGGTGAATTGGACGTCCTCCGACGAGACGGTCGCGACCGTCGATGCGAACGGCAATGTGACGGGCGTGACGGTCGGCACGGCGACGATTACGGCAACGACGGCGGACGGAGGTTATACGGCGACGACGACCGTCACGGTGCAGTCCACTCCGGTGGCCGTAACGGGAGTCGCGCTCGATGTCGGCTCTTATTACTTCGCGTCGGATTACTTCTCGACGACGAATCCGGCGGCCGACGCTCCGACGAAGCAGTTGGTTGCCAACGTCGTGCCTGCGGACGCGACGAACACGGACGTCGTCTGGACGTCCAACAATCCGACGATCGCGTCGGTTGACGCCTACGGCAAGGTGACCGCGATCAAGGCGGGCGTGGCGGTTATTGCCGCCAAGACGAAGGACGGGTCCTTCGAGGCCGACGCGACCGTGTATGTGCCTTCCGTCAGCGAGAGCTTCGACAATCGGACGCTCGCGGACAATTGGTCGGCGGCGGCAGGCTCGGCAGCCGCCTTCGCGACCGTCGGGGTCGCGGCGCCGGCGGGAGTCGGCAGCCAGGTGTTCTCGCTGGCCTCGAGCGGCAGCGGCGCCCGGGCGGAGTACAAGAGCTTCTCCGTCGCGAACAACAAGATCGTGCTGAACTTCGATTGGAACGTGGGCGCTCCCGGCTACGGCACGGGTCAACTGCGCATCCAGGACAGCGCGCACAACAACTACATTACCTTCGGCATTCCGACGGGAGGCAGCAGCTCGATCGTGTACGATACGAGCGCAGCGATCGTCTCGAATACGGCCATAACGGGCACCGCCGTTGCCGCGAGCGGCTTCAAGACGGCAAGCGCGACCTACAACGTGCAGGTGACGCTGGACATGGCCGCGAAGAAGACCAGCTTCACCTTGACGAACAAAGCCGATTCCGGCATGACGACGACGGTCAGCAATCTGGCCTTCGATTCCGGCACGGCGTTCAACAACAATCTCGGTTATCTGGAGTTCTACACGACCCGTCCAACCGGCACGACAGCGACTTGGACGACGTGGCTCGACAACTTCAACGTCTACACGGCCGTTCCGGCTCCGGTATCGGTGACGCTGAGCAAGAGCTCGCTCAGCCTGCTGGACATTCCGGGGACGCCGGGGAATACGGCGCAGCTCACGGCCGCGGTCAATCCGAACATGGCGGGCGTCGACCAATCGGTAACGTGGTCGTCCAGCGACACGTCCGTCGCAACGGTCGGCAGCTCGGGCCTTGTTACGGCCATCGCAGACGGCGACGCGGTCATTACCGCGACTTCGACGGCGAATACGGCTCTGTCGGCCAGCGCTGCGGTCAGCGTTCACCCGATTATTCCGGTGGAAGCGATCGGCATCAAGAACGGTTCGGGCGAGGCGATCGACGGAACGATCGTCAATCTGAGCTCGGGCAGCATCCTTCAATTGACATCCATCATGAACCCGGGCACCGCCGACTATCGGTCGATCGCCTGGAGCTCCAGCAAGACCGGAGTGGCGACGGTCGACTCTTCGGGTCTTCTGACCGCCGTAGGTCCGGGAGAAGCGACGATTACGCTGACGGTCGACGCTTATGCGGATAAGGGGGGCTACCAAGGCTCGACCTCCTTCACCCTCGTTGTGTCCGGAGACGCGGTGCTGAACACGCTCGCGCTTCAGACGGCAATCGAGCAAGCCATTGCCGCCAAGACCTATGCGGACGATTACTATACGGCCGATAGCCTGAGCGCCTACAAGTCGGCATTGACGACGGCGCAGAACGATCTGGCTGCCGCAAGCTCGGAGCAATGGGACGTGAGCTATCAGAGCCGTATCGATGGCGACGCGGCTGCACTGAACGAGGCGGCGGGCGGACTGGCGAAGAGCTCCGTCATCCCGGCGACCGGCGTCGCGTTGACGCCTTCCGCGCTCACGCTGACGGCGGGCAAGTCGGGGCAGTTGACCGCCTCCGTCGCACCGGCTTACAGCACGAGCCAAGTACAGACCTGGACATCGAGCGATCCGGCGGTAGCCGTCGTCGCGAACGGCGTCGTAACCGCCGTCGGCGTCGGTACGGCGACGATCACGGCCGCGACCGAGAACGGCAAGACGGCACAGGCCGCGGTGACGGTAACCTCGGACCTGTCGAGCGGCTATGCGTCGAACGGCGGCTCGATTGCGGCCAACAAGACGAAGTCGGGCTATTATCCTTACACGCCGGTCACGAGCGGCACGGCATGGACAAGCGGCGCGAACTTGCAGACGTCCGGAACGCCGGTCACCTGGCAGATCGATCTGGGCTCCTTGGCCCGTATCGACAACGTCAAGATGACGTTCTGGCAGACGATGAAGTTCAGCCTCGAGGTGTCGAACGACGGCACGAACTGGACGACCGCCGTCGATAATTCCGCCAGCTTCGGCGGGGCGACGACCGTCTTCACGACGGCGATGCCGGCGAATACGGTCGGCCAGCATATTCGCTTGACGATTTACGGCGTCTCCACGACGACCGACTGGGTAGGGCTCGTCTACTTCCAGGCGAACGGCGCGTTCATCTCGACGCCGGCTTCGATCTCGCTGGATCGCAATTCGGCTTCGCTGAACATCGGCGAGACGCTCCAGCTCGCCGCCTCGTTGGCGCCGACGAATGCCGATCCTCGCGTGACGTGGGCATCGAGCGACACGGGAATCGCGACGGTAAGCGCGAGCGGCCTGGTTACGGCAATCGGCGGCGGCACGGCGACGATTACGGCATCCTCTTCGAACGGGCTGACCGCCCTTGCGACGGTAAGCGTAACAGGAGCAGCCGTGTCGGTTGCCGGAGTCGGAGTCGCTCCGTCCGAGCTGAGCCTTGAGGTCGGAACGACCGGGCAGTTGACGGCGACGGTGCTTCCGAGCGATGCGACCAACAAGAGCGTGACGTGGTCGACGAGCGACGCGAATGTCGCTGCGGTCGACGCGGGCGGCGTCGTGACCGCGAAGGCCGCGGGTACGGCCGTCATCACCGCGACAACGGCAGACGGCGCGAAGACGGCGACCGCGACCGTGACGGTTACGGCGATCCCGAGCGACCGCGTGGCAGTCGCGCCGGTAGCGGCTCTGCAGAACGGCTCGCGCTCCGACTTCATCATGGGCGCGGACGTCTCCGAGCTGCATGAGCTGGAGAAGTACGGCAAGAAGTTCTACGATACCGACGGCTCGGAACTGAGCGCGCTTCAGATTCTGCAGAACCACGGCGTGAACTACATCCGGCTGCGCCTCTGGAACGATCCGACCGACGCGTTCGGCGATCCGATCGGCGGCGGCAACACCGACCTGGCCAGCGTCATCGCGACGGCCAAGAACGCGAAGTCGCTCGGCATGAAGGTGCTGCTCGACTTCCATTACAGCGACTTCTGGGCCGACCCCGGCAAGCAGAACAAGCCGAAGGCCTGGGCGAACGACACCGGCGCGACGCTGCAGCAAGACGTGTACGACTTCACCTACGCTTCGATCGACGCGATGAGGGAAGCCGGCGCGCTTCCGGATATGGTGCAGATCGGCAACGAGATCAACGGAGGTCTGCTGTGGACCGACGGCAACTCGGCATCGAAGGCGGCTCCGCTGCTGCAGAAGGCTTCCGAGGCCGTGCGCGCGGTCGACTCCGGCATCCAGATCATGATTCACCTGGCCGGCAGCTCCAGCGGCGCGGCGAGCTCGTTCACGACCAACTTCGACGCTTGGACAAGCGGCTCGACGGCCGTCGACTTCGACTTGATCGGCATCTCGGCTTATCCGTACTGGCATGGCACGATCGCGCAGAACGCGACCATCCTCAGCACGCTGGCAAGCCGTTACAACAAGCCGGTCGTCGTCGCCGAGACGGCGTACGCCTGGACGCTTGAGCCGGGCGACGAGACGATCAACAACTTCGACCAGACGAGCGCGAACACGGCGGGCTATACGCCGACTCCGCAAGGGCAAGCCGCGGAGCTGCGCGATATCATCAACAATCTGGCGAACGTCCCGAACGATATGGGGCTTGGCTTGTTCTACTGGGGAGCCGATTGGCTGCCGGGGAACGATACGGGCTGGATCACGGGACAAGGAAGCGGCTGGGAGAATCAGGCGCTGTTCGACTACACCGGCAAGGCGCTGCCGTCCATCGACGTCTTCAACCTGGTGCGCACTTCGACCGCAACGCCGGCTTCCCTGCTGACGGCGACCGAACCGTACTACACGACGATCAACGCCGGCAGCTCGCCCAGCTTGCCTTCGACGGTAAGCGGCCGATACAGCGACGGCTACTATAAGAGCGTTGCCGTCGATTCCTGGGATACGAGCGCGATCAGCCTGTCCACGCCGGGCATCTATACGGCGCTCGGAACGGTGGGCGGCGTCGCGGGAGCGGCGAAGGCCGTCGTTACGGTTCAGTCGGCTCAACCGACGAATCTTGTCGTGAGCCCGGGGCTGGAGACCGCATCCTCCAATTGGACGATCAATTCGCCGCTGACGCGCAAGAGCAATGCGACCGACGCTCATGCCGGTTCGTACGCGCTGCACTTCAGCACGACGACGACGGCGAAGACGGCCTATCAGACCATCACCGGTCTTGCGAACGGGACGTATACGTATTCCGTCTGGGCGGAAGCTTACAACGACCCGGCCAGCCCGGACGTGTTCATCTACGCGACCGGCTACGACGCCGCCGATTCCGCGGCGACACTGAAGCAGAGCGTCACGTTCGGAAGCTGGGGCGCATGGAATCAGTATTCGATTACGGTGCCTGTCACTTCGGGGACCGTTACGATCGGGGTGAGCGTCAAGGCGGCCGGAACGATGTACGGCGACTTCGACGACTTCTACTTCGGATTGCCGCCGGCGGACGCCGACCCGAGCACGCTTGTGCAGACGGTCGCCGTACAGACCATCGACGGCACGGAACTGGAAGACGGAGATACGATCACGGCAGCGTCTCCTTACGTGAAGCTGTCGACCGCAACTCCCGACGCCACTATTTTCTACTCGATTGATGGCAGCACGCCTGCGTATTCAAGCGGTTCGAGCACAACGCTTGTGTACACGGGACCGATCCGGGTAGCGAGCAACACGGTGCTGAAGTTCTACGCGACGGCTCCGGGGTATGTGAACAGCCCGGTCAGCACTTACGCCTTCAAGTACGACTCCTCGGATGCGGGCTCCGCGGCGACCGGGGGCGGCTTCGAACAGGCCGGAGATCTGGGCGGCTGGACGCTGACGGGCGTCGCGCAGGGCGACGACAACGCCACATATGTCTTCGACAGCGTGGCGGACGCCGCGAAGGGCGTCGTCTTCGCAGGCGGCTCGCAGTTCAAATATTGGCAACTGGGCGCCTACAGCTTCACGCTGTCCCGCACGATTACCGGCCTTGCGGACGGCGTGTACAAGCTGTCGGCCGTCTCGTCCGGCAAGAGCAACTATGCGACGGATGCGGCGGGCAGAGCGACGAACAACGCCGCGGTCGCGACGCTGACACTGAAGGCATCGACGCCGACGACACAGGCATCGGCGAATGTCATCAACCAGGGCACGGCCAGCGGAACGGGCTGGAACGTATGGCATACGTTCAGCGTATCGAACATCGTCGTGACCGACGGCACGGTTACGATTGCGTTCGAAGCATCGGCAGCGGCCGATTACTGGGGTTACCTGGACGACATCAAGCTCGTTCGCGTCGGAGATTATGCGAGCGGTTCGATCTCCGGTACGGTGAAGGATACGTCCGATCATCCGGTTGCCGGGGCGACGGTCGAACTGACGCTGAACGGCAGCGCGATCGCCGACACGACAACGGACGAGAACGGGGACTACTCGTTCGAATCGGTGCTCGCGGGCGGAGGCTACACGGTAAGCGCCGGCAAGGCCGGTTATACGAGTGGCAGCATTACGGAAGTGACGGTTGTCGAAGGCAACAGCACGACGGGCATCAACCCGGTTGTGACGGCGGATGCCGTTGCGGCCACCGGAGTCGAGCTGAACAAGACGACAATTAGCCTGGCACCCGGCGGCACGGACACGTTAATCGCAACGGTGAAGCCGAGCAACGCGACGAATCAAGACGTCACGTGGACGTCCAGCAACGAGACGGTAGCGACGGTCAGCGAGAGCGGCGTCGTGACGGCGGTCGGCGAAGGCACGGCGGTCATCACGGTGACGACGGACGACGGCGGCTACACGGCGACGGCCAACGTGACGGTGGCAAGCGAGCCGGAGACGAATGAGCCGGTGTCGGCCACCGGAGTCGAGCTGAACAAGACGACAATTAGCCTGGCACCCGGCGGCACGGACACGTTAATCGCAACGGTGAAGCCGAGCAACGCGACGAACCAAGACGTCACGTGGACGTCGAGCAACGAGACGGTAGCGACGGTCAGCGAGAGCGGCGTCGTGACGGCGGTTGGCGAAGGCACCGCGGTCATCACGGCAACGACGGATGACGGCGGCTACACGGCGACGGCCAACGTGACGGTGGCAAGCGAGCCGGAGACGAATGAGCCGGTAGCGGCCACTGGAGTCGAGTTGAACAAGATGACCGTGAGCTTGTCTCCTGGAGGCACGGACACGTTAATCGCAACGGTGAAGCCGAGCAACGCGACGAACCAAGACGTCACGTGGACGTCGAGCAACGAGACGGTAGCGACGGTCAGCGAGAGCGGCGTCGTGACGGCGGTCGCAGAAGGCACGGCGGTCATCACGGTGACGACGGGAGACGGCGGCTACACGGCCGAGGCCAACGTGACGGTGGCAAGCGAGCCGGTCGTCCAGGCGCCGAATGCGCCGACCGGGCTGGCCGCAACGGCACAGGGAACGGCCAGCATCAAGCTGGTATGGTCTCCTGCCGATAATGCGGTAAGCTATGCCGTCTATCGTTCGGCTTCCCTCACGGGAACCTACGCGCAGATTAATGTCGAACCCGTGACGGGAGCGGCCTATACCGATACCGGACTCGCTTCCGGCACGACCTATTACTACCAAGTAACGGCGATAAACGAGGCCGGCGAATCCGCAGCGTCCGCAGTCGCATCCGCGACAACGACCAGCTCGGGCGGCAATACCGGCAACAACGGCAATAACGGCAACACGGATAGCGGCACGGATGCTTCGAACGGCAGCGGCTCTGCCGCGGGCGGCGGAAGCACCGAAGTCGCCGGAAGCACCATTACGGTCCGCACGTCCGCCGGCTCCAATGGCACGGCCCGGGCGACGCTGACGGCGGAAGCCGTGAAGCAGGCCGCTGCGGCCGCCAAGGACGGCAAGCTGGTCATTCGGGTTCAGCCGGATGCTTCGTCGGCAAGCAAGGCGGAAGTGACGCTGCCGGTTCAAGCGGCGCTCGAATCGGGTCAAGCATCGCAGCTTAGCCTGAGCGCGCTGGGCATCGAGCTCTCCATCTCCCTGAAGGCAGCGGACGGACTGGTGTCCGGGGATGCCAAGGAGCTGACGGCGGCAATTGCCGCAGTTGCCTCTTCCGAATTGTCGAAGAGCGCGCAAGATCGCATCGGCAGCCATCCGGTATTCAATATCGGATTGACGGTCGACGGCAAGGCGATTGCTAACGCCGGCCAATCCGGCGCCGTGACGGTCACCGTTCCTTACGACCTGCAAGCGGGCGAGAAGGCCCACGAGATTGTCATCTACTCCATCGGAGACGACGGCGAGCTCAAGGTCGTCAAGAACGCGAAGTACGACGCGGCAAGCGGAACGATAACGTTCGAGCCGCAATCCTTCGGCACTTACGCTGTCGGGAACGGCCATGCGAATCTGAACGACCTGAACCAAGCCGAGTGGGCGCGCACGATGATCGAATCGCTCGCCGCCCGCGGGATTGTGACGGGAACGGGCACCGATTCGTTCGAGCCGGGCCGTTCGGTGACGAGAGCGGAATTCCTGAAGCTGCTCCTCTCCGCGCTTGATCTGACGGACGCGGAAGCGACGTCCGGCTTCGCGGATATCTCGTCCGGCGCTTGGTACTACCAAGCGGTTGCGACGGCCGAGAAGCTCGGCATCGTGAAGGGCAAAGCCGACGGCACGTTCGGAGCGAACGAGACGATTACGCGCGAAGACATGGCGGTCATGCTGTCCCGCGCGGCGGCAGCCGCGAACGTGAAGCTCGGCGGGACGGGAATGTCCTCGCCGTTCGCGGACGGCGACGCAATCTCCTCGTACGCAAGCGACGCGGTGAACGAGATGCAGCAAGCCGGTCTGATCAACGGCTTCACGGACGGCACGTTCGGTCCCAAGCAACAGGCGACGCGTGCGCAAGCCGCGGCGGTTATCTACAAGCTGCTCGGCAGCAACGGCTAAACGGCAAGACGGCAAGCCTCCGGACGCTCCGGGGGCTTGTTCTCCATCCCGGAGCTTCTGCGCAGTTGCGGAGAGGAAGTCTCGCCTTCCCGCCGCCCAGTTGGTATAGTAGAGGAAGCGCTTAACCGAACAACGATGGGGGAAGGGAACGGAATGGAACGGCGATGGGAGCGGAAAAAAAGGGTGCTCGGGCTGCTGCTGTTAATGTTGACGGGGATGCTCGTGTTGTCGGCTTGCGCGGGGAAGGGGAAGGAGAGCGGGGGAGTCGCCCCGGACTCCGGCCACGAGAAGGAAGTCAAGCTGGTCGGCTACTTGATCGGAGAAGCGCCGAAGGGCATGGAGGCGGTGCTGAAGGCGATCAACGCGAAGCTCAAGCAAGACATCAACGCGACGCTCGAGCTCAATTATATCGGTTGGAGCGATGTCGCGTCGAAGTACCCGCTTGTGCTTGCCAGCGGGCAGGACGTCGACTTCGTGTTCGCCGCGGACTGGAACTTCTATGTGTCCGAAGCGACGAAGGGCTCCCTGTATCCGCTAAGCCGCGAGCTGTTGGAGACGTACATGCCCCGGCACATGCAAGCGATGCCGTCCGAGGCGCTCGATGCGGCCCTCGTGAACGGGACGCCGTACATGATTCCGACTTCCTCGCCGGACCGCAAGGTGAATGTTGCGTTGTTCCGGAAGGACATCATGGCGCTGGCGGGCATGTCGGAGATTACGAAGTTCTCCGAGATCGAGCCTTATCTGGAGGCGGCGAAGCTGAACTATCCGGACATGATCCCGCTCAATCTGGACTCGCAATACGATCTGCCGACGCCGTACGGCTATCTGCTCACCGAGAAGTTCGCCTGGTACAGCGCTCCGTTCGATTCCAGCGATCCGCTCGCCCAAGGGATAACCGCGGATATGGAAGACCCGGCGGGCACGATCTACAGCATGACGGAGAAGCCGATTCTGAGCTGGCAGAAGCAGGCCGCGAGCCTCATGAAGGAATGGTACGACAAGGGATACGTCAACAAAAACCCGTATGCGAACAGCGTGCGCTCCAAGGACAACTTCTGCGAAGGCAAGTCGGGGGTTGCGTTCGGCAATTCCAACGACATGCTGAGCGTCTTCCTGTCCTGCAAGGAACAAGGAATCGACGTGTATCCGTTCCCGATGCTGTATCCTTCGGGCAAGGCGGCGCAGGCGAGCTGGCTGAACAACGGGGTGGCGATCTCCGCGTCCTCGAAGAACCCCGAGCGGGCGCTCGAGGCGCTCGACCTGCTGATGGAGGAGCCTTCGTACGTCTACCTGGCTTATTACGGCATCGAAGATGTCCATTATTCGATCACGGACGACGGGCGGCTCCGCTTGGCGGAAGGAACGGCATCCGAGGCCGACTCGTATCCCCCCGACGCGGCCGGCTTCTGGTTCGTGAACAAGAATCTGTTCAAGCCGCTGGCCAACGAGACCGAATCCTATCGGGAGCTGCAGGAACGGGTGCAGCAGGTGCTGGAGCCCGCGCCCTATCTCGGCTTCCTGTTCAACTCGGACCAGGTGAAGTCGGAGATCGCAGGCATCAAGAGCGTGTCGACCCAATACGCGCAGCCGATCTATATCGGTGCCGTTGACAATGTCGATGCCGCATTCGATACGCTGACCCAGCATCTCAAAGCCGCCGGCATCGATAGGGTGAAGGCCGAGGTGCAGAAGCAAGGGGCCGAGTTTCTGGCCCGCAAGCAAGCGCAATAAGCAATCGTCGCAAGCCTGTCCGGGCGCTTAAACCTGGGCGGGCTTTTTTGACATATAAGAATCTATAAGTGTTGGGGCAGCCCATTTTGAATCGTGCGGGAAGGGGGGGCGGGTATCTCGCCGGACTCGCCGGATACGAGGAATTGATGTGAAATTTCACATTCGAGCGGCGAGATAACGGGCAGGTTGGACGATTCTATGTGAAAAATAGCCTATATAGAGAAAATTCCGGCTCCATTTGCCGCATGTAGGCTAAAAATCACATAAAACGCCGAGATTGCGGCTCCATTCAATCCGATGAATGTGAAAAACCGCATAAAATCGCAAAAGCCGGCGGACCGGAGGTGCGAACAGCGTTGCGGGGGACGGTCAGGGCGCGATGTCTCGACCGTCTTCCTTATGCGAAAAACCGCTATGACAACCCGAACGGTTGTCCCCCCTGCCATATGGGCTCACGGAGCGGGAGAGGAGCGCCGCGCCCAACACCTAGCGATCAGTTTGTCAGGCATCCGGTACGCGGCAACGCCTCCCCCGCACTTTCTTCCCCTCTGGCGGCATTAGGTCTCCTCTCCCGCTCGTTCAGGATGGGAAGGAGTGGGGATCATCCGGCGGAGGTCGGGGTGCGGCGAAGATCCAAAAAGGTTCCTGAGCCGCGGGGAGAAGAGGCATAAGCGTCCAGAAGGGGGATAGCGCCTTGCTGCATTACGCAATAAGTGATGTTAAAAAGAAAGTCACGGGGGGGATTCCCCGTGACTGGAGAATAGGCTCGCATAAACGGATACGCTTGCACTCAAAGGACGCCGTTAGGCGTTTTTCTTACATTGTGCGGCGTGCCCGGCCATTCAAGGCCATTCGAGCGGTGACAAGCGGGCCGGAAGCTGTCGCTGCCGAATTTTATGCGCAAAATCGCATTGGAGAAGCCCGATAACAGGCACTTTGGGCGCTTATATGTGAATAAACGCATTCGTGGAGCAAAATCCGGCCCAAGACGCTGGAGGTGTGCTAAAAACCACTATGACAACACGAGCGTTGTCACCCCCTGCCATAAAATCGCAGGAACCGTAGGGGAATGGCGGGATCGGTTTCGATTTTCCAAGATAATCGTAACTTTACCCGGTGGGAGGACAAGCCTGCGACAGGTACGATGAGGACATAGAGAAATACAGAGAGAAAGAGCTTGCAGGAGAGAACGCTACGGAGGTTGTCGCATGAGAGATATTCGCAAAAATTGGCTTCTTTATCTGATGTTCCTGCCGGTCGCCGTCTACTTCATCTTCTTCGCTTACGTCCCGATGGCGGGCATCGTTATGGCCTTCGAATCGTACACCCGCCAGGGAGGCATGTTCCTCAGCGAGTGGGTCGGGTTCGATAACTTCCACTACTTCTTCGCGTCGGGCAAGGCATGGCTCGTCACCCGCAACACGATGGTCTACAACGTCATGTTCCTCGGCTGCTACACGGTATTCTCGATTGTCGCCGCCGTCTTCCTGTCCGAGATTACCCGCAAGATGTTCAAGAAGATCAGCCAGACGCTGATGTTCCTGCCCTACTTCATCTCCTGGGTTACCGTCTCGGCGTTCGTCTACAACTTCCTCAACTACGAGTACGGGATCGTGAACAAGCTCCTCCATTACATGGGCCTTGAGGCGATCGACATCTACTCGAACACAAGCTACTGGTACTTCCTGCTTCCGTTCCTGTACGTGTGGAAGTGGGTCGGCTACGGAAGCATCCTGTATCTGGCTGCGATCGTCGGCATCGATCAGGAGATTTACGAGGCGGCGACGATCGACGGGGCGAGCCGGTTCCAGCGAATTACGAGAATCACGCTGCCGCTGCTGAAGCCGACGATGATCATTCTTATTCTGCTCGGGCTTGGCCGGATCATGAGGGGCGAGTTCGACATGTTCTACCAGCTCATCGGCAACAACGGGCTGCTGATGGATGCCACGGACATCATCGACACGCTGGCCTTCCGTTCCTTGATGGGGTCCGCCGACTTCGGCATGGCTTCCTCCGTCGGCGTCTACCAATCCGTGCTGACGCTCATCATCATCCTGGCGGCCAACTGGCTCGTTCGCAGGTACGACAAGGAACAGGCGCTGTTCTGATCCCCTGACTCCGCTCCCATTATCGACAGAAAGCCGGTGCAACCATGAGCAAAACCGCAACCGCGGGCAACAAGTTGAATTCCTCCCCCTTGTTCACGGCCGTCTCGTACGCCATCGTCTCGATCATCTCCCTCGTCTGCCTGATTCCATTCATCGTTCTGCTTGCAGGAGCATTCTCGTCCGAGAGCGCCGTGCTGCGGGACGGGTACTGGTTCTGGCCGCGCGAATTTTCGCTCAAAGCGTTTCAGTATATTTTCCGCTATCCGGGTGATGTGCTCTCCGCCTACAAGGTGTCGCTCATCATTACTGTCGTCGGCACGACCATCTCGCTGTTCGTCTCGACGATGGCGGCTTATGTGATCGGCAGGAAGGAGCTTAAGCACCGCAACAAGCTGTCGTTCTTCCTCTTCTTCACGACGCTGTTCAGCGGCGGACTGGCCCCGTACTACATCTGGCTGAGCCGCAATCTTCATCTGAGCAACACATACGCCGTGCTTATTCTCGGGCCGAT
This sequence comes from Cohnella fermenti, assembly GCF_004801405.1. GTDB lineage: Bacteria > Bacillota > Bacilli > Paenibacillales > Paenibacillaceae > Cohnella > Cohnella fermenti. The sequence continues at coordinate 132,527 of NZ_SSOB01000004.1, forward strand.
GTTCAACGTCATGTACATTCTGATTCTTCGCAGCTTCATCAAGAACTCCGTTCCCGAACCGCTGATCGAGTCGGCCCGAATCGACGGCGCCGGCGAGCTCAGAATCTTCCTGCAGATGGTGCTGCCGCTCAGCAAGCCGGCTCTGGCGAGCATCGGGGTGTTCACCGCTCTGGCGTACTGGAACGATTGGTGGACCGCAATGATGTTCACGTCGAGGGACAACCTGATTCCGCTGCAATACCTGCTGTACAAGATGCTCTCCTCGATCAACCTGTCCGCCGCCATGGCGCAGCACGTCACGAATCTGGACGCGCCGAAGGAGACGTTCAAGCTGGCGATGACGGTCATCGCGACGGGGCCGATCCTGCTCGTCTTCCCGTTCGCCCAGAAGTACTTCGTGAGCGGGGTTACGATCGGGGCCGTGAAGGGCTGAGGCCCCGAAGCGAGGCCCGGTTCCGGCGCTCGGAAGAACGATATAAACTCCGGTTCCGCCGGATTTTATATAGAACAATTGCCGAATAAATTCGATTGGTCAACACACAGGGAGGGATTAATTTTGCAAAGCAATAAAAAGAGAATCTGGTCCATGTTGGCATTATCCGCAGTCTTGGGCTTCTCGCTGACCGCGTGCAGCAGCAACAACAATAACGCCTCCGAAGCGTCGGACAGCGCCGGCTCGTCAACGCCTGCGGCATCCGGCTCGGCTCCTGCCGCCAGCGAATCGGCCTCGGCCGACACGGGCATCGATCATTCCAAGGAAGTGAAGCTTGTCGGCTACCTGCTCGGCGAAGCGCCGAAGGGAATGTCGGAAGTGATGGCCGCTCTGAACGAGAAGCTGAAGAAGGACATCAACGCAACGCTCGAGATCAATTACATCGGCTGGGGCGACGTCGCTTCCAAGTATCCGCTTATTCTCGCCGCCGGCGAAGACGTCGACTTCGTCTACGCCGCAGATTGGAACTACTACGTGCAGGAATCGAACAAAGGCTCTTACCTTGAGCTCACGCAGGATATGTTCCAGAAGTACATGCCCAAGTATTACGCCAAGCAGGACGCGTCCGCTTACAAGGCTGCCGAGATCGGCGGCAAGCAGTACATGATCCCGACGACGACCCCGGACCGCAAAGTCAATGTCATGGTGCTCCGCAAGGACGTAATGGAGAAGGCCGGCCTGACGAATCCGACGAAGATGTCCGAGCTCGAGCCGTACTTCGAGACGATCAAGAACGATTACCCGGGCATGATTCCGCTTAACCTGGATTCCCAGTACGACCTGACAACGCCGTTCGGCAACCTCGTGTCCGAGAAGTTCGCTTACCCCGGCGCGCCGACCGATTCCGGAGATCCCGCAAGCGTCGGCGTCTACACCGACAACGAGGACGCGACCGGCAAGATTCTCAGCATCACCGACGAGCCGGTTCAGAGCTCGTACAAGTATGCGGCCGATCTGATGAAGAAGTGGTACGATGCCGGCTACGTCAACAAAAACCCGTATTCGAACAAGGTTCGCTCGAAGGACAACTTCTGCGAAGGCAAGTCCGGCGTTGCGTTCGGCAACTCCAACGACATTCAAGCTACGCTGGCGTCTTGCAAGGATAAAGGGATCGATACCTATGTGATTCCGGTTCTCTCTCCGTCGGGTCACGCTCCCGCGAACAGTTGGCTGAACAACGGCATCGCGATTGCGGCCAGCTCGAAGAATCCGGAGCGCGCGATGGAAGCTCTTGATCTGCTCATGCAGGACGAATCCTATGTCATGATCGACTACTACGGCATCGAAGGCAAGAACTATGTGGTTACCGCCGATAACAAGCTGGCCCTTCCGGACGGCGTAACGTCTTCGGACAACACTTATCCGCCGGATGCCGCAGGCTTCTGGTTCGTCGACAAGGACTTCCTCAAGCCGAGCGTCGACTGGACCGATTCCTATGTCGAGCTCTACAACAAGATTCCGGATTACCTGTCGCAAATTACGTACCTCGGCTTCACGTTTAACTCGGAGCAGAACAAGACCGAGATCGCGAACCTGAAGAACGTCTCCACGCAATACTTCATGCCGCTGGCGATCGGCGCCGTGAAGGACGTCGACAGCTCGCTCGGCACGTTGGCCGACAAGATGAAGGCCGCAGGCGTCGATAAGGTCAAGACCGAAGTCGAGAAGCAGGCGGCGGCGTTCCTGGCAGCGAAGGGCTGATCAGCCGAACTTTCTCCATTAGCACAGCTAGTCTCCGTCTCTCGCCCGCCGGGCGGGGGACGGATTTTGCCATCTTGCCAAGCCGAGGAGCATATACACCGTGTCCACTATCGTAAAATCCAACTGCCGAGGCTGGCCATCCATCGTGCCGGAATCGAACAATGCTGTGCGGGGCAATCTGCTTCCGGAGCCGGGATGAAGCAGGCGCGGAACAAAGACGGCTTCGGATTGTGGAGGCTTGCCTGGCCGATCGGGGTCGAGCTCCTGCTGCAATTCCTGATGGGAACGGTCGATACGCTTATGGTGAGCCGCATCGGAGACGATGCGGTATCCGCCGTGGGCGTGTCCAATCAAGTCATCCAGACGGCGATGACGCTGTTCGCCGTTATCAACGCCGGGGCGGGAGCCGTCATTGCGAGGATGTGGGGAGCGCGGCAGTGGGACAAAGCGAGAGGGACGGCGGCCATCGCGATTCAGGTGAATCTGCTGTTCGGCGTCGCCGGCGGCCTGATCTTCGCGTTCCTGTCCCCGTTCGTGCTTCGCGCCATGGGCGTCCCTTCCGCTGTTCAGGAGTATGGAATCTCTTACTTGTCGGCAGTGGGCGGCGGCATCGTCGTCATTACGCTGCATCTGGTCGTGAACGCGCTTATTCGCAACATCGGCAACACGGTGGGGCCGATGCTGATCACGGTCGGGATGAACGTCATTCATCTGATCCTGAACTACCTGCTCATCTTCGGAATCGGCTTCCTGCCGGAGCTTGGCGTGCACGGCACCGCGATCTCCACGCTCGTCAGCCGGCTGATCGCGCTTGCGGCTGCCTTCATGCTGCTGCAGCGACTGCTCTCGCCGGGAATGACGAGGCGATCTTGGCTGCGCACCGACAGGGGGCTGCTGCGCGATATCGTCGGCATCGGCTTGCCCGTCTCCGTGACCGCGATGAGCTGGGGCTTCTCGCAGATCGTGCTGCTGTCGATCGTGTCGTCCTTCGGGGCGCACGCGCTGGCTTCGTTCACCTATGTGCAGACCATCCAGCAATTCCCCTGGATGATCGCGTCGGCAATCGGCAGCGCCCTCGGCATTCAGGTCGGGCAGTGGCACGGGGCGGGCAGGAGGGAGCAGGTGCACCGGGCGCCCGTTCGCGCCATTCTCGTCGGCACCGCGCTCGTGCTTGGAGCCAGCGTCGCCATTCGACTGTGGGCGCACCCGATTGTCGGCGTGTTCACGCGCGAAGAGGGGATCGCGGCGTTGGCGATCCCCATGCTTGCGCTGAGTATTGTATGGCAGCCGCTTCGGGTGACGGCCTTCTGCCTGTCCAACTCCCTCAACATCGTCGGGGGAGCGCGGGCGGTCGCCGTCCTCTCCGTTGTCGGAATGTGGTTCATCTCGACGGGAGGAGCTTACCTGTTCGGCTCCGTCTTCGGCTGGGGCCTGCAAGGCGTGCTTGCGGCGATGATTGTCGACGAGGCGGTGCGCGGGGCGTACTTCCTCAGGCGTTGGCGCCGGAGGGAGCCGCAGCGGGCGTAACGAGCGACTTGTTCCGCCACTTGTTGCTCCGCCAGCGAATCGCCATGATGATGGCCCGCGCCCACTCGTCGGCCGCAATCGCCAGCCAGACGCCGGCCAGCCCGAGATCGAGCGTGAACGTCAGGAAGTAGCCGAGCGGAAGGCTCATGCATACCATCGAGACGACGCCCCAGTAGACGGTATACTTCGCGTCGCCCGCCGCCCGCAGCACCGGAACGAACAGCAGATTCATCGAGCGCCCGGTCTCCAGGACGATGCTCAGCAGGATCATCTGCGTGGCCAGCCTGACGATCTCGTCGTTGTCCGTGAACATCCCGATGATCGGGTGGCGCAGCGAGATGACGACCAGGTCGATCGCCAAGGTGATCAGGAAGATCCAGCGAGCGCTGGTCCACACCCGCTTGAACGCGTCGTCCGGCCGGGAAGCTCCGACGAACCGGCCGACGATGATCGAGGTCGCCGTCCCGCAAGCCGTGCTGAACAGGAAGACGTAGGTCGAGATGTTCATCGCATATTGGCGCGAAGCGAGGGCGGCTTCTCCGAGCATCGTGACATAATAGAGGAACACGGATTGGCACGCATGATACATCACGGACTCCACCGCGGTCGGCACGCCGATTCGCAGGATTTTCCCCAGAAAGTCCTTGCTGAACGTCACATAATCCTTCCAACGGATCTTGTAGTCCATGATGCGGTACGCCATCCAGAAGAAGACGACCACCGCAGCTCCGCGGCTGATGACCGTCGACCACGCGGCTCCTTCCACGCCGAGGGCGGGCAGACCGGCATGTCCGAAGATCAGCACGTAGTTCAGCGCGATATGGACGACGTTCATGCCCATCGAGACGTACATCGCTTCCTTCGGGAACCCGTACGTCCGGATGATGCCGGAGAGGGCATTAATCACCGCTTGGAAAAAAATCCACCCGCCGACGATCCGAAGATAATTCGTCGCCATGTCCAGCGTGGCGGCCTCGAGGTTCATCATGCGCATAAGCGGACCTGCGAACAGGAGGAAGACAAGGCTCATGAGCAGCCCGGTCAGCAGGTTCATTGTAATCGTGAGCGCGGAGATCTTGGACGCGTCGTACCGGTTGCCGGAGCCCAGGTATTGCGAGATGACGACGTCGGCTCCGTTGTTGATGACCCCGATAATCAGGATCGCGATAAAAATAAATTGCGAAGCGACCCCGACGGCCGAGACGGCTTCGTCGGAGACGCCGCTCAGCATGAGCGTGTCGGCGGTGCTCATCAGGAAAAACAATAAGTTCTCAAGCAGGATCGGCCACGTCAGGCCGACCACGCGCAGTTCGCGCCCTTGGTTCATCGGTTCCACCTCTGCCCGTGCGGGCGACTGTCTGATTGTGCTGATCTGTTCGATGTTATCATGAACGCGTGTTTACGACAACAACAAACATTTTGTTAGTACCTTGACTAATTTAATGTGATTATTTATGATACTCTTGACAGCCAGAATAACGACATCGACCGTTGAGCATCTTACCATATCGGCATGACTATCCAAGGAGGTTTTTTTCGAATGTCCAAGTTGAACATCGGGATTATTCTCGGCAGCACGCGCGACGGCCGCGTCAGCCCGCAAGTAGGCGAATGGGTGAAGCGCATCGCGGACGGCCGCGGCGACGCGAACTACGAGATCGTCGATATCAAGGACTACAAGCTTCCGCTTCTGGGCGAAGAGGACGCAACCGAACAAGCGACGGCTTGGAACACGAAGCTTGCCGGCCTCGACGGCTTCGTCTTCATCGTTCAGGAATATAACCACAGCATCACCGGCGCGCTGAAGAACGCGCTCGACTTCGCCCGCGAAGCCTGGAACAACAAGGCGGCCGGCATCGTCAGCTACGGCTCCGTCGGCGGCGCTCGTGCGGCGGAGCACCTCCGCGGCATTCTCGGCGAGCTGTCCGTCGCGGACGTTCGCGTCCACCCGGCGCTCTCGCTGTTCACCGACTTCGAGAACGGCACGTTCAAGCCGGCCGACCTGCACCTGACCAACCTGAACGGCATGCTCGATCAAGTGCTCGCATGGAGCGGCGCGCTGAAGACGCTTCGTCAATAATCGATCGCACAGCGCATCAAGCTGCAAGAGGCTGCTCTCCGGAAGGAGGGCGGCCTTTGCGCGGTTGCGTGCCTTCTGCGCGGCTTCTGTCTCCTCAACAGTCTCGAATCGCCTCTGAGGTCTCGCTTCCCCTCTGTGCTTCCAACCTCCTCAGTGACCCTGAGCCAGCTCAGCGGTCCCGAACCCACTCAGCGATTCCGAACCTCCTCAGCAGTCCCGGACCCACTCAACGATCCTGAACCAACTATGCAATCCCCCCCCTGTGCGAGCCGAAGAGTCGTCCGCTGCAGGTGGGCGATAGAGGGAATGGAGTCGGCGTTGTCGGTGATGCAGGCGAGTCGGTGTATCAGGGATGCCGATAAAGTTGGTGTGTCGGTGTTGTCGCTGAAGCAGCAGGTTGCCGAATTTTATGCGAAAAATCACATTGGTGCGGCTCGGTAAGGGGACATTTGGGCAATTATATGTGAAAAATCACATTCGTGGAGGGAAATTCGTCTCGCAGTGCCGGATATATGCGAAAAACCGCATAAAACGCCGCGATTGCCCCCTATCCAAGCCGATGAATGTGAAAAATCACATAAAATCGCAAAGGCATCGGATCAGGGCGCAGAGGTTATCGAACTGTGGGGGGAGGTGTGCGTGAAATCCGCATAACAGGGAGCCAATAGCGTGCATCACACCTTACCGAGAAACCCGCCGCGAGACGGCCAAAGCGGAACCGCTTCGAAAATCGTAATTTAAAATTCATACTGCGTTCACAATTACACCGTATTCTAACGCTGAGCATACCCGATGAAGGGTGGATATAAAAAAAGAGTTGCTTCTTTTTTTTGCCCATTGGATGATAATGATTATCATTTCTAGCTGTTGAAGGGCATAAGAGATGGGAGGGGACGTGCGGCGCGAACGAGCGGAACGGATCGGATCAAGACAAAGCTGACGTTGATGAAGCAAGACCGATTGAAGCCAGACCAATCCATTATGAATTGAGGAGCGTGCACAGTTGAACAGTTGGTTAAAGTTAAAGAAATCTTTTGCGCTATTCGTCGTATTCGGGCTTGTATTCTCTCTTCTGCAAGCAGGCGGCTTCTCCAGAATCGCTTCTGCGGCAACGGAATTGACGAATGATACGATTCCGGCAGGGGAGTATGAGGTCGATTACGTTATCCATAGGGACGGAACTCAGGAAAAATCGGCCGCTGACGATTATATGCATCCGACTTCGGGCGCCAAGGGCAAGCTCATAGTCGAATCGAACGGCGATATTTGGTTCGAGCACGAGGTCAATACCATTCCCGAATATTCTTACTTCCAATATCTTGGCTATCTCCAAGCCGGTCAAGCTAAGGCCGTTATCGACAACGATGTGGTTCAGAGCGGAGCGGACGGCTATACGGCGGCAACGTTCCGCGACGGAACTGCTTCCACGAAGATCGTGCGATATCAAATCGCCGATATCATGCAAGATCAGGATATTCTGATGCACATCATAGTCCCCGGCATTGGTTACGATCATTGGTATAATGCGCAGATCGCTATCGATACGAGCGGAATCGTCTCGTCGGTACCTACGCAGTATTCCGTCTTGCATGCCACCTACTCCCAATTCTCGCTTCAAAGCGAAAGCTACTTCAAGAAGCCGGCATTGGTGAAGCCGCTCGAGGACGGATCGAAGGAAGTGACGTTGACGCTGCTCGGCAGCAACGTGATCAGCGATCTGAGGGTCGAGCAGGACAGCGTCTATTCCAGCGTTTACGTTGTGAGCGAGGATACGAATGAGAAGACGCGAACGGTACGCTTTAATGTGGCCGACGTGTCGGACCCGGTCAACTTCAAGCTGGATGTAGCGGCCCCGGGTTATTCGCATACGTACGAGCTCCGCTTCAACTTCAACGGCGTGAACAACGCAGTGCTTGAAGATACCATCAGTGCGGCGGCAGTCTTGGCGAACAGCGCAGTCGTCGGAACGGAAGCAGGCGAATATCCGCAATCGGCGGTGGATGCCTTGAAGGCTGCGATTGCGACGGCGCATGCGGCATCCGAGAATGACCCGGATACGCAGAGCTTGACGGATGCAGCCGTGACGACACTCAAGGCGGCCATCACAACGTTCGAAGCAGCCGTCGTCGGGGGCAGCACGGGGGGGAATGGCGGTGGAGGTGTCGTTCCTTCGACGGACGGGTACTACCATGTTCAGTATGCGATCCTCAAGGATGGAACGAATGAGACTTCCGTTGCCGACGGGTACTTTGTAAAGCCGGCTCTGCTCAAGGTTCAAGGTTCCAGCAAGACGATCTTCTTCACCGTTCTTAGAAGCAAAGAAATTACAGGACTGACACTCAACGGATCTTCCGGCACGGTAGCGAGCCAGAATACAACGAAGAATACAAGAGTCATGTCCTTCCAGGTGTACGACTTGTCCGCCAAGATCAACGCTACGATCAAGGTTGACTGGGACGAAGGGGACTTCCACTATCATCATACTTACACGATTCAGTTCCAATTCGACGATGACACGAAGGTTCAGGTAGAAGGAGATAATCCTGCGGTGCCGGGCTTCGATTATGACGGCAACCAAGGAATGCCTAATCTCTCGAATCCGGGAGACGAGGACGAGGAAGAAGCAACCGAAGAGGGGGCTTCCGGAGGCTCCGGCTCCGGAACCGGTTCCGGATCGGCCGCCATCGAGTTCAGCGACGCGAAGTACCACTGGGCCGCCGCTCAGATCAACCGTGCCGTCAAGCTCGGCATCGTGAAGGGCTTCGAGGACGGCAGCTTCCGTCCGAATGCGGTTGTCAGCCGCGGCGAATTCACCGCGATGATCGCTCGCGCGCTGAAGCTGACGAATACGGGCGCGGCGACGAGCTTCACGGATGCCGGACAAATTCCGGCCTGGGCGAAGGAGTATGCGGTTGCGGCAGAGCAAGCGGGGCTGATCGGCGGCTTCTCGGACGGCACGTTCCGTTCGGGAGCGGAGATCACGAGAGCGCAGCTCGCGGTCATCATTGTCCGTGCGGCTAAGCTGGAGACGAAGAGCGATGCAGCGCTCGGCTTCGCCGACGCCGACAAGATTCCGGCGTGGGCCGGCAAGGAGATTGCGGCAGCCGTGGAAGCCGGCCTGATTACGGGCAAGGACAACAACAGGTTCGATCCGGACGCTCCGGCAACCCGTGCCGAGTCGCTGACCTTGATCATCCGTCTGCTGGACTATCTCGCTGAGCAAGACGAGCAACAGCAAGCGCAGCAGCAAGAGGAGCAGGCACAAGCGGAGCAACAGGATGAGCAAGTGCAGGCGGAGGAGCAGGCGCTGTGAGACGAACCGCATCGCTGATGCTTGCGGTCGCGCTGGCCTTCGCGGCAGCCGGCTGCGGCTCTGCGGCGACGGGGGGAGAGCTCGGGGAGGGTGCGCTCGCGATTGAGGATTCCGCGGGCCGCACCGTATCCTTCGCGGACACGCCCGAGAGAATCGTCGCGTTGGGCAACGGCGAGGTGGATATCGTCTACGCGCTCGGAGGCGAGGTTGTCGGACGGCCCGAGGACAACGACGGCCTGCTCAAGAACGAAGCCGTGCGCGAGGTGCCGGTTGTCGGCTCGGTGCATACCGTCGACCTGGAGAAGATCGCGGTGCTTCGCCCCGACGTTGTGCTCGGCAATTACCCGATCAACATGAACGACGAAGCCCCGCTGAAGACGATCGGCGCGAAGCTGATTCTGACGCAAGCGAACTCGATCGACGACATCAAGCATCAGATCGAACTGTTCGGCAAGCTGCTCGACAAGGAAGAGAAGGCCGCGGAGCTCGTCGCCGGAATCGATCGGGAGCTGTCCGCCTTCGAGGCGCGCACGACCGAGAAGAAAGTGTTGATCGTCTACGGAGCTCCGGGGACGTATCTGGCGGCGCTGCCGACTTCCTTGGCAGGCAATCTGCTCGAGACGGCGGGCGGGCGGAACGTGGCGGCCGAATTCCCGAGGCTGCAGAGCTATCCGCAGTACGCGCAGCTCAACACGGAGCGGGTCGTCGAAGCGAACCCGGACCTGATTCTCATCATGACGCACGCCAATGCGGAGGAAGTCGAGAAGGGCTTCATCCGCGAGATGGAGAGCAATCCGGCTTGGAACACGCTTACTGCCGTGCGGGAAGGAAGAATCCACATCCTCCCCTCGGAACTATTCGGTACGAACCCGGGGACCCGGGTGATGGAGGCCGTTAACCTGCTTGGGGGGCTCCTTGATTCATGAATGTGACGGCAAGAAACAACAGAAGGCGCTGGATCGGGATAGCGCTAGTTCCGATCCTGATCGCCTCGGTCCTCTACGGAATCGGCAGCGGCTCGGTGTCCATCTCTGTATCGGAGATCTGGCGCATACTTTTTAACGATGGCGATCCTGCGCATGAAGCGATTATCTGGAATCTGCGTCTTCCGCGCGTGCTGGTCGGTCTTCTCGTCGGCGCGTGCCTGGCCGCATCGGGAGCGTTGCTCCAAGGCGTCATGCGCAACCCGCTGGCCGATCCCGGGATCATCGGAGTGTCGGCGGGGGGCGGCCTGGCCGCGGTCGTCGCGCTTGTCCTGTTCCCGCAATTCGGCTATCTGCTTCCCGGCTTCGCGTTCGGAGGGGCGCTGCTGTCCGCGCTGGTCATCTACTTGCTGGCATGGGATGGGGGCAGCTCGCCGACCAAGATCGTGCTTGCCGGCATCGCGGTCAACGCGCTGCTCGGCGGAGTGATGAACGGCATCATGGTGCTGAACAGCGATCGGATTCAGAGCGTCATTCCGTGGCTCGCAGGCGGGCTGTCCGGAAGAAGCTGGCCGCATCTGCAGTTCCTCCTGCCCTACGCCATCATCGGGTTGACGCTTGCCCCGTTCGCGGCGAAGGCGTCCAATCTGCTGGCGCTGGGGGATCAATCCGCGCAGTCGCTCGGCCAGCACGTGGAGCTTCAGCGTTTCCTGATCGTGGCGCTTGCGTCGCTGCTCGCCGGAGCGGCCGTCAGTGTCGCGGGTCTTGTCGGCTTCGTCGGCCTGATCGTACCGCATGCCGTGCGGCTGCTGATCGGGGACGATTACCGTTACCTGCTTCCCTATTCGATAGTGGGAGGAGCAGCGCTTATGGTGGCGGCAGATACGGCGGCGCGAAGCTGGTTCGATCCGATCGAGCTTCCGGCCGGCGTGCTGCTGGCGTGTCTGGGGGCGCCGTTTTTCCTAATCCTGTTGAAGCGAAGGAGGCTGGTCCGGTAATGGCGGAAATCCGAATAGAAGAGTTGGGCAGCAAGTTCGAGCACTTCGAGCTCCAGGAGATCAGCGAGACGATTCCGCGAGGGCAGATTACCGCTATCGTCGGCCGCAACGGCTCGGGCAAGTCGACGCTGCTCCGGATGCTCGGCAGGCTGGCTCGCCCCGAACAAGGCCGAATTCACTACGAGGACGTTCCGATCGGATCGTATTCGCGCAAGGAATTCGCCCAGCTCGTCTCCTTGCTCAGCCAGGAGAAGGGGCATGTCCCGGACATCACGGTAAGAGAGCTCGTTGCCTACGGCCGGGCCCCCCGGCAGTCGTCCTTCCGCTGCCGCTCGACGCAAGAGGACGAGAGGGCGATCGATTGGGCGCTTGCGACGACGGGAATCCGCCATAACGAGAATCGGCTGTTCCACACGCTGTCCGGCGGAGAGCAGCAGAAAGCCCGAATCGCGATGGCGCTGGCCCAGGAATCGAGTGTTCTGCTGCTCGACGAACCAACGACATATCTCGATCTCTCTCATCAGCTTGAGATCATGGAGATGCTGAAGAGCCTGAATCGGAAGCTGAATCTTACGATCGTGATGGTGCTTCACGACCTGCAGCAAGCGGCGGCTTACTGCGATCATCTCATTGCGATGGAGGAGGGGCGCGTTGTCGCGAGCGGCCCGCCTCGGGCGATTATCAATCGCCGCTTCATGCTGAATGTATTCGGAGTCATCGCCAAGGTGGATCTGCGCGGCGAGTATCCGATCATTATCCCCATCCCACAACCCCCTAAGGAGGAATCATCCATGGTTATCGTGACGAACGTATCCCAGATTACGAAGGGCAGCGGCATGCTGCTGATCGAACGCTTCAACAAGGTTGGCAAGGTAGAAGGAATGAAGGGCTTCCTCGGGCTCGAAGTCATGCTGACGGAGAACACGAAGGAATATGACGAGGTGACGGTCAGCACGAGATGGGAGAGCAAGGAAGACTTCCAGGCCTGGACGAAGAGCGAAGCGTTCCGGGAGTCTCATGCGCATCGCCAGACGCCGGAATACATCATCTCCAACAAGATTGTTTTCTACGATGTGAAGGTTGTGCGGAAGCCGATCGAGCAGGTGGAGAACTCCAACGCTTCTTAATCTTCCGCGGGGCTTTCAAGGGACCGATACGGCGGCTCTTGGAAGCCCTGTTTGCGAAAAAAAAATCATTGACAATAAAGCCAATTGATTGGTAGCATAATTGATAATAATTATCATTATCATGTTTCGACCTGTGCAAATTTTTAATTAGAGCGATAGAGAAAGGCAGGTTACTCTGTTGATAAAAAGAGCGGTCATAGGCGTCGTTGCAGCGGCGTTGTGGATTGGCATGCTGATCGGACCGAATGCGTTCAAGGCGGAAGCGGCGATGGCGGATGGAACCTACACCGCCGATTATCTCGTGCTTAAGGCCGAGGACGATTCCGTCTCGATGGCGAACGACTATTGGGAGAAACCGGCGACGGTCGTCATAGATGGAGATAAAGCTACGATTCAATTGTCGATCAACCACAGCACTTGGGTGACGCAATTCAAAGTTCCGGGCAGCGGAAGCGGATACGTGGATACGAAGGTGCTCGAGGAGAAGGACAATGTTCGCGTCGTGCAATTCACGGCGGACGTGACGAAGCCGATCGTCTCCAAGATCCACGTCACCGTGCCGGAGATCGACTACGATCATAACTACACGATTCGGCTGTCGTTCGATCTGAACAGCTTCAAGCTGGTGAAGGCGGCGGCCCCTGCGGCTTCCGAGTCGCCTTCCCCTTCGCCTTCCCCGGCGGCTTCGACGTCTCCCGAAGCTTCGACGAAGCCAACGGATTCGTCGACCGTCGCTGCGGCGAAGCCGGAAGCCTCGGCGAAGCCCGCCGAGACGACGAAGCCCGCAGCTTCGGCGCAGCCTGCCGAGACAACGAAGCCGGCGGCAAGCTCCTCCCCGGAGAAGAGCGATTCCGCCGCTTCTCCGTCGCCTTCCGCGAGCGCATCGGCGACCGCGGGAACGGCAGCAGCAGCCGAAGCCCCGTCGGCATCCGCCTCCAGCGCAGCCGCTTCGGAGCAGGCTCCGGAAGCTTCCGCATCGCCATCGGTGCCGGCCGAAGAAGATGAGCAAGGCAGCGAAGCCGAAGCGAGCGGGACGATGGGCGAGCTGGCTGCGGGCGCGGATGCGGAAGTCGCAGAAGCGGCGGCAGCGGCAGCTTCTGAGGCCGAAGACGGCGGTTCGAACGCGGCGGCGATCTGGACCGTCTCGATCATTGCGGTCGTTGTGCTTGCGGGCGCGGGCTGGTACTTCTGGAGAAGGAACCGCAAGCTTAAGCCGACCGGCGGCATAGGAGGGTGACCCTGTGTTCCTGAAGAGAATCAAGCTGCCCGTCATCGCGCTGGCATTCCTGCTCGCGCTCGCAGGCTGCGGCAACAGCGAGCCGGCCGCCCAGGGCAGCGAACCGACGACGACAGCCTCCGCCTCGCCGGCCTCTTCCTCGCCGGAATCCGCCTCGCCGGACACCGCAGCTCCGGCGGAGCAGCCCCGGGTCGTCTCCACGACGGTGGCGATTACGCAGATGCTGGACCAGCTCGGCGTAGATCTGGTCGGCATTCCGACAAGCGCGAAGACGCTGCCGGAGCGCTATGACGGCATCACGAAGGTAGGCAATCCGATGAGCCCCGACATGGAGATCGTCAAGTCGCTGAAGCCGACCGACGTGCTGTCGGTGACCACTCTGCAATATGAGCTGGAGCCGGTATTCGATGCGGCCAAGGTCGAAGCGACCTTCCTGGACCTGACGAGCCTCGCGAAGATGCAGGAAGCGTTCACGAACCTCGGGGAGCAATTCGGCAAGCAGGCGGAAGCCGCCGAGATCAACGCGGGCTACGACAAGAAGCTGGAGGAGATCCGCGCTGCCGTAGAAGGCAAGCCGTCTCCTACCGTGCTTATTCTGCTCGGCGTTCCCGGCAGCTACCTGGTGGCGACGGAGCATTCCTACATCGGCGATCTGGTGCGGCTGCTCGGCGGGGTGAACATCGTCCAGGGCGAGAAGGTCGAGTTCCTCGCCTCCAACACGGAATATCTTCAGAAGTCGAACCCCGATGTCATTCTGCGCGCCGCGCACGGAATGCCGGAGGAGGTCGTCAAGATGTTCGACGAGGACTTCAAGAAGAACGATATCTGGAAGCACTTCAATGCGGTGAAGAACGGAAGGGTATACGACTTGCCGGAGGAGCTGTTCGGCACGACGGCCAATATCGCGGCGGACGAAGCGCTCGAAGCGCTCGTTCCCATGCTGTATCCGTAACCGCTCGCGCAGGCGAACAAGCAAAGGACGATAACCTATGGCGAAAAGATTCAGCGTATTTCTTATTCTTGCTCTGCTGCTTATCGGAACGACGATTCTGTCGATGATGCTCGGCAGCATTCGGGTCAGCTTCGGAGAATTGATCCGCGGGTTGGCATTCGGGGGAAGCGAGCAGGTCGACGTCATTCGCGACCTGCGCTTCCCTCGCATCATCGTCTCGATCCTGACCGGGGCCTCGCTCGCGGTGTCGGGCGTGCTGCTGCAGGCGGTCATGCGCAATCCGCTCGCGGAGCCGGGCATCATCGGCATCTCGTCCGGGGCGGGTCTCGTGTCGCTCACGGTCGTCACGATCTTCCCGATGCTCTACTTCTGGTCGCCGCTGTTCTCGGTGCTCGGCGGCGCGCTCGCCTGCTTCCTCGTCTACTCGTTCTCCTGGAGCTCGCAGCTCAACCCGCTGCGCTTGATCCTGGTCGGCATCGCGATCAACGCGACCTTCACCGGGCTTGGCCAATCGTTTAATTACCGGGGAAGCTATGCGGTAACGACGGTCAATCAAGCGATCTCCTCGATCTTCACGATGAAGATCTGGGAGGACGTCCAGATTATCGGGCTGTTCGGGGGAATCGGCTTGCTGCTGGCTCTTCCGCTCGGCAAGTGGTGCAATATGCTCGCCTTCCAGGACGATACGGCGCGCAACCTGGGCCTCGGCATCGAGAGGGTCCGCCTGCTGCTCTCGGCGGTGGCAGTGCTGCTCGCTTCGGTCGCCACGGCGATCGGGGGGCTTATTCTGTTCGTCGGCCTGCTCGTCCCGCACATCGGGCGGACGCTGATCGGCTCCAACTACAAGCTGCTTCTGCCGTTCTCGGCTCTCGGCGGAGGCTTGCTCGTCCTGGCGGCGGATACGATCGGACGGACGGCGCTTGCGCCGACGGAGATTCCCGCCTCGATTATTCTGGCGGTTATCGGCGGACCGTTCCTCATTATCATGCTTAGGAGAAGCGACAAGCTCCTCAAATAAGCTCTATCCGAATTCCACCCGGCATTATGCGCGAAGGAGGGGGCAAGTTGGCCATGAAGCAGTTGCTCGTCACGGATGACGATGCGAACAATCGAATGCTTATCAGTCATTATCTGGCGCGGGAAGGCTACCGCGTGTTCGAAGCGCAGAACGGCCGCGAGGCGACCGACCTGCTGAAGAAGCAGGCCATCGACCTCGCCATCCTCGATGTCATGATGCCGGAGATGGACGGGCTGGAGCTGTGCGAATACATACGGGTGAACTACGACATCCCGATCATTCTGCTGACGGCGCGCGATCAGATCGCCGACAAGGAGCAGGGCTACGAGCGCGGAACCGACGATTACCTGACGAAGCCGTTCGAGCTGCCCGAGCTGCTGTTCAGGCTGAAGGCGTTGTTCCGCCGCTATTCGCTCGCCTCGAGCGACAAGATCCGGTTGAACGATCTCGTCATCGACCGGAAAAACTACGAGGTCGTCTACGGGGAGGATGTATTCTTCCCGCCGCTTAAGGAATTCGAGCTGCTGGCCCAGTTGGCGGAATATCCGGGGCGGGTGTTCTCGCGGGACGAGTTGATCCGCTTGATCTGGGGACCGGATTACAGGGGGGACGAGCGCACGGTGGACGTCCACATCAAGAGGCTGCGCAAGCGCTTCTCCGAGGAGAAGCAAGGGTTCGCGATCCAGACGATCCGGGGCGTCGGCTACAAGCTCGAGGTATTCGTCTCATGAGATCGCTCTACACCCGGGTGCTGCTGGTGACGATCTACGCGATCGCAATCAGCAGTTTTCTTGGCTTCTATTGTTCCAATTTGTACTATAACTGGGACATCAAGAAGCATTACGACGAGAAGCTGTACCGGATTGCCGAGGACATCCGCTCGTATGTCCAGCAATATCCGGAGACGCTGAGCGATTATTTGGACAGCGCGGCATCGATGGGCTATCAGATCTACCTCCTGGGCTCCGAAGGAAGCGAGAGCCTCCACGGAGGCGACTTCAAGGCGTTCGATCTGTCCGCCGATGCGAAGGCGAGCGTGCTCGGCGGCGGAGAATACCACGGCGTTGCGGAGTCCGAGAATCATTTTTTTAAGATCAGTTACTTCGACAATCGGCTCAGCAACACGGTCGGCCTTCCCGTCATGGCCGCGGGCGAGACGTACGCCCTGTTCATGAGGAGCGACACCCGGCTGAACTTCCAGGAGCTTGAGATCTTCTTCTCGCTTATGTTCGCGCTGACGGTGCTGCTCAGCATCCCGTACTTCCTGCTCAGCACCCGATACCTCGTCGAGCCGATCACCCGGCTGACCGAAGCGACGAAGCGAATCGCATCGGGCAACTTCGATATCAGCCTGCCGACGATGCGGAAGGACGAGATCGGGCAGCTCGCTTCCCATTACGAGAAGATGGCCCGCAAGCTCGAGAGCTCCGACCGGGCGAAGCGGGAGTTCGTCGCCAACGTGTCGCACGAGATCCAATCCCCGCTTGCTTCGATCCAGGGATTCGCGGATTCGCTGCTCGAGGAGAACCTCCCCGCGGACGACATCCGGCGCTATGCTTCGATCATCGGCCAGGAGTCGCGGCAGCTTGCGGAGCTGAGCCGGCAACTGCTGCTGCTGTCCTCTCTGGAGAACGCCAGCGAAGTGGTGAACAAGCGCTCGTTCGCGCTTCAGCCGCAGCTTCGCCGCTCGCTGCAACTGCTCGAATGGCAGCTTAGCGAGAAGGAGATCGCCGTTCATATGCGGGTTCCCGCTTCTCTGCTCGTCGTCGGGGATGAAGTGCTGCTGATGCAGGTGTGGTCGAATCTGTTGTCCAACGCCGTGAAGCACATTCCGGAAGGGCGCTCGATCGAGATTGTCGCTGCGAAGGAGCACGGCTTCTGCTCGGTTGCCATCTCCGACACGGGGGATGGCATCGACGACGAGTCGCTGCCGTTTATCTTCGACCGCTTCTTCCGGGGCGACCAGGCGAGACAGCGGGGAGAGGGCAGCACCGGCCTCGGCTTGTCCATCGTCCGGAGGATTGTGCTGCTGCACGGCGGCACGATCGAGGTGGAGAGCAAGGTTGGAGAAGGAACGACATTCCGCGTGCGCATTCCGAACGAATGACGGCGTTCCGGGGAGTCGGCAACACAGCGGGGCTATTCCCGGCGAATGCGAATGCGGACGCCGAGGGATGGCCTCTTTTGGCATGGAAGCGACTTTGGTTCGGAGGCGAGCGAAAGTTTTTTTGTTGTTTTCGTTTTCTCCGGCGTTTACTTATCATCATGATCTTACTATATCTTAGTAGTAAGAGTATACTTAGTAAGTGATGTTGAGGGAGAGAGAGGAGGTATGGCAATGGCGGATGCACATCCCCGCTACGACATGGAGATGAGCGTGACTTGGGGAGACTGCGATGCCGCGGGGATATCCTACTACGCGAGAACCTTCGATTGGTTCACGAATGCCCGGATGGGGTTGCTTGCTCACTATGGTTTGCCTTATATGAAGGAATGGCATCAGCGGGACATCGCTCTCGTCTGTCTTCATGCGGATTGCCGGTACAAGAAGATGATTCGCCCCGAGGAGCGCATCGTCGTTCGGGCCGAGCTTGCGGAGCTGTCGCGTTCCCGCATGGCGTTCACCTACCTCGTGCTTCAGGAAGACGGCGTTGTGGCGGCGGAGGGGCAGACGAAGCACGCCTATGTCGACGGTCGGGGGGCTCCGTTTAATCTGGAGAGAAGACAGCCCGAATTGTGGGCGCGGCTCGCGGAAGCGGGTCTGATCCAGCGGGGAAAATATCCGGGGACAGCTAACAGGCAAACGGGAGTGGAAGATGCGCATGGTTAAGGAACGTATCGTCATTACCGGCATGGGCGCGGTTACGCCGATCGGAATCGGCGTGGCGGATTATTGGCGGAATCTGATCGAGGGGAAGTCGGGTATCGGGCCGATTACCCGCTTCGATGCGGAAGGGCTTCCCGTCCGGATCGCGGGCGAGGTGAAGGGCTTCGATCCGGCGCTCTGGCTGCCGAAGAAGCTGATTGCGCAGACGGACATCTTCATGCAGTTCGCGGTCGCGGCGGCGGCGGAGGCGATCCGGGAGAGCGGGCTGAACAGCCTGCCGCCCTCGCGGGTCGGCGTTGTGCTCGGCACCGCGCTCGGCGGCATCGCCACGGCGACGCAGGCCCAGGAGCAGATGACAACAAGCGGAAGCTATCGGGTAACGCCGCACCTCGTCCCGAAGTTCCTGTCCAACATCGCGGCGGCTCATATCGCGATCTTGAACGGGTTCAAGGGGCCGAGCTACACGGTGAGCACGGCGTGCTCCTCCGGGGCGGATGCGGTCGGCATGGCGGCGATGCTGCTTCGGGCCGGACAAGCGGACGCCGTCGTCGCGGTCGGCGCCGAATCGATTCTGTGCGCGCTGATGGATGCCGGGCTGTCCGCCGCACGGGCGATGTCGACCCGCAACGAGGAGCCTGCGAAGGCGAGCCGTCCGTTCGAGAAGGGCCGCGACGGCTTCGTCATGGGCGAAGGAGCGGGCGCGATTGTGCTCGAGACGCTCGGAGCGGCGCGGGAACGCGGGACGGGCATCCAAGCGGAGCTGCTCGGCTATGCGAACTGCACGGATGCCTATCACGTGACATCGCCCGAGCCGGACGGCAGCGGAGAGATCTGGTGCATGAGGCAGGCGCTCGCGGAAGCGGGGCTTGCTCCGGAGGGCATCGGCTACGTCAATGCCCACGGCACGTCGACGCCGCTCGGCGACCGGGTGGAGAGCCAGGCGCTGAAGGCGGTGTTCGGCGAAGCGGCGAAGTCGCTTCCGGTCAGCTCGACCAAGGGAGCGACGGGGCATCTGATGGGCGCCGGAGGCATCACGGAGCTGATCGCCTGCGTTCAGGCGATTCGCGAAGGCGTCGTCCCGCCGACGCTCAACTACGAGGAGCCCGATCCGGAGTGCGATCTGGACTATGTGCCGAACGTCGCCAGGAAGGCGACGGTGGATGCCGCGATGTCCAATTCGTTCGGCTTCGGCGGGCAGAACACGTCGATTATTATTGGACGCTATTCGGAAGAGGGATGAGAGCCATGGACAGAAATTATACGTACGACGTGCGGATGTTCCAGGACACATTCGAGCATGAATTTACTTATCTGAGCGGCTTCCTGCGCAACGTGCACCGCTTCGCCGCGCGCACGGCGCTGAGCGATCCGCTTCACGAGCGGAGCTGGACCTATGCCGAATTGAACCGCGAGGCGAACCGGCTGGCGAACGCCTTGCTCGCGGACGGCATCGGCAAGAACGAGGTTGTTGTGTATCAACTGCCGAATTCCCCGGAGTTCATCTTCGGCTACCTGGCCCCGCAGAAGATCGGCACGATCAATTGCCCGATCAACTTCCGCCTCTCGTCCGGGGAGACGGCGTTTATTCTGGACGACAGCCGTCCGACCGTCTATATCTATGATGCGGAGTTCCAGGCTACGGCGCTGGAAGCGCTCGAGCTGGCGAAGTTCAAGCCGCAGCGGATCGTGATGGTGGACGGCACGGGGGAAGCGGCGCTGCCGGAAGGGCACGTGACGTACTCGGATTATACGGGAGGCCGCTCCGAAGACAATCCGGCCATCGAGCGGCCGATGCACATCTACGACGAGAACACGAGGCTGTACACGTCCGGCACGACCGGACGGCCGAAGGGAGTTCCGCTCAACAACATCAACGACGTTCTGTCCGCTCATGACGTAGCCATGCATTTTCCGCTGAATCCGACCGACAAAACAATGAACATGAGCCCCTGGTTCCATCGCGGAGGCATTCATTCCGGAGGCCCCGGACCGACGCTGTACGTCGGCGGGGAAGTCGTCGTGCTACGCTCCTTCCACCCCAAGACGTGCCTGGAGCTGGCGGAGAAGGTCGGGGTGACGTTCCTGATCGGGGCGCCGCCCATGCTGAAGATGCTGCACGACCAGCAGATCAAGCATCCGGCCGACCTGTCGAGGCTCAAGGGCATCGTGACGATGGGAGCGCCGTTGGAGCGGGAGGCGTGCATCAGGTTCCAGAAGGTGCTGACGCCGAACATCTTCAACGGCTACGGAACGACGGAAGCGTTCTGGAACACGTTCCTGCGGCCGTACGACCTGCCGGACATGGCCGGGTCCGCCGGGCGGGCGTGCACGGACGACGATGTCGCCGTCGTGAAGGTGTTCCCGGATCGCCGCGCGGAGCCGCACGAGGTCGTCGCTCGCGACGGAACGGAGGTCGGAGAGGTCATCGTTCGCGCCCCCGGCAAAACCACGTATACCTACATCAATAACGAGCAGGAATCGGAGCGGGTTTTCTACAAGGGGTGGATCTATATCGGGGATATGGGCGTGTGGGACGAGAACGAGTTCGTCACGATTGTCGGCCGCAAGAACGACATGATCGTCTCCTCCGGGGAGAACATCCATCCGGTGCAGATCGAAGAGATTCTGAACCAGCATCCGAAGGTGCAGCAGTCCGTCGTTGTCGGCGTTCCCGACGAGCTGCGCGGCGAATCGGTTGTCGCCTACGTCGTCAAGGAGGACCCGACGCTGACCGCCAAGGAGCTGAACAAGTTCTGCAGCGAGCACAACATGCTGGCGTCGTACAAGAAGCCGAGATTCTACCGATTCATCGACGATCTTCCGTACACGGCAACGGGCAAGAAGCGGCACTTCGTCGTGCGCGCGATGGCGCTGGAGGATCAGGAGAACGGGCTGTTCGAGAAGCACTGATTCTGAACTGATTCTGATTCGTCGTTGTCGTCAGCTTCGTTATCGTTATGTACGACCAGAGCGAACAACCCCGCGGAGCCGCCGGAAGGCGACTGTCGCGGGGTTGTTCGTTGTGATGCGCCCGGCCTGGCGGGACGGCGGGACGACGGAGCGGAGCTCAAGGAGCGGCGGGAGCATCCCGATCCGATTGCCCCTGAAGCTCGCTCAAGTAATCGTCCAAGCGATCGAAGCGCTCTTCCCAGAGCTTCCGGAAGGAGCCGAGCCATTCGTCCAGCTCGGCGAGCGGACGAGTTCTCAGCTTGTAGATGCGCCGGTTCGCCACCTTATGCACCTCCACGAGCCCGACATCGCTGAGCACCTTCAGATGCTTCGAGGTCTGAGGCTGGTTAAGGTGAAGCCGGTCGGCAATCTCGTTCACGGACATCGGCCCCTGAAGCAGAAGCTCGACCATATCCAGGCGATTCGCCTCGGCGAGCGCGCCGAAGACGCTAATATTCATGGTCATCACTCCAACGTTGTGCTGCTTCTTGCATTATAGCGTATCGGAAGCTTGACGCGTCAAGCGGAGCAGCAGCTCTTCGTCGAGCGCCTGGCCTTCCTTGAATTTGGCGGTTCGCCGCTCCGGAGGTCCGGGCTCGAACAAGCCGGGAGGGGGCTGCAGCTCGGCTGCGTTGAACAAGACGAAGCTGAGCGCCGCCTTCGAAGGGGAGATGACGGCGGCGTACTTGCCGTTCTTCAGGAAGTGCGGCTTGCCGTACTGGATGCGCTCCGCCGCGTCGGGAATGGCCTCGTGAATAATGGCCCGGAGACGGGAAGCCAGCTCGGCTTGCCAAGGCTGAGCGATGCTCTCGATAAAGGCCGTTACATCCGGATTCACGCCGAGATCTCTCCCTTCTCGAACAGCTCGCCCAGATGATTCATCGTCATCGTCATTCCTTCGACCATTCCCATCTTGAGCGTAAGCTGCAGGTTCTCCGCCGTATCGAACCCGACGCGGATCGTCAGCTTCGTCTTGCCGTCAAGCGGTTCGAACGTGACGGTGTTGAGCTGCTCCGGAATGTCGTCCGTCGGATTGCCGTGCTCGTCCGCGAACGTGCTCGTGTAGACGAGGCGCTCCGGTCGGACGATCTCGCGATAGACGCTCCGCGCCCAATGCTCTTCGCCTTGGGGGGAGCGCATGCTGTAGTGCCACACGCCGCCGGGACGCAGGTCGATCCGGCAGGTCGGCACCGTGTACGGCAGCGGAGCCCACCAGCGCTTCAGGTGCTCCGGCTGGGTGTAAGCATCGAACACCAGCTCTCTCGGAGCGTTAAAAATCCGTTCCATAATGAATTCCTTCTCCTCGACACGCGTCGCAACGCCGTTGTTCTCGGAAGGGGATGTCGTCATTGATATTCCTCCTTGAATCGATCGATTTGAGTTGAGGTGCTTGCGATAAATATATACCAATAGGAATATTCCTGTAAAGGAATATTATTGAGGTGCCGCCGTATCCCCACTTTTCTCAGCCGTGCCTCTTATCCAACCGCACGGTCACATGATTCTCCAGTCCTCGCATATCGCGTCGTATCGCCTCAACAACCCATCTCGTCTCATCTCCTCGAATACCGCGTCGTATCGTCTCAACAACCCATCTCGTCTCGTATCCTCGCATATCGCGTCGTGTCGTCTCAAACCGCCGACAACCGGCCCAAAACCAACTCGATTTTAAGCTGATCCCCTCTCGATAGCCGCGGCAACGCTGCCCACATCCTCGGACACCTGCCTGATCGCCCCCGTTCTGCCTCAGCGGGACGATTTTATATGAAATTTCACATTCATTTGTCCGGCCGAGGTATCGTTTCACCGGTTTTATGTGAAATTTCATATTCATTTGGCAGTTTGCCGTCCCACCATCCTTGTTTTATATGAAATTTCACATAAAAACTCAAATTAGGCCCCTCAAAGGCAAAACGAATGTGATTTTTCGTATAAAATTGCAAATTCTCTTCAGGAGATGCGGAAGAGCGGCGCGAGGGGGGCGAAACGTTGGCACGGGTTAGTCCTGGCATCGGCTTGGAGCGGTGGGCGATACGACGAGACAGGTTAGTCCTGGCATTGGCTTGGAGCGGTGGGCGAAACGTCGGTACGTGGCGGGGAGGTTAGCGGGGTGGCTGTTGCCGATGTTTCGCGTTTGCCTGACGGTGCGTCCCGCGCGCCCTCGACCCGACCTTCCGGCCTAGGATCGCCGGGCCGCAAGGCAAACAGCCGCCGGGAACTCCCGGCGGCTGTGCCGCAGCTTGTTACTTCGCGATGACGCCGCAGGCGATCCGGTTGCCGGAGTTGCCCGACGGGTCGGTCACGTAGTCGTCCGCTTTCTCGTGGATGACGAGCGCGGTGCCGCCTTCCTTCAGCAGGGAGTTCGGCTCTCCCGCGCGCAGCGTCACGTTGCGGCTGTTGATGATGACGTGCACGTTGCCGCTCTGATCGACGACGATGTTCGGCAGATCGCCCGCGTGGAAGCCCTTCGGATTGTGGAAGCCGTGCTGCTTGCCCGCGGGATTGAAGTGCGCCTTCGCGCTCTCGAAGGCCGGAGGCTCGCACTTGCCCGCCTCGTGGAAGTGGATGCCGTGCGTTCCCGGAGGAAGCCCTTCGGCTTCCAGTTGAATGCGGACGGTATCCGCCATCTGCGTCAGAACGGCGGTGCCGATCTGGGCTCCCTTGTCGTTGATGATCTTGGCGGTGACGGAGAGCGTATCCGTCGCAGGTGTCGGCGCCGGTGCGGGCTTGGGCTTGGCTTGGGCACTCGGGGCGATCAGAACGGCGCCGAATGCGAGAATCGCGACGGTTCTGGCCGCCTGGGGAATAAGCTTCATCTCTTGATGTCCTCCTGAGACGGATATGGTTTCCCTGGTATTATTTCCTACCGCGGCCAAACCATACAGAAACGAAGCGGCTCAGGACTTCCACTTGCCCGCCCAACGATCCATCTCCTCGAGCACCCCGTGGAAGTCCATGCCTTTGTCGGTGAGGGAGTATTCGACGGTAACGGGAACAGTCGGAAAAACCTCCCTGCGAACAACGCCAGTCTTCTCCAGATGACGAAGCGTATCCGTCAGCGATTGGGTGCGGACGACGGCGATGTTGCGAAGCAGTTGCTTAAAGCGCTGCGGTCCTCTGTAGAGCTGGGCGATCACGATGAAGGACCACTTGGCGCCGAGGATCTGCAGCACCTCGCAGATGTTCGGCTGAATATCCTCTTGCTTGTTCTCCGCCGAAGTCGCCCGGGGCGGCTGTGCGGCGAACAGATGGCCCAGGTCTTCGTTCGCTGCGGATGACGGCTTTTGGTAGCTCATCTCCTCGTACCTCCTTATAACTTACATAAAGTTAGTTGGTCCAATTAGTTGGATAATGTCAAACCGAATTGCCTTCTTACATTTTGTTAGTGAGCTTATTATAATGGCACTCACAACCAATCTGCAAGAGGAAGGAAGATAGCGATGAATCGAATTTATGTTTATTTGTTGGCTTTGGGGGCGTTCTTCACGGCGACCTCGGAGCTTGTCGTCGGAGGAATTCTGAACCTTGTCTCGGAGGATCTGGGCATCTCCGTAGCCCTGGCGGGGCAGCTCATCTCGACCTATTCTCTCGCCTTCGCGATCGGGACGCCGATCGTCATTGCGCTGACCGCGCGAATGAAGCGCAAGCGGATTCTGTCCGGCTCGCTTCTGCTGTTCCTGGCGGGCAGCGCCGTCGCGTTCCTCAGCGACACGTTCGCCATGCTGCTCGCCTCCCGAATCGTGCTCGGGCTGAGCTCCGGCGTGTATGCGGTCGTCGCCATCGGTTCGGTCGCAAGGCTCATGCCTCCGGAACGGACGGGGCGCGCGATCGGCACGATCGCCTTCGCGTTCAGCATGTCGATGGTGCTCGGCGTACCGATAGGAATCGCTGTCGCGGGATGGTGGGATTGGCGGGCGATCTTCGCCGCCTTGGGGGTTGCAACACTGCCGATTCTGTTCCTCCTGGAGCGAATGCTGCCCGATATCGACGGAGACGAACCCGCACCGTTCCGAAGCCAATTCGCCGTATTCGCCCAACCGCTTGTTGTGGCGGCGTTCCTGCTCTCGTTCCTCTGGTCCGCCGGCAATTCGATCATTTATTCGTACATGGCGCCTTTCCTCCAGACGGTGCTGCGATTCAGCACGGCGGAGGTCGGAGCGATGCTGCTCGTCCTGGGCATCTTCGGCATGCTCGGCTCCCGAGTCGGCGGATTCGGAGTCGATCGGATCGGAGCCGCTCGGATGCTTGTGCTCAGCCTGACTGTTCATGTCGCGGCACTGGCGCTTCTGCCTCTCGTGAAGGGCTCGACCGCGGCGGCGCTTGCCGCCATTGTGCTGTGGGCGTTCTCGATGTTCATGTCGGCTCCGGCGATCAACACGTACTTCATCCAGTTGGCTCCCAGGAAGGCGCAGTTCGTGCTCGGCCTGAACACGTCGTTCACCCATCTGGGCCTCGCGGCCGGGGCGGGGGCCGGAGGGCTGATGATCGATTGGAGCGAGACGCCTCTCTACAACCCCTGGCTGGCCAGCCTGTTGGGCGTTCTCGGCATGGCGATCGCCTGGTACTCCATCCGAATGAAGGAACGAACCGCCGCTCGCTCCGCTTAAGTCGCATGGGTGCTCGGAACGGTGCCTTTTCCCCAAGGTTCTGGTACAATGAATGGCATCACCCGCCATGCGGATTAAGGGAGAACGGGCATGAAATTCGGCTTCGACATCGACGACACCCTGATCAATCTTCGCGAGCACGCGTTTAACTTATATCAGAAGAAGCTGAACGTCAGCGTGGAACCGGAGAAGTTCCAGGCGCTGACCGGCGTGCCGATTCACGAGCTGTTCGGGCTGACCCGGGAAGAGGGCGGCCGGATGTGGAACACGATGCGCGACGAGATCTACTATACGGATTGTCCGCCGTTCCCTCACGCCATCGAGGCGCTTCAGGAGCTTATTCGGCAGGGCCACGAGGTATACTACATTACGGCGCGGGCGCCGGAGCATTGCGAGAGGACGAAGATGTGGATCGAGAAGGCCGGCTTCCCCGTCCAGGAGGGGAGCTTCTATTGCGGCATGGGAGATGCGGAGAAGGTGCACATCATCCGGAGGCTGGGGCTCGATTATTACTTCGACGACAAGCCTGCGGTGCTCGATACGCTGACGGAGCTTCCTCTTAAGGTATATGCGAGGGACAATTCGTACAACCGGCACCTGGACATTCCGCGGATCACGACCTGGAGCGAGCTGCTCGATATCGTGAGAGAGGCCGGGGAATAATCGGATAAGAGGGTCTGCTTCGCCGCTATCCCTATCGTTCAGAATAGTGTCGCGCACTCGCCACGGCCTCGTTCTGATTCGATGGGATAGCGGTTTTTGCGGCGGGATTCGGGACAATGGCCGCTTTTGCGGCAACTTTGTTAGGATGGTAAACAAACATAGGGAATAGAGCGAAGGGTGCTAGCCGAGGGGGGAGATCGGGCGTATAATCGGTTAAGCGATTGTAGCATGGACTTCTATATGGATAGCAGGTTCAACGAGGAGAGAGATTCGGAATGGAAACAAAATTCTGCATGTCCTGCGGTCACACGCTGGAGACGCGCGACATCGACGGCACGCCGAGAAAAGCCTGCCCCGCGTGCAGCTTCGTTCATTGGGGAGATTACAGCATCGGCGTCGGCGCTCTTGTCGTCCGGGAGGACAAGGTGCTGCTCGTTCGCCGCGCGCAGGAGCCGGGCAAGGGCAGATGGACGAATCCCGGCGGTTATGCGGAACAGCTCGAGCAACTGCACGAGACGGTGCGGCGGGAAGTTCTGGAAGAGTGCGCGGTCGAAGCGGAAGTTCGGAACGTCGTGGCGCTGAGGGATCTGCCTCGCAGCATTCACAACTTGTATGTGGCGTTCTCGATGGACTACATCGGAGGAGAGCCGACGCCCGACATGGCGGAGGTGGACGCGGCGGGGTTCTTCACCCTGGAAGAGATGAACGGCATGAACGTCGCTCCGTTCACACGGTGGCTCGTTGACGTGGCGTTAAGCGGTCGTTCCGACGGTCTTGCATACGATGCGGAGCCGATTGTGCCGCTGGACGGGCATGGGCTGTTCCGCTGCTAGAAGGAGGCCTGGATTGCTATTAAACAGAACAAGTATGACGAGTCGGAGTTCTTCCATAAGTATAGCCAGATGCCTCGCTCGGTTGGCGGGCTGAACGCTGCCGGCGAATGGACGGCCTTCCGAGGGATGCTTCCGGACCTGAGGGGCAAGCGGGTGCTCGATTTGGGCTGCGGCTACGGCTGGCATTGCCGTTATGCCCGCGAGCAGCAAGCGGAGGCGGTTGTCGGCATCGACCTCTCGGAGAAAATGCTGGAGAGAGCCAGGGAGATGACCGACGACCCGAAGATCGAATATCGGCGCATGGCGATCGAGGACATCGAATTCGGGCAAGCGGAGTTTGAGGTGGTCATCAGCTCGCTGGCGCTGCACTATGTGAAGGATTTCGCTCATCTCTGCTCCCGGGTTTATCGTTGTCTGGCTCCGGGAGGAACGTTCGTCCTCTCGGTTGAGCATCCGATCTTCACCGCGTTGGCCGCGCAGGACTGGCATTACGGTCCGGCAGGCGAGAAGCTGCATTGGCCGGTCGACCAGTATCACAAGGAAGGCGCCCGGCTGACCCGGTTCTTAGGCGACGATGTCGTCAAGTACCATCGGACGTTGGCCGCGTGGCTAACCGCCTTGCTGGAAGCCGGCTTCGCTATCCGTCAGGTGTCCGAGCTTCCTCCTGCCCCGGAGATGCTGGAGTGCAATCCGGCATGGGAGGAAGAAGTTCGGCGCCCGATGTTCCTGCTCCTGTCGGTGGGGAAGAGCTAGGCCGATAATAAAGGGCAGGCGAGTAAAGGCAAGAGAATAGAGAGAGAGAAGAACAGAGACAGGCGATCAGAGATAGAAAATAGGGATGGGAGAGGGAGAAATTGGCTTACAAAATCGCTTTTTTCGACATTGATGGGACTTTGGTGGATGAAGAGAAACGAATTCCGGCAGATACGATCGATGCAATCCGGCGCTTGAAGGAGCGGGGCATCGAGCCCGTCATCGCGACGGGCAGAGCGCCCTACTTCTTCAAGGAACTGGCGGAGGAAGCCGGCATCGAGTCGTTCGTCAGCTTGAACGGGGCTTATGTGAAGTATAAGGGGCAGGACCTGTATGAGAGCCAAATCCCGCCCGAGGTGCTGGAGAAGCTGGTCGCTCTTGCGCAGAAGAACAAGCACGAGCTCGTATTCGAGGGGAAGGAAGCGTACTTCTCGACGGCTCCCGACCATCCTGCGGTGTTCGAAGCGGTCGCTTCGCTGCGCGTGACGCATCCGGAAGCGGATGCCGACTTCTGGAAGAAGGCAGGCATCTATCAAGTTTTCCTGCATTGCGAGAGCCATGAGGAGCATCTGTATCCGGCCGAGCTGCCGGAGCTGCGCTTCGTGCGTTGGCACGCGAAGGCGCTCGACGTGCTGCCGACCGCAGGCTCGAAGGCGGAAGGCATCCAGGCGCTCCTCGACAGCCTGGGCATCAAGCCGGAGGAAGCGATCGCGTTCGGCGACGGCCTGAACGACAAGGAGATGCTGCAACTCGTCGGCCTCGGCATCGCGATGGGCAACTCGCACAAGGAGCTGCTGCCATACGCGGACTACGTCACGACGAACGTGGACGAAGGCGGCGTGAAGAACGGGCTGGAGTTCGCGGGCGTTCTGTAGGGCCGGCGAGGGCAGGAGAAGGATACGCATAGCAGGGGGAGGGGGCCGACTCCGTCGAGCCCGCCGAACCCACCAACCCCGTCGAACCTGCCAATCCTGCCAATCCTGCCGAACCCACCAACCCTGTCGAACCTGCCAATCCTGCCAATCCTGCCGAACCGACCAACCCTGTCGAACCTGCCATGCGAACCGCCCCCGTCCCTGCCGCTTGCCGGATTTTATGCGAAAAATCACATTCGTGCTGAGAGATAAGGGGCAGGTTGGGCGATTCTATGTGAAAAATAGCATACATAGAGAAATTTCCGATCCGAGGTGCCAGATATATGCTAAAAATCACATAAAACGCCGCAATCCCCTCCCAATCCGCGCCGACGAATGTGAAAAACCACATAAAATCGCAAAACCGCCCAACGGCATCGGGCCGCCGGAGGTGTGACTAGCTTGGACCCCGTCGATAGTGTGACTAGCTCGGGCCCCGTCGACAGAATCGCCGAACCCGCCAAGCCCGCCACCGCCGCCAAACACACTAAGTCCGCTGATGCCCGCCAACCTCCAAAACCCCTGTTAAGCCCGCCAGACCAACAACCGCGCAAACCAACAAACCAGCAACCCCGCAAACCAGCAAACCAGCAACCCCGCAAGCCAACAAACCAATAAATCAACAAACCAAAAAACCAACAAACCAACAACCCGCCGAAGCTGTCGCCCCCTGCTCCCACCGCCCCACCGAGCCGCCGTCCCCGCCAACCCCGTCGCTCCCGCCCGCCGGTTGCCGGATTCTATGGACGAGGTTAGTGGAGGAAGTCCAATACTTCGATCGCGGAGAGGCGAAGTGGGAGGAGTTAGTGGAGGAAACCCGCACAACGACGCTCCGAAGGGGCGGTTGGCAGGCGGCGCGGTAACGGTGCGAACAGCATGGCGGGTGAGAGAGGAATTCCGAATATGCGGAGAGGAAGGAATGAGGTGCAACCTTATCTTCCATTATGAGGTATAATTGGGTAGTGGAAGGCGACTGGTGGAAAATAAGGAGGGAATACGAATGAGAATCAAGGATTTGGCGTTTGTGTTGATCCGGTTGTTGGCGTTGTACGTCTTCGTTCAGGGAATCGGGCAGCTTGCGAATCTATTCCAGCTTCTGTACTTGGGCCGACTATCGGCCAGCTTGCTTGATTTGTCTGTGGCTCTGTTCGTCTCTGTCTTCGTAGCCAGCGCGGCTGTTTACTTCTTGGCGGGGTGGCTGCTGTGGAGCCGAAGCGGCCGATTGGTGCGGCTGCTGCTCAAGAGCGAAGAGTCCTCGGAAGCGGCGCCGGAAGCTGCAGCGGCTCCGGAGAAGCCGGCGGTTCCGATGAAGGAATGGTACTCGCTCGGGCTCGTTCTGGTCGGCATCGTGCTTGTCGCCGCGAATATCCCTGCCTTGATCGGGAACATCGCGCAGCTTATCCAATATGCGACGAGCGAGCTGCCGTCCGCCTTCGCATCGGCGCGCCGGCAGACGTGGATTGAGCTTGTGGCTGTCGTTCTGAAGCTGGTTATCGCTTTTGTGCTGATTTTCCGTGCGGACGGGATTGCAGGCCTCATCCGCAAAATTCGCGAGCTCGGCGTCAGGGAAGGCCGGCAGACGGAGGTGTAAGCGGACAGTGAGGAAGCGGTGGATCGCTCCCGTCCTGCTTGCCCTGGCGGCGGATTCGGAGGTTCGGGGATGGAGCGGCAGGAGGGCGCATTGCCGAAGCCGGATGATCCTGCGTATGCGAAGAGGGTCTATCTGGACCTATTGCGTGTGTACATCCCCAACGCCGAAGGAACGGGCCTTGGCAAGTCTCCCTTCCCGATGGTTCTCGCGGCTTATGATGCCGGTTCGCTGTCCGGAGCGGATGCGGGATCGTCGGCAAGCGCAACTCCGTCGGCGGCTCCGGGCTTAAGCGGAGGAGAAGGGGAATAGACCGGCAACCGTGTGGAGGAGGCGGCATTCATGGGTGTTTTTATGGTCTTTATCGGTATCGTGGTTTTCCTGATCGGGCTGCTTATTCTGGAGTACGTCATCCGGAGCGCGATCAACGCTTCGCGAACGAGCACGCGGCTTGACGAGGTCGTCTGGGAACTGCAGATGCTGCGTCGGGAGCTGGCGACGAGGGATGAGCGCGATCGGAAGGCGGCGTCCGGCACCGGGCAGATGATCGACGCGGAAGCATAGGCGCGAGCGTTGACGATGGTTCGCGTTAAATCGCAAGTCGAACCCGTCGTCAGCCGTGGCACCCGGCTCGGCTCCCATTGCTTCGCGGGCGATTTGTCTTTATCATTAAAGTTTACGCGCCAACTCGCTTGGACACTAGAGAACGGAACGGGATGGGAAGGATTACGGCCATGCAGGGCAATGAGGAATTTTTCAC
Source organism: Cohnella fermenti (assembly GCF_004801405.1). Lineage (GTDB taxonomy): Bacteria > Bacillota > Bacilli > Paenibacillales > Paenibacillaceae > Cohnella > Cohnella fermenti. Next base: position 163,790 of record NZ_SSOB01000004.1, read on the forward strand.
GCGGAAAAGAGAGGAGCTCGGGGTCGAGCTGAATGAGGTGCAGAAGAAGGCGGTTCTTCATACGGAGGGCGCTCTGCTGCTGCTCGCTTCGCCGGGTTCGGGCAAGACGACGACGCTGATCATGAGGATCGGCTACCTCGTCGAGGAGAAGGGAGTCCGGCCGGAGCGGATCAAGGCGGTCACGTTCAGCCGGGCTTCCGCGCGCGACATGAAGGAGCGGTTCGACCGCTTCTTCCCCAAGCATTCGGGCGAGCGGGTCGCGTTCTCCACCATCCACAGCCTCGCCTTCGAGATGATGCGGGACTCCCTGCGCAAGCAGCGGATCGACTACCGGATCATCGAAGGGGACGCCGCCGAGCTGGAGGAGGACGTCGACTTCGCGGGCGAGCGGCCGCCGCTGCACAAGAAACTTATTCTTCGGGAGCTGTACCGGCGCATTGTCGGAGACCACATGACCGACGATCAGATGGACGAGCTGACGACGTACATCAGCTTCGTGAAGAATAAGCTTCTGCCGCAGGAAGAGTGGGGGGCCGTGAAGTGCGAGGTGGCGGATGCGGAGCGTCTGCTGGCCGAGTATGAACGATTCAAGCGGGAGGGGGCGGACAAGCGGCTCATCGACTACGACGACATGCTGGTGCTGGCGAACGAGGCGCTTGACGCCGACCGCGAGCTGCTGCGCAAGTATCAGCGCCGCTACGACTACGTCATGACCGACGAGAGCCAGGATACGTCGCTTGTTCAGCATGCGATCGTGGAGAAGCTGGTGCAGGGGCACGGCAACCTGTGCGTCGTCGCGGACGACGACCAGAGCATCTATGCCTGGCGGGCGGCGGAGCCACAGTACCTGCTCGACTTCAAGAAGGCGTATCCCCGTGCGAGGCTGCTCAAGATGGAGCAGAATTACCGTTCCTCGCGCAATATCGTTCAGGTCGCGAACCGCTTCATCAAGCGGAACAAGAACCGTTACGACAAGAACATGTTTACGGACAATCCCGAGGCCGAGCCGATCGTCGTTCACCGGCTGAGCGATTACCAACTCCAGGCGAAGTTCGTGGCGGAGCGGGTGGCGGAGGAAGACAACCTGCGCGAGATCGCGGTGCTGTACCGGAACAACTCGTCGTCGATCGCTCTGTTGAACGCTTTTGACCGGGCGGGAATTCTTTTCTACATGAAGGATGGGGATAACCGCTTCTTCTCCCACTGGGTCGTCGAGGACGTCCTGAACTTCATGCGCATGACGTTCACGGACCGCAGGCCGGACATCCTGGAGAAAATCCATTCCAAAATGAACGGCTACATCACGAAGCAGCAGATGGCGGCGCTGAAGGCGGTACCCCAACCGGACTCGGTGTTCGATAACCTGATGAATTACGTGTCCCTCCGCGACTATCAGTTCAAGCTGCTTCAGGAATGCAAAGAGACGTTCGAGCGGATGAAGGGGATGGCTCCCCGCGACGCGATTCAGACGATCCGGTACGATCTCGGCTACGAGAAGGCGATCGACAAGATGTGCGAGCGTCTCGGCTTCCGCAAGGAGTACCTGATCGGCATTCTGAACACGCTGGAGGACATCGCAGAAGGGCTCGAGACGATGGAGGCGTTCGCCCATCGGCTGAAGTACCTCGAGCAGGTCATGAAGACAGCCCGGCGGCGGCGAAGCGACAATGCGGTCACGTTCTCGACGCTGCACAGCGCCAAGGGGCTGGAGTTCGAGCGAGTGCTGATCGTCGACCTGGTGGATGGCATTCTGCCCTCGAACGACGATATCAAGAAGCACGAGGAAGAGGATGCTGCGGACATGGAGGAAGCGGTCCGGCTTTTCTATGTTGGGATGACGCGGGCGAAGCGGAGGCTGGAGCTGTGCGCATACGACAGGAGAGACGGGACGAAGACGAAGGTGTCCCGGTTCGTGAACGCCGTGCGGCGCATCCAGGACCCGGAGGCGTTCCAGGCGGCGCCGGGCAAGCGGCCGGCAGAGGCGAACGGCGAGAGTGCAGGAAGGGCACACGAAGCATTCGCGGGAGGAGAGCGCGCGATGGGCGGGCAGGCACCCGGGAGAGGGCGGGCGGCGGCATCGGCTGCGGCGTCGACCCGGAGGCCGCCGGGCAAGGCGACCGTCGTCCGCATCGACAACCCGCGAGCGAAGGCGACGGCCGCCCGCAACCCGAACGCCGTGCGCGAGGCGGCGCTGCTGGCGGTGGGAAGCGCGGTCGAGCACCGCTCCTTCGGGCGGGGCCGCATCGAGCGGCTGCGCGGCGACCATGCGGTCGTCCGCTTCGAGGCGGGGCAGAAGACGCTGTCCGTCTCGGCCTGCCTCGAGATGGGGCTGCTCGAGCTGAAGGGCTAGGCCGGCTTGGCGGGAGGCTGAACGCAGACCGGATCACTCCGGCCGAGCCGCGGATGCCCGCGGGTGCTGCCGGATGTCGTCGATGCCTGCCGATGCCTGCCGATGCCGTCGGATGCACGTCATTTATGCGAAATTTCACATTGGTGCAGCGCGATAATGGGCAGGTTGGGCGATTCTATGTGGAAAACCGCATACGTCCGGAGGAAAAAGGGGCTTTGAGGCCCGACGAATGTGAAAAAACACATACATGAAGGAAATTCCGGGCCGAGGTGCCGGATGTATGCTAAAAACCACATAAAACGCCGCGATTCCCGCCAATCCAGGCCGACGAATGTGAAAAATCGTATAAAATCAGATGAGGCCTGCAACAATCGCGGGTTCCTGCAAGATAAAAAAATACGGTAGCAAACGAAACCGCGAAAGCTTGATCTTTCGCGGTTTTTCGCGTTTTGCAGACAAGTGTTTTTATTATTCTTTTATTTGCTTCCTTTACAATGAAGACGATTGCTGTCGACATCGAGAAGCGTTGCACGCATGAGATAGAGATAGATTCGAGAGCTGCGAATGGCGGAGGGAGTTCGAAGAATGAGGAAAATCATCAAGGGCAGAGGAAGCGCGCTGTGGCTTAAATGGCTATGGATTGCGAGCTTGCTTGCCGGATTGCTCGAGCCAATTGGGGCGCGGGCTGGAGCCGCCGTCTCGCATCTGAACGATGCTGCCCTGTCGGATATTGCCGGGCATTGGGCGGAGGAACCGATGGCCGAGTGGGCGTCGGCAGGATTGATTCAGGGCTTCGCGGACGGCACGCTGCGGCCGGACGACATCATTACGCGCGTTCAGTTCATCGCGCTTGTCAATCGCCTGTTCGGGCTGCAGGGCGAGGAGGGGGCGGCGGCATTCGGCGATGTATCCGCTGGAGCTTGGTTCGCTTCCGATGTGAATGCGGCTGTGCAGGCCGGTTATGTGCACGGCTTCCCGGACCGCACGTTCCGGCCGGACAAGCCGTTGCAGCGCATCGAGGCTGTCACGATGCTGACCGCGCTTGTGCCGACGATCGCCGATGAAGCCGCCGGCACGCTGGAACGGTTCAAGGATATTAGTGAAGTGCCTGGCTATGGCCGCGCCTCGTTGGAAGCGGCGGTCGCGTCGGGGCTGCTGCAGGGGCTCCCGGACGGAACGGTACGTCCGCTTAAGTCGATGACTCGTGCCGAGGCCGTAGTGCTTCTGGATCGTATTCGGCAGGGGGCTGATGCAGTCTCCGGAAGCGGCATCGTTCCGGGAGCGCGGGTGGTAACGGAAGCGGGAACGTATGGGCCTTCAGCGGGCGTGTTCACGGTCGGCGGCAATCTGGAGGTCGGAGCTTCGGGAACGACGCTTCGCAATGTCGTGGTGAAGGGCGATCTGACGATTCTCCCGTCAGTCGGCGAAGGGGACGTGTACTTGCACAACGTCGAGGTAGAAGGGAGCACGTTCATTCAAGGCGGCGGACGGAACAGCGTCCATATCGATAACTCCGTTCTTGGCACTGTCGTCATCGACAAGTCCGGCGGCTTGGTGCGGGTCGTCGTGGACGGAGCGACCGTCATCGCGCAATTGGACGTCCAGAGCGATGCCGGCATCGAATCGCCGCAAGGCATGGAGAGCGGAATCGCGGGCATCACGATTCTATCGTCCGGGGAAGTGAAGCTGTCCGGGGAGTTCGGCCATGTAGAAGTGAGAGGCGGCGTCAAGCTGACCGTGGCTGCAGGCTCCGTCGCGAATCTCGTCGTGAACGAGGAAGTATCCGGGGTTCGAATCGAACTGGCCGACGGCGTGCATGTCGAGCGGATGACGCTGCGCGGCGCAACCGATGTGACCGGGGCGGGAACGATCGGGACGGCGATTGTCGATTCGGCCGATGTCGCGTTCGAGAACGAACCGGCAACGAAGGAAGTGACGGAGAAGGGAAGCTCCGGCAGCGCGGCGGGAGGAGGAGTATCGACGGGCCCGGGCTCATCGCCGTCGCCGGAACCGACAACGTCCCCAGAGCCTGCCGAATCGCCGGAGCCGACCGAACCGACCGAATCGCCGGAGCCGGCGGACACGGCCGTCGAAGCCGCGGTCAGTCAGGCAAGCGCAACGGGGTTCCGGCTTGCGCTGAGCGTGCCCGTGCCCGCGTTGGCGGCGACGGACATCCTCTTGCGCGACAGCGCCGGTACGGCCGTTGCCGTCGGAACGCCGACGACAATCGACGGAGGAACGGCGTACCGGATTCCGGCTGTACTGACGGAGGGAACGACGTATACGCTGGCTATCTTCAAGCCAGGTTACGACTTCGGAGCCGAGCTTACGTTCGCGGTTCCCGTTACGCCGCCGCCGATCGTCTCGGTGAACGCCTCGCCTCACGGGATCAGCTCGGCAGGATTTAGTGTAACTCTCGACACTTCCGTGCCGGGATTGACGTCTGCGAATTTTACACTGGTGAACCTATTGGATAATGCGCCGATCGCTCTCGGACAACCTTCCACCGAAGACGGCGGTTCCTATACGTTCAGCGCGGCGCTTGAGGAAGGGCAAACCTACTCGTTGTCGATCGCGAAGGAAGGCTACGACTTCGGGAGCGCCGTCGCGATCTATGTCGAAGTGCATGATCCCGAGATCATCGCCGTTCAGGCAACGATTACGGCGTCCGCCGCGGAAGGCTTCACGGTATCGCTCAGTCCGCCGATCGAAGGGCTGACCGCATCCGACTTCGCGATCATTCCGAATGCCGGGGGAGAAGCGGTTCCGGCATCCGGCGCAGCGACGAACGACGAAGGCGCGTCCTACGTGATCGAAGCAGCGTTGACCGAAGGCGTGAGCTACACGATCGCGATTGTCCTTGACGGGTACAGCTTCGGTGCGGCGCTGTCGCTGGTCATTCCGGTCAGCTATGCGACCGTTCAGGCGACGATCAGCCAGGTATCGACGGCGGGGTTCATCGTGACCCTCGATCAGACGGTGCCGGAGCTTGACGCGCTGAATTTTGTGCTGTCGCGAGGCGCGTCGCAGGTCGGCATCGACATGCTGAGCCCGGTTCAGACAGGACGCCAGTACGAAGTGTGGTCGACGCTCTCCAAGGGCGAGACGTACGCGCTGACGCTCGACAAGGAAGGCTACGCGTTCGCAGGCGGCTCCGTCGAATGGACGGTAGAGCCGTCCCGGCTTCAGGCGGACATCGTCTGGATTACGCACGAGGCGGTCAAGCTGCGCTTGTCGAACGGCGCCGTACAGTTGCCCTTTGTCGCCTACTCGCTAGAAGACGAGGACGGCAATTCCGTCGCGATCGGCGACATTCGGACGGAAGACGACGGCCGTTCCATCGTCATTCAGGCGGGGATGGCCGAGGCAGGCAATTATCATTACCGCATCGACCTGGACGATGATCATTATGTAGAAGGAACCGTCGCTGTGCAGGAAGCTCCCGTCGTGACCAAATATACGACATTCGAGCCGTCGAATAGCGGGATCACCGTTTATTTGGACAGGCCGGTTCCGGGACTTGTTCTCGGCGACTTCCTTCTCACGGATACGAGCGACGTTGCCGTCGCAATTGACGAGGCGTCGACGGCGGATGGGGGCAACAGCTACTATCTGCGGTCGGCCGACATGCAGTACAAGTCTCTGATTCTGGCGATCAGCCACGAAGGCTACGACTTCGGTGAGCCGGTCAACCTCATTCGGACGACGCTTGGGCCGTACTATGCCGGCGTAGGCTCGAACAAGTTCATGGCCGGCTTAAGTCCGGCCGTGCCGGGTCTGACCGCAGACAACTTCCGCATCGTGAACGCTGACGGACAAGCTGTGCCTATCCTTAACGTCTCTTGGGATTCCTATCAAGGGTACTACGTCGTCCAGTACGACGGGCCGCGGGGTCTGCCGTATACGTTCAGCGTTGTGAAGAGCGGGTACGACTTCGGCGAATCGGCATCCATTGCGCTGGAGTCCGAGTACAAGATAGACGACATCTCCGGCAGCGGCTTCACCTTTATTCTCGATCCGCCGACCGCGATCAATACGGTCAACGGCTTCGAGGTGAGGCGGAGCGACGGCAGCCTTGTGCGAGGCGTGACGGCGACGACGGCTGACGGCGGAGCCAGCTACCGAGTGAGCGCGAATCTGACGCCGGGCGATTATACGCTGCAAGTCGCCGCTGCGCTAAGCCGGACGTCGTTCAGCTTCAACGTTCCCGCCTATGCGACGATTGCGGTCGATCAGGTGACGGATACGGGGCTTCGCGTGTCGCTCGATTGGTCGTTGGACGGATTGTGGGCGGGATCGTTCGCGATTGTCCGCGCGGATACCGAAGAAGGGATCTGGATTCAGGATGCGACGACGGAGGACGGAGGACGGACGTATCGATTAACCGCCGACTTGCCGGAAGGCCTCTACAATGTGAAGCTGATCGGGCATTTGCCGGAGGCGGGGGTCGACTTCGCGGCGGGAGCGTCGGTCGATGCGGGTGCGGCGACCGTCGGGCAGTTGTCGAACAGCGGATTCCTTCTGAGCTTCGAGAACGCGGTGGCGGGCTTGACGCCTGCCGATCTCGAGCTGCGGAACGGGCAAAACGGGCTTGTCGGCGGCGTGATGCTGTCGACCGCGGATGGCGGCCTGACCTATCGGGTTAATGTCGCGCTGGTCAGCAACAGCGATTACACGTTGACGCTGAGCAAATCATATGTCAAGTTCGGCAGTCCGATCGCCTTCCACGTTCCTTACTTCGTGACGGGAACGATCGTGGAATTGACGCCGACCGGCGATATGGCCATCGCTTTCGATCCTCCAATGCCGCAACTGGAGAACGGATGGGGCATCGTCTTCACCGATGCCGGAGGCAACCGGATTTTCCCGGGGACGATCGAGATGACGGAAGGCGGTCGAAGCTTCCGCTTGCCGTTCCCGAATTTGGCGCCGGGGCAGACCTATTCGATGGGCATAAACGTAACGGGCTACGAGATGACGCCTGTGTCGTTCATGCTGCCGGCAGGGTACTCGGTCTCCCAAGCTTCCTCATCCGGCGTTACGGTCGAATTCGCGGCGCCGATCCCCGACTTGGCGAAGGGACAGTTCGTCCTGCGCGACTCGACCGGAGCCGAGGTGAAGATCGGCTCTGCCGCGACAACGGACGACGGCTCAATCTACGTACTGTCCGCCGCCCTCGTGCCGGGCCAATATTACACGTTGCAGGTGAAGCCGGCCTTGCTCTATCAGCAATACCAGCCGATTACGTTCGCGGTCATGAAGGAGATTACGGCGAAGATATCCTCGCTTAAGCAAGGGAGCTTGAAGCTGACCTTCAGCGAGAAGGTCAAGAACTTGACGTCGGAGCAGTTGGTCTTCCGCGATGCCGGCGGTTGGCCGATCGCATCCAACGAGTACTATGTCGGACTCACGACCGCCGATCAAGGCTTGACGTATCAACTCAACTTCTCTTTCCCATACGCCGGGAACGGGAATATCTCGATCGAGTTGATTCGTCCGGACTTCAAGCTGAAGGCGCCGGTAACATTCAGCATTCCGAAGAGCGGCTCCATCTGGCTGTTCGGCACCTTCGCAGGCCAGATCATGTTCGGGATTAATCCCAATCCGGACGAACTGACGATAGACCACGTTAAGCTGACCGACAGCAAAGGCAAGTCCGTCGCTGCCTCCTTAAGGCACGAGGCCGACGAGTATTACAGCTTGCTGGGCGACTTCGCGGCTGCGGAAACGTACTATATGTCGGTAGCTTATCCGGGCTACGATTACGGCGATCCGCTTGTCATTGGCGTAGAGATCAAGTCTGACGCCTGGATCTACGCCGAGAGTCAGGACGGCTTCAAGCTCAAGCTGTTCCCGGGGATTCCCGATCTTGCGCCATCGGACGTTATCGTGACGGATGAGGCGGGCAACCGGACAGCCGTTCAATCGCTCACCTCTGTCGACGGCGGGCTGAACTATCAGGTGAAGGTTCCGATGTCCGGGAAGCATTCTTACTCGGTATCGATTATCAAATCAGGCTATCTGGTAAGGTTGACACAGACGCTTGCATTGGTCACGCGCATGACGTCGATCGAGCATCTGTCGACGGGCGGTCTGACGCTGAACCTGAGCTCCCGAACGCAATTGGCCGCTTCGGACATTGCGTTGCTGGACGATAACGGCGAAGCCGTCGCCATCCGAGGGTTCGCATCGTGGGACGGCGGTTACAGCTACGAGATCACAGCCGATCTGAAGACGGACCGAAGCTACATGCTGCACATCGCGAAGTCCGGTTATTACTTCGGTACGCCGCCCGCAATTTTCATTAAGTCCGTGCAGACGGCCTTCGGCGGCATGGCGCCCGGCAGCAATAACGCTTTCGTCTTGCAGCTTAGCGAGCCGCTGCCGGGCCTTAAAGCGAGCGACTTCAAGCTGAGACGCGCGTCGGACGGCAGTCCGCTGCCGGTGCTGGTCGCAACGACGGAGGACGGCGGATCGACGTATGTGCTCGAGGCAAGCTTCTGGGGCGGCGAGAGCTATACCGTCGTTCCGTTCAAGGACGGTTACGACTTCGGCAATCCCGTCCCGGTGAATGTGCCGGTGTTCGCGAGCGCCGCGCTGCTCGAAGCGGGCGTCTCCGGATTCGTCGTCGGCCTAAACCCGGGAGTTGCGGGGATGGACGCCGGACACTTCACGGTGCGCAATTCCGTCGGCGATGCGATCCCGGTTCTCGGCGTCACGGAGGAAGACGCCGGAGAGCGTTACCGCGTGCAAGCGAATTTGCCGGGCGGGGAGACGTACGAGGTTACATTGAGCCGTTCGGGATATGTGTTCGAGCCGAGTTTGTCGTTCTCGCTGCCGACAACGATTGCGAGCGAGGTTCTGTCCGCTTCGGAGACCGGCATCCGAATCGGTCTGACGCCAGGCGTATCGGGGCTCTCGAAGGCTGCGTTCGTGCTTAAAGATTCGGCGGGCGGCATCGTCGCCATCGAGGAGGCTTCGACAAACGATGGCGGCAACAGCTACTTGTTGAAGACGGTCCTTGAAGGCGGGAAGACGTATTCGCTTCAACTGGCCGCCGAAGGCTACGACTTCGGCTCCATGCTCAGCGCAAGCGTGCCGATTCCGATCAGCTTGTCGATAACCGATCCGAACGCCGACGGATTCGTTGTCGCCCTTGATGCGCCGGTTCCAGGCTTGACCGTATCGAATATCATCCTGCAGGACGGCGCGGGCGCGGCAGTTGCCGTAAGCAGCGTCAAGACGACGGATGGCGGCGCAACATACGCGGTAAAGGCTGAACTGACCGAAGGAGCGGCCTATAGCCTGATCGTCGTCCGCAGCGGTTACGACTTCGGTCGCGGTACGCCGGTCGATGTGCCGTTGCCGCCGCCGGAGCCTCCGGTCGCGATGACGGTCACTGAAACATACAGTGACAGATTCACGCTGCATCTAGGCGAGTCCGTTCGCGGCCTCACCGCAGCCAATCTCCAAATTACGGATGAGCTCGGGCAAGCGGTGACGCCGACCGATGTGAATGACCGATACGATACGGGAATCGACTATTGGATCTCGATGCCGATCGTAAGCGGCAAGGTATATACGGTGGAACTGATCGATTCCAATCGGGAATCGGAGGGGCCGGTCGAGGTGTACCTGGAGCTCAACGCGTACCCGGTACTGTTGGCCGCGACCCGCGACGGCATCACGCTGCGGCTCAGCAGTGTCGGGACGATCGACCTGCGTTTGAACGATATCGCGATCTATGCCGAGGACGGTTCGGAAGTTGCGGTTACGGGGCTGAAGCAGGGCCAGGCTGCAGGCACTTATACGATCCAGGCGTACTTGGCCGAAGGCAACGAGTACCGGTTCGAGCTGCAGGACCGCAAGGCGACGGTGTTCGACTGGCAATCGAACCCGAACGAGATTCTCGTTCCGATCAAGTCGACCGTGACGGCTGAGCGCGTGAACCTGAACGGGTTCGATCTCGCCTTCACCACGCCGGTGTCGGGACTGTCTGTTACGATTTACAATGGCAACAGTGTGTTCGGTTCTCAGCCCGATTCGGTCGTGTCGACGGATGGCGGCCGAACCTATCAAGTCCGCTTCTACTTCGCCTACAATTCGACTTACCGGGTTCGGATCGCAAGCGACGGGTACGATCTGGGCGAAGATATCAACGTCACGAATGTCAGCTTGCCGCCGGCGCTGCTCACGGCTGCGACCGATCCGGGCGGCAGGAAAGTCGTACTGGGCTTCGATATGGAGTTAAGCTCCGTCCCTGCGGATGCTCCGTTCTCCGTCAAGATCAACAACAAGTGGCAAAGCGGGGTGCAGGCAGCGCGCGTTGCCGGGGACTCGACGAAGGTGGAACTGACCTGGAGCGCTTCCGGAGCCGTCATCACGTCGGACTCGACCGTTCAAGTCGCCTATACCGGCATCCAGCGGGTTCAAGCGGTCAATACGGCTTATCTTGTATCGTTCGATGCCTTGGATGTGGCCAATGTTGCAACGACGGAAGGGTTCGTACGCAGCTTCCCGGCAGATCAGGATGCCGCCCCGGCCGCTTACGGACTGCATACGACCTATGGCCGGACAGCACTGGAGACGGCGAAGCTGCTTCGCGAAGCGGGCTTCGCCAGATGGAATTACGCAAGGGCGGTAAAGGCCGAATATGATCTCGACACGGCCGGCTTCATCGCCTTGATGTCCCAGATGAATGTCGATGCTTCCATGATGTTCGAAGCCTTGATCGATGTTGGGGGGGACGGCACATTCATGGACGCCCTCAGTCTGATGATCGCCGCAGGCTACACGGCTTCCGATCTCGCGCCGCTGCTGCGCGACAGAGGTTATCAGAGCAAGGAGATCGGCTTGCGAATGAAGCAAGCGGGAGTATCCGCAAGCGATGTCGCGGGCGTGTTGCGCGATACATTCAAGGCTTCCGCCAGCAGTGCGGCGGCGGTCCTTAAGGCTGTCGGCTATTCGCTCGCCGAGATCGGCGACACGGTGCAAGCCGCGTACAAGCTGACGAATGGGGAAGCGGCTCAGGCACTGAAGTCGGCCGGTTATTCCGCTTCGGACACGCTGGCGTTTATTCGCGAACGTTATGCGGCGGGCGGCACGAATTCCGTCTTGTGGCTCATCGGCGCCGGCTATACGGCGAATGAAGCGGGAACGGCGCTCGGCGCGAACAATCCGTTCGCTGATGCGGCGGAAGCTGCCGTCGCATTCGTTGGCGCGGAGCTGGCACCGAGCGACATCTATGTCCTCGTCAGACAGCTCTTCGGCGGCAATACCGCTGCAAGCGCCATGCTGGCCGCCGGCATCGAGGCTTCCGAGGTCGCCAGGGCGGTTCAGGCCGGGGGAGAGACCCCTGCCGTTGCCGTGTCCGCGCTTCTGACTGCCGGCGTCGGAGTCAAGCCAGCCGCAACGTATATCGCGGATGCCTGGGGGAACACGTCGGCCGCGCTCGCTTCCGCCATGAACGGTTTTGCGGCGAGCGGCATCGGCATCGTCGAGCGTGCGAGCCTTCTGCTGGGCGTATACGGCGCGGACATCGGCCCGGCGATCGCCGCTCTGAATCCGGCAGCGACAGCGGCGGAACGGGGCGCGATGATGTCAACGCTGGTCAGCGCCGGCTATGATCGGGTCGCCGTCACCGCGTATTACCTGAACAGCGTCTACAACGGACGCCGCGCCGATGCGCTCGGCTTGCTGGTGAGATCAGGCGTGTCGATCGACGAGAGTCTGAGCTTGATCCGCTCCGCTGTCGTCGCCTCGGGAGCCGCGTTCACTCTGCAGGATGCCGTGACCGTCTTCCGCGACAGCTATGACGGCTATACTGCGGACGAGGTGGTGAAGGCGCTCATGACAACCTTCGCCCAGGCTCAGGAAGATGGGATCAGCGCTCAAGCGATCGCGAAGGAGATGACGGATGCGAACCGCTGGGGCAAGCTCGATATTACCCGGTCGCTCATCGCGCGGATGGGCGTAACGCTCGCGGGTTGGGTCGAGCTTGAGCGGAGCGATGCCTTCTCCCGTTATGGCTGCCCTTGCAGCATCTCGACCATCGTGAACGAATCGAGATACTTGTTCAGCGGAGCGACGATCGAGCAAATCGCCGCCGCGATGAGTCAATCGGAGCTGTTCACGCTTGACGAACTGATCGATGGCTTGATCGGGTCTTACCAGATGTCCAGCTCGTATGCGGATGCACTGCCGCGTCTGACGGCAACCCTTAAAGATTCGGGTTATCCGTTCGTGGACATTGCCGCTGCCTTCGATGAGAGAGGCTGGAGCGACTGGATTATGGAATTCAGCCGGTACGGTATTGCCGCAAGCGAAGTCGTCGCTTATCTGAAGAGCATCTCCGTCTCCGACGCGGACATCGTGCAGCGTCTTGAGCCCTACGCGCTCGGGCACATCGTGCTTGCGCTACGCACCGAGCTGGGCAAGGACGAAGCGGAGGCAACTGCCCTGCTGACGTCCCGATACGACACGGAAGATGTCGCATACGCAGTAACGTTCGCCTACGGCGGAGATCCGGTCACGCTGTGGATCAAGACGCTGAGAAGCCAGAACGCGACGGCAATCTCCGTCATCAACACGATCTCCGCGCGATTCTCCAATTACCGGGACGCCGCTGTCGTCGGACCGGCGCTCATACGCGGAGGGTACGAGGTGAACGAGGTTATGGCCGGGCTGCTTCTTTATACGAAGAGCAACGGCAACCTGCAGGCAACCGTAAGCCTGCTGAAGACGCTGTATTCGGAAGAACAGGTCTCGATCTCGAACCTGCTGTCCGCCTCGGGCAGCGAGACACCGGAGAGTGGCATCACGTTCCTGAAGAACGCGGGCTTCGGAATCAGCTCCATCGCGCGCGGCTTGAAGGAATATTACGGACTGGCTTCCGGCAAGGCGTCGGCCCTGCTTATTGCTCGGTATCCGAACGACATCGGCAGCGTGCTGAATGCAATCGCTTGGGCTTACGACGCAAGCTTCGGGGAATCGGTCGAAGAGGCGCTTGCGGAGCAAGGCATTACGACGGTGGAAGAGGCAATTCCTTATCTGGGGAAAAGAGGCTTCTCATTCGAGGAAACCGTCGGCGCCGTCAAGGACGGGTTCGGCTTGTCTGCCGGCGAAGCTGCGAGCCGGTTCGCGGCGCTTAATCAAGCCTCGGTCAGCGTGCTCTTGAATACGATCTCCGTCGTCTATAACCAGTCGCCGCTGGTCATCTTGTACGAGTGGCAGGCGGCCGGCGGTACGGCGAGCTTCCAGGAAGCGGTCGGGCTCGGCTACAGCGCCGGGATCTCCTTAAGCGGACTTGTCGTTGTCGCAAGAGATTACTACAAGATCTCGTCTGGATCCGCATTCTATGCGTTAACGGAGTCGCATCGGTACAGCAACAGCCAGATTACCGCCGCCATTGCGTCGCTGTATCCGACGTCGGAGAAGATGACCGTTGCGGAATCGCTGCAATCCAAAGGACTGCTTACGCTCGGAGAGGCCGTCCCTTACTTGCGCACCAACCGCTTCGAGCTTCGGGACGTCGTGCGGGTCGGCCGAGATTATTACGGGCTGTCCGGCGCGGATACGGCGGTCGTACTCGACGGAACGGGGTTCTATACGCTAAGGCAGATCCAGAACGAGGTCGCTGCCGTCTATGAGGTGCCGCTCGAGCAGGCGGTCGCAGAATCGTTGATCGCGCTAGGCAAGACGAGCTTCGCCGAAGCCATTCCGACGTTCTGGGGAATGGACTACGAGCTGCCGGCGCTCGCAAGCATCGCCAAATTGTACTATCAACTGGATGAAGGCGCGGCGGTTGTTGCCTTGCAGCAATCGGGGTACTTCAGCCTGCCGGATATTGTAGAGGCTGTGACGCTGGAATACGGCAAGCCGACGGACGAGACGATCAGCGCGATGCTCACAGACGGAGGATATGCCACGTTCCCGGACGCGCTCCCATTCCTACTGAACAATCAGATCGAGCTCAGGAACATCATCCGGGCCGGCCGCAATCACTACGGATTAACCGGAGCCGCCGTGTCGGCGGCGCTGGTCGGCACGGGCTTCTATACGTTGTCTCAAGTCCAGACCGAGGTGGCCTATGTTTACGATCAGCCGCTCGATCAGGTCATTGTCGAATCGCTCGGAGGGCTCGGAATAGACAGCTTCGATCAAGCGATTCCGGAGCTTTGGAAGAAAGACTTGGAGCTGTTCAAGATCGCGAAGGTGGCCAAAGGGTATTACCATCTCAAAGCGAGCGAGGCGATTTATACCCTGCAGCAGTCGGGTCTCTACGGCTTGACGAACATAATTACCGCTGTTGCCGGCCAATTCGGCAAGCCGACGGAAGAGACCATGGCGGCCCTGCTAGCGGGCTCCGGGATCGACAAGCTTGAAGACGGCGTCTATCTCCTGCAGCAGATGGGGTACAGCGTTCAGGATATCGTAACGGCAGCCAAGGAGCAGTACGGCCTGTCCTCAGGCGATTCCGCCATCAAGCTGGCCGAGCTTGGCGTAGCCGGCACGGAGATTATTCAATGGGCCGTCTCAAGTGTGTACGAGCAAAGCGCAGGAGCGACGGCTATCGACTATATTCAGTCGGGCGGGATTCGGAGTGTCGCGGACGCAATTGTCTATATGTGCAATGCCGGCGTTACGCTGCTCGATATGACGAAGACGATCCAATCGTATTATGGAGAAACGCCGGTCAGACTGGGGAGCGCCTTGATCGAATCGGATCTGTTCCAGCTTCCGGTCATTCTGCAGAGCATTGACTCCGTATTTACCGACTCGACGGACTCGCTTGTTGCGATAATGACGTCGAACGGCTATACCGACTACGGCGACATGGTCGATAACCTTCGTCTTGCCGGCATTCGGATAGAGGAGATCGCGCGCGCGATGAAGCTGAGGTTCGGGGTGGAGCAATCCGAGCTGCGCCTCTTGCTCGAGAGGCACAATGCATACGACGAGAGCGCAATCGAGCAGGCGCTGGAAGCGGCTTATTCTGCCGAGAGGGAGAACGAGCGTCTGGCTACGGCGATGATGAAGGAAGTCATGACTCTGAACGACATTCAGACGGCGGAAGGCGCCATAGCGTTCATGAAGAACGCGGGGACTTCGCTAAGCAACATCGTGACTTATCTGAAGGAGCAGTACGGACTTACCGCTCCCGAGGCGACGACGATGCTGAAGCCGTACTATCGGCTCATCGAGATCGGGTTGGCAACGACCGAAGTGTATTTGGCCAACGGCAATCTGAAGTATATCTCCGGCATGATGGACCCGCTGGACGTGTCCGATTCGCCGATCAGCCTGGCCCGGTTCATGTACAAGAAATTCATCATGAGCGATATCATCGCCGCCTTGAAGTGGTTCTACGGGCTGGACGCCCAGCAGACGCTGCAAGCCTTCGCGGGTACGGACATTCCGAAGGACGAGTATACGAAGGCGGTCGTGGCGTATTACGGCGATGACGTGCTATTCGACTACCTGGCCTCGCTGAAGGCGGGCGGAGCGACTTCGGGAGCCATCGCCACCGAGTTGGACAATCGGAAGCTGCTGGAGACGGTCAACATCGTCTATCTGGCGAACTTGCTCAAGTCGCTCGGCTACGATCTCGAGTCGATTCTGAGTACGTCGTTCCACTACTTCTCGTCCGGCAAGGGGAGGCCTTCGACAGAAGAAGACCAAGCAGCGATGTTCGTCGCCCTCGGCTACACTCGTCCGCTCGACATTGTCGACGGACTTCGGAATTACGCAGGTTACGTGAATAGCGCAGCCTACGCATTCCGTGTCTTCACGACGGTCCACCTTGCGCTGCCGAACGCTTCGATGAGCGAGATCGCGACCGCCATGAAGAAGCTGGGCTACGACGGAACCGAGATTTTGAACGTGCTCGATCATTACGAGGTGCGCGACGACAGCATCGTTCCTTATCTGAAGTCGTTCGGCTACAACGCGCAAGATGCTTATCTGTTCTTGAACGGCCGCACGTTGGAGAACAAAATTTACTGGATGGTGAAGAACGGATACGCTCTGTACGACTATCTCAAGTACTTGAATTACTCAAGCACGAGCGCTATCTCCATCTTGCGGGCGAACGGCTTATCCGCGAACGAGATCGGCTATACGCTGGGCAGGTACTACGAGAATTCGTACTGGGTAGGGAAGTACTTGTACGATGGCGGCGTCACGAATCTGAAGGACCTCGCAGGCGCCATGCTGGCCTCCGGAAGTTATCCGTCATGGGTAATCGACGATCTGCAAAGCCTCGGCTATTGGCCGCTCAAGGAGATTGCGCAATCGATGCTCGATTCGGAGATGCTGTCGCTTGTCGAGCTTGTCTACGCGCTTCGGTATGCGACCAACGAGGATCTGACGCAGACGTACCAAATCGTTCGGGAAGTATCGAAGCAGGAACAGAAGGAGTTCTACAATTCCTTGTCGGACGCCGAGCGCAAAATTCTCGGCAACGACGAGATCGCTGTCCTCGTGACCTTGTCGGCCCTCCGCTCCGCCAATATCGGCGTGGAGAAGGCCGCGGAACAGATCCGATCGACGGAGCGGCTCGGCTTCGAGATGGGGGGCGTCCTGCTCACCGTGTCCGGATACGGCGTCGGCGATGTGCTCGAGGCGTTATGGAACGTATACCGCAACGAGATCGGCATTCTTATTCTCAAGACGATGATCGGTCAGACGATCTCCAAGGTGCTGACGGAGCTGCAGGATTATTACAAGCTTGGCAACCTGGTCTACAAGATCGTCAAGAAGACGACGAGCTGATCGATAACGACACGCGAAAGGGGCTGTCCTCCTCACGGGACAGCCCCTTCGTATTGCGCCGCCGGCGGGCGTCTCAGCCGAGCTTAAACAGCTTCGCTCCGTGCGGAGGGATCTGCGCGCCAAGCGAGCCGTCCGGGCCGAGCTCGCCCCAAGCCTCGCCGCTCCACAGCTCGACCGCCTGAACGCTGCCGTCCAGCTTCAGCGCTGCTCCGCCGACCGACACCTCGAGCTCCGCCTCGCCGGTGTTGAACAGCGCGACGTAGCGCTCTCCGCTCGCCGGATTCGCCGTCGCCCAGACGACGCGATCGCCTTCGCGCAAGACGAGGCGCGCGCCGTCCGTGTCCCGAAGCATCGCGAGCACCTCGCGATTGGTCAGCAGCGACAACGTCCATTCGTCATTGTCGCGCAATTCCCCGCCGAACATCAGCGGCGAGCGGAACAGCGACCACAGCGTCATCATCGTGACCTGCTCGTCCTTGGTGAAGCGGGTCCAGCGGTCGGAGCCGCCGCCGTCGACGGAGCGGATGCCGATGTGGCCGAGCGGCAGCATGTCGCAGTCCGGCCAGTTGCCCGGCTTCGCGCGGCCCTGCCAGCTCTCGCAGCGGTCGAACATGTCGAGCAGCAGCGACCAATGGTCCCAGAAGTCGTCCGTCATTCGCCACATGTTGGCGAGCCCGGCCAGCTCGTCGGCGTATTGTACCGGAGCGGGGCCGGGGGACAGGCTGAGCACCATCGGCCGGCCGCACTTGTCGATGGCGCGGCGGATCAGCTCGATCTCCGGCAGATGGGTGTCGTACAGCCGGGACGCGGCGATGTCGTCCACCTTCACGAAGTCGACGCCCCACTGCGCGTACAGCTCGAACAGGGAATCGTAGTACGCCTGCGCGCCTTCCGCGGAGGCGTCGACGCCGTACATGTCCGTGTTCCAGGGGCAGATGGAATTCGGGTGGGCGATGTCGCGGGCGGTTGCCAACGAGCCCTTGAGCGCGGTCGCGGCGTGGGCGGCCTGCCGCGGGATGCCGCGCATGATATGGATGCCGAACTTGAGCCCCAGGCTGTGCACATAGTCGGCGAGCGGCTTGAAGCCGACTCCTCCGGCGGCAGACGGGAAGCGGTTAACGGCCGGCATCAGGCGGGAATATTCGTCCATCTCGAGCGGGACGAACTTCCGGTAGTGCGACGAGACGGCGCCCGGCTCGTACCATTGGATGTCGACGACGACGTATTCCCAGCCGAAGTCCTTGAGGTGTTCGGCCATGTATTCGGCATTGCCGCGAATCTCGGCTTCGGTGACGGCGGCGCCGTAGCAGTCCCAACTGTTCCAGCCAAGCGGCGGCGTCGGAGCCGCGAGAAGATGACTCATGATAGGGGATCTCTCCTTATTCGCATAATTAGTAATGAGAATAAATTGCGGTATCCCACTTATCATAATCCTTGAACTACCGTTCATCCACCGTAATATCGTTTGCCATACAGCACAAAATTGCTTTTCGACAACCTATCCGTTCGCCTGTCAGCGGCCAAGCGCCACGAAGGCGGCCAGCGCCAGGAACACGATATTGATGCCGATGTCCTTGTACTCTTGACGCCGGATATGCAGCAAGGCTCCGAGCAGCGCGATGGCGGCGAGACAGGCGGCGGCTATCGGAGTCAAGGTCGGGGCAATGCCCGTCGCTTGGGGGACGATTGTCCCGACCGCCCCGAGCAGCTCGGCCAGCCCGATGAAGATGACGAGCCTCTGCGGAACTTCTCTTGCCCACGGCCAGGAGGCACGGGCTCGTTCGACCTGTACCTTCATCCATCCGGAGTAAAGAAATCCGACGGCGAGCAGCCCTTGGGCGATCCATAAAACGATGTTCATGCGAATGCTTCCTCCTTGATCCTGTCGTTTATCGATTGTCTCGAATATACCGATAGATGCATAATAATCGATAGGAAGTCGGCGAGGAAGAAGCCACTTCAACGAAACATAGGCACTTTAAAGTAACTATTCGCGACAATTCCGGGGGGAGGCAGGCGCGTGGCCAATTACTGCAAGTTCGAGAAAGCGCTGGAGATCTTCACGGGGAAGTGGAAGCCGGTTATTCTGCTGCGGCTGTTCGCGAACGGAACGATGAGGTTCGGCGAGCTGCAGAAGGCGATTCCTGACATTACGCAGAAGATGCTGACCCAACAATTAAGGGAGCTGGTGCATAACGATATCGTTCACCGCGAGGTGTATCCCGAAGTGCCTCCGAAGGTCGAGTATTCGATTACGGAATACGGCAAGGGGATGGCGAACGTGCTGCAGGTGTTGAACGATTGGGGCGAGTCCCATATGGCGCATATGGACGATTTATACGGAGAAGGGCGCAAGGAAGAGGGCGCTCCCGCTCAGCGCCCTTCCTAGTCGAAGAACAGCCGCCGGTAAGGCAGACGGTTGGCTCCGGAAGCCCGGAACGAGCCGG
Organism: Cohnella fermenti; assembly: GCF_004801405.1. GTDB lineage: Bacteria > Bacillota > Bacilli > Paenibacillales > Paenibacillaceae > Cohnella > Cohnella fermenti. The sequence goes on from NZ_SSOB01000004.1 coordinate 183,359, forward strand.
GGGTCTGCCCGGTCAGCTTCCGGAATATCTTGATAAAGTAGCTTCCGGTCGAATAGCCGACGACCGCGGCGATCCGGTCGAGCGGCCAGTCGGTGTCCTGCAGCAGCTCCATGGCCCGTTCGATCCGGATGCGCATCAGGTAGTCGTTCGGCGTCATTCCGGTATGGCGGGCGAACGTGCGCAGGAAGTGGTACTTGGACACGCCGAGCCTCCGGGCGAGCTGCTCTTGGTCCGACATGTCGGCATAGCGGCTCTTCATGTAGGCGACGGCTTGCTTCACGCTGTCCGGCCAAGCCGACTGGCGGGACCCCGGAGCGGCGGAGAAGCGGCCAAGTGCCATAGCGAACTGGTAGACGAAGGAGGAAGCGGCGTACGGGTCGGCGATGCGCCCGGCTTGCGCATCCTTCACGAGGCGGGCGAGCAGCTCGATCGGCTCGCTGTCCGCCGGCAGGGAAGCGATCTCCCCGAGCTTCGCCTTCGCGTCCTGCCAGACGGGGAGGACGAGGCGCGGGTTCATCAGGATAAAGAGGAACTCCCAATGGTCCCTGTCCTCGGGCAAGTAGTAGCGATGGCGGCCGGGAATCTCGACCAGCAGCGCTTGCCCTTCCTCGATGCGGCGGAAGCGCCCTTCGATCTCGGCAGCCCCGCCGCCGGACAGCGTGTATTGGAATAGCAGCAGGGGACCGTCGTTCCTTGTCATTCCGTCCCAATTGTAGGAGGAGCTCGCTTCGCGTTCGTGCCCGACGGCGAACAGCCCGCACAGCGGCAGCTCCGCCGATTCCCCGAACCGGAAGCCGTACGTGCCGAAGTCGCGTTTATCCGTCCTTTGTTCCATGCTGCTCGATGGCTCCCTTTTTCCCCCCGTATGGGTTGTCTCCTTCATGTTACGCGTTCCCGGGCTGAGACGCCAGCGCCGAAGCGAGAGAAATTTGCGCCGAAGGTGTTTGAACATTCTCGAATCGGGCCAAGAGAATTCTGAGAAGATCAAGAATTTACCAATGCGAACGGAGGGCGTCATTCATGAGAAAATTTATTGCGTTGTTCACGGTGCTGGGGATGCTGATCGGGCTGGTCGGATTTACGTCTTCCGCGGGGGCCGCGACACAGGAGACGGTGCCGGTGCATCTCAAAGTCGGCAAGTTCTACATTCTCTACACGAAGTACGGGGCGCCGATCGCGGACGACAAGGAACGGATTCTTATTCCGCTTCGCATGATCGAGGGCCTTCTGGGCGGTCAGGTGAACTACGTCAACAAGACGAAGACGGCGACGGTCCAATGGCTGGATCACGAGTTCGAATTGACGATTGCCTCCCGGACGGCCAAGGTCGACGGCGTGACGGTGATGATGGACACGGTGCCGATTCTGAAGAACGGGGCGATGTTCCTGCCGGTTCGGCTGTTCCTGGAGCCGCTGGGCATCAACTACTCATGGGATCAGGGGAACAAGCTGCTCAGCTTCAACGATGAGAGGGTAATTGTCGGCAAGCCGTTCAAGCTGTTTGACGGGCAAGACGGCAACGCGGACGGAACGGATAACAAGCTGATCTTGGACTCGTATAAGCTCGTCCGCTCGCAGACGGGATTGAAGGTGACCCTGCACGCGAAGAATCTGTCGGGCACGGCGATCCCGGAAGGAACGGCGGATATTAACCCGCTCTCCTACTTCGCGGACGGTTCGTTCTCGGTCGATTCCTACTCTCGCCCCACAAGCGCGCCGATCGGAGAGATCGCCGCCTATGGCTCGACCGAGATCACGCGGGCTTATGCCAGCAGCCTCGAATATTTGATCGCGGTGGCAAGAATTTAATTTGCTATTGGCTCGGCGCAAGGAGCATAGAAGAGGCGAAGCGCACGCGGATACGGCGCTCTCGCCTCTTTTTCTTGGGGGGCCGGATGCCCGAACGCCCGAACGCCCGAACCCCCGGATGCCTGTGGCTGCTGAGCACTGTCGAATTTTATGTGAAAAATCACATTGGCGCGGCTCGATAACGGGTGGTTTGGACGATTCTATGTGAAAAATCACATTCATGGAGCAATTTCCGGTCCACGGTGCTGGATATATGCGAAAAATCACATAAAACACCTCGATTGCCCCCCAATCTGCGCCGACGAATGTGAAAAATCATATAAAATCGCCAAAGTCGTCGGACTAGAGGGATCGCATGGGGAGGGGGAAGGAAGACTTCCGCAGCAGGGTTTATTCGTAAATGGATTTAATGGATTTAAAAACCATATTTTAAATTTAATGAGATTAATTGTCGCTCCGTTACCCCGCCGCATTGTGCGAATACAGGCGCAAGCAGCCGAAGAGAGTCAGCCGAGGCCAGGTTGCATTGTTCAAAATAATACCTCAAAGTTAATTAAACTGTTGACTATAACTTAATAAATGCGATATTATTCCAATGATAATGAGAATCGTTATCTTTATTTTTTGTTTATTTATTGATAATGATAATCATTAATATCATAAAAGGAGATCAAGAGATGAGAGGTTTGAAGCAGCTTGCACTTGTATTGGTTCTGGCCCTGTTCGTCAACGTTCTGCCTGCGTATGCGGCCGGCGCGTCCGATGAGGCCATTGATGCATTCGAAACGGCACTGGGCAATGCCCAAGCAGTAGGGACGAAGGATGAGGCGCTGACGACGGAGGTCGCTCTGGCCGAAGCGGCGGACCCGGCAGCATTGAGCGATTCCGAGCTCGCTGCCTACACGGCGCGTCTGAACGAGCTGGTCGCCGCGAACGATGAGGTTCTGGCGACGCTGGCAACGGCGACGGCGGATTACGTCAAGTCGACGGACTTCAATAACTCGTTCAACAGCAGCTTCAAGAACTTTCTGACCGATCCCAAGACGTACCGGATCGGCGACAAGAAGTTCTTGCGTATCCAGGTAAGCACGGTCTACAGCCTGAAGTTCACCGTCGACGGCCAGGAGGGCACGACGGTGAAGAAGATCGGCGAACCGGGAAGCGTTACGGCGGTCGTGTACGATTACGCGATTCCGAGCTTCGTCGAGCCGGTGCTTAGCGAAATTAGCTATGACACGGGCAACCGCATTATGACGCATGAGCAATACGTCGTCCTGAATCAGGATGCGACGGCGGACGACCGCGCGGAGTTGACGGCAGCGATCGCGACGGCCGAGGCTGTAGAGACGAAGGACCAGGCGCTGACGCAGGCGATTGCGGATGCGAAGGCGGCGAACAATCTGCTGTCGCGCAAGGCAACGTTGGCGGCGTACGTGACGCGCCTGAACGAGCTGGTCGCCGCGAACGACAAGATTCTGGGGACACTGGCGACGGCGACCGCGGATTACGTCAAGTCGACGGATCTCAATAACTCGTTCAACAGCAGCTTCAAGAACTTTTTGAGCAATGCCCAGACGTACCAGATCGACGACAAGAAGTATCTGCGTATCCAGGTGAGCACGGTCTACAGCCTGAAGTTCACCGTTGACGGGCAAGAAGGCACGCCGGTGAAGTATGTCGGCGAATCGGGAAGCGTGACGGCGGTTGTGTACGATTATGCGATTCCGAGCTTCGTCGAGCCGGTGCTTAGCGTAATTAGCTACAACACGGGCAGCCGTATCATGACGCACGAGCAATACGTCGTCCTGAACCAGGATGCGACGGAAGAAGCCCGCACGGCGCTGAAGAGCTCGATCGCGACCGCCGAGGCCATCGTCAATAAGAGCGACGCGTTGGGTCAAGCGCTGGCAGCGGCCAAGGATGCGGACAATCTGCTGTCTCGTCTGGCAACCTTGACGAGCGCGACGCAAGCCTTGAACAACGCCATCGCGGCCAACACGTCATCGACTCCGATCTCGACGACTCCGGTCGGCACCGACACGACCGGAACGGATACGGAGGACACGACGGGTACCGATACGGATACGCAAGAGAACACGACAACGCCGGCGAATCCGAACAACGGCGGCGGCTCGACGACTCCTGCCGGCCCTCTGAAGGACATTCAGGGCAACTGGGCGCAAGCTTCCATCGAGCGCGCGGTTAATCTTAATCTCGTAACGGGGTACACGGACGGCACGTTCAAGCCTAACGCGACGATCAACCGCGTCGAGTTCACGGCGATTATCGTTCGCGCCCTCGGCCTGCAGCCTGCCCAGAGCACGCTGGCGTTCGCGGACTCCGACAAGGTTCAGGCTTGGGCGAAGCAATACGTGCAGCAGGCGGTGGAAGCGGGGATCATTAACGGATTCGACGACCAGACCTTCCGTCCGTCGGCGAACATCTCGCGTGTGGAGCTGGCCGTTATGCTCGTTCGGGGATTGAAGCTGGAGCTCGAAGAAGGGGATCTCTCCTTCAAGGACGCTTCCGCCATTCCGGCATGGGCCAAAGCGTATGTAGCGACGGCGGTGAAGTACGGATTGCTCCAAGGAAGCACGGACGGCTCCTTCAATCCGGCCAAGGAAGCGACTCGCGCCGAAGCGATTACGGTCGCTCTGCGGGCTGTCGACTTCCTGGCAGAGAAGGCAGCCGCCAACAGCTAGGTTGACCTAGACACGGCAATAAAGAAGGGGTCGCCCCCAAGTCATTCGACTTGGGGGCGACCCCTTGCTCGTTGGCGCGTCCGCTTATGCCTTCGCCTCGAACCGCTTCGCCGTCTCGATGATGACGGCGACGGCCTTCTCCATCACGTCGACGGAGGCGTATTCGTAGCGGCCGTGGTAGTTCTCGCCGCCGGTGAAGATGTTCGGCGTCGGCAGCCCCATGTAGCTGAGCTGCGAGCCGTCCGTGCCGCCGCGGATCGGAACCTCGAGCGGAGCGATGCCGAGGCCGACCATGGCCTCGCGGGCGACGTCGACGACTTCGCGCACCGGCTCGATTCGCTCCCTCATGTTATAGTAGCGATCCTTCAGCTCCAGCGTCAGGCGGCCGTCGTGCTTCTCGTTCAGCTCGGCGGCCAGCTTCGCCATGAACGCCTTGCGCGCTTCGAACTTCGTCCGGTCGTGATCCCGGATCAGGTAACTGAGCGTCGCTTCCTCGACGTCCCCGCTCGCGGAGTTCAGGTGGAAGAAGCCTTCGTAGCCTTCGGTGAACTCCGGCGCTTCGTCCGCCGGCATGCGGTTCTGGAACTCGAGCGCGATCTTCAGCGCGTTCACCATCTTGTTCTTGGCGGAGCCGGGGTGGACGTTCTTGCCCTTCACCGTCAGCTTGGCGCCGCAAGCGTTAAAGCTCTCGTACTGCAGCTCGCCGAGCGGGCCGCCGTCCATCGTGTAGGCGAACTTCGCGCCGAACGCCGCGACGTCGAACCGTTCCGGACCGCGGCCGATCTCCTCGTCCGGCGTGAAGGCGACGCGGAGCTTGCCGTGCTTGATCTCCGGATGGCGGATCAAGTGCTCCATCGCCGTCATGATCTCGGCGATGCCTGCCTTGTCGTCGGCGCCGAGCAAGGTCGTGCCGTCGGTCGTGATCAGCGTGTGGCCCTTGTAGCCGGCCAGCTCCGGGAACTCGCGAGGCGACAGAACGACGCCGAGCGCTTCGTTCAGCACGATATCCCCGCCGTCGTAGCTGTCCACGACTTGGGGCTTCACGTCCTTGCCGGTCATGTCGGTCGCCGTGTCGACGTGGGCGAGGAAGCCGATGACCGGCACGTCCGCCTTGTCCGTGTTGGCCGGCAGGGTCGCCATCAGGTAGCCGTTCCCGTCGAGCGTCACGTCCGACAGGCCGATCTCCTTCAGCTCGGTCTCCAGCAGCCGCAGCAGATCCCACTGGCCCGGCGTGGACGGGCACGTCTCGCTGCTCTCGTCCGATTGCGTATCGATCGTCGCATAGGTCGTCAACCGCCGGATAAGGTCATCCTTTATCCTGATGAGGTTATCCTTCATCGTATCTCCAACTCCTCCAGTCGCTCTTTCCTCTCTATTGTAGCTTTTCCGTCCGGCCAAGACAAAATCGTTATCCCCTCGCTAGTCCCGCTCTATTCCCTTGCGTTCCGCTCCCGATATTGCCCCGGCGTCATGCCCTCCTGCTTCCGGAACGAGCGGATGAAGTTCTGCGGATTGTTGTAGCGCAGGCGCGCCGCGATGTCCTTGATCGGCATGTCGGTGTCGGCCAGCCACTTCTTCGCCATGTTGAAGCGGTAGGCGGCCAGGTACTCGCTGAACGAGACGTTCGTCTCCTTGCGGAAAACACTGCTCAAATAGTTCCCGTTGTAATTAAGCCGGGACGCGCACTCCTCGAGCGACAGGTCGGTGTCGTAGTGCTTCTGGACGAGGTCGATGATCTTCTCCGAGATGTTCTGGTACTGCGACGATTGCCGGTCCGCGAACACGCGCAGCATCGGCTGGATCGCGCTGTGCCAGAACCAGCCCTCGATGTCCGGCACGGTGCCGAGGCCGATCATCTCCTCGTAGAGCGTTCCCTGCCCTTGGCTTAGCTTGCCGATGCCGATGCCGGACTCCTGCGTGACCATGATCAGGCTGTTGAGCAGGCGGGCCAGCGGGATCTGATATTCCTGCGGCGTCATCTCCTCGGCGAACACCTTGCTCATGAAGACGCCGAGCGCTTCGCGGGCCTTGTCCGCGTCCGCCAGCTTGATGGCGTCGATCAGCTCGCTCTCCGAGTGGGCCGGATAGTTGATTCGCACGTAGTGCTTGCCGGAGTTGAGCTGCTCGTATTGGACAACGATGCCTTCGCCGAGCTTCAGCCGGTGCTTCAAGGCGTCGAGCCCTTCCCGGTAGGCGATCGGAAGCTGCTTGATCGACTCGAACGGCAGGCTCATGCCGATGCTGACGGACAGGCCGAGGAAGCTGCGGATCTGGCTCTGAAGATGCTCGGTGACGCTGTACAGCTCGGCGTTAAACGATCCGCGCTCGGCGTCCGGGCTGCCGTACAGCAGCACGACCGTCTGGTCGATCGCGACGGGATCGAACCGGCGGTCCGGCGGAAGCAACTCTTCGATCATGTTGTGCACGGCGAACAGAAGCAGATCGACGTCCCTGCGTTCGTAGCGGGTCTGCTCGAGCGAATCGAGCTGCAGCGTCATGACCGCCATCTGCCGCCACTCGCCGAGCCGGTCGCCGCACCCGAACCCGGAGAGCCGCGCGGTCAGCTCGCTCAGCTTCGTCTGCCCCTGGTAGGCGCGAACGAGGTAGAACGTCCGGGCTTGCTTCAGGTGTTGGCGGGCCTGATCCTCGAGCAGCGAGTTGGATTGGAAAAGCCGGCTGAACTGCTCTCCGATCATCTGGAACTCGTCTGCTCTCCTCCGCTTCGTCTCCGGCAGGCGCTCGTTGATCATCCGGAGCAGCTTCTCGATTGGCGAGTACATTCTCCGAGAACCGAACCAGGCGAGCAGCGTCGTGAGCAGCAGAATAAACAGGCAGACGCCGAGCGTGTACAAGCCGATCTTGTTCGACTCGCGGGTCAGGCTGGAGATCGAGGTGAGCGACAGGTACGTCCAGCCGTTGTAGGGCGACTTGTAATAGCTCACCGCGTAGGAACGGTCGTTCACCCGGGCCTGGAACTGGCCGGAAGGGGACGACAGGCGGGCCGTGTCGTCGAACCCTGCGGCAGCGGCCGGCTGCCCGATCAGCTCGCGGCTCGGATGCAGCAGAATGCGGTAGCTCTCGTCGAGCACCATGATTGTGTCCGAGGCGTTCGATTCCGCCTGCTCGTTCCGTTCCAGTTGAAGCTGCGCCTGCAGGCTGCAGGCCGGAATGTTCGCCATGACGAGGCCGTACGGCGTAAGACCGGTGATCGGAAGCTTCTTCACCAGGCTGATGCTGTACGGGCAGATCGCGCCGCTTGCGCTCTCCTCGCTGTAGAACCAGACGGAAGGGTTCAGCGTCCAGGATGCCCCCTCCGGCTCATGAATGATCGTGGACAACTGCTCGTTATACTCGTAATCGCTGAAGCGGTAGACACCGGAATTTTTGACCAGCCAATCGTTCTTCTCGTTCACGAGCACGACATCCTCAAGCTTCGTATCGAACGTCTGCATGTGCCTCAGCTCGTTGCGCAGATTGTCAACCAACTTGAAATCGCTTACAGTTAAGGGGCTATTCAGCGCACTCTTGAGTACCGTCGAATTGATGACCTGGTTAAGCGTATGATTGACAGTCGTCAGAATTTGCTCTACATTGGCATTTATCTGAGATAGAAGCTGTAATTTCCCTTGGTTTACATGTTTTTGAATTTCTCTCGAGGATGTCGCGTAGGAGAAGTACCCGATGAACAGAACCGGCAGCATGCTGAGCAGACATCCGAAGATGGTCATCTTGGTCAGATAACTGAGAGAGCGCATGGACATCTACCACCTTGGCTTGCGAATGGGATTGCGAAGATTCTCCTATTGTAGGCCAGAGGCGGGCACAGGGACAATAATCATCACGCGAATCGATAATCATTTTAACAGATTCAAGGGGGCAGAAGCGGCATGAGAGGACGTACGGTTCGCATGGCGTGGGCGTTGGTTGGGTTCGGGGCGATGCTGATGGCGCTGTCGGCTTGCTCCTCCGCCTCGACCGCGAAGCAGGGGCAGGAGGAGAACGCGCGGCCGGTTCTGACGGTGATGGCCCCGCTGCACTTCCCCAATACGCCGGACGCCGGGCTCGTCGACAAGCTGGAGGAGCTGACCGGGACGACGCTGTCGATCGAATGGGTGCGGGACGAGATCTATACGGACAAGATGAACACGGCGCTGACGACGAATTCGCTCAAGAAGGCGACGTTCGCGAAGTATACGGACTATATTCTGATGAAAAACTCGATTCGTTCCGGGGCGTTCTGGGAGATCGGCCCGTATCTGGACGATTATCCGAACTTGAAGCGGCTGGACGAGGACATTCTGAAGCAGACGGCGGTGGACGGCAAGATTTACGGCCTCTACACGGAGCGGCCGTCCTCGCGGCAAGGAATCATCCTGCGCGAGGATTGGCTGGATGCGCTCGGGCTGAAGAAGCCGGAGACGATCGACGGCCTGTACGAGGTGCTGCGGCAATTCACGAACGGGGACCCGGACGGCAACGGCCTCAGCGACACGATCGGGCTGACCGATCGGGACGATCTCGTGTTCGGCGCGTTCAAGACGCTCAGCTCGTACTTCGGGACACCGAACGATTGGGCTGTGGAGGGGCGCCGCTTCGTGCCGGAGTTCGAGACGCAAGGCTATATGGACACGATGAACTTCATGCGGAAGCTGTACGACGAGAAGCTGATCAACGCCGACTTCGCGATTACGAGCAAGGACGTGCAGCGCAACCTGCTCATTCGCGGCAAGGCGGGGGCGTATATCGGCAGCATGTCCGACGTGGCCCGGCTCGCATCGGAGGCGAGGCGGATCAACCCGGACGCAAGGTTCACGCTGGTGAACCGAATCGAAGGGACGGACGGCTACAAGGTGTGGTCGATCCCGAACTTCAACGGGCTGTACCTGTTCTCGAAGACGGCAATCCGCACGGAGGAGGAGCTGCGCGAGATTCTGGCGTTCTTCGACCGGACGATGGATGCCGACGTCGCCAATCTGATGCGCTACGGAATCGAAGGGCGGCATTACGAGCTGGAGGGGGGCGAGATTTATTTGCCCGAGGAGAGCTCGCAGCTTCGCGTCGACGAGGTGGCCTCGCTCTATACGCTGATGATCGCCGACCTCAGCAACCCTAACGTGATGAAGGTGGCCGAGCAGGAGGAGCTGTCGGAGCTGGCCGACCGGCTCATCGAGGACAACGAGAAGTTCATCGTTCGCGACCCGACTGTCGGGCTGGAGTCTCCGTACTACGACCAGTACGGCGTCGAGCTGTCCAAGATCGTCACCGACGCGACGTACAACTATATTCTCGGCCGCCTGGACGAGGACGGCTTCCGCAAGGAGATCGCCAAGTGGCGCGCGAACGGCGGCGACAAAATCATCGCCGAGTACGAGGCGGCCTACTTCGGGTAGGAGGCTGCTGCCGGCCAAGCGGCCTCGCCCCGTCAGGGAAGTGACCTGACGGGGCGGCTCGTCGCGACGCTGCTCGCGCCTCCGGCCCGCCGGATTTTGCGATTTTATGTGATTTTTCACATTCATCGGCCGGAATGAGCGGGAATCGGGGCGTTTTATGTGATTTATCGCATATATGCGGCAACTCGAGCCGGAAATTTCTCCATGTATGCTATTTTTCACATAGAATCGCCCAACCTGCCCATTATCGCGCTGCACGAATGTGAAATTTCGCATAAATTCCTGATAGCTGGCGGGGTGGGGGTGGCTTGGGCGGCGGTATCCTTTAAATAGGGCAGCCCCCCTATCCTTCCCGCTGTTCCCCCACCGAACCGTTATCCCTTCCAATCAGAACGGGCCGTCGTTGGCCCAATCTGAGGCGCGGGGATAACGGTCTCATTGGCATTAGTATTAGTGTCCGCCGCCGATTGGTCGCCCATGTGCGCAGTTTGGTTACTCATCTACCTCCATCATGCCCGCTCGGACGCCCGCACTTGAGTAACCACCACGACTCATCTCGGTCCCTCTGCCCGCCAATCGCCGCTTCGGTTGAGTCGTGGTGACTCATCTCAGTCCCTCCGCCCGCCAATCGCCGCTTTGGTTGAGTCGTGGTGACTCATCTCAGTCCCTCCGCCCGCCCAATGCCGCTTCGGTTGGGTCGTGGTTACTCTTTTGGTCGTGTTCGCTCCGATGTTGGCCAATGTGCGCACCCAGACTACCTTCTTCGATGATACGGCGGCGGATGGCGGACATGCAGGCGGTTTGGTTGCTCTCTTGGCCCATGTCGAGGAGCCTCTCCATTCATGACGCCTACGATCCACCTACGCTTATAATCCCCCTACGCCTACGATCCGCGCCCGCCTATCATCCGCCCCTGCGAATAATCATCTTCTCACATCCCGCCGGAGACGGCCCTATTCTAACGCAATGATTGTATCGGTAACTCGCGACGCGGCGTATTGTGGATTCCGTAGCAACCAATCCAACCGTAAAGATGGAGGTCACCGGTATGAAGGGTAAGGGCAAGGTACCAACGATCGCGCTCAGCATGGCTTTGGTGGCGGGGGCGCTCGCAGGCTGCGGGAGCAACAACAACGATAAAGAGGCAACCTCGCCGTCCGCCAGCCAGTCGCCGTCCGCCAGCGGAAGCGCGAGCCAGGCTCCCGCGTCGGAGACGCCCAAGGAGACGAAGCCGACGGAGATCACGATTATGCTTCCGCTGAACACGTCGGAGACGCCGCCCGACACGATCAAGAACGAAGTCGAGAAGCTGACGAACACGAAGCTGACCTATCAGTTCTTCCCGGCGGATACGTACGAGGAGAAGCTGAACGCATCGCTCGCAACCGGATCGCTGCCGGAGGTGACGTACCTGAAGAATCAGGCGACCTTCATTCAGATGAAGGGAGCGATCCGCGACGGCCAGTTCTGGGAGATCGGGCCGTATCTGAAGGACTTCCCGAGCCTGAGCAAGCTGAAGGAGCAGATTCTGAACAACACGAAGGTCGACGGCAAGCTGTACTCGCTTTACATCGGAAGGCCGCTCGCCCGCCAAGGGCTTATCTACCGCAAGGATTGGGCGGACAAGCTCGGACTCTCCGCTCCGCAGACGGTCGCCGATGTCGTCGCCATGGCGAAGGCGTTCACCGAGAACGACCCGGACGGCGACGGCCAAGCGAACACGATCGGCCTGGCGGACCGCAACGATCTCGTCTACGGGGCGTTCAAGACGCTTGCGTCCTGGCTCGGAACGCCGAACAACTGGGGCGAGCAGGACGGCCAGCTTCTGCCCGAATTCATGTTCCCGCAGTACATCGCTTCGATGGACGTCATGAAGGAGATTCGCGACGCCAAGGCGATGAACCAGGACTTCGCCGCAACGAGCAAAACCGATCAGGTCAAGCTGTTCACGAGCGGCCAAGCCGGCCTCTACATCGGCTCGATGGCCGACGTCGATTCGCTGAACAAGGACCTCGTCAAGAACGTGCCAACCGCCGTCGTCGAGACGCAAGCTCTGATCAAGGGGCCGAACGGCGAGCTGTCCACCTGGGCGATTCCCGGCTACAACAATGTCATCCTGTTCCCGAAGAGCGCGATCAAGGACGAAGCGGAGCTTAAGGGCGTGCTCGCCTTCTTCGACCAGATGATGACGCCGGAGGTCGCGAACGTCATGTATTGGGGAATCGAAGGCACCCACTACACCGTCGTCGACGGCAAGGCGAAGGCTTCCGACAACAAGGAGCTGACGGAGCGCGAGGTGAAGGGCTTCAAGGACAGCGTCATCGGCGAATCCGACACGAACGGCATGTACGAAGGCTACTACACGCTCGAAGCCCGCATTCACGCCGAACAGTTCACGCTCGAGAACGAGAAGATCGCGATCAACGACCCGGCGGCCGCACTGGATTCGGCTACCTACAACGAGAAGGGCACCGAGCTCGCGAGCATCATCACCGATGCCACCTACAAGTATATCTACGGCAAGCTCGACAAGGCCGGCTTCGAGAAGGAGATCGACACCTGGAAGAGCCGCGGCGGGGACAAGATCATCGAAGAGATCAACGCAGCGAACCACCAATAAGATAACGCGTTCAACCGGAGAGCCGCCGTCGCCGGGCCCGTCCTGCGGGCCCAAGCAAGGAGGCGGCTTCTCCGGCCCGCGCGGCGCGGAGAGGGAGAGATAGACGATGCAGCAAGCGATCGCACGGCCGGAGCCGGCGCTCCGGAGCGAGAGCCGCTTATCCCGCAGGCTCGTACGCAACAAGTGGCTGTACCTGATGATTGTGCCGGGTCTGCTGTACTTCGCGATCTTCAAGTACATTCCGATGTACGGCCTCATTATCGCCTTCAAGGACTACAAGCCGTTCGCCGGCATCAACGGCAGCGAATGGGTCGGCTTCAAGCACTTCCATCGGCTGTTCTTCGAATCCGACTTCGGCTCCATTCTGGGCAATACGCTTATCCTGTTCGGCCTGAACCTGGTGTTCTTTTTCCCGATTCCGATTATCCTCTCCCTGATGCTTAACGAGCTTCGCGGAAGTTTTTTTAAACGGCTGTTCCAGACGCTTATCTACCTGCCGCACTTCATGTCGTGGGTCATCATCGTCTCGATCGGCTACGTCATGCTGACGATGGACGGCGGCATCATCAACGAATTCATCGCGAGTCTCGGCTTCGACAAGATCAACTTCCTGCTCAGTCCCGAGTGGTTCCGGCCGACGTACATCGTTCAGGTCATCTGGCGGGAAGCAGGCTGGGGTACGATCATTTATTTGGCGGCCATCGCGGCCATCGATCCGCAATTGTACGAAGCGGCGCGCATGGACGGAGCGGGACGGCTTCGCCAGATTTGGCATATTACGCTGCCGGCGATCCGGAGCGTCATCATCGTGCTGCTCATTCTGAAGATCGGCGACGTTCTGGAGCTTGGCTTCGAGCATGTGTATCTGCTGCTCAACTCGATGAACCGCGACGTGGCGGAGATCATCGATACGTATGTGTACACCGCGGGCCTGCGGCAAGGGCAGTTCAGCTACAGCACGGCGGTCGGCTTCTTCAAGTCGATCATCGGTCTTGTTATGGTTATGCTGGCGAATCGGCTGGCGAAAAAAATGGGTGAGGAAGGCGTCTACTGAGGCACTTTAGAGGAGGCAGTTAAGGATGGTAGAGGATCGCACGCTGGCGGGCCGGCTGTTCGCCGCCGTGAACTTCGCGCTGCTGACGCTGATCGCGCTCGTGACGGTGCTGCCGTTCATCCACGTGGTGGCGGGCTCCTTCACGACAAGCGCCGAGATGGCCGTCAAGAAGTTCGTGCTTATTCCGACGGACTGGAGCATCGACGCTTACAAGTTTATTTTCTCCACGAATACGATCTTCCGGTCGCTGGCCGTCTCCATCGGGATCACCGCCTGCGGAACGCTGTTCAGCATGCTGATCTCGTCGATGATGGCATACGGGCTGGCGCGCCGGGACCTCGACGGCAGACGGGTGTTCATGTTCTTCGTCGTGTTCACGATGCTGTTCAACGGCGGCCTCATTCCGACGTTCCTGGTGGTGAAGGAGCTCGGCCTCATCGACCACTACGCGGCGCTTGTGCTGCCGATCTCGATCAATGCGTTTAACCTTATCATTCTGAAAAACTTCTTCCAGAACATCCCCGACGGGCTGGAGGAATCGGCGAAGATCGACGGCTGCAACGACTTCGGTATCCTGTTCCGGATCGTGCTACCGCTGTCGATGCCGGTTATCGCGACGATCTCGCTGTTCTACGCGGTGACGTATTGGAACACGTACCTGAATGCGATCATGTACCTGAACGAGAGCCGGATGTGGCCGATCCAGGTGCTGCTCCGCCAGATCGTCGTGCTCGCGAGCGGGCTCGACTACAGCTCGGACCTCGATTCCGCCGTTCCTCCGCCGGACCAGGCGGTCAAGATGGCGGTCATCGTGGTGGCGACGCTCCCGATTCTGCTCGTGTATCCGTTCCTGCAGAAGCACTTCGCCAAGGGAGCTCTGCTTGGATCGGTCAAGGGATAGACTGCGGCAAAAGGATTCGAAGCTTAAGGGGCCGGGAAGCCGGGGTACTTCACAACCGGCCATTTCTCCTTGCGAAGGGAGCGCATGAGCTCGCCCGTGGCGTTCACGTTGGGTTTCACAAGCTCCGGAGGCGTGAGCGCCATCCATTGGTTCAGGGAGATGTCCGCGAACCGGTCGCTCTGGAACATCTCGAGGAACCAGAGGCTCTCGGTGCCCGTGTTCTGAATATAATGCCCGTAAGCGAAGGGCACATAACCGACGCTGCCCGCCCGGACGTTAAACGTTCGGGCGGTTCCTTGCGCCGCGAATGCGGTCATCCTTCCCTGGCCGGTCAGGAAGTATTGCCATTCGTCGTTGTTCGGATGCCAGTGCATCTCCCGCATTCCTCCGGGGCAGATCTCGACCAGCGCGGCCGCGATCGCCTGCGACACGGGGAAGTTCCGCGAGTCGACGATGCGGACGGTGCCTCCCGATGTGCGGATCGGCTCCTGCGCAAGCAGCCGATGGGTGAAGCTCTGCGGAACACCGCCCTGCGGGTCCGGCACGGCTTGGCTCTCGATCGGGCCCGGCACGTTGGACTGATAGATGTAGATCTGTTCCGTCGGGCGCCCGGCGAAGGCGGTCTCGGGAATGCCGAAGTTGCCGCTGAGCACGTCGGCCGGCGTGTGCGCGAACCAATCCGAGATCGAGAACGTGTCGATGTCGGAGAAGGCGCCGTCGTTGAACACGAGCAGGAATTCGCAGCCTTCCTCCAATCCTTGAAGGGAATGAGGAATCCCGGGGGGAAAATACCACAGGTCGCCCGGCCCGACGTCCGCGATAAAGTTGCGGCCGTCCTGGTCGACGGCGGTGACGCGGCATCTGCCCCACAGCATGAACGACCACTCCGCCTGCTTGTGCCAGTGCAGCTCGCGGACGCCGCCGGGAGTCAGCCTCATGTTGACGCCGGCGAGCGTCGTGGCGATCGGCAGCTCGCGAATCGTCACCTCGCGGGACCAGCCCCCGTGATTGAGCTGCATATGGGTATCCGAGAAGGAGAACACGAGGTTCGGCACCGTCCCGGCGTCCGTCTTCGGAGGGACGAGCAGATCGGGATTCTGCCGATCCCGCATGATGTCCCGGGGACCGGGATCGGTCGCTCCGGCGCCGTCCGGCCGCATCGGCTGGGGGATGGCGTATTCGCTTCGCAGATGCTCTCCGTTGTTCATGCTCGCAGCACGCTCCTCGGGATCGTTTTTTGTGGGAATGGTGTTTTTATCCAATATAGATAAGGTATGGTGGAATCTCCTCGCGCATGACATTTGACTTAGCTGAGCGATCGGGATAGGAGCAAGGAACGATTGTTTCGCATGTATGCGCTTGCAAATCAAAGAAATCTCATGAAGATCGAAGCTATCGGAAGATTGGGCGGCGATATTGGCGGAAGATGTCGAAAATTCGGTTTTTATAAGTTGTCAGAATATTTGATTAAATAAAGCGATTCGGCTATACTGTAGCCATCAACAAGGAAAGGGGATAGTCCAATGGGTTAGGTAAGCGAAGCATATCCGAGGCCAGAACAAGTGAAATTATAAAGGCAAGGGCAAAGCCAACCGCAACCGCAAGGGCAAGATCAATCGCAAGGGCAAGATCAATTGAAACGGCAAGATCAATCGCAAGCGCAAGATTAATCGTAAGCGCAAGATTAAACGAAAGGGCAACGGCAATGACAACCGCGAGTGCAAGGCTAAGCGGAAGGGCAACCGCAAGCGTAATCCAAAGCGTACGTGCAAGGGCCAACTGGCCGTGGCCGCCGGAACGAAGACAGCCGCTCGGAAGACGGAAGCGGCGACGGATATGCGGGATACCAGGACGTCTGCCGGACAATCTCTTATTCGTGAAGACGGGAGTGTAATCACACAATTGAATAGTTCGTGTCCAGCAAGCTAGGGCGCTCGGTTATCAGCGGTTAACCGGGCGTCCTATTGTGCGCTTTACGGGAGGTATCCGGCTCCTCTATTATTAAGGAATGGATACAAAACAAGCAGTTCGAACAGGACGAACGCGGCGCGGAGCCGCATTGTGGTGGATCGGGGCCGGGGTTCTGCTGCTTCTGCTGATCGGAGGAGGGGCCTTCCTGTTCCGAGGGGGAGACGGGGGAAGCGGCATTCCGCCGGTCGTTCCCGAGCCGAGGCATTATACATATGCAAGCGCGGTCGCGTCGAACGGGATGGAGCTTCATGTCTTGAAGACGCGGCCTTCGAATATTACGCTGCGGACCGTTCAGGGGAATGTGGCGGTGGCTCCTTATTACGGAATCAACGGCGGCTTCTTCTACCAGCAGGCGCTGGTCAGCATGGCGGTCGTCGACGATAAGCCCGCGAACGGCGGGCAAGGGGCGTACGGCTCCGGCGGGGAAAATATCAAGTACGCCAGAGGGACGCTCGTCTGGGACGGAGCGACCGATTCGCTTGGCGTTCAGGTGGTGCGGCTTGCGGCGGAGCTGCGGGTGACGGATCGTTCGGACTATTGGGCGCAAGGCGGCATCAGCATGGGCCTCGACCTGGGGGACGGCTGGGCGGAGCAGGCGTTTGCGGAGAATGCGCCCTACCCGGACGAGCCGAGGCTGCGATCGGCGGCCGCTTACGACGGGGAGGGGAACGTGATCTTGATCGTAAGCGCGACGGCGGGGACGCTGGCGGACTTCCGGGCGGCGATTATAGAGACGGTCGGGGCCGTCGGCCTGGTCAACGGGATTTTCCTCGATGGGGACGGGTCTTCGCAGATGAGGACTCGGGAGATGAGCCTGCAGGGAGACGGCAGGCCGGTCGTGCAGATGATTCAGCTCGTGGAATAGAGGCGGCCGCCAAGCGTTCGCCTCGTCAGTATGCGTAACCGATTGCGCAAGGAAGGGAGACTTTCTCTTGAAACTTAAGGAAATCGCGGCCAAGGCGAACGTCTCCATCAGCACCGTCTCCCGCATCATCAACAATCAAGGAAGCTTCAGCGAAGAGACGCGGCGCAAGGTCATGGACATCGCGCAGGAGTATCTGAAGCCCGGCCTTACTCCGTCCAAGGTCGGCGGGCTCTCGTACGCCATTGCGGTCTTCGTGCCGGAAGCTCACGACTTCGTCGGCAACGACCCCGCCTCCTCGGCGGACTTGAGCCACTTGAAGGAAGAGTTCGAGGCTTCCGGGCACCGCTTCCTGCTCGCGACCCATTCGCGCGGCGCGATGACGGCTGGTCCCGGCTATAAGCTGCTGACCGACCATAAGATCGATGCCGCGATCGTCTTCGATTCCTTCGTCGACGACCGGCTCGTCGACGAATTGACAGACAGGGGAATTCCCTATCTGGTGACGAACGGAAGGCGGTACGACCGCGCCCAGAACTATGTCGACTACGACAACCGCAAGGGCGCTTACGAGGTCATCCGTTACCTGCACGGCCTCGGCCACCGCGCGATCGGGCTCATCGCGGGGCCGGAGGATCATCTCGTCAGCCGGAACCGGTTGGACGGCTGCAGGGACGCCTTCCGGGAGCTCGGTCTCGAATGGCGAGAGGACAACGTCCGCGCGGGGGCGTTCGACCCTTCGCACGGCTATCAGGCCGCCAAGCAACTGATCGGGCGGCGGAGCGGAGGCGGACGGATTACCGCGCTGTTCGCCTTTAACGACATGATGGCGTTCGGCGCGATGAAGGCCTTGTCCGAATTGAAGCGGAGCATTCCGCAGGATGTCTCCTTGGTCGGGTTCGACGACTTGAAGCTGTCCGAATACATGACGCCGCCCCTGACGACCGTGCGAAGGTTCCGTTACGACATCAGCGGCTTGATCGTCAAGATGCTGATGGAGCTCATCGCGAACCGGACGATAGCGGAAGTCCACGTCAGCTTGAAGACGGAGCTGATCGAGCGCGAGTCCTGCGCTCCGGCTCGTGCGGAAGGAGAAGCCTGATGTCGATCAGGAGCCCAGAAGGAGAATCGTCCTCTTGGGAAGCTTAAGCTCCCTCCAGCTTCCCTTCCTCATCCCGTTCCTCTCATCCAGCCGAACGCTATCTTCTCCCCTTACGAGTGGGCGCTATCCCCCTCCGGGCGGCCGTCGTGCGTTCGGCGCGGCCCCGACCTTCTCCCCTTACGCGTGGACCCTATCCCCCTCCTTCTGGACGCTTATGTCTCTTCTCCCTCTGGCTCAGGAATCTCAGGAATCTCCTCTTGCGGCTCATGCATCCTTCGTTAAAGTCCGCGAAACCGGATGGCTGTCGATTTTATGCGAAAAATCGTATTGGCGCAGCTTCCGTGGCTATGAAAGCCTACTGTGAAGAGGCTGGGGGCGGAGTTAGTGGAGGAAGTCCGATCCTTCGAGCGCGGAGAGGCGAAGGAGGGGCGCTAGTGGAGAAATCCGCACAACGCCGCTCCGCAGAGAAGGTTGGAGAGGATTATGTGACGACTCATCTCGGTCCCTCCGCGCGCCTACCGCTGCTCCAGTTGAGTCGTGGTGACTCATCTGCCCCCACCATGCCTGCACGAACGCTCTCACTTGAGTAATGGCGACTCATCTCGGTCTCTCCGCGTGCCTACCGCTGCTCCAGTTGAGTCGTGGTTACTCATCTGCACCCACCATGCCTGCTCGAACGCCTGCACTTGAGTAATGGTGACTCATCTCGGTCTCTCCACGTGCCTACCACTGCTCCAGTTGAGTCGTGGTGACTCATCTGCACCCACCATGCCTGCACGAACGCTCTCACTTGAGTAATGGCGACTCATCTCGGTCTCTCCGCGCGCCTACCGCTGCTCCAGTTTGACCCGTGTCTAGGGACAATGTGCCGGGAACCCGCACAACGACGCTCCGAAGAGACGGTTGGAGGGGGAGGTACAGACCGCTATTAAGCAAGCTTAATTTTCGTATTAAATCACATAACACGCCGCGATTACCCCTCCATTCAGGTCGATGAATGTGAAAAATCATATAAAATCACAAAAGATGCGGGCCCCGGCCGCCGCCGGGTGTTCCCGGCGCATTCCTCTCCTGAACGAGCGGGAGAAGAGGCGTAATGCCGGCAAAGGGCAGAGGGCAGATGGGAGAGGGCAGAGGGCGAAGGGCGAAGGGCAAAGGGCAAAGGGGGCCGCGCCTTAAAAAGTTGGCGTATATCTTAAATTCTCGGCCTCGCGAGTCGTTCCCCCGCATGACACAATGGGAGAGAAACGAACGAATAAGCGGAGGAGGAGAACGATGAGGATAAGAAAAGCAGGACCGCTGTTGTTGGCGACGGCGCTGTCCGCATTCGCGTGGTACGGAGGAGGGAGCGGATCGGGCAACGAGGCGCATGCCGCGGTCGGGCCGATTACGGTCAACCTGACGGAGTCGACCGAAGCGTTCAAGAATCCGATCATGGGGTTCCGGCCGTCGCGGTACATCAACGACAGCGGGTTCGCCGATCGGGAGTATGCGACCATCTTCAAGCACTACATCAAGTACACGGATCTTGAGAATTACGCCTCGGATTCGGTGCAGAAGATCAAGGATTGGAGCAACGCCGCTTGGGCGGGAATCGAGAGCAAGAACGTCAAGGTCGTTCCCCGCGTCGTCATCGTCTATCCCGGGACCGGCGAATTCTGGCCGGACGGCGTCTCCCATACGGACCCGGTGAACCAGTGGCTGTCGGAGACGCTGAAGACCCGGCTGGTCGCGTTCATCGGCAAGCTCGGGCAAGCCTGGAACGACGATCCCCGGGTTGCCTTCATCGAGCTGGGCCTGTACGGCAACTGGGGCGAGAACCACATCTACCCGAACAAGTTCGCCGACGGGACGGACCGCATTCCGCTCAGCTTCCAGACGGCTCTGGGGGACGCGTATACGGCGGCCTTCCCCGATAAGAAGGTTCTCGTGCGCTATCCCGAGACGTTCACCTCCTACGACTTCGGCATCCAGTGGGATTCGTTCGCGCTGCCCGACGACGTCGCTGGCGGCAACGGGGAGATCGCCCGCGACACTTGGCGGACGCAGATCAACAGCGGCGAGGTCGCTTACGATTGGGGCGATCAGTCCAACCTGGGAGGCAGTCCCGACGGCACGCTTGGAAGCGCATCCAATACGAACTATGTCATCGATTGGATCATGAAGACGCATACGTCAAGCTTAGGCTGGATAGCGGACTATACGGAGAGCAACTCCTCCGTCGCGGCGGGAGCGGCCGCCATGCAGAAGGTGCTGGGCTACCGCTTCGTGCTGAACCAGGCGACGTTCACCGGCAACGTGACGCCGGGAGGAACGATGAACGTCTCGTTCAACGTCACGAACAAAGGCTCCTCGCCGTTCTATTATAATTGGCCCGTCGAGGCCAGCCTGCTGAAGAGCGACGGAACCGTCGCTTGGAAGGGACTGTTCCAGGCCGATATCCGGAATTGGCTGCCCGGGACGAATTGGAACAGTACGACCCGCGTCTACGCCGCGGCTCCGGCGACGAATACGGTGAGCGGCGCGTTCACGATCCCGTCCACGGTGCCGAACGGCACCTACACGCTGGCGCTGTCGATTCTCGATCCGGCGGGCTGGAAGCCGAGCGTGCGGTTCGCCAACACGAACTATTACGCGGGCGGCCGCACGCCGATTGGCAAAGTCGGCGTCGGCACGGACCCGGCCGACCAGAACCTCGGCACGTTCGTCAGCCTGAAGGCGGACAGCACGCTCGGCTACAGCCTGCAGAGCGGCGCTTACGACGGCGGGGCAAGCGGAGGCGGCGGAGGGAACGAAGGGAGCGGCGGAACCGTCGCCAGCTACGAAGCGGAAGCCTCCGGCAACACGCTTGCGGGCGGAGCGGCAACGTCGGCTTGCTCCACTTGCTCCGGAGGCTCCAAGGTGGGCTATGTCGGCAACAACGCCGGCACCTTGCAATTCAACGGCGTCAGCGCTTCGGCCGCGGGAACGTATACGCTGACGATCTCCTATCTGAACGGAGACGCGGCGAGATCGGCGCAGATGAGCGTCAATGGCGGCGCCGCGACCGCGATCAGCTTCCCGAACACGGGAGGGTGGAGCACGGTGGGGACGGTAGAGACTTCCGTTCAACTGAACGCCGGGAACAACACGATCAAGTGGTCGAACACCGGCGGGTGGGCGCCGGACTTCGACCGGATTCAACTGAGCGCCGGCGGCAGCGGAGGCGGGGAAGATACGCAGGCGCCGACCGCTCCGGCCAACGTCGCGGCGACGTCCGTCACGGCGAGCAGCATCTCCCTGAGCTGGAGCGCTTCGACCGATAACGTGGGCGTTGCGGGCTATGACGTGTACCGCAACGGCACTTATGTCGGAACGACGGCGTCAACGGCGTATACCGACACCGGACTCTCCGCCGGCACGACGTACAGCTATACCGTGAAGGCCAAGGACGCGGCGGGCAACGTATCGGCGGCCAGCGGCGCGGCCTCCGGCACGACGAGCGCATCCGGAGGAGGAGCGTCGCTTCTGCTGGACAACTTCGACAATTCTCCGACATGGCCGGGCGGCAACGATCTGGGCAAGTGGGCCGGAGCCAACGGGTTCGTGAACAACGCCGGCGTGATCGAGAGCGGCGCCTTGAAGCTGCAATACAGCAACGGAGGCTGGTTCGGCAGCGACGTTGCGCAGAGCATCGCCGGGTACAGCAAGCTGATCATCCGGATCAAAGGTGCGGCGGGAGGCGAGGAGAGCCAGTTCCATCTCATTCTCGGCGGAGTGGAGAAGACGCTGGGGGCGTTCAGCGGGAACACGATAACGACTTCCTATAAGGATATCTCGATCGACTTGGCGGCGAACGGCGTCGACCGGTCATCGCCGGGGCAGTTGCAGCTGACGTTCTGGCACGGCAGCACCGGGACGGTCTGGATCGACGAGCTTCGATTCGAATAGCGAAGGAAGCCGATGCCCGGCAGGGCGGAAGCTTATTCTGCCGTCCATTCCAATATTGTCGCCTCCGGCCCCTTCCTGCGGGCCGGAGGTTCAATTATTTCTCAAGCCGTGGTATGTTGAAGGTGTTTATCGGCAATCGGGGAGGCAGCACGGGATGAACGGGATGAACGGAGCCAGACGCATCTCTGCGTTATTGGCCTTATGCGCGGTCGTCGCGCTGGCTGCGCTGGTGTCCGCCTGCAAGGGCGCGACCGGCGAGCACGCCCCGGGAGGCGGGAGCGCCGAGGGCGTTCCTCAGCCATATGTGACGTTAAGAATGATTATGCCGGGCGACGAATCGGCGCGCATGCGGGAATTCGTCGACAACGAGCTGAACGAGCGCCTGAAGCGGGAACTGAACATGAAGCTGGAATTGACCTATATCCCCTGGTCGGACTACCAGTCCAAGATCGAGCTCGCGCTGTCCACCGGGGAGAATTACGACCTGTTCTGGTACGGCACGCCGTTCGTGGCGGAATACAAGGCGAAGGGCTATATCCAGCCGCTCGACGCCCTGCTTCAAGAATACGGGAACGATCTGACGGCGAACATCCCGGCGGATAACTTCAAGCTGGATACGATCGACGGCAAGCTGTGGGCCATTCCTTCCCAGGCGTTCACGTCCGCGGGCAAGTTCACGTCGGTTATGGTCCGCCAGGACCTGCTCGAATCGGTCGGCATGATCGGCATTCGGACGATTGCCGATCTGGAAGCGTTCTACACGAAGATGCGGGCGAAGGACCCGAGCTACTACGGGTATCTGGAGACCGACCGCGGCCAGGACGTGCTGTGGCGGGAGCTGTCGGACCGGCCGCTCTCCTTCCTGGACGAGAATCAGATGTTCGCCGTCGACGAGGACAGCGGCGAGCTTGTGGATTACCTGGAATCCGATCTGTACAAGGAAGTCGCGCAGGTGCGGAAGCGCTGGGTCGACACGGGGCTGATCGATAAGCAATTCATCGGCTACAAGGCCGCGAACATCGATCAGGAAGACGCGGGCAAGCTGTTGTTCCGCGTCGGCGCCGTCTCCCGGGCGATGGAGAATCTGCAGACGGTGCAGAACGCGGACCCCGATGCCAAGCTCAGAGAATATTACTTGTCCCCGGACAAGCCGAAATATATCGTGGCCCCTTCCAACGAGGCCTACATGATCCCGGCGAAGGCTTCTCATCCCGCGAGAGCGATGCAGTTCATGAACTGGATTCTGCAGAGCAAGGAGCATTACAACTTCATCATCTACGGCGTGGAAGGCAAGGACTATCGCATCGAGAACGGCAAGATCAAGCTGCTGACGAACGACCAATTCCTGTACGAGTGGATGTGGCGGAACAAAAATTACTTCATGCCGACGACGAGCGTCGACGATTCCGTCGTGCAGGACATGCTGCATAACGACGACAACGCGAGAGTCTCGCGCATCTTCGGGTTCCACTTCAACCAGGAGCCGGTCAAGAACGAGTATGCCAACGTGCTTGCGGTTTACAACGAGAAGTTCGTGCCGATCAACCTCGGTATCGTCGACTACGAAGAACACTTTTCCGCCGCGATGGACGCCTTGAAGAAAGCCGGCTACGACCAAGTCTGGGACGAGCTTCAGAGACAGTATGCGAGCTTCCGCTCCGGGCAGACCTCCCTCTCGGGCAGGGAGGAATCCGAGTGAAATCCAGTATTTTCACGAACATGGTCATTGCCTTGCTGCTCCTGCTGACGCCGATTATTGCGCTGTATGCGTACTCGAATCATACGAGCTCCAGCGTGCTGACGGAAGAGCTTGTGAAGGCGAAGCGCACGCAGGTCGAGACGTTCGTCGGCCAGCTCGGGCAGTTGTTCGCGCAATACGACTCCTACCAGAAGATGCTGTACGAGAGCACGGAGGTTCGCAATCTGGCCTATCCGGACCTGCTGAGCGACGATCTGCTCCGCTATCGCACCTTGAAGACGGTGTCCGAGGAGATCTACCGACTGGCGGGGTACGGGGCGTGGAAGGGCATCATCGCCGTCGTTTACCCGAAGACGGGGATGATCATCAAGAGCAGCTCCAGCCTGGACGCCCTTCCCTCCGCGTTTCCGGACAAGGACGGGTTCTGGAGCTATCAGACGAATTCGCAGGGAGCCGCTTATTTTATCGAATCGATCTCAAGTCCCGCCAAGAACGCCAAGGGAGACGAGACGGATCTGACGGTCATCGCCAAGGTCGACGAGGGAGAGATCAAGAGCGACCTGTCCGAGATGAAGGCCAACGGTCTGGAGGACCCTTTCCTATACAAGCCGGGCTTCACCCCGATCTACAACTATACGGCGAATCAGGCGCTGATTCGGGAGATGCTGCCCGGGATGAAGCTTGACGGAGCCGAGGGCAATCTCGAGCCGCTGCTCCTCCGCACGAGCGAAGGCGACTTCCAGGTGCATATGGAGATGGTACAGCCGCTCGGCTGGTATCTGGTCGACTACGTGCCGATCGGCACCATCATGGCGCCGATTCACCGCAACCAGACGATGTTCTACGCGATCAGCGGCATGATGCTGTTCATGGCATGCATCCTCGGGTTTATCCTGTACCGGAGCATCCGTATTCCGTTCCGCAAGCTGATGCAGGGCATGAACTTCATCGAGAAGGGCATCTATACGAGCCGGATGAAGGACCCTCCGAAGGGGGAATTCCGGTATGTGTACCACAAGTTCAACTCGATGGCGGCGAGAATCGAGGAGCTGATCGAGGACGTTCTGAAGGAGCAGCTTCGGGCGAAGGAAGCGAACGTCAAGCAGCTGCAGTCGCAGATCAACCCGCACTTCCTCTACAACACGCTGGCGTACATCAAGAGCATGGTGGAGTTGGAGGAGAAGGAGGCGGCCGTGTCGATGACGATGAACCTGAGCAAGTATTACCGGTATACGACCAAGCTCAGCAGCAGCTTCGCAACCGTGCAGGAGGAGCTGGATCTGGTCGCCAATTATTTGGACATCCACCGCATGCTGACGGACGACTTCGAGTACGAGCTCGATATCGATCCGGCGATGCTGGCGATGGAGCTTCCCCGGCTGACGCTGCAGCCGCTGGTCGAGAACGTCATCGTTCACGCATTCCGCAAGCCGGTGCAGTACGGCGCCGTTCGCATTCGGGGAGTGCTGGAGGCATCCGGCATGGCCCGCCTCTCGGTCGAGGACAACGGGCCGGGGCTGGAGCCGGCGCAACTGGAGGGGCTGCAGGCGAAGCTTCGCAACTCCAACAGCGATCGGATCGATTCCGGCTTGCAGAACGTCCACCAGCGGCTGATGCTGCTGTTCGGGAAGGGATCGGGGCTCTCCGTCGGCGTATCCGAATGGGGCGGCCTGTGCGCGGAGCTGATATGGCAAGTGCCGGACAACGAATCGTAATGGGGGAAAAGGGAGGCGCGGAGCGTGTACGAAATTCTGATTGTGGACGATCATACGCATCTGGTGGACAGCATGGCCGGCGCCCTGCCGTGGGAGCAGATGGGCATCTCGGCCGTGCACAAGGCGTACTCCGGCGAAGAGGCGCTGGAGCTGCTGAATTATCACGGCATCGACCTGATCGTCACGGACATCCAGATGACGGGGATCAGCGGGCTGGAGCTGGCGTCCGTCGTGAAGCGGAAGTGGGCCCGAATCAAGACGGTTATTCTGACCGGGCACGACGAGTTCCAGTACGCGCAGGAAGCGATTCGCCAAAGCATCTGCAGCTATCTGCTGAAGCCCGTCTCGAACGAAGAGCTGGAGAGCACGATTCGCGGCTTGATCGACGAGCTGCAGGCGGAAGGGGAGCTGCTCGTCAATCAGCAGAAGCTGTCGTACTTGTTCCGGGACAGCTTGCCGAAGCTGAGGGAATCGCTGCTGCGGGAGCTGCTGGCGGGCAAGCTGCCGCCGCTGCCCCGGCTCCGCGACAGGCTGAGGCTGTATGAGCTGCCGTTCGACGGGGCGGCCCCGTTCCTCATGCTTGGCATGCGCATCGAAGAAGACTTCGCCGGAACGGACCTCTACAGCGTCTCTCTCCTGGAGTATGCCGTCACGAACATTGCGGAGGAGATTTTCTCCCCGCGGTATCATCTCTGGCATTGCAAGGACGATCACGATTACGTCGTGTTCCTGATCGGTCCGAAGCAGCCGTCCGAAGGCTCCGAGCCGGAATGGACGGAGGAGGCGGAACGGCTGGCGCGGCTCGTGCAGCATCAGATCAAGCGATTCCTGAAGCTCAAGTCGTCGCTGGTCATGAGCAACTGGAGCTCGTTCCCGCAGGATGTGCCCGCCGTTTATCATAACGTGCTGTCCTTGTTCACGGACTATATCGGCTTCCAGACGGAGAGCTTCTTCCATGATGTGCAGGAGCGGAGCGTGGAGGAGATCCGGCCGTTGTCCGAGCTCTACGCGAGCCCTTCGTTTATGCAACTGCTGGAGGTCGAGCAGTGGGGCGCGGCGGAGGAGAAGATGAAGCGGGTGTTCGAGGAGCTGGAGCGGCCGGAGAACAAGACGAGAGAGCACGTCTTCGAGGCGTACATTACGATCATGCAGGCGTTCTCCTATTACGCGCACAAGAAGGGGAAGCGGTTCTCCGACATCTACGGCCGCGAAGCCGAGAAGATGCTGAAGCTCGATGCCGGCTGGAGCATCGAGCCTCTGCGGGAATGGTCGTTCCAGACGCTGCGGCAGTTGCAGAGCTACAGCGGCAGCCTGTCCAACAGCTTCCGCAACGATCTGATCAACCGCATCCTCCGTTACGTCAACGAGCAGGTCAAGGACGTGACGCTGCAATCGGCGGCGGACCACGTCCATCTGCACCCGGTCTACGTCTCGAATCTGTTCAAGACGGAGACCGGGGACAACTTCTCGAATTATGTCCTGCAGGCGAGAATGGATCGGGCGCTGCAATTGCTGAAGCAGAAGGACGTCAAGATCAATTGGATTGCCCAGGAGGTCGGCTACCAGAAGCCGCAATACTTCATCAAGCTGTTCAAGACCCACTTCGGCATGACGCCTCAGGAATACAAGAACGGCCTTCCGTAATGTAACCCGTAAAGATCGGGATCAGAAGCGGAATCAGAACCCGCCGGCCGCAGCCAATGCCGAACGGAAGGTGCGCAGGTCGACGACCTCGCCCTGGCGCAAGCGGGAGTTCTCCGCCGCGAAGGCCATCAGATGGCTCTCGAGCGAAGCTTCCGCCGACGTCAGCGAGCCGGCGAACCGTTCCTCGCGCAGGTCGGACAGGAATTGGCGCAGGATGCCGGCGTCTCCTCCGTGGTGGCCTCCGTCTTCGCTTGGCGTGCGGAACACGGTGCGCTTGCCCCCGTTGAATTCGAACAGATCGATCTCTTCTCGCAGCAAGTCCCCGCGAATCTCCCCTTTGGTTCCCATAATCTGCACGATGCGATTGGTGTCGCGGGTGAACCCGCACATGCTGAACATGGCCGTCGCGCCGTTCGCGAACTCCATATTGACCACCTGATGATCGACGACATCGTTGTCCGTTCGGTACACGCACTTGCCGTACGGTCCCTTCCGAATGGCTTCCATCCGGTTCGGCAGCGTCGGCGGATCGGCGATGAGCCCCGCATAAGGGTTCGTCTCCAGATCCAGCGAATAGAACCGCTTGGCGGAATAAGGGCAACTCGCTTCCGCCGCGCACCCGTCCGTGCACCGGTCGGCGGCGCCCTCCGGCGCGTTCTCCGGGCGGAAGTGGGTCAGCGAGCCGAACGAGCTGACGCGCTCGCAGTCCGAGTCGATAAGCCAGCGGATCAGGTCCATGTCGTGGCAGGACTTGGCCAGAATCATCGGACTGGATTGGGTGGCGTTCCGCCAATTGCCCCTAACGAAGCTGTGGGCGTAGTGCAGGTAGCCGACGTTCTCGTTATGCTGAATCGACACGACGTCGCCGATGGCTCCTTCCGCCAGGAGCGCCTTGAGCCGCTTCCAGAACGGGATATAGCGGGAGACATGGCAGATCGTCAGCAGGAGGCCGGATTGCCGCGCCATGTCGGTCATCTCGACGCATTCCGCCGGATCATTGGACATCGGCTTCTCCAGCAAGACGTGGTACCCCTTCCGCAGCGCGGCCATGACAGGCTCGAAGTGCATCCGGTCCTGGGTGCTGATGAGCAGCGCGTCGCACAGGCGGGGCTGCTCCAGCAGTTGTTCCCACGACGCGAAGACGCGATCGGCAGGCAGGCCGAATTGGTCGGCGAACGCGGTTCTTCTCGCTTCGTTCGGTTCGGCGACGGCCGCGATCTCCGCCTCCTCCGGATGTTGGCTGAAGTACGGCGCATAGCTGATAAGTCCCCTCGCGCCTGCTCCGACGACGGCGAGCGACGGTTTGCTATTCATGGACAGCCCTCTCCTCTTTCCTGCAAATTAACGCAAAAATTTGCGTTCCTACATCTTCGCATAGGCTCAAAAACATTATGGAGGCTCGAATGAGCGCTTGAAAAGCCGATCTTAAGTTTCGGGCTTCAATCTTAAGAATGAGGCATATCGCCCCCAATTCCCGTGCTTTATGATGAAATCACAAGGGACACCTTGCAGGACAGGAACGGAAAAAATGTGCGCAAATTTTTTCTGATCCATGTCATCTTCACCACATAACGAGGGGGAAACAAAATTGGCTATTCGCAAAAAAGCTCTGATGTCCGCCATGAGTCTGACCGTCGTCTCCGCCATGGCGCTGACCGGCTGCGGCAACAACAATGACAATTCGGCAAGCGGCAATTCGGCAAGCCCGGCGTCCAGCTCCAATTCTTCGGATACGAAGGCAGCCGATTCTTCGAAGAAAGACGTTACCTTGACGTATACGATCTGGGACCAGCTCCAGCAGCCGGCCATGGAAGCGATCGCCAAAGAATTCACCGCGGAGAACCCGAACATCAAGGTCAAGGTCGAAGTTATCCCGTGGGGCGATTATTGGACGAAGATGTCCGCGGCGGCTCCGGCCGGCACGTTGCCGGACGTGTTCTGGATGCACAGCGGCCAGTTCGTGAAGTACGCTTCGGGCAACTTCCTCGAGCCGATCACCGACAAGGTGGAGTCCGGAGAGATCGACATGAACAACTATGCGGCGGGCACCGGCTCCATCTATGTGCTTGACGGACAGAACTATGCGGTTCCGAAGGACTTCGATACGATCGGGCTTGCCTACAACAAGGAATTGTTCGATCAAGCGGGCATTCCGTACCCGGACGATACGTGGGATTACGCGAAGCTGGCGGAGGTGGCCAAGCAGCTCAGCCAGCCGGACAAGGGCATCTACGGCTTCGCGGCCAAGATGGATACGCAAGGCGGCTATTGGAACGACATGCTCGCGAACGGCGGCTATATCGTGTCGGAGGACGGCACGAAGTCGGGCTACGACGATCCGGCGTCCATCGAAGCGCTGAAGGCCCGTTATCAGATGATTCTGGACGGCGCTTCCCCTACCCATCAACAGATGACGGATACGGACTCCACGGAGATGTTCAAGTCCGGCAAGCTCGCGATGATCTTCGAAGGCGACTGGAGAACGGCCGACATCGACGGCAGCGACATCATCCACGGCAAGTGGAACTGGGCGCCGCTGCCGAAGGGCACGGCGAAGCGCGGCAACATCATCAACGGCCTCGGCAACACGATGTCGGCATCCGGCAAGCATAAGGATGAAGCCTGGCAGTTCCTGAAGTTCCTTGGCTCCAAGCGCGCGGCGGAGATCACCGCGGAGATGGGCGCAGCGATCCCGGCCTACAAGGATACGCAGTCGGCATGGGTGAAGTCGAAGCCGGAACTGAACCTGCAGGTGTTCATCGATCAGACCGTAGACGCAACGGCATACCCGGCCGGCTCGAAGGCTTATCCGGTCTGGTTCCCGAAGGAATCGGAGATCATGGCTCAGGCATGGGGCGGCAACATCTCCATCGAAGAAGGCGCGAAGCAAGTGGCGGCCATGATGAATCAAGCGATCGCGGACAACAAGTAAGAGGATTGCGATCATCAGGGAAGGAGTCGAAGGCATTCCGGGATCGGAATGCCTTCGATGAATAAGGGGAGGTAGGCCATGAATTCGAGAAGCAGGTATGTATGGGCATATGTTATGATCGCACCTACCTTGCTCGGTACGGTTTTGTTCTGGAGCTGGCCGGCTGTCTATTCCATCTATCTTAGCTTTCTTAAATCCGAGAACTTCGGGCTGATCAACCATTGGGTCGGCTTCGCCAACTACGAGAAGCTGTTCCACGACAGAGAGTTCTGGCAGAATCTGCGCAACACGCTGTATTACACCGTCTTGTTCGTGCCGCTGACGCTTGTGTTCTCCACGTTCTTCGCGGTGCTGCTCAATTCGAAAATTCGCGGATTATCCGCTTATCGCGTCATCTTCTTCCTGCCTCAGGTGACGATGCCCGCGGCGGCGGCCATGGTATGGGTCGTGCTGTTCGCCCGCGATTACGGGTTCATCAACTACTTGCTCGGGACGCATGTGGCGTGGATATCCGATTCGCGGTTCGCGATGTTCGCGCTCGTCATCGTCGGAGTGTGGGGCGCGATCGGCCTCAACATGCTGCTCATTCTCGCCGGTCTGCAGGGCATCCCGAGATCGCTGTACGAGGCGGCCGAGCTCGACGGAGCCGTCGGGTTCCGCAAGTTCAGGTACATCACCTTGCCGCTGCTCACGCCGACGCTGTTCTTCACGACCGTCGTGCTCATGATCGGCGCCACGCAGATCTTCGATTCGATTTACCTCTTGATCGGCAAGACGAACGTTGCGCTGCCGTCCGTGCGCTCGCTCGTGTACGCGTACTACCAGAATTCCTTCGTCTATTACGATCAGAACTACGGCGCGGCGATCGTGGACATTCTGCTTGTGATCAACCTGATCCTGACGGGCATTCAATTCGCATTCCAGAAAAAATGGGTCAACTACGACTAAGGGGGGATAGAGGATGGCGAAGAGTCAAGCCGTTGCGGCGAGGAGCAGATCCAATTGGATTATTCATCTTGTGCTGATCGCGGCATCCGTCGTCATGATCGTTCCCTTCATCTGGATGATCCTGACTTCATTCAAGACGGTCACGGAAGCGACGCAGATTCCGGTCAAGATTTTCCCGGCCAACCCGGATTGGAGCAGCTATGCCAAAGCGTTCGAGAAATCGGACTTCGGCCACTATTACTTGAACACGATCTTCGCGGCCTTCATGAAGACGCTGTTCCCCGTCATCTTCAGCTCGATGGCCGCCTATGCCTTCGCGCGAATCAAGTTCCCGGGGCGCACGCTGCTGTTCTTCATTATCATCTCGGTCATGATGGTGCCGAATCCGGTCTTCTACACGCCGCAATACCTGCTCATGAGCAACTGGGGCTTGGTCAACACGGTGACGGCGCTCTGGATCTGCTCGCTCGTCAGCCCGTTCGCGACCTTCCTGCTGCGGCAATTCTTTATCGGCATCTCCCAAGAGCTGGAGGAAGCCGCCATTCTTGACGGCTGCAACCCGTTCCAGACGTTCCGGTATATCATGCTGCCGCTGGTCAAGTCCGCTCTGGTCGCGATCGTCATCATCCAGCTATTGTGGTCCTGGAACGAGTTGCAATGGCCGCTTATTATCAACAGTTCGCCGGATAAGCTTACGCTGTCGTCCGGTCTATCGACGCTGGTATCCATGTTCAGCACCAATTATCCGATTCTGATGGCGGGCGCGATCATGGCGGTTATTCCGATGATCGTCCTGTTCTTCCTCTTCCAGAAGCGGTTCATCGAAGGTGTGGCCTTCAGTGCGCACAAGGGATAATGGCATCAGACTCGACTGCGGCGTCCGAAGATGAGGCCGATGACGAACAGGACGATGAAGACGAAGAACAGAACCTTGGCGATGCCGGCTGCGGCGGCGACGATGCCCCCGAATCCGAAGACGGCGGCGACGATAGCGATCAACAGAAACACGAATGCCCAATATAACATAAGCGATTCCCTCCTTGGAATGTAGGTTGCGGTCTTGCATGCCCCTCCTTACCACACGCTCCGATAGGCGAAACGCTCCCGCTTCTTGTTTAAGCGGCCCGGATTCAGGGTAACATCCTCACAAGCATCCCATTCGCCTCAGGGAGAAGAAAGGATGATTATCCATGGCGATCGAACATCGCAATCTGGGAGTCGAGGAGCGAATCATCGAGAAGCGGTCCGACTCCAGCAAAGTCGCAACGACCCTGATCAAGTATTCGGCTTATCTGATTATTTTTTTCGGCATTCTGTATTTCCTGGTTCATTATCTTCTTCCGCGGTTCTGAGCGGAGGGGATTCGGATCGGAATGAATTCTGATCGGAAAAGATTCTGAGCGGAAGAAACGGGACAGAGCCGGGTTCCTCTAACGAAGAGGAGCCCGGCTCTGTTCGCGGTTGCTTGGCAGCGACCCGGTTATAACGGCAACAGCCGGCCGTCTTCGATGCGAAGCTGCCGGTCGGCCTGCGCGGCGATCGCCGGATCGTGCGTGATGAGCACGATCGTGCGGCCCTCATCGCGCAACTGCAGGAACAGCCGCAGGATGTCCTTGCCGGTGCGCGAGTCGAGCGCGCCCGTCGGCTCATCTGCCAGCAGCAGCGGCGGATTGCCGGCCAAGGCGCGGGCGATCGCCGTGCGCTGCTGCTGGCCGCCGGACAATTCGCCGGGCCGATGCTTCCGGCGGTCCGTCAGCCCGACCTGCTCCAGGCCGTGCGCGACGGCTTGCCGTCGTTCTTCCTTGGCCATTCCGCGGTAAATAAGCGGCAGCTCGACGTTCTGGGACACGTTCAGCTTCGGCAGCAGGTTGAACTGCTGGAAGACGAAGCCGATCGTGCGGTTGCGCAGCTTCGCGAGTTTGTTCGCTCCGAGCGAGGCGACGTCGCTTCCGTCCAGCACATAAGAGCCGCGATCCAGAACGTCCAGGCAGCCGATAATGTTCATGAGCGTCGACTTCCCCGAGCCGGAAGGGCCGACGATGGCGACGAACTCGCCCTGCTCGATCGTCATCGTGATTCCGTCCAGCGCTTCGACGGCCTGGGTTCCCGTCGAGTAGATCTTGCAAGCGTTCTCCAACTGAATGAGACTCATGGCGCCACCCCCTATCCATCTATGCGCGCAAGCTTGTCGATTATGCCGCATATAGTGAAGGAATCCCCCGTGCCTCTCGTACCGAACGGAAGGGGGAGGGAGGGCGAGCGCATGGACAACAAGAAGCAAGTCGGCGTCATTCAAGTTGCCTTCGGGCTCGGAGGCTGCCGGGAAGGGGCGGAGCTGGGGCCTCGCGGAATTATGGAAGCCGGTCTGCTGACGGAATTGGAACGGCTCGGGTATGAAGCGACGGAAGTGCGCGAGGCCGTGGTGCCGGGGAAGCCGCAGCTCATTGAATCACCCGCCCCTGGGAAAATGAAATACGAGGACGAGGTCAGCCGCATGAGCGAATCGGTGAGCGGGGAGGTGGCGTCCGTCATCGGCCGGGGACGCTTGCCGATTGTGCTAGGAGGCGATCACAGCGTGGCGATCGGGTCGCTCTTCGGCATCGCGGAGGCGCGCCGCAACCTGGGTGTCATCTGGATCGACGCGCACAGCGACCTGAACACGGAAGCGTCGAGCCCGTCCGGCAACGCGCACGGCATGCCGCTGGCGGTCGCGCTCGGGCTTGCGGCGTTCAAGCCGCAGGGGCGGAAGGCTCCCGCGATCCGGAAGGAGAAGCTTGTGCTCGTCGCGGCGAGGGACCTCGATCCGGGAGAGAAGGCGTTGATCCGCGCGGAAGGGATCGCGTGCTTCACGATGCACGATATCGACAAGCTGGGCATGAAGGCGGTAATGGAGCGGGCGCTGGCGATCGCCGGCGAGGGGACGGACGGGCTGCACGTCAGCCTGGACATGGACTCGCTCGATCCGTCGGAGGCGCCGGGAGTGGGCACGCCTGTCCCGGGAGGCCTGAGCTTCCGCGAGGCGCATCTGGCGATGGAGCTGCTCGCGGAATCGGGCAAGATCGCTTCGCTCGACATCGTGGAGGTGAACCCGACGTTGGACCGGGAGGGGAAGACGGCCCGGCTAGCCGTTGGGCTGTGCGCATCGTTGCTTGGCAAGACTATCTTGTAGGGAAGCTCGGCGAGCTGCGGACTCCGGTCGTTTGACTGGAGTCCTTCTCTTGCAGTACAAAGATAGAGAGAGTTTACAGAGAGAAGCGGAGAGCGGAGATGACCTTATGAAGAAGTTTAGGGAGCAGGAGAATCGCAGGAGCGGGAGGGGGTGGAAGCGAAGGGCGTTGCTGACCGCGCTGCTTCTGGCTTGTACGGTGGCGTTGACCTCCTGTGTGAAGGGGGAGGCTCACCTGACGATCAACATGAACGCGACCGCCGATCTGGCCCTCAATCTGGCCGTCTCGAACAAGGCGCTCGACCTGATCGGCCGGCCCGAGCTGTTGCAGGAGCTCGCGGGACGAATCGCGGGAGACCGGATGACGTTCCAATCGTACGAGAAGGACGGGCAGCACGTATTGGAGGGAACGCGCCATCTCGACCTGAAGGAGATGAAGAGCGAGCCGATCGATCTGCCGGAAGGGATTGAGGTCGAGCATCGTTCGGTGCAGCATTTTTTATATACCACTTATGAGGTTGAACTGACGGTCGATACCGACAAGCTGATGGGCGGAGCCGGAAGCGGCGGGAGCGCTGCGGAGTCGGGGGAAGGCGAGGGGAAGGCAGAGACGGATGAGGGAGCGGGAGAGGACGATGCCGGGAGCTTGGCGGACAAGCTCTCTTCGCTTTCGCCGCTCGTGAAGAAGCTCGTGCTGAGTCAGCTCGACTTCGATCTCAAGGTGACGTTCCCGCTCAAGCCGGGAGCGAACAACGCCCCTCGCACGGAAGAAGGCGGCCGCACGCTTGTCTGGCCGTTCTCCTTCTCCGAGCCGAATCGCTTCGAGCTTAGCTTAAGCGTGCCGAATATCCGCAATGTGCTGCTTGTCGGCGTTCCCGTGCTGTTCGTCGCAATAGGAGGAGGCACCGCGCTGATCGTTCGCGCCCGCAAGCGGAGAAGAAGCGGGAAGTGAGCCCGGGGAGCATAAGCCGCGCCGCGCCCGACATATAGTCAGGTAGGACGGCGTGCGGAACGCTGCCCGGGAGGAGGCGAAGGGATGGCGATCCAATCGCCCGCGCTGCGGAGGGGAGACACAATCGGAATAGTGACGCTCGGAAGTCCGCTCGATGCCGACGTCATTCGCGAACGAATCCGGTATGTGGAAGGCATGGGCTTCAAGACGGTTGTCGGCAGGCATGTGTTCGACCAGAACGGCTTCCTGGCGGGGAGCGAGC
Source organism: Cohnella fermenti (assembly GCF_004801405.1). Taxonomy (GTDB): domain Bacteria; phylum Bacillota; class Bacilli; order Paenibacillales; family Paenibacillaceae; genus Cohnella; species Cohnella fermenti. The sequence continues at coordinate 219,018 of NZ_SSOB01000004.1, forward strand.
GGGAGCGCGCCGGGGATTTGATGGCGATGTTCGCCGATCCGCGGGTGCGCCTCATTCTGCCGTCGCGCGGCGGAGTCGGCGTCGAGGGCATTCTCCCGTATCTGGACTTCGGCCTCATTCGCCGATGCCCGAAGCTGCTCAGCGGCTACAGCGACATCACGGTGCTGCTGAACGCCATCGCCCAATACTCCGGTCTCATCACGCTCCACAGCCTGCTGCTGATCGACTTCAAGCCGGACACCCCGGCTTATAATTTCGAACAATTTTTTGCCGCTGCGTCTTCCCCGTCCGTCCCGCGCCCCATCCTGAATCCCCCGGAGATGCCCCCGCTGAAGGGACGAGTGCCCGGCATCGCGTTCGGTCCGCTCGTCGGCGGCAACCTTACCTCGTTGGTCGGCTCGCTCGGCACACCCTACGAGATCGACACCTGCGGCAAGGTGCTGCTGCTCGAGGAGACGCATGAGCCGATCAACACGGCCTACCGCTACCTGGAGCAGCTCAAGCTGGCCGGCAAGTTCCGCGATGTGGCGGGCATCGTCATGGGCGAATGCACGAACTGCACGGACGCGTACGGGAAGACATACGACGACCTGATCGAGGAGTTCATGGTCCCGCTGCGCAAGCCGCTCGTCACCGGCATCGCGTCCGGCCACGGAATCTACAAAGCGGCGCTGCCCATCGGCGCGTTCGTCCACCTGGACGCCTCGGCCGGGCGCTTGACTCTTCTCGAGTCGGCGGTTTGTTGAGGGCGTGCGGCGGAGTGGGGGAAAGGGGGGACGTGGGGACGCAGAGGACGGGGAGCAGGGCGAGTATGGCGGGATGGGGATGGGGATGGGGATGGGGGATGTGGCGGGTGTGGCGGGCCGGGACTAGGCGGCAACTGCCAAATCGCCTGCATTCGCCGTGCGCCGCGTGCGATACGCTCGATGTGCTCGATGCCGCCCGCTGGCTGATTGTATCTCGCGCGATCTCGCGGCCCGGAGCTGTCCCCGGTGCCCGGTTGACCGATTTTATGCTAAAAACCACATACAATTACCGCGCAGACCCGCTTGCGGCCCATTTTATGCTAAAAACCACATATATTCGCCGCTTGCCCGCCTCCGCCAACCGTTTTTATGCTAAAAATCACATACATTCCGCGAAAAAGGGCCGCTGGCGCCGATTGTATATGAAAAACCACATATATTGCGCGAGGCTCGCCGGGTCGAGCGAGTTCGAAGCCCCCCTTCATCTCGCTGGCAGATCACGAATATGAAAAACCACATTCAATCCCTCGGCAAACGGCTCCCAATGACCGTTTTATGCTAAAAACCACATATATTCGCCGCTTGTCCACCCCCGCCGACTATTTTTATGCTAAAAACCACATACATTCCGCCAAAAAGGGCCTACAGCAGGGATTGTATATGAAAAACCACATATAATTCGTGAGAGTGAGATCAAGTTATCCTCGCTGATAGTCCATAGAAGTTCCTGATTCGACTTATTTGATGGTGCGAATGGGAAGCTCACATGATTTTCCCGGGGGATTCGCACCTCGGAATGATGCTGGAAATGATTGTTTAGTATTGAATATGTGTGGTAATCTGTGGATGAGTGTTTGAATAGTCGCGATTAGTGGTCATGTGTGGAGAAAAGTTACTCCTTGCGGCCTCGAATCGCTGTCGTATCCCGTGAGGGGTGCGTGGATTGAAATCAATTACGCGAGGGAGAACTTCTAGCAGTCCAAGTCGCATCCCGTGAGGGGTGCGTGGATTGAAATTACCCTCCGGCGATGGAATGTCCTCGCCGATATGGTCGCATCCCGTGAGGGGTGCGTGGATTGAAATCGGATCTTGCCGGTGAAGGACTTCAGGATCGAACGTCGCATCCCGTGAGGGGTGCGTGGATTGAAATGAAGATCGCGAAACTCGAGAAGGGAGAGAACATCTCGTCGCATCCCGTGAGGGGTGCGTGGATTGAAATCACGTGAAACAATCCGTAGGAATTGCTCAGGACTGGTCGCATCCCGTGAGGGGTGCGTGGATTGAAATCATTCGAGCTGTTGGGCCTTGCTGTAAGGGATACCGTCGCATCCCGTGAGGGGTGCGTGGATTGAAATCGGTTACGGACGTGATCTTGACTGGGGTTGGTCGTCGCATCCCGTGAGGGGTGCGTGGATTGAAATCGCGTGGTAGACGAGGCTGTCGAGTCGGCGGACCGTCGCATCCCGTGAGGGGTGCGTGGATTGAAATGGGAGATGCTCTCCAGGATGCGGAACTTGTTGGAGTCGCATCCCGTGAGGGGTGCGTGGATTGAAATGATTTTCGGGATAATGCTTACTTCGAGAGCTTCGCAAGTCGCATCCCGTGAGGGGTGCGTGGATTGAAATTCTATCCTTGGATCGTTAGGCATGATCGGCCTCGTCGCATCCCGTGAGGGGTGCGTGGATTGAAATGGCCTCGGAGTCGTCCGGGCAATCAAAGTCTCGGGTCGCATCCCGTGAGGGGTGCGTGGATTGAAATTCCTTTTCTAGCTTCTCTTGCAGCTGTTCGTTCTGTCGCATCCCGTGAGGGGTGCGTGGATTGAAATCAATCTTCTTCGGCAGCATGCCGTGGCGTAGCGCGTCGCATCCCGTGAGGGGTGCGTGGATTGAAATGTGGGTGTCCCAGTTGAGCTCTCCAAGCACCGCCGTCGCATCCCATGAGGGGTGCGTGGACTGAGTTGAGATCAGGGGGAAGGAGGCGATGTGATGCATGAAAAGTTCGCACCAACTCTGATTGATTCCGCGTGAATGAGGTGATTCCAATATGCTTAAAGACGATGTTAAGCAAATGATTGATAAGCTTCCTGAGGATTGTTCAATTGAAGATATCCAGTATACTCTTTATGTACGATCTAAAATTGAAAAGGGGCAAAAAGATATTGAGGAAGGGCACTTGCTGATGAATGATGAAGTTAAAGCGAGGATGGACAAGTGGCTGAAAAAGAACAATCAATAATATGGACAGTAACAGCTTATAGAGATTTGCAGAGCATTGTTGAATTTATCTCGCAAGATTCGATTTATTATGGCATGGTATTTTACGATGATATTATGAATAAAGTCGATATCCTTCTTGAATTCCCGCATTGAGGCAGAATTGTTCCAGAGATGGGCGATCCTAATTTGCGGGAAGTTTTTGTTCATAGGTAAAGGCTGATGTATCAGATACATAACGATAATATGATAATAAAGACAATAGTCCATGGGGCAAGAGAGTTAAGGAATGAGAAATAAAACAATATTTCTTTATGCATTGCGCCTTTTACTTTTGGAAGAGGGCACATTTTCATTCCAAGTATCCCAAGGTACGAATGGGAAGTTCACATAATTCTCCCGGGGAATTCGCACCTCGGAAGGCTGCTAGAAATGGCTGTTTATTATTGAATGTCTGTGACAGTCTGCAATTGGGTTTTGAATATTTGCGATTAATGGCCTAGAGAGGCGAATCAGGCTCCGTGTGGCTTCGAATTGCTGTCGCATCCCACGAGGGTGCGTGGATTGAAATGCGTTGTATGCGATGGCGCCGCTGATCCTGGTCAAGTCGCATCCCACGAGGGTGCGTGGATTGAAATGCCTATTTGCAGGACGACAAAGACGTTCTCAAGGTCGCATCCCGTGAGGGGGAAGTTGGTTGAAATCTATCGAGGGCTTGTCTGGGACGCCTATAGACACTAACAGCTTATAGAGACTTGCAGGACATTGTTGGATCTATCTCGCAAGATTTGATTTATTATGGGCTGGCACTTTACGATGAACTATGAATAAAGGTAGGCACCCTTCTTGGCTTCCCGTATCGGGGTAGAATTGAGATGAACGATCCTAATATGCAGGAAGTTTTTGTTAGTAGATGCAGACTAAAGTCGAGATTGTTTGCGCATTGTGCTGCTTCCTTCTCTTTGGAAGAAAAGTGGGGATTTTTTACTCTGAACATCCAATGGTTAATAAACTTGGGTCGATTTATGGTGCTATATTCAATTAGAAACGGCGAGGGAAATACGGAACTTTTTGGTGCGAATGGGAAGCTCACATGATTTCCCTGGGAGATTCGCACCTTAAAATGATTATGGAAATGATTGTTTGGTATTGAATGCTTGTGGTAATCTGTGATTGAGTGCTTGAATATTTGTGATTAGTCGCTTAGAGAAGGAAAGTAGCCTTCTTCCGGCTTCAAATCGCTGTCGCATTCCTCGTGAATGCGTGGATTGAAATCTGTGTGACTTTCAATCTCTCTACGACAACGGTAGTCGCATTCCTCGTGAATGCGTGGATTGAAATTCTTATTGCCTACGGCTTCGGCAAGCTCGGAGAGGTCGCATTCCTCGTGAATGCGTGGATTGAAATTCGGATGGGTGGGCAGCTTTTTCACCAACTTGTTCGTCGCATTCCTCGTGAATGCGTGGATTGAAATTGCCAATACTGCTCCAGGAAGTCAATTAAGGATTGTCGCATTCCTCGTGAATGCGTGGATTGAAATTCGAGTCTCGCCTTCGCTGCCGCGAAGAGTGTTTCCGGTCGCATTCCTCGTGAATGCGTGGATTGAAATTCTACGCGTCTCACACACGCGATGAGAGATCAAGTCGCATTCCTCGTGAATGCGTGGATTGAAATTTGATCAGATCGTCGATCATGAGGATCGTCGCGCCGTCGCATTCCTCGTGAATGTGTGGATTGAAATCTTCAACGTCTGCGCAACCAACGCTATCATCGCGTCGCATTCCTCGTGAATGCGTGGATTGAAATCACAATGAGCACGTCCAGCCGGAGCTCAGAAAGAGTCGCATTCCTCGTGAATGCGTGGATTGAAATTGTTAAACCGTTATTTTAGATGTCGACCTCTCGACGTCGCATTCCTCGTGAATGCGTGGATTGAAATATTTTGTTTCACACTCCATTACATAATGTATCTTGTCGCATTCCTCGTGAATGCGTGGATTGAAATTTTTCCCTGATCAGTCCCACGGCATCTCCCTCAGTCGCATTCCTCGTGAATGCGTGGATTGAAATGCCAAGAAGCTGACCGGCGTGGACAATCTGAACGTCGCATTCCTCGTGAATGCGTGGATTGAAATCTGTGACTCCTTGGGCGTACCTGCCTGCGCCGTAGTCGCATTCCTCGTGAATGCGTGGATTGAAATAATTGGCTGTCCATGAGATCGTATCTCGCTCGAGTCGCATTCCTCGTGAATGCGTGGATTGAAATTTCGGCGGCTTCGAAGACTCGCGGAAGAATCTCGGTCGCATTCCTCGTGAATGCGTGGATTGAAATTGCTGGAAGAGGTGTTTGAGGCTAACGGGGTCATCGTCGCATTCCTCGTGAATGCGTGGATTGAAATGTCGCGTTGAGTGCCCACGAAGAGGATTCGTCGTCGCATTCCTCGTGAATGCGTGGATTGAAATTCCATCGAACTCGTCGGAGCCGAATGGCTCGCAGTCGCATTCCTCGTGAATGCGTGGATTGAAATCTGCAAGAATGCGCGGATATCCTCAGCAATCAGGCGCGTCGCATTCCTCGTGAATGCGTGGATTGAAATGGCTTCGGCCGCCGTGAGGACACTCCCCGACCCGGTCGCATTCCTCGTGAATGCGTGGATTGAAATCCCATCCGGCGGGGTCGACGGGGATATCTGGATGTCGCATTCCTCGTGAATGCGTGGATTGAAATTATCCCAATCCACGCACCCGGATAACCGGGGCGAATAGTCGCATTCCTCGTGAATGCGTGGATTGAAATAAACATCAACTTGAGTCACTTCATCAAGTGGCTGGTCGCATTCCTCGTGAATGCGTGGATTGAAATATAAAAATGTTAATTTTTGTCTCAGTTATCTCAGTCGCATTCCTCGTGAATGCGTGGATTGAAATAATAAATGCAAAGGTCTAGTTTTTCCGATATCCCGTCGCATTCCTCGTGAATGCGTGGATTGAAATATATCCGTGGCTGGCACAGCGCCCATCAAGACAGTCGCATTCCTCGTGAATGCGTGGATTGAAATTCGACTGTCGCGATTTTTGACTCCATGATGACGAGTCGCATTCCTCGTGAATGCGTGGATTGAAATGAGGTGAACTCGACGCCGTTGCGACGAATGCGTAGTCGCATTCCTCGTGAATGCGTGGATTGAAATAAAATGCGCCCCGTTGCGTCGCCCATGTAGAAGTCGTCGCATTCCTCGTGAATGCGTGGATTGAAATGCTGACGCTCAACGACAGCCGCCTGGACGGATCGGTCGCATTCCTCGTGAATGCGTGGATTGAAATTGGACAGTCAGCGTAGCAAAGGTCAGGCAACCGGTCGCATTCCCCGCGAATGCGCGCATTGAAATAGGGAAGTGGCCGACAGTGGCCGACATTCAGACGGCGGCGATGCTCGTCGTATCCCTCGTGGGCACATGGAATAGAATCGAGAAGTTCTATCCTGGAGGGGGCTTTTCGTCGCGTCCGCTTGCGCGTCGCATCCAAAGGATGTGGTTTGAAGTTGATGGCGGGCTGAGGTAACTTGCATCACCTTTCTTGGTTTTACGCATTGCGCCTCCTTCTTCGGAAGAGAGGCGCAAATTTTTTTGCTCCGAACATCCATTCGCTGACAACCTTGTGCCGATTTGGGGTGTTATATTAAGTAGAAACGTCGACAAGGAGGTCGAAAATGGTCTACATAGCACACATAAGAGAGAGCGACGGGGGAGAGCAGACGGTTAAGGAACATTCGCTGGGCGTTAAGCGTCTGGCTGAGCGATCGGGCAGCAAGCTGGGCATTCCGCATGTCACCGGTCTCGCCGGTCTGCTCCACGATCTGGGCAAGTATTCGGACGAGTTTCAAGAGTATTTGCATGAAGCGGTAAGGAATCCCGATTCGCCTCCCAAGCGGGGAAGTGTCGACCATTCAACGGCCGGCGGGGTGCTGCTCTACAAGAGGTATCATGGGAAGCTGGGACCGAAGTATGTGCTGGCCGAGATCGTCGGCAATGCGATCATCTCGCACCACTCTCCGAGCCTGCAAGACTACGTGGATGAAAGATCGGAGACTCCTTACTTGAGACGGGTAAGAGACAAGGCAGAGGATCTTCCGGGTCTTGAACAAGCGATACAACGATTCCATGAGGACATCATGAGTGATGAGGAACTCGACCGTTACGTGGAAAAGGCGGCATCCGAGCTGGATCGTTTCTTAGCGCTGCCTTCGACACAGAACAAATTGACGAGAACGATGTTCCTGAGCAGGTTCATCTACAGCGCTCTTATTGATGCGGATCGGACGGACACGAGACGGTTCGAGGACAACGTTGTCGAGGAGGAGGAGGCACGCGAAGCGAATAAGGAATCGAATCGCGAGGCTCTCTTCTCGTCCTACTACGACAAGCTGATGGCCAGACTCGACTCCTACCGTAACTCAGAGGACTCCGGTTCGCGGATCAACCTTCTTCGTCGCGAGATGTCAGACCGCTGCGAGCAGGTCGCCGAGAGTCCGTCCGGCATCTGCTTGTTGTCCATTCCGACCGGCGGCGGCAAAACGTTGGCGAGTCTTCGCTATGGTCTCCGCCATGCGATCCAATACAAGAAGAAGAGAATCGTCTACGTGGTGCCATTCACGCGAGCCTTTGACAGAAGTTGAAGCTGGCGAAGGATAGCTGGGATAGCCCGATTATTTTCACAACGATGGTTCAATTCCTGAATGTGTTCTACGCCAAGGGGAGCCGCAACGCCCGAAGAATGCACAATCTGAGCGAAGCGGTCATCGTCTTCGACGAGGTGCAGAAGGTTCCGGTGTCGTGCGTGTCGCTGTTCAATCAGGCTCTCAACTTCTTGAGCGGCTTCGCCCATTCCAGTCTCATTCTGTGCACGGCGACGCAGCCCGCGCTGGACTTCGTCGAGCAGAAGCTGGACATTCCGAAGGAAGCCGAGATTGTCGAGAATCTGGATCAGGTGACAGAAGCGTTCAAGCGGGTGGAGATGATTGACCGAGCCTCCGGCGAGAGGTTCAGTACGGACAAGCTTGCGGCATTCGTCGAGGAGGATGAGACAGAGGCCTCCCATGAGGGAAGCCTCTGTCGACTCTAATGCATCTAATTAACTATGTTTTTCAATCCACGCTCTCTGCAACACGCAGTTGTCGCAAGAGCGAATTTCATTATAGCACAACCAAGGAATAGGCAGTAGAGACGAAAGAAGGAGCGTAGTGGGCCTTAGGGGGAACAGGAAAATAGAAGAGCTATTAATTAAAGTTCACATAATTAATATATGTATTGAACAAATTTAATTTATGTTATAAAATGTTAACTGAGGATCAGATAGGAATATGAGGGATTAAAGACTGGTTGGCAAGGAGGGCCAAATCATGTTCGCACATGTCGTTAGATCCGCTGAAGGCAGTTGGGCTTCTCCTCATGATTTATTGAAACATTTGGTTGATACGGGAGATTTGGCGGAGCGCTTCGCATCCAAGTTCGATTCTGGGGAATGGGGTAACGCGATCGGATTGGCTCATGATGCGGGCAAAGGAAGAGCATTATGGCAAAAGTACCTTATTACGAAAAGTGGGTATGATGAAGAAGCGCATATGGAAGGCAAATTGGGCAAGATTCCTCATGCAATTCATGGTGCCGAACTGGTTGAGAACTTATTTGGCAAAGGGATAGGGAGAATGATGGCTTATTGCATTGCCGGTCATCATGCAGGGTTGCCTGATTGGTCCATCGCTGCGGGACAGGCCTCCCTTCAGTTCAGGAAGAGCCAGGTAAAGGACTTGGACCAGATCGATAGTAAGGTGATCGATTGTGTGCGTGGTACAAAGCCTTTACGTCCGCCATGGAAGTTCAAAGATGGGTTGGATTTATCCCTATGGATTAGAATGTTGTTCTCTTGCTTGGTGGATGCGGACTTCTTGGATACGGAGCGTTACATGAATCCATCGAAAGCATTGGTCAGGGGAGGATATAGTTCGATATCCAAGTTGCTCGAACGATTCTATCTATACATGACCGAACTGGACGAGCAATCGGAGAAGACAAAGGTAAACGAGATACGTAATCAAATCAGGCAGCAATGTATGTTGATGTCGAAAGAAAAGCAGGGGATTTTCTCCCTTACAGTTCCAACAGGAGGGGGCAAAACGTTATCCAGTCTGGCCTTTGCCCTCCAGCATGCCAAGCTCCATGAACTAGAGCGTATTATCTACGTTATTCCGTACACCAGTATCGTTGAGCAAACGGCGAATGTGTTCCGTAAGGCTGTAGGAGATGATCAAGTCGTTGAGCATCATTCGAATATTGCTGACGATATTGCAACGGTTCAATCCCGGCTGGCGGCTGAAAATTACGATGCCCCGCTAATTGTGACCACTTCCGTACAGTTCTTCGAGTCTCTATTCGCGTCGAAGCCTAGCCGTTGCCGTAAGCTGCACAATCTCGCCAAATCCGTTATTGTCCTGGACGAGGCACAGTTGGTTCCGGTTGAATATCTGGCTCCAATTCTTGAAGCGATTCAACTATTGGTCGACCGTTATCAAGTCAGCTTTGTCATATCCACCGCGACGCAGCCTGCTTTTAAGGAACGAACGGTCGACGGGAAGCTGTTCAAAGGACTGCAAGAAATCAAGGAGATCATGGGAACGGAGGAGGATGTCCGTAGACTTTTCCAATCACCAGCATTTGATCGGAACCGCGTTCAGCTTCCCGTTGATGTGCATAAAGAATCGACCTGGGACGAGATTGCCGTAGAACTAAAGCAGGATGAGCAAGTTCTATGTATTGTATCCGATCGCAAGAGCTGCCGTGAACTGCACGCTCTCATGCCGGAAGGGACTTACCATCTATCGGCATTGATGTGCGGGCAGCACCGAAGCGACGTTATCGATGAAGTGAAACGGAAGCTGAAGCCGAAGGACCGTTCAACAGTGCGCGTAATTAGTACACAATTAGTCGAAGCGGGAGTGGACCTGGATTTTCCAGTCGTCTATCGTGCTCTTGCCGGACTGGACTCTATCGAACAAGCCGCTGGTCGCTGCAATAGAGAAGGGGAACACTTAGAGAGAGGCAGAGTGGTCGTCTTTAATCCGCCTCGGCAAGCTCCGTCAGGAATCCTGCGCAAAGCGGCGGAGATTACCAAAAGCATGATTGGCGGTCTCAGCGATGGTTCCTATGAAGCTCAAAGGCATTCTTCGTTTACTGCCTTCTACGAACAGCTTTACTGGAGAGCTAATTCGCTTGACCGAGAAGGCATTGCCGCTTTATTGAATCCGAGTTGCAATGACTCGCCAGAATGCAGTATATCCTTCAGAACCGCAGCCGGTAAATTCAAACTTATCGATGATTCCAAGCAAAGGTCGATCCTGATTCGGTATAAAGAGGGCAATCAGCTCATTGATAAGTTAGTCGCCAAAGGTCCTAATCGATCGCTACTAAGGAAGCTACAGCGTTATACGGTCAGTGTCTACGAGGATCAGTTTCACGCTCTTCTACAGCGAGGCGCTATTCAAGAAGTGTATCCGCAGATTTATGCGGTGTCTTCAACAAGAGGCTATTCCAAGCAAATCGGTCTGCTTCTTGAATAAGTACGAATGGAAAGGAGTGATAAGGATGAACAGTTGGTGTTTGGAAGTATGGGGGGATTATGCTTGCTTTACACGTCCAGAGATGAAAGTGGAACGGGTTAGTTATGATGTGATTACCCCATCGGCGGCAAGAGCAATATTTGAATCAATCTTGTGGAAGCCGGCCATTCGGTGGCACATTACGCAAATCGAGGTACTGAATCCGATTCGATGGATAAGCGTGCGCAGGAACGAAGTAGGTAAAGTTGCATCGGCTCCGACAGCCAGACAGATGGCAGGGTTGCCCGGAGAGCCAATGGGGTTATCGATAGAAGATGAACGTTTGCAGCGCGCCGGACTTTTCTTAAGGGATGTCCGATATCGTCTGTATGGCTACTTCGATTTTATTCCTCCTAACGAGCGAAAAGGCATTCGTTCGACTGGAGATGAGCGTTGGGCGGACGAGCAGGAACGCAGCGAAGCTATTCGAATGGATGAGAATCCATCCAAATACGCAGCGATGTTCGAGAGAAGAGCATCGAAGGGACAATGCTTCCATCGGCCGTATTTAGGTTGTCGGGAATTTGCTTGCGACTTTCGACTTGTTAAACAACCCGACGAAGATACAGCCAGTCCGATAAGTGAAACACGGGATTTAGGCTTCATGCTGTATGATATGGATTTTGACAGGGATGCGGACAATCCGACGGCGATGTTCTTCCGAGCGCAAATGAACCAAGGGACGATCCGCACGAACCGTCATGAGATTGAGGTGAGGGGATGATATTACTTGGCTTGAACGAGTATTACGATCGGAAACTTGCTGAGGGCTCCATCGCAGGCGACGGTTGGATCGAGGGAGGAATCGACTTTTTACTCGAGCTGGACCTGGAAGGACGTTTATGCAGCATTGCCGACCTGCGGGAAAGATCAGGCAACAAGGCAATTTCCCATCCTTTTCGACTGCCGAATATCGGTAATCAAGCGTTGAAGCATTCGAATAGCGGTTCAGATGCGAACCTCCTATGGGACAATGCGGCATTTGTGTTTGGGTTAGGGAATAAAGGAGCCTTAAAGCTGGAGAGTATGATTCGAACAATCGATCAATGGCTCGGAACGACGAACGATCCAGGCATTCAGGCTGTTCGCCGCTTTCTCCAACAGGGGCTTGAGGACCGATGTCATTTTGAACGAGCCTTGAGTCACCCTGAATACGGAGAGATTTTGCAAGAGGGGAGGGTTAAAGTTACTTTCCGAGTTCTTCAAACGCCATATCAGTCTGTTGTATATGCTCCCGACGTTGCGGCTGCGCTTGAACGCGGATTGAATTCGGAAAATTTCGAAACGATACTCGGGACTTGCTTGGTCACAGGTGAACAAAATGTCGTGGTGGAGGCGACGCATCCGGTAATCAAGGGTGTGAGGAACACGCAATCATCCGGGGCAAGCATCGTCAGCTTTAACAAGGATTCTTTTAATTCGTATTCCAAAACACAAAATTTCAATGCGCCGATAGGTAAAACGGTTGCTTCACGATATGTGAAAGCATTGAATGCATTGCTGGATAATTCGAAGCAACGCCTGATCGTAGGAGATGCTTCTGTCGTATTCTGGGCTGAGAGACAGCATGGATTTGAGAATGACTTTGCCTTTCTCTTTCAGGAGCCGGCGAAGGATTCTCCGGATGCGGGAACGGAGAGAATCAAAGCGTTGTTAGAATCAATTCATACTGGAGCCTATGCGGAGGATAGTGGCACAACCCGATTTTACATTTTGGGGCTTGCCCCTAATATGGCGAGGATAGCTATCCGTTTCTGGCAAGTGGGTACAGTTGCGGAGCACGCAGGCAGGATTAAGCAGTACTTCGAAGACTTTGCGATCGTGAAACCGCCAACAGAGCCAGAGTTCTACTCTGTGTGGAGAATTCTGGTCAATCTTGCGATCCAAGATAAGACCGAGAATATTCCACCGAATCTTGCCGGTCAATTTATGAATTCTATTCTGGAGGGGACGCCGTACCCGATCACCTTGTTGCAGGCAGTTCTGCGTCGCATACGCAGCGATCCGGAGAAACGGGTGAAGCCTGTGCGTGCCGCATTGATCAAAGCGTACCTGAACCGTTACCATCGCTTCTATTCGGATTCAACCTATAAGGAGGTAGAGAGGGAATTGGATACCAATCATCCTTCCGAGGTTTACCATATCGGCAGATTATTCGCTGCACTGGAGAAGATCCAGGAAGAGTCAAGCCCGGGACTTAATGCTACGATTAGGGAGCGATTCTACGGATCGGCTTGCATGACTCCTAACATCGTCTTACCAACCCTGTTGAGGCTCAAAAATCATCATCTGAAGAAGATAGATAGGAAAGGAAGAGTAGTCACTTTTGAAGGATTGCTCGGAGAGATTATGGGGAAGATTAAGGCGTTTCCAGCTCATCTTAGCCTGAATGAGCAAGGACTATTTGCTATTGGTTACTATCATCAAAGACAAGAATTCTTTACTTCTAAAAAGAAAGAAGATTCGGATGCAAGTCTTCAAAATAAAACCGGAGAGGAAGATTGAGCATGAGCGAGGCACTTCAGAAACGATATGATTTTATCCTGTTGTTCGACGTGAAGGACGGCAACCCGAACGGAGATCCCGATGCAGGTAACCTGCCGCGTGTTGATCCGGAGACGGGGCACGGACTGGTTACGGATGTTAGTCTTAAAAGAAAGATCAGAAACTACGTAGGATTAAGAATGGAGGATCAGCCTCCTTATGCCATCTTCGTTAAAGAAAAGTCGATCTTGAATCAGACCATTGAGCAGGCATATATCAACTTGGATATTGATTTGAACGAGGCCCCTGCTGACCCGAGTGATGGGAAGAAGCGAAATAAGGCAGGTCAAGGACAAGGCAAAGAAGTAGATCGGGCTAGAAAATTCATGTGCCAGAACTTCTTCGACATCCGAACATTCGGAGCGGTGTTGTCCACAGGGGCGAATGCCGGACAAGTTCGCGGTCCGGTGCAACTCACCTTTGCGCGTTCGGTCGATCCGGTCATCGCACATGAGCATAGCATTACCAGAATGGCGGTTACTACCGAGGCGGATGCGGAGAAGCAGGGGGGAGACAACCGTACCATGGGACGCAAGTTTACGGTTCCGTATGGACTTTATCGAGCCCATGGGTTCGTCTCGGCTCCTCTGGCGAATCAAACGGGATTCTCTGATGTCGATCTGGAATTGTTATGGGAAGCGATCGAGAACATGTTTGAGCATGATCGTTCCGCAACTCGCGGGTTGATGGGGACAAGAAGACTGATTATTTTCGAACACACGTCCAGAATGGGGAATATCTCGGTTCAGAAGCTGTTCGACGCGGTTACGGTAAGTCGAAAGGACGAGAATTTGCCGGCACGAGACTTTAGTGATTATGAAGTTCAGATCAATAGTGAACTGATCCCTGACACTGTCAACGTTATTGAGAGATAAGGGCAACGATTGCGGTCGCTCCCCGTATGGGGGGCGTGGGTTGAAATTTTGGAAGCATTAATACTCAGTTGGCCGAGAAGACGGTCGCTCCTCGCTAGGGGAGCGTGGGTTGTAATTTGGCCCGGGTCATCGGGGAGAGCAGGGGCAACGTCGTCTTGCGCAGAAAACAGTACCGGATCGCAGAGGATGAACGGGCATCGGCGGCGGTGGCACGGAATTTTGTCATTGGGAAGCTCTATAATCAGAAATGGATGCTTGAGCGTATGACTCGGGATTATCCGCAGCGGATCGACATCGAGAAGTTCAAGACCGTGTCGGGGCAACTGTCGACGGCGATGCAGGAGGCCAGGGAATGCGAGGATCTGGAGCTGCTGCGCGGTCTGGAAGGATCGGCGGCGTACAGCTACTTCAGACTGTTTGATGAGATGATCCTGCAGCAGAAGGAAGAGTTCGAATTCCGCGGCAGGTCGCGCCGTCCGCCCTTGGACAAGGTGAACGCCATGTTGTCGCTTGCCTATACGCTGCTGGCGAACGACGTTGCGTCGGCGCTCGAAGGAGTCGGTCTGGACGCGTATGTCGGCTTCCTGCACCGGGACAGGCCCGGTCGCGCATCCCTGGCGCTGGATGTGATGGAGGAACTGCGCGGCGTCTATGCGGACAAGTTCGTTCTGACCATGATCAACAAGCGGTTGGTCGGGCCGGACGACTTCTGGCAGAAGGAGAACGGGGCGGTCCTCATGAGAGATGAAGCGAGGAAAAACTTTCTCTCGGCTTGGCAGAGCAAGAAGCAGGAGAAGATTACGCATCCTTATCTCGGAGAGGCGATCTCATGGGGTTTGGTGCCTCACGCGCAGGCGCTTCTGCTGTCTCGATACTTGCGGGGGGACTTAGATGAATATCCGCCTTTTCTGTGGAAGTAGGTGATTTCAAGTGTTGGTACTGATTACGTATGACGTCAGCACAGTGACGAGCGCGGGGAGAAGCCGCTTGCGTCAGGTGTCGAAGGCATGCCTGAATTGCGGCCAGCGGGTGCAGAACTCGGTGTTCGAATGTATCGTTGATGCCACTCAGTTCAAGAAGCTCAAGCTGGAGCTTCTGAGCCTCATCGACGAGGAAGAAGACAGTCTTCGATTCTACCAACTCGGGAACAATTATAAGAGCAAGGTAGAGCATGTCGGCATTAAGGCGGCGTTGGACCTGGAGGGACCTTTGATTTTGTGAAAATGGGCTCCAGCGAGCAAGGGAGAACAACGGTGGTGGCAGGTGGCTTTTATTGGTGCGAATGCCAAGCTCACATGATTTTGCCGGGGGTTTCGCACCAGGAAAATGAGGCGAAATTGTTTGTTTGCGATTGAATCGATTTGTAAATCTGTGTTTGTATGTTTGAATGTCTGCGATTCAGTTTCTTGCGAGGGCAAAAAGGCCTCCTAAGGCTTCGAATCGCCGTCGCTCCTCGCGAGAGGAGCGTGGATTGAAATTTCGACGTGTATTCGGCCAGGTCGAGCATGGGATGTCGCTCCTCGCGAGAGGAGCGTGGATTGAAATAGCCTGCGCTGGACCGTTTCGTATTGCTCGTCATGTCGCTCCTCGCGAGAGGAGCGTGGATTGAAATCCATCGATTAGCCTATCCAGCAGGAGGTCGTATCGTCGCTCCTCGCGAGAGGAGCGTGGATTGAAATCTTCTGCTGTTCCGGCTCCGGCTGCCCTTGTACCGTCGCTCCTCGCGAGAGGAGCGTGGATTGAAATAGATTGGTGAACTTCCTCTCCGCCTTTGGGTACGTCGCTCCTCGCGAGAGGAGCGTGGATTGAAATTGCATTTCGTCCCTCCCCCCTATGGTTGTATTTGGTCGCTCCTCGCGAGAGGAGCGTGGATTGAAATGCGATTCCGCGATATTGCAGAGCGGGGGCTCTGCGTCGCTCCTCGCGAGAGGAGCGTGGATTGAAATATCCCTCCTGATACCCCCTCATCTGCTGTTGTTGGTCGCTCCTCGCGAGAGGAGCGTGGATTGAAATGTTTAGGAGAATCGCGAATTGAGATGTAATAAACGTCGCTCCTCGCGAGAGGAGCGTGGATTGAAATGCACGATCAATATAGGACTGCCCGCCGAGGCCGTGTCGCTCCTCGCGAGAGGCGCGTGGATTGAAATATTGACCTCGTTAATAAACTGGACGTCCGGCTGATCGTCGCTCCTCGCGAGAGGAGCGTGGATTGAAATACGACCCACGCTAGCAGCAGCGTGGACCCAGAACGTGTCGCTCCTCGCGAGAGGAGCGTGGATTGAAATGTATCGTCATAAAAAATCCCACGGCCAACCCCTGGTCGCTCCTCGCGAGAGGAGCGTGGATGAAATTTCCACTGACCACTTACTGACATGAGCCCTCTGGCGGCATTAGGTCTCTTCTCCCTTTCGTTCAGGATAAGAAGGTGCAAGGGAATGGGCTGTCCTACGACCCAAGGGCGTGACCGGCAAGCGGAGGTTCCTGATCCAAGGGGAGAAGAGGCATAAGGGTTCAGAAGGGGGATAACGACAGCGACTGTACGAACCATAATATGGAAATAAATGCGCCTACTCGCCAACTCACCAACCTGCAGACCGCGTCGGGACGGTGCTAGACGGTGGTGGGACTTTTCTGTCTAAATCCGGTACAGACCGCTATTAGCGCCAATTGTATGTGAAAAACCGCATAGATTGGGCGAGACGAGGCAGCGAGTGAAGGCAGCAAGTGAAGCGAGCTTGAAGGAGCCTCTGGCTCGTAACTAAGCAAGAGAGCTCCTCGGAATGGCGGTTTATCGTTGAAGGTCTGCCGTCGGGCAGGTGCGTTCGTTGCCCGGTCGTTGCCCGTTCGGGAGCGTGGAGCGTGGAGTGTGACGGGGATGGGGAATTCCTGCAACAGAGAGCCCCCAGCTTCGCGACACGAGCAGCGCGCGGGATGGGGGCGTTCTTGCAATTCGGCGCCTTACAGCCGGACTTCGCGGCCGAGCTCGGCGGATTCGTAGATGGCGCAGAGGATCTTGATCATGTCGACGCCGTGGTCCGGCGTGATGATCGGCGACTCCTTGCCGAGGATGCAGGCGACGAAGTGCTGGATGTTGGCCGTGTGCTGCGGCGTCTGAGACGGGGAGAAGCGCGGCTTCTGGTCGATCAGGATGCCCTCGTTCTCCGTGAAGAGCGACAGCTTATCGTTCACGAGGCTGAAGCCGCCTTCGGTGCCTCTCCATTCGAGGAACTTCTTCTCTTCCTCGATGTTGGACGCCCAACTGAACTCGATCTGAAGGGAGGCGCCGTTGTCGAAGCGGATGAAGCCGGCCGCAAGGTCCTCGACGTCGAACGTTCCCTTCGGGATGGAGCCGTCCGCTTCCGGACGATCGGCGAACTTGCGGTACGTGGAGCCCGATACGGTCACCGGCTTCGGGTTGCCCGCGAGCCACATCGCCATATCGATCATATGCACGCCGAGGTCGATCAGCGGACCGCCGCCAGACAGCTCCTTGGTCGTGAACCAGCCGCCGCGTCCAGGAATGCCCCGGCGACGAATCCAGCCGCAGCGGCCCATGTAGAGGTCGCCCATCGCTCCTTGGCCGATGATCTTCTTCGCGAACTTCGCTTCCTCGGAGAAGCGGTTGTTGCGCATCGTCATGAGCAGCTTGCCGGAAGAGCGCGCGACGTCGGCCATCTTCTGGGCTTCGACCGGGTTCACCGCATCGGGCTTCTCGCAGAAGACGTGCTTGCCGGCTTGCAGCGCGGCGATCGCGATCTCCGAATGGTACAGATTCGGGGTGCTGATGCCGACGATGTCGATGGCCGGATCGGCGAGCAGCTCCTTGTAATCGTCGTACACCTTCGCGTCCGGGAAGTCCTTCGCCGCCGCTTCGGCGGACGGCTTGAATGCGTCGCAGAAGGCGACAATCTCCACTTCCTTAATCGACAACCAGCCGGGCAGATGCGCAAATTTGAAAATACCGCCTGTCCCGATAACCCCTACTTTGAGCGTAGTCATTCCTTCAATAATCCTCCTCGATCGTGTGGCGCGATGTGTGTTAGTGAATTGGAGCAGTCCGTTCCCCATTGTAATGGAACAAGCGCTTCCAATCGATTACGGATGGAATGGAATGATTACGGTGATCTGTTTGTTTTTTGCGTTTAGTCCAGCAGCTTAAGCTCCTTCGCTTGGGCGACCGCCTTCGTTCTTCGGTTTACCTTAAGCTTGGCGAAAATATTTTTGACATGAACCTTAACCGTCCCTATAGCGATGATCAGACGGTCGGCGATCTCCTTGTTGGACATGCCCGAGGCGAGCAGGGAGAGCACCTCCAGCTCCCGTTCGGTGAGCGGCTCGTCCATGGCGACCGGGCTCGGTCCGAGCTCGAGCGTCTCGTCTTCGTCCGCCTGCGATGGAAGCGGATCGGGCAGGCTCTGAAGGACGCACATCAGGATCGCCTGCGTCGCCATTGTCCGCAGCACCGAGACGCGCTCCGGCGCGAAGACGCCCCCAGTGTGCTTGTTCTCCAGGTACAGCACCCCGAGCGTCGTTCCGTGACGGGCGATCGGGAGGCAGAGCGCGGATTCGGGCTGGCGCTTGGCGAGATAAGGATTGTGCATCACCCAACTCTCGGCTTCGCCCGAATGGACAACATCCTCTTGCGTGCGGAAGACGTAGCGGATCAGCCCTTCCGGCAGCAGCGAGTTGTCGTTCCATACTAGCGGCGAAGGGGAAGCCTCGTCCTCGGAGTCCAGATAGACCTGAAGGAACAGCTCGTCGTTGCTGCTTGTGATCAAGGCGCCCTTGGCCGCTCCCGAATGCCGCAGGATCGTATTCATGATCTCGGCGAGCACGGCATCGATATCGATCTGATGGGAGATCGCCTGCGTCGTGCGAAGAATGGCCGCCAGATCGACGCTGGCGCCCGAACGGGGATCGTTCGCCGGCTCCGCGGCCATCTCGGACGAAGCGGCAATCAGACTCTCCGTCTCATGGACCGCCTCCTCCACGGATTCCAGCCTCAAGTTGAAGATTTGCTCGTCCATCCTTTTGATTTTCCCAGGGAGCTGCCACTGCCGATACCCCTCCAACGAGACTTGAGCGTAATGAAGGGCCGTCTTGATCCGGTTCCGGCTCCGATAGTGATTCGAGGCCAGTTCCCCGCCAACGCCGGTTACATGGAAGTCCCCGCGCTCCCAAGCCTCGCGCAGCGCCCGGTCGTAGCGCTCCTCGGCGAAGCCGTCGTCGCCTGCAGTCGAGGCGTAGTCGGCCTGGAGCAAGTACCAGCGGGGCAAATAATTGGCCGGGCTGCACTCGGCCCATCGCCGGAAGAGCTGCAGCTCGCGCTTTAGCCCCTTGCGAAGCGGAGACCGACGGTCCGATAGCCGGTAAACCGCCAGCTCGGCCAGAATTCCGTAGTAGACGCATTCCGGCCAATGCGGCAGGTGCGTGGAGAACTCCTGATGAACGGCCGCCTGGCTCGCCCAACGAACGGCCTCCTCGAAGCGTCCGTCGAGGTAGATGAGCTGCGTCTTGTAGGCGCAATATTGATACATCGTCGTGCCGGAGGTCTCTTCCTTCCCGATGCGGCCGAGGAATTCGCGCTCGTCGAAGCCGGGGCTGTCGAACGAATCCGCAGCTTCGGTGCGGCCTTGGAGGGCAAGAATCCACTGCTGATAGAGGTAAAAGTTCTGGCGAACAAACTCGTCCTTCGTCGTATCCAGAACGGCCAGGTAATCGGCGATCTGTCTGGCCAGGTCGCTGAGCGAAGCTCTCGTGTAGAGCGAGTTGACGTGCGCCCCCATCGCGTAGCTGGCGAACACGTAATCCCCGGAATCCATCCCGGTGCGAAGCGCCTTGTGCAGGTAAGCTTCCCCTTCGCGCGCGTCTCCTCCGAACTGGCAGAGGACTCCGCCGAACATCGTATAGGATTTGCTCTTCACCGAAGCGACGTTGCAGCGCTCCGCCAGCTCCACCCCGACCTCGGCGATGGCGAACCCCTTCTTGAAGTTGCCCATCAACTGCCCGAGAATGATGCCGTATGAGGTGTAGGCGGCAGCCGACACCGGCGAATTGCCGTGCTTCAGGGAGAGCAGGATCGCCCGGCAGATCAGCATGACGAATACGCTCTTGTCGGTGAAGAACGTAGACGGGACGATGGCCAGAATCAGGTTCATCGCCGCGATGCGATCGGGGTCCGTCATCTCGTCCTTCCGGGCCAGCCGATCGTAACGATCGCGCAGAAGGGTCTCGATCCGAAGCAGCTCGAACCAGAGCAGCGCCTTGCCCGGCTTGGACGGAATATGAACATGATGCTCCCGGAGGCATTGCAGCCCCAGCTCGGTTCCTTCCAGGTAACGCCCTTGGTTGATGTATTGCATGATCCGAATCAATTGCACCCGGCTTCGCTCCGCCGTCGTCCGGGCGCGGCCGAGCAGGGCGTCGAGCTGCCGCTCGGATTCCGCCGCGTGGCCGCATAAGTATTCGCACTCGGCCTTCTGGACGCGGAGCTCGAAGCTGAGGCCGAAGTTCCGCTCCCAGTCCCGCTCGGCAAGCAGCTCCGCGCCAATTGAGAAGTAGCCCAGCGCGATATCGTGCGCGGAGGAGGACTTGGCCCGCTGCCCGGCTTCCAGGTTCCATTCGGCAAGCGCAAGCCGTTCCTGCTCGTTCGTTATCCGGGCATGCCCGCGATTCCATTGGTTAACCGCCTCGAACAAGCGATCGCGCCGCTCGTTATCCTCCGCCATCAGCAGCCGGCCGATCCGAATATGGTTGAGCTGCTTCTCTTCCTCGTCCATCCGCGCGTAGATCGTCTTCTGAATATTGTCGTGGGAGAAGCGATAGTGATCGTCCTCCGCAGGGACGATAATGCCTTCGAGCTCCAGCGACCGCCAGTGCGCGTCGCACGCTTCGCCCCCGGCGGCCAACGCCTTCTCGACCAGCCGCGGTTCGAATACGCTTCCTGCGCAGGAAGCCAGCTTGAGAAGCTGCTGCGCTTCTTCGCACAGGCGCGCCAGCCGCTGCCCGATCAGATCCTGGACGGCGTAGCTCGGAGAACGCTCGAGGAATCGCCCCAGGTCCCATTGCCAGCGGCGCGTCTCCTGCACATAGCTCAAGATGCGATCCTTCTGCAGGCTCAGCAGGATCTCCTTCAAGTGATAGGGATTGCCGCGGGATTGCGGATAGAGCAGCTCGGTCAGGCTCAAGGCGGTCTCTTCGTCGCAGTTCAGAAGCTCAAGGACGATTCGGCTCATCTGCTCCAATCCGAGAGGCGAGAGGGACAGGTGGCGCACGACCGCTTGCCTCGCCACAATCTTATCCGCTTCGAAGCCGGGGAGCTTGCTCCGGTCCGTCTCGGAAGGCCGATACGAGAAGACGAACAGCATGTGCTGGTTCTCGGGATCGGACAGAAGCGCCTGGAGCAACTGCAGCGAGGAAGCGTTCGCCCAATGCAGATCGTCGATGAACAGAACGATCGGATGCTCCTTGGACGCGAGCGTCTGCACGAGGCGGCGGAACGCATAGATGAAGCGCTTCTGCGCATCGCTCGCGGGCAGCTCCTCGACATCGGGCGTATCCTCGAGAAGCAGGTCAAGCTCGGGCAGAATGGCGGTCAGAACGCCGGCATTCGGACCCAGCGCTGCCTGAAGCCGAGCCCTCCAGCGCTCGACGCGCTCGCGCGGCTCTCCGAGCAGGTGCCTCAGAAGCCCGCGGAACGCTTCGATAATCGGGTGATAAGGGCTCTCCTTCGACAGCTGATCGAACTTGCCGGCGATATAGAAGTGCTGGCGCTGGTTCGCCTGCTGGCGGAACAGCTCGTTCATCAGGCTGGTCTTGCCGATACCGGCATCTCCGGCGAGGTAGACCAATTCGGTCGAGCCGAAGCCTGCCGAGTACAGCGCCTGCGTCAGCACGGAGATCTCGTAATCCCGCCCATGGAAGCCCGATTCGGTGAAGACGGCGTCCGGGGAGCGCTCAAGCTTGTCCAGGTCCGCGAGCAGGAAGCCGGCGCTTGGATAACGCTTGTCCGGGTTCTTCTCCAGAAGCTTCAGGACAAGCGGCTCGAAGCCGGACGGCAGCGAGATTCCGAGCTCCGCGAAGGACGGAGGGCTCTGCGTCAGATGCCGGTAAATCCATTCCGACGGCGAATCCGCCTCGAAGGGCAACCGTCCGGTCAGAAGCTCGTAATAGATGGCGCCGAGCGAGTACAGGTCGCTTCGTTCATCCGCCGAGCGCATCATTCGGCCGGTGTTCTCGGGGGAACAGTAAGGCAGCGCTTCCGGCTCAAGCGCAAGCTCGCCAAGCCGTTCGCGGCCGTCGTCCTTCCGGCGAACCGAATTCTCCGAATCGAGCAGGCGGGCCTCTTCCCCGCCGCGGGCGACGGCAATGCGTTCCGGCCTCAGATCGAGATGCAGAAGCTGCTGCCGGTGAAGCCGTTCCACGCTCGCGGCCAGCGTTCGGGCAAGACGGAGGAAGGAATCCGCGGACAGGGCGGAGCGTCCCATCATATATTCTCTAAGCGTCACAGTTGGAAAATCCACTTCGGTACCGAGCTCCTCTGGCCTTGATATTTTGCCGACCTTCTATAGTATCCATCATAAAACGGGGGCACGGAGATTTCCAGATGCAAAGCAAATGAGAAGCTCCCTCGAGGCCGCGTTCAAGCGCGGACAATCGGGGGAGCTTCGTTGGAGTCGTTGTCCGGCCTCAGTGATTGTTGCCCGAGCCGTTGCTCTTCTTGTCCGAAGAGCGCGTCTTCGTGTTCTTGTTCGCGTGCCCCTGCTGCTTGGCCAAGTGTGTCGCCTCCTTCGTTCGCGGAGTGAATCTAGTGTGCCGACTTGGCGCGAAGATATGCGGAGAGCGGAAGAGCATAAAGCGTCCGCTAAATTTACCGCCGCTTTACTATCGCTCTTATTCCTCTTAACAATGCCCTCTTATATTAAAGAGAGATTAAAGGAAGCTTAAATTTGTTCTGGAGGTGCAGGGAATTGACGACGTTGAGAATGTGGAAAAGCGTGACTGCCGCGGCTCTGGCGGTGGCGCTCGTCGGGACCGGTGCGGAGGTGCTCTCCAACCAGGCGGCGACGGTGCAAGCGGCGGATGCGGCGGCGACGGTTGCGAAGGCGGCATCGGTCTATGTGGCTCCGATCGACCGTGCGGAATTTCTCGCTGGGGCGAAGTTCGACTTCCGGGTGGAGCTGAACGACTTGTCTTCCGATCCGGGAGCGGTCAGCATTACGATCAACGGCAAGGAAGCCGCGGACGTATTCGGCAAGCCGTACGTGAAGACGAGCACGGACACGAGCAAGGAATTCACGATTCGCGACGTCGCATTCTCTGTGCCCGGCGTGTATACGGTGGCGGTCAAGGCCGGCAGCTTGACCAAGACGGTCAAGTACACGGTGAACGCGGCGGATGCGGGCGGTGCCAAAGCGAAGAACGTCATCCTGTTCATCGGGGACGGCATGGCATTCTCCAGCGTGACGATGGCGCGCATTCTCTCGCAAGGGCTGACCGAAGGCAAGTACAACGGCCTTCTGGAGATGGACAAGTTCGACCAGCGCGCGGTCGTGACGACCTCCGGCATGG
The DNA here is from genome assembly GCF_004801405.1 of Cohnella fermenti. Classification (GTDB taxonomy): domain Bacteria; phylum Bacillota; class Bacilli; order Paenibacillales; family Paenibacillaceae; genus Cohnella; species Cohnella fermenti. Next base: position 242,617 of record NZ_SSOB01000004.1, read on the forward strand.
ATTCGCTCGTAACGGACTCCGCGAACAGCGCCAGCGCGTACAACACCGGCCATAAGTCCGCGGTCAACGGACTCGGCATCTACCCGGACAACACCGAGAGCTCGCTGGACGACCCGAAGGTCGAGACGCTCGCGGAGATGCTCAAGCGCAGCCGCGGCATGTCGGTCGGCATCGTGTCGACGTCCGAGATCGAGGACGCGACGCCGGCCGCGGTCGTCTCCCATACCCGCCGCCGCTCCGACAAGCCGGAGATCGCGGAGATGCTCTACAAGCTTCAGCCGGAAGTGATCCTCGGCGGCGGCTCGGCCTACTTCCTGCCGCAATCGACGCCGGGCTCGAAGCGCAAGGACGACAAGGATCTGATCGGCGACTTCGAGAAGAGCGGCTACACGTTCGCGGACAGCGCGACGAGCCTGAAGGCGGCGCCATCCGAGAAGAAGCTGCTCGGCCTCTTCCATCCGAGCGACATGAACGTGTACTACGACCGCTCGACCGGCAACAAGGACGCGCTGAAGTCGTTCACCGACCAGCCGAACCTGTGGGACATGACGCAGAAGGCGATCGACGTGCTCAGCCAGAACGAGAACGGATTCTTCCTGATGGTCGAAGGCGCAAGCATCGACAAGCAGTTGCACACGGTCGACTGGGAGCGTTCCACGTATGACGCGATCGAGATGGACAAGGCGATCGGGATCGCGCGCAAGTTCGCCGAGAAGAACGGCGACACGCTGATCGTCGTCACCGCCGACCACTCGCACTCCGCCAGCATCGCGGGCACGTATTGGGAAGGCGACGGCAAGTCCGGCCGCGAAGCGATCCGCACGTACGAAGCGTCGCAGTTCCCGAACTACGTCGACGCGAACAAGGACGGCTTCCCGGACAATCCGGACGTCAGCCGCAAGCTAGCGGTCGTGTTCGGCGCCGCTCCGGATTACTACGAGGACTACAAGTTCAACAAGGTGCCGACCGCTCCGGCCATCGATTCCGACGGCGTGTACGTGGCGAATCCGGCGGCGCTGCTCAACCCGGACGATCCGGACAAGGACCGCTTCCTGCGCACGGGAACGGTGAACCCGACGACCGATTCGCAGGAGGTGCACACGGCGGACGATGTGCCGCTGATGGCCTACGGGCCGGGCTCGGAGTACTTCCAGGGCACGCTGGACAACACGCAGGTGTTCTTCGGAATGGTCAACTCGCTCGGCCTGAACCTGACCGGCGCGAAGGTCGATACGAAGAAGTGGGTCAATCTGCGCGACTTCGCGAATCTGCTCGGCGGCACGGTGAAGAAGAACTCGACGACGAACAAGGTATCGATCACGCTGAACGGGCGGACCGTCGTGCTTAACCTGACGAGCGGCCAAGCGTCGACGAACAACAAGATCATCAAGCTGGAATTCAAGACGGACACGGACGGCGAAGTGCTCGTGACCAGCAGCAGCCTTCTGGCTGCGTTGGGCTGAGCCTAAGCAGACTGGCTGCCGTTGTGCCGGGTCCTTGCCCCTGTCCCGGTTGGCTCGTACGATCACCCCCGGCGGGTTCGCCGGGGGTGTCGGGCTAAACGGCGGCGGTCGGCGCGGGGGAGTGCCGGTTATCGGTTAAGCGCAAGGGAGGAGAGGACTTCATGCGAACGAGATTTGGGAGGAGAGCGGCGGCGGGAGCGATCGTCGCGCTGGTCTGCGCATTGACGGCTTGCGGGGAGCGGACGGTGGAGCCGCCGATGCCGGAGACGGATTCGACGGGCAACGCTTACGTGCAGGAATCATTGGCGAAGGGGGCGGACGATGCGGAGCGCTGGGCAGCGCCCGAGGCCGCGAACGCGAAGGAGACGAAGGCTCCGGCGGCGGCGCCGACCTCTGCGCCGGCCTCCGCGCAAGCAAGCGAGATCGCGCCGCCGAGCGAGTCGGCCTCAGCCTCGTCCTCGCCCTCGGAGAGCCCGGGGCCAAGCGAGGCGAGCTCGACGGCGGCGTCGGGCGACGCGGGGAGCGCGAGCGGCTCAAGCGATCCGGCGGCCGCAGCGCCGGCTGCAAGCGCCGCGCCGGAAGCCGGGAACGCGAAGGAGACGAAGGTCGCCGCGGCGTCGCCGAAGGCATCGGAGCCTCCCGCTCTTGCGCCCGCAAGCCCTTCGCCGCAGCCGTCTTCATCTCCGTCCCCGTCTTCATCCCCATCTCCGTCGGCATCCGCACAGCCGTCGCCGTCGCCATCGCCTTCAGAGAAGCCGCAGCCGAAGAAGGAGAACTCGGGGCCGGAGACGCTCAAGTTCTCCGAGCTGTACGGCGCGGAGACGGTCCGGGGCTTGACGTTCTCCGACAAGGTCGGCGAGCTGGACGGGCAGCAGGTCGAGATGATCGGCTACATGGCTCCGCCCTTGTCGGCGACGGTGCGCTTCTTCGTGCTGACGAAGGTGGCGATGAGCATCTGCCCGTTCTGCTCGACGGATGCCGACTGGCCGAACGATATCGTCGTTGTGTTCATGCCGCCGGGCAAGGAGATCAAGCCGACGGAGCATGAGGTGAAGGTGACGGGAACGCTCAGCGTCGGCTCACAGACCGACGAGGAGACGGGCTTCGTCAGCCTGATCCGCATCAACGCGGACAAAACGGAGGTGCTCAAGTGATGCTTGTGCTCGAGGAAGTGTCGAAGACCTATCCGATGAAGGGCGGGTCCGCCGTGCCCGTGGTGAGCGTCAGCCGCTTCGCGATGGCGGCGGGCGAGCAGGCCGCGCTCGTCGGCCCGAGCGGCTCCGGCAAAAGCACGCTCCTCCACCTCATCTCGGGAGTGCTCCGGCCGACAAGCGGGTCGATTCAACTGCTGGGACGCGAGCTGGGTTCGCTCTCGGAGGCGGAGCTTGACCGCTTCCGGGCGAAGCATATCGGCTACGTGTTCCAGAGCTTTAACCTGCTGCCGGGGTTCTCGGCGGCGGAGAACGTGATGGCGGCCATGGGCTTCGGCCGCACGATTCCCGCGCGCGAGCGCAAGGAGCGCGCGCACATGCTGCTCGGCCGGGTGGGCCTCGGCCACCGGCTGAACCATCGCTCCCACCAGCTTAGCCAGGGGGAGCAGCAGAGGGTGAGCATCGCGCGAGCGCTGGCGAACCGGCCCGCGCTTGTGCTGGCCGACGAGCCGACGGCCAGCCTGGACGGCGCGAACGCGCAGATAGTCTACGCCCTGCTCGCGGAAGCGTGCGAGAGCGAAGGGGCGGCGCTGCTCCTGAGCACACACGACATGGAGCTTGCGAAGCGCACGGGGCGCGTCGTCCCGATCCGCGAGCTTGCCGCGCGAGAGGAGGATGACCGTGTCGCTGCTGTTCATCGCTTGGCGCAACCTGTTTAACCGCCGCGTGCAGACGCTGATTACGATCGGCGTCGTGGCGGTCGGCATCGCCGTCACGCTGGCGATCCTCCTGCTGTCCAGCGGCATCAAGCAAGGAATCGTGCGCGCGAGCGAGCCGTTCGGCATGCTGGTCGGCTCGAAGGGGAGCTCGAGCCAGCTTGTGTTCAACACGATTTTCCTCATGGATAATCCGCTCGCCAACCTCGAACCGGAATACTACGAATCGTTGGCTGACGACGAGAGAGTGTCCCAGGCCGTTCCGTTCGCGCTCGGCGACAATTACGAAGGCTTCCGGATTGTCGGCACCTCGGTCTCGTTCTTCGACCTCAAGGCGCGCCCCGTCGATCCCGCCTACTTCCGGCTCGCGTCGGGCCGATTGTTCGAGCAGCCGTTCGAAGCCGTCATCGGAGCGAAGGTCGCGCGCGAGACCGGGCTTAAGCCGGGGGATACGTTCGTCTCGGCACACGGGGTGACGGAGTCCCGCGAGCAAGAGGAGCATACGGAGCATCCGTATACGGTCGTCGGCGTGCTTAAGGGAGTGGCGGCGCCTTCGGATCAAGGCATCTACGTCAATATGGAGAGCTATTGGCTCGGGCATGAGCACGAAGACGAGCACGAGGGCGAGGTGTCCGGGGAGAACGGAGCAACTGCGGGCTTCGAGAACTCCGAGGCCGAGCATTCCGCAGAGGAGCGGGGCGTGACGGCCGCGCTGATCAAGCCGAAGAGCTACACCGATCTGATGACGATGTATCAGGAGATCAATCGGGGGAAGGACGCACAGGCGGTATTTCCCGGGCAAACCTTGGCGAGAATCTTCGATATGATGGGAAGCGGGGAACAGGTTCTGAGAATTGTCGGCTACGTCGTGCTTGGCATGGCGGGGCTGACGGTCATTCTGGCGCTGTACGGAGCGACCGTGGAACGCCGAAGAACGGTTGCCATTCTGCGTGCAATCGGGGCGGGAAGGGCGGAAGTGCTCGCGATCGTTCTGCTGGAGTCGGCGCTTGTGATGCTGATCGGCTGTGCGGCGGGTTATGCGGCTGGCTACGGTCTCGCTTACCTGCTGACCGGCTACCTCGGGGAGTTCCTCTCGATCTCCGCCCCTATCCGGTTCCAGGCGGGGCAATTGTCGCTCGTCGGGTACGTCGCTCTCGCCGGCACGGCGGCCGGACTGCTGCCTGCGCTGAGCGCCTATCGGACGGAGACGGCCCGCTACTTGAACGCTTCCTGAATGCCCGGAAGATCGTCAGCCGGAGCGTTCGCGAGTCCCCGTTCGTCCTCCAGCTCGGCTCGGGTAACCGGTCCGAGCTTCCTCCATGCGACGATGCCAGTCTCGTCCAGCACGTAGGTCGTCGGGAGGGAGGCGATATGGCAGCTGTCGACGGCCGCGATTCCCGCCGCCGCCAGCGCCAACCATCCCCACTGCCGAATCATCCGCCGTTCCCCGTTTCCCGGAAGCCTTTTCCCCCATTACAGCATAGCAACGTTATCCCGGGATTAAACGGAGCGGTTGGCGGCGCGCTTACCGTTCCGCTTCTTCTCCCTTGACGACCTCGACCCCGTTCGCCGTCACCTTCCAGTTCCGGTTCACGCTCGCCTTGATCGTGCCCTTCTCCAGGATGTAGCCGGCCAGCAGCTCCGAGACATCGACCGTAATGTCGCGAACGACGGGCTTGTCCTTGAACATCGGGTACTCTCCGCCGCCGACGGCCCGGTAGTTGTTCATGGCGACGTCGTATTCTCCGGCCGGGTCGAGCGGCTTGCCGTCCTGCTCCAGCTTGACGACGCGGTCTCCGAGCGGGCGCGCGATGTCGAGCTCGTACTCGATGCCTTCCCACATGTCGTAGTTGTAGTGCTGCGGCTTCGGATCGGAGAACCCGGCGCTGACCCGGGCTTCCGAACCCGTCCACTCGAAGTAGGCCGCGGCTCTCTCGAGCGCGTCCTTGATGTCCTGTCCCGACACCCGGAGCACCTTAAGCGTGTTCGGGTAGATGTAGTTGGCGACGATCTCGCGCATCGTGATGCGGCTGCCGAAGCCGGGCGACCAATTGTCGAAGAGAGAGGTGCACGAGATGTCCGCCTCCGCCGCTTCCATCTGAACGCGGTTCAGGAACTCGATGTACGGATGCTCCGCAAGGCGCGCCTTCATCGGATCGGCGATCGTCATGTCTCCTTCGACGAAGCCGATCGGCTGGTCGAGCCAGCGCTGCGTCCCTTCCTCGACCCCGGAGACGAGCTCTACGACCGCCGGGTCGGGAACGAACTCGCCTTGATGCAGCAATTTCGACTCGGTCCCGGTTACGCGCCAAGCGCGATTTTCCCACTGCAAGGTTGCCTCGGCCATTCCCAGATGCATGCCCATGCCGCCGGCTTGGATGATGCGAACCCCGTTGATGCACGCCCCGTCGATCTCGCGATGCTGGTGGCCCGTCAGCAGGATGTCGATGCCCGGCACCTCCATGCACATCCGGTAGCCCTGGTTCTCGCCGGTCTCGTTCTCGGTCAGCTCGCCGGTATCCAGGTTCCGCTCGAAGCCTCCGTGGTAAGAGACGATGACGAGGTCGGCGCGCTCTTCTTCCTTCAGCCTCTTCACCCATATCTTCGCCGTCTCGCAGGCATCCTTGAACACGAGGCCGATCAGGTTGCGGGGATGCTCCCAGTTCGGAGTGTAATGGGTCGTCAGGCCGAGCACCGCGACGCGCACGCCTTCCGGGTATTCCTTGAGCAGATAAGGCTTGCCGAAGTACGGTTCGCCGGTTGCCGCATCGACGATGTTCGCCGCCATCCAGGGGAAGCGCGATTCGCGCACCGCCTTGTTCAGCAGGTCCATGCCGTAGTTGAACTCGTGGTTGCCGATGACGGCCGCGTCGTAGCCGAGCTCGTTCAAGACGCTTATCATCGGGTGGGGGCCGTCGCTTGCGAACCGGGAATAGTAGTAGGTGAAGGGAGTGCCCTGGATCAGGTCGCCGTTGTCGAGAAGGAGCGTGTGGTCGTGACGCCTCCGCTCTGCGCGAATGAGCGGGGCAAGCCGGGCGAAGCCGGTCGGGCTCGGACTGTTGTCTGCGTAGTGATGGGGCAGCGCGTTGCCGTGCACGTCGGTTGTGTAGAGAACGGTCAGCGTGAAGGGGGGCTTGGTCTCGTTCGGAATCATGTCTCCGCTCCTTAAGGTTCTGGTTCTGGTAGGGTTCCGGTATCGATCTCTTGTTCCGATCATACAATACGATGCTTCCGCCGCCAAGCCGCCGTGTCGTTGCGCCTATGTCCGTTATAAGGAAAGTGGTATAGTGAGGAGAGGACGCAATTCGCTTCATTAAACCCAAGGAGGTTGAGCATAGATGAGTGACGTTAGGTTGGAAAAGGCGATTTTCGCAGGGGGCTGCTTCTGGTGCATGGTGACTCCGTTCGAGGAGATGCCGGGCATCGTGAAGGTGGAGTCCGGCTACACCGGGGGGCATGTGCCGAACCCGACGTACGAGCAGGTGTGCTCGGAGACGACCGGCCATGCGGAGGCGGTTCGGATCACGTACGACCCGGAGCTGATGCCGTACGAGAAGCTGGTGCGCATCTACTGGCAGCAGATCGACCCGACCGATGAGGGAGGGCAATTCTTCGACCGCGGGGAATCGTACCGCACCGGCATCTTCTATACGACGGAGGAGCAGCGCGAGAAGGCGGAGGCGTCCAAGCGCGAGCTGGCGGAGAGCGGCCGCTTCGACCGTCCGATCGCGACGGAGATTACGGCGGCGACCGAGTTCTACCCGGCGGAGGATTACCACCAGGACTACCATAAGAAGAACCCGCTGCGTTACAAGATGTACCGCAAAGGCTCGGGGAGAGACGCGTTCATCTCCAGCCACTGGAACACGGAGAAGGACAAGGCCGGGCTGAAGGAGAGGCTGACGCCGCTTCAGTACGAGGTGACACAGAACAGCGCGACGGAGCCGCCGTTCCGCAACGAGTTCTGGGACCACCACGAGGAAGGCATCTACGTGGACATCGTCTCCGGCGAGCCGCTGTTCAGCTCCCTCGACAAGTACGATTCCGGCTGCGGCTGGCCGAGCTTCACGAGGCCGATCCAGACCGGCATCGTCAAGGAGGAGGAGGACAACAGCCACTTCATGGTGCGCACGGAGGTTCGCAGCAGGGAGGCGGGCTCTCATCTGGGGCATGTTTTCCCGGATGGGCCGGGGCCGGAGGGCCTGCGCTACTGCATCAACTCCGCCGCGCTCCGCTTCGTTCCCGCGAGCAAGCTGGAGGAAGAGGGCTACGGCCGCTTCAAGGCGCTGTTCGACGCGGAGTGAGTTTCGGCGAGCGGCATGGAACGGCATAGATCGGCGGGAAACCGCCGATCTTCTCGTCGCAGCCCCATTCTGTTCGGTACGCAGGAAGAGAATTGAGCGAAGGGTGCAGAATGTAGTTGGATTTTCGATTTTATTAGCTCGACTTGGGCGCAAAACGCGGAATGTAGTTGGAATTTCGATCTTATTGGCTCGATTTGAAGCCAAGGTGCGAGATGTAGGCGAAATTTCAATCTTATCGGCCGGATTCCGGCCAAAGACGCAAAATATAGTTGGATTTTCGATCTTATTTGACGCGCCTATCCTCAACTCCCGCACTCCTCCCGCACTCCTCCTGCACTCCCCCTGCCCGACTCGCCCGTCAAGCAATCTGGAACTGCCGCTGAAGCAGCTCTCGGAAAGCGCTCATGGCCGGACTGACCAGCTTGTTGCGATGCTGCACGATGTAGATGTACCGCTGCGAGACCCAATTCGGAATCGGACGCGAGAGCAGCTTGCCTTCCTCCCGCTCGGTCCGAATGGAAGCTTCCGCAATCATGCCGTAGCCGATGCGGCATTGGACCGCCGCCTTCAACGCTTCGGAGCCGGACACTTCCATCGACCTTTGCAGCTTGATTCCGTTCGCCGACTCCCAGTCGTCGACCAATTGGCGGCTGATCGAGCCTTCCTCATGAGAGATGAACGGATGGCTCGCAAACTGCTCAAGGGTGAGTTGCTCGATCCCGGCGAACGGATGACCCTCGGCGAAGATGAGCACGAGGTCGTCCCTGACCATCGGTTGGACGATCAGATTCGGATCGTCGATGCGCGTCTGCGACACGACTCCGAGATCCAGCTCGAACTGCTTTATTTTGTCCATGATGGTTGCGGCGGGCCTTACGTCCAGATGAACCGTCAGCTTCGGGGAATCGCTCTTCAGCCGTTCCAGGAGCGGGGGAAGCAGGTAGGTCGCCGGCGTATGCGTGCTGCCGATGGCCAGCTTGCCCGCGGCGGAGTCCCGGTACACGTCCATCATCGATTCCGCTTCCGAAGCCAAGGCGCTGATCTTCCTCGCATAGTGGTAGAACGCCTTGCCCGCCTCGGTCAGCTTGATGACATGATAGGATTTGGTATGGAAAAGCGCGACTCCCAGCTCCTCCTGCAGCTTGTTCAGATGAAACGTAACGGTGGGTTGGGTGATGTCCAGCTTCTGCGCGACCAGATAAAGCTTCTGCAGCTCGATGGCTTGCACGAATATTTTAAGCTGCTGCAAATTCACGGCCGTGTCCTCCTTGCGGCAATCATCGATATTATTAAGCTTAGCACAGGAATCATAGAGGCTATGGGCGGATGGGTTAACACAAGGTCAATTCGCGGTAAAAAAAGATTCAGAGCGCTTATGCCGGCATTGACGTTCTAGTGGAAGGTTGTGCGGGAGAATCCGGGCGGCGGAGATTTTTTCTATGCCCGGTGCCGAGGCTAAATTGTGTATTAACTCGCCTTCCTGTGCTACAATGCAGGTATGGCGAGGTGATTGCGTTGGAGCAAGTGCAAATTCCGACCATCTGCCCGCGGTTCGAGAAGGCGATGCAACTTCTGAGCAAGCGCTGGGCCGGTCTCATTATCTTCCAGTTGCTGCCGGGCCCGCAGCGGTTCTGCACGCTTGAGGCTTCGCTTCCGAACATCAGCGGACGATTGCTGTCGGAGCGGCTGAAGGACCTGGAGCAGGAGGGCATCGTCCGCAGGGACGTCTACCCGGAGACTCCGGTGCGTATCGAATATTCGCTCACCGACAAGGGAAGAGCATTGGAGAGTATCTTCACGGCAGTGGCGGGCTGGTCGCAAGAATGGCTGCCGGTCGAGTCTTAGGGATTCATCCTGCTTCCTTCGCGGAAGCGGGATTTTTAAGTTGTAGATAAATAGCAGGAGTAAGAGGTGTAACTGTGTCCATTCATTACGATCAAAGTACCCGTACCTATCATCTGCAATCGGGGAACGTCAGCTACGTGATGCAAGTCGTCAAGGACGGCTATCTGGCCCATCTTTACTGGGGACGCAAAATCCGCGGAACCGCAATCCACGACATGATGCCGAAGGCTTTCCGCCCGTCGTTCAACCCGAATCCGTTCCCGGAGGATGAGACGTTCTCGCTCGATACGCTGCCGCAGGAGTTCCCCGGCTACGGAACGAGCGACTTCCGCTCGCCGGCGTATCAGGTTCGGCTGGCGAACGGGACGACGATCGCCGAGTTCAAGGTCGCCGGCCATCGGATCGTCGCCGGCAAGCCTGCGCTTGAAGGCCTGCCTTCGGTCTACGCCGAGTCGGAGCAGGAGGCCGAGACGCTGGAGATTACGCTGGACGACGAGGCGGCCAAGCTTCGTCTTGTCGTGAGCTACACCGTGTTCCGGGACAGCGACGCTATCGCGCGCAGCGTCCGCATCGAGAATCGGGGCGGCGAGGCAGTCCGTCTGCAGCGTCTGCTGAGTGCAAGCGTCGATCTGCCGCATTCCGGCTTCGAGGCGCTGCACCTGTGGGGCACGTGGGCCCGCGAGCGCCATGTCGCGCGCCGCGCACTGATGCCGGGCGTGCAGGCGATCGAGAGCCGGCGCGGCTCGAGCAGCCATATGCACAATCCGTTCCTGGCGCTCGTCACGCCGGAGACGACGGAGGACAACGGCGAGGTGTACGCGATGAACCTCGTCTACAGCGGCAACTTCCTGGCGCAGGCGGAGGTCGACCAGTTCGGTTCGACGCGTCTGGCGATCGGCCTTAACCCGTTCGACTTCGAATGGCAGTTGGGCGGCGGAGCGTCGTTCCAATCGCCGGAGGCGGTGCTCGTCTACTCCGGCGAGGGGCTCGGCGCGATGTCGCGCACGTTCCACAAGCTGTATCGCACGCGCCTGTGCCGCGGATCGTTCCGCGACAAGGAGCGCCCGATTCTGATCAACAACTGGGAAGCGACCTACTTCGACTTCGACGCGGAGAAGCTGATGAAGATCGTCGTCGCCGCGAAGGAGCTTGGCCTTGAGCTGTTCGTGCTCGACGACGGCTGGTTCGGCAAGCGCAACGACGACAAGCGTTCGCTCGGCGACTGGTTCGTCAACACGGACAAGCTGCCGGAAGGGCTCGACGGATTGGCCGCGCGCGTGAACGCGGAAGGCTTGAGCTTCGGCCTGTGGGTCGAGCCGGAGATGATCTCCCCGGACAGCGACCTGTACCGCGCGCATCCGGACTGGTGCCTCCACGTTCCGGACCGCCGCCGTACGCTTGCCCGCACGCAGCTCATTCTCGACTACTCGCGCCAGGACGTTCGCGATTATATCGTCGCGCGTTTGACGGAGATTTTCTCCAGTGCGCCTCTGACCTATGTCAAGTGGGACATGAACCGCAACATGACGGAGATCGGCTCCGCCCAGCTTCCGCCCGAGCGCCAGCGCGAGACGGCTCACCGCTACATGCTCGGCCTGTACGAGGTGCTGGAGACGATCACCTCGCGGTTCCCGAACATTCTGTTCGAGAGCTGCTCCGGCGGCGGCGGCCGCTTCGACGCGGGCATGCTCTACTACATGCCGCAGACGTGGACAAGCGACGACACGGATGCGATCGAGCGCTTGAAGATCCAATACGGCACGAGCCTGGTGTATCCGATCAGCACGATGGGCAGCCACGTCTCCGAGGTGCCGAACCACCAGGTTCAGCGAATTACGTCGCTGACGACGCGCGGCCATGTCGCGATGTCCGGCAACTTCGGCTACGAGCTCGACTTGTCGAAGATGAGCGCGGAGGAGAAGGCGGAGGTCGCTCGCCAGGTGCAGGAGTACAAGGACATTCGCGGCCTCGTGCAGCAAGGCGACTTCTACCGTCTGCTCAGCCCGTTCGAGGGCAACGAGACGGCGTGGCAGTTCGTGTCCGCGGACCGCTCCGAGACGTACGCGATCTTCGTCCGCACGCTGGCTGTGCCGAACGGCCCGCTCGCGAGGCTGCGCCTGAAGGGGCTCGACCCGGAGAAGAACTACGCGCTGAAGGGAACGGATCGCATCTACGGCGGCGACGAGCTGATGCATGTCGGCCTGCCGCTGCCGAAGATCGAAGGCGACTTCGGCAGCCTGGCATTCTACTTCGCGGAGGTCTGAGCGACTGAATTGGGCTATGCGTTGTGGAACAAGCCAGGTGTGCGTTGTGGAACAAGCTATGGAATGAGTCATGGAGTGACTTGTGGAATGCGTTGAGTCATTGTGGAATGCGTTGATGAAGGGAATGATTTGTGGAATGCGTTGAGGAATGTTGGACAGGACGGCAATCCCAATGGGGTTGCCGTTTGTGTGCGCGCTCGGAATCGACCGGCGCCTTATTCGAGCCAACGAAGTCGCTGAAGTCGCCGAACCAACCAGCTAAACCAAACGAACCAACTAACCCAACTAACCCAACTAACCAAACTAACCAAACCAAACCAAACCAACCAAACCCGCCGGACTCGCTGAAGTCGCCGAACCCGACCAACTAACCGAACCAATTGAACCAACCGAATTCCCGCTTACCCCACCGAGCTCGCCGAACTCGCCGAACCCAACAAAATCAACAAAATCAACAAGACCAATGAACCGAAGAAACCAATCGGACGCGCTGAAGTCGCTGAATCCGCCGAACTCGCCGAACCCAACAAACCAACAAACCCAAAAAAACCAACAAACCCGCCGAACCCGCCGAACCCGCTGAACCCGCCGAACCCGCTGAACCTGCCGAACCCAACAAACCAACCGACCCGCTTACTCTACCGAGCTCGCCGAACCCAACAAACCCACAAGCCTCCCCCTCCGGAGCTCCCGGATCATAGGGTTGTCGGATTTTATGTGAAAAATCACATTCATGCAGCTTAATGATGGGCGGTTTGGGCGATTCTATGTGAAAAATAGCATACATGGAGAAAAATCTGGCCCGAGGTGCCGTATATATGCGAAAAATCACATAAAACGCTGCGATTGCCTCCGATCCAAGCAGACGAATGTGAAAAATCACATAAAATTGCCAAAGTGTTCGGACCAGAGGGAGCAAAGGCGGGGCAAAGGGGCGAACAGCGATGTTCGGAGATGTTCGGAGATGCGTGGATATGCACGGATATGCACGGATATGCACGGATATGTGCGGATATGTGCGGATATGAGCGGATATGTATGGAGATACGTGGAGATGCGTAGAGAAATCCGGAAATCCGGGGGAGCGAATAGGGGGAAAGATATCAACCCGACCGAAGCCGCTCTTACTAAGCTCCCGAACCCGAGGGTTGCCGGATTTTATGTGAAAAATCAGAGCGACCGAGCATAGGTTGAGTAACTTAGCAGGTGGAAACCCTGCTTGGAAAAGGCGAAGCCACGCCACCAATAGCGAGTCTTGGAGCGAAGCTGGCAACAGAGTCGTTTAAGCGTAGACAGCC